>NZ_BAAAMV010000002.1:0-866917 GCF_039529455.1 Nonomuraea bangladeshensis
ACGGCGGGCGCGGTCACCGGGGCGCGGCGCGTCCGCGCCCGCTCGGCGGCCGGGGTCGGCGGCGTCGGCGCGGCGGCGGGCGCGCGGCCGCCCCTGCCGGCGTCGGGGAAGGCGGGGGCGTACTCCGGCTTGGCCCGGCCCGCCAGCGCCTCGCCGACCCGGCCCAGCAGCAGCGCCCTGGCCTGGCCCGGGTCGGTGACGCCGAGCAGGTCCACCCAGGTGATCGTGGACAGCAGCCCTTCGAGCTGGACGTCCTCCAGGCGGATGGTGACGAGCTTGTTGGAGGGGTTGTCGGGGTCGGCCCGCAGCGCCGCCTGCCACTCCATGCGGCCGTAGCGCGAGGTCAGATAGTTGCGCGAGAGCACGGCGACGACGAGCTGGGCCTCGCTGACCCCGCGGTCCATGAAGTCGATGAAGTTGGTGCCGGGGACGAAGTCCCACGCCTGGATCATCGTCCGGTAGCCCGCCGCCTCGAGCTCCCAGGCGATCCATGTCGCCCAGGCGGTGTCGGCCGGGGAGTAGCTGACGAAGATGTCGGTCGGCCTGCCGTCACGTGCCATGCCAGTCAGTATCCCCCGCGAGATCCCCGTGAGGGAGCGTAGCGAGGGAGCGCCGTCGCCTGGACTGAGGAACGCAGGGAGCGAAGCGACCGGAGTGACGAGGGAAGGCGGGGGTTTGAGCGTCTGGGCCACCCGCGAGGGAGCGCCGTCGCCTGGACTGAGGAACGCAGGGAGCGAAGCGACCGGAGTGACGAGGGAAGGCGGCGGATCTGAGCGACCGAGCCGCCCGCGCGAAGCGCGGGCCATGAGCACTGTGCGATCATCTTCTGCGTGTGGCGTCTCAGCCTGCTCGACTGGATCAGGATCGGCCTCCTGGTGCTCGGCCTGGTGTTCGTGGCGACCGGGCTGCTGCCGTGGGAGGCCGCCGCCGAGAGCCTGGACGAGATCTGGCCGCTGCTGATCTTCCTGGTGGCGGTCATCGTGCTGGCCGAGCTGACCAAGGAGGCCCAGGTCTTCGACGCCATCGCGGCGCGGATGGCGGTGCTGGGCCGCGGCAACTACGCCGCCCTGTTCCTCCTCTGTACGGCCTTCGCGTCGTTCGTCACGATCTTCCTGAACCTGGACACCACCGCCGTCCTGCTCACCCCCGTGATGCTGGCCCTCGCCCCGAAGGCCCGCATCGCCCCCCTGCCGCTGGCGATGACGACGATCTGGCTGGCCAACACCGCGAGCCTGCTGCTGCCGGTCTCCAACCTCACGAACCTCCTGGCCATGGACAAGCTCGGCCTCGACGCCCAGGAGTTCGCCGCCCGCATGTGGGCCCCGCAGATCGCCGCCATCCTGGTGACGATGGCGTTCCTATGGGCGTTCTTCTGGCGGCGGGGGGAGCGGGGCGACCTGCGCTACAGCCCGCCGGTGCTTGAGCCGGTCGGCGACCGGGCGCTGTTCGGCGCGGCGTCGGCCGGCTGCCTGCTGTTCATCGTGCTGCTGCTGCTCAAGGCGCACGTGGCCGTGGCCGCGGGCGCGGCCGCCGCGCTCGTCCTGGCGGCGTTCCTGCTGCGCGCGCGGGAGCGCCTGTCGTGGCGGCTGTTCCCGTGGCAGCTCGTGGTGTTCGTGACCGGGCTGTTCCTGGTGGTGCCGACGCTGAGCCGGCACGGTCTCGCCGACCTCATGACCTGGATGATCGGCGCCGAGGGCGACCCCTACCGCACCGCCGCCGTGGGCGCGGGCCTGTCCAACGCGATCAACAACCTGCCCGCGTACAAGGCCGTCGAGGGCGTCATCCCGGCCGCCGACCAGGACCGGCTGCTGTCGCTGCTGGTGGGCACCAACGTCGGCCCGGTGGTGACGCCGTGGGCGTCGCTGGCGACGCTGCTGTGGTTCGAGTCGTGCCGCAGGCACGAGGTGCGGGTGCCGATGCGTCGCTTCCTGCTCACCGGCGCCGGGCTGGCCGTGGTGGGCCTGGTGGCCACCGTCTGGGCGCTGTGAAGGTCAGGCCGCGGTGAGCTGGTAGGCGCCGGCGACCGCGCCGAGCGCCCAGCGCATGCGCCGCGCGTACGCCTCGGGGTGGTCGCCGGCCTCCTGCGCCACCTGGCCCGCGCACCGCGCCGGGTCGCCGCCGCACGCGCACAGCCGCTCGTCCACGGCCTCGCGGATGGCGTGAGGAGAGAGCGCGTCGGAGGGCTGCAGAGCGGTCGTGAAGAGCACCTGCGCGAGTTCGGCCGTGGTCATCATGTCGGGCTCCTCTTCCGTAAGTGCCGTCGTCCAATGAGACGCCCGACGGGAGCGGAACTCATCGGCTTGCGACACACTTCTTCCGCGTACTTGTGCACAGAACCTTGTGCACAGAACGGATCAGTGGAGCAGCGCGAGCAGCCCGGGGATGGCCTGCGGATGGGCGGCGACGAAGCTGCGCCGCTCGGCGGGCGCGTCCATGCACGCCTCGAACGGCCCGCCGTCCAACGTCCTGATGTCGATCCCGGCCTCCACGGCCAGCAGCGCGCCCGCCGGCAGGTCGACGGCCTCGGCGCGGTAGCCGACGATGCCGTCGATGTCGCCGCGCGCCAGCATCGCCCACGACAGCAGCGGCGCCCACAGCTGCAGGACCCGGCGGGCGGCCCGCTCCATCGCCAGCTTGAGCGCGCTGCCCGTGGCGTCGTCCCTGGCGACGCCGTAGCCCTGGGTCCAGGCCAGCAGCGGGCCGTGCGGGCTCGGCGCGTACGGCGGCGCGAGACGCGCCCCCGAGGAGGCCGTCGCCCCCCGCCCCCGCAGGGCCGACCACGTCTGTCCGGACACCGGGTCGTGCACCACGCCCAGCACCGGCCGCCCGTCCCTGCACAGCGCCACGCCCACCACGTACGCGGGCAGCCCGATCGCCACGTTGTTGGTGCCGTCGAGCGGGTCGACCAGCCACGTCCACTCGCCGCCCGCGGCCCCCACCAGCCCGGACTCCTCGGCGATCACCGAGTGGGACGGGAACGCCGTCAGGATGCGCTCCAGCAGCAGCTTCTCGGAGGCGAGGTCGAGATCGGTGACCACGTCGCCGGCCACGCCCTTGGCCCGGACCCCGATCGTGCCCCGCGTGCCCTCCCTGAGCAGGTCTCCCGCGGCCTCGGCGGCCTCGACGGCGACCGTGCGAGCGTGGTCCAGGTCCATCGGCTACCCCTCAGGTCAGGTGCGCGGTGACGAGGCGGACGGCGAGTGCGGTCTCGCCGGGGTCCAGGGGCTGCCTGGACACGCGGTGCGGACCGGCGTCGAGCGGCCCGAGCGACAGGTCATGGCTGCCCGGCCGGCCCCTGCCGAGCGCGACGGTGGCGGCCTCGCCGCCCTCGGGCACCACGCTGGAGTGGAAGCGGCCGGCCGGCAGCGTGTAGGTGTCGCCGGGGCCGAAGACCTCCACGAGGCCGGTGGCGTGCCGCACGGTGCGGCCGGTGGGCGAGATGCGGTCGCCCGAGGCGTCGCTGACCACCTCGAACACCCGGTGCGTGGCCTGCTCGCCGGCGTCCGTGACGTTGACGTGCACGTTGCGTATCTGCCCGTAGAGCACGTGGCTGAAAAGGTCCCAGCTGTGGCAGTGGATCTGCGAGGTGGTGCTCTCGGCGTGGGCGAGCGAGGCGGACCACAGATGGACGCAGACGCCCTCGTCGCCGTCGCGCTCCAGGGGCAGGCAGACGAAGCCCAGGGGATGGCGTACGGCGCTCAGCGGCCGTTCCAGCGCCTCCAGGGCCCATTCCCGCGCCTGTCCCGCCGTCACCCTGCGGCGTACGTCCCGGTAGCTCATGGCCCGTAGGGGTCCACGGCGCGCAGCGCCTTGCGCGCGATGTCCACCACGTCGCGGCCGTCGTACGACTTGGGCAGGGGCATGCCGATGTGCTCGAACAGCTCCTGCACCTCCTCGATGGTCGGCTCGTCGCTCAGCGGCACCTTCTTGTACTGCTCCAGCGGCACCCGCCGCGCCTGCTCGAAGCTGAGCCGCAGCTCGGTGTCGCAGTTCTCGTAGTAGAAGGTGCCGGCGAGCGCCGTCATCGCCATGTTGGGGTCCTCGACCGTCATGATCAGGCGGGTGCTCGACAGGTCCCACCTGAACGTGGTCATCGTGGCCGACAGGCCCACGGCGATGTCGAGCAGGCCGTAGCGCTGGCGGTGCCAGAAGGCGGCCAGGATGGTCGCGTACGACTCCTTCCTGACCCGGTCGGTCGTCCACGTCTCGCCGGTGGCGTCGGGCGACTCCGACAGCGAGCGGCGGTAGTGGGCGTAGGTCTCGCACACCTCGGCGTCGGCCGGGTCGAGCACCTCGACCCTGACGGTGAGGTGCCGCTTCTCCCTGCGCGCCGCCGCCACGCACAGCGGCAGCGTGACCGCCCGCAGGTAGGTGCCGGTGCCGCCCTTGAAGCTCCAGCGGGCGGTGTCCTTGCGCGCCTCGGCGTGCGACTGCGCGATCTCCTGCCGGCTGCCCAGCACGCGGACGAGCTGCAGGGCGTCGAGCGCGCGGCGGGTGCTGTGGGCGAGGCTCTCGATCTGCTCCATGCGCGCCAGGCGCACCGGCAGCTCGGCCAGCGCGCCCGAGGTGATCGTCCGCTCGACGGGGGCCTGGCGCAGCCGGTCGCGCAGCAGCGCGGTGGCCACCAGCGCGAGGATGACCAGCGTCGCGGCGTTGACGAGCTGGCGCTGGATGTCCTGGCCGTCCTTGCCGAACATCTCATTGGGCATGATGCCGAGCACGCCCACGACGACGGCCAGGATGAGGGCGATGGCGCCGTCGGCGTTGCGCGCCGCCCACGGAGCGGCCCGCTTCATCGCCCACACGAACCGTGCCATCTTCGCCCCGCCGTCCGACGATCAGTCAGTCCCCGAGGTCATGGTAACGACCGCGCAAGGAGACCACCAGAGAACGATCACCTGGCGAAAGATGCCGGGGACGTCGCCCCGGGCGGCACCCTCCGCCCGGGACGTGACCCGGCTCAGAACCAGCCGCGGTGGCGGGCCATCTGCTCCAGGCCGTGCTGCAGCGCCTGCTCCGCCGCGTGCGGCGGGCCGTCGTAGTGCACGGTGAAGCGGTTGTAGGCGTCGTGGCTGGAGGTCAGGAAGCCGCCGCGCTTGTCGGCCTCCAGGATGACGTCCATCTGCCGCGGCCCGGCGATGAAGGTCAGCTCCAGCTCGTTGAAGTGGCGCCGCCACTGCCCGCCGGCGTAGTACTCGATCTCCTGGAAGAACGGCATCGTGGAGCCGTACAGCGTGCCGCGTTCCAGGTCGGCCTTCTTGAAGTGGAAGCCCATCCGGTCGAGCGCCGCGATGACGTACTCCTGGGCCGGCAGCGGGCTGACGAACAGCGGGTCGAGGTCGCCCTTGTCGAGCGCGCCCGCGAGGGCCAGCTCCGTCTGGACGCCCAGCTTCATCCCGTGCAGCGGGTGGCCGCCGATCGCGCTGATCGGCGTCTCCCACGGGATCGCGATCTGGAACGGCTGCTGGTGCTGGGCTCCGGCGGCGAGCTGGAACGTGCCCGCGACCTGCTGGCGCAGGAAGCTGTAGCTCGTCTTGTACTCGTTGTCGCCGGACTCCACCTCGACCACGGCGGTCAGGTCGATGTAGATGCCCTCGACCTTGTAGTCGTTGTTGCCGCCGCGGAAATTGACCACGCCGTGCAGGCTCTCGCCCGGCCGCACGCCCGTGTTCGTGAGGACCGTGTCGACCTCGACGCCCGCGCCGAACGCGGCCATCAGTTTGCGGAACACCATGGGGTTCTTCTCCTGGTTACTGAGCGGAAGGGGAGTGGCCGTTCTGGCCCGAGAGGCGGGGGAGCAACTGGGCCAGGAGGAGGGTGGACAGCGCGGAGTCGCCCTGGCCCTGCTGGGTCCGTACGACCAGCGGCTGGGGGGCGTTCTCCGCCAGGCGGGCGCCGACGTCGAGCCGCCTTCTGGCCAGCTCGTACTGCAGCACGGCCCGGTTGTCGCGGTAGGACTCGGCCAGCCGGCGCAGCGCCTTGGCCTCGTTCTCGGCGGCGGTCAGCTCGGCCCTGCCGCGCGCCTCGATCTCCCACGTGACCCGCTGCGCCTCGGTCTCCTGCTCCTCCAGCATGCGCGCGACGTCCTTGCGCGCGGTGTTGTAGGCGGCCTTGACCTCGACCACGCGGGCGTCGCGGGTCTTCTTGGAGCGCTCGATCTCCATCAGCAGCGTGTCGATGCGGCGCTTGCGGGTCAGCTCCCACTCGCGCTCGTACGCCGACAGCTCCTTGGCGACCTTCTCCCTGGTGGCCAGGTGCTGCTGGTACTGGTCGGGGAGCTGGACGTCGGGGATGTTCGCGCCGGTGATGCGCACGCCGTAGCGGCCGAGCTGCCGGTTGAGCGCGTCCTGCATGTCGCCGACGTCGGAGCCGCGCAGGTCGTAGGCCCGCTCGGTGTTGACCCTGCGGCTGCGCTGGCGGATCGCGTCCTGCACGGCGCTGGACAGCACCAGGTCGAAGTTGCCCGCGCCGATCGTGCGGTGGAAGGCCACCGGGTCGACGATCCGGAACTTCAGGAAGAACTCGATCGACTTCAGCGGCACGTTCTCGGCCGTGGGGCAGGCCACGATGGGCGCCGAGTACGGGATCTCGGTGGAGGTGTCGACGACCGCGTCCACCCGGTCCCACGGCAGCCACAGGTAGTGCCGGCCCGGCGGCAGCGTGCCGGTGATGGCGCCCCAGCGGCTGCGCACGCCGGTGGTGCCCTCCTCGATCTCGATGATCGCCTTGCGCCACATCGTGACCAGCGCGAGCAGCAGGAACAGCAGCGCCAGCAGCGCGGCGGAGACCGTGAAGTCGGTCAGCGCGGCCATGCCCGCGAAGTAGAGCGCCAGGAAGATCAGCGTCATCCAGGCGAAGCCGCGCCGGTCCTTGGGGATGACGACGGGCACGAGCTGGCCCTGCTCGCCGCCCCTCAGCAGCTGGCGGATGTCGCCCCAGGAGGCGACCGACTCCTTGATCTTGGAGAACTCGCGGCTCATCGGATCTCCCCCTTGCCGGGCAGCAGGCGTTCGACGGTTCGCTCCAGGTCCTGGTCGGGCACGGGCGGCTCCTGGGCGCCGGCGACGTCGGCCGCGGCCTTCCTGAGCAGCGCCGCGATCTCGGCCTCGCGGTCGCGGACACGGGTGCCGATCTCGTCGAGGCGGGACCGGATGGCGGCCATGTCCTCGGCGGAGAAGAGCTGCGCCCCCTTGCCGCCCACGAGCTGCTGGGCGAGGGCGAGGAAGTCGATGTCGCTCTGCTCGCCGACCTGCACCACCTGGGGCAGCCGGGTGGCGACGGACTCCAGCTTGGCGAGCAGGTCCTGCTGGAAGCGGTAGTCGAGGATCTCGGGGGCCTCGGCGGCCGACAGCGCCCTGATGTCCAGTGCCTGCGCCTCCAGGAGCGCGGCGTTGGCGTTGGCCGTGGACTCGGCCTCGACCAGGCGCTGCCTGGCCTGCGCCGTGGCCTGGTGGGTCGCGCGCTCCAGCGCGGTGTCCATGCGGGCCTGGTAGCCGGCGATCTCCGCCTGGATGGCGCTCAGCGTCTCCTGGAGCCCGGCCAGCTCCTTGACCAGGTCGCCCTCGTTCTGCTCCTTGCGGAGCTGGAGCTCGTACTCGTAGGTGTACGCCTCCTTGGCGACCCTGACCATCTCGGGGGCGGCCAGGTCCATGCGGTACTCCTGGCTGGACGGCTCGGCGTGCGTGATGTTCACGTCCGTGAGCCGGACGGCCGGCAGGAACTGCTGGTTCAGGCTCTCCAGCATGCCGAGCGTGCTCTCGCCCACCAGGTCGTAGATGTCCTCGGCGCGCTGGGCGTAGATGAGGGAGCGGGTGACCTCGCTGATGGCGTTCTGCAGCTTGGACTGGAAGCCGCTGACCGAGCCGAGCACGAAGATGAACTCCGCCGGGTTCTCGATCCTGAACTGCAGGAACAGGTCCACGCTCGCCTTGACGCCCTGCTGCGTCGGCGCCTCGCGGATGGGGGCGTTGAACGGGTACTCACGGGTGGTGTTGACGATGTAGCTGACCCGCTTCCACGGGTTGAACAGCGTCACCCGGCCCGGGTCGGCGATGTGCACCAGCTTGCCGAACTTGGTGATGAGCGCCTTGCAGCCTTCGGGCACCATCACCACGCTGCGCCGCCACCACAGGAACGCGGCCGCGAGGACCAGCGTCACCCAGTAGTGCGGCCCGAAGAACAGGTCGGTGTTCGGGATGACGTTGCCGAGCGCGCCGATGAGGCCGAGCGCCACGAGGATGCCCAGGGGCACCAGGACCTTGGCGGTGCCGCTCTTGGGGATCACGACCGGCGAGATGACGTGCATGCCGTTCTCGGCGAAGCTGCGGTTGACGATCTCGCCGGCCTCGTTCAGCGAGGCGGTGCGCGCCTCGATGAGCGTGCCGACGGACGCGCCGCCGTCCCTGTCCGCCGCGAAGTCGTGCGGGTTCAGCGCGAAGCCGGGAGCTTGGCCCTGGTTGCCGCGCTGGCCTCCTGGGCCGCCCACCTGCCCGGCGAACTGGCCGGCGACCTGGCCGACCGCCCCGCGTACGTCACCCCCCTGGGCCACCGCCTGGGCTATGCCCTGACCTGCCTGGATCAGTGCCTCTCTGGGTCGTGACATCGAACCTCTCTTTTCCACTACCGGCGCGAATCCGACCGTATCGGGTGCCACTTACTATTCACTTGCAAAGGGATGTCACAGGTCTGTTGCGCCTTGTAGTAGACATGCCACCTATGTAGTAGATCTACGATTGAGGTGGGCCGGGCGCGGGGCTGAGAAGATACGCGGTGATGAGCGAGACCGTCTACAACCGCATCGCGCTGCTCCGGGCCGAGCGGAACGTGACCAGAAGACAACTGGCCGACGCCCTGGGCGTGCACTACCAGACCGTCGGCTACCTGGAGCGGGGCGAGTACAGCCCCAGCCTTCACCTGGCGCTGAGGATCGCCGGCTACTTCGAGGTGCCCGTCGAGGTCGTCTTCTCCACCACGCCCTTCCCGCGCATCGGCGAGCGGTCCGCCTGAGGTCGGATTCTGTCGGTCGCGGCACCTACAGTGGCAGCATGCGTCCGGTCACAGATTTGCAGCGGAAGGTGGCGCCGTTCGAGGTCGTCACCGAGATGACTCCCTCGGGCGACCAGCCGACGGCCATCGCCGAGCTGGAGCGCCGCGTCAAGGCCGGCGAGAAGGACAGCGTCCTGCTCGGCGCCACCGGCACCGGCAAGACCGCCACGATCGCCTGGCTGATCGAGCGGCTGCAGCGGCCCGCCCTGGTGATGCAGCCCAACAAGACGCTCGCCGCGCAGTTCGCCAACGAGCTGCGGGAGATGCTGCCCAACAACGCGGTCGAATACTTCGTCTCCTACTACGACTACTACCAGCCCGAGGCGTACGTCCCGCAGAGCGACACCTACATCGAGAAGGACTCCTCGATCAACGACGAGGTCGAGCGGCTGCGTCACTCGGCCACCAACTCGCTGCTCACCCGGCGCGACACCATCGTGGTCGCCTCGGTGTCGTGCATCTACGGCCTCGGCACCCCGCAGGAATACGTCGACCGCATGGCTCGCCTGCGCGTCGGCATGGACATCGACCGCGACCAGCTCCTGCGCCGCCTGGTCGACATGCAGTACACCCGCAACGACCTCGCCTTCACCCGCGGCACGTTCCGGGTGCGCGGCGACACCATCGAGATCATCCCGAAGTACGAAGAGCTCGCCGTCCGCATCGAGATGTTCGGCGACGAGATCGAGAAGCTGTCCACGATGCACCCGCTCACCGGCGAGGTCATCACCGAGGACGAGGAGCTCTACATCTTCCCCGCCTCCCACTACGTCGCCGGCGAGGAGCGCATGGCCGCGGCGGTCGCGGGCATCGAGGCGGAGCTGGCCGAGCGGCTGTCGGAGCTGGAGCGGCAGGGCAAGCTGCTGGAGGCGCAGCGGCTGCGGATGCGCACGACGTACGACATCGAGATGATGCGCCAGATCGGCACCTGCTCCGGCATCGAGAACTACTCGCGCCACATGGACGGCCGGGCCCCCGGCAGCGCGCCCAACACGCTGCTCGACTACTTCCCCGAGGACTTCCTGCTGGTCCTCGACGAGTCGCACCAGACCGTGCCGCAGATCGGGGCGATGTACGAAGGCGACGCCTCGCGCAAGCGCACCCTGGTCGACCACGGCTTCCGGCTGCCGTCGGCGCTGGACAACCGGCCGCTCAAGTGGGAGGAGTTCCTGGAGCGGATCGGGCAGACGGTCTACCTGTCGGCCACGCCCGGCCCCTACGAGCTGGGGCGGGCCAAGGGTGAGGTCGTCGAGCAGGTCATCCGCCCGACCGGCCTGGTCGACCCCGAGATCGTGGTCAAGCCCACCAAGGGCCAGATCGACGACCTGGTCCACGAGATCCGCGAGCGGGCCGAGCGCGACGAGCGGGTGCTCGTCACCACGCTGACCAAGAAGATGGCGGAAGACCTCACCGACTACCTCCTGGAGCTCGGCATCCGGGTCCGCTACCTCCACAGCGAGGTCGACACGCTGCGCCGCATCGAGCTGCTGCGCGAGCTGCGCACCGGCGAATACGACGTGCTCGTCGGCATCAACCTGCTGCGCGAGGGCCTCGACCTGCCCGAGGTGTCGCTGGTCGCCATCCTCGACGCCGACAAGGAGGGCTTCCTGCGCTCCGAGACGTCGCTGATCCAGACCATCGGCCGCGCCGCCCGTAACGTGTCGGGCCAGGTCCACATGTACGCCGACAAGGTCACCCCGTCCATGGAGCGGGCGATCGACGAGACCAACCGGCGCCGGGCCAAGCAGATCGCCTACAACGAGGCCAACGGCATCGACCCGCAGCCGCTGCGCAAGAAGATCGCCGACATCCTCGACTCGCTGCAGCGCGAGGACGCCGACACCGACAAGCTCCTCGGCGGAGGCGGCCGCCAGCAGTCGCGCGGCAAGGCCCCGGTGCCCGGCTTCGGCGGCCGCGCCGCCGGGCAGCACGCCAAGGCCATCGCCGGCGAGATGCCGCGGGCCCAGATGGAGTCGCTCGTCGAGTCGCTCACCGAGCAGATGCACCAGGCGGCGGCCGACCTGCAGTTCGAGGTGGCGGCGCGGCTGCGCGACGAGATCAAGGAGCTCAAGCGCGAGCTCCGCGACATGCGCGAGGCCGGCGTCAAGTAGCCCTCGCCCAGTGGCCGTGGCTCGGCCGGGCGCGGCATGGACCCGGCGCCGGTGGGCAGCGGAGCCTCCATGAACAAGACGCTCACGGGGGTCCTGGCCGGCGCCGCGCTGCTGACGGGAGCGTGCGGCGGCCAGGCCGCGCACGAAGCACAGGGGATCGAGCGGCTGGCCGCCCAGCCGCCCAGCCCGACCGGGGGCGTGCCGAGCGCCCCGGCCACCGGCCCGATGGTGTCCACTCCCGCAACGGGCTCGCCCACCGCCGGCACGCCCGGCGCCGCCGGGGCGGACGACCTGAAGCGCGCCGCCCAGGCCGCGCTCGCCGCCGCGTCCGGCGCCACGCTCGTCTCGATCGAGAGCGAGGAGAACGGCAAGCGCTGGGAGGTGCAGGTCGCCGACCGCGACGGCACCGAGCGCCGGCTGGACGTCGCCGACGGCAAGGTCGTCTCCGGCCCGAGCCTGGAGGACGACGATCCGGAGGACATGGCCGAGCTCAAGAACCTGCTGAGCGCGGTCAAGGTCGACTGGACCCAGGCCCTGGACAAGATCACCGCCACCGTCCCCGAGGGGCGCGTGACGGAGCTCAACCTGGACTCCGAACACGGCAAGCCCGTCTGGGAGGCCGACGTCATCCTCCCGAACGGGACCAAGCAGGAAGTCGCCATCGACGCGGTAACCGGCGAGGCAACCAACCGCGGCAGCGCCACCCCCGCCGTGACCGGCACCCCCACGGAGACCGGCACACCCACGACAACCGAAACACCGACCACCACCGAAACACCCACAGGCTGATCCGCATCCGCACCCGGCTCCGCATCCGCACCTGGGCCGGTAGCCGCACTCGGGTCCCGCGCCCGCACCTGGGTCCGCACTCACACAAGGGTCCGCGCCCGCATCTGGGCGCGGACCCGCACCTGCGCCTGCATTCGCACCTGCGCCCGGGTCCGCACCCGCGCCTGCACCTGCATTCGCACCTGCGCCCGGGTCCGCACCCGCGCCTGCATTCGCACCTGCGCCTGCATTCGCACCTGCGCCCGGGTCCGCGCCCGCGCCTGCATTCGCACCTGCGCCTGCATTCGCACCTGCGCCCGGGTCCGCACCCGCGCCTGCATTCGCACCTGCGCCTGGGTCCGTACCCGCGCCTTGGCCTGCGCCCGCGCCTACCCGCCTCCCTCCGCCCTCTGGCCTGCATGGCCGGAGGGCGGGGGAGCGGGGTGGTCAGGGGAGGAGATCGTTGAGGGTTCGGGCGAAGGCGTCCGGGTTGTCGAGCATGATGTTGTGGCCCGACTCCGGGATGGACAGCACCCGGACCCCGGCCGCCCGCAGGCCGTCGGCGTCGTCCGGGGCGCCGCCCTCCGGATGCAGGTACGTACGCGGCATCCGCAGCGACACGAGCAGCTCGCGCATCGTGGGATCGGTGCCCCGGGCGAGGCTGACGGCCGTGCGGTGGAGCCCGCGCAGGTCGGCCAGGCGCATCGTGGACCACCAGTGCGGCCCCACGCGGTCGCGCACCTCCTTCCACCCGCCGCCGACGAACTCCTCCTCCCCGTAGCTCGCGATGCCGCTGCCGCCGGGCGGCACCGGGGCCGGAGGGTAGGGGTCGAGGTTGGCGTCCACGAGGACCAGCTGGGAGACGAGCTCGGGATACCGGGCGGCCAGGACGATGGCCACGGCCCCGCCCATGCTGTGGGCGATGAGCGCCGCGTCGGCGACCCCCGCCTTCTCCAGGGCGGCGGCCAGCGCGCCGGCGTGGGCCTCCAGCGTGTACGCGAAATCCCGCGGCCGGTCGCTGATGCCGAACCCGAGCAGGTCGATCAGGAGGGAACGGCGGCGCGGCAGCAGCGGATGAGCGGCGACCTCCGCGTAGTAGGGGGCCGAGGTGGCGCCGAGTCCGTGGACGTAGACCCGGGCCGGATCCGGGCCGGGCAGCTCGACCCAGCGCATGCGGGCGCCGCTGGGATGGACGATGGCATCGTGCATGACGGCCTCCTCATACCTCGGGATCAATATATATCGGCACCGAGGTATGCTCATCGTCATGTTGGAGCTGGCGATACTCGGGTTCCTCAGCGACCACCCCCTGCACGGCTACGAGCTGCGTAAACGGGTGGCCGCCCTCATGGGGCACGTACGCCCGGTGGCCGACGGCACGCTCTACCCGGCCATCAAGCGCCTGGCCGCCGCCGGATGGGTGACGAGGAAGGACGAGCCGGGCGTCGCCGCCGCGCCCCGCCGCGTCCTCTACCTGACCGAGGACGGCCGTGCGGAGCTGGAGCGGCGCCTGCGCGAGCCCGCCGACCTCGACATCAGCGACGAGAACCGCTGGTTCACGCTGCTGGCGTTCCTGCGCCTCCTGGACGAGCCGGACGCGCAGGCGGCCGTGCTGCGCAGGCGGCTGACGTTCCTGGAGGAGCCGACCAGCTTCTTCTACGACGGCGAGCGGCCGATGGCGGCCGAGGAGTTCGCGGACCCGTTCCGGCAGGGCCTGCTCGTCATCGCCCAGGCCACCAGCCAGGCCGAGCTGACCTGGCTCAGGGCCACGATCGCGGAGCTGGAGAGCGCCCCGGCGGCCCGATAACGGGATGCGCCGCGCCCGGACGCTTGCGTACGTTCGGGACATGCGGCGATGTGAGGAGTGCGGTCACTGGGAGCCCGCCGGGGCGCCCGCCTGTGCGCGGTGCGCGGCCCTGGTGGACGAGATCGTCGAGGAGGGCTGGCTGGCCTTCGTGGAGCGCGAGTTCGGCACCGCGAACCCGCCCGGCGAACTCCTCATCGCCGAGATGGTCGTGGACGAGCCCGACCGGCACCCCTGGCGAGTGGTGGACGCCGCCTACGACCGGCTGACCTGCCCCGAGTGCGGCGGCCGGCTCAGCCGGGGCCCGGCCGGCTGCGCCCCCTGCGACCTGGCGAACGGCTTCCGCTACGCCGCCGTCGAGATCGACCGTCCCGGCGTGCCGCCGGGCAACGAGCACGCGCTGCGGGTGAACGTGGCGGTGACCCGCCGCCCGTACGGCGTCTCGGCCGCGGAGGTGCTGCTGCGCCGCCTGTCCCTGCCGATCCTGCTGGCCGGCCTGCTGCCCACGACGGCCCAGGCCCAGGCCACCAAGGCGGCGGCCAACGCCGGCGCGACGGAGGCCGAACTGGCCGCCCTGGTCTACGGGGAATGGGGCCGCGGCTGAGGTCGGGCGGGCCTGGTGCCGAGGGCCTGTTTGAAGTCGGGGCATTTGATGATCGGCTCGTGATCGCAGACGGCGGCGTGGCGGAGGCTGTCGCGCAGCCGGGTGAGCCGGCCGATCTGCTCATCGAGGCTGCCGGCCCTGGCGGCCATGCGGGCGCGCAGATCCGGGTCTCCGGGCCGGGCCGCCAGGAACCGGCCGATCTCCGCGACCGAGAATCCGGCGTCACGCGCGCACGTGATCAGCTCCAGGCGGTCCAGGACGTCCGGATGGTACGTACGGCGGAGCCCGTTGCGTCCGGCGGAGGCGATCAGTTCTTTCTTCTCGTAGAACCGCAGCGCCGAAGGCGCCAGCCCGGACCGCTGCGCCACCTCGGCGATGTCCAGCCAATCCTCGTCCATCACTGCCCCTTGACTTGAACCGCGCTTCAAGTCGCAGTCTAGACGCCATGAAGATCCATCATCTGAACTGCGGATCCGTGCGGACGATCGAGGCCACCTACGACGGTCCTCCGCCCGCGCCCGCCGTGAACCACTGTCTGCTGGTCGAAACCGACGCCGACGGCCTGGTGCTGGTCGAGACCGGACTCGGTCTCGGCGATGTCCGCGACCCCGGCGGCACGCTCGGGGTCGAATGGGTCGAGATGGCGCAACCCGTCCTGGACGAGGAGGAGACGGCCGTCCGCCAGATCGCCCGGCTCGGCCACACGCCGTCCGACGTCCGGCACATCATCGTGACCCATCTGGACGTGGACCACTGCGGCGGCCTTCCCGACTTCCCCGGCGCGCGGGTTCATGTGCTTGCCGCCGAGCTCGAAGCGGCCCTGGCCGAGGCGGCCGGCTCCCGCTACCGTCCCGCTCACTGGGCTCACGGCCCCGACTGGGTCACCTACCGTCCCGTACCGGGGGAGGAGTGGTTCGGCTTCACGGCGGTGCAGCCGGAAGGGCTGCCGCCGGAGATCAAGCTGATCCCGCTCGGCGGGCACACCGCCGGCCACACGGGGGTCGCCGTGCGGGACGGCGGCCGGTGGCTCCTGCACTGCGGCGACGCCTACTACTACCACCGTGAGCTGGAGGCGCTGAAGGAGCCGCACCCGCTGCTGGACTTCGTCCAGACCCGCTCAGAGGTGCATCGCGACCTGCGACTCGGCACCCAGGCCCGGCTGCGCGAGCTCGTACGCGACCACGGGGACGAGGTCGAGGTGTTCTCCGCGCACGACCCGTGGGAACTGGCTCGTTACCGCTGAGAGCGCGGCGGCCAGCTCAGATGCAGGTCGAGGTCGACGTCGAAACCGATGTCGAGCTGCAGTCTCTTGCGGTGGATGCCGGTGGGGACGTAAGCCTTGACGTCCGGCTCCAGCTCGAAGGTGAAGACGACCGGCAGGCCGTCCTCCTGTTCGACGCGCCAGAAATGCCGGATGCCGGCGTCGGCATATTTGATCGGCTTGGTGGTGCGGTCGCGGTCCATCGACTCCTCCGAGACGACCTCCACCACCAGGTGCACGTCCTCGGGCCGGAAGGAGGTGGTGCGCGGGGTGATCGCCGACTTCTCCACCAGGAGGATGCCGGGCTCCGGCCGCTGGCGCATGCCCAGGGTCACCGTCATCTCGCGGACCACCGCGAGGTGCTCCGGTGGCTTCAGGCGGTTCTCGAACAGCCGGACCGCGTAAAGCTGGAACGCCGTCCGAGGCGGCATCGTGATCAGTGACCCGTCGATCAGCTCGACGTGCCGCGGCGCGCCAGGGGGAAGGTGGTCGAGCATGTCGGCGGTCCAACCGCCGCGCGGGCGGGGGTGGAACCACTTGGGAAAGGCCGCGGTCATCGACGTGACTCCTTGCTCTGCGTGTCAAGGATGCCACGATCAGTGAACGTCAGGGGCGTTCTCGGCGTTCGTCGAGGGAACGGCGGTAGAGCTCGTCGATCTCTTCGAGGGGGTCCGGCGGGCGGCGGCGGGCCTCGATCTCCAGGTCCGTACGCGACGACAGGTCGGCGATCCCGGCGGCGGTGTGCTGGACCTGGTCGCCGAGGAGGTCGGCGCGGATGCGGGCGCACATGGCCGTCAGCGTGGCCTGGTGCTCGCGCAGCCGGCCGAGCGTGGCGTGGTCCACGTAGGGGGAGACGCGGCGCTGCTGGGCGTACATGCCGAGCTGGCCGTCGTGGACCTCGGCCTGGGCCTCCAGGTCGGCGAGGAGGCGGGGCAGGTCGCCGAGGCCCCAGCCCTGGCGCTGGGCGTGCTCGAAGGCCTGGCGGGTGAGGGCGACCTCGCGGCGCAGGTCGAGGCGGAGGCGTTCGACCTCGGCGGCGTCGCCCGTGCCCATCGCGTTGACGTGCGTGCTGAGGCGGCCGGCTGCCTGCTTGGCGTGGCCTGCGGCCTTTCGACCCAGCTTGACCAGCAGGTAGATGCCGACGCCTCCGAGCAGCAGGAGGAACGCCAGAATCACCAGGACGACGACGAGGAATTCGCCGATCTCCGTCACCCCCCTTGTCGGTGTCGTTGTCTTGAGGATAGTCGGCCCCGGCGGTCCTGGCGCGCCGCGCGGCCCGCGCCCCGGCCCGCGCCCCTGTCTGTGCCAAGCAAGCACTTGATCCAGGAGAGGAGTCGTGTTTCAGTGCACAAAGGTCGGAGCTGGATCGCGGCGGAAGGGCGGCGGCGGGCATGCTGGACGGCAAGGTTGTGATCATCACCGGGGGAGCGCGCGGCATGGGCGCGGCCACCGCGCGGCGCTGCGCCGCGGGCGGGGCGCACGTCGTGCTCACCGACGTGCTGGAGGAGGAGGGGACCGCCACCGCCAAGGAGATCGGCGGGCGGTTCCTGCCGCACGACGTGACCGACGAGGAGCGGTGGGCGGCGGTGGTCGCGCGCACGGTCGAGGAGTTCGGGCGGCTGGACGGCCTGGTCAACAACGCGGGCATCGCGACCGCCGTGACCATCGAGCAGCAGTCCTTGCCGGAGTTCGAACGGGTGCTGCGGATCAACCTGGTCGGGGTCTTCCTCGGGCTCAAGGCCGTCGCCGGGGCCATGCGGGCGTCGGGCGGCGGCGCGATCGTGAACCTGTCGTCCGTCGCCGGGCTCTTCGCGCTGCCGGGAACGGGCGGGTACGGCGCCTCCAAGTGGGGCGTGCGCGGGCTGACGAAGATCGCGGCGCTGGAGTTCGCGCGGGATCGGATCCGCGTCAACTCGGTGCATCCCGGGATGATCGTCACCCCGATGACCCGGCCGTTCGGCGCCGTCTCCGGAGAGGGGACCTTCCCTCTGGCCCCGGCCGGGCGGTGGGGCGAGCCCGAGGAGGTGGCCGAGGCGATCGCGTTCCTGCTGTCGGACGCGGCGTCGTACGTGACCGGCGCGGAGCTGGCCGTGGACGGCGGCTGGACGGCGGGCGAGGCCGCCCTCCTGGGCCCGCCCCCCGGCGCGGCCCCCAGCCCGGTCCCCAGCCCGGCCCCCGGGGCGAGCCCCGCCGCAGGCCCAGCGCCGGGGACGAGCCCAGGGACGAGCCCCGGCGCGGGCGGGGTGGGCTGACCGATGGCCTATGCCGACGTGGCCGGCGACGTCCGGCTCTTCTACACCGACGACGGCACCGGCGACGCCGAACGCCCGCCGCTGCTGCTCGTGCACGGCTGGGGCACCGACTCCCACCAGTGGTCCTGGCACATCGACGCCCTGACCGCCGCCGGCCACCGCGTGATCGCCCCCGACCTGCGCGGGCACGGCTACTCGTCGGTCCCGGAGACCGGCAACACGCCCCGCGCGATGGCCGCCGACCTCAAGGCGCTCCTCGACGACCTCGGCGTCCGGCAGGTGGTCGCGGTCGGCCACTCGATGGGCGCCCAGGTGGTCTCCGTCCTCGCCGTCGAGCATCCGGACCGGGTCCGCGCGCTCGTCGCCGTCGATCCCGGCTACGGCATGTCCGACGACATCGTCCGCGGCTTCCCCCGGATGGTCGCGGGCCTGCGCGGGCCGCGCCCGCACGAGGCCGCCGAGGCCATCGACGAGTGGTGCACGAACGCCGCCACCCCCGCCGTCGTCCGCCGCTGGCACAAGCGCCGCCTGCACGGCATGGCCCCGCACGTGCTGGCCGAGGCGATGGAGGCGATGTTCACCGCGCCGGACGCCATCGGGGCGCGGCCCGCGAGCGAGGAGTACCTGGCGCGGCGGACCTGCCCGGTGCTGTCGATCTGGTCCGATTCAGGGCGGGCGTCCTGGGAGGCGGGGCTGCTGAAGGACCCGGCGTCCAAGGTCGTGTGCTGGGAGGGCTCCAGCCACCGGCTGCACGAGGAGCGGCCCGCGGAGTTCGTCCACCTGGTGACGGGGTGGCTGCGTCGAGTGGCAGCGTGAGGGGCCCCGGCGGAGCACCGGGACCCCTCACCGCGTGGGCGCGGCAGGGTCGGGGGCCACGTGACGCCCACACGTCGCGTTCGCTACCGGGAAGGACTGTAGGGGGCGCGCGGGAACCGGCGGATCAGCCCGCAGGGTGATCGCGGATCATCCTGGAGGCTGACTCCGGGCGGCCCGCCTGCGGGCACGGAACCGCCGTACGCGCCGCAGGAGCCACCAGCTCAGCACGGCGAGCAGCACCAGCGCGACGATCACCAGCAACGGGAGGAAGATCGCGATCAGGCTCATGCCGAGCGACCCCGCGTCCTCGACGGTGCTCACGACGGGGGCGCCGGCCCCTGCCGTGCCCACGTTGACGAGGGGGCGGGCGGCCGCCTTCATGGCGTGCACGGCCAGCGCGACGCCGATGCCGAGCAGCCAGCCCACCCAGGGGTTCTCGGTCATCCAGGAGGAGTTCTCCAGCTCGGCGGCGGCGCTGGTGGCGGAGAAGACCACGCCTCCCGAGGCCGGGCGCACCACGGTCTGGATGGCGTCGTTGACGCTGTCGACGGCGGGCACCTTGTCGAGGACCACCTCGGCGGCCAGCAGCACCGCGATGATCGCGAGCACGCCCCAGTTCGACAGCCAGGCGTAGCCGTCGGGGAGTTTCACGGTGTCGGTGAAGTTCGACAGCACGCCAACGACCAGGAGCGGGATGTAGGCGTTGAGGCCGGCGGCCGTGGACAGGCCCAGGCCGGTCAGTGCGGCGAGCATTGCTCCAGTCTGCCCGGCTTCAGTCGGTACGCGCGGCCTCGTCCATGAGATCCGTGAGCCCGCCGCCGGTGAACTCGGCCACGGCCCGCTCGTACTTCTCCATCCCCCAGGACCAGAAGTCGAAGTCGATGGTGTCGTTCGCGCCGTCCTGGATGGCGGCCCAGAGCGTCCAGCCGTACTTCGACATGAGGCCGAGCAGCCGGGCGCGGGCGATCTTGTGGCGCAGCCGCCGGCCGTAGTACGCGGTGACCAGCTCCTCCAGGTGGCCCGGCGGCAGGTCGGACTCGCTCCAGACGTTGCCGAGCTCGAAGCAGGGGTCGTTGTTGCCGGCGTACTCGTAGTCGATCAGCCACAGGCGCTCGCCGTCGTCGAGGATGTTGCCCGGCAGCAGGTCGTTGTTGCAGGGAACGGTGCCCTCGGCCCGCACCTCCAGACATTTCCGGATGTTTGCCGCGTCGGGCATGAAATCCAGATATCTCGCCGGCAACCGGAAGCCCCGCTCCCGCACGATCCCCAAATACCGCCGCTGCACCTCGAACATGTCGAAGTCCCGAGGGAACCGCGGCCCCGCGTGCAGCCGCCGGCACGCTTCCGCCACCCGCGGCAGGTTCGCCGGATCCCGCAGGTCCGCCTCGGTGAAGGCGCGCGCCGGAAGGTACTCCACCACCAGCACCCCCAGCTCCGGCAGGTACGCGTGCACCGGCGCCCCCACCCCCGCGGCCGCCGCCGCGAGCGAGCTGGCGTGCTCGGCGTCCCTGTCGATGGCCAGCAGCGCGCCGTCGCTGGCCTGCACCCGCACCACGTACGCGCCGGCGGGCGTGACGACCTTGTAGTTGCGGTTGGTGAGCCCGCCGGGCAGCTCCTCGACCGAGCGCGGCCCGCCGCCCGGCAGGGGGACGCGCTCCAGCAGGTCGAGCAGCTCGGACGGGACGGGCGCCTCGGGCACGGCCATGGTCGATGCTAGGCCGCCCGCCGCCGAACGGTCTAGACCTTTCACACCCCGGCGGTTAGCCTCCGGATCATGAGCGACTCGGCCCGCATCGTGATCATCGGCGGGGGCGTCGGCGGCGCGTCCGTGGCCTACCACCTGACCCGGCTCGGCGAGCGCGACGTCGTCGTGCTGGAGCGGGACGAGCTGACCAGCGGCTCCACCTTCCACTCCGCGGGCCTGGTCGGCCAGCTCCGCGCCGATCCCACGCTCACCCGCATGAACCAGTACTCCGTCGAGCTCTACCGCACCCTCGACGCCGGCTGGACCGAGTGCGGCGGCATCAAGCTCGCCTCCACGCCCGAGCGCATGGAGGAGATCCGCCGCCAGATCGGCTGGGCGCGCGCGTCGGGGCTGCCGCTGGAGGAGATCTCGGTGGCCGAGGCCGTGGAGCTGTTCCCGCTCATGGACCCCGAGGGCGTGGTCGGGGCGGCGTACCTGCCGACCGACGGCCAGATCGACCCCTCCCAGCTCTGCTACGCCCTCGCCGCCGGGGCCCGCGAGGGCGGCGCGCGGATCAGGACCGGCGTCCGCGTCCTCGGCGTCAGGACGGCTCGCGGCCGGGTCACCGGCGTCGTCACCGACCACGGGGACATCGACTGCGAGATCGTGGTCAACTGCGGCGGCATGTTCGCCGCCGAGATCGGCCGCATGGCCGGGGTGCGCGTCCCGATCATCCCGATGTCGCACCAGTACGTCGTCACCGACGCCTGCCACGACCACCCCCGCCTGCCCACCCTGCGCGACCCCGACCTGCTCGTCTACTACCGGCAGGAGGTGCGGGGCCTGGTCATGGGCGGCTACGAGCGCACCTGCGCGCCCTGGACCGCCGCCCCCGACTCCTATGACGCCGTGCCCGCCGACTTCAACGGCCGCCTCCTGCCCGAGGACTGGCCGCGCTTCGAGGAGATCTCCGCCAACTCCCGGCTCCGCGTGCCCGCGATGGGCGACGTCGGCATCCGCAAGCTCGTCAACGGTCCGGAGGCGTTCACCCCCGACAACGAGTTCTGTCTCGGCGAGAGCGAGGTCGCGGGGTTCTACGTGGCCGCCGGGTTCTGCGCCCACGGCATCGCGGGCGCGGGCGGCATCGGCAAGGTGATGGCCGAGTGGATCATCGGGGGCGAGCCGCCGATGGACCTCTGGCACATGGACGTGCGCCGCTTCGGCCGCCACTACCGCTCACCGTCGTACACGCTGAAGCGGGCCGTGGAGAACTACGAGACCTACTACGACATCCGCTACCCCGGCGAGGAGCGCGGCGCGGGCCGGCCGCTGCGCACCTCGCCCGCCTACGCCTGGCACGCCGCCCACGGCGCCGTCTTCGGCGAGAAGGCGGGCTGGGAGCGGGTCCACTACTACGCGGCCAACGACACCGGCGACGTGGGGGAGCGGCCGTACGGCTGGGCCGGGCGCGGCTGGTCGCCCGCGATCGGCGCCGAGCACCGCGCGACGCGCACGGCGGCCGGACTGTTCGACGAGAGCTCGTTCGCCAAGATCGAGGTCACCGGCCCCGACGCGGCCGAGCTGCTGGAGCGGGTCTGCGCCAACCGGGTGGCCCGCGAGATCGGCACGGTCGTCTACACCCAGGCGCTCAACCGGCGCGGCGGCATCGAGTGCGACTTCACCGTCACCCGGCGGGGCGAGGAGGAGTTCCTCGTCGTCACCGGCACCGCGTTCGGCACGCACGACCTCGGCTGGCTGCGCCGGCAGGCCGCGCTCACCGGCGCCAAGGCCAGGATCGCCGACGTGACCGGCCAGTACGCCTGCTTCGCCCTGTGGGGCCCGCGCGCCGCCGACGTCGTCGCCGGGCTCACCCCCGGCCCGATGGACCTGCCGTTCATGACCGCCCGCGAGACCACCGTCGGCGACGTGCCGGTGCTGGCGCTGGCCGTGACGTTCGTCGGCGAGCCCGGCTGGGAGCTCTACTGCTCCAGCGAGTACGGCCGCGCGCTCTGGGAGACCCTGTGGCGCGCCGGGCAGCCGCACGGCCTGGTGGCGGGGGGCTACCGCGCCATCGACAGCCTCCGGCTGGAGAAGGGCTACCGCGTCTGTGGCGCGGACATCGGCCCGGAGACCACGCCGTACGAGGCCGGCCTCGGCTTCTGCGTCAAGCCGGACAAGGACTTCGTCGGCCGCGACGCGCTCGACCCCGGCCCGGAACGGCGGCTGCGCTGCCTCGTCCTCGCCGACCCGCGCGCCGTGGCGCTCGGCAACGAGCCCGTCAGCCTGGCCGGCCGGGTGGTGTCCCGGGTGACCTCCGGCGGCTACGGCTACACCGCCCGCGCCTCCATCGCCTACGCGTACCTGCCCGTGGAGGCGGGCATCGGCACCGAGGTGGAGGTCGAGATCGAGGGCGCCCGCGTGGCGGGCACGGTCGTCAAGACGCCGCTCAGCTGACTCCGCTGCGCACCGAGATCCGCACCCGGTCCGGCCGGAACAGGTCGCGGGCGTACTCCACGGGGGTGCCGCCGGCCGCGTACGCCGTCCGCTCGATGAGCATGAGCGGCGCGCCCGGCGCGATGCCCAGCTCGGCGGCCTCCCCGGCGCCGGCGATCACGGGGTCCAGGTGCTCGACCGCCGTCCGTGGCTCCAGGTCGTAGCGGGCGCCGAGCAGCGCGTACAGCGAGCCCGTCAGGTCCGCGCCGAGGAAGCCGGGCAGCGGCGGGAAGAACGAGCGCTCCAGCGCCACCGGCGAGCGGCCCGCCGAGCGCACCCGGGCCACCTCGTGCACCGGCGAGCCCGCCGCGACCCCCAGCGCCCTGGCCGCCGCCACCGGCGCGGGCACGGTCGCGGCGGCCAGGACGCGCGCCTCGGCCCGCAGGTGGGCCCGGCGCATCTGCTCGGTGAACCCGGCGAGCCCGGTCAGGTCGCACTCGACGCGCGGCTCGGACACGAACGCCCCGCCCGCCCGTCCCGGGACCCGTACCAGCAGTCCGTCGCGCTCCAGCGTGGCGAGGGCCTGGCGCAGCGTCATCCGGCTCACGCCGAGCCGCCCGGCCAGCTCCCGCTCGCCGGGCAGCCGGTCGCCGGGCGCCAGCTCGCCCCGATCGATCGACTCCAGCAGCCACCGCTCGATCTGCACGTGCGCGGGGACGCCGGTGCCGCGTTCCAGCTCAGGCGGAGTGCCGACCACAGGCGCAGGTTACTCCGGCGGGGCGCTCACTCCGAGAGCCGGGCCAGGCGCTCGACCGCCTCGGCGAACTCGCTGACCATCTCGTAGACCACCTGCCGGGCGGGCTTGATCTGGTCGAGCTGGCCCACGACCTGCCCGACGAAGTAGTTGGCCAGCTCCAGCGCGCCCGGCTCGCCCCGCTCCGCCGCCGTGGTGATGCGGGCCATCGCCCCTTCGGCGATGAGCATCTGCAGCGGCATGCCGAGCGGCCCGGGGCTCTCCTGGGCGGCGTCCCACTCCTGCGTCCAGGCGGACCTGAGCTGGCGGGCCGGCTTGCCGGTGCGCGAACGCGAGCGGACCGTGTCGAGCGACGAGGCGGCCAGCATCTTCCGCTTGACCGCCGGAGCCGTCTCGGCCTCCTCCGTGGTCAGCCAGACCGAGCCGCACCACACGCCCTGCGCGCCGAGCGCCATGGCCGCCGCCATCTGCCGCCCGCTCGCGATGCCGCCGGCGGCCAGCACCGGCACCGGCGCGACCGCGTCCACGACCTGCGGCACCAGCACCATCGTGGAGATCTCGCCGGTGTGGCCGCCCGCCTCGGTGCCCTGCGCCACGATGAGGTCCGCGCCCGCGGCCACCTGCCTGCGCGCGTGCTCCACGGTGCCGACCAGCGCCGCGACCGGCACCCCGGCCTCCCGCGCCTTGGCCACCATCTCCGGCGGGGGCGGGCCCAGGGCGCTCGCGATCAGCCCGATCGGGTGCTTGAGCGCCACGTCCACCAGGCTCGACGCGCCCGCCGCCGTCACCCGCCGGCCGAACGAGTCCGCCGTCGCCGCCATCGGCTGCGCCGACCCGCCCACCTGGTACTTCGCCATCAGATGGGTGACGAAGTCGCGGTGCCGCTCGGGCACGAAGTCCATCAGGTGGCCGCCCTCCAGCGCGGCGGCGTCCACCTTGCCGGGCACGAGCACGTCCACGCCGTACGGCCTGCCGCCCACCTGCTCGTCGATCCAGGTCAGCTCGGTGTCGAGCTGGTCGGGCGAGTACGCGACCGCGCCCAGCACCCCGAACCCGCCCGCGTTCGTGACCGCGGCCACGACGTCCCTGCAGTGGCTGAAGGCGAACAACGGGAACTCGACGCCGAGACGTTCGCACACAGGGGTCCTCATGAACCGACGCTAACCGACCGAAGGAAGTTCGGTCCATCCCCGGTGGGCAACGGCGCCCCGGGTCAGGAGGCCGGGTCCGGCCGTACGGGGTCGTGCCAGCCCAGCTCCGGCGTGTAGCCGCGGACCCGCCGCGCCGGCACCCCCGCCACCACGCTGTGGTCCGGGAAGGTGCCGCGCACCACCGCGCCGCCCGCCACCACGCACTGCCGGCCGAGCGTCGTGCCCGGCAGGATGATCGCCCCGGCGCCCAGCCACGAGCCCGAGCCGATCGAGACGGGGCTGTTGCGCGGCCACTGGCGGCCGATCGGGATGTCGGGGTCGTCGTAGACGTGGTTCTGGTCGGTGATGTAGACGTACGGGCCGGTGAAGACGTCGTCGCCGATGTCGATCGACTGGTGGGCCACGATGTGGCTGCCCCGGCCGATCGAGCAGCCGCGGCCGATCCGCAGGATGGAGGAGGGGCCGAGGTCAAGTCCGGGGTTCATGCCGCAGGAGATCGACACGCGCTCGCCGATCAGCGTGTGGTCGCCGATCTCGATGTACGCCTCGCCGAAGATCGCCCCGGGAGGGAACGCGATGCTGACCCCGTCGCCGATCCGGCGGAATTCATGGCCGCCCGGAGTGGCCGGAGTGATCGCGCCGGCACGGCGGATCGCCGCGTAGGCGCGATGGATCGCCGCGTTCACGATCCGCCGAACTAGTGACATAGCCACCAAAGTTACCGCTAGGTCATACCGTTCGGGCATGTGAGGGGCGTTGTTTGATATCCTGAGAGCCCGTGGACACTTCGACCACACATCGAGCCACGGGAGCCCCTTTGCGCAGCGCATCGCAAACCAAGCATCTGTTCGTCACCGGCGGTGTCGCCTCCAGTCTCGGCAAGGGGCTCACGGCCTCCAGCCTCGGTCGCCTGCTCAAGGCACGCGGTCTCCGGGTCACCATGCAGAAGCTCGACCCTTACCTCAACGTGGACCCCGGGACGATGAACCCGTTCCAGCACGGCGAGGTGTTCGTCACCGACGACGGCGCGGAGACCGACCTCGACGTCGGCCACTACGAGCGTTTCCTCGACACCGACCTGCACGGCTCGGCCAACGTCACCACCGGCCAGGTCTACTCCAACGTCATCGCCAAGGAGCGGCGGGGCGAATACCTCGGCGACACCGTCCAGGTCATCCCGCACATCACCAACGAGATCAAGGACCGCATCAGGGGCATGGCCGGTCCCGAGGTCGACGTGGTCATCACCGAGGTCGGCGGCACCGTCGGCGACATCGAGTCGCTGCCGTTCCTGGAGGCCGTCCGGCAGATCCGGCACGAGGTGGGCCGCGACAACGTCTTCTGCCTGCACGTCTCGCTGCTGCCCTACATCGGGCCGTCCGGCGAGCTCAAGACCAAGCCCACCCAGCACAGCGTGGCCGCGCTGCGCAGCATCGGCATCCAGCCCGACGCCATCGTCCTGCGCTCCGACCGGTCCGTGCAGACGGCGATCAAGCGCAAGATCAGCCTCATGTGCGACGTCGACGAGGACGCCGTGGTCTCCGCCGTGGACGCCGCCTCCATCTACGACATCCCGAAGGTGCTCCACTCCGAGGGCCTCGACGCCTACGTCGTACGCCGGCTCGGCCTGCCCTTCCGCGACGTCGACTGGAAGGAGTGGGAGGAGCTGCTGCGCCGGGTGCACCGCCCGGCCAAGGAGGTCACCATCGCGCTGGTCGGCAAGTACATCGACCTGCCCGACGCCTACCTGTCGGTCACCGAGGCGCTGCGCGCGGGCGGCTTCGCCAACGACGCGCGGGTCAACATCCGCTGGGTCAAGAGCGACGACTGCGAGACGCCCGAGGGCGCCGAGCGCGAGCTCGACGGCGTGGACGGCGTGCTGATCCCCGGCGGGTTCGGCGTGCGCGGCATCGAGGGCAAGATCGGCGCCATCCGGCACGCCAGGGAGCAGAAGATCCCGCTGCTCGGCATCTGCCTCGGCATGCAGGGCATGGTCATCGAGGCCGCCCGCAACATGGCCGGCATCACCGAGGCCAACTCCACCGAGTTCGACCCCGACACCAAGCACCCGGTCATCTCCACCATGGCCGACCAGGAGGACGTCGTCGCCGGCGAGCGCGACATGGGAGGCACCATGCGCCTCGGCAGCTACACCGCCAAGCTCGCCGAGGGCTCGCTCGCCCGCAAGCTCTACGGCGGCAAGGCCAAGGCCGACGAGCGCCACCGCCACAGGTACGAGGTCAACAACGCCTACCGCGAGCAGCTGGAGAAGGTGGGCCTGGTCTTCTCCGGCCTGTCGCCCGACGGCAGGCTGGTCGAGTACACCGAGCTGCCGGTGGAGACGCACCCGTTCTTCGTCGGCACGCAGGCGCACCCCGAGTTCCGCTCCCGCCCGACCCGCGCCAACCCGATGTTCAAGGGCCTCATCGGCGCGGCGCTCGACTACGCCGAGGGCCGGGTGGGCGCTAGGGTCGCCCAGTGAGCTCAGCCATGATCAGCGACACGCCCGAGTCGTGGGACGTCGTCGAGAGCAAGGAACATTTCTCCGGTTACGTCATCCGGGTGGTCACCGACACCGTCAGGATGCCCCGCGACGAGGTCGCCGACCGCGACTACGTGGTGCATCCCGGCTCCGTCGCGGTGCTCGCCCTCGACGACCTCGACCGCGTCCTCATGATCAGGCAGTACCGCCATCCGGCCCGGCAGCTCATGTGGGAGCTGCCGGCCGGGATCCGCGACGTGGCGGGCGAATCGCTGGTCGACGGGGCGGCCCGTGAGCTGGCCGAGGAGGCCGGCTACCGGGCGGCCACCTGGCACACCCTCGTCGACCTGCGCACCTCGCCCGGCATGAGCGACGAGCGCATCCGGGTCTTCCTCGCCCGCGACCTCACCAAGATCCCCGACGAGGAGAACGGCTTCGTGCACCGGCACGAGGAGATCGACATGCCGGTCGAATGGGTCCCGCTGCCCGACGCGGTCGAGAAGGCGCTCATGGGTATGATCCACAATTCCCCGGCCGTGGCCGGTATCCTCGCCGCATATGCGGCTTCGGTCGAGGGTTTCGCGACGTTGCGCCCGGCCGACGCCCCGGAGGCGTGACGTATCGGGAAGGACCGGCTCGTGGAGGCAGTGCTCTCCAGCTACCTCGCCCATCTGGCGGTGGAGCGGGGGCTGGCCGCCAACACGCTCGCGTCCTACCGCCGTGACCTGCGCCGTTACATGGAGCATCTGCAGGCGCGCGGCCGTGCCGAGCTCGGCGAGGTGGGGGAGGCCGACGTACAGGCCTTCCTCGCCGCGCTGCGCGAGGGCGACGGCGAGCACCCCGCGCTCGTCGCCAGCTCGGCCGCGCGCGCGGTCTCGGCCGTACGCGGCCTGCACCGCTTCGCCCTGCGCGAAGGCGTCACCGCCCACGACCCCGCCCACCAGGTGCGCCCGCCGCGCCAGCTCCGCCGGCTGCCCAAGGCCATCACGGTGGACGAGGTCGAACGGCTCATCGCCGCCTCGGGCCCCGACGGCGCGCCCCTGACCCTGCGCAACCGCGCCCTGCTGGAGGTCCTGTACGGCACCGGCGCGCGCATCTCCGAGGCCGTCGGCCTGGCCGTCGACGACCTGGAGGACGACCAGGTGCGCCTGCGCGGCAAGGGCGGGCGCACCCGCGTCGTCCCCCTGGGCCGCTACGCCCGCGCCGCGCTCGACGCCTACCTCGTCCGCGCCCGGCCCGGCCTGCTGGCGCACGGCCGCGGCACGCCCGGCGTCTTCCTCAACGCCCGCGGCGGGCGGCTGACCAGGCAGGGCGCCTGGGAAGTGCTCCAGGCCGCCGCCGAACGAGCCGGGCTCGACGGGATAAGCCCCCACGTCCTGCGGCATTCGTTCGCCACCCATCTCCTCGACGGCGGCGCCGACGTCAGGGTGGTCCAGGAACTGCTCGGCCACGCCTCGGTCACGACCACGCAGGTCTACACCCTGGTCACCGTCGACAAGCTCCGCGAGGTCTACGCGGCGGCGCACCCACGCGCCCGGCAGTGATCTATAGTCTTTTGCGACGTGCCGCGGCGACGGCGTGCCGCCTTGCCGCGTTAAGTGGTGACGCCATAGTGTCCGTCCGGACGGTCCGGTTCGGGACCGTCAGGGAGGTTCGAGCTGGTGACTGTGACGACCAAGGGTTCGACCCCGGGGACCCCCGACAACCCCTGGGGCGACACGAAGACCAACGCGCCTTCCAACGGCGTCAACCTGGGGCCCACGCAGCGGCCACGGCCGGTGTTCCCCGAGCCGGTGCCGCCCGCCGTGCACGGCCCCGCGCGCGTCGTCGCGATGGTCAATCAGAAGGGCGGGGTCGGCAAGACCACGACCACCATCAACCTGGGCGCCGCCCTCGTCGAGTACGGCCTCAAGGTCCTGCTGGTCGACTTCGACCCCCAGGGCGCGCTCTCCGTCGGCCTGGGCATCAACCCGCTCCAGCTCGACCTGACCGTCTACAACCTCCTCATGGAGCGCGGCGTCACCGCCGAGGAGGTGCTGCTGCAGACCGGCGTCGAGGGCCTCGACCTGCTGCCCAGCAACATCGACCTGTCCGCCGCCGAGGTCCAGCTGGTCACCGAGGTGGCTCGCGAGCAGGTGCTCGGCCGCGTCATCAAGCCGCTGCTGCCGCACTACGACGTCTGCCTCATCGACTGCCAGCCGTCGCTCGGCCTGCTCACCATCAACGCGCTGACCTGCGCCCACGGCGTCATGGTGCCGCTGGAGTGCGAGTTCTTCGCCCTGCGCGGCGTCGCGCTGCTCATGGACACCATCTCCAAGGTCCAGGAGCGCCTCAACGAGGACCTCGAGATCGAGGGCCTGCTCGCCACCATGTACGACGCCCGCACCCTGCACGGCCGCGAGGTGCTGGCCCGCGTGGTCGAGGCGTTCGGCGACAAGGTGTTCCACACGGTCATCAACCGCACCGTGCGCTTCCCCGACGCGACCGTGGCCGGTGAGCCGATCACCACGTTCGACCCCTCCTCGCTGGGCGCCAACGCCTATCGCGAGCTGGCCCGCGAAGTGCTCTCGCGCTGGCCGGCACCTGCCACAATGGCGAGGTGACCACCGCCGAGCAGACCGACCCCCAGGGCTTCCAGGTCCACCTGGACGTCTTCGAAGGGCCCTTCGATCTGCTCCTCGGCCTCATCGCCAAGCACAAGCTGGACATCACCGAGGTCTCGCTCTCCAAGGTCACCGACGAGTTCATCGCCTACATCCGCTCGCGGGGCCCCGAGTGGGACCTCGACCAGACCAGCCACTTCCTGCTGGTCGCGGCCACGCTGCTCGACCTCAAGGCGGCCCGGCTGCTGCCCTCGGGCGAGGTCGAGGACGAGGAGGACCTGGCGCTGCTGGAGGCCAGGGACCTGCTGTTCGCGCGGTTGCTGCAGTACAAGGCGTACAAAGAGGTCGCGAAGGTCTTCTCCGGGCTCATGGCGGAGGAGGCGCTGCGCTTCCCGCGTACCGTGCAGATGGAGCCCCAGTTCGCGAACCTGCTGCCCGAGCTGGTGCTGGGCGTCGGGCCCGAGCAGCTGGCCAGGATCGCGGCGCGGGCCTTCACCCCCAAGGCGCCGCCCACCGTCGGGATCGGGCACATCTACGAGCCGCTGGCCAGCGTCAAGGAGCAGGCCGCGATCCTCGTCTCGCACCTGCGGCGGCTGCGCCGGGCCACCTTCCGGGCGCTCGTCGCCGACTGCGCGGGGACCTTCGAGGTCATCGCGCGGTTCCTGGCCGTGCTGGAGCTGTTCAGGGAGGCGGCGGTGACCTTCGAGCAGGTCGAGCCGCTGGGCGACCTGCACGTCACCTGGACCGGGGCCGACGAGGGGGATGTGGCGGTGGGGGACGACTACGAGGAATCCGCGGAGAAGCCACGCAATGACTGACAACCCCAACCCCTCCGACCCCCGCCATCCGCTCCCCGCCTGGATGACCCTCCCAGGCTCCCTGGCCCATCCGGCGGATCCCCCTGCCGACGCACCTCCGCCCGCTGAGGTGTCAGGGGCTGCGGCCGCCTCAGAGCCGGCGCAGGAGCCTGCGGACGTCCCTGAGCCGGCGGCCGAGCCTGCGGACTTCTCTGAGGCGGCGGAAGAGTCCGAGCCCGTCGATGCGCCTCGACCGTCGGAGGTGTCCGAGGCCGCCGAGGCTCCGCGGCCGGCGGAGGTGTCCGAGCCCGCCGAGATGCCGCAGCCCCCGGTCACCGCACCCCCTGCACCGGCTCCTCACGCCGGCCCGGCATCAGCGGACGGGACGCACCTCACCGCCGCGACGCCCGTGGCCGAAGAAGTGCGAGAGCCCCTGCGAGCGGAGCCGTCCCCAGCCCCCGCGCCTTCGCCCCGCCCTGGGGGCGTCGCCGCCCCAGGCGCGGGGGAGTTCGAGGCCGGTGACCAGCAGGAGGAGCGGGAGAAGGCGGAAGGGCCGACGTTGCAGGCGGCTCTGGAGGCTATCCTGCTGGTGGTCGATGAGCCCGTCGCCGAGGTGACCCTGGCGCAGGTGCTGGAGCGCCCCACCCACGAGGTCGCCGCCGCGCTGCGCGGGCTCTCGGCGGAATACACCGCCTCCGGGCGGGGTTTTGCTCTGAGAGAGGTCGCAGGCGGCTGGCGGTTCTACACGCGCGCCGACTGCGCCGCGCTGGTCGAGCGGTTCGTCCGCGACGGCCAGCAGTCGCGGCTGACCCAGGCCGCGCTGGAAACCCTCGCGGTCGTGGCCTACCGGCAACCGGTGAGCCGCGCCCGTGTCGCCGCCGTACGCGGCGTCAACAGCGACGGCGTCATGCGGACGCTCGTCGCCAGGGGGCTGGTCGAGGAGGCCGGCACCGACCCGGAGAGCCAGGCAGTGCTCTACCGGACAAGCTCATACTTCCTTGAACGTCTGGGACTGCGGGACCTGAGCGAGCTCCCCGAGCTCGCCCCCTTCCTCCCCGACGACGTGGAGAACCTCGAGGAGACAACAAAGTGATCAACAGGCGAAGCACCCCGTCCGGTGATGGACGCGGTCGTGGACGCACCGGCGGCTCGGACCGTAGTGCCGGCCGTGGCGGGCGTCCCGCCTTCCGCGCGGAGCGCGACGACCGCGGATACGGCGGCCGGCCGTCCGGCGACCGTGGCAGGTCGTCCGGCGACCGTGACCGCTCCTACGGCGGTGACCGTGACGACCGCGGCTACGGCCGCGACTCCGTGAGTGACAACCGGCCTTCGCGCGACTCCCTCCGCGCCGACCGCGGGGGTTCCCGCGCCCGGTACGGCGGACGTGACGGCGCGAGCGAGGGCCGCTACCCCCGAGACGACCGCAACCGCCGGGATGACCGTTACGCCGGTGGCGACCGCGGCGGCGACCGGGAGCGCGGCTCCTGGTCGCGAGGCGACCGCGACGACCGGCCCGCCCGCGGCGACCGCGACGGCGGATTCTCCCGCGACGACCGCTCCGACAGGTACGGTCGCAGCCCGCGCGCCGAGCGCCCGCGCGGCGAAGGCTTCGGCGGCCCCCGAGGCGATCGCGACCGCGGCTGGGACCGCGACCGGTCCAGCGGCAGGCCCAGTGACCGGACCGCTGACCGGGGCGGTGACCGGGCCGGCAGCCGGACCTGGGACCGCGACCGTGACGGGAACCGCGGCGGCTACCGCGCCGACCGCCCCGAGCGCCGCACCGACCGCTCCTTCGACCGTCCCGAGCGCCGCACGGATCGCTTCGGCGACCGCTCCGACAGCCGCGCCGACCGCTTCGGCAACCGTTCCGAGAGCCGTTCCGACCGCTTCGGCGGCCGCCCTGAGGGCCGCGCCGACCGCTTCGGCGGCCGCCCTGAGGGGCGTTCCGACCGCTTCGGCGGCCGTTCTGAAGGCCGCACCGACCGGTTCGGCGGCCGTTCCGAGGGCCGCGTCGAGCGGTCCGGTGGCCGTACCGACGGGTTCGGCGGGCGTGAGGACCGGGGTGGTTACCGGTCCGACCGTGGTGAGCGCCGGGACGACCGGGGTGGTTTCCGTTCCGACCGGAGCGGGGGACGCTCCGAGCAGGGCGCGCCCCGCGAGGCGGGATCGACCCGTTCCCGCTACGGCCGGCGTGACGACGCCCCCCGGGGCGTCGTACGGGCGACCGCCCGTGGCGGCAGGCGTGACGACGTCCAGACCATCGGCAAGGCCGGCAGGGCCGGCGGGCCGGGAGGAGGCGCGTCCGGTGACCGCAAGGGTCCCGGCAGCCCCCAGCAGGCCCGTATCAAGGCGGCCCGTCAGCCCATCCGCGACCGCGACCTGTTCCCCGAGGGCTACACCGACGAGCGCGACACCACCGAGGTCCCGGACGGCGTCCGGCTGCAGAAGGTGCTCGCGCAGGCGGGCGTGGCCAGCCGCAGGGCGTGCGAGGAGATGATCGGCGAGGGCCGCGTCACGGTGAACGGCCAGGTCGTACGCCGCTTCGGCGCCAAGGTCGACCCCGCCAAGCAGGTCATCCACGTGGACGGCAAGCGCATCCCGACGGCCCCCGACCTGGTCTACTACGCGCTCAACAAGCCCATCGGCGTCGTGTCCACCATGGAGGACCCGCAGGGCCGCCCGTGCCTGGCCGACTACGTCCAGGAGCTGGCGCCGAGGCTGTTCCACGTGGGCCGGCTCGACACCGAGACCGAGGGCCTGCTGCTGCTCACCAACGACGGCGAGCTGGCCAACCGGCTCACCCACCCCAGCTACGGCGTGCAGAAGAAGTACTGGGCGAAGGTGCCTGGCCCGATCCCGAGGGACCTCGGGCGCCGGCTCAAGCAGGGCATCGAGCTGGAGGACGGTCTCGTCAGGGCCGACAGCTTCGCCATCGTGCAGGAGCACGCCCAGCAGGCGCTGGTCGAGGTCGTCCTGCACGAGGGGCGCAAGCACGTCGTCAGGCGCATGCTGGAGGAGGCCGGGCACCGGGTCATCGACCTGGCCAGGATCGAGTTCGGCCCGGTGAAGCTGGGCCGTACCAAGCCCGGCACCATCCGCGCGCTGACCCTGAAAGAGGTCGGCGAGCTGTACGCGGCCGTGAAGCTGTAATCTGTCCGAACGCAGGAGCCCGTGCGTGCTTTGTTCCGCACGGGCTCTCCCGCTTGTCAGAAGGGGACGAACCACATGGTGCGGGCGGTCCGCGGGGCGATCCAGGTGGACGCGAACGATCGTGACTCGATCATCGAGGGCACGACCGAGCTGGTCAGCGTCCTCATGGAGCGCAACCGGCTGACCACGGACGACGTGATCAGTGTGCTGTTCACGGCCACGCCCGACCTGACGGCGGAGTTCCCCGCGCTCGCGGCGCGCAAGCTGGGCTTCCACGAGGTCCCGCTGATCTGCTGCACCGAGATCGACGTGCCGGGCGCTTTGCCCCGCGTCGTACGGCTCATGGCCCACATCGAGACCGATCGCCCACGTTCGGAGATCCACCACGTCTACCTGCGGGGGGCCGTGGCGCTCCGCCAGGACATCGCCCAATAGGCCCCGATCAGGGGCGGCCCGACACACCAGGACATCCAGATGGAACTACGCACCGTGCTCGTCGTCGGCACCGGTCTCATCGGCACCAGCACCGCGCTGGCGCTGCGCAGGCACGGCGTGCGGGTCCTGCTCGCTGACCGCGACCCCGGCGCCGTACGGCTGGCGCGCGAGCTCGGCGCGGGCGAGGAATGGACGCCGGAGGCCCCGCCCGAGGAGGGCGTGGACCTGGCGGTGATCGCGGTGCCCCCGGCGTTCGTGGCCGGCGAGCTGCTGGAGCTGCAGCGGCACGACGCCGCGCGCTTCTACACCGACGTGGCCAGCGTCAAGGCCGAGCCCATCGACCGGGCCCGGCAGCTCGGCTGCGACCTGACGTCGTACGTCGCCTCGCACCCGCTCGCGGGCCGGGAGCGGAGCGGTCCGGGTGCCGCCCGCGAGGACCTGTTCCTGGGCCGTCCGTGGGCGCTGTGCCCCACCGGTGAGGCCGATCCCGAGGCGAAGGCCGCCGTGCTGCGGCTGGTCGAGCTGTGCGGGGCCAACCCGGTCGAGGTCGGTGCGGTCGAGCACGACCGCGCCGTGGCCGTCGTCTCCCACGCGCCGCACGTCACCGCCTCGGCCGTGGCCGCGCGCCTGGCCGACACCACCGACGTCGCGCTCGGCCTGGCAGGGCAGGGCGTCAGGGACGTCACCAGGATCGCCGGCAGCGACCCCGGCCTGTGGCTCGGCATCCTGTCCGGCAACGCGGCCCCGGTCGCCGAGGTGCTGGAGGCCGTCGCGCGGGACCTCACCGAGGCCGCGGGCGCGCTGCGCGCCCTGGCCGACGGCGACGGCACCGCCATGCAGGACATCACCCAGCTGCTCAAGCGGGGTGTCGTCGGGCACGACCGCATCCCGGGCAAGCACGGCGGGCCCGCCTCGGCGTACGCGGTGGTCCAGGTGGTCATCGGCGACCGTCCCGGGCAGCTCGCCCGGTTGTTCCAGGTGTGCGACGAGGTCGGGGTCAACGTCGAGGACGTCCGGCTGGAGCACGCGCCCGGGTTGCCGCTGGGCATCGCCGAGCTGTCCGTGCAGCCCGACGCCGCGGTCCCGCTCGTCGAGGCGCTGCGCGACCGGGGCTGGCAGCTTCCCTGACCCCGCCGGCGCCGCGGTGCCCCGGTGGGGTGCGCGGTGGGGTGCGCGGTGGGGTGCGCGGCGGGGTGCGCGGCGGGTGTCGGCGGCCCACCGCGCACGCTGGTCACCGCTCGGTCACTTCTTGGTGACCGCCTGGCTGACGGCGTTGGGGCCGTCGTACTCGCGGTCCGGCATGTCCTCCAGAGCCTTGACGATGTCGTCGTCCGCGCCGTGGTCACGGGCGGCCCGGACCAGGTCGTCCTTGCTGGCGGGGTAGTCCACGCCGCTCAGGTGCTTCTGGAGCTGGATCGGGTTCGGTGCTGTACTCATGTCGGCCTGCTGCCCGTCGTACGCGGGAGGTAACAGCGGGTGCCCCGAAGTCAGCCGCCGGCGCGTTCCAGCAGGCGGCGGTCGCGTTCGACGGATGGAGGGAGGGCGCGGCGGGCGGCCAGGGCCCGCGGCAGGCGGGGTACGGCCCTGCGCAGCCCCTCCCAGCCCGCCGGCCCCCGGCGCAGCGCGGCGAGGAACCGGCGGGCCACCACCGTCCACGGGCGGCGCAGCACCGCCGTGAGCACGGAGTTGCGCGCGGCCAGCACCTGCCGTCCCCGGGGGTCCCTGGACGGTGACGGGTGGTGGTGGGCCACGACGTCGTCCACGTACGCCAGGCCCCATCCGCGCGCCGCCAGGTCCACCGCCAGCCGTTCCTCCTCGCCGAAGAAGAAGATCACGTCGTCGAACCCGCCCGCCTCCAGGAACGCCTCCCGCCGCACCACGGCGCCGCACGCCAGGAAGCCCAGCACGCTCGGCCCCGGCAGGTCAGGCTCGGCGCCGAGCGGCGAGTGCGCCATCCGCTCCGACACCGGGTCCAGCCGCTCCTCGGGGCCCACGAGCACGCGCGCCCCCAGGACGGCCAGCCGGGGGTGGGCGTCCAGCACGTCGGCCGCCCGTCCCAGCGCTCCCGGCGCCCACCAGGAGTCGTCGTCGGCGAAGGCCACGTAGGGCGTCTCCGCGAGGCGTACGCCGACGTTGCGGGCGGGCGCCCCCAGGTTCTCGCCCGCCTCGACCACCTGTACGTCGGGGAAGTGCTTGCGGACGAAGCCCACCGTCCCGTCGGTGGAGCCGTTGTCGACGAGGATCACCGGACGCGGGTGCCGGGGGAGCGAGCGGGCCAGCGCTCGCAGCCTGTCCTTGCTGGCCACCACGACCGTGACCCGGGCTTCGCTCACATCAGAGCACTTACCTGCCGAAACCCCCTTAGTCACTAAATGGCGGTTGATGAACCGGGGGAGGAGGGCGTACAAAGGACGGTAACAACGTTACCGAGAAGAAACGGCGTTACCGAGCATGGCGACCGCGTACCAGCAGGCACAGCGAGAAGGGCAGGACGTCGTCCGGACGGCGATCCTCGACACCGCCACGCACCTGCTCGTCACCGAAGGGCCGGGCGCGCTCACCGTCCGGCGCATCGCGGGCGAGGCCGGCTGCTCCACGAAGGTCATCTACACGCTGTTCGGCGGCAAGGACGGGCTGGTCGAGGCCCTGTGGCTGGAGGGGTTCGCCCGGTTCGAGCGCCGGCTGCGCGCCGCGCCGAAGAGCGCGCGAGGGGAGCGGCGGCTGCACGCCGCGCCCGAGGACGAGCACGACAAGAGGGGCGAGCACGGCAAAGGGGACGAGCACGGCAAGAGGATCGCCGTCGACGGCCCCCTCTCCGAACCGCCGGCCGATCCCTTGGCCGAGCTGCGGGCCGGGCTTGACGCCTACCGCGACTACGCGCTCGCCGAGCCCGACTACTACCGGGTCATGTTCCAGGGCGCGGTGCCCGGGTTCAGCCCGGGGCCCGAGGCGGTGGCGGCCGCGCGGCGCTCGTTCGAGCTGCTCGTCCACGCCGTACGGGCGTGCCTGGAGCACGGGCTGCTGCGCGGCGGCACCGCCAGGGAGATCGCCGACCTGCTCTGGATGGCCGTCCACGGAGCCGTCAGCCTGGAGATCACCGGTTTCTTCGCGGCGCCCGAGGCCGCCCGGCGCTACCGCGCCCTGTACGCCGCCGTGCTCGCCCCCTTCCTGCTGCCGCCCGACCTGCCCGACGACGAGCCGGGCGGCGAGTTTCGCGAACTGCCGTACGAGGAGTCCGTAGAGAGGACCGCGTCATGACCACCACCCCGTTCAGGGACGGCTTCGCACCCGTGACCGAGGAGATCACCGCCTTCGACCTGGAGGTGACCGGCCGCATCCCGGCCGTGTTCAACGGCCGTTTCCTGCGCAACGGCCCCAACCCGCTCAGCCTCGACGACCCGCACGCCTCCCACCTGTTCCTCGGCGAGGGCATGGTGCACGGGGTGCGGCTGCGCGACGGCCGCGCCGAGTGGTACCGCAACCGCTGGGTACGCAGCGCCGACGTCGCCCGCAGGCTCGGCGAGCCGGTCCGGCCCGGACCCGTGCACGCGGGCATGGACTTCGCGCCCAACACGCACGTCATCGGGCTGGCCGGGCGCACGTTCGCGACCGTGGAGGCGGGCGCGCTGCCGTACGAGCTGAGCTACGAGCTGGAGACGATCGGCAGCTGCGACTTCGGCGGCGGCCTGCCGGGCGGGTTCGCCGCCCACACCCACGCCGACCCGGTCACCGGCGAGCTGCACGCGGTGGCGTACTTCTTCGGCTGGGACCACCACCAGCACCTCGTCCTCGGCCCCGACGGCACGGTGCGGCAGGTGCGCGACATCCCGATCGCCGACGCGCCGATGCTGCACGACTTCGCCCTCACCGAGCGCTACGTCGTCCTCTACGACCTGCCGGTCACGTTCAGCATGGAGCACGCCCAGAAGGGCACGCCGCTGCCGTACGCCTGGAACGAGGCCCACGGCGCCCGCATCGGGCTGCTGCCCCGCGCGGGCGGCGAGACGCGCTGGTTCGACGTGGAGCCGTGCTGGGTCTTCCACACGGTCAACGCCTACGACGACGGCGACGAGGTGGTGGTGGACGTGATCCGCTACCCCAAGAGGTTCGTGGACGCCAGGCTCGACGCCGGCGGCGCGCCCACCCTCGACCGCTGGCGCGTGGACCCGGCCTCCGGCAAGGTCTCCCAGACCCGGCTGGACGACCGCTCGCAGGAGTTCCCGCGCATCGACGAGCGGCGCACCGGCCTGCCCCACCGCTACGGCTACACCGCCGCCGCCCGCGAGCTGAACGACATCGTCAGCCCGCACGACACGGGGCTGGAGGACCTGCCGGACGAGGCGTTCGACAACACCCTCATCAAGCACGACCTGGTCCGCGGCACGCAGGAGGCCCGGCAGTTCGGGCGGGGGGCGTACGTCGGCGAGCCGGTCTTCGTCCCCGAGGGCGAGGCCGAGGACGACGGCTACGTGATGACGCTCGTCAACGACCCGGACAGGGGAGCGGCCGACCTCGTGATCGTCTCGGCCCGCGACTTCACCGGCGAGCCGGTCGCCACCGTGCACCTTCCCGCCCGCGTCCCGCTCGGCTTCCACGGGAGCTGGATCGCCGACTGAGCCGGACGCGGTAGCCTCTTCAGGTCGAGACACACGTCAAGAGGGAGAGGCCGTGACCGGTCTGGTCGTCGCCATGGACGGACCTTCGGGGTCGGGCAAGTCGAGCGTGTCGCGCGGGGTCGCCCGCGCGCTGGGCCTGCGCTACCTCGACACCGGAGCCATGTACCGCGCGATGACCTGGTGGATGCTCCAGCAGGGCGTCGACCTCGCCGATCCGGCCGCGATCGCGGCCCGCAGCGGCGAGCCGGGCATCGTCTGCGCCACCGACCCCGACGCGCCCGCCATCCACGTCGACGGCGTCGACGTCGGCGGGCCGATCAGGGAGGCCGAGGTGACCGGCGCGGTCTCCGTCGTGGCCGCCGTCCCCGAGGTGCGGGCGCGGCTGGTCGCACTCCAGCGGGAGGCCATCGGCGCCGGCGGCATCGTCGTCGAGGGCCGCGACATCGGCTCCGTCGTCTGCCCCGACGCCCCCGTCAAGATCTACCTGACGGCGAGCGCGGAGGCGCGTGCCCGCAGGCGCTCCGCCGAGCTGGCGGGCACCACCGTCGAGGCGCAGCAGGAGGCCATGGCCAGGCGTGACACCCTGGACTCGACGAGGAAGACCGACCCACTCTCGATGGCGGATGGCGCCGTCGAGCTCGACACCACCGCGCTCAGCCTCGACGAGGTGATCGCGGAGGTGTTGAGGCTGGTCAAGGAGCGCGCCTGATGACCATGTCAGGCGCGGTACTCACACAAAGGACGAAATATCGTGTCAACGGGGGACTGGGTCGAGGCAGAGCTCGACGACCTTGAGATCACCGAGCACGGCGACAGCGCTCCGCTGCCCGTCGTCGCCATCGTAGGACGCCCGAACGTCGGCAAGTCCACGCTGGTAAACCGCATCATCGGCCGCCGCGAGGCGGTCGTCGAGGACGTGCCGGGCGTGACCCGTGACCGCGTCACCTACGAGGCCAACTGGCGTGGCCGCCGCTTCACCGTCGTCGACACCGGCGGCTGGGACCCCGACGCCACCGGCATGAACCTGCGCATCGCCGAGCAGGCGCAGGTCGCCGTCGAGCTGGCCGACGTGATCGTGTTCGTGGTGGACGCCACCGTGGGCGCGACCGACGCCGACGAGATCGTGGGCGCCGTGCTGCGCCAGTCCGGCAAGCCGGTCGTGCTGGCCGCCAACAAGGTCGACAACCAGCAGCTCGAACTCGAGGCCGCCGCGCTGTGGGCGCTCGGCCTCGGCGAGCCCTACCCCGTCTCGGCCCTGCACGGCCGCTCCAGCGGCGACCTGCTCGACGTGGTGCTCGACGCGCTGCCCGACACGCCGCGCGTCACGTTCGAGACCCAGCGCGGCCCGGCCAGGATCGCGCTGCTCGGCAAGCCCAACGTGGGCAAGTCCTCGCTGCTCAACAAGCTCGCCGGCGAGGAGCGGGTGCTGGTCGACCCGATGGCGGGCACCACCCGCGACCCGGTGGACGAGCTGGTCGAGCTGGGCGGGCGCACCTGGCGCTTCATCGACACCGCCGGCATCCGCAGGCGCGACCGCGAGCTGCAGGGCGCCGACTTCTACGCCGCCATGCGCACGCGCGCGGCCCTGGAGCGCTCGGAGGTGGCGATCGTGCTGATCGACGCCAGCGAGCCGCTCACCGAGCAGGACCTGCGCATCATCGGTCTGGTCATCGAGTCGGGCCGGGCCATGGTGGTCGCCTTCAACAAGTGGGACCTCGTCGACGAGGACCGCCGCTACTACCTGGAGAAGGAGATCGACCGGCAGCTCGTCCGCACTCCGTGGGCGCTGCGGGTCAACATCTCCGCCAAGACCGGGCGGCACGTCGACCGGCTGGTCCCGGCGCTGGAGAAGGCGCTCGACTCGTGGTCCACGCGGGTGCCGACGGCACGGCTCAACGCGTTCCTGACCGAGCTGGTGCAGCAGACGCCGCCGCCCGTGCGGGGCGGCAAGCAGCCGAAGATCCTCTTCGCCACGCAGGCGTCGACCGAGCCGCCGAAGTTCGTGCTGTTCACCTCCGGCTGGCTGGAGGACACCTACCGGCGCTTCATCGAGCGGCGCATCCGCGAGGAGTTCGGCTTCGCGGGCTCGCCCATCGAGGTCACCATGAAGATCAGGGAAAAGCGTCCCAAGAAGGACAAGTGACGGGCGCGGGCGCTTCCGGAGACCGGGAGCGCCCGCCCGTTTTTGCCCCGGAGGCCCACCCGGCCGTAGAGTGATCGGCAACACGTTGAGGGAGCCGAGTAGCCGCGGCCCCGCTCGGGTCCAGAGAGCCGCCGGAAGCTGTGAAGGCGGTCCCGAGCCCCGCGGCGAAGACACTCCTGAGTGCGGGGAGGAAATGCCCCGCCGGCCTGACCCCCGTCATCGGGTCCTCTTCGAGGCCGCGCCGCTCCGGCGGGGCGGCGAAAGTGCGGTGGCACCGGGAGCTCCCTTCTCCCCCGCACTCCCAAGGGATCACGCACATCCTGCAGAGGAGCTGTGATGATCTCTCGTATTCTGTCCGCTGAGCTCGCCGAGCACACCGGACGACGAGTGACGATCGCCGGCTGGGTCCATCGCCGCCGGCACCTGAAATCCGTGTCCTTCCTCGTGGTACGCGACCGCGCCGGCCTGGCCCAGGTGGTCACCGGGAGCGGCCTGCCGGGGGAGGAGAGCGTGGTCCGGGTCACCGGCACCGTGACCGCCCGGCCGCAGGCGCCCGGCGGCGTCGAGCTGACCGAGCCGGAGATCGAAGTGCTGGCAGAGCCGGGCGCGCCGCCTCCGTTCGACCTCTACCGGCCGGTGGTGCCCGCCGCGCTGCCGACCGTGCTCGACCACGCGCCGGTCGCGCTCCGCCACCCCCGGCTGCGGGCGCCGCTGGAGATCTCGGCCGCGAGCGTGGCCGGGTTCCGCGAGACGCTCGACCGGCTCGGCTTCACCGAGATCCACACCCCGAAGATCGTCGCCTCGGCCACCGAGTCCGGGGCGAACATCTTCGGCATCGACTACTTCGGGCGGCGCGCCTACCTGGCCCAGTCGCCGCAGTTCTACAAGCAGACGATGGTGGGGGTGTTCGAGCGGGTCTACGAGGTCGGGCCGGTCTTCCGCGCCGAGCCGCACGACACCGCGCGGCACCTGGCCCAGTACACCAGCCTGGACGCCGAGCTGGGCTTCGTGGCCGACCACCGGGACGTCATGGCCGTGCTCCGCGAGGCCGTGGCGGGCATGCTGGCGTCGGTGCGCGACCGCGCCGCGCCGGCCGTCGAGCTGCTCGGCCTGACGCTGCCCGACGTGCCCGCCGAGATCCCGGCCGTGCACTTCACGGAGGCGCAGCGGCTCACCTCCTCCGGCGAGCCGGACCTGGACCCGGCGCAGGAGCGGTGGCTGTCGGAGTGGGCGCTGCGGGAGCACGGGTCGGAGTTCCTGTTCGTCACCGGCTACCCCATGACAAAGCGGCCGTTCTACACCCACCCCGACCCCGCCAGGCCCGCCTACTCCAACGGCTTCGACCTGCTGTTCCGGGGGCTGGAGCTGGTGACGGGCGGGCAGCGGCTGCACCGGTACGAGGACTACACGGCGGCGCTGGCCGCCCGCGGGGAGCCGGTGGAGCCGTACGAGGGGTATCTGCAGGCGTTCAGGTACGGCATGCCGCCGCACGGCGGGTTCGCGCTGGGCCTGGAACGCTGGACGGCCCGCCTGACGGGCGCGGCCAACATCCGCGAGACCACCGCGTTCCCCCGCGACCTCCACCGCCTGTCTCCCTGACCGGCGGCGCCCCGGCCCCGGTCAGCGGGTCTCCGCTGCCGGGGCCGGCGCGGGGACCCGCCCGGGGAGGCGGCGCGGCATGAGGAAGGCGGCCGCCGCGCCCGTCAGGCAGACGAACGCCGTCACGAGGAACATCTCGGTGTACTCCACGTGCAGCGCCGCCTGCACCTGGCCGGTGTACTCGGCGAGCTGCCGCTGGTAGGTCGCGGCGTCCACGCCGAACGGGAGCGGGGTGTCCAGGTCGGCCGTGAGCGACTGGAACCGGTGGAACCCCCACGCCGACACCGCCGCGATGCCGACCAGCATGCCCATCATCCTGGCCACCACGACCGCCGCCGAGGCCACCCCGTGCTGGTCGGCCCGGCTGGCGCGCAGCACCGCCGACGACACCGGGGCGATCACCACGCCGAGGCCCAGCCCGGCCACCACCAGGGCGGCGTCCACGGCCAGGCCCGCCTCGGCCAGCCGCAGCGGCCAGCGGCTCATCAGCCCGTAGCCGGCCGCGGCGACCACCATGCCGGCCACCGCGACCACGCGCTCGCCCAGCCGGCGGGAGAGCACCCCGCCGAGCAGCGCGCCGACGGTCAGCGCGATCAGGAACCGGGCCAGGACGAACGCCGCGCCCAGCTCGTCCCGGTCGAGCAGCGTCTGCGCGGTGAACGGCACGAACACCATCGTGACCAGCAGCGCCGCCCCCGCGAGAAAACTCACGCCCAGCGTCGCCAGCAGCGGCCCCTTGGGGACGCCGGACAGGTCGAGGATGCGGACGGGGGAGCGGATCTCCCACCAGACGAAGACCCCGGCCGCCACCGCGCCCGCCGCGATCAGCGGCGCTCCCCAGGGCGGCAGGAACGCCTCGGCCGGGTCGGGGTTGTACAGGCCGATGACGAGCAGGGCCAGGGCGAGGGCCAGCAGCGCGCCGCCCACCGCGTCCACGCGCCGGGCCGCGCCCTCCACTGGGCCTTCCACTGGGCCCTCCACTGGGCCTTCCACGGGACGGGCGGGCCGGCCGGGGACGGTGAAGTGGACCGCCACGGCCGCGAGCGCCGCCAGCGGCACGTTGACCCAGAAGATGGCGTGCCAGCCGCCCAGCTCCACGCCCGCCACCGCGAACGCCGGGATCTGCGCCAGCAGCCCGCCGTAGAGGGGGCCGAGCGCCGAGCCCAGCTCCTGCGCCGCGCCGACCGCGCCGAGCGCGACCGGCCGCTCCCGCTCCTCCCACAGGTCACCGATGAGCGCCATCGTGATCGGCAGCAGCGCCCCGCCCGCGATGCCCTGCACGGTGCGCCCGGCCACGACCATCGTCTCGCCGGCCGCCAGCGCCGTCAGCACCGACCCGAGCGCGAACACCGCCAGGCAGGCGTGGATCAGCGGCCGCCGCCCGTAACGGTCGGAGAGCTGCCCGAGCAGCGGCATCGCCGCGATGTAGCCGAGCAGGAACCCGGTGACGATCGGCGTGGCCCGCTCCAGGTGGTTGAGCGGCACGCCGACGTCCCTGGCGATCTCGATGAGGACGGTCACCACCACGTACGCGTCGAGCGCGGCCAGCAGCACCACCGCGCCCCCCGCGCCGAGCGCGACCCGGCGGGCGACGGCCATCATCCGGCGGGCGGCGTGATCGTGACCGGCGCGTCGTAGTCGCTGAACGACACCGTCACGGTGCCGCCGGGCAACGGCAGGCTCGCCTTGCTGAGCCTGCTGGTGGCCTGGTCGATCCAGACCTTGCCGTTCACATCCTGCGTGACCCCCGGCACGATGTCCTTGACCACCTGGGCGGGGAACGTCGTCGCCACCCGGTAGGCGCCGCCCTCGACGCCCTCGACCTGCGGGTTCGTCGCCGAGGACAGCATCTTCGCGATGCCCTTCGTCGGCTCCAGGATCACCGACGGGTCGTAGAACTGCGCGAGCTGCTGCCTGGTCATCTTCTGGAAGCCGCCCGTCGGGCCCTTGAAGTGCACCGTGTCGCCGACGAGGGCGAAGGTGACCTCCTGGAGGTTGCCCAGGATGGAGATCGTGAGCGTGCCGTCGGCGTCACCGCCGGCGGTGAGCCTGCCGTCCGCCTTCTGCAGCGGCACCTCCGGCTTGCCTTCGGTGGCGATGGAGAAGGCGGCCGACTTGACCGTCGTCATGGCCTCGGCGGCCTTCTTCATCAGGTCGGGGCCGGCGGGCAGCTCGGCCTCGCCGCCGCCGCCACCCGACGAGCAGGCCGACGCGAGCGCGAGAACCGCCACGATCAGAAGTCTTCTGAGCATGAGCGGATCGTAGCGACCGGTGGCGGAGGCCGCGCGCGGTCGCGGATATCGGTTGGATGTCGGCCCGCGACCAGGCGCGGGCGCGGTCAGCGCAGCTTCTTCAGCTGCTCCACGAGCGGCGCGTACGCCGCCTCGATCGCTTCGAGCTGCTCGTCGGTGAGTCGGTCCACGAAGTGCTCGCGCACGCTCGCCACATGGAACGGCGCCACCCGCTGGATGGTCTCCCAGCCCTCGTCCGTCAGCACCGCGAACGTGCCCCGCCGGTCGTCACGGCAGTCCTCCCGCTTGACCAGGCCCTTGGCCTCCATGCGGGAGATCTGGTGCGACAGGCGGCTGCGGGACTGGATGGTGGCGTCGGCCAGGTCGCTCATGCGCATCCGGCGGCCCTGGCTCTCCGACAGGTTGACCAGGATCTCGTAGTCGTTGAGCGACAGGGCGTGCTCCTGCAGCTCGCGGTCGAGCCGGTGCATGAGCAGCTTGTGCAGCGCCAGGTGCGTGCGCCAGGCACGCTGTTCGGCGGATGACAGCCAGCGAGGGGCGCTCATGATCTCAAGATTAGCGTACGTAGAGTGAACGGCATGGGGGAGAGGCCGGCGGAGAAGGGGGCGGAGAGCCTCGGCACGGTGCTCGTGGCCGGGGCCGCGAACCTGGCCATCGCGCTGGCCAAGCTGATCGCCGGGCTGTTCAGCGGCTCGGCGGCCATGCTGTCGGAGGCCGCGCACTCGGCCGCCGACACCGCCACCGAGATCCTGCTGCTGGTCGCGATCCGCCGCTCGGGCCGGCCCGCCGACCGGCGTCGTCCGTTCGGGTACGGCAAGGCCGGGTTCGTCTGGGCGATGTTTGCGGCGGTGGCCACGCTCGTCGGCGGCGCCGGCTTCTCCGTCACGCACGGCGTGCACGTGATCAGCCGCGGCGAGGAGCTCGGCAACCTCCTCCCGTCCTACATCGTGCTGGCCGTCTCCTTCGTCATCGAGTCCCTGTCGTTCGCCAAGGCGTACGGGCAGCTGCGTGCCGAGGCGGCCCGCTACCAGCTCCATCCGGTGCGGCTGGTGCGGATCACCTCCGACACGGCGCTCAAGGCCGTGGTGTTCGAGGACGCGGCCGCGCTGGCCGGGCTGGTGATCGCGGGCGGCGGGCTGCTCGGCTCCCAGCTCACCGGGTCGGCCCTGTGGGACGGCCTGGCCTCCGTCGCCATCGGCCTGCTCCTGCTGCTGGCCGCGCTCACCCTGATCAGGGCCAACCTGTCGCTGCTCATCGGGCAGGCCGCGCCGCCCTCCGTGGAGACCGGGATCCGCGCGGTGCTCCTGGCCCAGCCGGAGGTCGAGGACGTCGTCGAGCTGCTCACCATGATGATCGGCCCCGGCGACGTGCTGGTCGCCGCCAAGATCGACTTCAGGGACGAGGCCAGCGCGGCCGGCGTCGAGATCGCCTGCGACGAGGTGGACCGGCGGCTGCGCCGGGAGTTCCCCGTCGTCAGGCTGGTCTTCCTCGACCCCACCCCGACCCGCCGCCCCTCCGGCTAGCTCACGTGCGGGATCGGCACGCGGCGGGCCGGGAGGTCCGTCACGACCGCCACCCTGAGGTCCGGGCCGGCCGTCCACTCCAGCAGGTGGCGGCCGTCCAGGTCGTCGCCGCCGCTGTCGAGCTGGTCCAGCTGGTCGAGCGACAGCTCGCCCCGTTTGATCAGCGCCTCCTTACGGGTCCAGCGCCGCATCAGCTCGTCGTTGCCCGTGACCTCGGCCCGCTCGCGCGGGGTGAGCACGCGTTCGGCCAGCGCCTCGTCCAGCGGGCCCGGCGGCACCCGCTCGGCGTCCACGCCGACCTTGCCGGGACCGGCCGCGGCGCAGACGTACCCGCGGGTGTGGCTGAGGCTCACGCCCAGCTCGGGGGCCTGCTCGACGTACGGTCTGCCGTGGCCGGGGCCGTGCACGTCGCAAATCTGCAGCAGCGTCAGCGCGGCCGGGTCGGCGTCGAGCGCGGCCGCCGCGCAGAGCCGGACGAGCAGGTGGGCGGCGACGAACGTGTCACGGTCCGCCTCGAAACGGAACCGCGCGGCGCGTTCGCGCTCCACCTCGGTGAGCCAGTGTTCGGGCGCGCGCACCTCACCGGGGTGGCCGCCCATCGCCAGAGGGCCGATCGTCAGTCCTTCTTCTTGTCGTCGTTCTTGCCGTCGTCGAGTGCGTACTGGTCATCCGAGGCGGCGCCGAGCACGGTGACGTCGCGGACCTTCCAGACGCCCTTCTCCTTCACAAGAGCGATCTTAAGGTGCGAATCCTTCACCGAGCGGATCGCTTCCGAGGTGTTCACCTGCTGATCGACGACGACGATCGCGTGCGCCGTGGCCTCGTCCACGTCGGCCAGGTAGACCTCGCGGACCGTGGCCTGGGCGACGGCCTTCAGCTTGACGATGACCTGCGCCATCGCGCCGCCGAACGCGGTGTCGTAGGTGGTGAGGAAGTCGCCCGTCGCCTGGGCGCTCAGGGTGGAGCGGGTGGACTGGAGGTCGCGGTAGTCGTAGCTCAGCAAGGACGTGCTGAACGCGCTCGCCGCGCCGGACACTTCCAGGCGCAGCGCCCGCTCGGCCTCCAGCGCGGTGCGGGCCTCGTCGGCGCGGGCGGCGGCGTACCACTGGAGGCCGGCGGTGGCGGCGAGCGCCACCACCAGCATGGCGGCCACCGCGCCGGCCAGCTTGGCGCGGACGATCCGGCGCCGCTTCCCGTCGTCACCGGCGGGCGTCCCTTGGGGGGAAGAGGGAGCGGGCGTCGCCTCGGACTCGGGGGAGGGCGGGGCGGGTGGCGCCTCGGACTCGGGGGAAGGTGGGGCGGGCGTCGCCTCGGACTCGGGGGAGGGCGGGGCGGGTGGCGCCTCGGACTCGGGGGAGGGCGGGGCGGGTGGCGCCTCGGACTCGGGGGAGGGCGGGGCGGGTGGCGCCTCGGGCTCTGGTGGGGAGGGCCTCTCCTGGGGAGGGGGTGTCTCCTCCGGGGAGGAGGCGGTGTGGGGGGTGGGGGCGAGGTGTTGTTCGGGGGTCAATCGGACTCCTCACGGCGGCGGGCCGCCCGGCCCGCCGCGGTCCAGCCCACGATGCCACCACTCGCCACCACGGCGAGGAAGATCGCGGCGATCAGCGGGACGATGTTCGTCGGGGTACGGGACGACGGGGCGGCGGCCCCGCTGGGGGAGGGCGTTCCGGGGTCGAGCTCGTCCTGGTCCGACGGTTCGGGAGACGGTTCAGGAGAAGGAGGGTCGGGCGGCGACGCGGTGTCGGGGTCGGGGTCGGAGGAGGCCGGGGCGCCGGTGTGGCGGACGTCGGCGGCGACCGCCCGCTTCGGGCAGGCGCGCGCCCGGGGCACCGGCGGCGGCCCGAGCGGCCCCGCGTACTCCTCGGCCGGGGTCGGCCCGCCCGGCACGCTGAAGATGAACGTCGCCTTCCCGTACACGGTGCCGCCCTGCCGTTCGCTGATGTCGTCGGCCAGGCTGAGCGCCGTCGGCACGATGGCGAGCAGGTGGTGGGCGTTGCGTTCGGTCGCGGCCGAGAAGGCGGGCCGGTGCGGCAGCCCCAGCCCGGTCAGCAGGCAGGAGAACCCCGGCCGTGACCGCTTGACGGCCGCGTCGAGCTGCGCGAACACCCCCGGCCCCTGGTCGAGGAAGGCGTTCAGGTCGGTGCGCGAGGCCCGCAGCGCGGCCGTCACCGCGCTGAGGTCGCCGATCCCGGAGGCGAGGGCGTCCTTCCGCCCGGCCAGGGTGTGCGTGAGCCGGGTGAGCTGCACCGCCAGCTCGTCGAGCGCGTCGGCGTTGTCGGCCAGCGTCCCGGTGAGCTGGTGGGCGTCCTCGATGATGTTCCGGATCGCGGGCGCCCGCCCGTCGAGCGCGACGGCCAGCTCGTGGGTGATGGTCCTGGCGTCGCGGGGCGGTACGGCGTTCAGCAGCTTGCCGACGCCCTCGAACAGGCGCTTGTAGTCGAGCGGCACCGCCGTCTTCGTCAGCGGGATCGTGTCCCCGGCCGCGAGGACCGGCCCGCGCACGCCGGTCGCCGGCGGCGACAGCTCCACGTACGGCTCCCCGACCGCCGACTTGCGCCGCACCTCGGCCGTCACGCCCTTCGGCAGCCGTACGTCGCGGTCGAGGTCGAGCCCGACGACGATCCGGCCGGGCGCGAGCCGCACGTCGCCGATCCTGCCGACCCGCACCCCCAGGTACGCCACGTCGAACCCGCGTACCAGCCCGGGGGAGGAGACGAACTCGGCCGACACCCGGTACGGCCGCTCGATGACGTCCAGCCGGATGACGGTGCTGAACGCCCAGACCGTCATGACGATCCCGAGCAGCACGAAGAAGCCGAGGTTCAGGTGGATGCGGTGCCTCATCGCGGCGGCTCCAGCAGCAGGCGGAAGTCCCCGCGCCCGTCGGCCGCGGGCGGGTCGCCGGGGGAGGAGGGGGCGGGGGCGGGCAGCAGCAGGCCCTTCAGCCAGAGGTAGGTGAGCATCTGCCCGTTGACCACGATCGGCGGCGCGTCGATGAACTCCTGGAGCTCGTTCACCAGCCTCTTGAGGTCCTCCTTGCCGCGCTGCATCGACGACGAGACGGCTTCGAGCTCGCGCAGCAGCGTACGCAGCCGGGCCGCGTGGCGCGGGTAGACGGTGAGGTTGGCCTCCCTGGCCAGCTTCGTCAGGGCGATCACGGTCGTCTTGATGTGCCGGCGGCCGTGCGCGAGCCGGGAGGTGGCCGCGGCGAGCGTGCCGGGCAGCCGGTCCAGCTCGGCGCTGCCCTCGGCCAGGTCGTCGCCCAGCCGGGCCAGCGCGTCGATGGTGGTGGCGAGGTCGGCGCGGGCGGCCGCGTAGGCGTCGGTGACCTCGGCGGTCTGCCTGATGAGCCGGTTGACCTGGTCGCCCTGCCCGGCGAACGCGGTCGAGGCGGCGTCGAGTATGGCGTTGACGTCCTGCGCGCCGAGCGCCTCGATGAGCGGCCCGGCCCTGGCGGTGACCTGCTCGATGTCCGGCTCGACGGAGGTCTCGGCGATGGTGGCGCCGTCGGCGAGGTACGGCCCGGTGGTCAGATCCTTGCCCGGCGGCGGGGTGAGCAGCACGTAGTTCTCGCCCAGCACGGACGTCTTCGCGACGGTGGCGGTGCTGCCCTGCGGCACCCGGTGCGCGGCCTGGACCGACATGGTGACCCTGGCCCGGTAGCCCTGGAGCCGGATGCCGGTGACGGTGCCGACCCGTACGTCGGCGATCTGCACGCTGTGCCCGGTCACCAGGCTCTGCACGTCGTCGAAGACGGCGTGCAGCGTCAGCTCGCCCGTCGTGGCGCCCGGCGTCGGCAGCGCGCAGGACGCGGTCATGAGCAGCGCGAGCAGCGCGGCCGGCAGGCGTGCCCTCATCGCCGCCTCCTCGGGCAGTTGCTGAGCCCGCCGGGCAGGCACGGCACCGGGCCGAGCTTCAGCGCGTCGAACAGCGGCTGCAGCCAGGCCCTGGTGAGCGCGCTGAGCACGACCCGGATCTTCAGCACGTGGTGTTTCCTGTCCCAGGAGTCGACGAGCACGTCGGCGAAGTCGGCCGCGCCCTTGACCGCCCGCGCGACGGACTCGCTGTTGGCCCGCATCGTCAGGACCAGCTCGGCCAGCGTCCCCGCGGCCTGCGGCAGCCGGGTGGAGTACTGCTCGATGAGCACGTCGCCGCGCCGGACGAAGTCGGCCATGCCGGCGATGAAGCCGCGCAGCCGCCGCCGCTCCTCCGCGAGGATGGCACTGGCCTCGGAGAAGGAGTCGATGGCGCCCGTCACCTGGCTCTCGCGTTCGTTGAGCGTGGTGGCGATCTTGTTGAGGCCCTTGGCCAGGTCGACGAGCTGCTGGTCCTGCTTGGCGAGGGTGCCGGTCAGCTCGGCGGTGTCGGCGATCGCGTTGTTGATCGTCTTGCCGCGGCCCCGTACGCTGCGGGCCAGGTCGCCCGCCGTCTCGCCCAGCTTGTCGGAGTCGAGCGCGTCGGTCAGCTTGGTGAACGCGTCGAGCGCGTCGTCGATCTCCACCGGCAGCTCGGTGCGCTCCAGCGGGATCGTGGCACCGGCCGCGATCCGCCGGTCGCCGGGCCGCCACGGCGGGTGGAGCACGACGTTCCGCTCGCCCAGGGTGTTCTGCGGCGCGACCACGGCGCGGACGTCGGCCGGCAGCGGCACCTCCCGGTCCACCAGCAGGCTCACGCGCACCCGGTCGCCGTCGACGCGGATGCTCTCGACGTAGCCGGCGTCGAGGCCCATGACCTTGACCCGCGCCTGCTCGTACAGGGCGGGCGCGGCGCTGAAGACCGCCGTCAGCCGGTACGGCTGCGCCCCCAGCACCGAGCACCCGGACGCCAGCAGCGCCCACATCGTCAGGACCGCCGCCAGCCGCCTCACCGGTCGTCCTTCCTGTCCTTCGCCCTGTCCTTGGCCACGGCGGCCAGCACCTCGGGGTTGATGGGACCGAGGCCCGTGGCGATGGCCTCCAGCCACGGGCCCTGGCCGCCCATCGTGGCGAGGCCCGTGAACGTCGGGCCCGCCCACGCGAGGAGCGCGTTGAACTCCTTGTTGCTGCCGCTGAGCCGGGTCGTGATGGCCGCGTTGTCGTCGAGCACCTGGACGAGGGCGCGCTCGTGCTCGCTGATCAGCCGCGTGGTGCTCTGCACGAGGTCGCTGCCGTCGCCGAGCAAGGTGCGCAGCTCGTTGCGCCGTTTGCGCAGCTCGCGCAGCATGACCTCGATGGCGTCGATGAGCCGGACGAGCTGTTTGTCCTTCTTCTCCAGGACATCCATGATCTTGTTGCCGTTGTCGAGGAGCCGCTGGAGCTGCGGCTCGCTCTTGCTGATCGTGTCCGACAGGTCGCCGATGTTGCGCAGCAGCCGGGTCAGCCGGCCCTTCTTGGACAGGTCCACCTTGTTCAGCTCGCTCAGCAGGTCGTCCACGGCGTCGGTGTCGAGCCGCTTCACCAGCCGGGTGGCGTCGTTGATGGCGTCGTTGACCAGCGTCGGCACGCCCGTCCTGTCCAGGGGGATGCGCCGCTGCGCCTCGGGGAGCTGGTCCAGGTAGGGGGCCGCGACGGCGCCGGACAGCTTGACGTAGCGGCCGCCGAGCAGGTTCGACAGGGCGATGTCGGCCCGGGTGGCGCGGCCGAGCCGTACGCCGTCGTCCACCCGCCAGGTGACGACGACCTGGCCCCGGGCGTAGTCGGCGCGCACCTCGGTCACCTTGCCGACGCGTACCCCGGCCACCCGCACGTCGTTGCCGGTCCGCAGCCCGCCGGAGTCGGCGAACACGCCCGAGACGGTGTATCCGCCCTCCAGCAGCCCCAGGTTGCCGACCAGGAACGTGACGACGAGGATCGCGCCGAGCGTCACCATCGACACCAGGCCGACGGCGTGCTTGTTGCGGTCCCGGAAGGATTTGAGCGGCATCAGCGGCCCACCATCAGCTTGCGCAGGTCGTCGGCGCTCTGCACGCGCGTGTTGCGGAGCGGCGGCGGCGTCTGCATCCCGTACGGGCACGGCGCCGGCCCCAGCGCCAGGCAGGGCACGGCGGTGACGAAGTAGCGGCCCCGGTCCACCGTCGAGTACGCCCGCGCGAGCACCGGCTGCAGGGTGTTCACCGTCCGGTCGATCTGGCCCACGTGCCGCCGGACGCCGCCGGTCAGCCCCTGGAGGTTGTCCACGAACGCGCCCAGCTCCCCGGCGTTCCTGCCGAGCACCTGGTCGGCGGTGTGCACGGTGGCCGACAGCTCCACCAGCGAGTCGTCCACGAGCTTGCGGTTGGCGGCGAACGCCTCGGTCAGCGTGACGAGGTTGTCGACGAGCCGCTCGATCTGCACGTCCCGGCGGGCGACCACGTCGCTGACGGTCGCGTAGTCCTTGAGCAGGCCCTCGATCGTCTGCCGGCGTTCGGCGACCGTGGTGGTGATGGCGTCCACGTTGTCCAGCAGCCGCGGGAGGTTGCGCTCGTTGCCCTTGAGCGCGGCCGCGGCGGCGGTCAGGAGCTGGTTGATCTGGTCGGCGTCGAGGCTGCGGGTCAGCGGGCCGAGATCGCTGACGAGCTGCCCGACGTCCACGACGGACGAGGTGCGCGCGATCCGGCCGCCGGGCGGCAGCCGGCCGGGCGCGGTGCCGGGCAGCAGGTAGACCACGCGCTGGCCGATCGCGTTGCGCCAGCGGATCGCCGCCTCGGTGTCGGCAGGCACCCTGACCGCGTCCTGCACCTCCATCGTGACCTCGGCGCGGCCGTCCACGACCCTGATGTCCTCGACCCGGCCCACCGGCGCGCCGGCGATCTTCACCTGGTCGCCCTCGGCCAGCCCGGACACGTCGTCGAACGCGGCCACGACGCGGTAGCCGCCACCGCCGCCGACCCGGGCGATCTGCACGCCGATCACCACGATCAGCGTCACGGTCAGCCCGAGGAACAGCGCGAAGCGCAGGAACGTCCAGCGGCGGCGGGCCCGTTCGGCGGAGACGCCCATCTCAGCGCCTCCCGTCGGTCGGGCCGCAGGCGCCGACGAACAGCTCGCAGACGTCGGTCTCCACGAACGCCTCCACCTGGAGCTGGTTCCTGCCGCCAGGGCCGGGGGCCTCGACGAGCTCGTTGAGCAGGTCGAGCAGCCGGTTGAGCCCGCGTACGCCGTCGCCGGCCAGGCCGAGCTGGGCGTAGATGAGCGCGGCCACCCGCTCGGCGGAGTGCACCCCGGCCCGCAGGTCCTGGCGGTGCGCGCACAGGCCGTGCGCGCCCTGCTCGGCGATCGAGGTCGTCTCCTCCAGCAGGGCGCGTACCTTGTCGGCGCGTCTCAGCAGGTCGGGGGTGATGACGTTGACGTCGGAGGAGATCGAGACCAGCTCGTCGCCCTTGTCCGACAGGGCCGTGCCGAGCGCGGCGGTGTCGCGCAGGAACCGCCGGGCGAGGTCGCGCCGGCGGTGGGCCACGCCGACGAGGGTGCCGGCGTCGCCGATCAGCTCGCGCAGGTTGCCGCCCTCGCCGTCCAGGCCGCGGGCCAGGGTGTGGACGATGACGGTGACCTCGCGCGGGTCGATCGCGTCGAGGCCGCGGTAGGCGGCGCCGAGCGTGTCGGACAGGTCGAGCGGTCCCGTGGTGTTCGTGATGACCGCGCCGGAGGCGAGGAAGGGGCCGGTGGCCTCGTCAGGGCCGGGGACGAGGGCGACGTACTTGGGGCCGAACACCGAGCTGGGCTCGACGGAGGCGGACGCGGAGGCCGGCACCCGCACCTCCGGCCGCACGTGCATGGTGACCACGGCGCGGCCCTTGGCGTCGAGGGAGACGCCGGTCACGTCGCCCACCGTGATGCCGCGGATCTTGACCGGCGAGTTGGTGTCCAGGCCCTGCCCGGCGCGGGCGAACACCGCGTCGATCCGCGTCCCGGCCGCCTCGGTGGCCGTGCGCACCACGACGACCCCCGTCGCGGCCAGCACGGCGAGCACGGCGAAGGCGATGCCCACCCGGGCGGCGAGGGGAAGTTCGAATCGGGCCACCGGCTCACCCCGTCAGCGGTATGTTGCCGCCGCCGCCCCAGAACAGGTACGACAGCAGCAGGTTGAGCAGCACGATCGTGACGATCGACTGGCGGATGGCACGGCCCGCCGCCACCCCCACGCCCACCGGCCCGCCCGTGGCGTGGTAGCCGTGGTAGCAGTGGATCACGATGACCGCGAAGGCGAACACGCCGACCTTGGCGACGCTGAACAGGATGTCGCTGACCGGCAGGTACAGATAGAAGTAGTAGTCGTAGACGCCGGGCGCGAGCCCGAACAACGCCGTGCACATGAGCCGGGTGGCGAAGAAGCTGGCGAACAACGCGATCAGATAGATCGGCACGAGCGCCAGCAACGCCGCCACCACGCGGGTGCAGATGAGATAGGTGAAGGCGTTGATGCCCATCACCTCCAGCGCGTCGATCTCCTCCGAGATCCGCATCGCGCCGAGCTCGGCCGTGAACGACGAGCCGACCTGCGCCGCGAGCGCCGTCGCCGCGATGATGGGGGTGATCTCGCGGACGTTCGCGAAGCTGCCGACCAGCCCCATGAACGACTCCGCGCCGATGGCCTGCAGCCCCTGGTAGCCCTGCAGGCCGACGGTCGCGCCCACGACGAACGCCATGGTGAACACCACGAACACCATGCCGCCGCCGATGACGGTCGCCCCGACCCCCACCACGACGTCGCTGACCTGCCGGATGACGACCTTGACGTAACGCAGCCGCAGGACGACGTCGCGCACGCAGTAGAAGAGCACCTTCCCCACGAACAGCGGCCAGTCCGCCAGCCCGGCGAACCGTTCGGCGAGATCCCGCCCCCGGTGGGCGAGCCGCAGACCCGCGGTCCGCGACACCATCACAGGGACCTCGGGGGATAGGCGAGGAAGTACACCGCCGAGATCACGTAGTTGAACGCGAACACCAGCATGAACGTGACCACGGTCGCCTGGTTGACCGCCCGCCCCACGCCGACCGGGCTGGTCGCGCAGGTCATGCCCTTGTAGCAGGCGACGGCGGCGGCGATGAAGCCGAAGATCCACGCCTTGAACAGCGTGACGTACAGGTCGGAGGAGACCACCAGGGACAGCGCCCCGTCGAAGTACGCGCCGGGCGTGACGCCCTGCACCACCACGTTGAAGAAGTAGCCGCCGCTCGCGCCCGCCAGGATGACCAGCGGGCACAGGCACACCGCGATCGTGCTGGCCGCCCACATGCGCGGCGTGACCAGGCGGTGGATCGGGTTGACGGACATGACCTCCATGGCCGACAGCTCGTCGCGGATGTGCCGGGCGCCGATGTCGGAGGTCATGGCGCTGCCGCCGGCCCCGGCGATCAGCAGCGCGCTGGCCAGCGGCGCCACCTCGCGGATGAGGCCGACGAACACCGCGCTCCCGGTGGCCGAGCCGGCGCCGAGCTGCCAGGCCAGCTCGCCCACCTGGAGGGCCACGGTCGCGCCGAGCGGCAGGGAGACCAGCAGCACCGGGACGCTGGTGACGCGGGCGAGGAACCAGCACTGGTCGACGAACTCCCACCACCAGCTCTTGACGTCCCAGCTGCGCCGCAGGCCCTCCAGGGCGATGACGAACAGATCGCCGACCTGCCCGAGCATCGAGCGGGCCTTGCGCCCCACGAATCCGGGCACGGCCATGCGCTGACCACCTCCGCCGCCTACGGATCAGCCACCCTACTGACGGGTTGTCCAGTAGTCGACGCTTCGTTCAGAATTTGCGGGAAAGCGATGAGGCGCCGGCCGTGCCTTGTCAGCCCCGGCGGAAACGTGGCCGCTTCGTTACGCCAGGCCGCTCATCCACGACTCGATCTCGTCGGGGTGGCGGGGGAGCGCGGCCGACATGAGCACGGCCCCGTCGGCAGTGATGGTGAGGTCGTCCTCGATGCGGATGCCCATGCCGCGCAGCTCCTCGGGCAGCGTCAGGTCGTCCGGCTGGAAGTACAGGCCCGGCTCGACGGTCAGCACGTGGCCCTCCTCCAGGACGCCGTCCAGGTAGACCTCGCTGCGGGCGCGGGCGCAGTCGTGCACGTCCAGGCCGAGCATGTGGCCGCTGCTGCACAGCGTGTAGCGGCGGTAGAGGCCGGTCTCCATCAGCTCGTCGGTCGAGCCCTTCAGCAGGCCCCAGTCGCGCAGCCCTTCGGTGATCACCCGCATGGCCGCGAGGTGGAACTCGCGGAACCGGGCGCCGGGACGCAGCGTGGCGATGGCCGCGCTCTGGGCCTCGTACACCAGCTCGTACGCCTGCCGCTGCGCCGGCGTGAAGCGCCCGGACAGGGGGAAGGTGCGGGTCACGTCGGCCGTGTAGAGGGTGTCGCTCTCGACGCCCGCGTCCAGCAGCAGCAGGTCGTTCCTGTCGAGCCGGCCGTCGTTGCGGATCCAGTGCAGCACGCAGGCGTGCGCGCCGGAGGCGACGATGCTCTCGTAGCCGATCGCGTTGCCCTCGAGGCGGGCCCGCAGCCCGAACACGCCCTCCAGGTAACGCTCGCCACGCGGGTGGGCCAGCGCCTGGGGCAGGGCCCGCACGACGTCCTCGAAGCCGCGCGCGGTCGCGTCCACGGCGTGCTGCAGCTCGCCGAGCTCCCACTCGTCCTTGACCAGCCGCATCTCCGACAGGAACGTCTCCAGCTCGGCGTCGCCGCCGCCGCGCGGCGCGCGGGCGTCCACCGACGGGTCCACGCCGCGCAGCACCCGGGCCGGCCGGTCGAGGTCGCGGCCGAGGTCGAGGTCGCGGATGTGCGCGCACTCCACCTGGTAGAGCTCGGCGGCCTCGGCCAGGTCGGGGCGGCGGCCGGCCCAGAACTCGCCGTAGCGGCGGTCGCGGTAGAACTCCTGGCCCTCGGCGCGCGGTGAGCGGGGACGCAGGTAGAGCACGCTCTCGCCGGACGGCTCGATCACCAGCACGTCGTCGGGCTCGCCGGCGCCGGTCAGGTACGCGTACGCGCTGTGCGGACGGAACCGGAAGTCGGCGTCGTTGCTGCGCACCTTGAGCGTGCCCGCGGGGATCACCAGCCGCTCGCCGGGGAAGCGGGAGGCGAGCGCGGCGCGGCGCTTGGCCGCCCAGGGCGCGATCGGCAGCGCCGTCACGTCGGTGCGCCGGGTGTCCGCCCAGCCCGTCCGCATGAAGGCGGCAAGTTCGTCGGTGACGGGCAGGTCATGGCTTCCGATGTTCAGCGGCTCGGTCATCTCACTGTGTCCCTGGTCAAGTGATGAATCGGTACAGGTAATGGAGCGGGTCCGGCAAGCAGCCTACGGGACGGGTTGACGGGCTCCCCACCGGCTTGTTTGCCTTGGGGCAGGAGAAGGAACACCGAGGCAGAGGTGATGCCACATGCTCATCGGGACGATCCTGCGCGTCAAAGGCAGCCGGGTGACGACCGTGCCGCCGACGGCGTCCGTCCGGGCGCTGCTCGCGCAGCTCGCCGCGCACAACATCGGAGCGGTGGTGGTCTCCACCGACGGCTTCACCATCGAGGGCATCGCCTCCGAGCGCGACGTGGTCCGCCATCTGAACGAGCGCGGCGCGGGCGTGCTGGAGGAGCCGGTCTCCGCCATCATGACCACCGACGTGCAGACCGTCGGGCCCGGTGAGAACGTCGAGGCGCTGCGGCAGATCATGACCGAGCAGCGCTTCCGTCACATGCCGGTCGTCGAGAACGGCCGCCTGGCGGGCATCGTCAGCATCGGCGACGTGGTCAAGAGCGCCATCGAGGAGCTGGAGACGGAGAAGGCGTCGCTCGTCGACTACCTGCACCGTTGACAGGGATGGGACGCTGGGACCCGTGACGTACGGGCCGCCGCCTCCCCCCGGATACTTACCCGACTACCCGCGCGCGACCAGCAGCCCGCCGATCATCCTGCTGGTGTCGGGGCTCGCCGCGCTGCTGGGCTTCCTGCTGGGCGTCTTCGTGGGCTTCGGCGCGGCCGGCACCGACGGCGACGCGGACGCCGAGCCCGAGCCGGCCGTGACGGTGACCGTCGAGGGCACCGATCCCCCCTCCACCTCTGAGACCCCCGCCGCCGACCCGCTCGCCACCCAGCCCACCGAACCCACCACCGGGTCGACCACTGGGCCCACCACCGGGTCGACCACCCCTGGGCCTGGGGTCGTGCCGAGCGGCGGCGCGTCCGCCGGGACCGGCGTGAACCCCGCCTCCCTCCGCACCCTCGTCGTCGGCACGGACATCCAGCCCGGCACCTACCGCACCACCGGCCCGACGTCCGGCTTCTCCATGTGCTTCTGGGCCAGGATGCGCAGCACCGCCGCAAGCCTCGACGACGTCATCACCTCGGGCATGCCGACCGGCCCCGCCACCGTCACCATCGAGCCGACCGACAAGGCGTTCTCGACCGGCGGCTGCGCGGAATGGACCCGCGCATGATTATTTGGTGCGCCAAACTCTGGACAAAAGAGCAAGAACGCGCAATTCTATCGGCAACCAGGAGGGAGGCACGGTCGAGCGTGCTGGCGTGACGTCCTACGGTTATGGGCCACGCCACTCCGGCGCCCCCGGCACGGGCGCGGATCGGAGAGTGCGGAACAGCGCGCAGCGCCACTTGTCCCGAACCGTACGTTCGCGAGGAGTGACATGCGCCCCTCCCCATCCGACCCATCTGCTCTGGCACCCGCGTTCGACCTGCTGGTCATCGGCGACGCCAACCCCGACGTGGTGCTCTCCGGCGCGCCCAGGCGGCTCGCCTACGGCCAGCGCGAGCAACTCGTCTCCGGCGGCGACCTCGTGCTCGGCGGCTCCGGGGCGATCACCGCGTGCGGGGCCGCCCGCCTCGGCCTGCGGGTGGCGTTCGCGGGACGGGTAGGGGACGACGCCGCCGGGCGGTTCGTCCTGGATGCCCTGTCCGCGCGCGGCGTCGACGTCACGCACTGCGTCGTCGGCCCCACGCCGACGGCCATGACCGTGGTGCTCGCCGACGGCCACGACCGGGCGATCCTCACCTCGCCCGGCTGCCTGCCCGACCTGACCGCGGACGACGTGCCGCGCGGCCTCGCCCGCCACGTGCACGTGTCCTCCTATTTCCTGCAACCGGCGCTGGCGGCCGGTCTGCCCGGCCTCCTGGCGGAGGAGCGCGCGAGCGGCGCGAGCACGTCGCTCGACACCAACGACGACCCCGCGGGCACGTGGGACGGCCTGGCCGGCGTGCTCCCGGAGGTGGACGTCTTCCTCCCCAACGCCGCCGAGGCCGTCGCGATCGCCGCCCGCCTCGCCACCCCGCACCCGCACCCGCCGTCCGCCGAGCAGCCCCCGTCCGTCGAGGAGGCCGCCGCCCGGCTGGGCGCGCTCGGCCCGCTCGTCGCCGTCAAGGACGGTGCCGAGGGCGCGCTCGCCTGGGAGGCGGGCCGGACCGTCCGCGTCCCCGCCGTCCCCATGGAGCCGGTGGACACCGTGGGAGCCGGTGACAGCTTCAACGCGGGCCTCGTCGCCGCCCGGCTGCGCGGGCTTGACCTGCGCGAATGCCTGCGCGTGGCGGTGACCTGCGGATCCCTCTCGACCCGGGCCGCCGGCGGCACCGCCGCCCAGCCCACCTGGAAGGAACTGTGAAAATCGCCTTCATCGGCGCCGGCAGCGTCGAGTTCACCCAGGGCCTCCTGGCCGACCTGGTCGTCCTCCCCGGACTCGGGGAGTTCGAGGTGGCACTGCACGACATCCACCCCGAACGCCTGGAGACCGCCGAGGCCGCCGCCCGGGTCATCGCCGCCGGCCGCCCCGTCACGATCTCCTCCAGCCTCGACCTGCGCCGCGCGCTGGAGGGCGCCGACTTCGCGATCAACATGATCCAGGTCGGCATGATCGACGCCACCCGCGTCGACTTCGAGCTGCCGGCCCGCTACGGGCTGCGCCAGACGATCGCCGACACCATCGGCGTGGGCGGGATCTTCCGCGCGCTGCGGACGTTCCCCGCCCTGGACCTCATCGGCCGGACCATGGCCGAGGTCTGCCCGGACGCCTGGCTGCTCAACTACACCAACCCCATGGCCATGAACGTCTGGTACCTGGCCGCCGCCACGCCCGTCCGCAACGTGGTCGGGCTCTGTCATTCGATCTACTGGACCGCCCACGACCTGTCCGAGCTCGTCGGGGTGCCGTACGAGGAGGTGTCGTACCTGGCGGCAGGGGTCAACCACCAGTCGTGGATGCTGCGTTTCGAGCACCGCGGCGAGAGCCTCTACCCCCGCCTGGACGAGGCCGTCGCGCGCGACCCCGAGCTGGCCCGCCGGGTGCGCGTGGACATGTACCGCAGGCTCGGCTTCTACCCGACGGAGACCAGCGAGCACTCCTCCGAGTACGTCCCCTGGTACCTGCACCACGAGGACGAGATCGAGCGCCTGCGCATCCCCGTGGACGCCTACCTCGCCATCAGCGAGGAGAACGTCCGCCAGTACGAGGCCACCCGCGACGCGCTCCGCGCGGGCCGGCCGATCACCGTGGAGGGCACGATGGAATACGCCCCGCAGATCATCCACAGCATCGTCACCGGCGCGCCCCGCGTCGTCTACGGCAACGTCCCCAACACCGGCCTGATCGGCAACCTGCCGTCCGGCGCCGTGGTCGAGGTGCCGTGCACCGTGGACGCGCTCGGCGTCCGCCCGATGGCCGTCGGCGACCTGCCGCCGCAGTGCGCCGCGCTCAACCGCGCCTACGTCAACGTCAACGAGCTGACCGTGCGGGCCGCCGTCGAGGGCCGCCGCGACCACGTGCGGCACGCCATGATGGCCGACCCCAACACCGCCGCCTCCCTCACCGCCGGCCAGATCGACGCGCTCTGCGACGACCTGCTCGCCGCCCACGCCGGCCTCCTGCCGGAGTCCCTGCGATGAGGGCGCGCGCGGGCGCGGCCGTCCTCGTGCTCGCCGCCGGGCTGCTGACGGCCTGCGGCGGGGGCGGCGCCGGGCAGGAGAGCGGCCCCATCGAGATCACCTGGTGGCACGGCCAGGTCGAGAGCCAGGCCAAGGTCATCGAGGAGCTGGCCGCCGAGTACGGCAAGGCCCACCCGGACGTCAAGATCGTCCCGGCGGTCGGCACCACCAACGTGGACGAGATGCTGCAGAAGGTGCAGGCGGTCCTGGCCGGCGGCAAGGCGCCCGACATCGTCTACATGTACGGCACGTGGTCGCCTGTCCTCGCCAAGACCCCCAAGGTCCACGACCTGACCGCCACCGTGAAGGCGCCCGGCTTCGGCTGGGACGACTTCTGGCCGTCCGAGCGGGCCGTCTCCGAGGTGGACGGCAAGGTCGTCGGCATCCCCGCCATCGTGGACAACCTCGCCGTCATCTACAACAAGAAGCTGTTCGACGCGGCCGGCGTGGCGTACCCCGAGAAGGACTGGACCTGGGACGACTTCCGCGCCGCGGCGAAGAAGCTGACCGGCGGCGGCGTCTACGGCACCGCCTACCCCGTCACCGGCAACGAGGACACCGTCTGGCGCTTCTGGCCGCACCTGTGGCAGCAGGGCGGCGAGATCCTCAGCCCCGACGGCAGGAAGTCCGCCTTCAACACCCCGCAGGCCGTCGCGGCGCTCGACCTGTGGAGCGCCATGGCCCGCCAGGACAAGTCGGTCTACCTCGACCAGAACGGCGAGAAGTTCCTGCCGCTGTTCCAGAGCGGTAAGGTCGGCATGGTCATCGCGGGACCGTGGGCGCTGTTCGACATCATCGACCACAAGGTCGACTACGGGGTCCAGATCCTTCCCGGCACGAACGGTGACCACCAGACCATCGCCGGGCCGGACAACTGGGTCGTCTTCGACAACGGCGCGCGCCGGACCAAGGCCGCCACCGACTTCCTCACCTGGCTCACCCGCCCCGAGCAGGACGCCCGGTGGACGCTCGCCCTCGGCAACCTGCCGGTGCGCAAGGCCACCACGGAGCTGCCCGCGTACCGGAAGTTCACCGAGGACTTCCCCGGCATCGACGTCTTCACCGCCAACCTCGACAACGCCGAGAAGGCGCGGCCGCAGCTCGCGTCGTACCCGGAGTTCTCCGAGAAGGTCGGCAACGCCATCGCGCAGGCCCTGGTCGGCGGCACGCCCGCGCAGGAGGCCCTCGCCAAGGCCGCCACCGAAGGGGACCGGGTGCTGGAGCGCTCGCGATGACCCCGGCGATGACCGTCGTCACGGCGGAGGTGGCAGCCCACCGGGCGGCGCGGCGCGCCCGGTGGCTGCCCCACCTCACCGGGTGGGGTTTCGTCCTGCCCGCCACGCTCGTGATCGTCGGGCTCAGCCTCTTCCCCGCCGTGTGGGCGCTGCTGCTGTCGCTCCAGGACGGCGACCTGCTCACCGGCGGCTCCTACGTGGGCCTGCGCAACTACGCCGACCTGATGGGGGACGCCGAGCTGGCCGCGGCCACCGGGCACACCCTCCTCTACACCGTCCTGTTCGTGCCCGGCTCGGTCGCGCTCGGGCTCGTGCTGGCGCTCGCGCTCAACCTGCGCATCCGCCTCATCGGCTTCTACCGCACCTGCTTCTTCGTCCCGTACGTCGTCTCGGCCGCCGCCACCGGCATCCTCGCCAACTTCGTCTTCGACCCCGACTTCGGCATCGTCAACGCCGCGCTCAAGGCCGTCGGCCTGCCCGCGATGGGCTTCCTCCAGGACCCCGACCAGGCGATGCTCACGCTGGTCCTCATCTCCGTCTGGGGCGGCGTCGGCATGCCGGCCGTCGTCTACCTCGCCGCGCTCCAGGACATCCCGCGCGAGCTGGTCGAAGCCGCCCGCGTGGACGGCGGCAGCGGCCGGCACGTGCTGCGCCACGTCATCCTGCCGCAGCTCAGGCCCGCCACCGTCTTCCTGGTCATCTGGCAGACGATCACCGCGCTGCAGCTGTTCGACCTCGTCTACACCACCACCAAGGGCCAGCCGCTCGACTCCACGACCACCGTCGTGTTCTACCTCTACCGGCAGGCGTTCCAGCTCTTCCACTCCGGCTACGGCACCGCCATCGCCTACGTCCTGTTCCTCGTCACGCTCGCCGTGTCGGGCGCCGTCCTGTGGAGGAGCGCGCGATGAAGCACCTCAAGCCCCGGCACCTGGCCCACCTCGTGCTCATGCCGGCCGCGCTGCTGTTCGTGGCGCCGCTGGTGTGGATGGTGCTGACCGCGTTCATGCCGGACACCGACATCAACAGCTACCCGCCCAAGCTGTGGCCCGAGCACCCCACCCTGGCCGGCTTCGAACGCATCCTCACCGAGGACGACTACCCGCGCTGGCTGGTCAACACGGTGATCGTGGCCGTCGCGGCCGTGCTCGGGCACGTCGTGCTGTGCTCGCTGGCCGGCTACGGCTTCGCCCGGCTGCGCTTCCGTGGCCGCGGGGTCGCCTTCGCCGCGCTCATGGCCACCATCATGGTGCCCACGCAGGTGCTGATGATCCCGACGTTCCTGCTGTTCAAGAACCTCGGCCTCATCGACACCCTCGGCGCGGCCATCGTGCCCTGGCTGGCCTCGGCGTTCGGCGTCTTCCTCATGCGGCAGTTCTTCCTGTCGCTGCCGCGCGAGCTGGAGGAGGCCGCCACCATCGACGGGTGCGGCCGGGTCGGCGTGTTCGTCCGCGTGGTGCTGCCGCTCGCCCGGCCCGCGCTGGCCACGCTCGTCGTCTTCACGCTGCTCGGCTCGTGGAACGACCTCATCTGGCCGCTCATCGCCATCTCCTCCGAGGAGCACTACACCCTGCAACTCGGCCTGGCCACCTTCGCCGGCGCCCGGCACACCGAGTGGTCGGCGCTCATGGCGGGGAACGTGGTCGCCGTGCTGCCGCTCGTGGCCGCGTTCGTCCTGGCCCAGCGGCACTTCGTGGCCACGATGAGCTTCAGCGGGCTGAAGGGCTGAGCCCCCGCGGGTTCCGGGTCCGGGGTGTTTGCGGCGGTGCGGCGGGCGTAGGAGGATGCGCTCAGCCACATCGAGGAGGATGACATGTCGGTCTTGAAAAGCTTCATGGACAGCGTGCGCAACGGCGCCATCGAGGTGATCGACCTCACCGCGCCGCTCTCGGCCGAGACGCCGATCCTCCAGCTCCCCGAGCCGTTCGGCAACACGATCCCGTTCCGGCTGGAGGAGATCAGCCGCTACGACGACCGCGGCCCCGCCTGGTATTGGAATAATTTTCATACCGGCGAGCACACTGGGACGCACTTCGACGCGCCCATCCACTGGGCCACCGGCCGCGACGGCGAGGACGTCTCCCAGGTGCCCGCCGCCCGGCTGGTCGCCCCAGCCGTCGTGCTCGACATGGCCGACGAAGCCGCCAAGGACCCCGACTTCCTCCTCCAGATCGACCACGTCAAGGAATGGGAACGCGCCAACGGGCCGCTTCCCGAGGGCGGCTGGCTGCTCTACCGCACCGGCTGGGACGCCCGCGCGAGCGACCAGGCCGCCTTCCACAACGCCGACGAGACCGGCTCCCACACGCCCGGCATCTCCGCCGAGTGCGCCGCCTGGCTGGCCGCCGAGACCCCGATCCTCGGCCTCGGCGTCGAGACCGTCGGCACCGACGCCGGCGCCGCCCACTCCTTCGACCCGCCCTTCCCCTGCCACGCCTTCCTCCTCGGCGCCGGCAAGTACGGCCTCACCCAGCTCCGCAACCTCGACCGCCTGCCGGTGACCGGCGCCGTGGTGGTCGCCCCGCCGCTGCCCATCCTCGGCGGCTCCGGCAGCCCCGTCCGCGTCCTCGCCCTGGTCGAACGGTGAACGTCGCCGAGGCGGTCGGCCGCGCCCTCGCCGCGTGCGGCGTCGAGGCCGTCTTCGGCGTGGTCGGCAGCGGCAACTTCCACGTCACCAACGCGCTGGTCGCGGCGGGGGCGCGGTTCGTCGCGGCCCGCCACGAGGGCGGCGCGGCGACCATGGCCGACGCCTACGCGCGGATGAGCGGGCGGGCCGGCGTCCTGTCCGTGCACCAGGGGCCCGGCCTCACCAACGCCGTGACCGGCATCGCCGAGGCGGCCAAGAGCCGCACGCCGCTCGTCGTCCTCGCCGGCGAGGCCACCGACCGCCGCTCCAACTTCCACATCGACCAGGACGCGCTGGTGGCGGCCGTCGGCGCGGTGGCGATGCGGGTCACGTCGGGGGAGGAGGCGTGGGGGCGGGCGGAGGAGGCGTACCGGATCGCGGTCGAGCAGCGCCGCACGGTCCTGCTGAGCCTGCCCCTCGACGTCCAGTCCCAGCCCTGCCCCGCCACCCCTGGATCCGGCCCGGCCTCGCGACGGGCCGGAGCCGAGTCGGCGACGGGATCCGGCCCGGCCTCGGGGCGGGCCGGCGGAGCCGAGTCAGCGGCGGGGTCCGGCCCGGCCTCGCGGTGGGCCGCCGGGTCCGAGTCGGCGGCGGGGTCCGCAGCCGGCGGAGCCGGGGCGGCCGCGCCGGTCGCCGCCGGCTGGCCCGCTCCAGACGGAGGCGAGGGGGATCTGCCGCTCGCGGCCGAGATGGACGCGCTCGCCCGCGTGCTGGCCGGGGCGTCGCGCCCGGTGTTCATCGCCGGGCGGGGCGCCCGGCACGCGCGGCGCGAGCTGGAGGCGCTCGCCGACCGGACGGGCGCCCTCCTCGCCACCTCGGCCGTCGCCCGCGGCCTGTTCCGGGGCAGCCCGTGGGACCTGGACGTGTCCGGCGGCTTCGCCACCCCGCTGGCCGCCGAGCTGATCGCGGGAGCAGACCTCGTCGTCGGCTGGGGCTGCGCGCTCAACATGTGGACCACCCGGCACGGCTCCCTCGTCCCCGCCGACGGCCAGGTCGTCCAGGTGGACCTCGACCCCGCCGCGATCGGCGTCCACGTGCCCGTCGACCTGGGCGTCACGGGCGACGCGGCCGTCGTGGCCACGGCGCTGACCGGCCTCGTCCCGGCCGCGGCGGGCTACCGCTCGGCCGCCGTCGAGGGCCGGATCCGGGCCGAGGGCCGATGGCGGGCGGTCCCGTACGAGGACCAGGGCGACGGCGGCCGCATCGACCCCCGCACGCTCACCATCGGCCTGGACGACCTCCTCCCCGCCGAGCGCGTCGTCGCCGTCGACAGCGGCAACTTCATGGGCTACCCGTCGATGTTCCTCGACGTCCCCGACGAGAACGGGTTCTGCTTCACCCAGGCGTTCCAGTCGATCGGACTCGGCCTGGCCACCGCGATCGGCGCGGCCGTGGCCCGCCCCGACCGGCTGCCGGTGGCCGCGCTCGGCGACGGCGGCGCGCTCATGGGCGCCGCCGAGCTGGAGACCGTCGTCCGGCTGGGCCTGCCGATGGTGGTCGTGGTCTACGACGACGAGGCGTACGGCGCCGAGGTCCACCACTTCGGCCCGCACGGGCACCCGCTGGACACCGTCACCTTCCCGCCCGCCGACCTGGCCGCCATCGCCCGCGGGTACGGCTTCGCCGCCGTGACCGTCACGCGGGAGGCCGATCTGGGCGGTGTGGCGGAGTGGCTCAAGGGGCCGCGCGACCGGCCGCTGCTCGTCCACGCCAAGGTGACCCGCGACCGGGGGTCGTGGTGGCTGGAGGAGGCCTTCAAGGGCCACTGACCCAGCCACCGCTCCTCGCCGCCGGGGGTGTCGTCACAGTTTGCGGACGGTGCGGGCCTCGTCGGCGGCGGCCAGGACGTCGGACAGCGGCATGCCGGTGCCCGCCATCACCGCCGCCGCGACCGCGCCCTCCACGAACGGCACGTCCGCCACCACGATCCGGCCCGGCTCCTCCAGCAGCCGGGCGGTCAGCACCGAGCTGCCGAGGTCGGGCACGAGCAGCACGCCGTCGCCCTGGTCCACCTCGCGTACGGCGGCCTCGACGAGGTCCAGGCTGGTGCCGAGCCCGCCGTCCTCGGTGCCTCCGGCCGCCGCCACGGGCACCTCCTCGCCGGCGATGCCGCGTACCAGGGCCACGACCTCGCGCGCCAGCCCCGCGCTGTGCGACACCACCACCACGCCCACCATCACGCCGTCCCCGCGGCCACCGTGGCCAGGGCCGCCATGAACAGCGCGGACGACGCCGCCCCCGGGTCCTCGTGCCCGACGCTGCGCTCGCCGAGGTAGCTGGCCCGGCCCTTGCGCGCCTGCAGCGGGATCGTGCCCGCCGCGCCCTCGGCGGCGGCCCGCGCCGCCAGCTCGAACGCCTCCGGGCTCCCCACGCCGTCCCGCAGCGCCAGTGCCAGCGCCCGCGAGGCGGGGACCAGCGCGTCCACCATCGTCTTGTCGCCGAGCGCGGCCTTGCCGAGGCGTTCCAGCGCCACCACGCCCTCCTCGAACGCCGCCGCGAACCCCGCCAGCGTCACCGGCTCCGCGATGCTGCGTCCCATCTGCCGGAACACCGAGCCGTACAGCGGGCCCGAAGCGCCGCCCACCTTCCTGATCAGCGTCGCCCCGGCCACGGAGAGCACCTGCCCCGGCGACTCGGGCGGCGCGCCGGCGAGGGCCTGGACGACCTCGGTGAGCCCGCGGTCGAGGTTCGTGCCGTGGTCGGCGTCGCCGATGGCGGCGTCCAGCCCGGTCAGCCGGTCGCGGTCGCGCCGGACCAGCCCGGCCGCCTCCTCGAACCACGCCACGAAGAACCCCGCGTCCATCGGCCTGCCGCCCGCCTCGCCGGTGCCCGCGTCCCGCGCGCTCGTGCCGCCGGCGCCCGCGTTGCCCTCGCCCTCGCCGTTGCCGTCGCCGTTGCCCGGAGTGGACATCAGCGCCCCCAGCGCAGCGCCGGCGTCTCGACCGGGGCGTCCCACAGGCGGGTCAGCGTGTCGTCGAGCCGGCAGACCGTGACGGAAAACCCCTGCATATCCAGACTTGTCACGTAATTGCCGACCAGCGACCGCGCCACCCGCGCCCCCTTCCCCTTGACGAACGACTCCACCTCGGCGAACACCACGTACAGCTCCATCAGCGGCGTCCCGCCCATGCCGTTCACCATGACCAGCAGGTCGCCGCTCAGCGGCAGATCCCCGTGGACCGCCTCCATCGCCACCCCGGCCAGCTCGCGCGCCGACACCATGGGCGCACGGGCCCGCCCCGGCTCGCCGTGGATGCCGATGCCCAGCTCCACCTGGTCGTCCGGCAGGTCGAAGGTCGGCTTGCCGGCGTGCGGCGTCGTACACGAGGTGAGCGCGATGCCGAACGAGCGGCTGCGCTCGTCCACCTCGCGCGCCACCGCCGCCACCTCGGCCAGCGGCGCGCCCTCCTCCGCCAGCGCCCCGGCGATCTTCTCCACGAACAGCGTGGCGCCGGTGCCCCGGCGGCCGGCCGTGTAGAGGGAGTCCTGTACGGCGACGTCGTCGTCCACCAGGACGCTCGCCACCTCGACGTCCTCGGTCAGCTCGGCGGCCATCTCGAAGTTGAGCACGTCGCCGGTGTAGTTCTTGACGATGTGCAGCACGCCCGCGCCGCCGTCCACGGCCTTCGTGGCGTCGATGATCTGGTCGGGGACCGGTGAGGTGAAGACCTCGCCGGGGCAGGCCGCGTCGAGCATGCCGTACCCGACGAACCCGGCGTGCAGCGGCTCGTGCCCCGAGCCGCCGCCCGAGACCAGGCCGACCTTGCCCTGGCGCGGCCCCTCGGCGCGGTAGACCACCTGGTCACGCACCCGCAGCGACGGATGGGCCGCGGCCATGCCGTTGAGCGCGTCCGCGACGACGGAGTTCGCCGAGTTGATGAGCTTTTTCATCCGATCTCCCACTGTCGGCACGTGAGGCGAGCCTACAAGGGCCGCCTCCGCCCGACCCCCGAGCGGATCGTCGGATCTGCCCCGTTCCCAGCGAGGCGCGGGCGTCGTAGCGTGGACGGGGTGGATGTCAGCTACAACCCCTATGACCCGTCGATCAACGACGATCCGTACCCCGTCTACGCCCGTTTACGCCGCGAGGCCCCGCTCTACCACAACCCGGAGCTCGGCTTCTGGGCCCTTTCGCGGCACGCCGACGTCGCGCCCGCGCTCGTGGACAGCGCGCGCTACTCCAGTGACCACGGCCCCATGATCGACCCCGGGGCCTGGACGCCGCAGGCGCGGGCGTACCTGTCGTTCGTGGCCATGGACCCGCCCGACCACACCCGGATGCGGGCCGTCGTGTCCCGGGCGTTCACGCCCCGCCGGATCGCCGCGCTCGAACCCATGATCCGCGAGATCGCCCGCGCCTACATCGAGGAGGGGCTGGCGAAGGGCACGTTCGACTTCGCCGCCGACCTCGCCGCGAAGCTGCCGCTCGACGTGATCTCCGAGCTGATGGGCGTGCCGTCGTCGCGGCGGCACAAGGTACGGCGCACCGAGAGCGTCCTGCTCAAGAACGACCTCGCCACCTCCCTGACCGAATCGGGGCTCCGCAGCCTGCTGACCCTCGGCGACTACTACGCCTCCATCGTCGCCCAGCGCCGCGCCGAGCCGCGCGACGACCTCGTCTCCGCGCTCGTCGCCGACGGCGACCTCACCGACGAGGAGATCGTCGCGTTCCTGTTCCTGCTGATCGGGGCGGGCTCGGAGACCACGACCCACCTGCTCTGCGCGGCCTGGTACTGGGCCTGGCGCAACCCCGGGCAGCGCGACATCGCCTTCGACGGCGGCGTGCCGCAGTGGGTGGAGGAGTCGCTGCGCTACGACACGCCGGCGCACGTGACCGCCCGCCGTCTCACCGGACCCACCGAGCTGCACGGCGTGCTCGTGCCGCCCGACGCCAAGATGTGGCTGCTCATCGGCTCGGCCAACCGCGACGAGGAAATTTTCCCCGACCCCGACGTCTACGACCTCGGCCGTGACACCTCCCGCGCCATCAGCTTCGGCGTCGGCCGCCACTACTGCCTCGGGGCCGCCCTCGCCCGCCTGGAGGGGCGGATCGCGCTGGAGGAGCTCACCAAGGCGGTCGCACGCGACTACCAGATCCACGAGGAGGGCATCGAACGGACCACGCACGGCAACGTCCGGGGCATGGTCAGTCTCCCGACGACCGTCCGACCTGCCTGATCCGGCTGCTACCTTCTGGACATGGCTGAGATCGTGTACCCGCCGGTGATCGCCGCCGCGCGGACCTTCTTTCGCGCGCTCGACATCCGCTTCCACCTGGAGGGGACCGAGAACGTGCCGCGGAGCGGCGGAGCGGTGCTGGTGAGCAACCACATCAGCTACCTGGACTTCATCTTCGCCGGCTGGGCCGCGCACCCGGCCCGGCGGCTGGTGCGCTTCATGGCCAAACAGGACGTCTTCGAGCACCGGATCTCCGGGCCGCTCATGCGCGGCATGCACCACATCCCGGTCGACCGGGGGGCGGGGGCGGGCTCGTACGCGACCGCGCTGCGCATGCTCAAGGCCGGCGAGGTGGTCGGCGTGTTCGCCGAGGCCACGATCAGCCGCTCGTTCACGGTCAAGGAGATCAAGAACGGCGCCATCCGCATGGCCCAGGCGACGAACGTGCCGGTCATCCCGGTGGCCCTCTGGGGCAGCCAGCGCTTCTGGACCAAGGGCCGTCCCCGCAAACTGCTCCAGCGCCACATCCCGCTGACCATCCTCGTGGGGGAGCCGATGTACCCCAAGCGCGGCGAGGACGTCAACAAGCACACGCTCGACCTGCACGAGCGCATCTCGACGCTGGTGGACCGGGCGCAGCGGACGTACCCGGAGATCACGCCGGGCGTGTGGTGGCAACCCGCCCACCTGGGCGGCACCGCCCCGACCCCGGAAGAGGCCGCCGCCCTGGACGCCGCCGAAGCCGCCGCCCGCGCGCAGAAGGACTGACCGACGCCACGCCCGCGCCGCCCAGCGGCACGGGGGCAGCAAGCCGGCAAGCCGGTGGGGCGGTGGGCAGGGCACGCGCTCGCCGGCTCCATCCCGTCGGGGGCGAGTCGTGCCCGCCAGCACCATCCCGCCGAAGGGTGAGGCACGCCCGCCAGCTCCAAGTCGTGGGTGGGTGAGGCGCGCCCGCCGACTCCACACACCGCCCGAGGGCGAGGCGTGCCTACTGGCACTATCCCTCTGGTGGATGAGGCGCGCCCGCCAACTCCATGTCGTTGGTGTGAGGCGCCCCCTGACTCCACACCGCCCGGTGACGAGGCGCGTCCCCTGACTCCACACCGCCCGGTGGCGAGGCGCGTCCCCTGACTCCACACCGCCCGGTGGCGAGGCGGGCTCGCCGGCTCCACAACGTTGGTGGGCGAGGCGTGCCCCGCCACCTTCATGTCGTCAGTGGGCGAGGCGCGCCCGCCACTCCCATGCCGGGGCCGTACGAAGCGCACACCGCCAGCGGCATCCTGTCGGCACGTGAGGTCCACCCGCCGACTCTCCACTCCGTCGGCGGGTGCGTCAGGTGGTGCCGGCGGTCAGATGGCCGCCTGGTAGGCGCTGGCGCGCATGCCCGCCAGGAGCCCCGCCGTCTGTTCGGGGGTGAACCGGCGTACGGGGTCGTGGTGCAGCAGCCCTTCGAGCAGGGGACGCATCACGCCGGCGCGGCGCGGCGGCGGGTAGGGCCCGCTGCGTGCCATGCCGAGGACCGTGGCCGCGTCCTGCCCCGGGTAAGGAGGCTGCCCCTCGACCGCGCTGTAGAGCGTGGCGCCGAAGGACCACATGTCGGCCTCCTTGCTGGCCGGGCCGCCGTGCAGGCGCTCGGGCGCCATGAAGGCGGGTGTGCCGCGCAGCCGCCGCGACGTCGTCATGCGGATGTCGCCCTCGGCCGTGGCGATGCCGAAGTCGGTCAGCACCACCCGGTCGCCGGTCAGCATGACGTTCGCGGGCTTCACGTCGCGGTGCAGCACCCCGGCCTGGTGCGCGGTGCGCAGCGCGGCGAGCAGGTGTTGCCCGATGGCCGCGACCGACTGCGCCGGGAGCGTGCCGACCTGCGACAGCAGCTGGTGCAAGGAGAGCCCGTCGAGGTACTCCATCACGATCCAGAGCTTGCCGCCCTCCTCCATGAGGTCGTGGACCGTGACGATGTTGGGATGCGTCAGCCCAGCAGCCATCCTGGCCTCACGCAGCACCCGGCGGCGTACCATCTCGACCTCACCGGCCAAGGTCAGCTCCTTGAGCGCCACCGTTCGGTGGAGGAGCTGATCGAACGCACGCCAGACGACTCCCATACCCCCACGACCGGCCTCCTCGTGCAGGAGGTACCGTCCGCCGATCTTCCGCATACCATCCCCTCAGACTCGGGGATAATCATGTCACTTCAACACAGTCCATAGGGTGCCTACAGTGATCTGGTTATGTCAGGAAGTGCGGCGTCGCTGGTCAAGGGCCTAGAAATTCGATCCCGCAGGGCGTGCCGCACCAGTCCGACACCGAGCAGACACACGCCGATCGACCCCAGCAGGACGGCCGGGAGCCCCGCGAACTCCGCCACGACGCCTCCGAGAGCCGCCCCCAGCGGCATGCCGCCCATGCCGATGAGCCGGTAGGCGGAGTTGACCCGGCCGAGCAACTCCGGCGGGATCAGCCGCTGCCGGGTGGAGATCACCAGCACGTTCGCGGCGCCTCCCAAGACGCCCCAGAGCACGGCGGTCGGGTAGAGCGCCCATGGGGACGGCGCGACGACCGGCACCAGGAGCAGCACGCTGCTGGCCAGCCAGCAGGCCGTCAGCGCGCGGAACTCCCCGAAGGCTCCGGCGATGCGCTCGGCCAGCAGCGAGCCGAGCACCGCGCCGGCGGCGAGGGCCGTCATCATCAGGCCGTATCCCTCCGGCGGCAGGCCGATCGCCGAGCCGTCGCCCACCGCCCACAGGACGAAGACGGCGAAGTAGGCGGAGTTGGCGAGATTGAGCAGGCCCGCGGTGATCGCCAGGCTGCGCAGCACCCGATGGGCCAGCAGGTAGCGCAGCGCCTCGCCGATCTCCCGCAGCAGCGGCCCCGACACCGACCTCCCGTCCGCCTGCGTGGTGTTCCTGGCCGGACGGTACGTGCCCCGCATGCCGAGCAGGAGCGCCGCCGCGGCGGCGTACAGCAGGGCCGGGGCGCCGAAGACGGCGGCGGGCAGCAGGCCGACCAGGAGCCCGGCCACGGGCGCGCCGGCGAACTCGTTGCCGATCTGCTGGGCGCTGAACACCCGGCCGTTGGCCCGCGTGAGCTGGGAGGCGGGCACCGTCATCGGCAGGACGGACTGCGCCGAGGTGTCGGCGAAGACCTCGGCCACCCCGGCCGCCAGCACGGCCGCGAGCAGCACCCACAGATCGAGCGCCCCTGACGCCGCCAGCACCGCCGCGACCGCCAGCGCCACGGCCCTGACGGCCCCCGCCGTCGCCATGATGCGGCGGCGGTCGGCGCGGTCGGCGATCGCGCCGGCGGGCAGCGCGAGCAGCAGCCAGGGCAGGGTGGCCGCCGCGCCCACGAGGGAGACCAGGGTGGGGGAGCGGGTCATCGACACGGCCAGCAGCGGCGCGCCGGTCTTGAGCACGCCGTCGGCGAGGTTGGACAGCGCGGTGGAGGACCACAGGAAGGCGAAGGACCGCCCGAGGCCATGGCCGGTCATGGCTCACTCCAGTAGGGTGGGAAGCGTACAGGGAAAAGTGTGCACAGGTTTCTTTGCAAAGATAGGCTTGCACGTGACGAAGAGCAAGGGCTTTTCCGCTCATACGCTTGACGCGAACGCGCTGAAGTCGTTCGCGCACCCGCTGCGACTGCGCATCTACGAGCTGCTCGACGAGCGCGGCCCGGCGACCGCGACCGGCCTCGCCGTGCTGCTCGGGGAGAACACCGGAGCGACGAGCTACCACCTCAGGGAGCTCGCCAGGCACGGCATGATCGAGGTCGCGGCCGGGATGGGGCGGGGCAAGGAGAAATACTGGCGGGTCGTGCCGGGCGGCTTCAGCTACGGCGACCCGCCGCCCGACGCCGAGGCGGCCAGCGCCCTGGAGGTCCTGCTGGACGACCTCGTACGCCAGCGGGGCGCCGAGCTGGCGAGATGGCGGCAGGGGGCGTCACGGGCGCCGGCGGAGTGGGTGGAGGCGAGCGGGTTCGGGCGGCGGTCGCTGCGGCTCACCGTGGAGGAGACCGCCGAGCTGCGCGATCAGGTGCTGGAGGTGCTGGAGCGATACCGGACGGTCTCGGACGGCAGGCAGGCCCAGCCGGCGGAGGGACGTGAGCCGCCGGCCGGGCACGTGGTGATCCACTTCGACGTGCTGCCGCTGGGCGCCGTTCCCGAGGACGATCCGGCCTGAGCCGCCCCGAACGCGGGGAGGCTCAGACGATGAGCTGGAGGGCGCGGTCGGCGAGGCCCGCCGGCGCCGTACGCGGCGAGCCCGCGTCGAACGGCGGCCGCGGGTCGTACTCGATGGCGAGCTGCACCGTCTGCGCCGTCTCCTCGTCCGTGGCCCGCGCCAGCAGCGTCAGCGCCATGTCGATGCCCGCCGACACCCCGGCCGCCGTCACCACCTTGCCCTGGACGACCGTACGCTCGCTCGCCGGCTCCGCGCCGTACTCCCGCAGCAGCTCCAGCGCCGCCCAGTGGGTGGTGGCCCGCAGGCCGTCGAGCAGGCCGGCCGCGCCGAGCAGCAGGGAGCCGCTGCACACGGACGTCGTCCAGCTCGTACGCCCGTGCGCCCGCCGGATCCAGCCGAGCAGGGCCTCGTCGGCGAGCGCGTCGAAGGTGCCGGGGCCGCCGGGCACCACGATCACGTCGGGATCGGGCACGTCGTCGTAGGAGGCGGTGGCGGCGAGGCTGAGCGAGCCCCGGTCGTCGGTCACCGGGCCCGGCTCGGCCGCGACGAACGTCACCCGCCAGCCGGGCGCGAAGGCGAGCACCGTGTACGGCCCGACCGCGTCCAGCGCCGTGAACCGGGGGTAGAGAGGGATGGCCACATGCATCGTCAACGCTCCTTAGGTGGTGAGAACCGGCGGCGGTGGTCGCCGGGCGAGACCCGCCAGTGGCGGCGGAAGACGCGGTAGAGCGTCTCGGCCGTCCCGAGCCCGCACCGCCTGGCCACCGTCTCCAGCGGATGGTCGGTGGTCTCCAGGAGCCGCCTGGCGGCGTCGGCGCGGCTGCGCTCGACGTACCGGCCGGGGGAGAGCCCGGTCTGGCGGGTGAAGACGCGCGAGAAGTGCCGCTCGCTCATGCCCGCCCGCGCGGCGAGCGCGGGCACGCTGAGGTCGGCGCGGGGGTGGGCGTCGATGTACGCCTGCAGCTCACGCAGCGGCTCGCTGCGCGGTGTCAGCGCCGCCATCGGCAGGCTGAACTGGCTCTGCCCGCCGGGCCTGTGCAGGTAGACGACGAGCCCACGGGCGACCCGCCCGGCCGTCTCGTGCCCGAGGTCCCTGGCCACGAGCGCCAGCGCGAGATCGACCCCGGACAGCACCCCGGCCGAGGTCCACACGCGGCCGTCCTCGATGTAGAGCGGGTCGGCGTCCACCTCGACGTCCGGGTAACGCTCGCGCAGCTCGCCGGCGCTCAGCCAGTGGGTGGTGGCCCGGCGGCGCTCCAGCAGGCCGGCCTCGGCCAGCAGGAACGCCCCGTTGCACACCGACGCGGTACGCCGCGCCGCCCCGGCCAGCGCCGCGATGCCGCCGACCAGCCCGGCGTCCGCCAGGTGCCGCGGCACCGACAGGCCGCCCGCCACCATCAGCGTGTCGATCGGCCCCTCGACCTCGTCCAGGGCGCCCGCCGCGACCGTGACGCCGTTGCCCGCGGGCACGAGACCGGCGCGCGGCGCGACCACCTCGACCCGGTAGGAGCCGGGCACGACCAGCTCGGCCGTGCCGAACACGTCGGCGGGCCCGGCCAGGTCGAGGAGCTGGAAGCCGGGGAAGACGACGACCACGATCCTCCGCTGCATGCCTTTCATGCTGGTCGCGGCGGCGGCGTGGCGTCAACGACACGACCGTTGCACATTACGCCACGAGCCCCCGGGGAACACCCCGGGGGCTCGGTGACGCGGAACGGTCAGGGACTCAGCCCATGTGCGGGTAACGGTGGTCCGTGGGCGGGACGAACAGCTCCTTGATCGTGCGGGCGTTCACCCAGCGGATCAGGTTGAAGATCGACCCGGCCTTGTCGTTGGTGCCGGAGGCCCGCGCGCCGCCGAACGGCTGCTGCCCCACGACCGCGCCCGTCGGCTTGTCGTTGACGTAGAAGTTGCCCGCCGCGAAGCGCAGCCGCTCCGAGGCCGAGGCGATGGCGTACCGGTCCTGCGCGATGATCGAGCCGGTCAGCGCGTACGGCGCCACGCCCTCCATCTGGTCGAGCACCCGGTCGAAGTCGCCGTCGTCGTAGACGTGCACGCCGAGGATCGGCCCGAAGTACTCCTTGACGAAGATCTCGTCCGTCGGGTCGGCGCACTCCAGCACCGTCGGCCGGACGAACCAGCCCGTGCTGTCGTCGTAGGAGCCGGTGAGCAGGTCGATGTCCGCGGACTCGCGGGCCCGGTCGATCGCCGCCTTGTGCTTGGCGAAGGCCCGCCCGTCGATGACCGCCCCCATGAACGTCGACAGGTCGCCGGTCACGTCCCCGACGGTCAGCGACTCGGCCGTGGCGACGAAGTCGTCACGCATCCGGTTCCAGATCGAGCGCGGCACGTACGCCCGCGACGCCGCCGAGCACTTCTGCCCCTGGTACTCGAACGCGCCCCTGATCAGCGCCGTGGACAGCACGGCCGGGTCGGCGGACGGATGGGCGAGCACGAAGTCCTTGCCGCCGGTCTCGCCGACCAGACGCGGGTAGGCGTGGTAGGAGGCGATGTTCTGGCCCACGGTGGCCCACAGGTGCTGGAACGTCGCGGTGGAGCCGGTGAAGTGGACGCCCGCGAGCGCCGGGTGGGTGAGCGCGGCCTCGGAGACGCCCTGGCCGTTGCCGGTGACCATGTTGATGACGCCGGGAGGCAGCCCGGCCGCCTCCAGCAGCCGCATCGTGAAGTGCGCGGCGAACTGCTGCGTCGGCGACGGCTTCCAGACCACGACGTTGCCCATCAGCGCGGCCGAGGCCGGCAGGTTGCCGGCGATGGCCGTGAAGTTGAACGGCGTGATCGCCAGCACGAACCCCTCAAGGGGCCGGTACTCCATCCGGTTCCACACGCCGGGCGAGGAGATCGGCTGGTCGGCGTAGAGCTGCCGGGCGTAGGACACGTTGAAGCGCAGGAAGTCGATCAGCTCGCAGGCCGAGTCGATCTCCGCCTGCTGCACCGACTTCGACTGGCCGAGCATCGTGGCGGCGTTCAGCGTGGCCCGCCACGGCCCGGAGAGCAGGTCGGCGGCCTTGAGGAAGATCGCCGCCCGCTCGTCGAACGACAGCGCCCGCCAGGCGGGGGCCGCCTGGAGCGCGTTGTCGATCGCGTCCCGCACGTCCTGGGCCGTAGCGTCGTTGGTACGGCCCAGGACGGAGGCATGGTTGTGCGGCTGCACCACGTCGATGGGCGCGCCGCCGCCGAGCCGCTGCTCGCCGCCGATGGTCATGGTGAGGTCGAGCGAGGTCCCGGAGAGCTCCTTGATGCGGTCCTCCAGCGCGGCCCGCTCGGCGCTGCCCGGCGCGTAGCCGTGGATCGGCTCGTTCACGGGCGCGGGGACGTTGCTGATGGCATCCATTTACTACTTACCCCCAAGGGCGCGAAGGAAGAAGGCGACGTTGGCCGGGCGCTCCGCCAGGCGGCGCATGAAGTAGCCGTACCAGTCGTCGCCGTACGGGACGTAGACGCGGACCGTGTGTCCGGCGCCCGCCAGGGACTCCTGCCGGTCGGTCCGGATTCCGTAGAGCATCTGGAACTCGTGGTCGCCGATCGAGCGCCCGAAACGGTCGGCGAGCAGCTCCGTGATCGCGATCAGGCGGTCGTCGTGCGTCGCCACCATGGGGTAACCCTTCCCCGCCATGAGGATCCGCAGGCATCGCACGTACGCCTTGTCGACCTCGGCCTTGCCCTGGTGGGCGACCGAGGCGGGCTCGCGGTAGGCGCCCTTCACCAGCCGGACGCGGGAGCCCTCGGCGGACAGCTCGCGGCAGTCCGCCTCGCTGCGGAACAGGTACGCCTGGATGGCCACGCCCGTCTCCGGGTAGTCCTCGCGCAGCTTGCGCAGGATGCCGAGGGTGGAGTCGACGGTGGTGTGGTCCTCCATGTCGAGGGTCACGGTCGAGCCGTTGAGCGCGGCGGCCGCGCAGATCTCACGGGCGTGCTCCAGCGCCATGGCGTCGTCGAGCCGCTGCCCGACGGCCGACAGCTTGACCGACACCTCGCCGCGCGTGCCCAGCCCCAGCGGGCGCAGCGCCTCCAGCAGCGTGATGTACGCGCCGGCGGTGGCCTTGGCGGCGCCCGCGTCGAGCGTCTCCTCGCCGAGGTGGTCGATGGTCACGGCCAGGTTGGCGTCACGGAGGCGTTCGACGGCGACGCGGGCCTCCTCGACGCTCTCGCCCGCGACGAACCGCTCGACCACCTTGTTGGTGAGCGGGAAGCCTGACACGGAGCGGCGGACGAGGCCACTCCTGGAAGCGGCGAGCAACAGTTGACCGAGCATGTGTTCAAGTTTAGAAATTGCAGGTCAGAGGGGTCCATTGACGGGCGTAACGCCTCATGTGGCAGGCTGTCATACAAATGTATGACGCGGCAGACCTACAAGAGACCGTGGACGAGATCGCCGCCCGGCTGGGCGCCTCCGCCACGCTGGAGGACCGCTCGTTCCGGCTGCTCGCCTACGGCGCTCAGCACGGCGACATCGACACGGTCCGCCAGGAGTCGATCCTGCGCAGGCGGGCCAGCGGCGAGGTGCGCGACTACTTCGAACGCTACGGCATCGCCCGCGCCGGCGGCCCCGTGCGGATCCCGGCCGACGCCGCGCTCGGGGTCCTCGCCCGGGTGTGCTGGCCGCTGCGGCACGGTGAGGTCACCTACGGCTACCTGTGGCTGCTCGACTCCGGCGCGCTCACCGACGAACGCCTGGCCGCGGTCGCGCCGCTCGTGGCGAGGGCCGCCGCCGCGCTCGCCCAGGAGGCCAGGAGCCGCAGCGACCTCGGGCGGGGACTGCTCGCGCTGTTCTCGGCCGACCCGGAGGAGCGCGCGGGGGCCGCCATCGAGGCGGCCGGCCCGATCACCGGCCCGGTCACGGCCATCGCGGTACGCGAGTCGCAGGAGCGGGTCGCCGCCCTGTGGACGCTGCCGCGCGGGGTGCTGGCCCGCCCCGGCTCGCCGGTCGCCCTGCTCGCTCCCGCGCACCTGGCGGGGGAGGTGGCGCAGACGGTGCGGAGCGCGTACGGCACCGCCGCCGGCGTCGGCGCGCCCCGTACGGACCTGGCCGACGCCTGGCTGAGCTGGCGCGAGGCCCGCCAGGCGCTGCGCATCGCCGAGCACTTCCCCCGGTACGCCCCCGTCGCCCGCTGGGAGGACCTGGGCGTGCACCGCCTGCTGGCCCGGCTCGGCCTGCCGGACCTGCGCGAGCTGGCGGCCGAGGTCGCGGCGCTGGACGACGAGCTGGCCCAGACCGTGGAGGTCTACCTCGACCAGGGCGGCCACGCCCAGAAGGCCGCCGCCGAGCTGGGCATCCACCGCCAGACCCTCTACTACCGGCTGGGCAAGGCCGAGCGCCTGGCGGGCCGCGACCTGTCGGACGGTGACGACCGCCTGGCCGTCCACCTGGGGCTCAAGGCCGCGCGCCTGTGCCGCCAGGAGGGCCGCCCGTAGCCTCCTGGGCAAGCGAACGGCTCCGGCAGGGAAGCCCTGCCGGAGCCGGAGAGACGTTCGTCAGGCGCAGGCGGCCTCGTACACCCGGACGAGCTCCTGGCTGACCCGCTCCCAGGAGTAGCGCGAGCGCGCCCGGTCGGCGCCCGCGTAGCCGAGCGCGGTGCGCAGCGTCGGGTCCTGGAGCAGCTCGCGGGCCAGCCGCGCGGTGCGGGCGGGGCGGTCCGGCGGCACCAGCAGGCCGGTCACGCCGTCGATGACGGAGTCGAGGTGCGCGCCGACGGCGGAGGCGATGACCGGCACGCCGCAGGCCATGGCCTCCAGCGCGACGATCCCGCTCGCGGCCTCGCGCGGCACCGACACCACGGCGTCCGCGCTGCGCATGAGCTTCGGCACGGCCGCGCGCTTGACCTGGCCCAGCAGCGTCACGCGGTCGGCCACGCCGAGCTGCTCGGCCAGCACGCGCAGGCGGCGGGCGTCGCGGTCGGCGTCCAGGTCCTCGGGCTCGGGGCCGCCGGCGATGACCAGCTCGACGTCCTGCAGGCCCTGCAGCGCCCGCACGATGGTGTGCGCGCCGCGGTCGGGGGTGAGCGGGCCGACGTGCACCAGCCGCTTGTGCGAGCCGCGCGTGGCGACCGGCCCGCGCCGCTGGAAACGCTCGGTGTCGACGCCCGGGGGGACGATCGCGATGTTGTTGCGCGGCACGCCGAGCCGGATCAGCGCGGACTCCTCGTCGCCCGAGCCGGCGATGACGGCGCGGGCGCGGCGGCCGAGCGCGCGCTCGACGTCCTTGTGCGCGGTGTCCACGGTGTGGAACGTCTGCGTCACCGGCACCGACAGCCCCTGCGCGCCGGCCACGGCGGCCAGGCCCCAGGTCCAGGAGTGGGCGTGGATCACGTCGGGACGGTCGTGGTTCCACCGCTTGGAGAGGTGGTCGCCGAGGTCGTTCAGGTAGGGCAGCACGTCGTCGGCGGGCAGGTCCCTGGCCGGGCCCACGTCCAGCTGCTCCAGCGTGACACCCGGGGCCACCCTCGTCTTGGGCTTGCCTTCGGTGTTGTCACGGCGGGAGTAGATGGTGACGTGGTGCTCGCGGCCCAGCTCGCGGGCGACGGCGAGAAGGCGGTGGCGCTGGCTGCCTCCGGCGGAAGCGACGATCGCGATATTCATGGCACACCTCAGCAACGAGAAAAGCGTCAGAAGGTGTGCCTGCGTCTTAGGCACGGAAAGGCTGTGCCCTAGAGAATACCCAGCTTTGCCGCGATCGCAAACCCCCACAACTCAGACACCCCGCAGCGCGAACACCACGATCTCGTCCCAAACCTGGCCACCGGAGAACAGGTTGCGATCCTCCTCGACCGCCTTCACCACCGCGCTGGGCTCCTGACCTGCGCATCTGGCCAGCACGTCGGCCAGGCGCTCCTCGCCGTACGGCTCGCCCCGGTCGTTCCTGGAGGAGATCAGGCCCTCCGAATAGAGCACCAGCGTCTCCCCGGGAGCCACCGTCAGCGTCTCCACGCTCGTCTCCGCCTCGGGCGAGATGCCCAGCGGCACGCCGCCGCCGGCCGCGTAACGCACGCCGCCGTCGGGCTGCAGCAGCACCGCGGGATGGTGCCCCGCCGACGACATCCGCAGCGTGCGCCCCTTGACGAACCCGGCCACGGCCATCACGAACATGCCCGTGCCCTGCGCCACCAGCGCCTCGTTGACCTTGCGCATCACCAGGTCGGGATCGGACTCCCAGGCGCTCAGCACCCGCAGGCCGCCGCGCACCATGGCGCTGACCGAGGCCGCTTCCTCGCCCTTGCCCGCCGCGCCGCCCAGCGCGAAGCCCCAGCCCTTCGAGACCGGGAACACGTCGTAGAACTCCGCGCCCACCGACGAGCCCGGGTGGTAGACGGCCGCCGCCTCGTAACCGGGCACGTCGGGCAGGTTGCGCGGCGCGACGCTCGCCGACAGCGCGTCCGCCGCCCGCGAACGGCTCTGGTAGCTGCTCTGGGCGCGTACCGCGAGGCCGAGCTGGAGCCCGACCTCCTGCAGCACCGCGAGATCCGCCAGCGTGAACGGCGACCGGTCGTGCCCGCGCACCAGCGTCAGCGCGCCGTCGCCGTTGCCGATCGGCACGCACACCAGCGAGCCCGCGCCCATCGCCGTCAGCAGCGGCCCCTCGGCGGAGAAGCCCAGCAGCGTCTCGTCGTCCACCATCTCCTGGACCACGCCCGTGCGCCGCTCCAGCACCTGCAGCACCACCTGGCTGCCCATCGGGTCGCTCGCCTCGACCTGGCGTACCAGCCCGGCCACCGGCAGGTTCTTCGGCCCCATCACGGCCGAGCGGCGCGCCAGCCCGTCGCGTACGAGGTCGGCGATCACCCAGTCGGCCCACTCGGCCGCCAGCAGGCGGGTGGCCCGCGCCACCGCCACCGGGCGCAGCAGCGCCTGCTCGTCCAGCAGCAGCTTGCCCATCTTGACCAGCAGGTCCTGCCGCTTGGCCGCGGCGATGAGCAGCGCGCCGTCGGACTGCTCGGGCCGCCGCGCGCCAGGCTCGGGGAGCTGCACCTCCGTCGGCAGCGCCACGGCCGCCACCATCTGCTGCGGCTCGCCCGGCATCGTCAGCCTGGTCAGCGCCACCTGCACGGTGTGGGTGCGCCCCTGGTGCGCCAGCCGGGTCTCGAAGGCCGACGGCTGCCCGGTCTGCAGCACCGACGTCAGGTGCGAGCGGAACGCCGCCCGCCGCGACACGTCCACCAGCAGCGGGAACGAGCGGCCCACCAGGTAGCCGTCCGGGCTGCCCAGCATCCGCGAGGTCTCGGGGTTGATCCGCCTGACCACGCCGCCGCCGTCGAGCACGATCACCGGCACGGGGAACGCGCGGAACACCTGCCGCAGCAGCTTCAGCTCGCGCTGCGCGCCGTCCTTCCTGCCCGCCGTGCGTTTGGGGGCCTTGCGCAGCTGCTCGCGCGCCTCGGCCAGCAGCTCGACGGCGGTGTCGAGCTCGGCGAGGGTCGCGTCGAGTGTGGGCGCCAGGTCGTTGGGGTAGGCGGTCCTCGCCTCACGCAGTGACGTGACGCGCCCGGCCAGCGCGTCCAGCGCATGTTCGAGGTCCGGCATGGTCATCCTCTGACGCTACGCTACTCGGGATATTGGTTGCCATATGGGGTAGAGGCTTATCGCTATGGAATCGACCGCCCTGATCACCCCCGGTCTCGCCCGTGACCTCGCCGCACTCGGCCGGCTCGGCGAGGACACCTCGATGGAGAGCGTACTGAGGGGTCTCACCACGGCGCTGGCGGCCGGGGTGCCGGGCTGCGCGGGCGCCTCCGCCGAGCACTGGCGCGACCAGCGGGTGCTCGTCTCCGGCTCGCACAGCGAGCTGATCATGCTCGTCGAGGGCGAACGCGAGGTCGGCGAGGGACCGTCCGTGGAGGCCAGGAAGAGCGGCGCCCGCGCGTCCGTCGCCGACGTGCTCACCGACGGCCGCTGGCCCCGCTACGACGCCCTCGCCACCCGCTGGGGCATCCGCTCGGCGCTGGCCGTGCCCATCGACGTGGCCCAGGCCCAGCTCGTCGTCGGCCTCTACTCCGTACGGCCGGGCGCGTTCTCGCCGCAGGGCGCCCACTCCCTCACCGACATGCTGACCGAGCAGCTCGGCGTCGCCATGGCCAACATGTGGGACTTCGAGGAGGTGCGCACCGACGCCGCGCAGCTCCAGGAGGCGCTCGCCGGTCGCGCGCTCATCGACCAGGCCAAGGGCATCATCATGCAGACCAGCGGGTGCTCCGCCGAGGACGCCTTCGAGGAGCTGCGCAGGATCTCGCAGCACCACCAGGTCAAGGTGGCCGACCTCGCCAGGCTCCTCGTGGAGGAGCACCAGCGCAAGTCGCGCCGCTGACCCGCCGCCCCGCCCTCCGATCAACCGAGGGCGGCGAGGGCGTCGTCGAGCGTGTCGTAGAGCGGCAGGCGCTGCGCCAGGCCCGTGATCCACATCACCTTCGACTTGGAGTACTCCACGCCGACCAGCGCGAACCTGGACCCGGAGGCCAGGCTCGTCTGCCAGTGGTGCACGATCAGGCCGAGGGCGCGTGAGTCCATGAACGTCACGCCGGCGAGATCGAGGATCACGTCGGCACCCGCCATCGACAGGTAATCGGCGAACTGCTCGCGCGTGGTCGCGTCGAGCACGCCGTCGACGCGGATCACACTGATCCCGTCGACGGTAGACGACGTCAGGCTCAGGGCCGCCGCGGTCCCTTCGCCGTTCTCCGGCATTGTCACGCAGCAACCCTACTGTCACCGCGGGAGGGAGGAATACTTCCGGCGCCAGGGGGGACACTGGAGCCGAAGTCCAGCAGAGGGCTTTCGTCTCGAGAGTAGAGCGAGGTGTGCCTCTGCATGGGCTTTTTCACATTGCTCCCGCGGAGGCCGCCCTGCATCCATATGAGGAGCAGCGATGGCTGTGCAGGAATACGTCCTCGAGGAGATGACCGCCGAAGAACTCCTGGCCGAGATGTCCCGGGAGGACACCCCCGCAAGCCTCAGGGAGCGGCTGCGCGAGCGCATCGTCGAGATGCACCGGCCGCTCGCCATGGAGATCGCACGGCGCTACCGCTACCGGGGCGAGCCGTTGGAGGATCTCCTCCAGGCCGCGTATGTTGGCCTGATGAAGGCCGTCAACGGCTTCGACGCGAGCCTCGGACACGCGTTCAGGGGCTACGCCGTCGTCACGATGACAGGGGAGGTCAAGCGTCATTTCCGCGACCGCACCTGGGCCATCCGGGTGCCGCGCCTGTACCAGGAGCGCCGCTCCGAGCTCAACAGGCTCGTCGCCGACCTCAGCCAGGACCTCGGCCGGTCGCCGACCGTCGCCGAGCTCGCCGCGAAGATGAACATCACCGAGGAGGACGTCCTGCTCACGCTCGACGCCTCCGCCGCCTACAGCACGCTCTCGCTCGACGCGCCGCTCGGCACCGACGACGACGCCGCCTCGCTCGGCGACGTCATCCCGGAGGACGACGACACGCTGAGCACGATGGTCGACAGGGAAGCGGTCAAACCACTCATCGACGCGCTCCCGTCGCGCGAGAAACACATTCTGCTGCTACGGTTCTTCGGCAACATGACGCAGGCGGAGATAGCCGCTGAGTTCGGGATCTCCCAGATGCACGTCTCGCGCATTCTCAGGAAAGTGCTGGACCAGCTGCGTACCGAGCTGGTGGGTTGAGAAGAGAGTCGCCGGGTGAACGAGGACGTCGAGCCTCAGTCGGGCCACGCGGGCCCGCCACCCGGCGCGCCCGTGAAACGGCTCCGGTTCCGGCTGCCGGACCTGCCACAGGTCCGGCAGTTCGCTGAGGACGGAGCCCGCGACGCCGGCATGCCCGAGGAATCCATCGGCGACTTCGTGATCGCCGTCAACGAGGTCGCCACCAACGCCGTCACCCACGGCGCCGACCAGGCCACCATGCGCACCTGGGTCGCGAGCGGCGAGCTGGTCGTCGAGGTGCACGACGAAGGCACCTGGAAGCCGGGGCCGATGCCCGGCGCCGTGGGCGGCATGGGGCTGTGGGTCGCCCGGCTGCTGTCGTCCGACCTGACGCTGCGCGTCGGTGACGGCGGCAGCACCGTGATCATGCGCTTCCCCGGTAAGTGACCGCCGCGGGGGCGCACGTGGAACGGCCCCCCGCCTCTGGATCACACGGAGGGCCGTTCGGTCTCGGGGTGGGGCCGGCGGGTCAGCGCCGGGCGCGGCCCCGCCAGTTGCTGTAACCGCTGCGGATGCCGGCCGTGCCGACGCCCGCCTGGTGCAGGGCCAGCAGGCACAGGCCCAGCAGCGCGAAGGTCATGCCGGAGAACCCGCCGGGGATCTTCGCGCCGACCAGGTCGAGCAGGAAGCCCAGGCCGAAGATGATCGCTGCGACTATCGCGAGCATGTCATCTCACCTCATCCCTGATGGTGTTCGGGTTGTGGGAGCCGTACGTGGACGTGTGCGCGCCGATCGTCCCTGCTGCCGTCTGCGGTGTCGTGCTGGGCGTCGCGTTCGTCGTCGGGGTCGAGGAGAGCGCCAGGAGACGCTCCAGGACGCTCCTGTACTCGCGCAGCGCCTGCCGGAGCTGCTCGGTGTCCGGGGTCCCGGCGTCCTTCCAGCGCTCGCGCAGGGCGGACGTACGGCTGTTGAGGCTGGCGGTCACCGACTCCACGACCTCGCTCAGCAGGCCGTCGGCGCGCTGCACGGCGTCGCCGGGGTCGTCCACGAACGCGGCCTGCAGGTCGCGCCAGCGGGACTGCACCTCGGCCGGGTCCTGGTCGAACAGGGCCACCTCGGCGGGGGCGGCGTGCGCCGGGGTCTCGGCCGGGACGGCCCCCGTGGTGGTGCCGGGGTGCGGGGGAGGGGACGGCATCGTGGTCTGCTCGCTGCGGGCGAACTCGTCGTCGCCGTCGTCCAGGAGGTCGTCGTCCAGGCGGTCCTTGCCCAGGGGGTCCTTGTCCAGGGGGTCCTTGTCCAGGGGGTCGCGCGTCTCCGCCGAGTGGACCCTCTCGTCCTCGCGGGCCTCGCGCCGATCGGGGTCGTCGAAGCCGTCGGCGTGATCGGGATCGAGGTGATCGGGCCCTGTGCGATCGAGGCCGGTGCGGTCGACGCCCGTCTGATCGGGGCCGGTCTGATCGGGGTGGTCGTCCAGGACGTCCCGCCCGGTCCCGGTCCCGGCCACCCGCACGTCCCGGGTCTCGGCCTTGGTCTCGTCCTCGTGCCCGCGCTCGTACGCGTCGCGAGTCCGTACGTCGTCGTCCCGCTCGTCGGGACGCTTGGCCGGAACCTTCAGCTCATCGCTGCCGCTGCTCATGTCTCCCTCACCGTCCTCGGGTGGTTTCCTGGAGCAGCTCCTCGAACAGCGCGCGGTAGTGCACCATGGCCTGGCGGAGCTCCTCGGTGGAGGCTTCCTTCCTGGCCGCGCGCCCGCTGATCTCGTGAGCCGTCCGGTAGTGGTCCAGGGTGGACGCGTGCCGTACCGACAGGTCGGACAGGCGCTGCTCGAAGTCCTCAGTGGGGTAGCCCCGCTCGGCCATGACGGACGTGACCAGCTGGTCGGCCTCCGTCACCGCGAACATCGGGGCGTCCACGAAGCGCTCCTGCACCTCGGTCCACCGGTTCGCGTACGAGTCGCGGGTCTCCGGGGGGAGGGGGCGGATGTCGAGCTCCTTGAGCCGCTCCTCGCGGGCCCGCAGCTCCTCCTCGGCCTCGCGCCGGTTGTCGCTCTCGGCTACCACGCGTTCGTACTCGGGGCCGAAACGCTCACGGAGATGACTGCTGCGCTTCTGCCGCTGACCGACGAAATATGCCACAGCGGCGAGTGCCACCACCGCGACCACGACGACGGCCACCCACGCAAAGGTGGTCATGATCTTCGCCTCCGGTCTCTCAACTTGAGACCAGCGACTTCCCTCGAATGGGTAGGTAAAACTCGCCCAACCCCACTAAAAGGGCCGGATCGGCCTTGCCCGGCGCCGATCCTCCCGCCCGTGATCGGCCCTTTCGCGGCCTCCGGCTACCGCCTCTCACCCAGCGCCTGGAGCGCCTCCTCCAGCACCACTGCCACGTGCGATCCGCCCGCCGCCACAGGAACCTCGCTGAACCCCTCGGCGGCGTCGTACCGGACGTCCAGCCCGGCGTCCACCAGCCGTTGCGCCCACCGCAGCGCCGTGTTCAGCCGCTCGGCCGCCGGCGGCCTCCCCTGCGCCGCCGCCGACAGATTGCGCAGATTGGTCGCCGGCCCCGACTGGGCATGGGCCCGCGCCAGCTTCCACGGCAGGGCGCGGCTGTGGTCCATCATCGGCTTGGCCAGCCCCGCGGCCCGCTTGGCCTGCAGCACCCCCGACTCGCTGACCCCGAAGTGCCCCGCCAGCTCCTGCACGCTCATGCCCTGGGCGACCAGCCGTGCCAGCTCCTCCCGATCGATGGTCGGCTTCCGCCCCACCTGCCACCTCCACTACCGCTTCACGTGTGCGCGTGTACCTCCGATGTGCGCTAAGGTTATGACGTCCCGCCCCGCAGGGGGCGGCCGACAAACCGGGACGTAGCGCAGCTTGGTAGCGCACTTGACTGGGGGTCAAGGGGTCGCAGGTTCAAATCCTGTCGTCCCGACCAGATTTTTTGCTGGTCGAGCAGGGTGTCACTCTCTAGGGTGGCACCCTTTCGCATTGGTGAGTGACTGCCGGGCGAAGAGGGTGTCCATCGCCGCAGCTCCTTGCAGGAGTACCGGGCGGATCTGCTTACGGTAGACGGCTTCGGTGACCGCTGTTCCGCTGTGGCCGACGAGCCGGGCGATGTCTTCCAGGGGGACGCCGGGGTCGGAGAGCAGCGAGACGAAGCTGTGGCGCATCTCGCGGGGCGTCCAGTAGTACGCGGGCATCCCGGCGTCCTTGACGATCTTGCGGAACGCGCGTCGGACGTTGTGGCGTCGAGCGGTGTGCCGACGAGCGAGGCGAAGACGAGGCCATGATCCTTCCACTTCTCGCCTGCCTCCTTCATGTCTTTCCGCTGCTGCTCCCGGTGAGCCATGAGCGCTTCCACGCATCGCTTGGGCAGCGCCAGGGAACGCCGTGAGCGCTTGGTCTTGGCGTCGCCTCCTTCGCGTACCGAACGCCATACGGCGATCCAGCGCATCGATGTGCTGCAAGACCACTACAAGCCTGGCCAGGCGCTACCAGGTGAGGCGTTCCTCGCCAACGAGTACGCCACCTCGCGCCCCACCACTCGGAAGGCCATCGCCCAGCTCGTTGGCGAAGGACTCCTCACCGTCGCGCACGGAAGGGGCACCTTCGTCCGCCCGACCCCCGACCGCCGGCTCATCCTCCTGGGCGCCGCAGAACGCGAAGATCTTCTCAGCCCGGCCTACGACCCTTCGCGCCAGGGCTGGGAACACGTCACCGTTCCCAGCGACGCAGAGCGTGCCGACTCGCGGCTTGGCCCCAATATGCCGATCTTCATGAGCATCGAAGGCTCAACGGCCGCCATCCTAATAGGAGTTCACGCTCAAGATGCTGCCGCGCCGCTTCCGGTGCTCGGGCCTGGCGGCCCTGCGCTTCGGGTCGGCTTGCCACAGGATACGCGGGTTGCTGTGGTCTGCTGTGCAGCAGGGAAGTACTACAGCAACGCCGCCTCACGCAGCCTGAGCCGCCTCACGCAGCCTGATCGTCCCGTACGGCGTCACACGGTTGAGCTGCAGCGCTGGCCCTCCACCACAGTCTTCCGCTTCACTCGTAATCAAGGGCTCATCAGCGCCCGTGTTGATTCCTTGGAAGCCAGTCGGCGTGAGCAGCCTTGAGCCGATCGCGTTCGTCAGCGTTGGCCATGATGACGTCGGCACCGCCGTCGTAGGGATGGTAGGCGCGGCGTAAGTCGGTGTCCATGATGATGACCCCGTTGCATAGGTCGTCGGCGACCGCTCGTAACAGGGGGTCCACGATGCCTGGTTCCCACTGTTGCCGGCCGACGTGCACATGCATGGTGCAGCCGGGGTCGAGGTCGTCGTTCTCTCGCACCCTGGTCCATGGACGCGAGCCGGGGTTGAGCGCGTGCGCGTCGAAGGGCGCTGGGTCGGTGAATCCTTCGTCCATGACGTAGGTAACTGTGGTGACGTACACCTCCTGGCCGGCGAACATATCGGTCAGGACGGTGTTGTAGCGGTGGAGCAGCGTCGAATACTCGGCCTCTGTCTCCGCGTAGCGCTTGGAGTTCGGCAAGCTGTGGAAGCGCACCCAACAGTCGGGGTCAGAACGCAGCTCATGTCCAATGGGTGGACAGTCCGGCCAGTGGGATCGCCACAGGGCCGACAGTTCGGGTAAGGCTGGATCTGGTAGTTCGTGCGCGGTCATGCGTCCAGGGTAGGCGCGTCAGGCGTGTCTCACGATCTTGCTAACGCGGCTGCTGACAACGGTCTTGGATGATCACGGACGCTCGTGGGCTGGCCACCCGTCACAGCGGTGTACGAGCTGGGCCAGCAGAAGATTATGGACACCTGTGGACGCCGTTCTCACTTGTAATGAAGTTTCGGCTGAGGCCGTGACGATCGCTGACTTCGGCACTCGCCATCCGGGCTGGGGGCGATCGGCTGCCGCGGACCGACTTCGTCGGTCCTTGCCATCGGGCGCCTGTGGGATCCGTGACGGCAACGCTGACAGCAACGTCCCCACACACAGACTCACTTCGACTACCGTCCATCACCCTCTGACCACGGTCTCCGCTACCCGACCAGGGCGAATGGTCAGCTTGAAGAGCGGACGGTCCTATGACGCCTGCACTGCCAAGCGGACACAGGTGGGGCAGGCCCGAGCTGCCCCTCGTGAGAATGGCAACGACCATCCGCAGATTGGCAGCGGAAGTGCTGGCTTGCCACAGAGGCTCGTTCTGCTGTCACTATGTACGGCATGCTGAACGGCGTCTCGTTCCAGGCCGGATAGTCCCAGCCGGTAGCCGTCTTCTACGTTCACCGGTCTGGCGTCCACCGTGTACACCAGTAGGTCATCCCATTGGACGGGCCAGCGTCGTGCTCCGCCGAGCAGTCCGTTCGGCTCGCCGTCGAGTTTCACGAGTGCCAGCGTGCCGTTACGTAGGATGCTCACCACCGTGCCACGTCGCCCAAGGAGCCATGATGCGAACGCTCGTGTCCTGGCTGGGCTATGGAGCATATCCACGATCTTGACTCGGCTGCCGATGGTGCTCCCAGCCGTCGTCATGGCGCGCTCTCTTCCACGGGGGAGGCGCTGGCGGCGTGCCCCACGTCGCCGATCGCCTGGGCGAGTGGGTGCTTGGCGCCTAGATCGGCGTACCGGAAGGCGATGCGGTGGGCAGCTCGTTCAGGTTCGATCGCCGGGTGCCAGGCGTAGATGGCGCGCTTGCGTTCGGGGTCCCAGCCGGTACGCCACCAGAACCGGTCGCCATCGCACCAGACCACCAGCCCTACCCAGACCGACACCAGGGCGAGATCGTATCCCGCATGGATGTCTGCCTGTATCCCGTGCTCTCTCTGGAGGGTCTGGCGTAGGAGATCTGCGGACAGGGCGGCTTGCGTTTTCTTGCCGTTCCTGGGCACGGCGATAATCTGATCCTGCATCGTTGACGCCCCAAGCTCTCGATGCTTCGGACCCCCGTCTGCGGGTGGTGTTGCAGCACCGTTCGTCCCGTAGGTGGGGGTCTACTGAAGAGCCCCGCTTTAGGGGGGCTAAAGTCGAGAGTAGAGCTCCGGCCAGGCCCTCGCAATAGGGGGTCTAAAGTGCGCCGAATGTCGGTCCCTGAGGAGGCAACGCCCGGATGGACTTGAAGACGCTGAGAGAGGTCGCGCAGGTCAACGATCCCGTGGAACGAGCCCGTGTGCTCAGCCGACTCATGACCGAGGAGCAGGGGTTGGTCGCCGAGGCTGCCAAGATGCGCCGACAGGCCATCGCAGAGGCGCGGGAGTCCGGGATGAGCCTGGAGGAGATCGCTGGGCGACTTGGGGTCTCGCCTGGACGCATCTCGCAGATGAGGAAGGGGCCGGCCGCTCGTGCGCCCGAAGGCCCTGCCTCGCCGGCCCCGCGGGTGCTGGTGCAGCGGGCGTTGCCGACCGAACCCGCGGTCAGGGGGTCCAAGTCCCTGTTCCTGGCGGAAGCGGAACGGCAAGGGCTCAAAGCTGATCGCCGAATGCTCTACGTCGGGCTCGAACCCGCCAGCGATCATGTCGCGGCCTGTCTGCGGGTCGAACCCGGTATGGACATCGTGGCGCGGCGCAAGATGATGACCGCGAACGACATACCCGTACGCATCGCGACCAGCTACTTCCGCGCGGACCTGTTCGGCGACACGAGAATCGCCGAGCCGGAGTTCGTGAAGCCGTCGCTTCAGTCCGCGCTGACCGCGCTCGGTTACTCGTTCGGTCACGCGGAGGAGAACCTGACCGCTCGGCCGCCGACTACCTTCGAACGCGAGACGCTGGAACTGGAGCCCGGTGAGTGGATCGTTCAGGTGCTCCGCGCGAGCTATTCCACCGAGGACACGCCCATCCACGTTCTTGAGACGATCTGCGCCGCGAACCGGCACATCTTCTCCATCGGCCAGGTCTCCGGCTACGACGAATTCTGAGTGACGAACTGAGTGACAATCGCGCCGGACGACCTTGGACGATGAAGGACCGGCAAGGACTATATCCCCAGGTTGGGGCGGGTATCGGCCGCGATCCCGTCCCCACATGATGTGCCTGGGGGTCAAGGGGGCGCAGGTTCAAATCCTGTCGTCCCGACTTGTGAGGAATCGCAGGTCGGAGGCCGTTTTCGAGAAATCGGGAACGGCCTTTTCGCGTATTCCTACGGCCAATCTGGGACCAGACTAGGACAGATCGACGCGCCTGGCTCTTCTCGTGGAGCAGGTCCAGGTCGGTGAGCACCTCGATGAGCCTCGAGAGCGTGATCACGAAGTGGCGTCACGGGCCAGTGGCGTCAGGTCGTAGGAGAGCGAGGCGAACCGTGGGCGTCCGATCAGGGCCAGGTAGAGCAGGTCATGAGCGGCGGGTGCGCCGGCGGCGGCCTCCAGGGACGCTTCCCTGACGCTGCGCACCGGGCGGCAGAACAGGCCCTGTACGGCCGCAGCCGTGCAGGCGTGCTGCGCCAGCGCTCCGGCGGCCCGCAGGAGAGCGGGGTAGGCCGGGGGTCCCTCCTCCCGCACCGCGCGCCCGACGTCGGCGGTGATGAGAACGGCCAGGTTCATGCCGCCTACGTGGATCTGCTCGGGCGGGTAGGTGAAGGCGGCCTGGACCGCCGCCATCGCGGCGCCCGGTTGTCGCATTTCCATGGAGGACGGCGGGTGGCGGTCGTCGCACCTTCGCGGCTCCGAGGGAGACAGCGCGTACCAGCCGTCCGGCAAGCCGGTCACGTTCCTGAGCGCCAGCCGTACTCTCAGGCGCGAGGTCGCGGCAGGTGAGCCCGGCGGCGGATCCGTGAGCGCCTCGGCGACCGCCCGGGCAGCTGACTCCGGCAAGGGCCTGGGGTCGGCCGACACGCCGCGCGGCCCCAGACCGGCGCTGCGCCAGGAGGGTAAGGGCGGCAAGGGGACGGCGGCCGAGGCGCCGGGGGTGATCGTGAGGCCCGCGGGATCCGGGACGAGGGTGAGCCCATAGCCGGGCGCACGTTCGGCCAGGGCTCCCATGAGGTGCCCGGCTTCCAGCTCGGCCAGGGCCTCGGCGAGCGAGCCGTAGCCGGCGGGCAGCCGGTCCGGACGGCGCCGCAGATCCAGCCTGACCCTCCGGGCGGGGCGCGGCGAGCCGGGACCGGCCAGGGTGCGCCGGACCAGGTCGACGCGCCAGGCACTGATGCCGATCCGCAGCCAGGGCTCGATCAGGTAGGCGGCGCGCGGCGAGGGGTAGGCGCGGTGGTCGTTGAAGGGGTTGTGCGGCTCCCAGCGGGCCGGGGTGAGCACGTCCGTCAGGAGCCTGGCCAGGGCGGCGCCGAAGTCACCCCAGGCCGCGAGCGAGCTCAGCGGGGTGCCTGGAACGGCGGGCGGCTCGGGCCGTACCGGGCCCTCGGAGTGCGGGCCCTTGCCCGGCCCGTGCTCGTGGACGGTGGCCAGGACGGCGGCGATGCTGTCGGCCGACGGGGCAGGGGAGTCCGTCATGAGAGGCTCCGTCACGGGAATGGGTGGGGTGGCAGGCGGTCGGGTCCACTTGTGGGGCGGCGGCCCAGGAGGGCGGGGACGCTCCAGAGCCGGTCCAGGCCGCGCAGGCGCCGGTTGGCGTGGCCGAAGGTCATCGGCAGCGTGCCCGGCACGATCACCTTCGCCGCACGCAGGCCCAGACGGTCGCGGATGACGGGGTGGCTCTGGTCCACGGCGACGAGCTCCAGGCCGAGCCCACGCAGATGGCCGACGTAGTGGTCGAGAACCGCCCACAGGTCGCCGCCGGGTGGAGCGGGGGCGGGCACCGGTTCCGGAGCGTCCTCCAGGAGGAACGCGTACTTCCCTGCCGCCTCCGGCAGGCCGTACACGGCGACGTGGTCCTCCATGGTGCGGATCCGGTCCGGGTCGTCGAGCAGGCGCAGCAGCCGCTCCCTCGTGTAGTCGCCCGGCGCCCGCCTGGCCCGGTCGGCGGCGGATTCGACGTCCACGGCGATCTCCGCGGCGGCCGAGACCATCGCGGCCACGGGATCGGGATGCGCTCCTGCGGCGAAGAAGGCCGCGGGCTGCCTGCCGTCCCTCCGCCGGGCCATCGCCAGGGCGACGGGGACGCCGAGATCGTTCGTGGCGTCGAGGAATTCCAGGACGTAGCCACGGTGGTCGAGGCGATCGACCAGGTGGGGCAGCAGGAGATGATCGTCCGGTACGGCGAGACGGGGCAGCGGGGTGCCCGCGTACCAGGCCATCAGGAACGCGTCGCGCTCCGCGACCTCGAAGAAGCCGTGCAGCACCGCCTCGGCCAGGCTGTTGCCCAGCCCGCAGCCGCTGGAGGTCTCAGCCACGAACCTGGCCGCGTCGCTTCGTGGCAGCCCCCAGTAGGCGACGTGCTCGGGGACGAGAAGGGGCGTGGAGCGGGTGAAGGACCAGCCTTGCGCCCAGGTGGTCGGCACGTCGGGGGTGTAGGGGACCAGGGTGCGGTGGGGGTCGGTCCGGTACCGGTCGGGCTCGTGCAGGCCCAGCGTGGCGGGATCGACCGCGCGGTCCGGGCCCAGGTCGGCGAAGGCCGCCCACACCGCACCGCCTGCGCCACCCGCCCGCGCCACCCTGCCCGCGCCACCCGCGCCACCCGTGCCGGCCGCGCCGGCCGGGCCGCGGTGCGGGCGCATGCCGCTGAGTCGCTCGACCGCCTCGAACAGGGCCACCCGCTCCGACTGTGCGAAGTCCCCCGTCCGGCCGAACCCGGCCACCTGCCCGTCCGGGTCACCGGCCAGCATCGCGGCCACCGTGGGCAGGGCCAGGGAGCCACTGCGTCTGAGACCTGCCACTGGGCCGTAACGCGAGTCGATGAGCGTGTCGTGCAGGCGTGAGCCCTCGGTCCTCGGGTTGTGGGTCCGCAAGGTGCCCGCGACGGCCGGCAGCGGTGCTCGGGCAGCGGATTCTGCGGTGAACCCGGACGACGTCTGTGCGACGGCCGTCGCAGCTGGGGGCGATGGCTGGACGATGGGCTCCTCCGCCGGCCGCGGTGCGCATGCCGGGCATCCCTCGGTGCGGGGCATGACGGTGTGGCGGGTCATGGAGCCGTGGTCGGTCCGCAGGGCGTAGACGACGTCCGCGTGCTGCCCGGCGTCGGCGAGCATCGTGGCCGCCAGCTCCAGCAGAGCGGGCTGGAAGGCGGGCGACGCCACACCTCGCAGGGTGAGCCGCGGGTCGCCCACCGGGACGGCGGTCCCGAACGCGGCCAGCCGCTGGGTCTCGGCGCAGGCCAGGCAGACGCCGCCTCGGGGGCCCTGGACCGGGCCGATCAGGACCAGTGCGCCCTCGTGGCAGATCGGCAGTAACGGATGCCGTCTGCTCTTGGCGCGGGCGGCGAGCTCCTCCAGCTCGGCCAGGCGGTACCGGGTCAGGAAGAGCGCCTCGGCGTCCGTGTCGCGTAGCTCTGCCGCGCAGGAGCGGATCTTCATCGGGCGCGTCCGAGGACGAGCGGCCGCGCCGCGCGGGCAGGGGGTATCCGGACCGCGACCAGACCCGAAACCGCCCGCAGTCCGCCGGCCCCGGCTTCGTCCGCTACGAGTGCAGCCGGCCTGAGCGCGGTGGCCTCAGCTCCACACATCTCATGCTCGCCGGCCAGGGCAGCGAGGGCCTGCTGAAGGCGGGCCTCGCCTTCGCGGGAGCCAGACGGCCAAGCATGGTCCCGGTACCCCCAGGGAAGCGACTGGGGCGAGGGCTGCCATGCCGGGGTCGCGCCGCAGAGCGGTGGACCTTCGGCGATCGACCGGCCCGCTCGGCGCGCCTGCTCCCTCGCCGTCGCCGCGAGCAGGGCGAAGGCCGCCGCCTCGCCTGCTTCGGCTTCCACCGCCCAGCCGAGGACGCACCCGCGTGCACGCACCTGGGCGTGCACCACGCCGGCCGCGAGCCGTACCACTTTGATGCTCGCCGGTACGGCCAGGCGTAGGGTCAGCGCTTTCCACCAGCGGCGCGCCGCGGGATCGTCGGCCCACTCCGTCTCCTCCACGAGCTCCACGGCCTTCACCGGCTCCAGCCGGTCGCGATGGGTGGCCAGGCGCAGGGCCAGGCCGCGGGCGTGCAGGTGATCCACGCCGACGGCCACGTCGGAGGGCCGGGCGACCGCGGACAGGGCGGCGTGCAGGCGGGCGGCGTCCAGCGTGGTGCCGTAGCCCACCACCTCGCCACAGGCGGCCAGGTTGACGGGGAGCTGGGGCAGATCCTGCGCCTGTGGGGCGGGCACCAGGCCCAGCTCAGGATCGGCGAGGACGTCGAGTGCCGCCACGGCCTCCTCCCAGGAGAGCGCCTCGCGGGGTGGTTCGGCCTCGGGCCAGGGGTGATAGGCCATCCTGAGCGGGTCGAGGCGGGCGACCAGGACCGCGTGGTGCGGTGCGGGGGTCTCGCGCCCTTCCCGGGAGGGGTCGGGCAGCCCGGCCGCCGCGCACAGCAACCGGTGCACCGCAGCCCCGGCCACCAGTGCGCAAAGGACCTCGGGCGGCTCCGCGGTGGGCCCGTCCGACAGGCGGGGGGCCGCGTCGGCGGATGCCTCATCCGCCGAGGTCTCGGTTGACCCGCCCGACAGGCGGTGGGCCACGGCGGCGGCCAGCGCTGCCGCCGTGGCGGCGGAGCCCGGGGGTACGGCGTAGCCGACCTCTCCCAGGCACCCGGCCACCACGGCGAGCCGGTCCGACGCCTCCAGCGTCAGCGTGGAGGCCGGCCCCGGTACGCGGCGGTAGCGCATCCCCGCTGCGGCCAGGGCGCGCTCGGCGGCGGCGGCCGGCGCCCCCGCGCCGCAGACCGTGAACACCGTCCCGGCGAGCCGGTGCCACGCGGCGGCGGGATCGGCCGCCGAGGACTCGAGCCAGGCGGCCACCGCGATCGGCGGCAGGTCGGGGCCCGGTTCTCCCCACCCCTGCGGCACGGCCACGAGCATGTCGTGCTCGCGCAGCTGGCCGATGATCAGCTCGACGGCGCGGGCGACCGGTTCCGGGGCGCCGGGCGGGGCGGCCAGCTCGGAGGCGGGTACGCCGCCCGCCAGGGCCGCGGCGAGCTGCTCCCACAGCCGCCACAGCCCGGCCCCGCCCTTGACGGTGAAGCTCGACGTCCACCCGCGTACGTGCACCCCGTCGGCGGTGGGGGCGGCGTGGACGACCGGGCGCAGCCGGAGCACCTCCGTCATCGCGCCACCGACCCGAGGGGCGCCCCGAGCTGTTCGCGCCAGCTGGTGCCCGTCACCTGCTGGACCGCGCGGGCCATCATCGAGGCGGCCAGGTACCGCTCCATGGGGGTGACGTCGCAGACGGCCAGCAGCTGGTAGAGCATGTTCGTGCCGAACCGGTAGACGGTGAAGCTGCGGCCGAGCGGAGGCCGGGTGAAGTCCACCGAGCGCAGCGCCCGGTGGTATTCACTGACCTCGCGCGGGGCGCCCGGGTCCCAGCGCCGGGCGGTGCGCGGATCGTCGAGCAGGGCGGCGCGTGCGGCGTAGCCGGGTCCGAGCTCCATCACCAGGACGCCGTCGTCGTAGGCCTGCCCGGCCTCGGCGCGGGCCGCCGCGCTCCAGGCCCGCCAGGCCGACACGGCGGCGGAGGGCCGGTGTCCTTCGGCGATGCGTGCCACGAGGTCGACGGTCGCCTCGCGGTTGCGTTCCCAGGCGGTGTCGAGACCACGCCGGACCCGCCCGTCCGGGTCGTGCCAGGTGAGGAAATCCTCCACGTGCGACAGGAAGGAGTGGTAGCCGTGCTGCAGGCCGTGCGGGTACTCGTCGGCGTGCACGGTCATCGCGGTGATCGCCAGGGCGATTCGGCCGGGCGCGCTGTCGCCGTCCGACGCGAGCTGGTCCAGGGCGGTACGGCACGGCGGCATGCCCCGTTCGAGCACGCGCGAGCGCAGCCGTACCAGCTCGGCCGAGCCCAGCAGCCCGGCCGCCGAGGCGTGGTCGGCGGGGGTGGTGGTGACGGTGTTGTCGGGAAAAATGGGCTCGTACGGCCCGGCGACCAGCTCCAGGCGCCCGGCCTCGCGCGAGTGGGCGAGTAGTTCGGCGGAGGTCTGCCGGTGGGTCGAGGGGTGGCGGCTCAGGTGGCCGCGCAACCGGTCGGCGACCAGCTCCGCGGCAGCGGCCAGCTCCGCCAGGACGGCCGCTCCGGGCGCGGAGACCGGGTTCGCGGCGCTCATCGTGTCTGGGCCGAGTCGGAGGCGGACGCGCACGTGGGGGCCGTGGAGCCAGTGGCGCTCGACGTGCCCGCGCACGCCCGCCGCGACCGCCTCCTCCAGCGCGGGGAAGACGGCCTGCCTGAGCAGCCCCGCCTTGACCGGCTCGTAGTAATAGCAGACGACGTCCAACTCGCTCATGAGGCTCTCCAGCAGGATTCGACGATGAGCTCGGTCACCGGTTCGTCCACGGTCCCCGGTACGGGCAGGGCCTCCACCAGGGCGATGTCCTCGGGGTACCGCTCCAGGTGGGCGGGCAGGCAGCGCAGGTGCAGCGCGTTGCCCAGATCGACGTACTGCGGCTTGGCCGCCCGCAGCTTGCGCAGGAACCCGGCCAGCGAGTCCACGGCCGTGGACGCCTCGGCGAACAGGTGCTCGGGCAGCCCGTGGCGGGCCCGGAGACGGGCGGCGGCGACGGCGGGATGCTCGCTCCTGAAGGCTTCGCGCAGCGCGGTGGCCGCGTCGTCGGCGAACTTCCACTTGCGGCGCTGCAGCACGATCCCGTCGTGGGTCAGCCGCCCCAGCTCCGTCACCCCGCCCGTCTCGCGCCTGCCCACGAGGCCGGACAGTGCCGGATGCCCGCACACCAGGTCCGCGGTGAGGGGCGCGGTGCGGTCCGGCAGCGAGTAGGGCACGAGGAAGCCGAGGTAGAGCACGCTCAGGGGGCGTCCGGTGGCGCGGTCGACGACCCGGACGAGCTCGGTGTCCTCGTCGTGGAGGAGGTCGAGCTCCTCGGGCGGGAGGTCGGCCCAGCGCGGGTCCTCGCCCACCTCGCGGGCGGTGACCATGGGGTGCAGGTTGGCGTTGAAGCCCAGCACCGGGCGGTATTGCACCGTGTCGGGGCCCAGGACGCGGTGCAGCCATTCCGTCACGGCCGCCGTGGCCGAGGGGTCGAGCTGGGGCAGGAAGCGGCTGGTGAACCTGGCGAACCCGGCGTAGACGTGGTTGACCGCGAGCCCGCCGCCGGGGACGGGCTGGACGAAGTAGGAGTAGGAGACCGGCCGGGCGTGCACCCAGGCGGGCAGCAGGTCCGCGGCGGCGTCGACGGCTTCCCTGGGGATCTCGCGGTCGAGCGAGTGCGGGTCGCCGGCGGCGGAGATCAGCTCGCGCACCTGCTCGCGGGCGGCCTCGATGCCGGGGTCGCGCCGCCTGTTGCCGAGCACCTGGCTCCAGACCTGCGACATCAGCTCCGTGCAGGCGGACAGGGGCACGCGGGCGCCGCTGCCGTACAGGTCGACGAACCGCTCGGTGACCAGGCGGCGGACGAACAGGTGGTGGTCGAAGAGCATGGTCAGCGGGGTGAGCCGGGCCAGCGCGGGAAGGTCGGCGCGGCCGTGCCCGGCGCCCAGGGCCAGGGGGCGGGGGAGGGTGACGTCCTCCATGAGAACCGGCACCCCGGCCAGGTCGGCGCCCACGAGCTCGCCCGTCTCCCGCCAGTCGTCGGCCAGCGCGGCGAGCGCGGCCGGGCGGGCGGCGGCGGGCAGGCTGGAGAAGGCCGCGGTGCGCTCTCGCAGGCTCGCCAGCCGCCCGGCCAGCGAGTCGCCCGCGACCACGCCGTTAGAAACCACACCGTCTGAAACCACGCCGTCGGCGGTCGGGGCGGTTTCCAGCCAGCGTGCCAGGGAGCCCAGCAGGTCCGGGTCCTGCGGGTCGACCGGCCACACCGGCACGATGAGCCCGACGTCGATCATCTGTCCCACGTACGCGCCCGCCGCCTGCGCGGCCGCCGGGTCGGCGATGTTGCGCGCCAGCAGTTCGGCCAGTTCCCGAGGGGTGCGTTCCCCCTGGCGCAGGTGCCGGAGGAGGAAGGCGATCGGCCCGGTGAGGGCGAGCTCGACCCGTTCCTCCCGGGCCGCGTGCACGTGGGTGGCGTCGGCCTGGGGGATGTCGCGCTGGTACACCACCCGCCCGTCGCGCTCGCGCAGGGCGGGTGCGAGCCGGTGCGGCAGGTTCACGCGTCTGCCCGGGTCCCCGAGGAGGGCGTTCAGCAGCCGGGTGACCAGGACGTGGTTGACCTGCGAGCAGGCGCGCGGCGGGGGGTCGCAGCCAGGGCGCCCGTCCCACCAGCCGAGGCCGACCGAGGTGTACCAGGACAGCGGGCTGGTCTTGGAGGTGGCGCGCAGCGCGTAGCGCAGCACGGTGGGCTCGGCCTGGCGGGCGCGCTTGTCGGGGCGCCCGGCGCACGCGGCCGTACGGTCCACGCCGTACAGCAGGTCGCGCCCGGTGAGGGTGACGGCCTGGCGCAGCGGCTCGGCCGTACAGATGCCGGCCAGGACCTCGCGTTCCGCCGTCAGCGCGTCGCCCCATCCGGCCGCGAGCTCCTGCTCCAGCCGGGCGCGTGCGCGGGCGGCGGCCAGCCACCCGGCCAGTCCGGGCACCCTTTCTGGCAGGTCGCCGAGCCGGGCCACGAGGGACTCGCGCGGCACCCGGCCGTTGTGGACGTCGCGCCGCAGCGGCAGCACCACGGCGCGGTGGAAGTCGAGGGAGTGGCGGGCGGCACTGGCCGCGAGCGCGTCGGACAGGCCGGGCGCGGCCGCCTCCATCCGGCGCAGCAGCCCGGACAGCTCACGCAGGGCCGCACGCCACGGCTCGGCCCGCTGGGGACGTTCGGGGTACGGCAGGGCCGCGCGCCTGACCACCGCGAAGGGCGCCAGTTCGGCGCTCGCCGTACCGCTGCCTGACGGCCTGTCCAATGTGCTGGTCATCACGCATCCTCTGTGGGTGGTCCCCCGGCCACCCGTGAGCGGCCGGGGGATGGGAGCGGCTTCCTAGATCGGGTCGATGGAGCAGCAGGAGCTGCACGACATCGACAGGTTGGAGCAGCTGATGCCGGAGGCGCCGGTCTCGGGAAGCGCGACGCTGTCACGCATCGCCGTCACCGACAGCTCCTCCAGAGCCAGCTCGTCGACCTGGAAGGCGAAACTGGGCATGGCACCTCTCTCACTCAGGTGGGTTGGATGCACGAGCAGCACGAGGAGGTGGTGAGGCACCCGGAGGCGGCGGTCTCGGGGAGGGCGACGCTGTCGCGCATCGCCGCCACCGACAGCTCCTCCAGGTTCAGATCCGTCACCTCGAAGGGGAAATCGGTCATCGCACGCTCCCTACTGGATGACGATGCAGCAGCAGGACGAGGACGTGGCGATCGAGGTGAACGCGCTGCAGGCGGAGGCGCCGGTCTCGGGAAGCGCGACGCCGTCGCGCATCGTGGTGACCGACAGCTCCTCCAGAGCCAGGTCCTCCAGGTTGAAGGTCAGGTTCGGCATGGGGTTTCATTCCTTTCCGTACACGTGCGAGTGCGGCTGGCGGGTGGAAGGGAAGCGGCGGGCACCTCCTTCAGTCCAGGGCGCGGCGGCCGAAACCGAGCGCGCCCGCGACCGCGAACCCCGCGCCGGCCACCGCCATGACCAGCAGGCAGAGCCAGAACGCGAGGTGCGGGATCTGGGGGACCATGACCGCGCGCATGGCCTCGCTGACGTAGGTGAGCGGGTTGAGCGCGCAGACGACCTGGAACCACGGCAGCCGCTCCAGCTCCGGCCAGGGGAACTGGGTGGCCCCGGTGAACATCAGCGGCGTCAGCACCGCCGCGAAGACGGTGTTGATGCCCCGGGGCGAGACCGCGGTGCCCAGGGTCATCCCGATCGCCGAGCCCACGAAGGCCCCCAGGGCCATGACGAGCAGGGCGGGCGGCACGGAGGCGAGGGCGATCTCGGTGCCCGGCAGGACGAGCAGGCCCAGCGGGATCATGACCGCTCCGGCGAGCAGGCCGCGAACCGTGCCGAAGAGCATCTTCTCGACGGCCACCAGCCAGATCGGCAGCGGGGCCAGCAGCCGGTCCTCGATCTCCCTGCTGTAGGAGAAGTCAAGCGTCAGCGGCAGCGCGGTGTTCTGCAGCCCTCCGACGAAGGCGTTGAGCGCGATGACTCCAGGCAGCAGCACCGCTCCGAAGTCGCCGCCGACGTAGCCCAGGTCGCCCAGGACCGTGCCGAAGACGAACAGGATGAACAGCGGCTGCAGCACCACCTGGGTCAGGAAGGCGGGCAGTTCGCGCCAGGTGACGACGAGGTCGCGCGTGAGGATGGCGGCGAAGGAGCGCGCCACGGGCGGCCTGGGGGTCGCGGCCCTGGCCTCGTCGATGGTGGTCATCGCAGCTCCCGTCCAGTGAGGCGGAGGAAGACGTCCTCCAGGCCGAGGCGGGCGAACTCCACCCCGGCGAGCGTGAGGTCGTGGCCGGCCAGCGCCTTGACCACGGTGGGCAGCACCTCACCGGGGTCGTGCGAGGTGTACAGGCGTACGCGCCCGCCCGGCAGCTCCTCCACGCGTTCGACGGTCTCGACGGCGGCGAGCGCCGCGGCCGCCGCGCCCTCGGCCGGGTCCAGCGAGAGCGTGAGGGTGTTGCTGCCCGGCAGCTCCCTGACCAGGGCGCCGGGGGTGTCCAGCGCCAGCACCTTGCCGTGGTCCAGGATGGCGACCCGGTCGCAGAGCTTGGCCGCCTCGTCCATCTGGTGCGTCGTCAGCACCACGGTCACGCCGCGCTCGCGCAGCTCGGCGATGCGCTCGTGCACGAACAGCCGCGACTGCGGGTCCAGCCCGCCGGACGGCTCGTCCAGGAACAGCACGCGCGGCTCGTGCATGAGCGCCCTGGCGATCATCACGCGCTGCGCCTGACCGCCGGAGAGCCGGTCGGTACGGTCGCCCGCGCGGTCGGCCAGGCCCATGCGCTCCAGCAGCTCGTCGGCCCTCCTGCGCCGTTCGGCGCGGGGCACCGCGTGGTAGGCGGCGTGGCACTGCAGGACCTGCCGGATGCTCAGCGAGCGGTCCAGGTTGGTCCGCTGCGGCACCACGGCCAGCACCTGCCTGGCCCGCGTCGGTTCCCGCAGCACGTCGACGCCCTCGACGACCACCCGGCCGCCGCTGGGACGCACCCGCGTGGTCAGCACGCCGACCGTGGTGGTCTTGCCGGCCCCGTTCGGGCCGAGCATGCCGAAGACCTCTCCGTGGCGTACCTCGAAGCTGATCCCGTCGACCGCGGCACGGGGATTTCCCCGGTAATTCTTGGTGAGATTCTCGACCTCGACAGCGTTCATTTCTTCACCGATACCGATCGCGTCGTGGAAACGGGCGAAGCGTATTCACGTGGGCTCGCGACAGTCAAGGTCCGAAAAATTGGCCGACCGCTGTCAGTACACCTTTCCGACAGCATGGTCAAGACAGCAGAAAAGCTGTCAGGTGATCGCGGCGGGACGCGGCTCATACTCCGGGAGTCGAACTCCAGCACCTGGGAGGTGAATCATGTCCCCTGCGATCACTACCGCCGACTTCGGCCTCGCCGACCTGGATCTGTCCAGTCTGCAGGTGACGGCCATGCGTGACGCCGTCGCCCTGCCCGAGACCGGCGCCTCGTCAGGATCGTCGAGCTGCGGCGGTTGCTCCACCTGCGGCTCGTCGTCCTGCTGCGGCGGTACCGAGATCGAGTGATCCACCGGCCGGGACGCCGCTTCCGCCGGAACTGCGCCCCGGCCATTCAAGAACCCATTTGCGCGCTTGGACGGGTACGTATGATCGACGTTGTCTGCCATTATTACGAGGACTTCAAGGCGCCGTTGCTGCGGCAATTCCTCATTCCGCTCGCGCGGTCTTTTCCCGGCAGCGTCCACCTCGATCGGCATTGGTTGCGCGGGCCGCACGTCCTGCTCCGTTTCCACGGTCCTGGCGATCACGTCCGGGCCGCGGAGGAGGCCGCCGACGCCTGCCGACGCCACCTGGCGGCCTTCCCCTCCACCGCCGTGGTGGATCCGGCCGAGCTGGTACGGCAGGCGGAACTGGCCGGACGCGCCGAGCTCGTGCCCGGGCCGTACGCACCCCTCCACCCTGACAACTCGGTGCTGGTGCGCCCTGCCGACCTGGCTCCCCTGGTCGACCTGCTGGGCTCGCGGGCCGCCGTGCTCGCGCGGTGCGAGCTGCTGGCCCTCGGCCTGGGCGCGGTGGAGCGGTCACTCGAGCTGGCCGGCGACCCCGGCTCCCGCGTCACCCTCGCCCTGGTCGCGATCACCGCCCATGCCGCCGGATATCCGGCCGGGCTGGGAGCGGGCTACCAGTCCTTCCTGTCGCACGTGGCCGACCATCTGGCCTACGAGGATCCCGACGGCAGCCTGGAGGCGGCCTTCGAGCGCCAGTGGGCCGAGCGCGGCGCGGGGGTGACCGAGCTGGTCCGCACCGTCGCGGAAGGCGGGGTGCTGCCCGGCCGGCTGGAGGGCGTCGCGGCGGCCTGGCGCGCCTGGTCACGTGACGCGTCCGCGCACGCCGACGCCGCTCTCGACACCGCCGCCCTGGTCGGCGGCCGTAACGGGCACGCCGCCGTCGCCGCCCGTTTCGGCGGCGACACCGAGATCCGGTGGGACTTCACCCGCCGCCACTACAGCGAATACCACCAGCTGCTCAACCGGTCCGGGTTCGAGAAGGTGGCGCTGAGCAGGCCCTTCGGGCTCTACCGTTTCGGCACCAACGTGCTCTACCGCCTGCTGGCGCTGTGCGACCTGCGGCCTGTGGAGCGTTACCTGGCCGCCTACCTGTTCAGCGAGGCGGTCGAGCGCATCACCGGGCGGACGTGGCGCGAGCGGCTGAGCGGAGCTCCGGCGTGAGCGCGGAGGCGGTCCTGCGGCTGCGCCCTGTGGTGCGGGCCGGTCGCCTGCCCGCGGGTGTGCACCTGCGGTCGTGGAGCGGCGCGGTCAGCCTGGAGGGGGCGGCCGGGCTGTGGCCGCTGTGGCAGCGGCTGGCGCCGTTGCTCGCAGAGGGGGTGAGCGAGCGCGATCTCGACGCGCTGTGCCCGGAGCCCGCTCTGCGGGAGGCCGTGCGGATGCTGCTCGATCGGCTGCGGGAGCACGACCTGCTGGTGGCGGTACGGCCCGGCGACGGCATGCCGCCGGCCGTACGGGGATGGCTGGAATCGGCGGCGCCCGACCCGGACGCGGCGTGGCGCTCGCTGGGCGCGGCCACCGTGACGGTGCGGGGCGAGGGGCGGCTGGCGGAGGCGGCGCGTGAGGCGCTGGCCCGCTGCCATGTCGGCGCCCGCACGGCGCCCGCCTCGGACGGCCTCACGCTCATCGCGGGCGTACTGGTGGTCCGCGCCGCCGGCCTGGGCCCGACGGGGTTCGTCACGCCCGCCCTGCCCCCCGCCCAGGCCGCCGCCCTGGCCGCCGCCCTGACCACCCGCCTCGCGGGCCCCCCGGCCACCCCTCACCTGCCCGACGCCCCGGCCGCCCGCCTCGCGGGCCCCCCGGCCACCCCTCACCTGCCCGACGCCCCGGCCACTCGCCTCGCAGGCCCTCTGGCCACCCCTCACCTGCCCGGTGCGGGCCACGGGCTCGCGCCCGATGCGGTGCTGGCCGAGCTGCTGGGAGCCGCGGCGGCCGACCGGATGGTGAGGGCGATCGCCGGATGGCCCGCCAGGTCCGGCGAGGTCCTGCTCGCCAAGGCCGACCCGCTGGAGGCCTCCTACCGCCCCTGGCCGCCGGCCGCCCCGGTCTCGCCCGCCCGCCGCGTCACGCTGGAGGAGGCGCTCCGGCGGGCCGCGCTGCTCACCGACCCCGACCTCGGGGCGCTGCCCCCCGCCGTCCCGGACGGCCACCCCCAGCTCCCCCTCGGCCTGGTCGTCTGCCCGCTGCCCGGCCGCGAGGTCACCGGAGCCGGTCCCACGACCGACACCGCCCATCTGGCGGCCGTTCAGGCCGCCGCCCAGGCGCTCATCGGCGAGGACCCGGCGCGCGCGGCCGTGGGCGCGGACGAGCTGCACGCCTGCGGCGTCCTCCTGCGCCGCCTGGCCGACCGCCTGGCCGCCGGGCTCTCCCCGTGGCGCGGCCCGGTCCCCGGCAGCCACTGGTGGCGCGTCCTGACCCGCCGTCTGGGCCGCGCCGTGCGGCTGTGCCTGCGCGACCTGGACGGCGCCTGGCACGCCGAGATCGTCGACAGCGGCGGCTCCCGCCTGGGCTGGGCGGTCGAGCGCGACCGTGACGAGGCGGCGGCCATGGCCGCCATGGCCGCAGTCGGCACGCTCCTGGCACCGGGGCCGGTCACGCCGGTCTGCGGAGCCGTACCCTGCCCCGATCTCACCCCGGAGGAGCGCGACGGCGATCTGGGCAGGTGGTTGTGGCCCGCCGCGCTCTCCGCGTACGAGGAGGAGCTGCAGGCCCGCCTGCGCGAGCTGACCGGCTGCCTGCCTCACCGCGACGAACGGCCCTGCGCGGTGAGCGCGGCGGGCTTCCAGATCTGGCGGAGCTGAGCATGGACTTCGACGTCGTCGTCCTCGACACCTGGACCCTGGAATCGGTCACCGAGCTGGCCGCCCGCGCCGTGGACGGCGGGCCCGCCGTCCTTCCGGTGCGCTGCGACGGCGGCCTGGTGCTGGTCGGCCCGCTCACCGGACCGGGAACGAGCGCGTGCGTGGCCTGCGCCGAGCACGCCAGGATCCACGCCCTGCCCGGCCACACCCCGCACACCGGCCAGGTCATGGGCGGCTCGGTCCCGCCGACGGTCGCCGCCCTGGTCGAGCGCCTGGTCGAGCGTCTGGCGGAGCGGCCGCAGGACGGCGTCATGTGGGCGATCAGGGGCGAGAGCCTGGAGGTCTCCACCCACCGGGTGCGGCCCTTCGGCGGCTGCCGGGTCTGCGCACCGCTGCCCGACGACTCCCCGCGCCCGATCACGATCGCCTCGCACCCGGTCACCGGCACCGGCCTGCGCGAGGCCAACCCCCGCACGGCCGGCGCGGGCGGGCTGCGTGAGGTCCTGCTGGACTGGCGGGTCGGCCCGGTGCTGCGGCTGTTCCGCTGGGGCTCGCGCAGCCTGCCCCTGGCCAGCGCCGAGTTGCCGGGCGCCGCCGACTCCTCCGAGGCGGGGTACGGCAGGGCGGAGGACTTCGCCGACGCCGAGCGGGTGGCGTTGTTCGAGGCGCTGGAGCGGCTGACCGGCATGACGCCGCGCGGCAGCCGTACCGTCGTGCGCGCCGCCCACGCCGAGCTCGACCCGCACGTCGCGGTCGATCCGGCCACCCTCGGCCTGCACGAGCCGGAGTTGACGGACCATCCGGCCTTCCGCCTGACGCCCTACGCTCCCGGCCTGCCGCTCGCCTGGGTCCACGGCTGGTCGCTGACCCACGGGCGCGACCGGCTGGTGCCCGAGGAGCTGGTGTACTGGCGGCTGCGCGGCAGGCGCTCGATCTACGACTCCTCCAACGGCTGCGGGCTCGGCTCCAGCCTGGCCGAGGCGATTCTGTACGGACTGTTCGAGGTCGCCGAGCGCGACGCCTTCCTGATGGCCTGGTACGCCCGCACGCCGCTGCGGCGGATCGCCACCCCGACGGAGGACCCGCAGATCTGCCGTCTGGCCGACCGGCTCGGCTCGCTCGGGCACGATCTGCTGCTGTTCGACGCCACCAACGACTTCGGCGTGCCGGCCGTCCTCAGCATGATCCGCCGGCGCGTGCCGGATCCGCGGCGGCCGAACGCCCTGTTCGCGGCCGGGGCCCACCATGACCCGCTCACCGCCGTCAGGTCGGCCGTCGTCGAGGTCTACATCAACGCCAGGAACGCCGCGGATCCGCGCATCGTCTCCTTCGACCCCGACCGGCTGCGGCCCATGCTGGAGGACCCCACGCTGGTCCGCACGGTCGACGACCACGTCTTCGTCAACGCTCTGGCCGAGGCCGCCCCCTGGCACTCCTTCCTGAGCGGCGAGGAGACCCCCGTGTCCTGGCGCGAGGTGTGGCCCCGCCGCCCCGCCGTACCCGACCTGGGCGAGCACCTGTCGGAGTGGGTGGCGCAGCTGGCGGCGCGGGGCTTGGAGGTGATAGCGGTCGACCAGAGCGAGCCGGTCACCCGCGAGCGGCTCGGGCTGCACGCCGCCAAGGTGATCGTGCCGGGGTCGCTGCCGATGACCTTCGGCCACGTCTACCGCCGCACCCGCGGCCTGCCCCGGCTGCTGGAGGTGCCCGCGAGGCTGGGCCGCCTGCCCGCACCGCCGCGCTACGACGACCTGCCCTTCCACCCCCACCCCTTCCCCTGACGTGAGGACTGCCGTGGACACCTGGACGAGCCTGCATTGCTTCGTGCACTGGTCCGTGGAGCGGACCGACGACTTCCTCACCGGCGTCCTGGGCCCGCTCATGGCCGCCCGCCGCACGTCCGGTTGGTTCTTCATCAGGTACTGGGAGGGCGGGCCGCACCTGCGCGTGCGCGCCCTCGGCGCCCGCGACCCGGCGGAGCTGGAGCGGGCGGTGGCGGACGCGCTGGCGGACGCGGTGGCGGGCGATCTGCCCCCCGACCTGCCCGCCGACGCCGGCTGGACGCCGCACGGGATCGTGAAGTCGATCGCCTACGAGCCGGAGACCGGCAGGTACGGCGGAGCCGAGGGCATCGGCGTGGCCGAGCGGGTCTTCTGCCGCTCCACCGAGACCGCCGTGGAGGCGCTGTCAGGGCGCTTCCCGCAAGGACGGTTGAGCGCCGCCATCCACCTCGTCCGCGCCACCACGCTGGGACTCGGCCTGGACGAGCGGGCCGCGGCGGCCTGGCTGCGCAGGCACGCGGCGAGCTGGCGGCACACCGGCGAGGTCGAGCTCCTGCCGCCCGCCGTGCCCCTGGCGCGCACCGCCAGGCTCGTGGCCGGCCAGGGCGAGGCGCTGCGCCACCTGCTGGCCGCCGCCGAGGATGACGATCTGTGCGTCCGCTGGCGCCGTACGGTGGCCGAGGCGGACGGCGAGCTGGCCGCGCGCGGGCTCGACGAGGTGCGCCGGCTGTGGATCTGGGCGTCGCAGTTGCACATGCTCTGCAACCGTCTGGGCGTCCGGCCCGACGAGGAGCGCGCGGTGTGCTGGCTGGTCGCCGCGCTGCTGGCCGCCGACGCGGGAGCCGACCAGCGCTACCTGGAGGAGTCGAAGTACCCGCCGGGGATCCTGCCGTCGCTGCCCGACGACTCCCACGGCGTGCCCTCCCAGGACCGGCCGCCGATGCCCGGACTGCCCGAGGTGCGCCTGCCGGAGGGCCCGCCGCTCAGCCTGCCGCTGGGCGAGGCCCTGGACCGCCGGGCCTCCTGCCGTACCCTTACCGGCCCGGTGGGCGCCGCGGAGCTGGGCTCGCTGCTGGGCCTGGCGTTCGGCGCCAGGGCCGACCGCACGCTGCGCTTCGGCGACGGCCCCGCCCATGCCTACCGGCGCCGCCCGTTCCCGGGCGCGGGAGCCAGGTACGGCACGCGCCTGCGTCTGGTCGTGCGCGAGGTCGAAGGGCTGGACCCGGGCACCTACCACGTCGGCGAGGACGGCCGCGCCCTGCGACGGCTCGGAACGCCGCCGGCGGACGACGAACTGGCGGCCACCTCGATGTGGCTGACCTCGGCGCAGGCGGACGAGCGGCTCGGCCTGATCGACGTCACCCGCGTGCCCGCCGTCCTGCTGCTGACCGCCCACCTCGACACCCACCGCCCCAGGTACGGCACGCGGGCCCTGCGCTTCGCCCTGCTGGAGGCAGGCCACGTCGCGCAGAACCTGACCCTGGCGGCGACCGCGCTGGGGCTGGGCACGATCACCCTCGGCGGTTTCTACGACGACCTGGTGCACGAGCTGTTCGGGCTCGACGGGGTCGCCGAGAGCGCGCTGTACCTGCTGCCGGTCGGCCTTCCCGGCTGAGCCGTCAGCCGAGCAGGCCGTCCTCACGGGCGCAGCGAGCCAGGTCCACCTTGGTGTAGGCGCTGCGCCCGCAGTCGGCGTACTTGCGTTTGATACGTTCCAGGTACTTCTTGGCCGTGGACGGCTGGATGCCCGCCCGGCGCGCGGCGGTCTCCAGCGTGAGCCCGGAGGCGTACCCGAGCAGCACCGCCCGTTCCTGGCCCGACAACTGCGGGCCGACCCCCAGCAAGGCGCGGATGGCGGGCGCGAGCCGGCCGGGCGCGAGAGCGGACTGCGCGGGCGCCTCCACGAGGGTGGCGTCCTCGCCGAGCGCGAAGGCGCGGTGGCCCGCGGCGCGCAGGAGCCGGAGGGTCTCGGCGCCGTCGGGCGGCCCGGCCAGGGCGGCGTCCACGACGATCACGTCCGCCCGGTCCCCCTGCCGATCGGTCAGCTCGGGGAGGCTGCCGGCCCTGGCCAGAAGCCTGCAGCCGGGGTCGGCCGCCAGTGAGGCGGTGGCGATGACCAGCAGATCGGGATTGTCGATGATCAGGGACACGGAGATCATGGGCGCTCCAGGCGGGGAGGGGTGCGGTCCCGATGGCGGATCCGGCGGTGGATCCGCCACGGAGGCTAGACCACCCGAATGGATCACGACTGGACGCCGAATGGATCACCGTCAGCCGGTGGCTCCGGCGACGAGCGTCTCGATCTCTTCCATCTCATGCCGGTTGCCGATCCTCCCGTACAGTCCCCTGGCCTCCTCCCACGCCGCCAGGGCCTGCGCGTTCTCGCCCAGCATGACGTGGGCGATGCCGAGGGCCTTCAGCACCATGGCCTGAAGGTGCAGCACCCCCAGCTCGCGGAAGACCCGCAGGGAGAACAGCAGACGCTCGCGCGCCTGCTCGAAGCGGCCGTTCACCAGGTCCCTGGTGGCCAGGCTCCGCGAGACGATGGCGCGGGTGATCTCGCCGGCCATCTCCTCGCTGAGCTCCTCGGCCGTGTCGAGGAAGGAGTCGGCGTCCGGCTGCTTGGTGAGCACCCCGCTCTCGCCGAGCACGACCAGCGCCAGCAGCTCCTTCAGCCGCACTCCGAGGCTCCTGCTGAGCCGCAGGCCCTGCAGCAGCGCCTCGCGGCTCTCGTCGTAACGGCCCTGGTAGTGGCGGACCATGCCGAGCGAGCGGAGCGCCGTCAGGTGCAGCCGGTTCACCTTGCGATCCCTGGCCCGCTCGACCACCCGCTCGAGGTGCGCCGAGGCGAGTTCCAGCTCGCCGCGCTCACGGTAGGTGAAACCCAGGCCCGCGTGGACGAAGTCGAAGCCCGCATCGTGGCCGTGCTCCCCGGTCAGCCGCTGCGCCAGGTGCATCAGCTCCAGACCCTCCTCGCCGTGCCCCTCGGCGAGCACCGCGGTGCCCAGCATCGCGAGCGCATGGATTTCGCCGCGGACGTCTCCCACCGAGCGGAACAGGTCGAGCGCGATCTGGGCGTGCTCGTGCATCGCGAGCGGCTGGATCATCGGCACGCTGAACAGGTAGGCGAGGTTGCGGGCCATCACCGCCCGCCCACGCGGAACGTCCTCGCCACACGCCGCCATCGCGACCGCGTGCACCGCCTGGCTCTCCTCCAGCAGGTCGCGCATCTCGTGGAAGCCCACGCACGCCTCGGCCAGGTTCCACGCCAGGTCGGCTCGTCCCTCGCGAGCGCTCTGCGTGATCACGACCGCCAGGTTCGCCCGCTCGCTCTGGAACCATTTCACCGGATCGTCCAGCAGCAGGCCGGTGTGCTCCGCCGGCAGCCTCCTACGGGGCGCCGGACCGCGCAGCGCGGGCAGGGTCCGGTAGGCCAGCTCCGTGTCCGCCTGCTCGGCGAGCGAGAGCCAGGTCGCGTAGGCCCTGACCCTGGCCTCCTCCCGCGCGGCCTCGTCGTCCTCCAGCGCCGCCCGCTCCGCCGCGTACAGCTTGATCAGGTCGTGCATGCGGTAACGCGGCTCGCCCGTCTCGTCCTGGTCGGCGACCGACACCAGCTGCACGTCGATGAGCTGGTCGAGCAGGCGCTCCGCCTGCTCCTGCGGCTCGTCCAGGAGGGCCGCCAGGGTCCAGTCGGCGAAGTCGGTGACGTCCAGCAGCCCCAGGACGCGGAAGGCCCGCCGTACGGCCGGCGGCAGCGCGTCGTAGCTCAGCCCGAAGGTCGCTCGCACCGCCAGGTCACCGGCCGACAGGTGGTCCAGCCTGCGGCGCTCGTCGCTCAGCTGCCTGCGGAAACGTTCCAGGCTCAGGTGGGGCTGGGCGGCCAGGCGGGCGCCCGCCACGCGGACGGCCAGCGGGATGTGGCCGCACGCCTCCAGGATCGCGCGGGCGGCGTCGCCCTCACCCCTCACCCGCTGCTCGCCGATCAGGTGCACGAGCACGTCCATCGCCTCGTCGGCGGTGAAGACGCCGAGGTCGAGCCGGTGCGCGCCGCTCAATCCCATGAGCCGCGACCGGCTGGTGACCACCGTGGCGCAGGTGGCGGCGCCGGGCAGCAGCGGGCGCACCTGGCTCTCCTCCACGGCGTTGTCCAGCACCAGCAGCACCCGGCGGCCCGCCATCCTGCTGCGGTACAGCGCCACCCGGTCGTCGAGCTCCTTGGGGATGACAGACCCGTTCACGCCCATGGACATCAGCAGCCGGTGCAGCACCGCCGCGGGATCGGCGGCGGGCCGGTCGGTGCCGTGCAGGTCGACGAAGAGCTGGCCGTCGGGGAAGTTCTCCCGCAACAGATGCCCCAGATGCACGGCCAGGGTGGTCTTGCCGACGCCGCCCAGCCCGGTGACCACCGCCGTCGGCATCGCCGTACGACCGTCGGCCGGGGAGCCGAGGATGCGCGACAGCGCCGAGAGCTGGCCGAGCCGGCCCGAGAAGTCGCTGATGTCGGGAGGGAGCTGGGCGGGGACGGGTAATCTTCCCCACCCCGGCGCGGCCGGCTGCCCGCCCGCCTGCGGCTTGGCGGCCTGCTGCTTGCCCGGCTGGAGCGTGTCGGCGTGCAGGGCGAGCTCGTGGGCGGCAGCGAGCTGCGCACCCGGCCGCACGCCGAGTTCCTCGTCGAGCCTGCGGCTGATGTCGCGGTAGTGCATCAGCGCCTCGGCCCGCCTGCCGGTGGCCAGGTAGAGCTCAATGAGGACGCTGTGAACGCGCTCGTCCAGCGGCGCCATGCGGCCCATCTCCTCGGCCAGGGGCAGCACGTCGACCGCGTGCCCGTTCAGGACGGCCGATTCGGCAAAGGTCTCCAGGGCGACGATCAGCTCCTGGGCCAGTCCCGCCAGCAGCGGATGCCCCGCCAGGGGGCGCAGCTCGGCCAGCGGCTGGCCGCGCCAGAGCGCCACCGCCCGCCGCACCCGATCGTGACCGCCACCCTGCCTGGCCAGGGCGCGAAACTCCCAGAGGTCCACCTCGACCTCGTCGGTGCTGAGCAGGTAGCCGTCGCCGACGCGCGGGAGCAGGCGGCTGGCCACGCGGCTGGGGCGATCGGGTTCGAGGATGCGCCGCAGCCGTTTGACGTAGGTGTGCAGGACGTTGACGGCCGTGGCGGGCGATCTCTCGCCCCACAGGATGTCGACCAGCTCTGACATCGGCGCGCAGCGGCCCTCGGCCAGGGCCAGCACGGCCAGGACGCTTCGCTGCTGGGCCGGTCCGAGGTCGAGTTCCGCCTGCCCACGATAAGCACGGAGGGAGCCGAGGATCTCTATCCGCAACGTCACCCACGGCAGTATGGAGGCAACCGCGACCAAGATCCAGGGCCCCCACGGGCATGGGGTGCCCGGGTCCGGAATCTTGGCAGAGCCGTTCCATGTGCAGTCCCTTCGGAACACGCTTCATGGCGAGGCATCGGAAGGCCCCGCCAGGAACTGCACGAGTGAGGCGACGAACCCGCCCGCTGAGAACCATGGGCGTCCGAGGTGGGTTGCTCACAGCTGTGGATCTACGCTGTAAAGGAGTGCGCCATTTACATTGCCTGGAGTCCCTGGAGGTGAGATGCAGATCTTGACCCTCGGTCAGTCGGCCAAGGTTCATAAGGATGCCTAATCCCAATTCTCCCACCGTAGCCAGCGGTGCTTGTCGAACAGCCAGTCGTGGGTCAGGCGGACGCCCGTCATCCGCTCGGCCAGCGCCAGCGCGAACGCCTGGAAGTCCGTGGCCCGCTTGCCGGAGAAGTCTCCGACGAGATCGTCCAGCAGGTGCGGTTGCTCGCCCTGCCGGTGGAAAGGCTCCTCCCCCCACTCCATGAATTGCAGAACGGTCAGCGGCTGCGCATTCACGTAGTAGTCGAGGCTGTGGCTGTTGACGCCTGAGTAGACGTTGAGGGCCTTGCCTTTCGCGGACAGCGCACGGAGGGTTTCATGATCGGAGCCGGTGTCGCCGTAATCGGGCTCCACGACGACCAACCAGGAGCCGAGTTGCCCGGCGATCGCGCTGCAGGCGACGCCGCCGGCCTCCTCTCGCGCTTCGTGGCCGGCGTTCTCCGCCTCGACCAGGTCGTATCGCAGGCCGGTGTCCGGGCCGCTGCCGAAGACAACGGCCACCTCGTCGAGGGTGAGTCCCTCACACCAGGTGATGCACAGAGTTTCGGAGAAGTAGCCGGCGATGTCGGAGTAATGCTCTTTCATGTCGTTCAACGGCATCCCCTGTTCGTGAGCGAGCGCCGACCAGCCCGTCCTGGTCGGCGCCTTGTCGAGCATCACTCTGGCCGCCGGTTCCGGCTCGGTCGATGGTCACAGTTCAGGACGGTCACGTTCGGGCCTGGCAGAGGAGTGATGAATGGTGATCACCGCGGGGCATGTCGTCGTCGAGCCGCAACAGCGTGAACGCTATCTGGCGGACTGCGTGGGCGTCATCGAGTTGGCCCGCCGGGCACCCGGCTGCCTGGACTTCGCCGTCAGCGCGGACCTGGTGGATGCCGGTCGCGTCAACATCTTCGAGCGCTGGGAGTCGCTGCCGGCCGTCGAGGCGTTCCGTAGCGATGGTCCCAGTGACGCGCAACGTGCTGTGATGCTCGATGCTGGGGTCTTTGGAGAGGGAGCTCGCGTCGGCGCGGGCGTGGGCGTTCAGCATCGCCTTCGTCCTCGCCGCCGAGGCGGCCTTCCTCGATGCCCTGGACGGCTGGCTGAACCGCCGTCCCAGTGTCGCCCGGATCGTGCCGCGCGCGGTCGTGGGCGTGACTCTCGCCCTCGCCATCGAGGCCAACCCCACGAGCTCGCTGTGGGAGCTCAACGACGACAGCGCTCTCGACCGCCTCGTCCCCGCGTGGGATCGGCTGGTTGGTCGGCGCGAGCCGGGACTGTCCTGACAGAGCGATGGTTTCTGATTGATCGTGTCTTGTTGTCCGTTATGGGAATGGGGAGGTTGTAGGGGAGCCGGCCGGTGGAGGCGAGGGATGATGGGTGGACCTGTCGTGGTCGGTACGGATGGCTCCCCGTCATCGGCGCCGGCCGTGGAGTGGGCCGCCGCCGACGCCCGCAGGCGGGGGTTGCCGCTGCGGATCGTGCACGTCTGTGAGCAGTGGTCGCATGGCGTGGACACGTCGAGGTACTGCGAGGGCGCGCTGGAGGCGGCGGCGGACAGAGCTCGCGCGCTGAGCACGGATGTCCAGGTCAGTACGGCGATGCTGGCCGGCAACGTGATCGACGTGCTGGTGGCCGAGTCGGCGTCCGCCGACAGCGTGGTGCTCGGCAGCAGGGGCGCGGGCGGGTTCGCCGGGATGCTGCTCGGCTCCGTGGGGCTGGCCGTGGCCGGTCACGCCGCCGGCCCCGTGGTGATCGTCCACGGCGACGTCGGCGGCGAGCACGGTCTGGTCGTGGCCGGTGACGACGGCTCGCCGCACGCCCGGGAGGCCGTGGCGTACGCGATCGAACAGGCCCGCGCCCGCCAGGCCCGCCTGCGGGTGATCTACGCCTGGCGGGTGCCGGTGGTGGAGTCCTCCTGGCCGGTTCAGGGCCCTCAGCTCGCGGCCTACTTCGAGGAGGACGCGCGGGCGGCCCACGAGCGGGCGGACCGCTGGCGGGAGGCCAACCCCGACATCGTGATCGACGACGAGCAACTGCGCGACCATCCCGTGGCCGCGCTCTCCGACGCCACGGACACGGCGGATCTCGTCGTCGTCGGCTCACGCGGGCTGGGCGGGTTCTCCTCCGCGGTGCTCGGCTCGGTCAGCCACGGCGTGCTGCACCACGCCAAGTGCCCGGTGGCCGTGGTACGGCCACGCGAAACCACCGGCCGGGAGGGACCGTGACCGGCCTGATCGTCGCGGGCGTGGACGGTTCGGCGCCGAGCACCACGGCCGTCGAGTGGGCCGCCGACGACGCGGCCAGGGCCGGCGCGAAGTTGCGGGTCGTGCACGTCCTGGACCTGCGGCCGTACGAGATCTTCGCAGGCCAGCAGGAACCCCTGCGGAGGGCGGCGGGCAAGGTGCTGGCGACCGCGGAGGAGGCCGCCCGCGCCCGGCAGCCGGCCGTAGAGGTGAGCACCCGCCTGGTGGAGGGCGTTCCCGCGGCCGTGCTGCGCGAGCAGGAGGCGAGCGAGGTGGTCGTCGGCAATCGCGGCGTGGGCGGGTTCGCCGGCGCCCTGCTCGGCTCGGTCACCACGGAGGTGGCCGCGCGGGCGCGCTGCCCCGTGGTCGTCGTACGCGCCGAGCCCCGGGAGGAGACCGGCGTCATCGGGGTCGGCGTCGACGAGTCCGACACCTGCGAGCCGGCCCTCGGCTACGCCTTCGAGCGGGCCAGGTCGTACGGCGCCACGCTGCGTCCGATCCACGCCTGGCAGGTGCCCGTGCACGCCTTCGCCCCCGAGATCTCCTACGACCTGGACGAGGTACGCGCCTCCCGGCACCGGCTCGTCAGCACCCGGCTCGCGCCCTGGCGGGCGAAATTTCCGGACGTGGAGGTCGTCGAGGACGTCCAGAACGCGCACCCGATCGACGCGCTCACCGGCGTCGCCTGCGACCTGATCGTGGTCGGCTCGCACGGGCGCGGCGCGCTCGGCTCGCTGTTCCTCGGGTCGGTCAGCCGAGGGGTGCTCCACCACGCGCGCTGCCCGGTCGCGGTGGTACGCCCGCAGGAGTGAACCGAAGGCTCGCACCTGCTCCGCGCGCAGGACCCCGGCCGAACCCCTCTGACCTGGGAGAATGGTGCGACGCCTACGAGGGGGAGCAGGAGAGATGGGCGCTTCGGAGACCGGCCGCCGGTCGGGGTTGTCCTCGCGGGAGGCGGACGCCCGGCTCCGCAGGGACGGCCCGAACCTCCTGCCTTCCCGCCCCCCGGTGGCGCTGTGGCGGCGGGTCGCCGGGCAGCTCCGTGACCCGCTGATCATCGTGCTGCTGGTGGCCGCCGCGCTGACCGCGATCACCGGCGACTGGGCGGACATGGCCGTGATCATGCTGGTGATCGTGGTCAACACCGGCGTCGGCGTGACGCAGGAGGTCCGCGCGGACCGCGCCATCACCGCCCTGACCGAGCTCACCGCGCCCGTCGCCCGCGTCGTACGTGACGGGGCGCAGCGGCAGATCCCCGCGGCCGACGTCGTGACCGGTGACCTGCTGGTGCTGGCCGAAGGGGACATCGTGCCGGCCGACGCCCGCGTGGAGGAGGCCGCGGCGCTGCTGGTGGACGAGTCGGCGCTGACCGGCGAGTCCGTCCCCGTGGACAAGGAGCCGGGCGAGAAGGTGTCGGCGGGCACGGTCGTGGCGCGCGGGCGGGGCCGGGCCGAGGTCACGGCCACCGGCTCGGCCAGCGCGGCCGGGCGCATCGCCGCGCTGATGGCGAAGGGCTCCGGCCTGACGCCGCTGCAGCGCCGCCTGATCGGGGTGGGGCGGCTGCTGGCCGGGGTCACCGTGTTCCTGTGCGTGGTGGTCGGGGCGCTCGGCCTGATGCGGGGGCAGCCGGTCGAGCTGATGGTGGTGACCGCGATCAGCCTGGTGGTGGCGGCCGTGCCCGAGTCGCTGCCGGCCGTGGTCACGCTGAGCCTGGCGCTGGGCGCGCGGCGGATGGCCGCGCGGCAGGCTCTCGTACGCCGCCTGCACGCCGTCGAGACGCTCGGCTCCGTCACGGTCCTCGCCACCGACAAGACCGGCACCCTCACCGAGGGCCGCATGGTCGTCCGCCACCTGTGGACCCCCACGGCCGAGGCCACGCTCACCGGCACCGGCTATGATCCCGCGGGGCGGTTCGAGGGCGATCCGCCCGCCGCGTTCGCGGACCTGCTCACCGCCGCCGCCCTCTGCAACGACGCCCGCCTCCTCAAGGACGAGGACGGCCGATGGCAGGCGCTCGGCGACCCCACCGAGGCCGCGCTGCTGGCCGCCGCCGCCAAGGCCGGTCTCGACCGCGCCGACCTGCACGCGCGCCACGACCGCCTGGCCGAACGCCCCTTCGACAGCGTGCGCAAGCGCATGAGCACCCTGCACGCGCGGCCCGGCGGTGGCGGGGTCACGGTGATCTGCAAGGGCGCCCCGGAGGCCCTGCTGCGCCCGCCGGTGCTCACCGGCGACCCCGAATCCCACCTCCGGGCCGCCGAACGGGCCGAACGCTACGCCCGCGCGGGCTACCGCGTGCTGGCCGTCGCCCGCGCCGACCTCGCGACCGCGCCCCGCGAGGTGCCCGAGGAGGGGCTGGACCTGCTCGGGCTGGTCGCCATCGTCGATCCGCCCCGCCAGGCCGCGGCCGGCGCGGTCGCCGACTGCCGCCGGGCCGGGATCCGGCCGGTGCTCATCACCGGCGACCATCCGGGCACGGCGCGCGCCATCGCCACCGAGCTCGGCATCATCGGCCCCGGCGACCCGGTCGCCGACTGCCGCGACCTGCCCGTTCCGGACGGCGTGGCCGTCTACGCCCGCGCCACCCCCGAGCAGAAGCTCGACCTCATCGAAGGCATGCGCGCGGGCGGCGACGTGGTGGCGATGACCGGCGACGGCGTCAACGACGGGCCCGCGCTGCGCCGCGCCGACATCGGCGTGGCCATGGGCCGGCGCGGCACCGAGGTCGCCCGGCAGGCCGCCGACCTGGTGCTGGCCGACGACGACCTGGACACGGTGGTGGCCGCCGCCGAGGAGGGCCGGCGCGTCTACGCCAACATCCGCCGCTTCCTCGTCTACGGCCTGTCCGGCGGCGCGGCCGAGATCGCCGTCATGCTGCTGGGGCCGCTCTTCGGGCTGGCGCTGCCGCTGCTGCCCGCCCAGATCCTGTGGATCAACCTGCTCACCCATGGCCTGCCGGGCGTCGCGCTCGGGGGCGAGCCCGCCGACCCCGCCGCGATGAACCGCCCGCCCCGCCCGCCCGACCAGAGCATCCTGCGCGCCGGTCTGTGGCAGCGCGTCGTCCGCCTCGCCGTCGTGCTGACCGCCGTCACGCTCGGCGTCGCCGTCTGGGCCCTGCACACCGGCCGTCCCTGGCAGAGCATGGCCTTCTTCGCCCTCGGCGCCACCCAGCTCGGCGTGGCGCTCGGCTCGCGCGCCCGCCCCGGCTCGACGGCCAACCTCATGCTGCCGCTCGCCGTGGCGGGGGCCCTCGTGCTGCAGCTCGCGGGCCTGTACGTGCCGCTGCTGCGCGAGCTCCTCGGCACCGAGCCCCTGGCCGCCGGTGACCTGGTCGTCGTGGCCGTCCTGTCGCTCCTCGGCTACGCCGCCGCCCGCCTGGACCGGATCCTGCACCGCGAGCCCGTTCCACCGGCCCGGCCGGCAAGAAATGCAGCGGAATAAACATCGCATAAACATATTCGCTTATCGCATGCTTAACGGCGGCTCGCTATAAATCCGGCATGAAGACATTGAATTGGCTCGGCGCCGCCTTTTTGCTGGCGGGCGTGGCCGCCTGCGGCGGCGGACCGGCCGCACCCGGCCCGGCGGGGACGCAGGGCGACGGGGTGAAGTACGCGCAATGCATGCGCGAGCACGGCGTCGAGATGGACGACCCCGGCGTCGAGGGAGGCATCCGCCTGAAAATGCCCTCGGGCGGCAAAGCGGTGCTGGAAAAGGCTCAGGAGGCCTGCAAAAAGTACGCGCCCGTCACGGCCGGAAAGAGTGCGGGCGAAGTCCCCGCGGCCGATCAGGCGAAATTAATCGCGTACGCGAAATGCATGCGCGAGCACGGCGTCGACATGCCGGACCCGAAATTCGAGGGCGGTCAGGCCCGGATGGGCCTGTCCGGGCAGAAGGGGATGACTCCCGACTCGCCGGTGATGAAGAACGCCGACAAGGCGTGCCGGCCGCTGCTGCCGCGGGGTGGCGAGCAGTGAGAAGGCGCGCCCGCCTGCCGGTCGCCGTGGTGGCCGGCGGCGCCGTCGTGGCCGCCGTCGTGGCCGCCGGCGCCGCCCGCGACGGCGAGCCGCCCGAGGCCGCCGCGCCCACGAGGACGGCCCCCGTCACCCGGTCCGACCTCGTGGACGAGCTCACCGTGCCAGGCACCCTGGGCTACGCCGCCCGCCGCGCCCTGCCCAACCAGGCCCGCGGCGTGATCACCGACACCCGGCCCGAGGGCGGCGTAGTCCGCAGGGGCGAATGGCTCTACGAGGTCGCCGGCAGGCCCGTGCTGCTCATGTACGGCGAGACGCCCGTCTACCGGCGGCTGTCGCGGGGGTCGCGGGGCAAGGACGTCAAGCAGCTGGAACGCAACCTCAAGGCCCTCGGCCACGACCCCGGCACGATCGACGACGTCTTCACCGCCGAGACGGAGAAGGCGGTCGAAGCCTGGCAGGGCGCGAGCGGTCTGCCCAGGACCGGCCGGGTGGACGGCGCGCAGGTGATCGTGGCGCCCGGCCCTGTCCGCGTCGCCGAGGTGACCGGCGCCAAGGGCGCGCCGGCCGGCGCGACGGCCGTCACCGTGACCGACACGACGCTGATCGTGCACATCGACCTGCCGGTCACCGACCGGCGGCTGGTGACGCCACGGGCGGAGGTCGGCCTGGAGAGCCCGTCGGGCGAGCGCGCCACCGGCCGCGTCACGTCGATCGGCGGCGTCGCCCGCCGGCCGCGGGAGCAGGGCGGCGTGCCGACCCTCGACGTCGAGGTGACCCTGGACGGCGAGCTCGACGGCTACGACCAAGCGCCGGTCGCGGTGGCGATGCGCGGCGAGACGCGGGCCGGCGTGCTGTCCGTCCCGGTCGAGGCGCTGCTCGCGGTACGCGAAGGAGGGTACGCCGTGCGCGTCGTCGAGGGCGCGGGCCGGCGCCTCGTCAAGGTGACGACGGGCCTGTTCGCCGCAGGGCGGGTGGAGATCACCGGCGCCGGGCTCCGGGCCGGGATGAACGTCGAGGTGCCCGGTGATTGAGCTGATCGGCGCGGAGAAGACGTACCCGGGCGGGGTCCGCGCGCTGCGCGGCGTGGATCTGCGGGTGGCGGCGGGCGAGCTGGTCGCCATCGTGGGCCCGTCCGGCTCGGGCAAGTCGACCATGCTGCACCTCATCGGCACCCTGGACCGCCCGTCGGCGGGGACCGTGCGCATCGCCGGGCACGACGTCGCCGGCCTCGACGACGCGGGCCTGGCCGAGCTGCGCGCCCGCCACATCGGCTTCGTCTTCCAGTCCTTCCACCTGTCGGAGCACCTGAGCGCGCTCGGCAACGTGGCCGACGGCCTGCTCTACGCGGGCGTACGGCGCGGCGAGCGCACCCGGCGGGCGGCCGAGGCGCTGCGGCGCGTGGGGCTCGGCCATCGCCTGGATCACCGGCCCGGCCAGCTGTCCGGCGGCGAGAAGCAGCGGGTCGCCGTGGCCAGGGCGATCGTGGGGGAGCCCGCGCTGCTCCTGGCGGACGAGCCCACAGGCAACCTGGACAGCGCCGCGGGGGCCGAGGTCCTGGCGATCCTGCGCCGGCTGCACGGCGACGGCACCACGGTCGCCGTCATCACCCATGACAGCGAGGTCGCCGCCGCCGCTCCCCGGCGGGTCCGGCTGCGGGACGGGCGGATCGTATGAGGCTCGCGGCGTACGACGTCATCCTGGTCGGCGTGGAAGGGCTGCGCTCGCGCCCCGCCCGCGCGCTGCTGTCGGCCCTGGGGGTCGCGATCGGCATCGCCACCATGGTGGCCGTCGTCGGCATCTCCGCCAGCAGCAGGGCGGACCTGCTGGACCAGCTCGACCGGCTCGGCACCGGCCTGCTGCGGGCCGGGCCCGGCGACACCGTGTTCGGCGGGGCCGCCCGGTTGCCGAAGACCGCCACCAGGATGGTCAAGGCCGTCGAAGCGGTGGAGTCGGTGGCGTCCACCGGGCTGACCGGCGTGCCCGCCTACCGCACCGCTCACATCCCCCGGGCCAGAACCGCCGGGCTCCTGGTCCAGGCCGCCACGGCCGACCTGCTCACGACGCTCAAGACCTCGCTGAGGCGGGGGCTGTGGCTGAACGCGGCGACCGAGCGGCAGCGGGCCGTCGTCCTCGGGGCGCTGGCCGCCGGGCGGCTCGGCGCGGGGCCCGGGGACCAGGTGTGGATCGGCGGGCAGTGGTGGACGGTCGTCGGCGTCCTGGACGGCTCCACGCTGGCGCCGGAGATCGACCGGTCGGTGCTGATCGGCTTTCCGGCGGCGGAGCGTTACCTGGCGTTCGACGGCCACCCGACCACCGTCTACACGCGGGCCGCCGACGAGCACGTCGCCGGCGTCCGGGACGTGCTGGCCAGGACGGTGAGTCCGGAGCATCCGGAGGAGGTCAAGGTCAGCCGCCCCTCGGACGCCCTGGCCGCGCGGGCCGCGGCCACGGACGCCTTCACCGGCGTCCTGCTCGGCGTCGGGGCGGTCGCGCTGCTGGTCGGCGGCGTAGGAGTGGCCAACACCATGGTCATCTCGGTGCTCGAACGGCGGCGGGAGATCGGCCTCCGGCGGGCCCTGGGAGCCACCCGCGGCCAGGTGCGCACGCAGTTCCTGACCGAGTCGCTGCTGCTGTCCTGCCTGGGCGGCGCGGCCGGCGCGGTCTGCGGCGCGGCGGTCACGCTCGGGTTCGCGGCCTGGCGGGACCTCCAGGCCGTGATCCCCTTGTGGGCCCTGGGCGGCGGCCTGGCGGCGACGCTCCTCGTGGGGGCCGTGGCGGGGATCTTGCCTGCGATGCGGGCGGCCAGGCTTCCGCCCACGCTGGCCCTCGCGACCGCTTAGCCACCTCTTACGCGGCGGGGGAGATCATGTCCGGTATGCGGGTGCTCATTGCCGAGGACGAGCGCGTCCTCGCCGAGGTCGTGGCGAGCGGGCTGCGGAAGGAGGCGATGGCGGTGGACGTCGTCCATGACGGCTCCGCCGCCGTCGACCGGGCCATGACGCACGACTACGACGTGATCGTCCTGGACCGGGACCTGCCGGCCGTGCACGGCGACGACGTGTGCCGCGCGCTCGCCGCCGGGCGGGTCCCGGCCCGGATCATCATGCTGACGGCGGCGAGCGACCTGCGCTCCAAGGTCGAGGGGCTGGGCCTGGGCGCCGACGACTACCTGACGAAGCCGTTCGACTTCCCGGAGCTGGTGGCCCGGCTGCGCGCGCTCGCCCGCCGCGTCCCGCAGGCCGTGCCGCCCGTCCTGGCCCGGGCCGGGGTCACCCTGGACCCGGCCCGCCGCCAGGTGTTCCGCGACTCCCGGTACGTCGCTCTCAGCCCGAAGGAGTTCGCCGTGCTGGAGGTCCTCATGCGGGCCGAGGGCACCGTCGTGAGCGCCGAGGTCCTGCTGGAGAAGGCATGGGACGAGAACGTCAACTACTTCACGAACTCCGTGCGGATGACCGTGATGACCCTGCGGAAGAAGCTCGGCCAGCCGCCCGTGATCGAGACCGTGCCCGGCGCGGGCTACCGGCTCTGACCGTGGGGCGGATGCCGATTCGCCGGCGCCTGACCCTCACCTACGGAAGCGTGTTCTTCCTCGCCGCCGCCATCCTGGTGGCGATCAACTACGTCGTGGTCGATCAGATCGTCAACCAGCAGGTCCTCGCCGAGGGGGCGATGATCCAGCAGGCCGGGGAGGCCGTCCCGCGGCCGGTCCCGCCGCCGGGCGGGAGCCGCGCGCTCCTGGCCTCGTCCGTGAACGACCAGATCGGCCGCTACCGGGAGCTGGTGATGAGCTGGCTGCTGCGCTGGTCCCTGCTGGCGACCGCCATCGTGGGGCTGGCCGGGCTGGCGACCGGATGGCTCGTCGCCCGCAGGGCGCTGAGGCCGCTGCAGACCGTCACCGAGACGGCCAGGAAACTGTCGGAGGAGACGCTGCACCGCCGCATCTCGCTGGGTGGCCCGCAGGACGAGGTCAGGGAGCTCGCCGACACCTTCGACTCGATGCTGGAACGGCTGGACCGCGCCTTCGACGGCCAGCGCCGGTTCGTCGCCAACGTCTCCCACGAGCTCAGGACGCCCCTCGCGATCAACCGGGCGCTGCTGCAGGTCTCCCTCGCCGACGACGCGCTCCCGCGGCCGCTGCGCCCCGTCAGGGACGAACTGCTCGCCGCGAACGGCCGGCAGGAGCGCCTGATCGAGGGGCTGCTCCTGCTGGCCCAGAGCGAGCGGGAGGTGACCGTCCGGGAGCCGGTGGACCTGCGCGACCTCGCCGACCGGCCCGACCTGCCGCCGGCCCCCACCGTCGGCGACCCCGTCCTGCTGGAGCGGATGGTCGCCAACCTGCTGGACAACGCGGCCAAGTACAACGACGAGCGCGGCCTCATCGAGGTCCGCACCGCCGCCTCCGCCGACCAGGTCGCCATCACCGTCGAGAACACGGGGCCCGTGGTGCCGGCCGCGCAGGTCGCCCTGCTGTTCGAGCCGTTCAGCCGGCTCGAACGCGACCGCGTCGGTTCGGCCTCGGGCGCCGGCCTCGGGCTGTCGATCGTCCGGGCGATCGTCCGGGCGCACGGCGGCACGGTCGCCGCCGCGCCGCGCGAGGACGGCGGCCTGGCCGTGACCGTCAGGCTCTCTCGCGCGGCGCCCGGCGGAGTTACCGTCTGAAGCGGGTGCGGTGAGGCCCGGTCGGCACGGTCGTGGTGAAGTCGGCTTCGAGGAGCATGCGCGATGCAACTGGTCTGGCTGTCCGACGTCGACGCTTCGATGATCGACGTCGTCGGAGGCAAGGGCGCCGGTCTCGGAGAGATGATCAGGGCAGGTGAGCGCGTCCCCGACGGCTTCTGCCTGACCGTCGAGTCCTACCGGTCGGGGGAGGTCCCGGAGCGGGAGCTCATCGACGCCTACGAGCGGCTGGGCGGCGGGCGGGTGGCGGTCCGCTCCAGCGCCACGGCCGAGGACCTGCCGGAGGCCAGCTTCGCCGGCCAGCAGGACACCTACCTCGGCGTCGAGGGCGCCGGCGAGCTGGTCGACGCGGTACGCCGCTGCTGGGACTCCCTGTTCACCGAGCGGGCCGTCGCCTACCGCGCCGCCGCCGGAGTGGACGACGCCGCCATGGCGGTGGTGGTGCAGCGCATGGTCGAGCCGGTCGCGGCGGGCGTGCTGTTCACGGCCAACCCGATCACGGGCTGCCGTACGGAGATGGTCCTCGACGCCGCCCCCGGACTGGGCACCGCCATCGTCGAGGGCAGCGTCGTGCCGGACCACTACGTGCTGCGCGAGGGGACGCCGGCCGCCGCGAACCCCGGCGGCTGCCTGCGCGCGGACCACCTCGAACGGCTGCGCGCGGCCGGCCTGCGGCTGCAGGAGCACTTCGGCTCGCCGCAGGACGTCGAGTGGGCGATCGACGCCGACGACACGGCGTGGCTGCTGCAGTCGCGCCCGGTCACCACGCTCTTCCCGCTGCCGCCCGACACCGGCGACACCCGGCTCTACCTGGAGTTCGGTCACATGCAGGGCATGCTGCGCCCGTGTACGCCGATGGGCGTCTCACTGCTCAAGACGGGCGCGAGCCTGTGGTTCGCGGGCGTCGGGGCCACGATCGACCGGCGTGACCCGCTGCCCCGGCTGGTGCCCATCGGCGGCCGGATCTTCTATGACATGACGGACTTCCTGCGCAGCAAGGCCATGCGCCGGCGGCTCGGACCCGCCCTGGAGGTCTACGGGCCGCGGGTGCAGACGGCCGTGCTGCAGATGATGGACGATCCGCGGTTCGCGCCGCGGCCCGGCCTGCCGTTCCGCGTCGGCAGCGTGCTCAAGGGCACGGCGCGGCTGCTGCCGCGTACGCTCGCCGGAGTGGTGTCGAGCCTGGCCGACCCGGTACGCGCCCGCGCCCGCGCCCGCCGGGGGCTCGCCGAGATCAGGCGGCTGATCACGCCGCCCGGCCCGTCGGCGACCGCCGCCGAGCGGCTGCGCTGGGTGATCGAGGACTCGCACCGGCCGATCATGAGCCCCGACCTGCACGGCATCCTCGGGCCGCTGGTGGCCGGGATGCTCGCCGGTACGCTCCCGGCCGGGCTGCTTGGCGGCGTCGCCACCCGCGAGGAGCTCGACACCGTGCTCGGCGGCATGCCGTACAACGTGACCACGGAGATGGACCTCGCGCTCTGGGGCCTCGCCGTACGGGCGCGCGAGCACCGCGAGCTGTTCCTGGACACGCCGCCGGAGGCGCTGGCCGCCGCGTACGCCGCGGGTGAGCTCCCGGACATCGGCCTGGCGGGCTTCCTGACGAGATACGGCATGCGCGCGGCGGCCGAGATCGACGTCGGCGTCCCCCGCTGGGAGGAGGACCCGGCGCCGCTGTTCGCCACGATCGCCAACTACCTGCGCGTGGACGATCCCGGGCAGGCGCCCGACGTGCGGTTCGAGGCGGCGGCGGCCAGGGCCGAGCGGATGATCGCGACGCTGGCACGGCGCGCGCGGGCCAGGCGGCCGGTGCGCGGACGGCTCGCGGTGTTCCTCATGCGCCGCTCGCGTGAGCTGACCGGGCTGCGGGAGATCGGCAAGTTCGCCTGGCTGCCGACCCTCCAGGCGGCCCGGCGCCAGCTTCTCCTCGTCGGCGCGGACCTGGTCGGGGAGGGCCGGCTGGAGCAGGCCGGCGACATCATGTTCCTGACGCTCCAGGAGGCCCAGGCGGCCGTGGACGGGCTCGACGTCCGGGCGACGGTCGCGACCCGGCGCGCCGAACACGAGCGGGAGGCGAGGCGCCGTACCGTTCCCGGAGCGCTGCTGTCCGACGGGACCGACGTGGAGACGCTCGCCCCCGCGCCACCAGCCAGGGACGGCGTGCTGACCGGCATGTCGGGGGCCGCCGGCCAGGCGACCGGCCCGGCGCGGGTGATCCGCGACCCGATGGGCGCGCATCTCGAACCGGGCGAGATCCTGGTGGCGCCGACCACGGATCCGGGCTGGACGCCGCTGTTCATGACCGCGGCCGGGCTGGTGACCGAGACCGGCTCGCCGGTGGCGCACGGCCCCACCGTCGCCCGCGAGTACGGCATCCCCGCCGTCATCTGCGTCCGCGACGCCACCACCGAGATCAGGACGGGCCAGGTGATCACGGTGGACGGCACGGCGGGGACGGTGCGCGTGGAACCCGGATGATCAGGGCGGGAAGGGGATCGTGGCGGCGGCGCCGCGCGGCAGGGTGAGGCCGTCCACGCGCGTGCGCTCGTGGTCGGCCTCGACGAGGAGCCGGCGGCCCCGGAACTCGATCGGCATCGACAGCGACCCGAGCCGTTCCGGCAGGCACGGGTCGAGCCGCAGGCCGTCGGGGCGCGGCTCCAGGCCCAGGTAGCAGCGTTGCAGCATGTCGAGGGTGCCGCCCATGGCGCCCAGGTGGATGCCCTCGGCCGTGGTGCCGCCCTGCACGTCCTTGATGTCGCTGAGCGCCGCCTCGGCGAAGAACTGCCAGGAGCGGGCCCGGTCGGCGCGGGCCAGGACCCAGGCGTGGACGACGGCGCTGAGCGTGGAGCCGTGGCTGGTCCGGTCCAGGTAGTAGGAGATCGTGCGGGGGATCAGCTCGAGATCGGCGGGGTAGCCGAGCCGGCGCAGCAGGTCCAGCAGCTCGTCGGCGGTGAGCAGGTAGCACAGCATCAGCGTGTCGCCCTGCTTGGACGCCTTGTAGCGGTTGACGTCGTCGCCGTCCGCCTCCAGCGCCCGGTCCAGCCGCCGTACGCCCCGGTAGCGGCCCCAGTCGAGCTCGGCCAGGCCGGCGTAGCCGGTGAACTGGCTGATGACGCCGTCGTGGAAGTCGACCCGCATGCGCCGGGTGATGTCCGCCCAGCGGGCGCTCTCCCCGGGCCGGGCGAGGCCGAGCTCCAGGGCGCGGGCCAGCAGCCACACGGTCATGACGTTGGTGTAGGCGTTGTTGTCCAGGCCGGGGGCGGCGGCGCCGGGAAGGGCGGTGTGGTACTCGTCCGGTCCCATGACGCCGCGGATCTCGTACCTGTCTGAGACCGGGTCGAGCACGGCGAGCGAGGCGAAGAAGCGGGCGATGTCCGTCAGCAGCTCCGCGCACCACGACGCCATGGAGCCGGTCGCCAGGTGGTGCTGCCACACGTTGTAGGCGATGGCCAGGCCGACGTGGCGTTGCAGGTGGGAGACGTCCGGCAGCCAGCGGCCCGAGGCGGGGTTGAGGTGGAAGGTCTGGGTCTCCTCGCGGCCGTCGCTGCCGCTCTGCCAGGGGAACATCGCGCCGTCGAGCCCGGCCGCCCGCGCGGCGGCCCGCGCCTCCGGCAGCCGCCGCCAGCGGTAGCGCAGCAGGCCGAGCGAGATGTCGGGGAAGCGCAGGTTCAGCCACGGCAGCACGAACAGCTCGTCCCAGAACACGTGACCGCGGTACGCCTCGCCGTGCAGGCCGCGGGCGGGCACGCCGGTGTCCAGGTCGAAGGTGTGCGGGCTGAGCGTCTGCAGGAGGTGGAAGACGTGCAGGTGCACGAGCTGCGCCAGCTCGGGGCCGCCCACCTCCAGCCGGGCCCGCTCCCACAGCCGCTCCCATGCCGCCTCGTGCGCGGCCAGCAGCTCCCCGAAGCCGGGAGCCTGCCCGGCCCGGCGCAGCGCGGCCGAGCGTGGGTCGTGGACGGCGGGGTCGCGGGACGTCACCAGCGCCACGATCTTCGTGACCGTCACCGGCACGCCCTCCTCCAGGCGCGGCACGTGCTCGGTGCCGATCCGGCTGCCCTCGCGCTCGGGCCGGCCGGGAACCGGGGCGTCGATCCGCGCGGCGAGCGCGGCGGTGATCCGGGAGGAGCGGGTCGTCGCCGTCAGCCAGGTCAGCCCGGCCTCGTCCCCGGCCGCGTGGTCGGTCAGGTGGTCGCCGCGCAGGTCGCGGTAGCGGGCGACGCCGTGGTTGGTGACCGTCCCGTCCAGCGTGGCGCGGACGCGGATCGGACCCGACCAGTTCTCGGCGGTGAAGGTGGTCTCCAGGGCGGCCAGGGCCGGGTCGGCCATGGACACCAGGCGGCGCTGCCGTACGCGGGTGACCCGGCCGGCGTCGTCGCGCCAGGCCAGCTCCCGCAGCAGCACCCCGCGCCGCAGGTCGAGCTCCTGGCGGTAGTCCAGCAGCTCGGCCGCGTCCGGGTGGAACCAGTCCGACCCCGGCGTGGCGAAGGTCAGCGGCAGCCAGTCGGGCAGGTTGACCAGGTCCTCGTTGACGACCGTACGGCCCGCGACCCGCGAGGCGAGCCGGTCGTAACAGCCCGCCCGGTAGGTGCCGGGCGTGCGGTGCAGGCCGTCGGGCGTGGCGCCCCGGGTGGCGAAGCGGCCGTTGCCGAGCGTGCACAACGCCTCCCGCAGCCCCTCGGCGGCGGGGTCGTAGCCCTCGTAGACGAGCGTCCAGGGGTTGGCCGGAGCGAGAGTGGCCATGGCGGTGACGCTACCCACGCGCCGCCGGCCCAGACAGGGGACCCGTACGACGGTGGTGGTAGGGCCACCCTGACGTGGGCAGGCGTACGGACAGGAGGCAGTGGCATGAAGCACATCGTTCTCGGCTACGACGGATCGGCCTTCTCGATGCAGGCGCTGGACTGGGCGCTGGACGAGGCCGAGCTCCGCGGACTGTCCCTGACCGTCGCCCACGCCTGGCAGTGGCCGTACGGCGAGGCCCCCGAGGAGGCCAGGTCCCACCTGCGCAAGGCGGCCGAGCACGTGCTGTGGCACGGCGCCGACTGCGCCCGCCACACCAGCTCCGGCCTGACCGTGGAGACGGACCTGCACGAGGGCCCCCCGGCCGAGCGCCTGGTCGAGCTCTCCCACGAGGCCGCGCTCGTCGTGGTCGGCTCGCGCGGGCTCAGCGCGCTGCCGCGAGCGGTCGTGGGCTCGGTGGCCGGGTACGTCGCCACGCACGCCCACTGCCCCGTCATCGTGGTGCGGGGGCCGGGGCCGCTGCCCGCGGCGTCGCAACCGGGGCCGGTCGTCGTGGCCGACCGCGACCCGGACGGCGTCGTCCTGGACTTCGCGTTCGAGGAGGCCGCCCTGCGCCGGCTGCCCCTCGCGGTCCCCGCGGACCTGAGCGCGGACGTGAGCGGGTGGGCGGCCCGCCATCCCGGCGTGCCGCTCCAGCAGGCCGCCGACTTCGGGACCGCGACCCTCGTGGTCGTCGGCCGCCGGCGGGCCGCGCCCGCCGGCGTCGCCGCCTCGCTCCTCCAGCACGCGCCCTGCCCCGTGGCGGTGGTGGGAGGCTGAGATCCACCCGAGCTCCAGCTCGGCCTCGCAGGCGAACCGTCACAATGGGGCCGGTACGAACGAGTGAAGGGAGCCCATGATGCGCTGGGACGACATGTCGGGCAAGCGGCGGGGCGTCGTGATCGCGCTGGCGTCCGTGGAGATCGCGCTCACCGCCGCCGCCGCGGTCGACCTCTGCCGGCGGCCCGCGGCGGACGTGCGGGGCCGCAAGGGACTGTGGTGGCCGGCGATCTTCGTCCAGCCGGTGGGGCCCGTCGCGTACCTGCTGTGGGGACGGCGGAGCTGACCGGAACAATTGTGCCGTGATTCCACCGTCCTCCCGCAATGTGAGAGGACGGTGGAATCGTGCGGCATTGGAGGTTTTGATCCCTCCGACCGCAGGAAAGGGGCAAACCGATCCCACGGCCCCCCTCCAGTGTTCCGCAGGTCCCGCTTGCCACCCTTTCCCCCTCTACCGTGGCCGATGGACTCGGGAAAGCGGAAGGATCAATTGTTCCTAGGAATTCTTTTCCCCGGAAGTTCGGCCGCTCGGATGCCATCATCGGATGATATGGATGCGCACAGCCCGTCCTTCGACCTCGCCTCGCCGAAAGGACCGCTGGCCGATTTCCTGATCGCCCGGCGTGCCGCGGTCACCGCGGCCGAACACGGCCTGCCGGAACCGGCCTACCCGCGCCGGGTCCCGGGGCTGCGCCGGGAGGAGGTGGCCCAGCTGGCCGGCATCAGCACCGACTACTACACCCGGCTGGAACAGGGCCGGGTCCGCACCGCCTCCCGTTCGGTGCTGACCGCCATCGGCCGGGCGCTGCGACTCGACGACGACCAGCAGCGGCATCTGTGCCAGCTCGCCGACCCGTACACGGGGGAGCAGGCGGACGAGGGCGAGCAGCGGGTCACTTCGCAGACCGTGCGGCTGCTCACCAACCTGGTCGACACGCCCGCTCTGGTGCTGGGCCGTTATCAGGACATCCTTGCCTGGAACAGGCTCGCCGCCGCCCTGCTCGGCGACCTGGCCGCCATGCCGCCCGCGCACCGCAACTACGTCCGCATGATCTTCCTGGACCCGCAGGTCCGGGCCATGCAGGACGACTGGCCGGAACGGGCCCGCGAAGCGGTCTCCAGCCTGCGCATGGCGGCCGGCACCTACCCCGGCCAGCCGCGGCTGCAGGAGCTCGTGGGCGAGCTGCTGCGCCGCGACGACGACTTCCGCGCCTGGTGGAACCAGCATCTGGTCACCATGCACCCGTTCGGGCACAACCGCGTGCACCACCCCGTCGCCGGGTCCTTCGACCTCGACTGGCAGGCCCTGAACACGGTGGACGACCAGGAGCAGATCATCATCCTCGTCACCGCGCCGCCCGGCAGCCCCGGCCACTTCGCCCTCCGCCGGCTGGCCTCATGGGCGCGGCGGCAGGCCCTGCAGCCCAGTCACCTGGCCCCCGGCCCAGGAGAACCTGAGCCGGGGAGCGCGCGGTTCAGCCGCAGTGCACGTTGTTGAGCTTGACGGTCACCCAGTCCGGGACCGTCCCCTGGACGTCGATGCACTGGCCGGGCGCGGAGACGTAGACGGGGCCGGCGTAGTACGTGAACGTCCCGGAGTTGGAGTCCTCGCCGCTGCCGTCGCCCCGGGAGATCACGACGCTCTTCCAGCTCGGGGTGTTGGCGTAGGCGCCGTAGCCGTAGGTCAGGGCGCAGTTCTTGCCGGCGCTGGAGCTGTAGTGGACCTCCAGGGTGCCCGTACGGGTCCCGTCTCCTCGCTTGATGGGGTAGACGCCGACGCGGGTGTAGCTGCTGCCGCAGGGTCCGGCCGCGGCGGCGGGGGCGGCGCCCGCCACCATGGTGGTGGAGGCGGCCAGGGCCGCACCGGTGAGGAAAGTCGCCAGCTTGCGTGTACGCACGAATATCCTTTCGGCTTCCGACAAGTCCGATCATGGATATCACCGGCGTCAGCCCCGCCACCCGTGAGATGGGCGCGATGTGATCATTGACACAAAGATCCGTTATGTCCGGTCAGGTTGGGGGTCAGCCCGCGCGGGCCGGTGCGTGGCCGGGATCTCGAACCCGTACCTCTCGGCGAGGGCGCGGACGTCCGCGAGATCCTTGTCCTTGGGCGGGTACGCCGTCTTGAAACGGAACATCCACTCGGCGGCCACGCACCGCACCTCCTGCCCGGCGATGACGCCCGTGCCCGTCAGGGAGTCCTTGGGATACTCGATGCCGTAGACGTTGTGACCCTGGTCGTCGAACTCGAACACGTGGACGTCCACCGTGGCGCCGCCGCCGGCCGCGACGACGTAGTTCCAGTCCGTCGAGTCCTGCCGTGGCCGCGGCGCGTACCCCCACTGGGCCAGCAGCTCCCCGAGACGCCGCGCGTGCTCGCGGGCGACGGCGAGGTCGAGGTCGGCGTGCTCGCGGGTCCGCCTGCCGAGCAGCGCGTCGACGCACCACCCGCCGTCGATCCAGACGGGCACGTTCTCGGCGGCGAGGCCGCGGTAGATCGCGAGGACGTCGTCGGCGTTCACGGGACGCAGCCTAACGGCCCCGCCTCTGTTGCTCTGAGCGCAATCCGTAGACATGGACGCTGTGGCCAGCATGTTCGCCGGGAAAGGGAGTAAATCATCTCCCCTGGGGACGTCGAGGATGGCACGATAGGAATTACGCGGAGTCCTTTGAAATCGCTCATCGTAGTCAAACCCGCTTCTAGCGAGGACCCCACGCTGGCCAACACTTCCGCGGATGCGAGGAGGCCACGATGAAGAACAAACTGTGCTATTCCGACGCGGTGAAGCTTCTGGGAGGGGCCGACAACCAACTGGTCGCCGCCCTGGACCGGATCACCGGTGGCGTGCTGCTCGGTGCGACGGGCTTCGGCGCGGAGTTCGTGCTCAGCCTTTTCGACGCCAAGGGAGAGCTGGCCAGGCTCAGCGGCGAGTCGGTCAGCTTATTGGCGGAGCGGCTGCGCGGGCTCGGCCGCTTCGACCGGACGCAGCGGCTCATCGCCGCACACAAGGTGATCGTGCTCACCGCCTTCTTCGAGGCCGTGCACGAGGTCACCCCGCGATCAGAGGTGAAGGAGCTGCTGCGTGGCAGGCTGACGCAGGTGAGCCTGGCCACAGGCGAGCGTCCCGCCTCGGGGCGGCTCGCCGACCTCGTCGCCGTGCTCCACGACAGTGCCCTGCCCGGGGATCCCATACCTCCCGGCGCCGAGACCATGCCGGGATCCTTGCTCGCCTGCTACGCCTCGCTGAGCGGACGCCTGGTCGCCTACCTGGCCGAAGCCTTGCCTGGTCTCTCCGGCGAGCTCGTGCGAGCGCTGGAGGAGGAGGTGCCGCAAGCCGCGCTGCGCCGTTACGAGGAGCATCTGCGGCGCTTGACCACCGACTTTCCCGAGGTGGCGTTCTGGGCGAATCGTCTCGACCATCTCACGACGCACGACCGGCTGTTGCGCCTGCAGGCAGGGCTCGAAGGTCTGGGCCGCGTGCTTGACGCCATCGCCTCGAACACCGCAATGGCCGACGAGCGGCGCGCGGCCCTGGCCCGGCGCTACCGGCGCGCGCTCGACCGCCCCGTCGTGACCTCGAACGACATCCCCGAGGGGCTGACGATGCCGCTGCTGGCGCATGTGTACGTCAACCCATGTTTCCGGGTCGCGAAGGTCACCTACCGCGATCGGATGGACCACGAGCAGTGGTGGGGCCAATGGGACGTGCGCGACGACCTGCAGGAGTTCCTCATCGGCCATCTGACCTCGCCCGAGGCCACGCGGAGCCCGCTGATCGTGCTCGGTCAGCCGGGATCGGGCAAGTCGGTGCTCACCCAAGTCCTGGCGGCTCGCCTTCCCGTGACCGACTTCCTGACCGTGCGCGTGGTGCTGCGGGACGTCCCCGCGGACACGGACCTGCAGTCCCAGATCGAGTACGCGATCAGGGACGCCACTGGGGAGAGCCTGTCGTGGCCGGTCTTGGCCAGGACGGCGGGAGGCGCGCTGCCGGTGATCCTGCTCGACGGCTTCGACGAGCTGCTTCAGGCGACGGGCATCGGTCAGACCGACTATCTAGAGCAGATCGTGCGATTTCAGGAGCGTGAGGCCGACCAGGGACGTCCGGTGGCAGTCCTGGTCACGAGCCGCATCGCGGTCGCCGACAGAGGACGCATCCCGCGCGACGGCGCGACCGCGCTACGGCTCGAACCGTTCACCGAGGGACAGGTCGAGCAGTGGCTGAGCGTCTGGGACGCGGCGAACGCCGACCACCTGGTCTCGCGCGGGCTGCGGCCCTTGCCCGTCGCGACGGCGCTGCGTCAGGCCGAGCTGGCATCGCAACCGCTCCTGCTGCTGATGCTGGTCCTGTACGACGCGGCCGACAACGCTCTGCAGCGGGACGAGCACTCCCTCGACCACGCTGACCTGTACGAGCGGATCCTGCGACGCTTCGCCGAGCGCGAGATCGTCAAGTCGCAGCCGGGGCTGGCGGCGGAGCCGCTGGAGGCGGCGGTCAATGAGGAGCTGCTGCGCCTGTCGGTCGCGGCGTTCGCGATGTTCAACCGCGGCCGGCAATGGGTCACCGACGACGAGTTGTCGGGTGACCTCACCGAACTGCTCGGCGACCGGACGCCCGGTCCGTCCTCGCGCGATTTCCACGCCGCGGCGAGTCTCGCCCAGCAGATCGTGGGCCGGTTCTTCTTCATCCACCAGGCGCAGGCGCTGCGCAAGGACCAGCTCCTGACCACGTGCGAGTTCCTGCACGCGACGTTCGGGGAGTTCCTGGTCGCCCGGCTGATCTTGCGGGAGTTGCACGAACTGGCCGAAGTCGCGGCGGCGAGCCTCCGGCGGGTGCCTGACGACGGCTTCATCCGCGCGTTGCTGTCCTTCGCTCCGCTGACCACCCGTACCCAGATCCTCGACTTTCTCAGCGCCCTCGCCGAGCGGCTTCCCGACGAGCGGCGGCGGAAGTTCCGGGAGCTGCTCCTGACGGCCTTCCAGCACGCCATGGAACCCGACGAGAACGGTCACTACGCCACCTACCGTCCGGTCGATCTCGGAGCGCCCGCGCGCCACGCCGCCTATGCGGCGAACCTGCTCCTTGCGATGGTCCGGGTGGGCGGCCCGGTCTCCGGACGGGAGCTGTTCCCGGAGGCGCCCTCTCCCGCGGCCGAGTGGCGCAAGCACGCGCTGCTGTGGAGGTCGCAGTTCGGCGAGGAGCCTTGGGAGTACCTCATCCACGAGCTGTCGCTGCGCCGCGACTGGGAGGACGGCGAACGCGAGGTTCATGTGGACCTGCGGAGCGACGAGCCTTACGAACTGCCGCATCTGGACATCTTCTGGACCTTCAACGTGCCGCCCGGCCATGAGGAGAGAGAATATGCGGGCTGGTGCTACTACCGCGGACACGAACTGGCTCAGGTGAGTCATTTCACCTGCGATCTCGTCGGTGACATCGCCTGGCACGCGCTCGCCGAGGTCAACCGCGTCCTGGACCAAGGCGACCTGTCGGGGGACGAGGAGGAAGGGGCGACCCCGGCGTTCGGCATCCTGAGTCCCGACCGGGCGGTCTCCGTCACGAACGCCCTGACGCGGGTCTGGCTGGCCTCCAGCGCCCCTGGGGGTGACGAGAACCTTCAGCAGGCGTACGAGGAGTGCCTGACGGTCATCGCGGGCAGCCGCGCCCCCGACCATCAGGTGGCGCGATACGCCTACCTGAGCCGGGTGCTGCGGATGCTCGCCGCCGACCGCGACCGTCTCCCCTCCGGGTTCCGCGCGGCTGTCCTCGACCGTCTCAGGAAGACGATCCTCCAGGAGTCGTACCTGGCCACGGCTCCGCTGGTCCGGCGATGGGCGGAGGAGGCGTTCGGCGACCTCGGACGGCCCACGCCATGACAGTCAGCAGGTAGGACAGGGTGTCTGTTCGGGCGGGTTGAGCTCGTCATCACTGTGCCGGGCCGGAACGTGACCCGGTGACCAGTGAGACGAGGAGTTCGCGGTGGGCACGATCAGCGTTTTCGTCAGCGTCAGCCTGGACGGCGTCATGCAGGGGCCGGGCCGGGCGGACGAGGACACGAGGGGCGGATTCCGGCACGGCGGGTGGGCCGCCGGGTACGCCGACCAGGTGACCGGGAAGTACGTCGCCGAGCAGGGCGGGGCGGCGGCCATGCTGTTCGGGCGGCGGACGTACGACGACGTGCTGGGCTACTGGACCTCCGTGGGCGAGGCCAACCCGTTCACCGAGATCCTGGTGAACACGCCCAAGTACGTCGCCTCCCGCCGGGCGGACACCGCGCTCGCCCACCCCAACTCCACGCTGCTGGCGGGGGAGGCGGCCGGCGCGGTCGCGGGGCTGAAGGAACGGGTCGACGGCGTGATCAGGGTGCTCGGCAGCGGCGAGCTGGTGCGCTCCCTGCACGCGGCGGGCCTGGTCGAGGAGTACGTCCTGCTGATCCACCCGATCGTGCTCGGCTCGGGCACGCGGCTGTTCGGCGAGGGGGAGCGTACCGGCCTGACGCTTCAGGAGGCGATCACCACCACGACCGGTGTCGTGATCACGCGCTACCGGACCAAGTGAGGAGAGAGGATCGGGACATGCGTTACATGTTGTTGTTCCATCACGCCGAGGCGACCGAGGAGACGGCCGGGGCCGAGGCGATGGCCGACGGGATGCGGGCCATGGCCAGTTACGCCGCGACGCTGGAGCAGGCCGGCATCCTGGTGAGCGGCCAGGTGCTGCGGCCGTCGGCGGATTCGACCACGCTCACGCTGGTGGACGGGGAACCGCGCATCCAGGACGGGCCGTTCGCCGACACCAAGGAGCAGCTCGGCGGCGTGGTCGTCATCGACGTGCCGGACCTGGACGCGGCCCTGGAGTGGGCGCGGCAGGCGCCGCCGCTGGCCTGGGGGAGCGTCGAGATCCGGCCCGGCGGGATGCACATCGAGGCCGGGAAGTGGGTCCCGTCCTGGTGAACCCCGGTGAGCGGGCCGCGCAGGTGGCCGAGCGGGCCGCGCGGGAGTCCTACGGCCGGCTGGTGGCCCTGCTGGCCGCCCCGGCCGGGGACCTCGAACTCGCCGAGGACACGCTGGCGCAGGCGTTCGAGCGGGCGCTGACCACGTGGCCGCGCGACGGCGTCCCCGACAACCCGGAGGGCTGGCTGCTGACGGTGGCCCGCAACCGGCAGCGGGACCTGTGGAAGTCCGCCGCCCACCGGCGCAGCCGGTCGCTGGAGGCGGCCGTGGACGCCGGCGCCGACCTGGGCGCGGGCGTCGTCACGACCCTGGACGACCTCGACGCGGACCGGATCCCGGACCGGCGTCTCGCCCTGCTGTTCGTCTGCGCGCACCCGGCCATCGCCGCCGACGTCCGCACTCCGCTGATGTTGCAGGTCGTGCTCGGGTTCGAGGCGGCGGCGATCGCGCGGGCCTTCGCCGTGCCCGCCGCGGCGATGTCGCAACGGCTGGTACGGGTCAAGCGGCGGATCAGGGACGCCAGGATTCCCTTCGCCGTCCCCGGGCGGCAGGCGATGCCGGAGCGGCTGCCGTGGGTGCTCGAGGCGGTGTACGGCTGCTACGCGCTGTCCTTCCACGACCGGGGGGAGGGGGACTCGCTCGCGGGCGAGGCCCGCTACCTGGCCGTCACGACCGCGCGGCTGCTCGGCGACGAGCCCGAGGCGTGGTCGCTGGCGGCGCTGCTCACCCTCACCTCCGCCCGCGCCGCGGCCCCCGGCGGGCCCTACCTGCCGCTGCAGGACCAGGACCCGGACACGTGGGACCGCGGCCTCATCGCCGAGGGCGAGGCGTACCTCCGCCGGGCCGGGCGGCCGGGCCGGGCGCCGGGACGGTTCCAGCTCGAGGCGGCGATCCAGGCGGTCCACTGCGACCGGGCCCGCGTCGGGACCACCGACTGGGAGGCCCTGTGCACCCTCTACACCGCGCTGGTCGCGATCGCGCCGAGCCTGGGCGGCCGGGTCGCGCACGCCGCCGTCATCGGGCGGGCCCGCTCGCCCGGCGCGGGTCTGGAACTGCTGGAGGACCTGCCGGTCGAACGGGAGCGGTTCCAGCCGTACCACGCGGCACGCGGCGACCTGCTCGCCCGGCTCGGCCGGCGCGAGGACGCGGCCGCCGCCTACACGCGGGCCGCCGACCTCAGCACGGACCCGGCCGTCCGGGCCTTCCTCGGGCGGCGCGCCGAAGAAGCCGGCGGACCCTAGAGCCGCTACGTGTCGGCCCCCGCGTGGGTGCGGCGGCTCCGGTGGCGGGAGCCGTGCCAGTCCAGGCAGAGGACGCTGGCGTCGTCCTCCAGATGGCCGTGGCAGACGTCGAGGACGGCGGCGGTCAGCGTCCGTACGAGCTCGCGGGGATGCTGATCGGCCGTGTCCCGGACGAGTCCGGGCAGGTCGAGGCCCGCCGCCCGGCGTTCGCGCATGCCGTCCGTGTAGAACACGAGCCGGTCGCCGGGCCGCAGGTCGAGGTCCTGCACCCGGTACTCGAAGGGGAACGGGAAGCCGAACGGCGGGTCGATGTGCAGCGGCACCTCCCGCACCGTGCCGTCGCGCAGGCGCAGCGGCCACGGGTGACCGGCGTTGACGAGCCGCGCGCCGGAGCCGTCCAGGGAGACGCGCAGCAACTGGCCGGTGGCCAGGGCCTGGCGGCCGTGGTCCAGGAGCGACTGGTGGGTCTCGCGCGCCTGCTCGGCCAGGCCGCGGGAGGCGCGGCGGGCGCCGCGTGAGGCGTTGACCAGCAGGGTGGCCAGCAGGGCGGAGTCGACGTCGTGACCCATCGCGTCCGTGACGGACAGGTGCAGGGTGTGCCTGTCGAGCGTGTAGTCGTAGGTGTCGCCGCCGATGTTGTCGGCCGGCACCAGGGCGCCGGCCAGCACGAACTGGGCGGCCTCGCAGGCGGAGGACGACGGCAGGAGCTGGTTCTGCGGTCGGTGACCACGATGTACGCCAGCGCGTGCGCGGCCTGGCTGATCTGCTCCAGCACCTCCGCGTCGAAGCGCGGCAGGGTCAGCTCCAGCAGGCCGATCGCGTCGCCCCGGTTGGTCACGGGGGCCAGCACCCGCTGTCCCTGGCTGTCATCGGGCGCCAGGGTCAGCTCCTGGGTGCGCAACGCCTGGTCGTAGACGCTGCCGGGCAGGTGGATCCGCTCGCTCTGCGGCGCCCCGTCGTCGCGGATCATGCGCACCATCGTCCGGCCGACGAGGTCGAGGGACAGGAACGACACGGCCGTGGCCCCGAACCGGTCGCGCAGGCCGGCGGCGATCACGTCGATGGAGTCCGCCGGTGCGGCGTTCTCCGCCTCCGTGAGGAGCTCCTCCAGGCGGAGCCGGTCGTGGGTCATGCGCCCTCCTCGATCCCCGCACCTATTCCCTCCGCCCACCCGGGTATGACGAATCGCTTGAGGACGCCGGCCGGAGCTCGGCCATCACCCGGCGCATGTCGGAGACGGCGCGGAGCGTGCCGCGCAGCGTGCCGGTGACCTTGGAACGCCCGGTCCGCGGCAGGTAGTCCACCTCCACCTCGGCGATCCGCCAGCCGGCCGCGTCGGCGCGCAGCACCATCTCCAGCGGGTAGCCGAAGCGGCGGTCGGTCAGCCCCAGCTCCAGGAGGGCCGCGCGCCTGGCCGCGCGCATCGGGCCGAGGTCGCGGAGCGGCGCACCCGTACGGCGGCGCAGCACACCGGCGAGCACCGCGTTGCCCAGCCGCGCGTGCCACGGCCAGGCGCCCGCCGTCCGCGGCAGCCTCCGCCCCAGGACCAGATCGCCGTGCCCGCCGAGCACGGCGGCGCTCACCCGGGGGAGCTGGCGTGGGTCGAGCGAGGCGTCGGCGTCCATGAAGCAGACCACCTCGGCGGTGGCGGCGCGCAGCCCGGCGTGGCAGGCCGCGCCGAAGCCGCGTACGGGCTCGTGGACCACCCGCGCGCCGAGGCTCTCCGCGACCGCCGCCGAGCGGTCGGTGGAGCCGTTGTCGACCACGATCGGGCGGTGGCCGTCCGGCATGCGCCCGAGCACCCAGGCGAGCGCGGCCTCCTCGTTCAGGCAGGGCAGGATCACGTCGACCGTCATGACCGGGCGAACTCCTTCATCCCCGCGTCGAACTCGACGCCCGCGCGGAACCCGAGCTCGGCCCGCGCCCGCTCGGGCGAGGCCACGATGTGGCGGACGTCGCCCAGCCGGTAGTCCCCGGTGACCTTCGGGGCGGGACCGCCCCGCGCGGCGGCCAGCGCGGCCGCCATCTCGCCCACGGTGTGCGGGGTCCCCGAGGCGATGTTCCAGGCGCGCAGCTCGCCGGGACGTACGGGCGCGGACATGGCCGCGAGGTTGGCCCGGGCGACGTCGCGCACATGCACGAAGTCACGCAGCTGGCGGCCGTCCTCGAACACCTTCGGCGCCCGGCCCGCCTCCAGCTCCGAGCGGAAGATCGCGGCGACCCCGGCGTACGGGGTGTCGCGCGGCATGCGGGGACCGTAGACGTTGTGGTACCGGAGCGCCGCCGCGCGGCCGCCCGTCTCCCTGGCCCAGTTGGCGGCCAGATGTTCCTGCGCGAGCTTGCTGGTGGCGTAGGCGTTGCGCGGATCGGGCTGGGCGTCCTCGCCGATCGGCGCGCAGGCCAGGGCCGCGCCGCAGCGCGGGCAGAGCGGCTCGAACGAGCCCAGCTCCAGGTCCCGCACGGTCCGCGGGCCCGGCCTGACGTGGCCGTGCGTGGCGCACTCGTAGTGGCCTTCGCCGTAGACCACCATCGAGGACGCCAGCACCAGCCGGTCGATCTCGTGCCGCGCCATCGCGGCCAGCAGGACGGCGGTGCCGTACACGTTGACGGAGGCGTAGCCGGGCAGGTCGGCGACGTCCACGCCGAGCCCCACCATCGCGGCCTGGTGCACGACCACCTCGACGCCGGGGAGCAGCGCGTCCAGCACGGCCGGGTCGCGGACGTCCGCGCCGGTCCGCAGGTCCAGGCCGACGACGTCGTGACCCTCGGCCCGCAGCGCCTCCGCCACGTGCCCGCCGATGAAACCGGCCGAGCCGGTGACCATGACTCTCACGCCGCCGACGCTAGCCCGGCGGGAGGCGCGCCCGGAGGAGACGTTCGCGGTTCGTAAGGCTTCTTACGAAGCGCGGACGGCGGGCCTCGCGGCGGTCCCGTACGCGGTCGGGAATGTCAGGCTGCGGGCTGTGAGCCGAAACCTGATCTTCACCGGGGCGGTGCTCGCCGCGCTGGGGGCCGTCGTGCTCAGGATGGTGCTCGGGCCGCCGGGCCTCGGCTGGTACCTGCTGGCCTGGGCGCTGTTCGCGGCGGCCTTGTGGCTGGCCCGGCGGGTGCAGGGGAAGTGGCTGGACGTGCTGGTCGTGGCCGGCGGGATCGCGCTGGCCGCGATCGGGCCGGCGGCGCCGCCGAGCAGCAGCACCGACTCCTTCCGTTACGCCTGGGACGGCCGGGTGCAGGCGGCGGGCGTCTCGCCCTACGCGCATCCGCCGGCCGACCCGGCGCTCGCCGGCCTCCGTGACGACTGGCTCTTCCCGGCCGGCTGCGCCGACCCGCTCCTGTGGCCGCTGCCGGAGGGCGGCTGCACCCGGATCAACCGCCCGACCGTGTCCACGATCTACCCGCCGCTCGCGCAGGGGTACTTCCTGCTGGTCGAGTGGCTGTCCCCGGAGGGGTCGCGGCACAAGGGCCTGCAACTGGGCGGCTTCGCGCTGGCCGTGCTCGCGCTGCTCACGCTGTGGCGGCTCGCGGGGGCGCGGGGGGCGGCGTACTGGGCGTGGTGCCCGGCGGTGCCGGTCGAGGCGGTGAACAACGCGCACGTCGACATGCTCGGGGTGCTGCTGGTGGTGCTGGCCTTCGGCGCGGTCCGGGGGCGCGGCGGTCGGGCGGGGGCGGGCGCGCTGCTGGGGGCGGCGGTGGCGGCCAAGCTGCTCCCGGTGACGGCGCTGCCCGGCGCCCTGTCCGGAGCGCTGGCGGGCAGTGGGAGGGTCGCGTGGCGGCGGCTGCTCGTGGTCGGGGTGCCCGCGCTGCTCGTGGTGGCGGTGTCGTACCTGCCGTACGCGCTGGTCTCGGGCAGCTCGGTGGCCGGCTACCTGCCGGGCTACCTGCGGGAGGAGCGCTACGACGGCGGCGGCAACCGGTACGCGGTCCTGCGGCTGCTGATGCCGGACTCCTGGGCCCCGTACGCCGCGATCGCGCTGCTCGCCCTGATCGTCCTGGCCGTCCTGCGCCACGGGGACGCCGAGCGGCCGTGGCAGGGCGCGCTGCTGGTCAGCGGTTCGTTCCTGCTGCTGCTCACCCCCGGTTACTCCTGGTACGCCCTGCTGGTCGTGGCGCTGGCCGCCATGACCGGCTGGTGGGAGTGGCTGGGCGTGGCCGTGGCGGGCGCCGTCGCCTACACCGACGGCCCGGCCGCCCCCGACAACCTCGGCACCCCCTTCTACGCCGTGGCCGCGCTGGCCGCGCTGGTCGGCTGGGCCGCGCGCCGCTCCGCCGGCCCTCGCCGTCATCGCCCCGCCGGCGGAACACCCGTCGTCCGCAGCCCGTGAGGAACGTCTCCGTTGAGTCACCGTCTGAGTCACCGTCTGAGTCATCGTCTGAGTCACCGTCATCCCGATCACCTGCCGCAGCTCCTGGTCATCGCCAAGGAGCCGGTGCCGGGCCGGGTGAAGACCCGGCTGACCCCGCCGTTCAGCCCGGAGCAGGCCGCCGTCCTGGCCGAGGCCGCGCTGCGCGACAGCCTGCGGGCCGTCGCCGCCACGCCGGCCGCCCAGCGGGTGCTGGCGCTGGACGGGCTGCCGGGAAGCTGGCTGCCCCCGGGGCTGGTGGTGATCCCGCAGCGCGGCGCGGGGCTGGACGAGCGCCTGGCCGCCGCCTTCTCCGACGCCTGCCGGCTCCGGCCGGGCCCGGTCGTCCTCATCGGCATGGACACCCCGCAGGTCACCCCCGCCCTGCTGGACGAGGCCGGCGCGGCGCTGACGGAGCACGACGCGGTGTACGGCCCGGCGGCCGACGGCGGCTTCTGGCTGCTCGGCCTGCGCAGGCCCGACCCCGCGCTGCTGCTCGGGGTGCCCATGTCGCGCCCGGACACCGGCAAGCTCCAGCTCGACCGGCTCGAACGCGCCGGGCTGAGCGTGCTCCTGCTGCCCGAGCTGACCGACGTCGACACCGCCGCCGACGCCGCCACGGTCGCGGGCCAGGCGCCGGGATCCTGCTTCGCCGCGGCGCTGCGGGAGCTGGGCCGATGATCGGGGAGCTCTACGCCGACGCGCTCGCCGGGGAGAGCGCCGAACTCGAGTACGTGGACGGCACCCGCGTCCCCCTGGAGGCCGCCCGCTGGTTCGAGCCCATCGACGGCGACGAGGAGCTGCTGAGCCGCTGCGCCGGCCCCACGCTCGACATCGGCTCCGGCCCCGGGCGCCTGACGGCGGCGCTGACCCGGCGCGGCGTGCGTTCGCTCGGCATCGACATCACCCCGCGCGCCGTCGCCCTGACCCGCCGCGCCGGAGGATTCGCCCTGCTCAGGGACGTCTACGACGACGTCCCCTTCAGCGGCCGCTGGGCGACGGCGCTGCTCGCCGACGGCAACATCGGCATCGGCGGCCACCCCGAGGCCCTGCTGCGGCGGGTCGGGCAGCTCATCAGGCCCGGCGGCACGGTCCTGGCCGAGGTCGCGCCGCCCGGCACGACGAGCCGGGTCGACCGGGTACGGCTGCGCCGCGGACCGGTCACCGGCGCATGGTTCGCCTGGGCGACCGTCTCGGCGAGCGACCTGCGCCGGGTCGCGCTGGCCGCCGGGTTCACCGAGGCCCGCTGCTGGCCGGCGCACGGCCGCTGGCTGGCCCTGATCCGCTGAACCCGGCTCACATGAGCGCGACGGCGAGAGCGCGCCACTCGCGGCGCGGCAGGGCGTCCGCGTCGGCCGTGAGGACCTGGAGGCAGACGTGGTCGGCGCCGGCGGCGCGGTGCTCGTCCAGCCGGCGCCGGATCGCCTCCTCGTCGCCCCAGGCGATCAGGCCGTCGAACAGCCGGTCGCTCACCGACTCCACGTCCTCCTCCGTGTAGCCGAGGCGCAGCAGGTTGTTGGCGTAGTTCGGCAGCGACAGGTAGCGCCGCAGCCATTCCCCGCCGATCGCGCGCGCCTCGTCCTTGCCCGAGCAGAGGATCACCGTCTGCTCGGGGAGCAGGAGCGGGCCGTCACCCAGCGCCTCCCGCGCCTGCCGGGTGTGCTCGGGCGTGACGAGGTACGGATGCGCGCCCCGTGCCCGCTTCGCGGCGAGGTCCAGCATCTTCGGGCCGAGCGCCGCCAGCACCCGGCTGTCCTCCGGCACGGGCTGATCCGCCCGGTCCAGCGCGTCGAGGAACGCCGTCATCGCCGCCAGCGGCTTGCGGTAGCGGCCCGGCTCCTGCCGGTCGACCGCCACCGCGTGGCTCACGCCGATGCCCATGAGGAAGCGGTGGTGGTGGCCCGAGGAGAGCTCGGCGAAGGAGGCGGCGACGTCGGCGGGATCGTGCATCCACAGGTTCAGGATCCCGGTGGCCACGACGATCCGGCGGGTGGCCGTCAGGAGGTTGCCGACGGCCTCGAAGACCGGTCCTCCCGTGTCCGGCACCCACAGCGCGCTGTAGCCCAGCTCCTCCAGCTCGGTGGCCGCCTCCGCGGCCTCACCCGGGTCGCCGTAGCGCAGGTGATGGCTCCACACGCCCACACCGGAAAGATCCATGACGTCTTCTCCCTTCGTCTGGCACTGACCTGCCCAGATCGAACGCCGATGATTGCGACATATCTTCGGCAAAAGAAATTCAGTACCGTTTTGGCACCGGCTCGGCCGATCACCTTTTCACCAGGAGAAGGAGGTCGGCTCATGCCACCAGGTCTGAATACCGGGGATTCCGCGTGGGTGCTCGTCAGCGCCGCCATGGTGCTGCTCATGACCCCTGGGCTCGCCTTTTTCTACGGCGGCATGGTCCGCGCGCAGAACGTGCTGAGCATGATCTTCATGAGCTTCGTCTCGATCGCGCTGGTGACCATCCTGTGGTTCGGCTACGGCTACGGCCTCGTCTTCGGCCCCGACGTGGGCGGCGCCGGCCTGATCGGGTTCGGGGACCTGCGCTTCGCCGACATCTCACCCGTCATGCTGCACGGCCGCGTCCCGACGTACGCCTTCGCGCTGTTCCAGCTCACCTTCGCGATCATCACGGTGGCGCTGATCAGCGGCTCGGTGGCCGGCAGGACCAGGCTCGGGCCGTGGATCGTCTTCTCCGTGGTGTGGGTGACGCTCGTGTACTTCCCCATCGCGCACTGGGTGTTCGCCCCGGCCGGGTGGATCAACCGCTGGGGGGTGCTCGACTTCGCCGGCGGCCTGGTCGTCGAGCTGAACTCCGGCATGGCGGGCCTGGCCCTGGCCATCGCGCTGGGTCCGAGCGTCAGGTTCCGCAGGAAGGAGCCGCCCCGGCCCAGCAACATCCCGCTGGTCATGCTCGGGCTGGCCCTGCTGTGGTTCGGCTGGTTCGGCTTCAACGCCGGCTCGGCCATGGCCGACGGCAGCGTGGCGGTGACCGCGTTCCTCAGCACCATGATCGCCGGTGCGGCCGGCATGCTGACGTGGCTGGTCATCGAGTGGTTCCGGTACAAGCACTTCACCCGGCTCGGCTCGGCCACGGGGGCGCTGGCCGGGCTCGTGGCCATCACCCCTTCCTGCGCCTACGTCAGCTCCGAGGGCGCGTTCGTCGTGGGGATCGTGGCCGCCGTCGTGGTGTCCTTCGCCGTCACCTGGAAGCTCGTCCTCGGCTACGACGACACCCTCGACGTGGTCGGCGTGCACGGCGCGGGCGGCGTGGTCGGCGTGGTCCTCATCGGCCTGTTCGCGACCGGCGCCGTGGCGAGCCCGACCAAGGGCCTGCTGTACGGGGGCTCGATCGAGCTGCTGCTCAAGCAGATCGCCGCGATCATCGCGGTCGCGATCTACTCCTTCGTCGTGACCTACCTGATCGGCAAGGTCGTGGACAGACTGCTGCGCATGCGCGAGACCGAGGCCGAGCAGCTCGCGGGCACCGACGTGCAGCTCGGGACCGAGGGATGACGGCCGCCGCCGCGCCTCCCTGGCGGGCCCTGGCCTTCGTCGCGGTCGGTGGCGGCGTCGGCGCGGTCGTCCGGCACCTGCTCACCCAGACGCTGGTGGGCGCCGACCATCCGCTGCCGTGGCCGACGCTGGTGGTCAACACCCTGGGCTGCCTGCTCATGGGGCTGCTGACCGGTGAGCTGACCAGGCTCCCGCTGCACCGCCGGCCGGTCAAGCTGCTGCTCGGCACCGGGTTCCTGGGCGGCTTCACCACCTTCTCCCACTTCGTGGACGGCGTACGCGAGCTCACGGTGGGCGGCTCGCCGGGGTGGGCCGCCGTCTACCTCGTGCTCAGCGTCGTCCTCGGGCTGCTGGCCGTCTGGGCCGGCATCACCGTAGGGAAGGGCAGGCGATGATCCTCGTCCTGGCGGTCTTCGTCGGCGGCCTGATCGGCGCCCCCGCGCGCTACCTCGTGGACGCCGCCGTCAAGAAGCGCGCCGGCGCCGGGCTGCCGTGGGGCACGCTGGCCGTCAACGTGATCGGCTCGGCCGTCCTCGGCCTGCTCATGGGCTTCGCCTCGCGCGACGCCCTGCCGGGCGTGGTGCTGTCGCTGATCGGCACCGGGTTCTGCGGCGCGCTCACCACGTTCAGCACTTTCAGCGCCGACACGTACAAGCTGCTCACCGCGGGCTCCACGGGCAAGGCGCTGGTCAACATCGCCATGAACCTCGTCCTGGGCCTGGCCGCCGTCTCCCTGTGTCATCTGCTCGGCCGGTCGCTCTGAAGGTCGTGATTAAAGAACCTCTCGACCGCAAGACGACTTTCTCCCGGCAAATCTCCGGGAACGACGTCGATGGTTCGAGCCACGAAGGGCAGAAGGAGTGAGCGGGCATGCGCGCAACGGTCTCGGGCATGCCTCTCGGCACGCTCCGAGGCGTCAGCCAGGTCGACTTCCAGACCGACTGGCGGACGGCGATCTGCTTCATCGTCGCGCTGTTCGCCGGCGGCTGGCAGTTCGGGGTCTTCGGACTGCTCGGCACGGTCGTGGCGACGCTCACCGCCTGGATCCTCGGCGCTTCGCGGGACCGGCTGACCGGCGGCCTGGAGGGCTTCAACGGGACGCTGATCGGCGTCGCGCTGGTGCTGTACTTCGACACCCGCTGGATCACCGTGCTGCTCGTGGTCGTCGGCGCGATCATGGGCAGCGTCCTGACGTCGGCGCTGAACGCGCTGCTGACCCCGCACAACCTGCCGACGTTCACGGCGCCGTTCTGCGCGGTGACCACGTTCATGGTGGTCGGCGCGCCCGCGTACGAGCGGCTCTGGCGGGGACGCGCCTTCGCGACGCCGCCGTCGGCCGCCCACCCGGGGGCGTCGGTGACGTTCTCCGATCTGTGGCAGGGGCTGTTCAACGGCATCGGCCAGGTGTTCTTCCAGGGCACGTGGTACGTCGGGCTGATCTTCCTGATCGGCCTGGCGTTCGCCGGCTGGACGGTGGCCGCGACCGCGCTGGTCTCCAGCGCGGTGGGCATCGTGGTGGCGATCCTGCTCGGCGCGCAGGCCGCCGACATCGGAGCCGGGCTGTACGGCTACAACGCGGTGCTCACCGGGATCGCCCTGTGCGGCACCTTCGTCAGGCCGAGCGCACTCGGCCTGGCCTACGCCCTGGCGGGCGCGATCTCGGCGACCGTCCTGACGGCGTTCGTCGCGAACCTGTTCGCGCCGGTCGGCGGGCACACGCTGACCTGGCCGTTCGTCGTGGTCACCTGGATCTTTCTGGCGGCGGTGCCGGTGTTGTCCGGCGTCCGGCGCGTTCCCACTTGAAGGAGAGCTCATGAATCTCGCTCCGCGTGAGATCGACAAACTGCTGGTCTACGTGGTCGCCGACGTGGCGGCCAAGCGGCGTGACCGCGGCCTGAAGCTGAACTACAGCGAGGCGGTGGCGTTGATCAGCGTCGCGGTGCTGGAGGGCGCCAGGGAGGGCAAGACCGTCGCCGAGTGCATGGAGCTCGGCAAGAACGTGCTCGGCGCCGGCGACGTCATGCCGGGCGTGCGCGAGATGCTCAAGCTGATGCAGGTCGAGGCGTCGTTCAAGGACGGCTCCAAGCTCGTCTCCTGCCACGACCCCATCGGCGGCTGACACCGCCGCCGGAGCAGAAAGGACCGGTTCGTCATGACGGACACGGACAGGGTCGTCTACGCCGACGGCCCGATCGAGATCAACGCCGGGCGGCGCACGGTCAGGCTGACCGTGCGCAACATCGGGGACCGGGCCGTCCAGGTGGGCTCGCACTACCACTTCTTCGAGGCCAACCGGGCGCTCCGCTTCGACCGGGAGAAGGCGTACGGCATGCACCTCGACATCCCGGCGGGCACCGCGGTCCGCATCGAGCCGGGCGACACCCACCAGGTGAACCTGGTCGAGTACGGCGGCGGGATGCGCATCGTCGGCTTCGCCGGCCTGGTCGACGGCGGCCTCAGGACCAGGGACGCCAGGATCCGCGCGCTGCGGCGGCTGGCCGAGCTCGGCTACGCCGACGAGCCGGAGCCGTCGGCCACCATCCAGCCCGCGGGCGGCGCGAAACCCCAGAAACCGGATAAACCGCAGAAACCCGCCGTGTCCAAGAAGTCCCCCAGCAAGAAGAAGGGCTGACACCGATGGCCACGATGAGCCGCGAGCAGTACGGGAGCATGTTCGGCCCGACGGTGGGCGACCGCGTCCGTCTGGCGGACACCAACCTGGTCATCGAGATCGAGAAGGACCACACCGCCGGCCACTACGGCGACGAGGCCGTCTACGGCGGCGGCAAGACCGTGCGCGACGGCATGTCGGCCGACCCGCTCTCGCAGAACGCCACGATCGCGCTCGACCTGGTGATCACCAACGCGGTCGTGCTCGACCCGATCCTCGGCGTCGTCAAGGGCGACATCGGCATCAAGGACGGCAGGATCGTCGGCATCGGCAAGGCGGGCAACCCGCACACCCAGAACGGCGTGGACCGCCGGCTGGTCATCGGCGTGGGCACGGAGGTGCTGGCGGGCGAGCACATGATCGCCACGCCGGGCGCCATCGACCCGCACGTCCACCTGATCGCGCCGCAGCAGGCCCAGGCCGCGCTCTCCAACGGCATCACGACGCTGATCGGCGGCGGCACCGGCCCCACCGACGGCACCCGGGGCACGACCTGCACGCCCGGCCCGTGGAACATCGGCCGGATCCTCCAGGCAGTCGAGGCGCTGCCGGTCAACATCGGCGTCATGGCGAAGGGCAACTCCAGCCTGCCGGGCTCGCTGGCCGAGCAGATCGAGGCCGGGGCGTGCGTGCTCAAGGTGCACGAGGACTGGGGCTCCACCCCGTCCGTGGTGGACTGCGCGCTGCGGGTGGCCGACGACTACGACGTCCAGGTGGCGCTGCACTCCGACAGCCTCAACGAGGCCGGCTACCTGGAGGACACGATCAGCGCCATCGACGGCCGGGCCATCCACACCTTCCACACCGAGGGCGCGGGCGGCGGGCACGCGCCCGACCTGATCCGCATCGCCGGCGAGCCGAACGCGCTGCCGTCCTCGACCAACCCGACGCTCCCGTACACGATCAACTCGGTGGACGAGCTGCTCGACATGGTGATGGTCTGCCACCACCTCAGCCACGACATCCCCGAGGACGTGTCCTTCGCCGACAGCCGGGTCCGCGCGGAGACCATCGCCGCCGAGACGGTGCTGCAGGACATGGGCGTGATCAGCATGTTCTCCTCCGACTCCCAGGCCATGGGCCGGGTCGGCGAGACCTTCACTCGCGCCTTCCAGACCGCGCACCACTGCAAGGACCAGCGGGGCAGGCTGCCGGAGGACTCCGAGCGCAACGACAACTTCCGGGTGCTGCGCTATCTGGCCAAGCTGACCATCAACCCGGCCAGGACCGTGGGCATCGCCGAGACGGTCGGCTCGCTGGAGGACGGCAAGCTGGCCGACATCGTGCTCTGGCCGTTCACCTCGTTCGGCGCCAAGCCCGCCGTCGTGGTCAAGGGAGGGCTGATCAACTGGGCGCAGATGGGGGACCCGAACGCCTCGTTGCCGACGCCGCAGCCCGTCTACTACCGGCCGATGTTCGGCGCGATGGGGATGGCGCAGCGCAAGAGCAACGTGACCTTCCTGCCGGACGCGGCCATCGCCGCCGGGGTGCCGGACCGGCTCGGCCTGCAGCGGCTGATCGCCAGGGTCCGCCACACCCGTACGGTCGACAAACGGCACATGGTGCGTAACTCCGCGCTGCCCAGGATCACCGTGGACCCGGAGACGTTCAAGGTCACCGTCGACGGCGAGCACGCGACCATCGCGCCGGCCGAGGAACTGCCGCTGAACCACCTGTTCTTCCTGGCATGAGCCTGCTCGCCCAGCTCCAGCTGGCCGACTCCGCCTTCCCCGGCGGGCTGTACACGCTCTCGCACGGGCTGGAGGCCTACGCCCAGGCGGGGCCCGTGGACGTCGCCGCGCTGCTGGAGGACGTGCTGCTGCACGCGGCGGGACCGGGCGACGCGACCGCGCTGGTGCTCGCCCACCGGGCCGTACGCGGGGACGACTGGGACACGGTGGTGGCGGTCGACCGGCGGCTGCACGCCATCAAGCTGAACAGGGAGCTGCGCGCGGCCGCGACCAGGACCGGCAACCAGGTCCTGCGCACGGCCGCCACGGTCTTCGCCACCCCGCAGCTGCTCCGGCTGATGGAGCTGGTCGCGGCGGGAGCCGCGCCGGGCAACCACGCGGTCGTCCTGGGCACGGCCTACGCCGGGCTCGGCGTGCCGGAGGACGGCGCGGTGACGGGCGACCTGTACGCCTTCGCGGCGAGCTGGGTCAGCGCGGCCGTCCGGCTGCGCCGGCTCGACTTCCGCCAGGCCCAGGCCACCCTGTACGGCGCCGGGGACGCGATCGAGCGGGCCGCGGCCGCCGCCCTGGCCGCCCGCGGCCCGCTCGACCTGCACGCCGCCACGCCGATGGCCGACACGATGAGCTGCGCCCACGAGCGGGCGCCGGCTCGGCTCTTCACCACATGAAAGGCTGCGCACCCATGCATCGACACGCGCACCAGGCCGCGGACGCCCCCCTGACCACGGCGCTGGACCGCGTCTTCAAGGTCGGCGTCGGCGGCCCGGTCGGCTCGGGCAAGACGGCGCTGATCGAGGCGCTCGTGCCGATCCTGCTGCGGCGCGGGCACAGCGTCGGCGTCATCACCAACGACATCTACACCCAGGAGGACGCCGACCACGTCAGGCGCACCCTGGACGGCGTGCTGGACCCGGCGCGGATCATGGGCGTGGAGACCGGCTCCTGCCCGCACACGGCCGTCCGCGACGACCCGTCCATGAACCTGGCCGCCGGCGCCGAGCTCCTGGAACGCTTCGAGGACATCGACACGCTGCTGTACGAGAGCGGCGGCGACAACCTCACCCTCACCTTCAGCCCGCTGCTGGCCGACGTCTACCTGTTCGTGCTGGACACCGGCGAGGGCGACAAGATGCCGCGCAAGCGCGGGCCGGGCATCACCGACTCCGACCTGCTCGTCATCAACAAGATCGACATCGCGCCGTACGTGCGGGCCGACCTCGACGCGATGGCCCGCGACGCCGACCGGGTCCGCGACAGCCGGCCGGTGATCCTCACCGACGCCCTGCGGGGCACGGGCGTGCCGGAGGTCGCCGACTTCATCACCAGCCGCAGGCGCGCATGCTCGCCGAGCGCCTAGACCGGCTCGCGGCCGGCCACTACACGATCCCCTCCGTCCCGGAGGAGGTGGCCAGGCACACGCAGGCCCTGGACACCCTGCAGGTCGGCACCTCCGGCAAGGTGGGCGTGCTCGACCTGGCCTTCGAGCGGCGCGGCGGGCGAACCGAGCTGACGGGCCACTACCAGAAGACGCCGCTGCAGATCATGCGGCCGCTCTACTACGACCCGGCCCGCCCGGATCTGCCGTACGTGTTCGTCATGTCGGCCGGCGCCGGCGTCCTCCAGGGCGACCGTTACCGCATCGACGTGACCTGCGGCGCGGGGGCCTCGGTGCACGTGACCACCCAGACCGCCACCAAGGTCTACCGGATGGAGCAGGACTACGGCACGCAGCTCGTCCGGCTCACGGCCGGCCCCGGCGGCTACCTGGAGTACCTGCCGGACCCGGTGATCCCGTTCGCCGGCTCCCGCTTCTACCAGCGGACGCACCTGACCTGCGATCCCGGCGCCTCGGCGATCGTCGCCGAGACCATGCTGGCCGGCCGGCTGGCCAGGGGCGAGCGGCACGCCTACACCGTCTACTGCAGCGACCTGTCCGTGCACCGCCCCGGCGGCGCGCTGCTGTTCGCCGATCCGCTCAGGCTCGTCCCCGGGCGTTCCCCCGTCGCGGGCCCGGCCATGTTCGGCGAGCACGGGGTGCTGGCCACCCTGTACGTCATCACCCAGGCCGTCGAGGCGGGCGCCCTGGCCGACGCCCTGCACGAGGCGGCGGCGGGCAGCGGGACGGCGGGCGGGGCGAGCACCCTGCCGAACGGGGCGGGCGCCTGGGTCCGGCTGCTGGGGCCGGAGTCCCCGCCCGTCCTCGCGACCCTGCACCGGCTGTGGGATCTCGCCCGGCGGCTGATCGTGGGACATCCCGCGCCGGACCGGCGCAAACCCTGAAGCGCGGTTCCAGGGGAGCCGGACACAGCGACATCTCCGCGCGGGTGGGCCGCCGGACAGCCGATGGAAACGACGGGGGAGTCTCGGTGGCCGATCACGAACCGGATGCCCATCTCCAGGGGGCGGGGGGCCTGTCCGCGAGCCGTGCCGTCGCCACCACGGGCGCCCTCCTGTCCTCGAACAGGGCGCCCAAGGTCCAGCTCCGGCACGGCGAGGGCGACAAACGCCACCTGACGAGCTTCCAGGGGCTGGTGGCGCTGTCCCTCGACGCGCTCAGCTCCGTCGCCTACGGCCCGGAGGCGATCGCCCTCGTCCTCGTCGCCGCGGGAAGCGCCGCGGTCGGCCACACGCTGCCGATCACGCTGGCCATCGCCGCGCTGCTCATCCTGCTGGTGACCTCCTACTGCCAGGTGATCGCCGCCTTCCCCGACGGCGGCGGCTCCTATGCGGTGGCCAAGCGGAGCTTCGGCCCGACGGTGAGCCTGCTGGCCGCCGCCGCGCTCGTCGTGGACTACGTGCTCACCGTCGCGGTGAGCCTGGCGGCCGGCGCGGCGAGCCTCGCCTCCGCCTTCCCCGTCCTGCGCCCCCATCTCCTCGGGACCTGCCTGGTGGGGCTGGCCGTGCTCACCGCGCTCAACCTGTACGGCATCGCCGACAGCGCCCGCGTGCTGGCGGTGCCGACCCTGCTGTTCATCGTGAGCATCCTCGGCATGGTCGTCGTCGGCCTGGCGCGCTCCCACCCGGCGGCGGTCGTCGGCGCGGCCGAGCCCCTGCCCGCGCACGAGGCCCTCAGCGTGCTGCTGATACTCAAGGCGTTCTCCTCGGGCTGCTCGGCGCTGACCGGCGTGGAGGCCATCGCCAACGGGGTGCCGATGTTCCGCCGGCCGCGGGTGCGCCGGGCCCAGCGGACCGAGTTGATGCTCGGCCTGCTGCTCGGGACGATGCTCGTCGGGATGGCGCTGCTCATCCGGCGCGACGAGGTCGTGCCGCGCTCGGGCGTCACCATCCTGGCCCAGCTCACCGCCGGCGCGTACGGCACGGGCTGGCTCTACGTCGCGGTCAACGTCATCGTCACCCTCGCGCTCGGCCTGGCCGCCAACACCAGCTTCGGCGGCCTGCCGGTGCTGATGGCGCTGCTGGCCAAGGACCACCGGCTCCCGCACCTGTTCACCCTGCGCTCCGAGCGGCCCGTCCACCGTTACGGCGTCGTCGCGGTGGCCGTGCTCGCCGCGGTGCTCCTGATCGTGCTGGACGCGCAGACCCACCGGCTGATCCCGCTGTTCGCGATCGGGGTGTTCACCGGGTTCACGATCAGCCAGCTGGGGCTCGTCCGCTACTGGTGGCGGGAACGCCCGCCGGGATGGACGCGCAAGGCGCTGCTGAACGGCGCCGGCGCCGTGGCGACGACGGTGGCCACGCTGGTGCTGCTCGTCACGAAGTTCACGGAGGGCGCCTGGGCGGTGCTCGTGGCCGTCCCGCTGCTGATCGTGCTCTTCAGGTGGGTGGAGCGCTACTACGCCCGGGTCGGGACCGCGCTCGGGCTCGGCCGGACCCCGCCGCCCCCGCACCGCCCCGAGCCGGAGGACCGGCTGGTGATCGTCCCCCTCAGCCCGGGGGAGGCCATCAGCGCCCTGTCGGAACGGGCGCTCGGCGCGGCACTGGCCCTCGGCGGGGAGGTCGTCGCCGTCGTCGTCTCCGACACCCCGGACGAGCTCGGCGACCTGCGCGCGGAGTGGGAACGGTGGAACCCGCACGCCCGGCTGAAGATCCTGGACAGCCCCCGCCACGCGGTGGTCCGCCCCGTCGTCGAGTACGTGCGCCGCCAGGAGGCGCGCGGCCGATGGATCGCCGTGGTGATCCCGCGGATCGAGCCGCCCCGTCCCCGCTACCGGCTCCTGCACACCCAGCGTGACCTGCTCCTGGCCGCGTCCCTGCGCGACCACACGGGCGCGATGGTGTGCTTCGTGCCGTTCCCGGTGCCGAACTGAGCCTCACCCGCCGGGCTCGCGGGGCCGGCGCGGGCGGGGCTCGCGGCCGGGTGGCTGGTGGACCTGCTGCTCCGGCGTGGGCCGCGGCGGGTTGGGCCGGGTGACCTCCTCGCCGCCCAGGTCGACCCGCTCGCCGTGATGGGTCAGGGTGATCGGCGGCCCCTGGAGGAGCCGGTAGGCCGTCGCCTCCCGCGTGGCGCTGACGCTCAGCAGGCTGCCGCGGTACCGCAGCCGGAAGGCGAGCCGGGTGATGCCGGCGGGCAGGGCGGGCGCGAAGCACATCCGCCCCCCGCCCGCGCGCATCCCGCCGAACCCCGCCACGAGGGCGATCCACGCCCCGGCCAGCGACGCCATGTGCACGCCGTCCACGGTGTTCTTCTCCAGGTCGGCGAGGTCCATCAGCGCCGCCTCTCCCAGGTAGCGGTAGGCCAGCTCCAGGTGTCCCACCTCGGCGGCGATGACCGCCTGGGTGCAGGCCGACAGGGACGAGTCGCGTACGGTCAGGGCCTCGTAGTAGGCGAAGTTGCGAGCTTTCTGGGCGGGGGTGAAGGCGTCGCCGCGCAGGTGCATCGCGAGTACGACGTCCGCCTGCTTGACCACCTGCCGGCGGTAGAGATCGAAGTAGGGGAAGTGCAGCAGCAGCGGGTAGCGCTCGGGACCGGTGGTGGCGAAGTTCCAGAGCGCGTGCTGGGTGAAGCCCTCGCTCTCCGGGTGCACCCCCAGCCGCTCGTCGTAGGGGACGGTCATCGCCTCCGCCGCCTCGCGCCAGCCGCGGGTCTCCTCCGTGGTGACGTCGAGCGCCGCCGCGAGCGCCGGATGGCGGGCCACGGCCTCGGCCGCCTCGCGCAGGTTCCGCTGGGCCATCAGGTTCGTGTACACGTTGTTGTCGGCGACGGCGGTGTACTCGTCCGGCCCGGTCACCCCGTCGATGCGGAACCGCCCGGCCGCGTCGTGGTGCCCGAGGGCGAGCCACAGCCGGGCCGTCTCCACGAGCACGTGCAGGCCGGTCCGGCCGTCGAACGGCTCGTCCTGGGTGGCGTCGACGTACTGGGCGACCGCGTGCGCGATGTCGGCGTTGACGTGGAAGGCCGCGGTTCCGGCCGGCCAGTAGCCGGAGCACTCCTCGCCGTGGATGGTCCGCCAGGGGAAGGCGGCGCCGCGCAGCCCGAGCTGCCCGGCGCGGGCCCGGGCGAGGGGAAGCGTGGACCGCCGCCACGACAGCGCGTCCGCGACGGCTCGCGGATAGGTGTAGGTGAGCACGGGCAGCACGAAGATCTCGGTGTCCCAGAAGGCGTGCCCGTCGTAGCCGGACCCGGTCAGGCCCTTGGCCGGCAGGGGGCGCTCCTCCAGGCGCGCGGCGGACTGCAGCAGGTGGAACAGCCCGAAACGTACGGCCTGCTGCACCTCGGCGTCGCCCTCCACCTCCACGTCGGCGCCGTCCCAGAAGCCGTCGAGGAAACGCCGCTGGTCGGCGTACAGGCCGTCCCAGCCGACCAGGCGGGCGGCCGCCAGCGCCGCGGCCACCTGATCGTGCAGGGCGGGCCGCGAACGCCTGCGCGACCATCCGTAGGAGAAGAACTTGACGATCCGCAGCGTCCCCCCGGGGGCCAGGCGCGTGGCCACGGTCACCCGGCTGACGTCGTCGCTGCCCTGCGCCTCGGTCAGGGTGCCGTCCGGCCCGTCGATCTCGTGCCACATGCCCGCCGCGACCCGCAGGCCGCTGGCCCGGGTGCGGTGCACCATGATCGACAGGCCGTCCCCGAGGACGCTCTCCTCCGCCACCAGGGGAGAGCGCAGCACCGCGGCGGCCCGCGGGTCACCGTCCTGCGACGTCTGCGTCTCGTTGGCGACCAGCTCCGACTGCACGACGAGGTGGGTCGGCCGGTCGACGGCCTCGACCTCGTACCGGATCGCGGCGATCGCGCGATGGGTGAACGACACCAGCCGCGTGGACCTGACCCGCACCGAGGTGCCGGTCGGCGAGCTCCAGTGCGCCGTGCGTGTGAGGGTGCCGGCGCGCAGGTCGAGGACGCGTTCGTGCTGGTGCAGCGTCCCGTACCGCAGGTCGAAGGGCTCGTCGCCGACCATCAGCCGGATCAGCTTGCCGTTGGTGACGTTCACCACCGTCTGCCCCGACTCCGGATAGCCGTAGCCGCCCTCCGCGTACGGCAGCGGCCTCAGCTCGTAGAACCCGTTGAGGTAGGTGCCCGGCTCCCCGTGCGGCTCGCCCTCGTCCAGGTTGCCGCGCAGGCCGATGTGGCCGTTGGACAGCGCGAACACCGACTCGGTCTGCGCCAGCACGTCCAGGTCCAGCCGGTTCTCCCGGAGCGCCCACGGCTCGACCTCGAACGCGGGGTGCCGGATCATCCCGCGTCCCGGGGGCGCGCCCCGTGCTCCAGGAGCTCGGCCAGGTCGGTGACCACGACGTCGGCGCCGTGCCGGCGCAGCGCCTCGGCTTGTCCCGTCCGGTCGACGCCGACGACGAAGCCGAACCCGCCCGCGTGGCCGGCCGCGACCCCCGCCAGGGCGTCCTCGAACACGGCCGCCTCCGCCGGCTTCAGCGCCAGCGCCTCGGCCGCCGCGAGATACATGTCCGGGGCCGGCTTGCCCGCCAGCCGCCGCTCGCGGGCCACGACGCCGTCGATCCTGGCCCCGAACCGCGAGGCGAGCCCGGCGGCCGTCAGGACGTGAACGGTGTTGGCGCTCGACGACACCACGGCCGTACGCAGCCCCGCCTCCTGGACCGCGTCCAGGAAGCGGACGGAGCCGGGGAACACCTCCACGCCGTCCCGGTCGATGATGGCCTGCACGAGCTGGTTCTTGCGGTTGCTCAACCCGTTGACGGTCATCGCGCCGGGCGGGTCGTCCGGTGTCCCCTCCGGCAGGCTGATGCCCCGCGCCCGCAGGAAGCTCCTCGCCCCGTCCACGCGTTTCTTGCCGTCCACGTAGCGGTCGTAGTCGGCCTTCGCGTCGAAGGGCACGAACGCGGCCCCGTCCCGCTCGCGCAGGAACTCGTCGAACATCGTCTTCCACGCCGCGGCGTGCACGGTGGCGGTGCGCGTCAGCACGCCGTCCATGTCGAACAGGCACCCGCGGATTCCGTCAGGCATCCCCAGCATTCGTCCCCCTGAGGGAGGTGAATACCCGGCTGACCTGCGAATACCCGTCAGCCGTCGGCCCGGACGGCGGGCAGGACGCCGTCCAGGCAGAGGCGGTGGCGGGCGGCGGCGATCGCCTCGGGGGTGGTGGCGAACACCTGCCCGGCCTCGTCGAGCCGCGAGATGACGCCGAGGGCGCGCAGCGGCCGGTGGTGGCCGTCGCGGATGCCGGAGACGTACACGGTGATGCCGCGCCGTTCCAGGCGGGAGATGGCGTCGCCGAGCACCAGCGCGCCGCTCGCGTCCACGGTGGTGACCCTGGACATCCGCAGGACGACCACCGAGACGTCGGCGACCTCGGACAGCTCCAGCAGGAAACGGTGCGCGGCCGCGAAGAACAGCGGCCCGTCCAGCCGGTAGGCGACGATGTGCTCGGCCAGCAGCGCGTGTTCCTCGGCGTCGTGGTCGCCGGGCAGGTCCGGGTGCAGCGGCATCGCGTCCAGCCGCACGTCGCGGGCGATGGCGCGCAACGCCAGCGCGCCGGCCACGACCAGGCCGATGATGACGGCGGCGACCAGGTCGAGCGCGAGGGTGGCGATCGCGGTCAGCGCGAGCACGAGCGCGTCGGCCCTGGTGGAGCGGAGCATGGCCGCCACCGAGCCGACCTCGACCATCCGTACGGCGGTGGCCAGCAGCACCCCCGCCAGCGCCGCCAGCGGGATGCGGGCCACGAGGTCGGCGGCGGTGAACACGATCACCCCGAGGATCGCCGCGTGGGCGAGCGCGGCCAGCCGGGAGGAGGCGCCCGAGCGTACGTTGACGGCGGTGCGGGCGATCGCGCCCGTGGCCGGCACGCCGCCGAACAGCGGCGCCACCAGGTTGGCCAGGCCCTGGCCGAACAGCTCCCTGTCGGGGTCGTGCCGGTGGCTGACGCTCATGCCGTCGGCGACGGCGGCCGACAGCAGCGACTCCAGCGCGGCGAGCGCGGCCACCGCGACGGCGGGGGCGATCAGCGAGCCCAGGGCGCTCACGTCGAGGAAGGACAACGAGGGGGCGGGCAGCCCGGAGGGCAGGGCGTCGATGCGCGTCACCGGCAGCCCGGCCAGCTCGGCGACGACGGTGGCGGCGGCCACGGCCAGCAGCGAGAACGGCACGCCCGGCCGCAGGCGTCCCCCGGCCAGCATCACCGCCGCGACCGCGACGGCCATCGTGAGCGCGATCCAGTCGGGGCGGGCGGCGAAGGCGAGCACCGCCTGCCAGGCCACGGCCAGCACCTTGTCGCCTTCGGGGGTGGGCACGCCGAGCGCGGCCGGCACCTGCTGCAGGCCGATCACGCACGCGATGCCCAGGGTGAAGCCCTCCACCACCGGCGCGGGGACGAGCGCCATGTAACGGCCCGCCCGGGCGAGGGCCAGCCCCACCAGCAGCAGCCCGGCCAGCACGCCCACCGTGAGCACGCCGGACGCGCCGTGCGCGTGCATGATCGGCACCAGCACCACCGTCATGGCCCCGGTCGGCCCGGACACCTGCAGCGCGGACCCGCCGAAGACGGCGGCGAGGGCGCCGGCCACCACCGCCGTGGCGAGCCCGGCCTCGGCGCCGAGTCCGGAGGAGATGCCGAACCCGAGCGCCAGGGGCAGCGCCACGATCGCCACCGTCAGCCCGGCGAGCAGGTCGCGCCGCGGACGACGGCCCATCGCGGCCAGATCGGCGCGGGCGGGCAGGACGGAGCGCAGGCGGCCGAGGCCCGCCGCGAGCACGGGATTCACCGGTGGTCGGTCTCTTCTTCGAGTAGTTCGCTGAGCAGCGCGTGCCGGCCCGACAGCTTGGCGCTCAGCAGGGCGCGGGCCGCCCGCAGCAGCTCGGCGACGTCGCCGCCGGACAGCGCGTAGACCACGGTCGAGCCGTCGCGGCGGGCGGTCACCAGCTCGGAGCGGCGCAGCACGGCCAGGTGCTGGGACAGCCCGGTCGGCTCGACCTCGATCGCGGCCAGCAGGTCGCGGACCGGCTTCGGCCCGTCCTGCAGCAGCTCCAGGACGCGAATGCGCACCGGATGGCCCAGGAGCCTGAACAGCTCGGCCTTGGCTTCGTACAAAGGCACCGACATCACGTTCCCCATTCTGCTCGCAATTGCGAAAGTTCGCAATTCGTCAGATGCGAAGCCCGCGCCCCCGGCGGGCTCCCTGCGGCATAAGATGCCGGATGCCTGAGATGAACCTGCGCCATGCCGTCCGCGCGGTCGTCCTCGACGACGACGACCGCATCCTGCTCTGCCGCCTGGCCTTCCGGAAGACGATCGTGTGGGCGGCCCCCGGCGGTGGCGTCGAACCGGGGGAGGCGCCGCTCGCCGCGTTGCGGCGCGAGCTGGATGAAGAGGTGGGGCTGGCGGTCGAGGCCGACCCGCCGCACGTGTGGCACCAGCGGGTGGTCGCCTCCGGGCACGCGGCGGGCTACGACGGCGTGGTCAACGACTACTTCCTCGTCCGCGTCCCGTCGTTCGCGCCCCGGGGCGCGCGGTCGGACGAGGAACTGGCCGCCGAGCACCTCGACGCCTTCCGCTGGTGGACGCTCCAGGAGATCGCCGGCTACCGCGGGCCCGAGCTGTTCTCGCCGCGTGACCTGGCGACACCGCTGGCGGCGCTCCTCGCCGGCGGCCCGCCGGCCCGGCCGGTGCCCCTCGGCCTGTAGGGCTACGGGCGGCAGGCGGCGGTGGCGAGGTCCCAGAGCCGGTCGGCGGCGCCGGGGTCCACGGACCAGGCCGCGACGCCGCCGGTCGAGTCCGGGCCGCCCGGCACCACCTCGGCCTCCTGGTTGTCGTTGGAGAAGTAGCGGCCGGTCACGCCGTCCAGCAGCGGGGACGCGGCGAGCAGCACCGAGGTGGCGGCCCCCTGCTCGGGCGTCTTGAAGTAGCCGGGGGTCAGCAGGTTCCCGTCGTCGTCCATCGCGCCCATCGCCCGCATGGTGGCCTGGTCGACGTGCCGCTGCAGGTTGGTGTGGACGTAGCCGGGCTCGTGGGCGTTCGCGGTGATGCCGTCGGCGGCCCAGCGCCGGGCGACGGCGACCGCGAGCAGCACGTCGGCCGTCTTCGACTGCGCGTACGCGGTCCACGGATCGTACGGGCGGCGCTCGAAGTGCGGGTCGTCGAAGTCGAACGGCGCGCCCAGCTGGGCTCCCGAGCTGACCATGACCACCCGCGCGCCGCCCGCCTGCCGCAGGTGCTCGTGCAGGCCGGCGATCAGGGCGAAGTGCCCGAGAAAGTTCGTCGCGAGCTGGAGCTCCCAGCCGTAGGGGGTCGTCCGGCGGGCAGGCAGCGCCATGATCCCGGCGTTCGCCACGATCGCGTGCACCGGCCCGCTCCACTCGGCCACGAAGCGCCGTACCGACCCGAGATCGCTCAGGTCCAGCGCCCGCTGCCCGTCGGCGGGACGGCGGGTGGCCAGCGTGACCTCGGCTCCGGCTCCCTTGAGGGCCCGTACGGTCTCCGCGCCGATCCCGGAGGCGCCGCCGGTCACGATGACGCGCCGCCCGGTGAGGTCGACGCCGGCCAGGATCTCCGTGGCCGTGGTCCTGGCGGTGAAAGGGGTGCTGATGCGTGTCATGTGGTCAGCCTAGAAACGCCCGGCTGGACGTGGAATGAGACAGCGTCGAGAATAGTTGCGTGAGCGTCCAGCAAGCTGATCCTCTCGAAGAGGTTCTCACCCTCGTCGGCACCACCAGCCGCCTCTCCGTCGGGCTGGCCGCCGGAGGGGAGTGGGCGCTGGCGTTCGAGCCGCCCGAGGGGGTCAAGTTCAACGCGATCCGCCGGGGGCGGTGCCTGCTCACCGTGGAGGGCGTGCCGGAGCCGATCGAGCTGGCCGAGGGCGACTGCTTCCTGCTCGTCCAGCCGCGCGCCTTCACCCTGGCCGCCGGCGCGGGCGTGCGCCCGGTCCCGGCCGGGCCGATCTTCGCGGCGGCCACGGACGGCGTGGCCCGCGTCGGCGACGGCGCGGACGTGATCCTTCTCGCCGGCCGGTTCGACTTCGGCGAACGGGCCAGGGAGCTGCTGCTCGACGCCCTGCCACCGGTGATCCATGTGCCCGGCCACACCGCCGAGGCCGCCACCGTGCGCTGGGCGCTGGAGCAGATCGCCGCCGAGCTGCGCGCCCGGCCGCCCGCCTCGACCCTGGTCACCGAGCATCTCGCCCTGGTCATGCTGATCCACCTCCTGCGCCTCCACCTGGCCACCGCCGGTCCGGGCGGCACGTCGGGCTGGCCGGCCGGGCTCACCGACCCGGTCGTGGCTCCCGCGCTGCGGGCCATGCACGCCGACCCCGCCCGTGCCTGGACCGTGTCCCAGCTCGCCGGGGTCGCGGCGGTGTCCCGCTCGACGCTGGCCGCCCGGTTCAAGCAGGTCGTGGGGCAGGGGCCGCTGGAATACCTGACCGGCTGGCGCCTCGAACTGGCCGCCGCCCGGCTGCGGCGCGGCGACGAGACGCTGGAGGCGATCGCCCGCCAGGTCGGCTACGGGTCGGTGAGCGCGCTGAGCAACGCGTTCAAGCGCCGCCTCGGCCTCTCGCCCCGCGACTACCGCCGGCGCGCAGGACGGTGACCTCTTGTCTCAGCCGTTCCCGGGCCTCGGCGCCTCTGCACGAATCGGACGATCAGCGGTTCTGAGGCGTTGGACGAGTGCGGCCAGCTCGTCGCGTTCTCGTTCCACGGCCTCCAACCGGGCGCGCAAGCCGGCGATGTGCTGACGCAGCACCTGCTCGGTCTCCGGTTCGGTGCTCTTCCAGAGCCGTACGGACCTGTCGTCGGCACTGGCCAGCAGGATCCCCTCCGGATGGAAGGCGATGGTCCTGACAGGAACGCCGTGGTCGACGACCGGACCACGCACCAGCCGCCCCGTGGAGACGTCCCACATGTGCACCCCCTCGTCACGGTCGACGCCGGCCACCAGGTGCCCATCCGGGTGGAAGGCCACTGCCACGACCCTGGCGGTCTTCGCGACGAGCGGATGACCCTCGGTCCGCCAGGTCCTCGTGTCCCACAGCCGCACGGCTCCGTCGTAGCCGGCGCTGGCCAGCGCATGCCCGTCCGGGTGGAACGCGAGGGCCCGGATGCCCGCTGGGTGATCGGTCAGCGGCTCGCGCAGCGGCCGCCACGTCATGGCATCCCAGAGTCGGATGGTCTTGTCGTAGCCGGCGCTGGCCAGCAGGTGCCCGTCCGGGTGGAAGGCCAGCGCCCACAGACCTGCGGCATGGCCGGTCAGCGGCTCGCCCAGGGGGCGGCCGGTCTTCGCGTCCCACAGCCGCACCATTCTGTCGTCGCCCGCGCTGGCCAGCGCATGCCCGTCCGGGTGGAACGCCACGGCCATGACGGCGTTGGTGTGGCCCGCCAGCGGGCCGCCGACCGGCCGCCCGTTCCCGGCATCCCACAGCCTGACCGTGGTGTCGTCTCCGGCGCTGGCCAGCAGGTGTCCGTTCGGATGGAACGCCAGTGCCCGCAGAGCAGCAGTGTGGCCGGTCAGCGGCTCGCCCAGGGGGCGGCCGGTCTTCGCGTCCCACAGCCGCACCATTCTGTCGTCGCCCGCGCTGGCCAGCGTGTGCCCGTCCGGGTGGAACGCGACGCCTCTCACCGGAAGCGCCTGGTGGCCCAGCTCGGCCACCAGCTGATACCGCGGCTCCTCCTCGCGCGGGACCGACGGCGCGGCCGGCGGCTCGGTCACCGTTGTGCGGGCGGCCAGCCACAGGGCGTGGAAGGTCGCGACATCGCCGTCGAGGGCTTCGACGACGAGTTCCAGGTTGCCCCACTGCGGCAGCCTCCGGCAGCGGATCACCGCGTGCGCAGTGGTGTGGCTCATCGCCCGGGTCCGGTGAGCCAGAGCACGGAAGCTGGGCTCCCCGGCATGCAGATGCAGCTCCCGCAGGCGGGAGCGCAGGATCGCCAGGGCGTCCCCGCTGCCCGGAGCAGGGGTGTGTCGGATCACCCTTCGCATCATTCCAAGACGCCAGGAGCGAAGCGTCAGGAATCGTCGAGCGCACCCGCGTGGTCATCCACGTGTACGACGCCGTACGGCTTCGTCAAGTCGCGTCAGAGTTCGGAACACATCGTCAGCGGGACTCACGCGGGGCACATCCTGGTCACACACCACCGGCACCCACATGGGGTCCCCCGCGCACTCACGGAAACGAGATCGCGATGATGCTGCACCTGACCGCGTTCGCCGCGCTCGGCACTCTGCTGCTGATCGCGCTCGCGTCGACCTATCTGTTCTCGGCCGATGCCGGCCGCCGTTCGCGGGCCCTTCGCCTGCTGAAACTCCTCCTGCGACGCTGATCTCCGGCCCTCCCGGACGGGCTGCTTCCTGTCGGGCGCGGGTCAGAGGCCCGCCTCGCGGGCGCGGAGGATCGCCTGGGCGCGGTCGGCGACCTGGAGCTTGGCGAGGACGGCCGAGACGTGGTTGCGTACGGTCTTCTGGCTCAGCCCGAGCCGGGCGGCGATCTGCGGGTTGGTCAGGTGGCCGGCGATCAGGGCGAGGATCTCCCGCTCCCTGGGGGTCAACGCGGGCAGGGGCGCGGCCGTCTCGGCGCGTCCCCCTGACGGCGGGGAGAAGTAGGCGGCCAGGCGGGAGGCGAGCGCGGGCCCGAAGACGGCGCCGCCCTCGGCCACCGTCTGCACCGACCGGACGAGCTCGGCCTTGCGCGCCCCCTTGACCACGTAGCCGCGGGCCCCGGCCCGGACGGCGGCGAACACCGAGTCATCGTCGTCCGACATGCTGAGCACGAGCACCCTGATGTGCGGATGGTCGCGGGTCAGCCGCTCGGTCGCCGCGATGCCGCCCATGCCGGGCATGTCCAGGTCCATGAGGACCACGTCCGGCTGGATCCGGCCGGCCAGCGCGAGCGCCTGCTCCCCGCTGGCCGCCTCATCGGCGACGTCGATCCCCTCGGCCGTCGCCAGCAGAGTGCGCAGCCCCGCACGGAAACCCGCATGGTCGTCGGCCACCAGAATCCTGATCATCCCCCGTCCCCTTCCCCGTTCGCGGGCAGCTCGACCCGGACCCGGGTCCCGCCGCCGGGGCGTTCGTCGATCGTGCACGAACCGCCCAGCTCGGTGGCCCGCTCGCGCATCGACGCCAGCCCGACCCCGCCCTCGCCGGGGGCGTCCCGGGGGAGGCCGCGGCCGTCGTCGGAGATCTCCAGGCTCAGCGTCCCGCCCGCGAGCTCGACCCGCAGCCACGCCCGCGCCGCGGCGGCGTGCCGGCGGGTGTTGGCCAGGGCCTCGGTCGCGATCCGGTACGCGGCCGCCTCGGTGGCGGCGGGCAGCGCGGGCAGGTCGTCCGGCGCGCGCACGTCCACCCGCAGCCCGGACGGCTGCCTGGCCGCGTGCGCGCGCAGCGCCCCGATCAGGCCGAGGGAGTCGAGCGCGGGCGGGCGCAGCCCGTCGACCAGCGTCCGGACGTCGGCCAGCGCGGTCTCGGCGTCGTCCACGATCTCGGCGAGCAGTTTCCGCGCGCCCTCGTCCGCGACCAGGTCGTGCGCCGCCTCGGCGCGCATGGTCAGCGCGGCCAGGGTAGGGCCGAGGCCGTCGTGCAGGTCGCGGCGCAGCCGGCGGCGCTCCTCCTCCCTCGCCATGACCAGGCGTTCGCGGGAGCGGCGCAGGTCGGCGGAGAGTCGTACGGCGTGCACGGCCACCGCGACCTGCCGGGCCAGGTCGGCGAGGACGCGCAGGTCGCGGGGGCCGAACCCGCTGTCGCCCGGCCGCGGCGCGAGCACCAGGCCGCCGACCCGCTCGCCGTTGTGCGTCAGCGGCAGCCGCAGCGGCTCGGCGGACGGGCCGCCCCCGAGGCTGTGCTCGTGGCGGGCGCCGTGAGCGGTCTCGACCGCCACGTACGGGAGGCGGAGCGCCTCGGCGACCGACCGCGCGATGCCGGGCAGCACGGCGTCGGGGTCCGCGGCGCTCTCCAGCCGGCGGCCGAGCCGGGTGAGTGCGGCGTACGGGTCGTCGCGCTCGCCGTACGTCAGCAGGTTGACCCAGGACTGAAGCCGCTGCCGCAGCGGCGCGAAGGCGAGCGCCACCAGCCCGGCCGCAAGCACGGACACCGGCAGGTCGCCGGAAGGGAAGAGCGCGCCGAGGTAGCCGACCACGAGGATGTAGCCGCCGGTCACGCAGCCCGACAGGAGCACGTACACCAGCGTGCGGTTGATCACCAGGTCGATGTCGAGCAGCCGGTGGCGCAGGACGGCCACGCAGATGGCGACCGGGATGAGCGTGGCGCCCCCGATGCCGACCACTTCCCAGAGCACGCTGTCCGACGGCCACGGCGAGCCGGGGTGGTCGTCGGTGAGTCCGGCCGCGAGCCTGGCGCCGATCACCACGGTCTCCAGGCCGACGACGTACACGAGCCAGGCGATCTGCCGGCGTTCCGCGCCCGCGCTGCGCCGGGCCCGTACGGCGAGGTCGGCGGCGCCCAGCAGGAACACCGCCGGCAGCAGCAGGGTCAGCACCGCCTCCGTCACCTGGGCCGCGCCCGCCAGCGCGGGGACGCCGAGCGGGTTGGGCACCCCCGGCCCCAAGCCGACCTGCTGGTTGCTCCCCGGACGGAACGCGTTCGCGACGGCGGCCAGCGCGGCCACGGACGCCGCCACGGCGACCGGCGCCCGCAGGCGCGGGGACGAGAGCCGGCCGGTGGGAAAGTAGAGCGGGATCAGGGTGGCCGCCAGGTTGGCCGGGATCCACAGCCAGGTCTGCGGCCAGGCCAGCGCCGCCGCGAACGGCAACCCCGTGCGCGAGCCGAGGATCGCGTAATGGCCGCACGCCTCCATCAGCGCGAAGCAGAACGCGCTCAGCGCGAGCAGCCGCCCCACCCGGTGGCCGGGCCGGTGCGCGCCGATCAGCCCGCCCGCCACCGCGCATCCCGTCACGAACAGCAGGTGGACGACGGAGAGCGGGGCGGTGCCGTCGGCGAAGGCGAGGACGCAGGCCACGGCAGCCAGGGTCAGGGTCAGCGCGGCCAGGGGCAGCGCGGCCAGGGGCAGGGCGGTCAGGGGCAGCGCGGTCAGGGCGCGCCATGCCCGCGCGCCCGCCCGTACGCCCCGCGCTTTCACCGCCATCCGCCCCTCCTCGGGCCACACCGTATCCGCACCTGGTCCCGGTCCGGCCGGGACAGTGTCCCGGGAGGTCCGGGCGTTCCTCCCGGGGGAGCGGGGACGAGCGCCCGCGCGGCGCGGGACGGGGCCTCGCTTCTCTGGACGGGTGCTGAAAAATCCTGACGCGTTCCGCCGGACGGTCGCCGGCGTCGCCCTGCTCGCCTGGCCGGTCTTCCAGTTCCTCGCCTTCCTCACCTCGCCGCCCGGCGCCGAGCACGACCCCGAGGTCTTCCGTACGCACGCGACGACCGTCCAGGTCAGCGCCCTGCTCTACGTCTGGGCGGCGCTCAGCCTCATCCCGGCAGTGCTGGGGCTGGCCCACCTCCTGCGCGAGCGCGCCCCCCGCGCGAGCGGGATCGGGGCGGCGCTCGGCCTCGTCGGCGCCGGTCACGGCCTGACGCTGTTCACCACCGACTTCTACGACCTCGCCCTCGCCCAGTCCCTGCCCGCCGACCAGGCCGAGGCCGTCACGCGGCGGGCGAACGAGCTGTGGGGCTTCGTGTACGGGATGCTGCTGCCCGGATTCCTGCTGCACGTCGGCCTGATCACGCTGCTGGTGACCCTGGCCGCGGTCAAGGTGGCTCCCTGGTGGGTGCCGGTCGCCGCGGTGGCGGGCACGATCGTGCCGTTCGTGACCATGACGCAGGCCCCGGTCGTGCAGTCCACCGGCTCCCTGCTGCACCTGGCCGCGTACGGCTGGATCGCGCTCAGGGTGCTGCGCATGCCGGACGCCGAGTGGCGCGGCGTGACCGTCACGGGGCCTGGCCGAGCGTGAGCCGTCTGTTGACCGCGCGGACCAGGTCCTCCGGCAGCTTGAGCACCTCCCGGTCGTAGGTGAGCAGGCCGTTCAGCTCGTCCTCGACGTCGGAGAGCTGGGTGTAGACGGTGGCGCTCAGGCCATGACGGATCGCCGGGACGATCTGCTCGGCGTGCAGCCGGGCGAACGCGGCGCCGAGCCGTTCGGGGGTGTCGTAGCGGCGGTAGCCGAAGTTGCGGTCGTTGAAGGTGTGGCCGTCGACCCGCAGGCCGTACCCGCCGTACTCCGACAGCACGAGCGCCCGCCGGTCCCGGCGGCGGCGCGGCGCGCGGAACCGTCGGAAGTAGACGTGCAGGCTCCGCAGGTCGCCGGCGCCCTGGTCGTGCCAGCCGCTGGCGTGGTCGACGGTCCTGGTCGGGTCGAGCGCGGCCAGCTCCCGGGCGACGCGGGCCGCGTCGAACTGGCCCCACCCCTCGTTGAACGGCACCCACACGGCGATGCTCACCACGTTGCGCAGGTGCTCGACCGTCTCGCGCAGCTCGGCCATGAACCGGTCCCGGTGCGGCCGGCCGAACCAGCGGTCGGGCAGGTGGAACGGGACGAACGCCGGAGCGGTGACGACCAGCGGGTGGTAGCGGCCGCCGGCGTTGACCATGTCCTGCCAGACGAGCATGCCGAGCCGGTCGCAGTGGTAGTACCAGCGCAGCGGCTCGATCTTGATGTGCTTGCGCAGCATGGTGAAGCCGAGCCGCTTCATGGTGACGATGTCGTGGATCATGGCCTCGTCGGACGGCGGCGTGTACATGCCGTCGGACCAGTAGCCCTGGTCGAGCACCCCGGCGTGGAAGTAGGGGCGGCCGTTGAGCATCAGGCGCGGCACCCCGTCGGCGTCCGTCCCCACGCCGAACGAGCGCATGCCCACGTAACCGCGCACCCGGTCGGCGCCCAGCTCCACGGTGACGTCGTACAGGAAGGGGTCCTCGGGGCTCCACGGCCGGACGTCCGGGATCGGTACGCGCACCGGCCGCCCGGCGGGGACGGTGGCGCGGGCGACGACGGACCCGGCGGCCAGGATCTCGACGTCCGCCTCGCCCTCGGCGGCGTGCACGGTCACCTCGACGCAGGACTCGGCCAGGTGCGGGGTGAGGGTGAGCCGCTCCACGTGCACGCCGGGCACCCGCTCGGCCCACACGGTCTGCCAGATGCCGGACTGCGGGGTGTACCAGATGCCGCCCCGCTCCAGCTTCTGCTTGCCACGGGCGTGCGGGACGGTGTCGGTGTCGTCACGTACGGCGACGGTGAGCACGTTCGCGCCGTCGCGCAGGGCGGCGGTGACGTCGCAGCTGAACGGGAGGTAGCCGCCGGTGTGCGCGCCCACCTCGACGCCGTTGAGCAGCACCCGGCAGGTCTGGTCCACCGCGCCGAAGTGCAGCAGCACCCGGCCGCCCGTGCCGAACCCGGCGGGGAGCGTGAGGGTGCGGCGGTACCAGAGGGTCTGGCCGGGTATGAGCTGCCGGCCGACGCCGGACAGCTCGGCCTCGGGCGAGAACGGCACCACGATCTGTCCGTCGTAGGCCGCGGGCTCCGCGTCGTCCTCGGTGATCGCGTAGTCCCACCGGCCGTTGAGGTTGAGATAGCTGTCGCGGACGAGCTGCGGCCGCGGATACTCGGTCAGGACGGCGTCGGGATCGAGCTCCCTGCCCCAGCGGGTGAGCATGCTCATGCGGCCTCTCTCTTGCGCAGTGCCAGGACGGGAACGGCGATCAGCAGCAGCACCGCGGCGGCCGCCAGGAAGATCGCGGGCGTGGGCACCTGCCTGAGCACGCCCAGGTCCTCGTAGTAGGCGTCCGCGCCCCGGATGACCAGCGCCCCCACGTACGGCCCGATCAGCATCGGGATCAGGATCGCGAACACCATCCGCAGCCCCTGCACGTGCCCCGCGTGCTCGGGCGGCGTGTGATCGCGGACCAGCGCGCCGATCGTCGCGGCGACCAGCATGAACCCGGACATCATCACCAGACCGGCCGCGATGACCGGGACCAGGCCGCGCGCCGGCCACATGGCCAGCAGCCCGATGGCGTAGATCCCGAGGGCGGGCAGCAGGAAGCGCCGCTTGCCGACGCGGTCGATCAGCCGGCCGCAGCCGACGGTGACCGCCGACGCGCCGGTCAGGACCACGCCGAGGACGACCGCGTACGCCTCGATCTGGAGGTAACGCTGCACGTAGATGATCAGGTAGGGCAGGAAGATCTGCGTGGAGACGCCCCAGATGGCCCACGCCGCCAGCAGCAGGTAGAGGCCCGGGTTGGCGCGCATGGCGCTGGGGCGCAGGCCGTGGAAGATCGCGTCCAGCGCGCCGCCGCGCGCCCGGGGCAGGGCCGGGCGGTCCCGTACGAGGAACCACGCCACCACCCCGACCACGGCGATGACCGCCCCGATCAGCAGGAAGAACTCCCGCCACCGCCCGGCCCGGGTGAGCGGGTCGAGCGCGCCGAAGACGGCCAGCATCGACACCAGCGGCATGATCGCGAGCACCGACTCCACCCGGCCGCGGACGGCCGGCCACGTCACGTCGGTCACCCACGCCTGGAAGGCGGCGTCGTTCGCGCCGGAGCCCAGGAACGACATCACGCAGTCGAGCACGATGACCGCGATCATGGCGATGAGCACGGCGTTCGCGGCCGGTGCGAGGCTTCCCACGGTGTCCACGGTGACCAGCCCGAACGCCGCCGTGGCGAGGCCCCACAGGACGTAGCCGGCGGCGATGAAGGCCCGCCGCCGGCCCGTCCGGTCGGACAGCGCGCCCACCAGCAGCGTCGCGACCGTGGCGGTGAACGCGCTGGCGGCGACCATCGTGGCGATGGCGGTGGGGTCGTCGGTGATCGTGTCGTAGAGGAAGACGTTGAGATACATGTTCTCGACGGTCCAGGCGAGCTGGCCGACGAAACCGAGCACGATCATGGCCGTCCAGCGGCGGGGGCCCAGCCGGGCGGTGACTGGTGTGATCACGGGCGACAGCGTACGGGCGCCGGATCGTCGTCGGGTAGCCGCCCCAAGGCGAGGGCGGCCACCCGATCGGTGTCAGAGCTCGCAGGACACCTTCACGTCCCCGCCGCGCATGGATGCGCCTTCACGCATGTCACTCGTGCCTTTCCGGTAGTGGTCGGACCGGAACCATGACGTCGCGTCGAGCGATCGCGGAACACGGACAAAGACGCCCTCATCGGGTTGTCCGCGGCACAGACCGGCTTCAGCCACGGGGCGCGTACATGATGACCAGGACGCCGACCAGGCAGACCACCGCTCCGGCGATGTCCCACCGGTCGGGGCGGAACCCGTCCACGACCATGCCCCAGGCCAGCGACCCGGCGACGAACACCCCGCCGTACGCGGCCAGGATGCGGCCGAAGTTCGCGTCCGGCTGCAACGTGGCGACCAGTCCGTACAGGCCGAGCGCGACGAAGCCGGCGCCGATCCACAGCAGGCCACGCTGCTCGCGCACCCCCTGCCAGACGAGCCACGCGCCGCCGATCTCGGCGAGCGCGGCCAGGGCGAACAGGGCGAGGGAGCGGACGATCGTCATGCCTGTAGTGAACCGCATCGCGGCGTCCGCTCTGACCTGGAACGGGACGGTTGGGTGGGGCCGGCGTGGGCAGCCGGTCAGGCGGAGACCGACGAGAGGAACCGCCATCATGAGGGAAGAACAAGCCCGGCCGCTCGCCCTGGTCACGGGCGCGTCCAGCGGCATCGGGTACGAGCTGGCCAAGCAGTTCGCCGGGCACGGCTTCGACCTGATCGTCAACGCCGAGGACCCGGGCATCGCCGACGCGGCCCGCGAGCTGCGCGAGCTCGGCGCGTCCGTCGAGGCCGTCCAGGCCGACCTCGCCACCCACGACGGCGTCGAGCGCCTCTACGAGCGGGTCGCGGATGTCGGCCGTCCTCTGGGCGCGGTGGCGATCAACGCGGGGATCGGCGCCGGCGGCCCGTTCGCCGAGACGGACCTGGCCGGGGACCTGGAGGTCGTGGACCTCAACGTGCGTTCCGCGGTGCACCTGGCCAAGCTCTGCCTGCGTGACATGGTGCCCCGGGGGGAGGGGCGGGTGCTGTTCACGTCGTCCGTCGCCGCCACCCAGCCGGGGCCGTTCGAGGCCACGTACGCGGCCTCGAAGGCGTTCCTGCTGTCCTTCTCCGAGGCGCTGCGCAACGAGCTCAAGGACACCGGCGTGACGGTGACGGCGTTGATGCCGGGCCCGACCGACACCGAGTTCTTCGAACGGGCGGGCATGGAGGACACCCGGGTCGGCTCCGGCAAGAAGGACGATCCCACGCAGGTCGCCGAGCAGGGGTTCGAGGCGCTGATGAAGGGCGAGGCGTCGGTCGTCGCCGGGTCGTTCAAGAACAAGGCGATGGCCGGCGCGGCCAAGGTCATGCCCGAGAAGGCCAAGGCCGCGGCGCACCGCCGGATGGCGGAACCGGGCTCCGGCGACCACTGAGCGGATCTTCTTGTACGTCCCCTCTGGCGATCTTTGCAGCATGCAACTATCGTGAATTTGGGCAAACGCCCAAGGCGGTCGTACAAGAAGGGTCCGTCATGCCGGAGACGTCGCTCGAACGCGGCCGCGCCACCAGGGAACGCCTGCTGCGCGCGGCCGTGGCGCTCATCGGCGAGGCCGGCTGGAACGGCGTCACCACCCGCCTGGTCGCCGAACGGGCCGGCGTCGCGCCCGGCGTCGTCCACTACCACTTCGGCTCCGTCACCGAGCTGCTGACGGCGGCCGCGCTCGGTTTCGTCCATGAGCTGATCGGCCAGATCGGCGAGGAGCTGTCCCGCCGGCCCGACCCCGAGGCCGGTCTCGACTGGCTGATGGGCGCCGTCGCGGTCTACGCAGGCGATGATCCGGCCTCGCTGCTGGTGGCAGAGACGTACCTGGCCTCGACCCGCGTCCCCGAGCTGCGCGACCGGCTCGCCGAGCTCGTCCTCGGCTTCCGCCGCACCCTGGCCCGCTGGCTGGCCGGGCACGGCGTCGAGGACCCCGACGCGGTCGCCGCCCTGCTCGCCGCCGCGATCGACGGGCTGATCCTGCACCACCGCCTCGACCCGGGACTGGACGTCGCCGCGCTGGCAGGGCCGGTACGGCGGCTGCTGCGAAAGGAGTGACCCATGAAGGCCCTCATCTGCGGAGCCGGCATCGCGGGCCTGGCGCTCGCCTGGCACCTGGAACGCGACGGCTGGGACGTCGAGCTCGTCGAGCGAGCGCCGGCCTTACGGACCGGCGGCTACATGATCGACTTCTACGGCGCGGGCTACGAGGTGACCGAGCGCATGGGCCTGGCCACCCGCCTGCGCGAGCTGCGCCACCCGGTGCGCGAGCTCGACTACCTCGACCGCGGCGGTCGGCGCACCAGCCGGTTCGTCCTGCCGCCCGGTTTCTCCCGCGTGGTCAGCCTGCCGCGCGGCGACCTCGCCAGGACCCTCGCCGAGGACGTCGTCGCACCGGTCCGTTACGGCGTCACGATCGAGACGATCCGGCAGGACGCCCACCAGGTCGAGATCACCCTCACCGACGGCACCCACCGCACCGTGGACCTGCTCGTCGGGGCCGACGGCGTGCACTCCCGCGTCCGCGAGCTGGTCTTCGGCCCCGAGGAACGCTACCTGCGCCACCTCGGCCATCACGTCGCCGCCTGCGTCCTCACCGATGCGGAGCTGAGCGCACAGGTCGGGCTGCGCTACCGGATGCTGACCGTGCCCGGGCTGATGGCGGGCGCGTACGCGCTGGCCGAGGACCGGCTCGCGCTGCTGTTCCTGCACCGCGAGCCCGACCCGGCCCTGCCGGCCGACCCCGCGGCGGCGCTGCGCCGGCGCTACGGCGACCTGGGCTGGATCCTGCCGGAGACGCTGCCCCGGCTGCCCGCCGACCTGTACTACGACCAGGTCACCCAGGTGCAGATCGGCTCCTGGAGCCGCGGCAGGGTCGTGCTGCTGGGTGACTCCTGCCAGGCGGTCTCGCTGTTCGCCGGGCACGGCGCGTCGATGGCGGTCGCCGCCGCCTGGGTCCTTGCCGACGAACTGGCCGCCGGCGACCTGCCCACGGCCGTGCCCCGGACCGCCGGCGACCTGCCCACGGCGCTGACCCGGTACGAGGAGCGCATGCGGCCGACGATCGCCGAGGTGCAGGCGTTCGGCCGCCGCTTCATCGAGTGGATGGCGCCCTCCAGCCGCCGCCGAATCGCCGCCCGCGACTGGCTCCTGCGCGTCGCCGCCCTGCCCGGCGTCAACCGCCTGTTCCTCAACTCACTCACGCCCGGCGGCCACGACCTGATCACCAGCAGAACGGACCAGCTCACCGCCCGCAGACAGCGCCGCACGGCGTGACGCCGCCCGGATCGCTCTCACCGGGACCGGTGTCATCCAGCGTCATCCAGTGTCATCCGGCGTCCTGACGCGGGCCGGTCCACGACTCCGTGACCTGGCCGCCGGGCAGCGCGATGTCCAACTCCCTGCACCAGGGTCCCAGCGGCGTCCACATCTCGGGCGGCGTGAAGCTCAGCCGAAGCCGACGGGCCGAACGGGGGACCGGTCCGCCCAGGTTGCGAGTCCCGTGCGCGGCCGCCTCGCCGTCCGGATCGAAGGCCCCGCTGTTGTGGTCGTCGTAAGAGGTGCCAAGGTCATCTTCGGCGAACATCATCCAGAACCAGAAGAACCGCCCTTTGGTGTCCTCCTCGTGTTGCCGTATTCCGGGAACGAACTCGTAGTGCAACGCGGCACCGGCGTCCGCCAGCTCCAGCCCGCGGGCGACCACGTGGTGACCTTCCACCAGTTCCCCGAGATCGATGTCGAAGACGATGTCGAGACGCCTCCGCCCGCCCATTCTGGCGAGGTAGGCGTCGGTGGCGGTCCGCGGCGGAATGTTGAACACGCCCTCCAGCATCGGGCTTGATCGAGCCGGCCAGCCACTCGATATCCGACCCGCCACCCCGGCACGATCTCGACGCGCGGCGATCGAACCGGGCGTTTACCCCGTGCTTCCATCAAACCCCTCTGTCGAGGCCGATTTTGACGGCTGCTTGGCACCGTTGTGCGTGCCATGGCGCGGACACTGAAAGGAGGGATGAAAGCGTCGGCAAGGACACGAGTTGGCGCGGGCGCTGTCCGCGCCGCACGAGGCCATGAGCACATTCGGCACGTCTGCATCAGCCGGCTCCCACACTCGAGCCGCGGAGGAACGAGCGCCGTGTCCCGTCACCGCGATCCCGGCCAGCAGTACGGCTGCCCACCCCTCCCCATCAACGGCCACGGTGGCGTACGCACCGCCACCAGGCCCGTCGCGAAACACCTGGTTCAACGGGCTCCCCACCGAAACGACCATCGCACGGCGAAGCAGCCAACGCGCCAACCACCAGCCGCCCGACCCCAGACTTCGCCGTACTCCCCGCCCGCCCACGATGCTCGCCGGAACGAACCGACTCGCTTGGAGGTGCCCATGTCGACCCAATGGGATCTCAGACACCGGCTGAACAAGGCCATCAACGCCCACGACGTGTCCAGCGTGCTCGCCTGCTACAGCGAGGACGCCGTCTTCGTCTCACCGGCGGGCGTCGCGCAGGGACACGACGAGATCGGCTGGGTCTACCAGCAGAACTTCAGAGCGTTCCCGGACTTTCACATGGCGGCGTGGTTCGAGCTGGGCGACTGCGACAACCCGGTCTGCACCGAATGGACCTACACCGGCACCCACACCGGCCCGCTCCTGATGCCGGGCGGGCGTGAGATAGCGGGTACGGGCCGCCGCATCACCATCAGAGCGAGCTGCGCCGCCCACATCTCCAACGACAAGATCGACTCCCATCGTGAGTACTTCGACCAGCTCGAGCTCTACAGTCAGCTCGGCTTCGGACTGGTGGAGCTGGACCAGATCGATGTGCAATGACCACCCGGGAGTGTCAACTCAACGGCTGATCTTGGTTTGTTGATGTGGTCAGAGGTTGGCAGGGATGAGGCGGCGCGACCACCCAGGTAGGCCGATCGACTCGCTGAGGACCGCCCGGGGACCACACGGTGTGCGTGGGTCGGGACGGCGCGCCGGCCCCTCTCTGTCAGACTGCGGTACGACATGCCACGGTCTGATTTCCCCTCTCGCAAGATCAGACCCAGCTCCGATGCAGCCCAGCCCTGCTCTGCGAGATCGTCGTGGCCATGTTCACGCCACTCGTTCTCGCCCTGACGCTCCTCGGCTCCGGCTTCCAGACCCAGCAGACCCCCGCCTTCGACTGGGCCGCCTGCCCCGGCGACAAGGTCGGCATGGCCTGCGCCGATCTCCAGGTCCCTGTCGACTGGCAGAAACCCGAGGGCCGCAAGATCACCCTCAAGCTGGGCCGGCTGAAGGCCACCGGCGTCTCCGAGGGCTCGGTCCTGATCGCGTACGGGGGTCCCGGCGCCCCCGGCATCGCCATGACGCAGGAATACGCACACTGGTGGGCCAACCTGCGCAAACGGATGGACATCGTCACCTGGGACACCCGCGGTTACGGCGAACAGTTCGGCGGCCTCAGCACCGGTCTGCCCTGCGTCTGGACCCGCGTCCCCTTGCCCGAGTTCCCCGCGGACGACGCCGACTTCGGCCGCCTGTCCGACACCAACCGCGGGCACGCCGAAACCTGCCGCAACAAGGACCCCGAGCTGTTCGCGAACATGAGCTCGGCCGACCACGCCAGGGACATGGAGGCCATCAGAAAGGCGCTCGGCGAGTCCCAGCTCAATTTCTACGGCGCCTCATACGCGGGCATCTACGCCCAGGACTACGCTCGGCTGTTTCCCGGCAAGGTGCGCACGATGGTGATCGACGGCACGATCAGCCACGTCGGCGACGACTGGACCGCCGAGATGATCGAAACGGCCAAGCTCAACGAGAAGGTCTTCGCCCGCTTCTTCGACTGGTGTGTCGGAGAGGGCAAGTGCCCGGGAACGCCCGCCCAGTGGCGTGGCCTGATCGCCAAGGCCGAGCGCTCCCCGATCCCCGTCAAGTCCGTCGGCATCGCCTACACCAGCGGTGATCTGCAGGCACTGGCTCTCGGGCTCGCCATGCGCGGAAAGGACAACTACCCCAAACTGGCCGCGGCCATCGGGAAGGCCGTACGCGGCGACGCCTCCGGCTTCGTGCCGGACCGCGGCGCCCGCTACCCCGACCAGACGACCGGCGTCACCGAGTGCACCGACTGGCCACGCGCTGCCAACCGGGCCGACCTCGACAAGGCACTCGCCCGCGTCCGCAAGGTCGCCCCGAACGCGGGCGCGGCCAACACACTGTTGACCGGCACCCTGGCGTGCATCGGCTGGCCGGTGACCGTCACCAACCCGCCCGCCCCGCTGCCCAAGGGCCTTCCCCCGATGCTCGGCGCGGGCGCCTGGCGCGAGTCCGACACGGTGGCCCGCGTCCTGAAGCAGGTGCCCGGCAGCGCCACCATTCACGACGACGAGCCGGGGCACACGCTGTACGGGTTCAACGCGTGCGCCCGTGACCACATCGACCGCTACTTCACCGACCGCACCCTGCCCGCCGAGAGCACCTCGTGCTGATCGGCAACGTTTGCGACGCGGCGCGTCGGGGTGCGCGCTACCAGTGCGGTACATCGCGGTTGAGGAACAGGGAACTGCACGCCACCCTTCTGTTGCTCCATCCGGATCGCCGCCCTGACAGCCCTCTCCAGGCCGGCCGGCGGACGAGGGGTGCCGGTAGCGCTTGAGGCAGGCTGAGGCGCCCGGCCAGTTCTCCGCTTGTCCGCTCGTATCGAACGCCTCCGACCTCGACTTGCGTTTCTTGCCGGCGGGACCGATCCAGCGCACGCGGGCACGGTAGGCGGACGAGCGATGCGGCCTGTGCTCGATGCCGGTCGAGAACGACACTCCCTGGGGACTGTACGTTCCGGCTCTGGCCCACTTCCGGTGGTGACGGAACGTGATTAGTCAAGCAGGATGCGGTGGCGGAGGAGGGCAGACCAAGTACGCCGGAATAGTGAAACGGGCCGGTGAGGCGCCGTTCCGCGCGGGGGGCGACGGTGACGGCGACGGCCCTTGGCCGTGTAGACCGGTCTGCGGAATCCGGCGGCCGGTGCCAGGTGTGGCGTCGGGTGTCCCTGTGTCGCCCCGGCGCTGCGCCGGGCCGCCGCAGCTCTGAAGCCGCGGCACCTCGCCTTTCGATGCCCGTGGCAGGGACGCCGTACCCTTGTGCGGTCGGGTTCAGGCAGGTGCAACGACCTCTGCCTGGCAGGCGAAGCACATCAGTGTGTGCTCCACCACGTGGCCCTGCTCGAACCGCTGACCCGACTCGACGGTGTACTCGTCGCACTCAGGGCACGTCCAAGGGCCGGACTCGCCCTGCTTCGCCGAACGAATGATGTGATTCCACTCATCGTCACTCATCCCGGGATCCTACAGTTCTCCGGGGCGTCGGCTGAGGCTGAGATGCCGGCTCCCATGAGCGACGGCCTCGTGTACGTCGATCTGGCGGGCGGTCCCTGCGATGGCGGGACGCCATCGGCCTGCCGGGCGTCCGCCGTGAGTACCGAACGGCGGGCACGATCGGAGACCGGGCTACCTCACCTCCTTGCGACAGGCACGGACGACTCCGGCCACCAGCGGGAACACGATCCACAGGGCGGTCGAAGCGGCGAGCCGCAGGAAGTCGACGCCGGCCCAGTCGCCGGCCGCGAGGGGAGCGGTGGTCCTGTTGAGATCGAGCCATTCGGCGAGCGTCCGGCCTGTGGCGCCGAGGAGGGCGACGGCGCTCCATACGGCGGTGCCGGCCAGGCAGACGACGATGGCGGCCGGTGCGTTGAGCAGGAGCGCGCCTAAGGCCGTGCCCATCATGACGAAGAGCACGTTCGTCGCCGTCCAGCCCGCCATCGTGGCGAAGGTGAGGTCCCAGTGGGCGGGAGTGTGCTGCGCGGCGCTTGTCAGCGCGGTCGCGGGAACCGCGACGAGCAGCGCGAACAGGCTTGCCACGACAGCCGTGAGCGCCGGCGGGATCGCTTTGGCGGCCATCACCCGCCATCGCCGGGGTTCCAGCACGAACGTGGTCAGCGCCGTGCGATGGCTCCACTCGCCCGTCACCGCGAGGACGCCGAGCACCGGCAGGAGAGTGGCGTAGCCGATGCCGGCCGTCCAGACCAGCCGCTGCAGGCCGGGGCCGCTGTAGAGGCCCCGGCCGACGATCGCCGCGACGGTGAGGCAGAGCAGGCACGCGGTCAGGATCTTGGCGCTGCGGGTGTCGAAGAGCTTGCGGAGCTCGACGGCCAGCAAGCGGTGAAAGGGGATCGTCACTTCTGGCTCCGGTCGGCGCATGAGGTCAGTTCGAGGAAGGTCTGCTCCAGGCTGCGGCCCTGGTTGAGCTCGGCCACGGTGCCCTGGACGAGCACCCTGCCGCCGCCGATCACCACGATGTGGTCGGCGACCTGTTCCACCTCGTGCAGCAGGTGGGAGCTGAGCAGCACGGCGCAGCCGGCGTCGGCCAGGTCGCGCAGCAGCTCGCGCAACCACCGGATGCCCTGGGGGTCGAGGCCGTTGGCCGGCTCGTCGAGTATGAGCGCGCGCGGCCTGCCGAGCAGCGCGTGCGCGAGGCCGAGCCGCTGCCGCATGCCGAGGGAATAGGAGCCGACAGCCCGCCGCGCCTCCTTGGCCGACAGGCCGACCAGCGAGAGCATCTCGGCGACCCGCGACCTGGGCAGCCCTAAGGCGATGGCGCCGAGGGTCAGTGTCTCGCGCCCGGTGCGGCCCGGATGGAACGCGCCGGCGTCGAGCAGCGTGCCCACCTGACAGGCAGGACGCTCCAGCTGGGGGTAGGGACGCCCAAGCACGGTGGCCGACCCCGAGGTGGCGCGGGCGAGCCCCACCAGGATGCGCAGCGCGGTGGACTTGCCCGCGCCGTTGGGGCCCACGAACCCGGTGACGCTGCCGGGCCCGACCGTGAAGGACACGTCGTCGAGCGCCCGCACGTCCTGGTAGGTCTTGCTGACACTGTTGAACTCGATCACGGGCTCAAGTTCATCGCGAGCGGGGCGGTCCGCTCATCGGCTCCAGGTCGATCGTCGTATAGACCCAGGGTGGTAAGGCGATCGACCCAGGTAGCTAGAGCAGGGCCGAAGAATTCCTAGGCTTGGACGCGTGCACGACCGCCCTGACTATCAGCCGCCCCTCGACGGATGGGGCGTCGCGCTGCGTCACCTCGCCGCGCTGGCGCCGATCCTCTTCTACGGCACGGTCTGGGTCTGGGTCGTCGTGCACCATCCGGAGCGGCTGTCGCGCGCCCTGGTCGACGCGGGCCTGAGCCTCGTGGGGCTGGTCCTCATGCGGTGGAGGCGCCGGTGGCCGTGGCAGATCGCCGCCGTGACCGCGCTGCTCACCGCGCTGTCCAGCATGGCGACCGGCCCCGCTCAGGTGGCGTACGTGTCGCTGTGCACGCACCGCCGCTGGCGGCAGATCATCCCGATCGGGGTGCTGCTGTGGGCCAGCATGGGCCTGTACGCCGTCTCGAACGGCATCACCCAGCAAGGCGTCATCAGCCTCGCCACCGGGACGGCGATCCTCGCCGGGCTGACGGTCTTCGGCCTCTATCTCCGTTCCCTGCGCGACGCCGACCTCGCCGCCGAGCGGGCGGAGCGGCAGCGCATCGAGCAGGCCAAACTGACCGAACGAGCGAAGATCGCCCAGGAGATGCACGACGCCCTGGCCCATCGCATGTCGCTGCTGGCGATGCTCGCCGGAGGCCTGGCCTTTCGCACCGACCTCGGCCAGGAGGAGATGCGGCAGACCGCGCACGCCATCCAGCACAACGCCCACCAGTCGCTCAACGAGCTCCGCACCGTGCTCGGCACCCTCCGCTCCGACGGCATCACCGCCGCCCCGCAGCCGACCCTGGCCGATCTGGAGGAGCTCTTCCACGAAGTGCGGGACGCCGGGCAGAAGGTCGCCGTGACCGACACGGTCGAGCAGCGCGACCTGCTTCCGACGCAGACCGGCCGCAACGCCTACCGGGCCGTCCAGGAGGCGCTGACCAACGCCCGCAAACACGCGCCGGGCAGCAGCGTTACGGTCGAGCTCGACGGGCGTCCGGGCGACGGGTTACGCATCCGCGTGAGCAACCCCGTGCCCTACGGGGCCTCGGGCGGGCCCGGCGGCAGGCTGGGTCTGGTCGGCCTGGGCGAACGGGTACGCCTGGCGGGCGGCACGATCACGCACGCTCAGCAGAATGGGCGATTTGTCCTTGATATTCGGTTGCCGTGGGAGGCTTGACCTGTGATCCGGGTGGTGATCGTGGACGACGACCCGATGGTGCGTACGGGCCTGCGCCTCATCCTGGGCGGCGGATCCGGCGTGGAGATCGTCGGAGAGGCGGGCGACGGCCGGGAGGCGCTGGGCATGATCCGCGATCTGCGGCCCGCAGTCGTGCTGATGGACATCCGCATGCCCGGCCAGGACGGCCTGGTCACCACCGAGGCGCTGCTGTCCTGGCCCGAGCCGCCGCGCATCCTCGTGCTGACCGCCTTCGACGCCGACGACATGGTGCTGCGGGCGCTGCGCCTCGGGGCCGCCGGGTTCCTGCTCAAGGACACCCCGCCGGCCCGGATGATCGAGGCGGTCCGCGCCGTGGCCGCGGGTGAGCCGGTGCTGTCGCCGAGCGTCACCCATCAGGTGATCGCCGCCGCCACCGGCGGTCACGAGCGGGGCCGCGAGGAGGCGCGGCAGGAGCTGGCCAGACTGACCGAGCGGGAGCGGGAGGTCGCCATCGAGGTGGCCCGGGGCCGCTCCAACACCGAGATCGCGGAGCGCCTCTACATGAGCACCGCCACGGTCAAGGCCAACGTCACCCGCATCTTCGCCAAGCTCGGCACCGACAACCGGGTGCAGGTCGCCATGAAGGTGCGAGATGCCGGGTTCGTGTGATCCCGGTGGGGCGCCCGGCCGGTCCCTCCCGGACGACCGGAGACCAGATCGAGAAGAAGATCACGCCCGCCGTGCGTTGATCAGGTCACGGTCGCCCGTCCCTGACCTCGCCGGTGGGGAAGTCCTCGGTGCCGAGCACGCGCAGCAGCTCAAGCCGTTCGCGAGCCTCGTCGTCCGCCGCCGTGAACACCAGCAGTTGCTGCCCCTGGTCGGGGGTGACCAGGGTGGTGCAGTCCATCACCAGCAGGCCCACCCGCTGATGCACCATGCTCTTGCGGTCGGTACGCCGGACCGCCACCTCGTGTTCGGCCCAGAGCCGGCGAAAGTCGGCGCTCGCGGCCAGGAGGCGTTCGACGAGCCCGGTGACCACGGGGTCGCCGGAGCGGCGGCCGGCGACCGCACGCAGGTCCGCCACGAGCTGGCGGGCGTGATGCTCCTGCTCCTCGGGCGGGTGGACGGCGCGTACGGCCGCCTCGGTGAACCAGCGGTAGACGAGGTAGCGGCGGTCCCCGGTGAGGCCGGTGTGGTCGCCCATCAGCAGGACGGCCATCCGGTTCTGCGCGAGGAACTCGCCGAGGTCGGACAGCACCACGGCCGGGGTGTCGCCCAGCAGGTCGAGCATGCGGATCAGCCCGGCGCGGGCCAGACCGGCGAGGCCGTCGGCGGGCGGGGGCCGGTGTCCGGCCAGGTGGAACAGGTGGTCGCGTTCGTCGTCCGACAGCCGCAGCGCCCGCGCCAGCGCGCCGAGCAACTGGACCGACGGCTGGCTGCTGCGGCCCTGCTCCAGGCGTACGACGTAGTCCACCGACATGCCGGCCAGCATCGCCACCTCCTCCCGGCGCAGGCCGGCGGCGCGGCGGCGGGGGCCGTCCGCGAGGCCGACCTCGGTCGGGCGGATCGCCTCCCGGCGGCGGCGCAGGAAGTCGGCGAGCTGCTCACGTTGCATGACGCCATCCTGCCCCGCCGCCGCCGGGCCGAGCCAGGGAGGGGCGCTCCCATGCTGAGCCGTCCATTGCCTCAGCCTCGGTCGAGCGCTGGCTCCACAGCAGTCAGAATTTCTGTCTCACTGGCGTCCGGCGCACCTGCGTCAGCCACCGTGGGCAGTTGGTGAGCGTGGACTCCCCGATCGTGCGAGCGCATCAGGTTACGGCCGGGCTGGCGGTCGGGCTGGCGGTCACAGGGGAAACCCTGGATGCGCTGGAGCAGGCGCTGACCGAGGAAGGCGGCTCCGCTCCCGGAGCGGCCGCCGGTGCTGCGGGTGCTGCGCCCCAGACCACACCCGAGGCCGGCGCGTCACTGCCGTACGAGCGCGCTGCCGTACGAGCGCTGTCGCACGAGCGTGCTGCCACCGGGCGACGGCGCAAGGCGCAGGCGAAGGCCGCCGCGCTCGGCCGATTCCGGGGCGGGCTGAGCAACAAGATCCATGCCGCGGTCGATGCCGCCGGGCTGCCGCTGGTCTTCGTGCTCATGCCCGGCCAAGCCACCGACTGTCCACGATTCACCACCGTCCTGGACAAGATCCGCGCGACCGGACCGGTGGGCCGGCTGCGGATGAGCGCGGGCGAAGCTGTCGGGCCAGATCGACGCGGGGCTTGGAGCAGCTGGCGAGTGGGCATACCGTCACTACGCCGTCGCGGTCCCTGAGGGAGGGTGCCATGGCAGGTTCCCAGCGTCTACGAAAGGGTGCCTTAGCGGGGGTTTACCTGGTCGGGATGGCCCTTTACTTCGGCCTTTGGATCTACCTCTTCTCCCTGACCGCCGTGGGCGTCATGATCTTTGACGGCCTCTCCACCGTGCGGACTCTGTGGGGGTTCGTGGTGGACTTGGTCGTCGATGCCGTGAGCGTTGTGAGCGGCAACGGCTCCCCGTACGGCCAGAGGTTGGGCACTGGGGCTTTTGGCAGCGTCCTGCTGGTGGGCTCGGCCGCGTTCTGCGTGGTCGTGATGGTGGCGCAGGTGTGCGCGGCCTACTGGAAGGCTTTGCGGGAGCGACGCCGAGGAGCGGTAGACGGAGGATGATTTTCGCGTCCGTCGGTGTCGTCACCTTCCGGCATGCGCGGGATGCTCCTTATGGTGACCGCTCCCGGCCTACCTGACCTGGCTTGATGGTCAGTGTCGCGCGCAAGGTGAGGTGCTGAGAACAGCTTTCAGCGCCTCGCCTTATTCATGGTCACTTGCGGGGGGAGGCCGCCCCACCGGTCGCGAAACGCGCCCCGGACCGTGCGGCAGGCGACGGCCGCGGGGGCGTGCCCGGCCTGGGCCGGCGTGCCGTAGACGCCGCTCGGCACCTGCTGCTTGACCGTGGTCGGCGTGCCCTGAGAGCGGGACTCGTGCAGCGCAGGTCACTGCACCCTCCCCGATGACAGGGAGGGGCGCTCCCATGATGAACGCTCCGCTTCCGCCCGTCCCGGACCCGGACCAGGGTGGGGAGGGACGGAAACAACGTGACGACAAGGAGAAACCTGATGCGGACGCGAACCCTGGGAAGCACCGGACCGGCCGTCTCCACGCTGAGTCTCGGCGCGATGGGCATGTCGGGCGCGTACGGCGAGGCCGACCGCGCGGAGAGCATCGCCACCGTGCACGCCGCGCTGGAGGCCGGCGTCACCCTGATCGACACCGGCGACTTCTACGGCGCGGGCCACAACGAGCTGCTGCTCGCCGAGGCGCTGCGCGGCCGGGCCCGCGACAGTTACGCGCTGAGCGTGAAGTTCGGCATGCTGCTGCGGCCGGGTGGCGGGTTCGGCGGGAACGACGCCCGTCCCGAGGCGGTGAAGAACTTCCTGACGCACTCGCTGACCAGGCTCGGCACCGACCACGTCGACATCTACCGCCCGGCCCGGCTGGACCCGGCGGTGCCGATCGAGGAGACGGTGGGCGCGATCAAGGAGCTGGTGGACGCCGGGTACGTCCGGCACATCGGGCTCTCGGAGGTCGACGCGGCCACGATCCGCCGGGCGCACGCCGTGCACCCGATCGCCGACCTGCAGATCGAGTACTCGGTGATCTCCCGCGCCGTCGAGGCGGACGTCCTGCCCACGTTGCGGGAGCTCGGGATCGGGCTGACCGCGTACGGGGTCCTCGGGCGCGGCCTCATCTCCGGGCACTGGACCGCCGGCCGCGCCGCCGGCCCCGGCGACAGCCGCGCCTTCGGCCCCCGGTTCGCGAGCGGGAACGTGGAGCACAATCTCGCCCTCGTGGCCGAGCTGCGCCGGGTCGCCGAGGCCAAGGGCTGCACCGTGGCGCAGCTCGTCATCGCCTGGGTGGCCGCGCAGGGCGAGGACATCGTGCCGCTGGTCGGCGCGCGTACCCGCGAGCGGCTGGCCGAGGCGCTGCCCGCCGCCGAGCTCCGGCTCACCGCCGACGACCTCGCCGCGATCGAGAAGGCGGTGCCGCCGGGCGCGGCGCGCGGCGACCGGTACCCGGCGGCGTTCATGGCCGGGCTCGGCGTGGGCAACTGAGCCCCGGACCGGAGGAGGCTCAGGGCGTGATCGGCGTGGGCAAGTGAGCCCCGGGGCGGAGGCTCAGGGCGTGATCGGCGGGCGGCGCTTGTGCTCGGTGCGCCGGTAGCGGTCGATCAGCACGGTGAGGGCGGCGTCGTCGACCGGCCTGCCCTCCAGGAAGTCGTCGATGGTGTCGTAGGAGACGCCGAGCACCTCCTCGTCGGCCACGCCGGGGTTCAGCGTCTCCAGGTCGGCGGTCGGGACCTTGCACACCAGGGCGGCCGGCGCGCCCAGCGCCTCGCCGACGGCACGCACCCGGCGCTTGGTGAGGCCGGCGAGCGGGACCACGTCGGCCGCGCCGTCACCATATTTCGTGTAGAAGCCGGAGATGGCCTCGGCGGCCTGGTCCGTGCCGACCACCAGGCCGTCGTGCGCGTTGGCCACCGTGTACTGGACGATCATGCGCTGGCGGGCCTTGACGTTGCCGAGCACGAAGTCCTGGTGCCGTTCGTCGCGGAAGACCAGGCCGGCGGCCAGCACGCCCTCCAGTGAGGCGTCGCTCGCGGGTTTCACGTCCACCGTCATGACCCGGTCGGGCCGGATGAACTCCAGGGCGAGCTGGGCGTCCCGCTCGTCGGCCTGCACGCCGTACGGCAGCCGCATCGCGATGAACGTCGCCTCCCGCCCGGCCTCGCGGACCCGTTCGGCAGCGAGCTGGCACAGCCGGCCCGCCACGGTGGAGTCGACGCCGCCGCTGATGCCGAGCACCAGCGCGCGCCGGTCGGAGGCGGTGAGCTGCGCGGCGAGGAAGGCCACCCGGCGCTCGACCTCCGCCGCGGCCTCGAAGGATGCGCTCACCTGGATCTCCTTGGCGATCTCCTGCTGCTGGGACGTGGGCGCGGGGGCGGTCAAGTCTGCTCCTCAGTCGGTCGTCGGGGGTGTTCGCGCCGCGTCCGGGGAGATGGACGCGGACACCGTACTGTTCCCGGCCGAGCCGAAGATGAACGGGCTCACCAGATGTTGACCGCCTTCGGCGCGAGGCCGAGGGCGGCGAGTGCGACCGTCCCGCGTCCGGTGTGCTCCCCGCCGGCGAGCAGCAGGGTCCGCGCGGACTGGTAGGGGCAGCCGGCCGCGTCGAAGGCGGCCGCCGTGGCGAGCAGGGCGTCCCGGTCGCCGTCGAGTACGGCGGCGGCCCGCGCCACGAGGGCCTCGGCGACCGGGTTTCCGGCCACGGCGGCGCGCGCCTCGGTCACGTGGCGGCGAGCGCCGGGGTCGCCGGCGAGGACGACGGCCTCGGTGCGGAGGGCGACGTACCAGTGGTGCCAGATCCAGCTCACCCACTTCCAGACCTCGCTCGCCTCGGGGGCCATCCGCTCCAGCGCCTCCCGCGCCTGCCCGCGGTGCAGCAGCAGCATGCCGTCGAAGACCGCCGCGTAGCCGTGGGCGCGCTCAGGCGATACGTCCAGCCGGTCCAGGATTTCCCGCCAGTCGCGCTGGGCGTCGTGGTCGTCACGCAGGCCGTGGACCATCGCCACGGCGGCCACCGCCGGTCCGAGGTGGGCTCGCGCCGGGCTGCCCGCTCGTCGCCAGGCGTCGAGCAGTCGTACGCTGCCGGTCAGCACCTCCTCGATGTTGCCCGCCAGCGCGTCCACCATCAGCGGCGCCCGGTGACCGACCTCCGCCAGCGACGGGTGCGCGTCGAGCTGCCGGGCCCATCGGCAGGCGTCCGGCACGTCACCCGCGCCCAGTGCGGCCTCGGTGACCATGCCGAGTGCGTCGATCAGTTCGTGGGTGACGGCCGGCGAGGGCGGCAGGGACGACAGGAGCGTGACCCGGCGCCGGGATCTGGCGGCGGCGGCGAAGGTGTCGCCGGCCCAGATGTGCGCGCAGGTGAGCGCGTCGAGTGCGGCGGACTCGGCGAGCGGGTCGCCGGTCCGGGCGGCCAGCTCGACCGCCCGCTCGGCGCACGCGATCGTCTCCGGCACCGCGACGTTGTCGGCCGGGCCCTGTACGGCCCCGAAGGAGTCGGTGACCACGGCCGCCTCGGCCAACGCCAACGCGGCCAACGCGGCGGGGCCGCCATCGGCCAATGCGGCGGGGTCGCCATCGGCCAGCGCGGCGGGGCCGCCATCGGCCAATGCGGCGGGGCCGCCATCGGCCGGCGCGGCGGGGCCGCCGCCGGACGGCGTGGCCGGGTCGCCAGCGGCCAGTGCGGCCGGGCCGTCGCCCTGCGCCGCCTGCGCCGCCTGCGCGGTCGCGTCGCCGGCGGCGGCCTTTCGCGCGGCGGTCATCAGCGTGAGGGCCTCCTCGCGGGACGGCACCCGGACGAACGTGGCCCAGTACCGGAACGACATCGTCGCGGCGGTCGCCAGGTCCACGGCGGCCCCGGCCGGGTCGCCGGCGTCACGGGCGGCCGTCGCGGCGGCGAGGCGCAGGCGGTGCATGTCGTCGCCCGCCGCCCGGCAGCCGGCCACGGCGGCGGCCTGCCGGAGCATCGCCGCGCTCTCGGCGGGACCGGACGCGAGTGCCGCCGCCTGTTCGAAGCGGCGCTGGGACTCGCCGGTCAGGTTGCGGGTGAAGGCCAGCTCCGCCAGCAGGCGGGCGAGCCCGAAGGCGTCCGCGCGCCGCTCCGGCCGCTCGGCCGCCCAGGTCAGGGCGGCGCGCAGGTCGTCGGCGACCTGGTCGAACCTGGCCCGCCAGTCCGGCCGCTCGGCCGCCTCCAGCTCGGCGGCCCGCGTCAGGCACCAGCGCAGGTGCCGGGAGCGGACCTCGTCCGGTTCGCCAACCTCGGCGAGCCGTTCGGCGGCGTACTGGCGGATCGTCTCCAGCGCGCGGTACTCGGTGCCGCCCGGCGCCGCCGCGACCACCAGCAGGCTCTGCTCGGCGAGCCGGGCCAGCCCGTCGGCGACCAGGCCCTCCTCGACCCCGGCCACCTCCGCAGCCGCGGCGGCGGTGAACGGCGCAGCGAACACCGACACCCGGCGCAGCAGCATCCGGTCGGCCGGTTCCAGCAGGGCGTGGCTCCAGTCCAGCGCCGCCCGTACCGACCGGTGCCGTTCGTCGGCGCGGGAGCCGCCGGTGAGCATCCGCAACGGGTGGGACAGGGCGGCGGCGATGCCGTCCAGCCCGAGCGTGGGGCAGCGGGCCGCGGCCAGCTCGATCGCCAGCGCCATCCCGTCCAGCCGCGCGCAGACGGCGGCGATCTGGCCGCGCAGCGCGGCGTCCAGCGGCCGGCCGACCGCCGCCGCCCGCTCCATGAACAGCGTGACCGCGTCCGAGTCGCCCTCGGCGGCCAGCGACAGCGGCGGAACCGGATACACCCGCTCGAACGGCACCATCAGCCGCGCCCGGCTGGTCGCCAGCACCGTCAGGCGCGGGCAGGTGGCCAGCAGCCGTTCGAGGAACGGTGCCACCCCGTCCAGCACGTGCTCGCAGTTGTCCAGGACGACCAGCGCGTCCCGGTCGGCGAGCGCGGCGGCCACGGACTCGGCCAGGTCGCGGCCGGGCTGCTCGCCGAGGCCGAGCGCGCCGGCCACGGCGGCGGCGATCATGCCGGGATCGGTGACCGGCACCAGGTCGGCGAACCACACGCCGTCGAGGTGGACGCCGGCGGCATCCGCCGCCATCGCCAGCGCCAGCCGGGTCTTGCCCACCCCGCCGGGGCCGACCGCGGTGACCTGCCGGTGCTCCTTGAGCAGCGCGGCCAGCTCGGCCCGCTCACGGGCCCGGCCGACGAACGAGGTCAGCGGGGCCGGCAGGACCGCCGCCGGACGGCCCGGGACGGCGCCGCCCCGGACGGGCGCGCGGCGGGCGAGGGCCCGGCGGTCCGGCACCTCCAGCTTGCGCAGCAGCGAGGAGACGTGGCTCTCCACGGTCCGGATCGAGATGCACAACCGGGCCGCGATCTCGGCGTTGCTGAGGTGGTCGCCGACGAGCTCCAGCACCTCGGCTTCCCGAGGGGAGATCTCGGCGGCTGCCGCTTGTGTCACCACTGTCCTAGTTTCCCGTACCTCGGTACGTACCGGGAATCCGTGGTCACCACGGATGTGGCGGGGCCGGGCCGGCGGCCAAGCTGTGACCAGGCAGAAAGCGGGTCGAACGCGACCCACGACCACGAGGAGCGACCATGACCGGCACTTCCGGCATCAAGACCGTGCTGCACCCGGTGTCCGACCTGGAGAGGGCCAAGACGGTGTACGCGGCCCTGCTCGGCGTACAGCCGCAGGCCGACTCGCCCTACTACGTCGGCTTCGAGGCCGAGGGCCAGCACATCGGGCTGGTCCTGGGCGGCGGGCCGCAGGCCATGACGACGCCGGTGGCGTACTGGCACGTCCAGGACCTCGACGCCAAGCTGGCCGAGCTCACCGCCGCCGGGGCCGTGGTGCGGGAGGCGGCGCACGAGGTCGGCGGCGGCCGCCGGGTGGCCACCGTCACCGACCCCGACGGCAACGTCCTCGGCCTCCTCCAGGACCAGTAAGCCCCCACCAGAAGGAGAACCGTCATGACCGCCTTCAGCACCGTAACCCTCGAAGTTCCCGACCCGGCCGCCGCGAGCGCCTTCTACGACGCCTTCGGCCTGAGCCCGTACGTGCGCCTCAGGGCCGCGCAGTCGCCGGCGGACGGTTTCCGCGGGTTCGCGCTGTCCCTCGTGGTGTCCCAGCCGGGCGACGTGGACGCCTTCGTCGCCGCCGCCCTGGACGCCGGCGCGACGACGCTCAAGCCGGCCGCGAAGAGCTTCTGGGGCTACGGCGCCATCGTCCGTGCCCCGGACGGCGCCATCTGCAAGATCGCGACCTCGGCCAAGAAGGACACCGCCCCCGTCACCCGCCGGGTCGGCCAGGTCGCGCTGCTGCTGGGCGTGGCCGACGTCAAGGCGAGCAAGCGCTTCTACACCGGGCGCGGCCTGGCCGTGGCCAAGAGCTTCGGCGGCAAGTACGTCGAGTTCGCCACCCCGTCGTCGGCCGTCACGCTGGCGCTCTACCCGCGCCGCGCGCTCGCCAAGGACGCCGGCGTCCCGCAGGAGGGCAGCGGCTCGCACGGCCTGGTGATCGGCGGCGACGCCGGGCCCTTCACCGACCCGGACGGCTTCGTGTGGGAGCAGGAGTCCGCCTGACGGCCGTGCTCGGCGGCCTCCCGCCCGTGAGTGCTCAGCTCTTCGCCGCCAACTGACCCGCTCCACGATCCGCCGGGGCGAGCCGCTCGTGGAAGCCGCCGTCGGGGGAGCGCACGATGATGCCGGTCTCCACGCCGTGCTCGGCGGTCTCGCGCTCCGTCTGCTGGAGGGCGAGGCACAGCCACCGGGTGACGGCGAAGGCGACGACGGGTCCGATGACCACGGCGTACCTGAAGAAGACGGTCACGGCGTTCACCGTGAGGTGGAACTGGTGGGCGAGCTGGTCGTTGGCGGCGGCCGCCCACAGCAGGCCGTAGAACGTGACGCCGGCGACCGCGAGGCCCGTCTTCACCGGCGTCTCCCTCGGCCGGTCGAGCACGTCCCTGCCGGTGGCCGGCCTGCCGCGGCGCGCGGCGAGGAGGCGTTCGGCCGCGGGGTAGGCGGCCAGGGCGGTGAAGAACACCCCGGGGACCACCAGCGTCGGTACGAGGACCGCGAGGCTGAGCGTGTGGCCGCCGACGGTGAGCTCCCAGCCGGGCATGATCCGCAGGGCGCCGTCGAGGAACCCCATGTACCAGTCGGGGACCGAGCCCGCCGAGATCTGCGACGGCATGGCGGGGCCGTACAGCCAGATGGGCGCGATCTGGAAGCCGAACCCGAGGATGATCAGCATGCCGGTCGTCGCGGCGGCCATCAGCGGACGGGCGCCGCGCCGCTCCGGCAGCGAGGCGACGAACCGGGAGTGGCCGTGCCGGCGCACCAGCAGCTCGCGGACGACCAGCAACGCGACCATGACGAGCGGGATCACCAGGTGCAGGCCGTACATGACCGGGATGACCCGATCGCCGGGGAACTCCGGCCCGAACAGCAGCGCACCCACCCAGGAGCCGACCACGGGGATCGACTGCACCACCGACAGGATCAGCCACAGGCTGCCGCCCGACAGGTTGTCGTCCGGCAGGGCGTTGCCCGTCTCGCCCGCGGCCATCGCCAGCCCCAGCAGCGTCACCCAGATCAGCCACTGCCGGGTACGCGGGCTGCGGAACGCGCCGGTGAGGAACATGCGCAGCAGCTGCAGCGCGACGGCGGCCACGAACACGAGCGCCGCCCAGTGGTGCATCTGGCGGATGAGCAGGCCGCCGCGCACCTCCAGGCTGAGGTGCATGGCCGAGTCGAAGGCCCGGCTGACGAGGAGCCCGCGCAGCGGGCCGTACGAGCCGTCGTAGGTCACCCGGGCCATGCCCGGGTCGTAGAACACCATGAGCACCGCCCCGGTCACCAGCAGGACGGCGAACGACCACACGGCGATCTCCGCGAACATGAACGACCAGTGCGAGAACCGGAACGAGCGGCGCCCGGCCACCGAGGAACGCATCTGAGGCCCCCTTAACCTTGCCTGTAAACAAGACGGTGGCGGGCGCGGCCCCGTGACATCCCGGAGGGCTCCGGCGGCGGTGATGCTCGTCACGCCGCCGCCGGGCCCCGTCCGGGGAGCCGCTCAGCTCAGCAGGGTCTGGCCGATCCAGCCGTCCGGGCCGCAGCCCGGCGGGATGGCGAAGACGGCCGAGCCGATCGGCGTGGTCCACTCGTTGAGCAGGTCCGCCTCGGCCAGCCGCCGCTGGACCGGGAGGAACTGGCGGGCGATGTCGGCCTGGTAGGCGGCGAACAGCAGCCCGCAGTCGGCGGTCCCGTCGGCCCCCACGCCCTCGTCGTAGTTGTAGACCCGGCGCAGCATGCGCAGCCCCGGGTCGGCGACGTGGGCGCGGCGGATGTGGGCGTACTCGGAGATGACCGGGAAGCCGACCGGGGTGAGCCGGTCGAAGTCCGGCTCGTCGTGCTCGTTCCGCCCGGTCAGCGGTGCCCCGTCGGACAGACGGCGGCCCACGGTGAACTCCTTGGCCGTGGTGTCGGCGGCGTCCCAGGTCTCCATCTCGGCCCGGATGCGCCGCAGGACCAGGGTGGTGCCGCCGCTCAGGCGGCCCTCCCCGATCCACACCGCCCGGTCGAAGTCCGGCGTGCCGGGGACCAGGTTGACCGTGCCGTCGAGCTGCCCCATCACGTTGCGCTGGGTCGTGCCGCCTGGCTGGCTGTGCGCGGCGCGCCGGAACCCGCGCTGGGTCCAGCGGACCTCGGCGAACGCGCGGGCGTCCTTGACGATCATGCGCAGGGCGTGGGCCACGGTGAGCGGGTCGTCGGCGCAGATCTGCGCGAGCAGGTCGCCGCCGCTCCACTCCCGCCGCAACTTGTCGATCTTGAACGCGGGCAGCGCCGCCACGGACTCCGGCCGGTGCTCCTCCACGCCGGCGGCGTCGAAGAGCCCGGGACCGAAACCGTACGTCACGCTCAGCCGGGCGGGCAGCGCCGCCAGCTCCGGCTCGGTGTCGGCCAGCGCGGGCCGCCCCTGGGTGAGGCGGCGGGCGTCGTCGGTCAGCAGGCGCATCATCCGCGCCAGCGCCTCCTTGCCGACGCCCTTGCGCAGGTCGAAGGCCACGAAGACGGCGTGGGCCTGTGGTGGCGTGGCCACCCCGGCCTGGTGCGGCCCGTGGAAGGGCACCACCGCGCCGCCGTCGGGCGTGTTCGCGGGCGCCGCGGGCGACGGGGCCGCAGGGGTCGCGGGGGTCTCAGGGGTCGCTGGGGAAGCGCTCGCCGGCGGAGCGCCGGCCGCCGCGCCGCCGGCCACCGCCGCGCCGCCGGCCACCGCGTCGGCGGCGGCCAGCGCGCCGCCGCTCAACAGGCCGCGCCGAGTCAGCCGGCGCCCGCCCCCAACGGGGGCCTGCCGCTCACCCATGCTCGCCACCCCAGCCGGCACCCATGTCGGTGCCCATGTCGCCGTCCCCGCAGGCGCCCATGCCGGCGCCCATGTGGCCGCCCCCATAGGCGCCCACGCCGGCGCCCATGCCGGCGCCCATGTGGCCGCCCCCATAGGCGCCCACGCCGGCGCCCATGTGGCCGTCCCCGTAGGCGCCCATGTCGGGACCCACGCCGATACCCATGCCGGTGCCCACCTCAGTGCCCCTCGCCGGAGCCCATGTCCATGCCCGGCTGATAGTCCTCCTTGGCCCCGGCGAAGTCCTTGCCGAGCGCCTTGAAGGCGAACGTGCCGCCGTCCTTCAGCGTGAGGGTGAAGCTGATCTCGTCGCCCGGCCGTACCTCCTGGGCGAGGTCCATCAGCATGATGTGGTCGCCGCCCGGCTTGAGCTCGTGCCTGCCGTGCGCGGGGATCACGAAACCGCCCTCCTTGGGCCGCATGACCGACTTGCCCGCCGACTCCACCACCTCGTGCAGCTCGACCGCCGGCGACAGCGGCGTGGCGCCCGACACCACGACCACGTCCGTGCCGGAGTTGTTGACCAGGGTGCCGAAGGCGGCGCTCATGCCCTTCTTCGCGGTCTTGACCCAGGGGTCGGTGATGGAGAGCGCGGGCCCGGCCTGCGCGGCCGGGGGAGTGGCGGTGGCGGCGGCGGGAACGGCCGGCGCGGCCTGCTGCGGCGAGCCGCCGCAGGCGGTGAGCGCGACGACGGCGAGACCGGCGACGGTGATACGCGAGAACATGACAAAGCCCTTCATCCGGCTCAAACCGGAACGATGATGTGGCCCGGCGGCCGCCGCTGCGGGCGCGCACGCCGAGGACACCCCTGGACCAGGGGCGTGACAGGAGAACAGACCGGCCGGACGCGCTCCGCGGAGCGGGTCAGGCGGACGCGGGGACGGCGCGGCCGAAGGGCGGGCCGCGCCGGCCCATCTCATGCCCGAGCAGAACCGGCCGCAGGACCATCGGCTCCCGGAGCGGCGCGGCGATCAGCGGCCGGGCGGCCGGGACGACGACGGCGACGACCGCGGCGAACAGCCGGACGGCCAGCCGGCGCAGCACCGCCCAGAGCGCCGCCTCGCCGCGGGCCAGCCACGTCGAGGTCAGCAGGACCGCCCAGGCGTGCATGACCAGCATGCCGGCGTCCGGCACCAGCCCGCCCTGGGCGGCGTGGTGGTGCCCGGCGACCGCCGCCTCCACCGCGTGCGCCGAGGAGAACAGCAGGTGCAGCGCGACCTGCGCGGCCGCCAGCGTCGTCACGATGACCGGCAGCGCCCGTTCCCGCCCCGCCAGCACGTACGCGGGACCGAACGCGACGCCCCAGGCCGGCAGCAGCCAGCCCGCCGCCACCGGACCGCCCGCCAGCAGGTGGGCCACCAGGCCGAGCAGCAGCGAGACCGCCGCGAATACGGCGGCCCGCAGCGCGCGCAACGCGAAGCCGGCCGGCCCGGAAACAGGCACAGAAACAGGCCCGGAAACAGGCCCGGAAACAGGCCCGGCGGCGGCTGGTGCGGCGATCGACATGGCGCCGTCATCATCCCACGCGACCGCCCCGGTGTCCCCGCCAGGTGAGCACAAGGAATCAGGGCCCGCCGCAGGCGCGGCGCAGCCCGTAGAACCACGACAGGTACTGGTCGTGCACGCCCCGGCCGGCGATCCGCAGCATGGAGTCGTCGGAGTTCTCCAGGGTCGTGAAGTTGGCGCTGCCGGTGTAGACGCGCGGCGTGATGTCGTCGTCGTAGAACCCGTCGATCATCATGATCTTGGTGTGCGTCACCACCGACCGGTCGCCCACCGTGAAGCGGCACGGCGTGACCTGGAGGTACTTGCCGTTCGACGCCCGCTCGGCGAGACGGTCCCTGATGTAGGAGGTGACGCCGGTGCCGTCGTAGTAGACGACGTCGATCCAGCAGTTCTCGCCGCGCAGCCGCAGCAGCTCGTCCACGATCGCCTTGCGGTTGTAGTTGAAGGCGGTCAGCGCCAGGCGGATGTCGGTCTGGCGGGTGACGCCCCCGGCGTCCTTGTAGCTGCACTTGACCAGCTTCAGCACGTTGGCGATCGGGTCGCCGGCGGCCGAGCTGCGCGGGAAGAAGTGGGCCTTGTACGCCGTGCCGGTCGGCGTCGTCCAGAAGTAGTCCGGATTCACGGGCTGCATGCGCCGGGCCCGCAGGTCCTTGAAGTACGTGACGTACCCGTCGTAGGTCACGGCGTCGCTGACCGTGAAGCTGTCGTTGTAGGAGTTGTACAGGTACCAGTCCGACAGGTTGGACGAGGTCTGGAACACGACCTTCTGGTACGTGACACCCCCGGCCACCACGCTGGAGAAGGTGGCGAACTTGGCGTGCAGGTAGTCCCTGGCGATGCAGCCCCGGTCGGCGCTCTCGTCCGGGTACTCGCAGCGCACGGCCCACGAGCGGGCCGTCTCGGTGGTGCCGAGGGCGGCGCCGAGCTGGGCGAAGACGGCGTCGTTGCGCCCGTCGTCCTGGCTGTCGAGTATGACCTGCACGCCGACGCCCCTGGTGTGCGCGGCGGCCAGCTCCGCGGCGACCTCGCTCGACCGGTCGCCGGGGACGAACTGGTGCATCGCGAAGCGGATCTCGCCGCCCGCGGGCACCGCCTTGATGAGCCTGATGAGCTGGTCCATGACGGCCGACTGCCGCTCGCTCGGGCTGTGGGCGACGCCCGAGTCCACGGTCGGGTCGTTGAACACCGGGGCGTCGATGACGGGCGGCCCGCTGACCGCGGCCCCGGCGGGGGCGGCCGGCGTGAGGGCCAGGCATAACGAGAGAATGAGAAGGGTGACTGAGGGTTTCGTGGCTGTCACAGGGACTCCTTCGTCATGGAGGTGACGCTGCCCGGTCACGCGTCCGCCGTGTTGAGATCATGGTGAACGCCTGTCGAGGCCGTTTGTCAAGGAAAGGCTGCCGCACATGAGGATCGTCGTCGTCGGAGGGACCGGCCTCATCGGGTCCCGCCTGGTCCGGCTGCTGACCGCGGCCGGTCATGACGCGGTGCCGCGCTCGCGCGCCACCGGCGTCGACCTGCTCACCGGGCAGGGCCTGCCGGAGGCGCTGGCGGGCGCGGACGCCGTCGTCGACCTGACCAAGCCGCCGGCTTTCGACGACACCTCGCCCGCCTTCTTCCGCGCCACCATGGGCCACCTGCTGGCCGCCGCTGATTCCGCCGGGGTCGGGCACGCGGTCATCCTGTCCATCGTGGGCGCCGACCAAGTGCCCGGCCTGGCCTACTACCGCGCGAAGGTGCTCCAGGAGGACCTGCTCAAGGCGGGCCCGGTGCCCTACTCGATCGTGCGCTCCACGCAGTTCTTCGAGTTCATCGACACGGTGGTGTCCTGGACGTCCGACGAGGACACCGTCCGCCTGCCTCCCACCCTCCTGCAGCCGGTGGCCGGGGACGAGGTCGCCCGGGTGGTCGCCGGCGTCGTCGTGGGGACGCCGCTGCGCGGCACCATCGACCTCGCGGGCCCCGAGGTGCTCCCGCTGGACGAGCTGGGCCGGATCACCCTCGCCGCCCGCGGTGACCACCGCACCGTGGTGACCGACGACGGCGCCGGGCTGTACGCCGCCGCCCAGGGCCGCGCCCTCGTCGCCGGCGAAGGCGCCGTCATCACCGCCACCACCTACGGCGAATGGCTCCGCCGATGACGAAGGACCCGCCCCGGTCCGCCGGGCCGCTCGTCACAGCCAGTCGACGGACTTGGAGACGGCCTTCTTCCAGCCGGCGTACCCGCGCTCGCGCTGCTCCTCGCTCCACGTGGGCTCCCACCGGCGGTCCTCGGCCCAGTGGGAGCGCAGCTCGTCCTGGTCGCGCCAGTAGCCCACCGCCAGCCCGGCCGCGTACGCCGCCCCGAGCGCGGTCGTCTCCGCCACCACCGGCCGGCTCACCGGCACCCCGAGGATGTCGGACTGGAGCTGCATGCACAGGGCGTTCGCGGTCACGCCGCCGTCCACGCGGAGCACGTCCAGCACCACCCCGGAGTCGCGCTGCATGGCCTCGACCACGTCGCGGCTCTGGTAGCAGATGGCCTCCAGGGTGGCCCGCGCGAGATGGGCGGCGGTGTTGAAGCGCGACAGCCCGACGATCGCGCCCCGCGCGTCGGCCCGCCAGTACGGCGCGAACAACCCCGAGAAGGCCGGGACGAAGTACACGCCCCCGTTGTCGGTCACCTGCCGCGCCAGCGTCTCGCTCTGCGCCGCCGTGCTGATGACGTGCAGCTGGTCGCGCAGCCACTGCACGGCCGAGCCGGTGACCGCGATGGAGCCCTCCAGCGCGAAGACGGCCGGCTCGTCGCCGAACTTGTAGGCGACGGTCGTGAGCAGGCCGCTCTCCGAGCGCACCCGCTCGGTGCCGGTGTTGAGCAGCAGGAAGTTGCCGGTGCCGTAGGTGTTCTTGGCCTCGCCGGGCGAGAAGCAGACCTGGCCGACCGTGGCGGCCTGCTGGTCGCCGAGGATCGCGGTGATCGGCACCTCGCCGCCGACCGGGCCGTAGCGGTAGGAGGTGCCGTAGGCGGCGGGGTCGGACGACGGGCGGATCTCCGGCAGCATCGCGCGCGGCACGCCGAAGAACGACAGCAGCTCGTCGTCCCAGTCGAGCGTGTCGAGGTCCATCAGCATGGTGCGGCTGGCGTTGGTCACGTCGGTGATGTGCACGCCGCCCTTGCGCCCGCCGGTCAGGTTCCACAGCGTCCAGGTGTCGGTGGTGCCGAAGGCGGCCTCGCCGCGCTCGGCCGCCTCGCGCACGCCGTCGACGTTCTCCAGGATCCACTGGATCTTGCCGCCCGAGAAGTACGCCTCCGGCCGCAGCCCCGTACGGTCGCGGATGACCTGGCCCCGGCCGTCCCGGTCCAGCGCGGCGGCGATCTCGTCGGTGCGGGTGTCCTGCCAGACGATGGCGTTGTAGTACGGCCGTCCGGTGCGCCGGTCCCACACGACGGTGGTCTCGCGCTGGTTGGTGAGGCCGATCGCCGCGAGGTCGCTGTCCTGCAGCCGGGAGCGCTGGAGCGTCGTCTGGATCACGGCGGCGGTCCTGGTCCAGATCTCGATGGGGTTGTGCTCCACCCAGCCCGCCCTGGGCATGATCTGCTCGTGCTCGAACTGGAACTTGGCGACCTCGGCGCCGCCCCTGTCGAAGATCATGAAGCGGGTGCTCGTCGTGCCCTGGTCCACGGCGCCCACGAAGTCAGGCATGTCGTACTCCCTCAGTCGGACGGCTTGACGGTGTCGCGGTCCTCGTCGCGGGGGAGGTGGCGGGCGATGAGCGCCTGGTAGAGGCCCGCGCCGAGCACCCCGCCGATCAGCGGGCCCACGATGGGCACCCAGAAGTAGAGGTCGCCGTACTGGTCGCGCCAGGCGCCGCGGTAGCCGGTGAGGAAGCTCGCCAGGCGCGGCCCGAAGTCGCGGGCCGGGTTGATCGCGTAGCCGGCGTCGGCGCCCAGCGCCATGCCGATGCCGACGATGAGCAGGCCGATGACGAACGGTCCCATGTTCGCGCCGGGCGCCATGTTGCGGGTGTCGGACAGCGCGAAGATGACGAAGAGCAGCACGGCGGTGCCGATGATCTGGTCGCGCAGCGCGCCCCACTGGCCGACCGGCAGCGTGCCGTTGCCCGGCAGCGTCGAGAACACCAGCTGCGTCTTGAGCGTGTGCCCGGGATCGACGGCGGTGAGCACCTCGGTGTAGTTCCAGCGGATCAGCAGCGCGCCGACGAAGGCGCCCGCGGTCTGCGCCACCACGTACGGCAGCACCTTGTGCCACTCGAACCCGCGGAAGAGGGCGAACCCCAGCGTCACCGCCGGGTTGAGGTGCGCGCCCGTGGTGCGGCCGGCGACGTAGACGCCGAGCGCGACGCCGATGCCCCAGGCCCAGGAGATGCTGTCGTGGTCCCCGAGTTCGGCCGCGACCACCTGCGCGACGACGCCCACGCCGAACACGATGAGCACCATCGTCCCGGCGAACTCGGCGATCATCTCGCCGGCCAACCTCCTGCTGCTCAGCGCCACCCCGCCCCCTTCCTGGGTCCCCTTCCCGGCTCCCTTTCCGGCTGAGGTGAGCCTTCCCCCTTCCAGGGAAGGCATACAGTGCGAATGTGATCAGTTACGGAAAGTGAGGACAAGGCGATGGGAATCACCGGGGCGCTCGACGCGCGTGACCGCCAGGAATGCCTCGACCGGCTCCGGGCGCAGACCTTCGACGTCCTGGTGGTGGGCGGTGGGGTGACGGGGGCGGGCGCGGCCCTCGACGCGGCCTCGCGCGGGCTGCGAGTCGCCCTCGTGGAGAGCCGCGACCTCGCGTCCGGCACGTCGAGCCGGTCCAGCAAACTGATCCACGGCGGGCTGCGCTACCTGGAGCAGTTCGACTTCAAGCTGGTGCGCGAGGCGCTGAAGGAGCGCGACCTGCTGGTCGCGCGGCTGGCCCCGCACCTGGTGCGGCCGGTCACGTTCCTCTACCCCGTGCGCCACCGGATGATCGAGCAGCCGTACGTGGCGGCCGGCCTGACGTTGTACGACGCCCTGGAGGGCGTGCGCCACCCGATGCCCCGGCACCGCAACCTGTCGCCGAAGGCGGCCCGCCGCCTGGTGCCCGGCCTGCGGACCGACGTGCTGAGCGGCGGCGTCATCTACTACGACGCGCAGGTGGACGACGCCCGCCACACCCTCGCCCTGGCCCGCACCGCGGCCGCGCACGGCGCCGCCATCGCCACCCGGACCTCGGTGGTGGCGCTGACCAGAGACGAGTTCGGCGAGCGCGTCGTCGGCGCCCGCGTACGCGACGAGGAGAGCGGCGCGCAGATCGACGTCTCGGCCGACGCCGTGGTCGTGTGCGCGGGCGTGTGGACCGGCCCCGTGACCAGCCTCCCGGGCGGCGCCGAGCCCGCCTTCAAGGTCAGGATGTCGAAGGGCGTGCACATCATGGTGTCCGGCGAGGCCATCGACTCCCGGACCGGCCTGATCATCCGTACGGAGAAGAGCGTGCTGTTCATCATCCCGTGGACCGGGCGCCGCTGGATCGTCGGCACCACCGACACCGACTGGGACGGCGAGCGTGCCGAGCCCGCCGCCACCGGCGAGGACATCGACTACATCCTCCGCCACGCCAACGAGGTGCTGGTCAGGCCGTTGACCAGGAGCGACGTCGTCGGCCTCTTCGTCGGGCTGCGCCCGCTCGTGGCCGCCGAGAAGAACGCTCCCACCGCGAAGCTGTCGCGGGAGCACGTGGTGGACGTGCCGGTCCCCGGCCTGGCGGCGATCGCCGGCGGCAAGTACACCACGTACCGGATCATGGCCAGGGACGTGATCGACGTCGCGCTCGAAGGCTACGACGTGCCCGCCTCGGTCACCGACCGGCTGCCGCTGGTCGGCGCGGACGGGCTGCCCGCGCTGGAGGCGTCCGTCGGCCGGCTGGCCGAGGACCACGACCTCGAACCCGAGACCGTGCGCCACCTCGTCCGCCGCTACGGCACGCTCGCCCTGGAGGTGCTCGACCTCCTCGCCCGCGACCGCTCGCTCGCCGAGCCGCTGATCGAGCCCGGTCCGTGGCTGCGGGCCGAGGTCGTCTACGCCGTCACCCACGAGGGCGCGGTGCACGCCGAGGACGTCCTCGCCCGGCGTACCCGGATGCTCATCGAGTCGAGCGAGCTGGCCGAGCGGGCGGCGCCGCGGGTCGCCCGGCTGATGGCCGGGCTGCTCGGCTGGGACGAGCGGCGGGTGGAGGAGGAGACGGCCGCGTGCCTGCGGCTGGTGGAGGCGGAGCGGACCGCCCTGGCCGAGGCCAGGACGGCCGCGGCGGTCACGTTGTGACGGACGGCAGGGGACGGCGGCCGGTGATGGTCAGCAGGATGTCCTTGGCCGGCAGCTCGACCGGCTCGCCCGTGCCCACCCGCACGTCGGCGTCGGCGCCGCGCAGCTGCATTCCCGTGAGGTCGACGCCGAAGTAGGACAGGTTGCGGGGGTTCGTACCGGCCAGCACGAGGGCGATCCGCTCGACGGGCGGCGCGGGCAGGCCCAGCGGCTCCGTGATGTCGAGGCCGTGGATGGTGTCGTGCGCCAGAGCCCCGCCGTCCCCGCCGCCCGGCGGCCGCCACGGGTGGGTGATGTTCGCGCGCAGGCACGCCAGCAGGTCGGCGTCCGACAGGCGGGCCGTGTCGCCGCGGGCGGCCCGGTCGGCGTAGCGGTCGACGGAGAAACGGGCCGCGACCAGGCCCGCCACGAGCCGGGGCAGGCTGGTGCGGAACGGCGCGGTGAGATGCGCGACGACCTCGCGCACCCGCCAGCCCGAGCACAGCGACGGGCTGCCCCAGCCCTCCGGCGAGAGCTCGGCGAGCAGCCCGGCCAGCCGCTCGCGTTCGGCGTGGACGTGCCGCCTCAGGTCGGCGTCGGTCGGTGACATGGACATGGCCTTCCGGTCGGGTCGTACGTGTCACCTCTTGTACGACCGCCGGCCGCCGGACTCATCGGTTCTCCAAAACCGCGGGCAGGCCATGAGCGGCGAAGCGGTCGCCGTACCCCAGGTAGGTGACGATGTCGCCGATCCGCCCGCCGCGCAGCTCCAGCACCAGCAGCGCGAACGGCCTGAGCGCCCCGCCCGCGTCCGGCCGGTACTGGCCGAGCGTCCAGCACCCGCCGGCCACCCCGCCCGGGACGAGCCGGTCCCCGGCGCAGGCGTCGGCCGCGACCGACAGCACCGCCGCGATGCTCGCCGGCCCGTCCAGCCACCACGGGAACGGCGGCATCCCCGACCGGGCGTCGTCGGCCAGCACGGCCACCAGCCCGCGCACGTCGTGCGTCTCGAAGGCCCGCACGTAGCGGCGCAGCAGGTCGCGCTGGGCCGGGTCGGCCGGCTCCGGCGGGTCGGCCTGGCGCGGCCTGTGCTGCTCCAGCGTCGCCCGCGCGCGCTGCAACGCGCTGTTGGCCGCCGCCACCGACGTCTCCATGACCTCGGCCGCCTCCGCCGCGCTGAACCCGAGGACGTCCCGCAGCACCAGCACGGCCCGCTGACGCGGCGGCAGCCACTGCAGGGCGGCCACGAAGGCCAGGCGCAGCGTCTCGTGCCGCAGCGCGAGGTGCGCGGGATCGTCCGCGCCCGCCGGTCCGAGGCCCGCCGGAGGCTCCACCCACCGGCCGGGCGGCAGCGGAGCGCCGAGGTCGCCGCCGGTCGCGGCCGGCCCCATGTCCCACGGCAGCGCCCGCCGCTCGGCGCCGCGCAGCATGTCGAGGCAGACGTTCGTGGCGATCCTGTGCACCCACGTGGACAGGGCGGCCCGGCCGGGGTCGTAGCCGCCGATCGCGCGGAAGGCCCGCAGCATGGTCTCCTGCACGGCGTCGTCGACCTCGCCGGACGCGCCGAGCAGGCGGTAGCAGTAGCCGGTCAGCGGGCCGCGCAGCGACTCCAGCCGAGCCACCAGGGATTCGGTCTCGTCCTGTACGGTCACCCTCCCATCATGGCAAGGGCTCAGGACGGGCGGGGCGCGCGCAGGTGCCGGCGCCGGGCCAGCTCCTCCTCCTCGACCAGGACGAGCATCGGCCGGTCCGGCTCGCACAGCATGGTGACGGTGAAGCGGACCGGGACGTCGTCACGGGCGTTGCCGTCCTGGTAGTGGATGACGTCGCCGCCCGGCTCCCAGAACGCCTCGCCGGCCCGGAGGACGCGCTCCGGATCCCCCTCCAGCTCGAACCGCATCTCGCCCTCGATGACGTAGCCGAAGGCGGGGCCGGAGTGGCGGTGCGGCGGCGTGCCGGGGGAGCCGGGCGGGTGCTCGACGACGACCGTCATCGCGTGCGCTCCCGCCGGGATGAACGGCGGCTGCACCTCCTGCACCACCGTGAGCGCCTTCTGCCACGCGGCGGGCTCGCGGGCGAGCCAGTCGCGGTAGCCGAGCCGGCCGAGGCGTGCGCCGCCGCCCGGCACCAGCGTCCGCTCGCCCGGCACGCTGCCGAAGTAGCGGGCCCGCTCGTCGGTGACGACCTGGCGCCGGTCGCCCCAGGCGGTCAGCGCCTCGCGGAAGAACTCGTCCATCCGGTACTGGTCCGGCCCGCCCACCTCGACCCGGCCGTTCAGCGGCGCGTCCACGGCGGCGCGGGCGACCGCGTCGGCCACGTCGTCGGCCGCGATCGGCTGGAAGCGCACCGGCGCGACGTGCACCTCGCCGTCCACGGTCGCCTCGTCGGCGATGGCCCGCGCGAACTCGAAGAACTGCGTCGCGTGCACCAGCGAGTACGGGATGCCCGACTTCTCGATCAGCCGCTCCTGGGCGATCTTCGCCGCGAAGTAGCCGTTGTCCGGCATCCGCTCGGTGCCCACCACCGACAGCGCGATGTGGTGACCCACGCCCGCCGCCGCCTCGGCCGCGAGCAGGTTGCGGGTGGAGGTCTCGAAGAACTCCATGACCTCCGCCCGCTCGAACGACGGCGAGTTGGAGACGTCCACCACCACCTGAGCGCTGGACAGCGCCTGCTCCAGCCCTTCGCCGGTCAGGGCGTTGACGCCGGTTCTCGGCGACGCGGCCACCGCCTCGTGCCCCTCCCGGGTGAGCCTTTCCACCACCTTCGAGCCGATCAGGCCGGTGCCGCCGATGACCACGATCTTCATGGGTACGCTCCTGTCCGTGCCCACGCGGAGGGCACTGGCCGGTCTCATACCCGCTGAGCTGCGGGAACGTCAGTCCGTGTCGTGGTAGACCGTGGGGCCGACCGCGTTGAACGCCGCCTTGGAGGCGTCCTTGAGCCAGGGGCGCACCTTGGTGGAGTTCGCGCGGTTGGTGTAGATGGCCATGGTGTGCAGCAGATAGCGGTGGGTGTAGCCGACCCAGCCCCACGTCTGGGCGTTGTTCCAGTAGGTGGTGTGGCAGAGGCCGGAGCCTGGGCCCTTCTTGGGGCACACGATGCCCCAGTCGTCGGCGTAGGCGTCCTCCAGCCGACCGTACGCGGTGGCGGCCCGCTCGTCGCTCTTCAGCGGCACCACCCACACGGACACCATGATCCGCTTGTTCGCCGGCGCGCCCGGGTTGACGTACGCCCCCTTGATCATCTTGGTGCACTTCGCCTTGCGCAGCGCGGAGCGGACGTTGCTGTCGGGGTAGGCGTCCGGGCACTTGGACACGCCGCCCGCCCGGAGGGTGTAGCGCACGCCCTTGGCGGTCCTGAAGGACTGCGGCAGCAGCGCCGACGGAGTGAGGGGCGTCGGGTCGGTGCTCTGGAGGTCGAGGTCGGCGAGACGGAACGGCTCCTCGGTGGGCTCTCGGGTGGCTTCCTGGGTGGGCGCCTCCGTGGACGGAGGGCTGGGGGAGGGCGGAGGGCTGGAGGGGAAGGTGGGCGGCTCCGCGAGCACGGGCGGGCTGCCGGAGGACGTCACGTCCACGCCCGCCGCGTCCCCCGGACCCTCCAGCGTCACGAGCAGGGACCTTCCCGCCAGCAGGACGACCAGGACGAGCGCCAGCCCGATGACCGCCGCGCCCGCGCCGATCGCGATCATCTTCGGCATGGTGACGACGAACCCGGGACGCCCCTGCGCCGGCGGCGGGAAAGGACCGGGCGGGGGTGGGGGTGGGGGCGGCGGGAGAAGAGGGGGCACGGCCGGGGCCGACCCCGCCGCCTCCCGTAACGCCGCCGCCCACTGCTCCGGCCCCGGCCGCAGCGCGGGATCCTCCTGGAGCCCCGCCGCGGCGAGATCGGCCAGCGCCGGGCTGACCGCCGCCAGCCGGCCGGGATCGGCGGAGGTCTGGTCGCGGGCGAACATCCGCACCACCAGCAGCGCGAGCTTGTACGCGTCGCCGCCCGGCGTGCCCTTCTCCTCGCCCTCGGGGAGCCGCCAGTCGGGCGTCTCCACCTGCGGCATCGCCTCGGCGCCGGCCAGCCGCATCGCGTCGCAGTCGATGAGGAAGCACTCCGGCGGCGCGTCGGCGGAGAACAGCAGGTTCTTGGGCGACAGGTCGCCGACGACGATGTCCATCGCGTGCAGGCGGGCCAGCGTGCCGGCCAGGTCGGCCATGAGCAGCAGGCGGTCCCGGTCGCTGATCCTGAGGCCGATGCCGGCGACGTACGCGTCGTCGTTGAGCAGGAACTCCAGCGTCGCCGGCCGCCGCTCGGCGCCCGACAGGGTCCGCAGGTCGAAGAAGTACCGCTGGGGCACCGCCCGCATGAGGAACCCGCTGACCGCGCCGCCGGTCTCCACGAGCTCGGCGGGCCAGGCCGTCTTGTCGCACAGCCAGGCGGCGTCCCATCCCGGCAGCCGGCCGATGAGGTCGGTCATGGCGGCGAGCGCGGCGGTGTCGAGGCTCGCCAGGACGCCGGGGTCGTACTCCTTGTAGGCGACGTCCCATTGGCCGTTGATGCGGCGGTTGAGCACCTCGTGCACGGTGCCCTGGCCGCCCTGGCCGAGGCGGCGGCCGAGGGTGAGCGTGTCGCGGTCGGTCCGGCTCATCGTGGGGCCTCGCTTCGCGGCCAGAGTGCCAGCAGCGTCCGGTCGTCGTCGAACGTCTCCCGGGAGAAGTCCAGCAGGTGGGCCAGCCACAGCGGGGGCGGCGGCACGGCCAGGTGCTCGGCGAACAGCGCGCCCACCTGCCCGTCGCCGTCGCCGAGCGGGTCGCCGAACCCGTCGGTGCCGACCAGCAGCACCTGGCCGGGCGCGAGCCGGCCCGACCAGCGCTCCAGCGGCTCGGGCACCCGGGGCAGAGCGGCCACCGACGTGGGGACCAGGTCCCCGTCCGCCTTGGCCGGGAACAGGGGCCGGTAACGGGCGCGGGCCGGGTCGAGCGTCCAGGCGGCCGAGTCGCCGATCCGGAACAGGGAGACCTCCGCGCCGTGCCCGCCGGGCCGGGCCACGCCCGCCACGAGGGTGGTGGCGACCAGCTCCTCGGCCTGCTCGGGGCCGGGTTCGCGGCGCAGGAGCGCGGCGGCCTGCCGGTGCAGCGTCTCGGCGGCGTGCCTGGCGACGCCGTGGAAGTCGGGCGAGAAGCCGGTGCCGCCCTCGTCGAGCTGCGCGTGCAGCGCCCAGACCGCCGCCCGGCAGGCCTCGGCCGCGCCGATCGTCGCGGCGCTCGCGCTGGACAGCCCGTCGGCCACGGCGAACACCACGACGCCGCTCTCCTCGTGCAGCACGGCGCAGGTCGCGTCCTGCCGGGGCTGGCGGTAGTAGCGGTGCCGCTCGCCGCGTACGGAGGCCGACCTGAGCGTCAGGCCGGGGGCGGACCAGCCGTCGCACTCGGCGTCGGGGCAGGTGCCGCCCGACAGGCGAGGGGGCGTCGGCTCGAAGCGCGGGCCGGGCACGTCGATGACGACGCGGTTCCAGGGCCGCGTCCCCTCGGCCTGCCGCTGTGGGCGGTGCACGTACCGGACCTCCCTGACTCGTGCCGTGACCCGAGCTGCCGTCAGACCTCGTCGATCGCCAGCCGGAACTGCTCTGGCCGGGTCACCACGAGCTGCGGCTCGCCGCCGGCCAGGGCCCGCCCGGAGGCGACCAGGCTCGCCGTCAGCGCGTGGAAGAACTCCGCGATCGCCGTGCCGATGTCGGCGCTGGGCAGCGCGACGAAGGCGAACTCCCTGCGGGTGGCCACCTGCAGCATCGTGTCGGCGCGCGCCGAGCCGACGCCGCAGGCGATGATGTTGGGCGCGAACGGCGTGGCCTCGCGGTCGACGAGCCTGCGGTGCGGCTCCTGCCAGTGCCGGCCGTCGGTGGGCTGGCCGTCGCTCAGGAAGAACGCCACCGGGCGGTGCACCTTGTATCCCTCGTTCTTGAGCCACTGGATGTCGTGCGGGATGCGCCGCGCGAGGTCGGCGAAGGCCGCGCCGTAGTTGGTCGCCCCGCGTACGGCGAGCACGGGCAGCCGCTCGACCGTCCGCATGTCGCTGAGGCCCTGGCGCAGTTGGACGTCGTCGGAGAAGCCGAGGATGGCCAGCCGCACCTTCGCCGCGATCATCGGCTCCGCGCGCAGCCCGTTGCACAGGGACGCGAGCCCCGCCGACAGGGCCTGGTGGTGCGGCCCCATGGAGGCGGACTCGTCGGCCACCACATAGGCGGGCAGTAACACGCCCCTCGTCTCGGCCACCCGGCCTTCACCGCCCTCCACACATTTCTGTCAACCGCGACACTAGCGCCCGAACCATGAAGATCAAAGATCCGGAGGGCGACACTCGCGTCCAGGAGGGGCGCTTGGCGGGCGGGTGGGTCAGTGGGGCGGGCCGGCGGTGATGGTGGCGCGGGCGTCGGCGACGCCGCCACGCCACCAGCCCATCGCCTCCACCCACCACGTCATGCCCGCCTCGGCGTACGCCTCCACGAGCCCGTCCGCGGCCCGGCCCTCCAGCGCGATGTCGAACCCGTCCAGCGAGCCCCGCTGCTCGCCCAGGAAGTCCACCACGCGGGCGAACTCCGCGGCCGGCACCGGCCCCCGTTCCTGCCCGTAGTCGCGGAAGGTCGGCATCGCCCCGTCCCACCGGACCGCCCGCCGGAACCCGGCCCGCACCGGCCACCGGCCCGGGCACCAGACGGGGATCCGCGGCCGCTGCACCGGAGCCGGCGGCAGCTCCGCCCAGAGCCGGGTCAGGTCCGCCAGGCCCTCGTCCAGCCGGGCGGCGCGCACCTTCAAATCGGGGTCCTCGCCGAACTCCGCGTACTCGGCGTCCATCGAGCCGAGGCCGGCGCCGACGACCAGCCGCCCGCCGGACAGCAGGTCCAGCGTCGCGGTCTCCTTCGCCACCGTCTGCACCCGCCGCCGGGGCAGGGCCGTCATCAGCACGCCGATCCGGACCCGCCGGGTGCGCGCGGCGATCGCCGACAGCACCACCGTCGGGTTCACGACCGGCCAGTCCCGATCGTGGTAGAGCAGGTGGTCCCACAGGAACACCCCGTCCCAGCCGTGCTCCTCGGCCGCCACGCCCAGCTCCGTCAGCACCTGAGGGTCGCCGAACTCGCCGACGTTCGGCAGTCCGACCGCGTATTTCACCATGCGCCCCAGGCTATGCGGGTGACCCTCCGGGCGCGGAGCCGTCGTCCAGGTCGAGCACCGCCTCGGCCACCGTGGCGAACAGCGCCAGCCGGCCGCGCAGCCCCGGCCTGGTGAGCGCGCGCAGCGTGCCGCCCCGCGCGCCGGCCACCGCCATCCGCCCGCCCCGCTCGCGCACCGCGTCCGCCAGGCTCACCAGCATCTCGTAGCCGTGGTCGTCGAGGTCCTCCAGCCGGCTCGCCTCCAGGATCAGCCGGGGGCCGGCGCCGGGCAGGAGCTTCAGCTGCCGCTCGATCCCCGCCGCCGTGGCCGCGTCGAGGCGCTCGCTCAGCACGACCGCCGCCCAGCTCCGGCCGTAGTCCGGAACTCCCTCGTGCGCGGCCACGGTCGGGCTCCTCCGTCTCCTCGCGGTCGCGCTTCCCCTTCCCCGTTTTCCGGTCAATGGTCGTCCGGCGTGGCGACGGTGTAACGACGCAGCTCCGGCGCCGCCCGGACGACCACGGCCACGGTCAGCGCCGTGAGCAGCCCGCCTGCGACGATCGCGGTACGCGGGCCGAGCGCCGAGGCGGCCGCGCCGTGCAGCAGGTTCGCCAGCTGCGGGCCGCCGAACAGGACGACGGTGAGCGATCCCTGGATCCGGCCGCGCACCGCGTCGCGGGCGTGCGCCTGCGTGATCGCGTTGCGGAAGGTGCTCAGCACGAAGTTGACCGCGCCGCCGGCGACGAGCGCCGCCAGCGCGAGCCACAGCCACGGGGCCGCTCCGAGCGCCACGACGGTGAGAGCCCACGCCGCCGCGGCGGCCGCCATGAGAGCGCCGTGGCGTCGGGCCCGGGTGAACGTGCCCGACAGCAGGCCGGCCGCGAGGACCCCGGCCGGATAGGCGGCGTAGAGCAGCCCCAGCTCCGGGCCGCCGCCCGCCCGCCCGCCGAAGGTGTGCTGGGCCAGCTCGGGGAACAGCGCCGTCGGCATGCCGAGCACCATCGCCGCGAGGTCCACCGCGAGCACCGCCACCAGCAGCCGGCTGCCCGCCAGGTAGCGGAGCCCGGCGAGCACGAGCCCGCCCGCCGCCCGCCGCCCGCCGGCCCCGTGACCGGCCGACCCGACCCCGTGACCGGCCGACCCGGCCCCGTTACCGGCCGACCCGGCCCCGTTACCGGCCGACCCGGCCCCGTTACCGGCCGACCCGGCCCCGTTACCGGCCGAGCCGGTAGGGGCAGCAGGGTCGGCAGGGGGCGCCGGGTCGGCAGGGGTAGCAGGGGGCGCCGGGGCGGCAGGCTCGGCCGGGTCGGTAGGGCCGGCCGGGTCGGGGTTGGGAGGCAGTGGCGGCAGCCGGAGCACGGCCCACACCACGGACAGCAGCGCGACGGCGTCCAGCAGGTACAACGTCGCCACCCCGGTCACCGGAACGAGCACACCGGCCAGCACCGGCCCCAGGATCGACCCGGCGTAGCGGGTCAGGGACGTCAGGCTGCTCGCCGCCGCCAGAAACTCGGCCGGCACGAGCCTGGGCACCACCGCGCCCATCGTGGTCATGATCGCGCCGAGGCTCAGCCCCTGGCAGGCGACCAGCGCCAGCAGGAGGGGAACGGAGCGCCCGCCGAGCGCGGCGTGCGCCCATAGGGCCGCGTACGTGAGCGCCAGGCCCACTTGCGCGCCCAGCAGCACCGTGCGCCGGTCCGCCACGTCGGCCAGGGCGCCGATCCAGAGCGCCGCCACGACCAGTGCGCCGAACGACACCGCCCCCGCCGCGCCCACGGCCGCCGACGTGCCGGCGACGGCGAAGAGCTGCGCCGGCACCGCCACCACGCTGAAGGAGCCACCCACCGCGCAGACCACCGAGGCGGCCCACAGCCGCCGATAGGCCACGACCGCAAGCGGCCGCCGATCAACCGTGTACGCACCAAGCGCCCGCACCCCGCCCGGCCTCCCGCCCGCATCCCCGCCCCGGCCTTCCGCCCGCGCTCCCGTCCGCCCGCCGGCCCGCGCTCCCGCCCGACCTCCCGTCCGATCGCCCGCCCGCGCTCCCGCCCGGCCGCCCGCTCGCCCTCCGGCCGGGGCGTTCATGGGCCCGTCACCTGCCGTCGTGCTCATCGGCCGCCGCCTGCCGGGCCTCCAGGCCGACCACGTCGGCGACGACGCAGGCGATGTTGTCGGGAGCGCCGGCGGCGTAGGCCCGCGCGATGAGCTCGTCGAGCGCCTCCTCCGGCCCGCCCGGCCGGGTCAGCGCCTCGCGCAGCGACTGGTCGGGCACCACAGCGGACAGCCCGTCGGAGCACAGCAGGTAACGGTCGCCGGCCGCGGCCCCGCGCAGCGACAGCTCGGGCAGGGCGCCGCCCGCGCCGGTCAGCGCCCTCGCGAGCAGCGAGCGCTGCGGGTGCGAGGCCGCCTCCTCCACGGTCAGCCGGCCCTCGTCGACCAGAGCCTGGACGTAGGTGTGGTCATGGGTGATCCGGAACAGCTCGCCGTCCCGCACCAGGTACGCCCGGGTGTCGCCGATGTGCACCAGCGCCAGCCGGGACCCCGCCCACCACAGCGCCGTGAGGGTGGTGACCGCCTCTTCGCCCGTCTCCGCCGAGGCGGCGATCTCCCCGATGGCGCGCTCGGCCGCGCCGACCGCGTCCGAGAGCGCGCCGAGCAGGTCGCCGGCCGGCACGGCCAGGGTCTCCAGTGGTTTCAGCGCGTCGATGGCCGCCGCGCTCGCGAGGTCCCCGCCGGGGCCCCGCACCCCGTCGGCCACGGCCAGCAGCCGCGGGCCGGCGTAGGCGGCGTCCTCGTTGCTCGTACGCACCAGGCCCGATTCGGTACGGGCGGCGTAGCGGAGCCCGAGCAGGCTCGCCGTCTCGTCCACCGTGCTTCCCCTCCCCGACAGGTAGTCGACGAGGAAGGTGGCCAGTTCGCCGCGGGCGGCGGTGTCGGCCAGCACCTGCTCCCAGTAGCGGGCGATCTCGCCGGCCGCCGCGGGCGGGGGCAGGTCGCACACGCGCCGGATGCGTGCCAGCGGCATGCCCAGGCGGCGCAGCCAGGCGATCAGCCGGGCCCGTTCGAGCTGCGCCGGGTCGTAGAACCGGTATCCGGACTCGCCGTCCACCGCCGCCGGTCGCAGCAGCCCGAGCCGGTCGTACAGCCGCAGCGCCTTCGGCGACAGCCGGGCGGCGCGGGCGAAGGCCCCGATGGTCAGCAGCGGCACCGCTCCTCCTCGTCCCCGGCCGCCGTGGCCGGTGCCGACGATGCTGCCGTCTGTCCCAAGGGGAAGGTCAAGCGGGCCGGGTGGCGGGCTGGAAGGCGAAGGAGACGGCCTCCATGAGGGGCTTGTGCTTGGTCTTCTGGACGGCGGCGATGCGCCACTGGCCGCCGGCCTGGCGGACGAGGGTGTAGGTGGCGAGCTTGCCGAGCTTCTTCGGGGTGCCCTTGGCGACCTCGCCGCGGGTGACCACGACGGCGGTGTCGCCGTACTGACGGAAATCGACGATCTCGATGGTCAGGCGGGTGCCCTTGAGGAAGCTGTCGAACAGGGCCTGGTGGGCCCGGCCGATCTCGGCGCCGCCCTGGTAGACGGTGCCGGCGAAGGTGACGTCGGTGGCGTCGTCGGTGAAGCAGGCGCCGTAGGCCGCGCCGTCGCCGGCGTTCCAGGCGTCCTGGCTGCGCCGCAGCACGGCGGTGACGGCGGCGAGGTCGGGGGAAGTGGTGGTGCCGGTCATGGTGAGCCCCTATCGTAGTGCCTGCAGAGGAGAAGTTTCTTCTCTGAAGATTTATCTTCTCTGAGGAAGAGAATAGGGAGTGGAGGACCGGGTGTCAACGACAGGGGCACAGGCGGAGGCGAGCCGGCGCTACCGGCGCTATCTCAGCGCGGTGATGCTGCACGGCCAGGCCGGCGCCAAGGCGTGCGACCTCGGCGCCACCGACCTGTACGCGCTCAACGTCCTCGAACTGGCCGGCGCGATGACCCCGGGCGAGCTGGGCGCCCGCACCGGGCTGACCACCGGGCCGACCACGCGCCTCATCGACCGGCTGGAGCAGGCCGGCTACGTCCGCCGCGTCCCCGCCCCCGACGACCGCCGCAAGGTGATCGTCGAGCCGGCGGGCCGGCCCGCCGGGCTCGACCAGGTCCTGGCGCCCGCCCGGCGGAAGGTCGGCGAGATCCTGGCCGGCTACTCGCCGGAGCAGCTGGAGATCCTGTACGACTACTTCGACCGGGCCGCCGCCGCCTACCAGGAGGCCGCCGAGGTGCTGCGCTCCGGCTCCTGACCGGCGCGGGGATCAGGGAGTGACGCGGAACGTCGCGTCCTCCCGGTCCGTCGCGGTGCTGACCGGGTCGATGCGCAGCAGGTAGTCGAAGTGCCGCAGGTAGCGGTCGGGGTAGTTGGCCGAGCGGAACGACGACCAGGCCGAGTCCGCGAGCCCCGCGACCCGGTAGAAGGTGGCGTCGGAGCGGAAGGCGGCGGTGCCGTCGTTCGCGTCCAGCCGGATCACGTAGTCGTAGTGCCGCAGGTAGCGGCCGGGATAGTTGACCGACTCGAACGACACCCCGGCCGAGTCGGACAGGCCGGGCACCATCCGCCAGAGCTGGTCCTGGTACGGGTCGAAGGGGTAGGCGTCCAGCCGTCCCGCGTAGTCGTAGTGGCGGACGTAGCGGTCGGGGAAGTTCGACGACTTCAGCCGCGTCCAGCCCGGCAGTCCCCAGCGGGAGACGAGGGCGTTGTACTCGGTGGCGCTGATCCCGGCGATGGAGCCGTGCTTGGCGTTCAGCGGCGGGGTGTAGGCGCGCTGGTTCAGCGCGGTCCAGGAGTTGCCGCCGACGTTCGAGGTGGACCAGGCGTAGTAGTCGTTGTTGACCGGGCTGAAGGAGTCGCCCCACAGCCGCCAGCCGCTGCCGTCGTTGTTCTTGACGAGCAGCGGGGCCTCGATGGCATTGCCCTGGCGCAGGCCGCTCGTGTACGTGGTGTAGCTGTTGGCGGCCCCGGTGCTGGAGCGGGCGCCGTACAGCAGGCCGTTGGAGAGGTTCTTGTAGTACAGGTAGAAGGTCGAGCCGTCCACGACGATGTCGCCGTCCAGCACGGGGAAGCCGGGGCTGAAGTAGACCTGGTTGGCGGTGACGGTGCGGAAGTCGGTCGTGTAGTTGACCATGAAGACGTCGGTGCTGCCGTTGTTCGCCGAGTAGACGATGCCGTACTGGCCTCGGGAGGCGTCCCAGAAGGCGGTCGGGGCCCAGGTGTGGGTGTTCAGGTTGTGCATCCTGATCCGGCGGTAGCCGGTGAAGGAGGTCAGGTCGGTGGAGTCCCACACGTGCAGATACTGGTTGTTCTGCCCGAAGTCGGTGCCGTTGAGGTCGGTGGCGAGGACGACGAACGTGCCGTCCTGCTTGCGCAGGATGAACGGGTCGCGCAGGCCGAGGGTGCCGGCGGTCGGGGTGACCACGGGGTTGTTCTGATTGAGCGGGGTCCAGTTGAGCCCGTCCTGGCTGACGGCGAGGTGCAGGCCGTAATTGGCGCCGTTCATGTTCGGGGACTCGGTGAAGTAGGCGAAGACGTAGGCGGTGTTCGCGGCGGAGGCGGGGGAGACGCCGATGCCTAGCGCCGCGCATAAGGCGGCGAGCAGGATGAGTGCTCTTCTGCGGTACATAGCGGTACGGCCCTTCCTGTCGGGGAGTGGCGGATGTTAGCGCTAACACTGCTGGGCCGGGCTCGCGATAACAGCCGAGCGAAGGGGATTGTGCACGAGTGTCAACGCGAACATCACCGGCAGTCAAGGCCCTGGACGCCGTGGGGCCGGGGTCAGGCGGGTGCGGCGGCGCGCTCGTGCTGCTCGATGGCGTCGTCGGCACGGGCGCCCGACAGGATGGCCTCGTCGGCACGGGCGCCGGACAGGATGGCGTCGAGCAGCCCGGGGTAGCGGGCGTCCAGGTCGTCGCGCCGCAAGACCAGCAGGTTCTCCCGGCCGGAGGGCCGCTGCCAGATGACGCCGCTGTCGCGCAGCACCCGCCAGTGGTGGGTCATGGTCGACTTTGCGGTGATGCCCAGCCGGTGGAGGACGCTGGTGCAGTTGTGCTCGCCGCCGGCGTCGAGCACCCGCACGACCTCCAGGCGCACGGAGTTCCCCAGCGCCGACAGCACGTCTTCGATCCGGATCTGGTCGCGGTCGGGGTGGCGGAAGGTCATGGTCCCACTGTACTGCGATCGTCGAACGGTGTGGCATAGTACGACGGTACGTAAGTACTCGTACATTCGTTTCCCGCTCCCTCCGTGAAGGGCGTTCCATGTCGACACCATCCGTGCCGCGACTCGGCTGGACCCTGGCGCTCCTCGCCCTGGCCCAGCTCATCTACGCGCTCGACCTCAACATCGTGTTCGTCGCGCTTCCCCAGATCGGCGCCGACCTGGGCTTCCCCGGCCAGACCCAGCAACTCGTGGTCAGCGCGTACGTCGTCTTCGCCGGCGGCTTCCTGCTGTTCGGCGGCCGGGCGGCCGACCTGCTGGGCCGCCGCCGCATCTTCGTGCTCGCCCTGACCCTGTACGCGGTCTCCTCGCTGGCCGGCGGGCTGGCGACGACCCCGGCCGTCATCATCGTCGCCCGCGCGATCCAGGGCATCGGCGGCGCGCTGCTCCTGCCGTCCACGCTGGCGCTGCTGAACAGCCTGTTCGCCGAGGGACCGCAGCGCAACCGCGCGCTCGCCGTCTGGGGTGGCGCGGGCGCGAGCGGCCTGACGATCGGCGCGCTGCTCGGCGGCCTGCTCACCGAGCACTTCGGCTGGCCGGCCGTGTTCTTCGTCAACGTCCCCCTCGCCGGGATCGTCGCCCTCGCCGCCCTCGCCGTCATCCCGCGCGACCCGGCCGGGCGCGAGCGGCGCAGGTTCGACATGCCGGGCGCGCTCACCGTCACGGGCGGCTCGACGTTGCTGGTGTTCGCGCTGGTCGAAGGGCCCGAGATGGGCTGGGGCAGCCCTCTCGTGGCCGGGGCGTTCGTGCTGGCCGCCGTCCTGCTGGTGATCTTCGCGCTGGTCGAGGCCCGCAGTGCCGACCCGCTCATGCCCTTCCGGCTGTTCCGCAACCGCAGCCTGACCGTCGGCATGCTGGTGACCTTCATCTACATGGCCACCTTCGGCGTGCTGCCGTACTTCCTGACCGTGCTCATGCAGAGCGTCCACGGCTACAGCGCCCTGCAGACCGGGCTCGCCTTCCTCATCCCGTCGCTCGCCATCGCCGCCGGCACCCAGGCCGGTGAACGCCTCGCCACCCGGTTCGGCAACCGCGCCACGCTGCTGACCGGCTTCGCCGTCGGCGTCGTCGGCACCGCCGTGCTCGCGCTCGGCTTCGACGCCGACGCCGGGTACGGCCGGCTCGTCCCCGGTCTCATCGTCTCCGGCGTCGGCCAGGGCATCGTCTGGACCGCCATGTGGATCGCCGCCGCCACCGGCACCCCGGCCCACGAGCAGGGCGTGGCCAACGGCATCGCCTCGACCGCGCTCAACATCGGCAACGCGATCGGCCTGGCCGTCTTCACGTTCATCGCCGATCTCGGCACCGAGGGCAAGGCCGGCGAGGCCCTGCGCGCGGCCATGGCCGACGGCGAGTTCCTGGTCGTGCTGCTGACGGCGGCGGCGATGATCGCCGGGCTCCTCGTCACGCTCGCGCTGCCCCGCCCGCGCCGCGACGCGCCCGAGGCGGCCCGGCCCGACCCGTCGCCCGCGGCGGCCGGCTGAGCTCAGGCGTCCGGTGCCAGGCGCCCCGTCACGGTGACGAAGGAGTGGGCGGGCAGGTGCACCCGCAGGCCGGCGCGCGTGGCGGTGACCTCGTGCGGACGGGGCGCGACGGACTCGGGCGCGTCCGGGGTGTTGTGGTCCTGGAGCCTGCCCGCGGTGAGGATCCGGGCGCTCACCTCCGTCAGCGCGCCGCCGCGCAGGTCCAGCTCGACCTCGGCGGGCTCGTCGGCGTCCAGGTTGGACAGGGAGAACAGCGCCCGGCCGTCCTTGCGGCTGGCCGACATCGAGACGGTGGCGAGCCGCGCGTCGCCGACCGCGCGCTCGGGCGTGCCGGCGGGCAGGTCCACGCGCAGTGAGGTGGCGTCCTGGTGGCCCTTGTTCATCTCGAAGACGTGGTACGTCGGCGTCAGGACGAGCGCCCCGCTGTCCGGATCGGTGAGGATCATGGCCTGGAGCACGTTGACGGTCTGGGCGATGTTGGCCATGACCAGGCGGCCGGCGTGCCGGTGGAAGACGTCGAAGTGCACGCTCGCCACGAGCGCGTCGCGCAGGGTGTTCTGCTGGTAGAGGAAGCCCGGGTTCGTGCCCGGCTCGACGTTCCACCAGGTGCCCCACTCGTCGAGCACCAGGCCGACGTTCCTGCCGGGGTCGTAGCAGTCCATGACGTTGGAGTGGCCGGTGATCAGCTCGTCCACGCGGGCGGCCTGGACCATCGTGCGGTAGTGGTCGTCGGTGTCGAAGACGGTGGCCGCGCCCTTGTCCTGCCAGGTGCCGGGGATCGTGTAGTAGTGGAACGACAGCGCCTGCATGAACGGCGCGGGCCGGTAGGCGCAGCCCAGGTCGCCGAGCTGCTTCATCAGGGTCTCGGTCCAGGCGTAGTCGGCGGCGTTGGCGCCCGCGGCGATGCGGTAGAGCGTGTTGCCGTCGTGGTCGCGGCAGTAGGTGCCGAAGCGGCGGGCCTCGGCGGCGTACTGCTCGGCGCGCATGTGGCCGCCGCAGCCCCACGCCTCGTTGCCGAGCCCCCAGAAGCGCACGCGCCAGGGCCGCTCGCGGCCGTTGGCCTTGCGCAGCCGGACCATGGGGGAGTCGCCGTCGCGGGTGAGGTACTCCACCCAGTCGCTCATCTCCCTGACCGTGCCGGAGCCGACGTTGCCGCTGATGTACGGCTCCGCGCCGAGCAGCTCGCACAGCTCCATGAACTCGTGCGTGCCGAAGTGGTTGTTCTCCTCGACGTTGCCCCAGTGGGTGTTGACCATCGAGGGGCGCCGCTCCTTCGGGCCGACGCCGTCCATCCAGTGGTACTCGTCGGCGAAGCAGCCGCCCGGCCAGCGCAGGTTGGGGATGTCGAGGGCGCGCAGCGCCGCCACGACGTCGAGGCGGATGCCGCCGGCGTTGGGCAGGTCGCTGTCCTCGCCCACGTAGAAGCCGCCGTAGATGCAGCGGCCCAGGTGTTCGGCGAAGTGGCCGTAGAGGTGCCGGCTGATCACCGGTCCGGGGACGTCGAGGTTGACGATGGCGGGCACGACGGGGTGGGTCATCGAGGCGCACCTTGCTGTCGGACGGGGGTGGAAAGCGCTTTCTGGTGGTGATCTTAGCGCGTGTCCCCACGCACGACCGGCTCGTACCGGTGCACTCTGGGAAAGTGCCGCAGAACGCCTCCCTTCGCAGTCCCTGGTTCGCGCCGCCCGCCGCCCGCGCCTGGAGGTGCGCCCCCGCGCCCGCCGAGGTGCGCCGCTTCCACGCCTCCCTGCCCGGCTACGCGCCCACCCCGCTGACCGAGCTGCCGCCGCTCGCGGCGGAGCTGGGGATCGGCAGGGTCTTCGTCAAGGACGAGTCGCGGCGGCTCGGGCTGCCCGCGTTCAAGGCGCTCGGGGCGTCCTGGGCCGTGCACCGGGTGCTCGCCGAACGCGACGACGACGGCCCGGTCACCCTGGTGACCGCCACCGACGGCAACCACGGCAGGGCCGTGGCCCGTACGGCCCGCCTGCTCGGGCAGCGCGCCCGCGTCCTCGTCCCGCGCGGCGTGCATCCGCGCGCCGTCGCGGCCATCGCCGCCGAAGGGGCCGAGGTGACGGAGGTCCCCGGCTCCTACGACGAGGCCGTACACCGCGCCGCAGAGGCCGCGTCCGCGCCGGACGCGGTCCTCGTCCAGGACACCGCCTGGCCCGGCTACGAGCGCGTCCCCGGCTGGATCGTCGAGGGCTACTCCACCCTGAGCACCGAGATCGACGAGCAGCTCGCCGCCGCCGGGATCGACGGGCCCGACCTGGTGTCCGTGCCGGTCGGCGTGGGGTCGCTGGCGCAGTCCGTCGTCACCCACCACCGCAGCCGCCGCTCCGGGAACCCGCCGGCGCTGGTGGCCGTCGAGCCGGAGGCGGCGGCGTGCGTGCTCGCGAGCCTCACCCGGGGCGCGCCCGTCAGCGTCGCCACCGGCGAGACCACCATGGCCGGGCTGAACTGCGGCACCCCCTCCAGCATCGCCTGGCCCTTCCTGCGGGACGGGCTGGACGCCGCGGTGGCCGTCCGCGACGCCGGCAGCGCCCGCGCCGCCGCCGACCTCGCCGCGCTCGGCGTACGCTCCGGGCCCTGCGGAGCCGCCGCGCTCGCCGGGCTGCGCGCGCTGCTCGGCGGCGCGGACGGGGCCGGGCATCGGGCGGCGCTGGGCCTCGGCCCCGCCTCGGTGGCCGTGCTGCTCAGCACCGAGGGCCCGGACGCCAACCCGTACGCCGAGCCCTGACCCCCAGGTGAGAGGACGCCATGCTCCCCGAGACGTCCACGTGCCTCCACAGGAGGTAGCCGACCGGCAGCACGAGCACCAGCAGCCGGGCGGGATGGTCGCGGATGTCGTCGAACTGGAGCTGGTGCAGCAGACCGGCACGCAGGGATTCGTTCCCGGTGACGAGCGGGGCGAGGGCCACCAGACCGTACACGACCAGGACATCCATGATCGCCTTCAGCGCGCGCCGCCCGGAGACCGGCGGCGCCGGAGAGCCGGACGCGAGCAGCACCAGCAGGGCAGCCGCCAGCAGGCACAACTCATGGAGCCCCCAGCCGCCGGAGAGGGCCTCGAACCAGTCCGGGGTGAGCATGGGCAGCGAGCCATCGCAGATGTCGTCCCCCTGGTGCTCGGCCGAGAGCGGCCGGACGAGCGCGATCAGCGTCAGCGCCCAGGCGGCCCGCGGTCCCGCCGTCGCCGAGTGCCGCCGTAAGAGGGCGACCAGCACGACCAGCACCGGCACGGCCCAGGTCGTGGCGAGTTCGGTGAACGTGGCGAGGTCGTCGCGCAACGGCAGGAACGGGGAGCGGTCGAGCGAGTCGTACTGGCGTACGCAGCCCACGACGCCCTCGGTGAAGCCGCCGTAGGCGTCCTTCATGTAGTACACCTCGGACAGGCTGGACGCCGTGTATGCGGAGGACCAGTCGGACCAGCTCTTCCAGGTGTCCCAAGTGGGGTAGGCCGCGGCGGTGAGGGCCGCCGCCCAGGCCAACGGGGTTGAGGGTGACACGTCAGCGGCTCCTTTGCTTCCGGCGCACCCTATCGGTGATCTTGAGCCTGAGCGCCGTGCTCACCGGCACGATCACCGCCTTCTGCTGGTGAACGCCCCCTCAGCCACGCTCCTTGGCGACCGCCTCGCGTACGGCGGGGGCGATCTCCCCGGCCCAGCGGCCGAGCGAGACCTGGTCGGCGACGCCCTGCTCGGCGGAGAAGAGGATGAAGCCGGACGCGCCGTGGTCGAGCACGGCCCCGGTCAGCTCCTCGATCCACTGGGCGGGCGAGCCGCCGAGCCAGCGGCCGTCGCGGTCGCGGGTGGCGGCGAGCGGCCGGTCGGTGATGCGGCCGGGCAGGTTGTAGACGGTACGGATCTCGCCCGGGTCGCGGCCGACGGCCGCCGCGGCCTCGTCGATGACGGGCCGTGAGGTGCGGTAGCGCTCGCTCAGCCAGTCGGCGGCGTGGCCGGGGATCCAGCCGTCGGCCACCCGGCCGGTCGCGGCCAGCGACTTCGGGCCGTTGGAGCCGGTCCACACCGGGGGAGCGGCCACCGGGGCCGGCTCGATGCCGCGCACCTGGTAGTGGCGGCCCTCGAAGGTGACCGGCGGGCCGCCGCCGGACAGCAGCCTGACCAGGACGATCGCCTCCTCGAACGCCTCCACGGCCGCGCCGGCCGACAGCCGGGAAACGCCCATGTCGGCGATCCGGTCCCACAGGCCGCCCGCGCCCATGCCGAGCACGACGCGGCCGTCCGCCAGCGCGGACAGGGACGTGACGGTCCTGGCCAGCATGGGTGCGGGCCTGGTCGGCAGGTTGGTGACGTTGACCAGGCCGGAGAGACGCCGGGTGCGGCCGAGGACGACGCCGAGCGCGGCGTAGGCGTCCAGGCGACTGCCTAGGTAGGGGTGGTCCGACAGGGAGAACAGGTCGAGCCCGTCGCGGTCGGCCTGCTCGGCCAGGCGCAGCAGCTCGCCTGCCTCGCCGACGCCGCTGTGCGCGCCGAAACCGAAGACGACGCCGGATGCGGACATGATGACGCCTTCCGTGGAAGTAAGTTCGTACTACGAACCATATTAGTTCGTAGCGCGAACTTCAATTCCCGGGGCCGGTTCCTGGAACACCACGGGCACCTTGTTGGCCGTCACGACGGAGCCGAGCAGCGCGGCGAGCGTGTCGCGATCGGCCTCGGACAGCTCCGCCGTCAGCCGCTCCACGCGGCGGCAGGTCTCGGCGTAGAACCGCTCGGCGAGCTCGGCGCCCTTCCTGGTCAGCGCGATCCGCACGGCCCGCGAGTCGCGCGGGTCCGTCCCGCGCCGGACCAGGCCGTTGCGCTCGGTGCGGTCCACCAGGCCGGTCAGGCTGGACTTGGCCAGCCCCAGCGTCGCGCCCAGCTCGCCCATCCCGTACGGCCCCGGCATCAGCACGCACAACAGCTGGCCCTGCTGCGCCGTGATGCCGAACTCCCTGGCGGACTCGGTGTAGACGGCGTTCACCAGGAACGCGCCGCGGACCAGCGCGGCCACCACGCCGATCCGCCCGTCCTCTTCTCCTGTCACCTGCCCAGCGTATGGGAAATTCGTGCCACGAACTAACCCCCGATGGCCCGTCAGTTCGTCCGGCCGGCCAGGTTCTGGACCCAGGCGGAGACGCCCCGCATGAGCACGTCCAGCTCCCTGCGCAGCTCCGCGTTCTCCGCGCGCAGCTCGGCGTTCTCGGCGCGCAGGCGGGTCAGCTCCGCGTCCTCGGGCTCGGCCGTGACCTGGGCGAGCGCCGGGGTGCGGAACGCGTCCCGCCATGGACCCAGCTCCTCGTGCCCGATCCGGACCGGGACGGCCGGGGTGGTGGTGGGCTGGGTGGTGGGCTTGGCGGCGGGCTGAGCGGCGGCGGGCTCGGCGGCGCGGCGGGGGAGGGTCAGGGTCACCAGGGCCGCCACCAGGGCGACGCCGCAGCCCACCAGCAGCGCGGTGCGGAACCCCGGCTCCGACGGCAGCACGTGCCCGCCCGTCGTCACCGTCATCTGGGACAAGATGAGGCCGACCACCGCCGCGGACGCCGAGGTGCCGATGGAGCGCATCAGCGTGTTGAAGCTGTTGGCGGAGGCGGTCTCCCGCTGCGGGACGGCCCCCATGATGAGCGCGGGCATCGCGCCGTAGGCCAGGCCGACGCCCATGCTGCCGACGCTACCGGCCACCATGAGCCCCCAGGGGGCGCCCATGAGCGCGAACGCCGAGCCGTACCCGACGGCGATGACGAGCGCGCCGGTGAACAGGCTGGTCCTCGGCCCCCGCGCGGCCGACAGCCGGGCGCCGAGCCCGGAGACCGCCATCATCATCAGTCCGGAGGGCGCCAGCCACAGCCCGGCGGCCAGCATCGACTGCCCGAGGCCGTAGCCGGTCGACTCGGGGAGCTGGAGGATCTGCATGACGACCAGCGACTGGGCGTACATGGCGAAGCCGACGAGGACGGAGGCGACGTTGGTGAGCAGGACCTGAGGGCGGGCGGTGGTGCGCAGGTCCACCAGCGGGTCGCGGACGCGCAGCTCCCACAGGCCCCACAGCAGCAGCACCACGACGGCCGCGCCGAGCAGCCCGAGCGTGGTGCCGCTCGTCCAGCCCCACTCGGCGCCCTTGGAGACGCCCAGCAGCAGGCAGACCAGCCCGACGCCGAGCCCGAGCGCGCCCCCGGCGTCCAGGCGGCCGCGGCCGTGCGCGGGCGTGACGGGGACGAGCAGCCAGATGAGCAGGGCGACCAGCAGGCTCAGCGCGGCCGAGCCCCAGAACAGCATCCGCCAGTCGGCGTACTCGGCGACGGCCGCGGCGATCGGCAGGCCGAGCGCGCCCCCGATGCCCATCGACGAGCTCATGAGCGCGATCGCGGGGCCCACGCGCTGCGGCGGCAGCAGGTCGCGCAGCGCGCTCACGCCGAGCGGGATCATGCCGACGCCGAGCCCCTGGAGGCCGCGCCCGGCGATCATCGGGATCAGCGAGCCGGCCAGGGCGCACACCACCGACCCCGCGACCAGAGGGACCGAGCAGGCGAGCATCATGCGGCGCTTGCCGTACAGGTCGCCGAGCTTGCCCACGACCGGGGTGGCGACCGCGCCCACCAGCAGCGTCACGGTGATGACCCATGAGGTGTCGGCCGCGTCGGCGTCGAGCAGCCGGGGGAGCTCGCCGACCAGCGGCACCACCAGCGTCTGCATGAGGGAGCCGACGATGCCGGCCACGGCGAGCACGCTGACGATGCCGCCGGATCGCGAGGATGGTGCGGAATGCAAATTTATCCCCTTTTAGGGCTAATGTCCGGATGCACTCTACACACGGTGTGCATCCTGCACATCCGGCGGGCGGCATCGAGCGCCACTCACCGGGTAGGGCACCCGTACACGTGACCATCGGGGGAGGTCACCATGGGTGCGGACGAGGGCCCTGAGGACAGCGGCCTGCCGTTGGAGATGCTGGATCCCGCGCCGGTCGGCGTCGTGGTGACGCGGGGCCCCGAACACCGGCTGGTCTACACGAACGCCCTGTTCCGGTCGCTGTTCAGGGACCCCAAGGGCAAGGTGTCGGTGGAGGAGTCGTTCTACAGGTTCGTCCGGCGCTACTACCGCCCGCGCATGGACCACGTCCACGCCACCGGCGAGCCGATCATGATCCTGGCCGAGCCCGAGCTGCCCTCCGCCGAGCGCCCCGAGCCCGAGCGGTTCTTCACCGCCAGCCTGTCGCGGATCTCCTTCGGCCCCGGCGACCACGGCGTGCTGGCCATGGTGATCGACGTGACCGACCAGGTCGGCAGGGCCCACCGGATCGCCGCCATCGCCGAGGAGCGCCGCCGCCTCCTGCGCCGGCTGGCGAGCCTCATGGAGATCAGCGCGCCGATCATCTGGGTCACCAGCCGCGACGGCTTCGTGAACGAGCCGAGCCGGAACTGGGAGCGGGTGACCGGCCAGACGTGGGAGGAGTACCGCGGCCAGGGCTGGCTGCGGGCGGTCCATCCCGACGACCGCCGGGCCACGATCAAGTCCTGGGCGCGGGCCGTCAACGACGTCAGCAGGACGTGGGAGCACGTCTACCGGCTGCGCACCGCGCACGGCGGCTACCGGCACTTCCAGCTCCGCGCCGTGCCCATCTGCGAGGACGGCCGGGTGGTCGAGTGGGTGGGGTCGAGCACCGACATCGAGGACCAGTGGCGGGAGCAGCGGGCGCAGCGCCTGCTCGACCGCGCCGCCGAGGTGACCGCGCAGTTGCGCAGCCTGGAGGAGATGCTGAACGCGCTGGCCGGGGTGATCGTGCCGGAGATGGCCGACGGCTGCAGCGTCTATCTCGTCACCGACCTCTCCGACGGGCGCCAGGGCGAGGCGCCGCTCATCGTCCGGAGACTGGCCACCGCCGCCAGGGAGGGCCTGGACATCCCGCTGCCGTACGTCGAGGAGCGGCTGGCGGGGCGGCACGCGTTCGTCAAGGCCGTACGGCGGCGCCGGCCCGTGCGCAAGACGTTCCCGGCCGGCTCGCCGCCGCCGGGCGTCGTCCCCGACGCCACCCGGCCGTGGGTGAGGGACAGCGGCGGCAACGGCGCGCTGATCCTGCCCGTCGTGGTCGACGGGACCGTGCCCGCCGTGGTCGTGGCCGTGACCTGCGGGGACCGCCCGCCCATCGGCGAGGAGGACGCCAGGCTGCTGGACCTGATGTTCGACCACACCCACGACGCGCTGAGCCGGGCCATCCGGTTCCAGCGGACCCAGCAGGTCGCGCTGGCCCTGCAGTACAGCCTGCTGGCCGAGCCGCCGCGCCTGCCCGGCCCGCGCATCGTGGCCCGCTACCGGGCGAGCCCGGCCGCCGCGGAGATCGGCGGCGACTGGTACGACTCCTTCGTCCTGCCCGACGGCGTCCCGGTGCTCGTGATCGGCGACGTGGCCGGCCACGACCTGAACGCCGCCGTCTCGATGAGCCAGATCCGCAACATGCTGCGGGCGCTCGCCATGGACCGCCGCGAGCCGCCGGGGGACGTCCTCTCGCGGCTCGACACCGCGATGGAGTCGCTGGCCGGCGAGATCACCGCGACCTGCGTGTGCGCCCGCGTGGAGCCCGCGGGCGACGGCTACCGGCTGGACTACGCGGTGGCAGGCCACCCACCGCCGCTGCTGGTCGAGCCCGGTGGCCGGGGCCGCTTCCTGGAGGAGGCCGTGAGCCCGCTGCTCGGTCTCACCCCCGGCGGGGAGCGGCCGTCGGCTGAGGAGCCGCTGCCGCCGGGCGGCACGCTCCTGCTCTACACCGACGGCCTGGTGGAGCGGCCGGGCGAGCACCTGGACCGCGGCCTGGAACGGCTCCGGCTGGCCGCCGAGCGGCTCGCCGCCCGGCCCGTGGACCACTTCTGCGACGCCCTGCTGGACGAGCTTCCGACGACCGGTCTGGACGACATCGCCGTCATGGCCCTGCGGCTGCCGCCCCTGCCCCGGCGTGCCCGCCCCTCTTGACGACTTTCTGTGAAGAAATGGTCTCTTAACGTGGCGGCGCGGCGGTGCTCGTGGCAGGGTCGTGGTGGCGCGCACGCCCTGTTTCCAGCGAGAGAGGCCGCACATGCACGATTTCCGCCTGCGCACGGTGCTCGCAGCCGTGCTCCTGGCCCTTCCGCTGGCCGCCGCCGCGCCCGCCCGGGCGGCGGACGCCGTGCTCGGCCAGCGCGTCGCGGTGCCCGCCTACTTCCTGCCGAGCGGCGGCACCGCCGCCGACTGGAGCCTCATGAACACCGCGGCCGGCAAAGCCGGCCTCCTGGTCGCGAACGTCGCCAACGGCCCGGACGACGAGGCCAGACCCGCCTACGCCGACGCGCTGGCGGCCGCGCACGACGCCGGCATCAAGGTCATCGGCTACGTGGACACCGGTTACTTCGGCACCACCGGCTTCGGCACCCGGCTCGGCTCGGTCTCGGCCGACGACTGGCGGGCGCAGATCCAGTCCGACGTCAACAAGTGGTACCGGTTCTACGGCTCCTCGATCGACGGCATCTTCTTCGACCAGGCGCAGAGCCTCTGCGGCCCGGCGGGCGTCGGCGACGCCTGGGTGAGCCTCTACCGCGAGGCCACCGCGTACGTGAAGAAATACCACCCGGGCGCCACCACCATCGCCAACCCGGGCGTCTCCCCGAACCCGTGCTACGCGGACGCCGCCGACATCCTCGTCACCTTCGAGGGCCCCTACGGCTCCTATCTCGACCGGCAGGGGCCGTACCTGCCGGCGGCGTGGGAGGCCCGCCACGACCCGAGGCGCATCTGGCACCTGGTCTACGACGTGCCCGCGTCGGGGCTGGCCACCGTGATGAGCCTGTCGAAGGCCAACAACGCGGGCTACGTGTACGTGACCGACGACGTGCTGCCGAACCCGTGGGACCGGCTGCCGCCGTACCATGCGGAGCAGGTCACGGCGGCCAAGGGCAGCGGCGGCGCGGCCCCGGCGGCGCCCCCCAGGCCGGCGGCGAGCCTGGTGACGGCCACGAGCGTCCGCCTGAGCTGGACCTCGGCCCTCTGCCCCGGCGCGGTCGGCTACGACGTCTACCAGGGTGGCGTGAAGATCGGCACGCAGGCGGACTTCGCGCCGGCGGCGACCACGTACGACGTGGCCGGGCTCGCGCCCGCCACCTCCTACACCTTCACCGTCAGGGCGCGCGACAAGGCGGGCAGGACCTCCGACGCGAGCCGGGCGCTGACCGTGACCACCGCGGCGGCCAGCGCGAACGCCCCGACGACGCCCGGCACCCCGGTCGCCTCGGACGTCGGCCCGACCAGCGTCAGGCTGAGCTGGACGGCCTCCACCGACGCCGACCCCGGCGACCGCGTCCAGTACTACGACGTCTACCGGGACGGCGTGCGCGAGCTGGCCGTGCCCGGCACGCTGACCGGCGTCACCGTGGGCGGCCTGACCCTCGGCGGCACCTACGCTTTCACGGTGCGGGCCCGCGACACGACCGACCGGGTCTCGGCGCGGTCGGGCGCGGTGTCGGTGACGGCCGGCTCCGGCCCGATCAGCGGCGCGACGGCGTCGGTGATCGGGGGCGACGCGATCTACCAGGCCCGCTTCACCCTGCCGTACGCCCACCGCCACGTCTTCGTCGACACCGACGAGGACCCCCGGACGGGCTGGCCGGTGCACACCGTCGGCGCCGAGTACATGATCGAGAACGACACGCTGTACCGGAAGACCGGCGCGCCCGGCGACTGGTCGTGGAGCGCGGTGGCCGGCGTCGGCCCGCTGGTCTCGGACGGCGTCCACCGGTGGTCGGTGCCGCTTTCGGTGCTGGCCGGCACGGGGAGCACGCAGCGGATCGTCTTCCACGGGACCGACGGCGTCCGCCACGACTACGCCCCGGACGTCGTCACGCTCATCACGGGCTGACCTCCCTGCATGAGCGGGCGCGCCGGCGCGTCACGCGGAACCCGTGCACCGGTCGAGGAGTTCGAGCAGGTGGTGGTAGGGCTCCCCGGTGGCGCGGGTCAGGCCGAGCTCACACGTACGGTTGACCGAGGCGTGGGCCGCGTGCTTCCCGGCCCGCACCGCGGCGGCCTCGGCCCGGGTCGCGGAGGCGGTCAGCTCCGGGTGCAGCAGGCCGCGGTCACCGGCGAAGGCGCAGCACTGCCAGCCCTGGGGGACGACCACCTCCTCGGCGATGGCCTCGGCGATCTGCCTGATCGCCGCGTCCAGGCCGAGCTGCGTGGAGGAGCAGGTGGGGTGCAGCGCCAGCGAGGGCAGGCGGCGGGTGACGGTCAGGCGGGGGAGCAGGTGCTCGGCGGCGTACGCGACCGCGTCCACGACCCGCACGCCCGCCGACTCCAGGCCCAGGCGGTGGAAACCCTCGGTGCAGGAGGCGGCGTCGGTGATCACCGGGAGCCGCCCGCCGTCCGTGGCCTCCCGCAGCGCCTCGCGGACGCGCTCGCCCATCGTCCGCTGTCCGTCGGTGTAACCCTTGGACGACCAGGGGGTGCCGCAGCACAGGCCCGCGACCCCTTCGGGGACGCGCAGCGTGACCCCGGCCCGCTCGGCCAGGCGCCGCACCGCGGCCATCACGCCCGGCCCGCCGTCGGCGGGGGCGAACATCGTGTTCAGGCAGGACGGCAGGTAGACGGCGTCGGGCGCGGCGGCCGGGACCGGGAGGCGGGGCTTTCCGCCCCGGGGCAGGTCACGGCTCCACTGGGGCACCGCCTCTGCGCCCGTGACGGCGCGGGCCGCCCGGCTCGCGCCCTCGGCCAGCGCGGGCGGGACCGCCGCCGCGGTGTCCAGGGCCAGGTTCATCGCCCGGGTGACGCCGTCCCAGTGCCTGGCGGCGCCGTTCCAGCCGGCGCGGGCCGCCCGGCCGTGGCGTTCGGCGCGCAGCCGCTTGGTCAGGTCGCCGGTGTTGATGCCGACGGGGCAGGCGGTCGCGCACATGCCGTCCACGGCGCAGGTGTCCACGGCGTCGTAGCCGTAGTCGGCCTCCAGCGCGCGGGCGAGCGCGCGGTCGCCCGCCTCGCGGGCGGCGGCCAGCTCGCGGCGCAGCACGATGCGCTGGCGGGGCGTGGTGGTCAGGTCGCGGCTGGGGCAGACCGGCTCGCAGTAGCCGCACTCGACGCACCGGTCGACCTCGGGCTCGACGGTGACCACGTTCTTGAGGTCGCGCAGGTGCGCGTCGTCGGCGTCGGTGAGCACGACGCCGGGGTTGAGCGTGCCCGCCGGGTCGCACAGGCGCTTGACCTCGCGCATCACCTCGTACAGCTCGTCGCCGTACTGGCGGCGGACGAACGGCGCCATGACCCGGCCGGTGCCGTGCTCGGCCTTCAGCGTGCCGCCCCGCTCCAGCACGGCGGTCACCAGGTCCTCGGTGAAGTCGGCGTAGCGCTCCAGGTCGGTGGCGAAGCGCTCGTTCAGCATGAAGTGCAGGTTGCCGTCCTTGGCGTGGCCGAAGACGACGCTGCGCTCGTAGCGGTGCTTGGCGAACAGCGCGTTCAGCTCCTCGCACAGGTCCGCCAGGGCGGGCACCGGCACGGCGACGTCCTCCAGCAGGGCCGTGGTGCCGGAGGGGCGGGCGCCGGCGACGGCGGCGTACAGGCCCTTGCGGATGTGCCACAGGGCGGCCCGGCCGCCGGCGTCGCGGCTCAGCCGGGCCGGCGCGGCCAGCTCCAGCGCGCCGAACACCTCCTCGGCCGTCCGCTCGCGCCCGGCCAGCACGTCGGCGTCGGACTCCTGCCACTCGATCAGCAGCGCCGCGTGCCCGGCGACCTCCATCGAGCGCAGCACGTCGTCGGCCTTCGGGTCGGCCTGGGCGACCCGCAGCGACTCGGCGTCCAGCAGCTCGACCGCGGCCGGCTCCGCGGCCACCAGCTCCGGCATGGCGGCCATCGCCCGCCCCAGGGAGGGGAAGACGAGCAGCCCCGTGGCGGCCAGCGGATGCGCGGGCACGGTGCGCAGCACCGCCTCGGCGACGAAGCCGAGCGTGCCCTCGCTGCCGATGACCAGGTGGGCGAGGATCTGCGCGGGGGAGTCGTGGTCGAGGAAGCTGTTGAGGCCGTAGCCCATGGTGTTCTTCAGCGAGAACTGCGCCTGGACCCGCCGCACCGAGTCGGGGTTGCCCCGCACCCGGTCGCGCAGCCGCAGCAGGCCCTCGGCCAGCTCGGGTTCGAGCGCGCGCAGCCGCTCGTCGGCGTCCGGCGCGCCGGTGTCCACAACGGTGCCGCTCGCCAGCACGAGCGTCATCGACTCCAGCGTCCGGTACGTGTTCGCGTGCGTGCCGCAGGTCATGCCGCTGGAGTTGTTGGCGACCACGCCGCCGATCGTGCACGCCGACTCGCTCGCCGGGTCGGGGCCGAGCTTGCGGCCGTAGGGCGCGAGGCGGGCGTTGACCTGGCGCAGCACCGCGCCCGGCTGCACCCGCACCCGCGCGCCGCCGTCCAGCACCTCGATGTCCCTGAAGTGCCGGCGCGTGTCCACCAGCAGGTGCTCGCTCACGCCCTGACCGCTGAGGCTGGTGCCGCCGGAGCGGAACGTCAGCGGCAGCCCGGTCCGCAGCAGCGCCGCCACCTGCCCGGCACTCTCCGGCACCAGCACCGCCTCCGGGGTGAGCAGGTAGTGCGAGGCGTCGTGGGCCATGCCGAGCCGGTCGCTCGCCCTGGTCCTGGCGATGCCCGGCACCGCCGCCTCCACGCGGGACAGGACGGCGGGGTCGGGGGCGGTCAGACGGGACGGTCGGGCGTGGATCACAGTCGTGCTCTCTTCACTGGGGACGTGCGATGGTGCGGGGGCCGGGCGCTAGCGCGGTCCGACGACGTTCTGGCGCTGGCTGCCGAGTCCTTCGATGCCGAGCTCCATCACGTCGCCGGGCTGGAGCCAGATCTGCGGGTCGTGGCCCATGCCGACGCCCGGCGGGGTGCCGGTGTTGATCAGGTCGCCCGGCTCCAGCACCATGAACTGGCTCAGGTGGTGCACGATGACGTACGGGTCGAAGATCATGGTCTTGGTGGTGCCGGTCTGCCGGCGCACCCCGTTGACGTCGAGCCACATGCCGAGGTTCCTGACGTCGGCGATCTCGTCGGGGGTGACCAGCCAGGGGCCGGCCGGGTTGAAGGTCTCGGCGGACTTGCCCTTGCTCCACTGCCCGCCGCGCTCCATCTGGAACGCCCGCTCGCTGACGTCGTTGACCACGCAGTAGCCGGCGATCGCGTCCTTCGCCTCCTCGACCGAGTCGAGGTAGGAGGTGCGCCTGCCGATGACGATGCCCAGCTCCACCTCCCAGTCGGTCTTGGTGGAGCCGCGCGGGATGCGGACGTCGTCGTACGGCCCGACCAGCGTGTTGGGCGACTTGGTGAACAGGATCGGCTCGTCGGGCACGGCCTGGCCGGTCTCGGCGGCGTGGTCGCTGTAGTTGAGCCCGATGCACAGGATCTGGTGCGGGCGCGCGATCGGCGCGCCGATGCGCTCGCCCGTGAACTCCTGCGGCCGGCCGGTGGCGACCTTGCCGGCGAGCAGCGCGGCGCCGCCGGCGGCGAAGAAGCGTTCGTCGAAGTCGGGGGTGACGTCGGAGACGTCGATGTAGTGGTGCTCGTCGATGCGGACGACGGGCTTCTCGGCGCCGGGCGCGCCGATGCGCATGAGGTGCACGGGGATCTCTTTCAGAAGGGGTTCCAGTAGGGCGTGGGCAGGCGCCGCTCTCCACGGTGGCCGTTCACGAAGGGTCCTCCCCGGAGACGATGGCGCGGATGGCGGGCAGGTCGTCGATCAGGGCGCGCAGCGGGGTGCGGTAGGCCAGGCCGCTGACGCTGATCGCGCCGCTGGGCGAGGTGGGCGAGGTCAGGTAGGCGGGGACCGCGACGCAGTTGACGCCCGGCTCGTTCTCCTGGTCGTCGGCCGCGTAGCCCTGCTCGCGGACGCGGGTCAGCTCGGCGTGCAGCTCGCCGGCCGTGCCGATCGAGCGCTCGGTGCGGCGTTCCAGCGTCCGGCCGCCCACCCAGGCGCGGACCGCGTCCTCGTCGGGTAAGGCGTGGGCCAGCAGCACCTTGCCGACGGCGGTGCAGTGCGCCGGGTTGCGCCCGCCCACGACGGACGTCAGCCGCACCGCCCCCATCGGGGGATCCAGCTTGGAGCGGTAGACCACCGAGGCCCCGTCCAGCACCGCGTAGTGGACGGTCTCGCCGTGCCGGTCGCAGAGCGCCTTCAGCATCGGGGTGACGCGGACGTGGTCGGGCCGCTCCTCGTGGTGCGCGAAGGCCATCCGCAGGAACTCGTCGCCCAGCACGTAGCGGCCGTGGCCGTGCTGCGCGGCGAACCCGGCCCTGCGCAGCGCCGCCAGCGCGCGGTGCACGGTCGGCTTGGGGCTCGCCACGGCCCGCGCCATCTCCTCCAGCCCGATGCCGTCGGGATGGCGGGCCAGCTCGGCGAGCACCGCGAGCACGCGGTCGGACCCGACGAGCCGGGTCTCGGCGGCGGGGTCGTCAGGGGTGGCTCGCGACACGTTCCGAACATTAGACCATCGTTCCGTCAAACGAAAGTTGGCCGTCTTTGGGGTCTGTTGACAACCTCTGTCCCAACGACACAATAGACATATGAACAACTCTTCAGATGTGAGCGTGACCGCCGTGGACGGCTGCGCACTCAAGGTCGTGGACGCCGACCGGGTCGCCGCCGTGCGCGAGCGGATGCCGCCCGGCGACGACCTCGCCGACACGGCCGACGTCTTCGGCCTGCTGTCGGACACGAACCGGCTGAAGCTGCTCGTCGCCCTCCTGGAGGGCGAGCTGTGCGTGTGCGACCTCGCCGCCGTCACCGGCCAGAGCGAGTCCGCCGTCTCACACGCCCTGCGGCTGCTGCGCGCGCACCGCATCGTCGCCGCCCGCCGGGCCGGCCGGATGGCCTACTACCGGCTGGCCGACCCGCACGTACGGATGCTGCTCGACCTGGCGCTCGCCCACACCGAGCACACCGACGCGATCCACCCCGAACGCTCCGGAGACCGGTGATGGGCGCGGGACACGGGCAGGGACATGGGCACGGGCACGCCGCCGGGCGGCACCGCTGGCGGCTGGCGCTCGCGTTCGCCCTGATCGGCTGCTTCTTCGTGGTCGAGCTGGTCTACGGGCTGCTCTCCGGCTCGCTGGCCCTCATGTCGGACGCCGGGCACATGGCCGCCGACGTGGTCACGCTCGGCGCGGCGCTGGTCGCCACCCGGATCGCCACCCGCCCCGACACGACCGGCCGGCGCAGCTACGGCTCCTACCGGGCCGAGGTGTTCGCCTCGCTGCTGGCCGTGGTGCTCATGCTGGGCGTCGCGGTCTACGTGGTCGCCGAGGCGATCGGCCGGATCGGCGGGCCCGCCGAGGTCTCCGCCGGGCCGATGCTCGTCGTCGGCGCGATCGGCCTGGCGGTCAACCTGGTCGCACTGGTCCTGCTGCGCGCCGGCGCGCGCGAGAGCCTCAACGTCAAGGGCGCCTACCTGGAGGTCGTCGCCGACACGGCCGGCTCGGTCGGCGTCGTCGTCGCGGGCTGGCTCATCGCGGCGACCGGGCAGGTGTTCTGGGACACGCTGATCGCGCTGGCCATCGGCGTGTTCGTCGCCGTACGGGCCGTCTCGCTCGGCCGGGAGGTCTTCGCCGTGCTCGGGCAGCACGTGCCGGAAGGGCTCGACGCCGCCGCCGTCGCCGCCGACCTCGCGGCCATCGAGGGCGTGCGCGACGTCCACGACCTGCACCTGTGGACGCTCACCTCGGGCATGAACGTCGCCACCGCCCACCTCGTCACGGCCGACCAGGACGACCACCACGCGGTGCTCGACCAGGCCCGCGACCTGCTCCGCCGGCGTCACGGCGTGGCCCACGCCACCCTCCAGGTGGAGCCGCACGACCACACCGGCTGCGACGAGATCGGCTGGTAGCCCCGCCCGGGGCGGCTCAGTCGCCGAGCGCGAGCCGGACGCCGAAGGCCGCGATCACCGTCCCGGTGATCCGGTCCAGGAGCCGCCTCGCGCGGGTCGTCCTCAGCCGTTCGCGCAGGACGCGGGCGAAGGCGACCAGCACCGTCGACCAGATCAGCCCGAGCGCGGCGTGGACCGAGGCGAGCAGCACCCCCATCGCCAGCGGGGCGGCCCCCGCCGGGATGAACTGCGGCAGCACGGCGACGTAGAACGCGCCCACCTTCGGGTTGAGCAGGTTCGTCGTGAGGCCCTGCCGGAAGCCGCGCGTCATGCTGTCCAGCGCAGGAGCGGCCTCGGGCTCGTCCCCCTCACCGGGGTTCTCCCCGCGGAAGGTGCCGATCAGCATCCGCGCGCCCATCCACACCAGGTACGCCGCCCCCGCCCACCGCAGCGCCTCGTACGCGAGGTGCGAGGCGGTGAGCACGGCCGTCACGCCGAGCGAGGTGAGCGCGCCCCACACCAGCGTGCCCGCCTGGATCCCCAGGACCACGCCCCACGCGCCCCGGCGGCGTCCGAGTGCCGCGGTCCGCAGGACCAGGGCGGTGTCGAGTCCCGGCGTGAGGGTGAGCAACCCGACGACGAGCGCGAATGACCACAAGGAGCTGCCGATCATCACATGCGCGACTTTACCCGGACGACCAGTACGAGAGATGACATTGCCCGATGACTCCGGGTGCAGTTGAATGATCCGATGCAAGCTGGGCGGATGGTCTCCCCGATACTCGTGGGGCGGGAGAAAGAGCTCGCCCGGCTCGTCGAGCTGATCTCCGTCGCCTCTCCCGTCCCCGCCGTGGCCGTGGTCGAGGGCGAGGCCGGGATCGGGAAGTCCAGGCTGGTCGCCGAGCTGCTGGACGGCCCCGCCGTGACCGGCCTGCGGGTGCTGCGCGGCGCCTGCCTGCAGATCAGGGAGCCGTTCCCGCTGGGCGCGCTGGTGGAGGCGCTGCGCGGCCGGGCCGCCGACCTCGGGGAGTCCGCCCTGTCGCCGGTCGCCGGAGCCCTGCGCGAGCTGCTGCCCGAGCTGGCCGCGGCGCTGCCGCCCGCGCCGCCCCCGCTGGACGACCGCGCGGCCGAGCGGCACCGGGTCTTCCGCGGGCTCGCCGAGGTGCTGACCGCGCTCGGCCCGGCCGTCCTGGTCGTGGAGGACCTGCACTGGGCGGACGATCAGACGGTCGAGTTCCTGACCTACCTGATGTCCGTGCCGCCGGGAACGCCGCCCGGCACGCTCCGGGTGGTCCTGACCTACCGGGGGGAGGAGGCGCCCGCCGCGGTCCGGGGGATCACCGCCCGTCTCCCCGACGCGATCCGGCGCGAGCACCTGGTGCTGCCGCCGCTCGACGCCGCCCAGACCCGGGTCATGGCCTCGGCCATCCTCGGGGCGGAGGAGGTGACGGCCGAGTTCGCCGAGCACCTGTGCGCGCGGGCGTCCGGGCTGCCGCTCGCCGTCCAGGAGCTGCTGGCGCTGCTGCGCACCCGGGGCACGCTCATCAGGTGGGAGGGCGGCTGGGCGCGCCGCGCCCTGGAGGAGCTGGACGTGCCGAGCGGCGTACGCGCCTCGGTGCAGGAGCGCGTCGCCCGGCTGTCCGCCGGGGCCAAGGAGGTGGCCGAGCGGGTCGCCGTGCTCCAGACGCCGGTGCCCATCGGCCTGCTGGCCGCCGGCGAGGCCGGGGCGATCGACGAGGTGCTCGGCTCCGGGCTGCTCACGGACGCCGGCGGCCTGGTCGGGTTCCGGCACGTGCTGGCGGCGCAGGCGGTGTACGAGGCCATCCCGGCCGGCCGCCGCCGGGCGCTGCACGCCGAGGCCGCCGACGCCGTACGCGGGCTGCGGCCGGTGCCGCTCGGACGGCTGGCGCACCACCTGCGGCACGCCGGACGTACGGAGCAGTGGGCCGAGACCGCCGTCGAGGCCGCCGAGCAGGCGTCCAGACTGGGTGACGACGCCGAGGCCGCGCGGCTGCTGGCGGACATGCTGAGCGAGACCGACCCGCCGGCGGCGCGCCGGGCGGAGCTGACGGTCAGGCTCGGCTGGGCCGCACTGGAGCTGCTGCGCCCCCCGCCCGTCGCCGGCCTCATCGCCGCCGCGCTGGAGCAGGACGTGCCCCGCCCGCTCCGCGGCACGCTGCGCCTGCTGCTCGCGCTGCACCTGGAACGTACGCGGACCGACGAGGCCCGCATCGGCGAGGCCTTCGCCGCCGCCGCCGAGGACCTGACCGGTCGCCCGGGGGAGCCCGGCCAGCCCGGCCTCGCCGCCTGGGCCATGGTCGGCGTGGGCCGCCCGCCGAGCCCCGTGCCGCAGGACGAGGCCATGGCCTGGCTGGAACGCGCGCTCGCGACGCTGCCCGCCGTGGCCGACCCCGCCATGCGGATGCTGGTCCTCGGCAAGATCGCGATGATCTTCGTGGTGATCGGCGACCCCCGCTGGGCCGGGCTGGCCGAGGACCTGCTGCGCGAGACCGGTGGGCGCAGGCTGCTGCGCCGCGAGGTGAACGCCTACCGCTCCATCGGCGGGGCCAGCCTGTTCCCCGGCCACCACCGCGCCGGCCGCCGCCTGGTGACGACCGCGATCGAGGACGGCGCCGAACCCGACCTGCGGGGACGGCTCGAACTGCGCTCCCTGGTGATCATCGCCGTGGCCGACTACGTCGAGGGCTCGTGGGACGGCCTCGCGGCGCGGCTGGAGGAGCTGCGCGAGCACTTCGGCGACGAGCCGCACGAGCGGATCATCGTGGACGCGGTGGGCGCCTGCCTGGCCGCGATCCAGGGGCGGCCGGAGTCGGCGCCGCCGTTCCTGTTCGACGTGGTCGCCATGGCCCAGACGCGGGGGCAGGTCGACGATCTCGTCCTGCCCCTGACCGTGCTGCTGCGCCTGGCCGCGCTCCGGGGCGAGCCGGAGGCGGCGCTCGCCGTGGCGGCCGAGGCGGCCGTCCACTGGGAGGCGGCGCGCCTGTGGCCAGTGGCCGTCCGCACGCTGCCCGCGCTCACCCAGGCGCTGCTCGCGGCTGGCCGGGCCGGGGACGCCGCGGACACGGTCGCCACGTACGCCGCCCGCCTCGACGGGCTCGACGCCCCGCTGGCCGGGCCGTCGCTCGCGTACGCCCGCGGCCTTCTCGCCGCAGCCGGCGAGCGGCAGGCGGAGGCCGCCGCCGAGTTCGCCGCGGCGGCGGACGCCTTCGAGGCGGTCCCCGCCAGGTACGAGGCCGCGCAGGCCCACGAGCAGGCCGCCGCCTGCCTGTTCACCCTGGACGACCCCGCCGCCGCCACCCGGCTCGGCCGGGCCGTCACCCTGTACGGGGAGCTCGGCGCCCGCTGGGACCTGGACCGCGCGGCCGGGCTGGGCCGCCGGTGGGGGCTCCGCCCGTCGCCGGTCGCGCCGGCACGCGGCGGGGACGACCACGTGCTGTCGGCCCGCCAGGAGCAGGTGGCCCGGCTGGCGGCGGAGGGGCTGACCAACCAGGAGATCGCCAGGGAGCTGTTCCTGTCGCCTAAGACGGTGGACAAGCATGTGAGCGCGGCGATGCGCAAGGTCGGCGCCCGGTCACGGACGGAGCTCGCCCGCCTCCTCGACTGAGGCCCGCCCGGGACCTCCCTGACCGGCGAGGCTCCCGACACCGTTTCCGGGGCTGGTCTCCCACGTCGCCCCTCGCATGGTTTCCGACGTCGCCCCTCGCATGGTTTCCCGCGTCGTCCCTCGCGTGGTCTCCCTGATCCCCTATGGGGTTCTCCATGTCGCCCCCCAAATGGGGATTTTTCCCCATAGGGCTCCCCATTCCCCCTTCCGTGCCGCCGCCGCGACACTTTCCCCGTGTCCGAAACCCCACCAGCGCCGCGTCCGGGCCGGCAGGACCCCGGCGGCGAGCCCGCCTCCCACGACCCACCCCCCACGGACCCGGCCCCCGCGGACCTGACCTCCGCGGGCCTGACCCCCGGTCTGACCTCTGCGGGCCTGACCTCTGCGGGCCTGACCTCCGCGCCCCCGGCATCCGCGGACCCCGTGCCGCCATCGGGACTGCCCGAAGGCTTCGAGCCCGTCTGAACCGCCACCCGGCGGGCCACGTCCGCCGGTCGATCGCCGCAAAGCCCCCCTCAGAAAGGCCGCCCATGGCGCTGCCCCGCCCCCCGTTAGCGCGCCGCGCAGGCGCGTTGCTGACCGCCGTCACCGTGCTGACGGTCCTGTCGCCCGCGACCCCCGCCCCCGCCGCGACCACCCCGGCCCCCGCCCCCACCGCCGCTGCCCAGGACGCGCGGAACGAGGCGCAGACCGTCCCCCTGACCGGCGTGCGCGCCCGCCGCCTGGTCGTCACGCTGATCACCGGTGACAAGGTCCAGCTCACCCAGACCGTCCCCGGCAAGTACCGCGTCGAGCCCGCCCCCGGCACCCGCCAGGGGATCAACCTGTTCACCCAGTTCACCCCGGACGGCGTCCACGTGCTGCCGGACGACGCCGTCGCCGCCATCCAGGCGGGGCTGCTGGACAAGCGGCTGTTCGACGTCAAGTACCTCGCCGAGAACGGCTACGCCGACGACGCGACCAAGCATCTGCCGGTCATCGTCCAGTACCCCGGCGGGCGGCCCGAGGCCGAGGTCAAGCGCTCCGCCGCGGCCATCCCCGCCGGCGAGCCCACCCGTACGCTGGAGAGCATCCACGCCGCCGCCCTCGACGTCACCAAGGGCGAGGCGGGCACGTTCTGGGAGGCCGTGCGCGCCCAGCAGAGCACCGCGAAGAGCCTGCGCGGCGGCATCGCCAAGATCTGGCTGGACGCCAAGGTCAAGGCCGACCTCGAACAGAGCGTCCCGCAGATCGGCGCGCCCCGGGCATGGGAACGCGGCCACGACGGCACCGGCGTGACCGTCGCCGTCCTGGACACCGGCGCGGACCTCGCCCACCCCGACCTGGCCGGCAAGATCGCCGACAGCAGGTCGTTCGTCCCCGACCAGGAGGTGCAGGACGGCCAGGGGCACGGCACCCACGTCGCCTCGACCATCGCCGGCACCGGCGCGGCCTCCGGCGGCAGGAACAAGGGCGTCGCGCCCGGCGCGAAGCTGGTCGTCGGCAAGGTGCTCGACAACGGCGGCTCCGGCCAGGAGTCGTGGATCATCGAGGGCATGGAGTGGGCCGCCCGCAGCGGCGCCAAGGCGGTCAGCATGAGCCTCGGCGGCCCGCCCACCGACGGCACCGACCCGCTCAGCCAGGCCGTGAACGACCTGACCGCCGAGACCGGCACCCTGTTCGTGATCGCCGCGGGCAACGTCGGCGCCAATGAGAGCGTGAGCACCCCCGGCGCGGCCGACGCGGCGCTGACCGTGGCCGCCGTGGACAAGAGCGACCAGCTCGCCGGCTTCTCCAGCCGCGGGCCGAGGGTCGGCGACGGCGCGCTCAAGCCGGACATCGCCGCGCCGGGCGTGGACATCGTGGCCGCCCGGGCCGCGGGCACCTCCATGGGCAATCCGGTGGACGACCGCTACACCGCCGCCTCCGGCACCTCGATGGCCACGCCGCACGTGGCAGGCGCCGTGGCGATCATGGCCCAGCAGCACCCCGGCTGGACCGCCCAGCAGCTCAAGTCCGCCCTGATGTCCACCGCGAAGGACGACGGCTTCACCGTCTACGAGCAGGGCGCGGGCCGCGTGGACCTGGAGCGGGCCACCCGCCAGCAGGTCTTCGCGACCGGCGGCGGCGTCGACTTCGGCCTGCTGGAGGGGGACGGTGAGCCGCGTACCGGCGAGGTCACCTACACCAACCTCGGCAAGGAGCCCGTCACGCTCGCGCTGAAGGCGGCCATGAGCGGCGGCGCGAAGGTGAGCCTCGCCGAGTCCACGCTGACCGTCCCGGCGGGCGGCACCGCCGGCACCAAGGTCACCCTGGACCCGTCCGGGCTCGGCCTCGGCACCTACAGCGGCGCCGTGACCGCCGAGGCGGGCGGCGACGTACGGCTCACCACGCCGCTCGGCGCGGTGCGCGACGTCCCCAAGGTGAACCTCACGATCCGCACCCTCGACCGGGACGGCAAGCCGCGCACCCCGACCGCCATGAGCGTCGTCGACGTGGACGGCACCAAGGGCGAGCTCGGCCCGCACAGCATCCACGACACCGGCCTGGTCGTCACCCGGGTGCCGGTCGGCACCGTCAGCGTGGTCCAGGTGCTGGACTGGGTGGACGGCGACGACCGCGCGAACCGGGCCTGGCTGTTCGAGCCGGAGGTCACCGTCACCGGCGACACCGAGATCACCCTCGACGCTCGCAAGGCCACCGAGATCTCGTTCGACGCGCCGAAGACCGCGCAGCCGCTCAACAACAGCTACGACCTGTTCTTCCAGCGGACCCTGCCGAGCGGCGCGGTCTACGGCGGCGCCCTGCCGGTCAACCGTCCGGTCGGCGCGTGGGAGAAGGCCTGGGCGCTGCCCACCAAGCGGGTCACCAAGGGCGGCTTCCGCCTCACCGGTCAGTGGGAGCTCGGCGTGCCCGAGGTCAGCATGACGATGCGCACGCCGAAGCCGGTCGCCCTGCACCCGGTCTCCCGGGTCCACATCGTCGACCGGGCCGAGCTCCACCCCGGCTGGGTGCCGTTCCCGAACAAGAGCCTGCGGGTCGTGGACGGGGGCAAGGGCCGGCCCGAGGACCTCGCGGGCAAGAACGTGCGCGGCGCGCTCGTCCTGATCGACGCCGAGCTGGCCGAGGGCGTGTTCGGCCCCGAGTGCGGCCTGCAGGTCGAGCGTACGTCGGCGGTCAGGGACGCGGGCGCGGCCGGCGTCCTGGCCTTCAACGAGGAGCGCGGCAGGTGCCCGATCCCGCTGGGCATCGCCCAGAAGCCGAACACCGGGCCGGCGAAGCCGGTCGGCATCCCCGTCGCCTACGTCTCGAACGCCGAGGGCACCAAGATCCGTGAGGCGGTCCGGCGCGGCCAGGTCACGATCGACGTGGTGAGCACGCCGAACACGCCGTACTCGTACGTGTTCAAGCCGTACGCCGACGGCCGCGTCCCCGACTCGATGCGCTACAAGGTCACCGAACGCCAGATGCACCGCGTCGACCTCGACGTGCACGCAGGGCCGTACCGGAACTACATGAACTGGCGCAGCGCGTGGCGGCCCGACGACGTCTCCTACACCTCGACCGCCTCGAACGAGCTGCACTGGTCCTACCCGGCGCCCGACCGCAGGCCGCAGTGGATCTGGCCGCTCGATCCCAAGGTCGTGAACCAGGGGGGCGTCTCCGCGCTCATCACCCCCGACCCGGTCCAGGACGTCGAGGAGACCCGCTTCCGCACCCAGGTCTTCGACAAGGCCGGGAGCACGGTCCAGCAGTGGTTCGCCCTGCCGAGCGTGCCGGGCGCCGCGACCTCGGGCGAGAGCCTGTACCGGCTCGGCGACCGGGACGCCCCGCCCATGACGGCACTCATCGGGATGCCGTGCGCGATCTGCGTGCACGACGGCAACCTGTGGGTGACGCCGTCCATGGTCAACGGGGTCGGGGAGGGGCGTGACGACGGCGTCGTCTTCGGCGACATCCAGCCGCGTTACGACCTGCACCTCTACCGCGACGGCAAGGAGATCCCGAACACGCCCGTCGACCCGTTCATGAAGCTGCCGCGCTACCCGCTGCCCGAGGGCAAGGGCGCCTACCGGCTGACGGCGAAGAACGACCTGCAGGACATCGAGTGGACGTTCACCGCCCCGCCCGGCAAGGACCAGACGCAGCCGGGGCTCAACTGCTACGCCTGGTGGATCGACGGGGCGGTGGAGCAGTGCCGCACCGTGCCGGCGGTCTACGTCAGCTACGACCTCGGCGGCACCCTGTCGGAGCGGAACACGGTGGCGGCCGGCCGGCGGCACACGTTCGAGCTGGAGGCCTACCACGGGCCGTCGGGCGGCAGGACGCCCGCCATCGCGGGCGTACGCCTGTGGACCAGCACCGACGACGGCGCCACGTGGCGGCCCGCCGATCTCAGGAAGGGACGGGACGGCCGTTACACCGCCTCGGCCACGTACCCGGCGTACCGGGCGACGAAGGGCGCGGTCAGCCTGAAGGTGGAGGCGTGGGACGCGGCCGGCAACCGCGTCAAGCAGACCGCGCTGCGCGCCTTCAACCTGCGCTGAGCACCTCCCTGTAGGGCTCCCGCCGGCCCCCGGCCGGCGGGAGTTCCGGCGTTGCGGGCTCAGGAGAGCACGTCGCGGCCGGTGAACGGGGCCAGGGCGAAGCGGGCGACGACCTTGCGTTTGGTCAGCCAGCGTACGTGCGCGCCGTTGCGGGCCCGCGCGACCGCCTGCTCGGCCAGCCACGGCGTCACCGTCTCCACCCGGTCGGCGAGCAGCAGGAACGCCCGGCTCGGCGCCGGCCCGGCGTCGCGCATGAGCAGGTCGGTGACCACCATGCCGGGGCTCAGCAGCCCGGCGGAGACCCCAGGGGGGACCTCCGCGGCCAGCGCCTTGGTGAGGTAGGTCAGCGCCCGCTTGCTCGCGCCGTAGACGGCCAGCCCCGGCACGACCCGGCCGTCGCTGCCGAGGCCCTCCATGTTCCACACATGGCCGTGCCCCTGGGCGGCCATGCCCCGCACGGCCACCGCGCAGCCGTTGACGACGCCGTTGAGGTTGACGTCGAGCACGTGCCCGGCCTCGCCGGCGGGCAGCTCCCAGAGCGGGAGCCGGGAATGGGTGACGCCGGCGTTGTTGATCCACATGTCGACCCGGCCGTGCCGGTCCACGGCGGTGTCCCAGACCCGGCGCACCTGGTCGCGGTCGGTCACGTCGGCGATCACGTCGCCGCCGGTGGTGCCGCAGGTGACGACCTGGTGGCCGCGGGCGGCGAACTGCTCGGCGAGGCCGCGGCCGATGCCGCGGGTGGCGCCGGTCACGACGATCACCATGCGGCCACGCTACCCGCCTAAAGATGTAATCCCTACCAGTTATAGTGAAGATCATGGAGGCGGACGACACCGAGCTCGGCAGGCTGCTGGCGGACCACCGGCGGGACCTCGCGGCGCTGGAGGCGCTGCGCGACCGGCTCGCCGAGGTCAGGGGACGGGGCGAGGCCGCGGACGGCCGGGTCGTCGCCGAGACGACGCAGGACGGCGCGCTCACCGGGCTCGCCAACGACCCGCGTGCCATGCGCCTCGGCTCCGACCGGCTCGCCGAGGCGATCCTGCGGGCGTCCGCGCGGGCGGCCCAGGCGGCGGGGGAGAGGGCCGCCGACCTGGTGGCGCCGTTCCTCGCCGGCACGCCCCTGGAGCACGCGCGGCCCGAGAGCGCGCCGCCCGCCCGCGAGCGGAGGCGGGCCCGATGATCAGTCCCGGCCGCGCGGGCGTCTACGGCGCCGGCACCCTCGGCATCGCCGCCTTCGTCTTCCAGATGCTGGCGGTCGACTACCCCGAAGGCGATCCGGACAAGGCCCGCCAGGCCGCCGCCGTCTGGGCGCGGCTGGCCGAGCGCGTCGAGCGCAGCCCCGGCCACACGTACGGCGCCGCGGCCTCGGTGTGGCGCAGGAACGAGGGCGGCGGCGTGCCCGAGTTCCGCGAGGCCGTCACCCCCGGCCTCTACCCGCCCGACCCCGGCGACGGCTACGCCGCCAGGCTCGCCCGCCGCTGCAGGGACAACAGCGAGGCCTGCGCCGAGTACGCCGACGCGATCGAGACGGCCAGGCACGCGTACTGGACGCTGGCGTGGGCCAACTTCGCCAGTTTCGTCTTCATCAGCACCTTCCCGTGGCAGGCGGGGGCGGCGTACCAGATGACCCAGTTCCTCATGCGCCGCGCCCAGGCGGGCATGCTGGCGCGGCTGCTGGAGCACTCCGTCGCGCGGATCGTGGCGGCCAAGCTGACCGAGTACACGATCGGCAGCGCCTTCTTCGCCGTCGGCGACGTGGCCGTGGTCGCGGGCGTGAAGGCGGCGCGCGGCGAGGACCCCGGCTCGTTGGGGGACAACGCCAGGCAGGCGCTGAAGGAGTTCGCCGCGTCGGTCGCCTTCTACGGCGTGTTCGACGCCGCCGCGCCGGTGGCCAGGAAGGTGAGCTCCAACGCGGACGTGCAGTATTTCCTGAGCCGCCTCGCCGGCGGTTCCCTCGGCTACGGCCCCTCCTACGACGCCATGAACGGGCAGTCGGGGGAGGAGCTGGTGCCGACCTGGAAGGAGACCCTGGGCCGCATGCTGCTGTACTTCACGATGGCCCACAAACCGGCGGGAGGCTGAGCGCGGCGTGGAGATCCACAAGAAGCACCTCCGCTCCGCCGCCGACGCCTACGACCTGGAACGGGAGGCGCTGGGGGAGTTCGTCCGCGAGGCGGCCGGCGAGCTGAACGCCATCGGGGCCTTCTGGGGCGGCGACAAGCTCGGCACGACCTTCTCCAAGGGAGAGGGCGGCGCCGGCGGCTACGAGGCGGTCACCGGCCAGGTCATGGCGGGCGTGGAGACATGGCTCGGCGCCCACCAGGAGATCGCCGAGCGGCTGCGGCTCATGGCGGACGTCGTCCAGGTGGCCGACTGGGCGACCATCGCGGAGATCCTGGCCGAGCTGCCCCCGGCCGACCCGGGACGGCCCGTCTGGGGGACCGGCTAGGAAGCGGGCCGCGGGCCCCGGTAGGGCAGGGGCTGGCTGTAGACGACGCTCGTGGTCGTGCTGCCCAATTCGGCGAGCTCGCCCACCAGCCGCTCCAGGTGCCGCATGGAGGACGCCGCGACCTTCAGCGTGTAGCAGTCGTCGCCGGTGGTGCGCAGGCACTCCAGGATCTCCGTACGCTCGGCGAGCAGCCGGTGCAGCGGCTCGTGCCGGTTGCCCGGATATTTCAGCCGCACCACGGCCAGCACCGCGAACCCGGCCTTCTCCAGGTCCACCTCGGCGCGGTAGCCGGTGATGACGCCCAGCGACTCCAGCCGGCGCACCCGTTCGGTGGTCGCCGAGGAGCTGAGGCGTACCCGCCGGCCCAGCTCGGTGAACGGCATCCGCCCGTCCCGCTGCAGCTCGGCCAGGATCGCCCAGTCGGTCGCGTCGATGTTCTCGGCCATCCGGCCAATCTACCGGGATAATCCCGGCCAACAGCCGTTCATACCGGGAGAAATCCCTTACTCCCGGCCAGGCCGCCTGGATAGCCTGAACCGGTGCGACTAGGCGTGAACGTCCCCAATTTCGGCCCCGGCACCGACCCGGGCGTCCTGCGCGCGTGGGCGCAGACCGTGGAGGGCCTCGGCTTCGACCTGTTGATGGTCTCCGACCACGTCGTGGTGACGCCGGACGTCGCCGCGCAATATCCCGCGCCGTTCTACGAGCCGTTCACCACCCTTTCCTGGCTGGCCGGCGTCACCGGCCGGATCAGGCTCGGGACGACCGTGCTCATCGCGCCCTACCGGCACCCGCTGCTGACCGCCCGCATGGCCGCCAACCTCAACCGGCTGAGCGGCGGCCGGCTGGTGCTCGGCGTGGCCTCCGGATGGGCGCGGCAGGAGTTCGCCGCGCTCGGGGTGCCGTTCGAGCGGCGCGGCGAGCTGACCGACGAGGTGCTGCGGGCCCTGCGGGCCGCCCGCGAGGACACCGAGGACCTGCGCGCGGGCCCGCTGCCGCTGTGGATCGGCGGCAACAGCGACGTCGGCATCCGCCGGGCCGTCCGGCTCGGCGACGCCTGGCACCCGCTGCGCAACACCCTGCCGTGGCTGCGCGAGGCGGTGGAGCGGATGCGGACGATCGCCGGCGACCGGCCGGTGCCCGCCTTCGCCCCGCGCATCCACCTGCGGATCACCGCCACGCCCGTCACCTCGCCGGACCGGCGGGCCGGCGAAGGCACGATCGAGCAGGTCACCGCGGACCTCGCCGAGCTCGAACGGCTCGGCGCCGACACGGTCGTCCTCGACCCGTTCGACGGCGACCCGGCCGAGACCCTTCACCCGGCGGCCAAATGGCGGATGCTCGCCGACGTCGCCGCCCACACGGACCTACGGAAGGAGCAATCATGACACCGGACGAGGAATCGCTGCTGCGCCGGGCGATCGAGCTGGCCGCAGAGGCCCGCGCGGCGGGCGACCCGCCGTTCGGCTCGCTGCTGGCCGACGCCCAGGGAAAGGTGCTCGCCGAGGAGCGCAACACCACCGTCACCGGCCGCGACATCAGCGCGCACCCCGAGCTGAAGCTGGCCGTCTGGGCGGCCCGCGAGCTCGACCCCGCGACCGCCGCCGCCACCACGATGTACACGAGCTGCCAGCCGTGCGGCATGTGCACGGGGGCGATCCAGCGCAGCGGCCTCGGACGCGTCGTCTATGCCCTGTCGGAGGGGCAGCTCGGCGAGCTCAAGCCGGGCGGCGCCGCCTGGCCGCACGTGCCGCAGGAGGGCCCGGCGCTCCACGACGAGGCCCGCGTCCCGGTCGAGGGCTACTACCGCTGAGCGCTCAGCCCGCCCAGCCCGGTTCGAGCCATTGCGCCCGGCCGGGCAGGCCCGGCCTGATCCGCGCCCGCGGCGCCCCGCCCAGCTCGTAGACGACCGAGCCGAACGTGCGCGTGGGCCATTCGGGCACCCCGGGAACGCAGATCGGCACGGTGTCGTCGGCGAGCACCGTCTCGGCCTCACCCGGAGTGCCGTCCGGGCGCAGGGCGGCGTCGAGGAAGCGCAGCCGGTTCTCCGAGTCGCGTACGCGGCCCGTCTCCCGCAGCCGGTCCAGCGCGCCGGCGTCGAGGTCGTCGCTGGCCAGCGGATGGTTGGTGTGGATGAGGCGGCCCTCGCGCAGCGGCACGGGCACCGCGCCGGCCGCCGAGCACTCCAGGCTCTCGATGCCCGAGGCGTCGCCCACGGCGTAGTGCTGGCCGCTGGCGTGGCCGACGCCGCGCAGGAAGGCCACCGCGGCGGCCCGGTCGCGGCGGGCCAGCACGCCGCGGATCACCGCGGCCACCGGCAGCCCGTACGGGTCGCCGCTCAGCATGCCCAGCGTGTTGACGCAGACCGCGACGCCCGCCGCGTTGACGCCGGTGAGCGCGAGCAGCCCGGCCGAGGTCAGCACGACCTGCTCGGGCCCGTCCTGCGGGCGCAGCCGCAGCACGAGCTGGGAGCCGTCCATGAACGTCGGCAGGTCCATGTTCTGCGCCAGGTAGGGGCCGCCGGCCGGCTGCCCGCCGACGACGCTGCAGCCGTGCTCGCGCAGGTGCCGGCGGCGCATCCACCAGCCCTCGTCCATCCAGTTGTACGCGGCGACGTCCTCGAACGGCACGCCCGCGCCCTCGGCGATCCCCCGCAGCTCGTCGGCGAGCTCCGGCATGAGCCGCCGGACGGTGCCGAGCAGCGGCGACCCGGTGAGCAGCCCGGCCACGCCCGACGGGGCGGTGACCTCCCGCCACGCCTCCAGGGCCCGCCGCACGACGGGCCGCGCCTGCTCGCCGTGCGCCCGCCCCATCTCCAGAGGGCTGCCCGCGCACTCGATCACCGTCATCCCGGCCATCTTGTGATGCTAGGCGATCCTTGGGGAGATCTTGCCGATGAGCTGGGTCAGCTCGGCGAGCTCGGCGTCGGTCAGGTTCTGCAGCGGCGGCCGGACCGGGCCCGCGGGGCGGCCCACGGCGGCGAGGCCCGCCTTGACGATCGAGACGGCGTACCCCTTCGTCCGGTCCCGGATGTCCAGGTAGGGCACGATGAACTCCCGGATGCGCCGGTAGACCGCCGCGTGGTCCTGCGCCCGGACGTCGGCGTAGAAGGCGAGCGCGAACTCCGGCAGGAAGTTGAAGATCGCCGACGAGTACGTGCTCACGCCGAGCTGCAGCAGCGGCAGCGCGAAGGTCTCGGCCGTGGGCAGGCCGCCGATGTAGGCCAGCCGCTCGCCGACGGCGGCGTAGACGCGGGTGAGGTTCTCGATGTCGCCGACGCCGTCCTTGAGCCCGACGAACGTCGGGTTGCGCGCGGCCAGCCGCTCGACGGCGCGGTCGGTGAGCACCGCGTTGGCCCGGCTGTAGACGATCACGCCGAGCCCGGTGGCGGCGCAGACCGCCGACACGTGCTCGACCAGCCCGTCCTGACCGGCCTCCGTGAGGTAGGGCGGCATCAGCAGCACCCCGTCCGCGCCCGCCGCCTCGGCGGCGCGCGCCTGGGCGACGGCGGTGGCGGTGCCGCCGGTGGCCGGCGCGATGACCGGGACCCGGCCGCCGACCTCGCCGACCGCCGCCCGGACGACCCGGTCGATCTCCTCGCCGGTCAGTGAGAAGCCCTCACCGGTGCCGCCCGCCGCGAACAGCCCGGCCACCGGGTGCTCGCTCAGCCAGGACAGGTGGTCGCGGTAGCCCGCCTCGTCGAAGCGCAGGTCAGGGGTGAAGTGCGTGACGGGGAACGACAACAGACCGCTCCTGAGCCGGGCGGCGAGCTCCTGCGGGGAGTAACGGGACATGCTCATGCCGCCAGGTTAGGGACGAGCGACGATTCCCGTCCAAGTGCATTTCTGCATCCGGTGATACCCGTACGGCATCACCTCTGCTCAGCCCGGAGAGGCGGCAGATGGCCGGTCAATGTCCTGTCGAAGACACGCCCCACGCGGCAGCATCGGCAGAGGAGCGCTCCGCACCATCTCGCATCCGTACGACGGCCTGGACCATGGAGGTTCACGTGACAACGAGATCGAGGCGACGCGGCACGATGCGGCGGAGCATGATCAGTGCGGCGCTCGGCGTCCTGCTCGCCGGAACCGTCGCGGCCATCGGCGCGCCGCCCGCGGCGGCCGGCGGCAACGGCTGGATGTGGATCGGCTCGAACACCGATCCGGCCGGTACGCGCCGCGTCAGCGTCCAGCAGAACACCGGGGTCAGCGGGACCTACCACATCGACATCTGGTACTGGGCGACCGGCGCACGGTACGGCGGCACGGGCGACTACTCCTACAGCGGCGGCACCAGGGAGTTCCTGAAGGGCCGGGTGTCGGAGGTCGCGGGCAAGCGGCTGTGCGCGCAGCTCTGGTACCACAAGCCCGGCGGCGGCTACGAGTCCCACGGCCTGCCCTGCCAGGACTACTAGCGGGCGACGCGGGACCCGCGACCGAGCGAAACCGGCAGGACTCCTTCCGTACGCGAAGGAGCCCTGCGCGCCGGCCGGACCAGGGCGTGCTTGATCACAGTTTGAAGCCGCGCGGGCGCGTCGACCTGGCGGTATCACGGAGGGTCGAGTTTCCGGTGAGATCGCGGTCTTGACGTGGGAGCACCGGTAGGACGTCATGGGAACGTCTGTTTCGATCTTGGGAGGCCCCACGTGCCCCATCCGCTGGTCCGCCGATTAGCCGCCTCCTGCGGCGCCGCCGCCCTGATCACGGGTCTGCTCACCGTGCCGGCCACCGTCGCCTCGGCCACCGACACCACGAGAGACCTCGGGGTGAGCATCACCTCCTTCACCGCCGACCTCGCCGCCGGGGGTGGCCGGGTGTTCGTCTCCGCCGCGGACCGGATCATGGTGGCCGACATGGACGGAAACGACACGGGCGACGTCATCACCGGCCTGCCGGGCGTGGCCCGGCTGGCCCTGAACGCGGCCGCCACCCGCCTGTACGCCTCGCTCCCCGGCTCGAACGAGGTGGCCGAGATCGACACCGCGAGCAACACCGTCATCCGGCGCCTCGACCTGTCCGCACATCCCTGCCCGTCCACGCTGGCCCTGTCCGGCGACTGGCTGTGGGTGGGACACGGCTGCGGCGGCGAGGAGGGCGGCGAGAACGGCGGCGCCGTCGGCCTGAACCTCACGGTGGCGGCGCCGGAACCGGTGACGCTCGGGCGCGTACACGCCCGGCCTCCCGCGCTCGCGGCCGCCCGCGACACGCTCGTGGTCGGCGAGACCGGCACGGACCACGCCGACCTGCTGGTCTACGACGTCGGCGGCGACGCCCCGGTCCTGCGCGGCGAGATCGACGGCCGGACGGGGAACCTCGCCGGGCTGAACGAGCTCGCGCTCACCTCCGACGGCTCCACCCTGATCTCGGCGGCCGACGCCCCCGGGACCTTCACCAAGTACGACACCACGACCCTGGCGGCGACCGGAGCCTACGGGGACGAAGGGGACGGGCACCCGGCCGCCGTGGCGATCTCCGCTGGCGGGCGCTTCGTGGCCGCGGGACGCCAGGGGGGCACCGACTTCACGCTCTACAACGGCGAGACCGGAGCGGTGGTGTACTCCGCCGGCCAGCCGGACGCCGAGCTGGTCCCTGGCAGCGTCGTGTTCTCCGAGCCGGACGTCTTCGCGCTGCTGCGCGATTCGGCGGGCCGGCTGCTGCTGTGGCGGCTGCACGGTGTCGCGCTGCCGGCCTCCGAGCTGACGCTGACGGCTCCGGCGCGCGAGCCGTTCGGCGCACCGGTCCGCCTCAAGGGGCGGCTCACATATGCCGACGGCAGGCCGCTTGGCAGGGGGGCGCTCGCCGTGACCCGCCGCCTGGCCGACGGGACGAGTGAGCCGCTCGACAGCGTGACGACAGGCAAGGATGGCACGTTCACCTTCACGGACACGCCGCCGGACGTCGGCGCGGTGACCTACACCGTGCTCTGGGACGGAGACGGCAGAGCCCGCTGGAGCACGACCTCCGCCACCGTGGCGGTCCAGCGCCCTTCCACCCTCACCTTGGACGGGCCGGAGTCCGGCACCGTCGGCGAGCCCCTGGAGCTTACCGGCGTGCTGACGGCGGGCCACGGGCCGTCCGGACCCGGCGCCACGATCATCGTGCAGCGCACGGTCTCGGACGGAGACTCCTCCGAGTCCGTCACGCTCGAACCGGTGAGCACGAACGCCGACGGCTCGTACACCTTCACCGACACGCCCCCCACCGCCGGGACGTACACCTACATGGCGAGGTGGACCGGGAACACCACGGCCGGGGCGGTCAGGGTCTCGCGCCGGGTCACGGTCACCCCGGGCACCGGGTGACCGTCAGCACGCGCTAGGCGCCGAGGGTCGCGCGGGCCTCGGCGAGTGTCGCCTGGGCATGCGGCAGGCCGGGCAGGCGGGCGGCCAGCACGTCCAGGGCGGCAGGAAGGGCGGGCGCGGGCACGCCGCGCGCCCCGAGCATCTGCGCCAGCCACCCCGCGAAGGAGGTGAACAGCCCGGGGTCGCCGACGTAGACGGCGGCCTTCAGGTAGCCGACGATCGAGGCGGCGTCCTCGGCCGTGTCGCCGCGCGGCCCCTCCTCGGGGGCGTGCCGGGACAGCTCCTCCAGGACGTCCCTGACCAGGACGGGCCCGCGGTCGTCGAGGACCACGTACTCGGGGTCGGCCTGGTGGCCGGCGCCGGGTGCGCGGCGGTGGGGCAGGCCGCGGTCGAGCAGGTCGGCGGCCGCGCGCGCGTCCGGCGCCCAGACGTCCGCGCCGAACCGGCGGGCGTAACAGCCGTCCGGGCCGAACGCGGGGCCGCCGGCGAGCACCGGAGTGCCCGCCGCCTGGCACGCCGTGATCGAGGCGTGCGCGGCCGGCAGGTGGGTGGCGATCGAGCTGGACAGGGCGACCGCGCCGGGCCCGGTGCGGTGCACGTGCACGACGAGGTGCGCGGTGGGCACGTGCGCGCCGAGGTAGTCGACCCGCCAGCCGCGCAGCCGCAGCACCTCGGCCAGCAGCCGGACGGGGAACGTGTGCCACTCGCCCTCCACGCACGCCACGCAGATCCGCCCCTTGACCGGCGCGGATGCGCGCTGCCGCGTGGCCGCGTGGTGGGCCGCCACGACGAGCACGCTCTCGTTGACCGCGGTCGCCGTGTGCTCCTGGGCGACCGTGATGCAGTTGTCCGCCCACGCCTGGCCGATCCGCGCCTGCACGGCGGCGACCACGTCCAGGATCAGGGTCTCGGCGGGGACGCCGCCGTCGAGCGCGGACACGGCGGCGTCGATCGCGGCGTACTCGTCGCCGGCGAGCGCCGCCTCCCACAGGGCTTCCTCGTACCGCTCGACACCGTCGTTCATCAGCTCTGGCCCTCCCTCGGTGGCTCGCGCGGCACGCCGATGGCGACGACCGCGAGGTCGTCGCGCTCGCCGCCGCCCGCCCACTGCGAGGCGAGCATCTGCACCCGCTCCGCCAGGGCGTCGGCCGGCATGCCGGCGCAGCGCCGCAGCTCGGCCTCCAGCCGCTCGTCGCCGAACATCTCGCCGCCGAGCGGCCCGCCCCTCGCCTCGATGACGCCGTCGCTGTAGAGCACGCAGGTGTCGCCGGGCTCCAGCAGCACCTCCTCGGTGACGCTGGTGACGTGCTCCAGCAGGCCGATGAGCGTCCCCCTGGTACGGGCCACCTGCACCCGCCCGTCGAGACGGACGATCATCGGCGGCGGATGGCCCGCGCTGGTCAGCCGGAGCACGACCCGGCCGCCGCGGCGTTCGACCCCGGCGAGCACGAGCGTGACGTAACGGGGGCCTTCGGCGGTGAGCAGCACGTCGTTGAGCCGGTTCAGCACCCGCTGGTGGTCGTCGGCGAACGGCAGCAGGGCGCGCAGCGTGTTGCGGATCTTGCCGGTGAGCACGGCGGCCTCCAGCCCTTTGCCCGACACGTCGCCGAGCACCACCAGCGATCGGTGGCCGGCGCCCGAGATCGCGTGCACGTCGTAGAAGTCCCCGCCGACCAGCGCGCCGTCGCCCGCCGCCCGGTAGCGTCCCGCCACCTCCACGCCGTTCACGTGCGTGACCACGGGCGGCAGCAGGTCGGCCATCAGGGTCTCGGTGATCGCGGCCTGCTCGGCGTACAGGCGGGCGATCGAGATCGCGGTGCCCGCGCGGGCGGCGAACAGCGGGGCGAACAACTCCTCGGACGGGGTGAAAGCGTGCGTCTCCGAGCGGCGCAGGAGGATCAGCGCGCCCGCCGGCAGCCCGTACCCGGGAAGCGCGAGCACGACGACCGAGCCGATGCCCTCGGGCGCGTCCCGCGTCACCCAGCCGGGCGCCTCGGAAGGGTCCAGCCAGCGGGGCGGCACCGGAGGGAAGGCCCGCAGCGCCTCGGCCAGGCCGGGCATGCTCCCCGCGTCGTGGTTCAGATCCCGGTGCACGGCGTCCTCGTCCGCCTCGCAGCAGGCGACCACGTGCCGGTGCCCGTGGCGCGGCAGGACGACCCGGGCGGCGTCGGCGAGGTGCCGTACCGCCAGCCGCACGACCGCCTCCAGGCAGCGGTCCAGGTTGAGCGTGGACAGCAGCCGGCTGGACACCTCGATCACGGCCGCCAGCGAGTCACGTTCGGCCCGCAGGGCCTCGCAGGCCCGGTGCCGTTCGGTGACGTCCACCAGCCACCACTCGACGCGGCCCGCGCCGTCGTCGTGCACGGGATGCGCCTCGAAGATCCGCTCGCCCATCGGCCCGCATGCCGGTCCGCCGGGGTGCTCGCGGTGCGCGCGCAGCAGCCACGCGGGGACGTCCCGCGCGCCGCCGGGCAGTGCCCGGGCGGCCGCGTTCGCCTCCTCGACGGCGCCTGACGCGCCGACTACCAGCATCGGGTACGGCGTGTCCTCCCGTGCCATGCCGAACCTGCCCCGTTCGCGGTCACCTGCCTGGTTTTCACCCTAGTGACGGGACATACATGGCTTTCCCGATGCTCGGCCGTCTTTGTGCCATTTTTGTGCCAGCCCGGCCGGGACCGGGCCGGCGGTCAGAGCCCGTACGACTTGCCGATGATGTCGCGTTGGATCTCGCTCGTGCCCCCGTACACCGTGGACACCACCGTGGAGCGCAGCAGGCGTTCCATGCCGTACTCCGTGGCGTAGCCGTAGCCGCCCATCATCTGCATGCCGTCCAGGGCCAGCGCCTTGGCCAGCTCCGTCGCCTTCAGCTTGGCCATCGACGCCTCGCGCGGGAGCTGCCGCTCCGGGTCGGCCTCGATCCGCCGCGCCACGTCGTGCACCAGCAGCCGCGTGCACTCCAGCTCGGTGGCGTGGTCGGCGAGCCGGTGCCGCAGCGCCTGGAAGCTGCCGACCGGGCGGCCGAACTGCCGCCGCTCGCGCACGTACGCCACCGTGTCGTCGAACACCCGACGCGCGGTGCCGAGCATCAGCCCGGCCAGGATCATGCGCTCCAGGTTGAGCCCGGACATGAGCTGCCGCCAGGCCGAGCCGACCTCGCCCACCACAGCGCTCTCGGGAAGCCGGCAGTCGGTGAAGTAGAGGTCGTTGACCTCGCGGCCGCCCATCGTCTCGATGCCGCGTACGGTCAGGCCCTCCACACCGGCCGGGACGGAGAACATGGTGAGCCCGTCGTGCCTGCCGCCCTCCGTCGAGGTGCGGGCCACGAGCAGGATGTGCTCGGCGATGTGCGCGTTGGAGCACCACGTCTTCTGGCCGTTGATCACCCAGCCGCCGTCGCGCCGCTCGGCCCGGCAGGTCAGCGCCGCGACGTCCGACCCCGCGCCGGGCTCCGACATCGACACCGCCAGCACCTCGCCGCGCAGGAAGTCGCCGAGCACCCGGTGCTTCTGCTCCTCGCTGCCGAACTTCTCGTAGGAGGCTGCGGTGATCGCGGACGTGGCGAACCCGCCGATCGGCACCTGCCAGTAGGCGGTGGTCTCCAGGAACAGCAGCAGGTCCACCATGCTCTGGCCGGCGCCGCCGTACTCCTGCGGGACCGCGACGCCCAGCCAGCCGAGCTCGCCCATCCTGCGGTAGAGGCCGTCGTGGTGCGGCTCGGCGCCGCCGTCGGTCAGCTTGAGCCACTGCTCGCGGGTGCCCGCCTCGCGGCGGCAGAAGTCCTCGATGGCGGCCACGAAGTCGCGCCGCTCGTCGGTCAAGGTCACGCCCCAGATCCTCCCCTGTAGAGCTCTTCGATCACCTCGGCGTAGCGCTGCTCGATGACCCGCCGCCGCAGCTTCAGCGACGGGGTGAGCTCCCCGCTCGCCGGGCTCCACGCGTGGTCGAGCACGCGGTACGCCTTCACCTGCTCGGGCCGCGACAGCGCCGCGTTCGCCCGTTCGACGCCCTCGGCCAGCTCCGCCAGCACCTGCGGGTCGGCGGCGAGCTCCTTCAGCTCGACCGCGGCGATGCCGCGCGCCCTGGCCCAGGCGGGCGCGGCCTCCTCGTCCAGCATGATCAGCGCCGTCAGGTACGGCCGCCGGTCGCCGACCACGACGGCGTACCCGATCAGCGGGTGCGCGCGCAGCAGCGACTCGACGGCGCTCGGCGCGATGTTCTTGCCGTGCGAGGTGATGATCATCTCCTTCTTGCGGTCGATGATCCGCAGCAGCCCGTTGTCGTCGTGGGCGCCGATGTCGCCGGTCGCGAGCCAGCCGTCGGCGTCCACCGCGGGCTTCACCTGCCCGTCGGGCTGGAGGTAGCCGAGGAACACCAGTGGCCCGCGGACCAGGATCTCGCCGTCGCCGGCGAGCTTGATCTCCATGCCCGGCATCGGGCGGCCGACCGTGCCGGCCCGGTAGTCGTCGCGGAAGGTGCTGGTGGCCGAGCCGGTGGTCTCGCTGAGCCCCCAGACCTCCATGATCGTCATGCCGAGGCCGCCGAAGAACTCCAGCACCTCGGCGGGGATGGGCGCCGCGCCGCTGCCCAGCCGGACCGCCTCGGCGAGCCCGATGCGCTCGCGCAGCGGCCGCAGCACCTCCCGGTCCGCGCGCTCCAGCTCGGCGGCCAGTTCGGTGTCAGGCTCGTCGCCGGTGGCCCGGATCCGGTACGCCTCTGCGGCCAGCTCACGCGCCCGGCGGAGCGCGTCACTGTCCAGTGCGGCGAGCATCTGCTGCAGCCCGGCGGCGAACTTCTCCCACACGCGCGGCACGCCGAAGAACGCCTGCGGCCGTACCGCGATCAGCGTGGGCAGCAGCTTCGTGGAGTCGGCGCAGATCGTCACGTGGCCGGCGGTGTAGATCGGCAGGTAGATGCCGAGCACCCGCTCGGCGATGTGCGCGAGCGGCAGGTACGCGACCGTCCGCGGGTTCGCGGGCGTGGGCTGGACCAGCTCCTGGAGCGCGCACTGGTAGAGCACGTTGAGGTGCGAGAGCACCACGCCCTTCGGGTCGCCGGTCGTCCCCGAGGTGTAGATCATCGTCACCGGGTCGTCCTGGGCGGCGTGCACGGGCGGCAGCTCGCCGCCCGGCGCGGCCAGCAGGTCGGCGAAGCGCGTGTGACCGGAGCCGCCGGCGTCATCGACGATCACGACGCCTTTCAACCCGGGCATCGCGGCCAGCGCGGGCGCCCACCGCTCCAGCTCGGCCGGGCCCTCCAGCACCACCACGGTGGCCGCGCTGTGCAGCGCGACCTGGCGGATCTGCTCCGGGCTCAACGTCGCGTACGTGGTGCACGGGATCGCGCCCAGCTCGACCGCGGCGAGGTCGGCGATCCAGTGCTCCGGACGGCTCGACATGCCGATGAGCAGCCGCTCGCCGTGCCGCAGGCCCAGCGCGTGGAGCCCGCTCGCCACGGACAGCACCCGCTCGCGCAGCTCGCGCCAGGTCAGCGTGTCGCCGTCGGTGCCGGTCAGGGCGGGCAGGTCGCCGTGCTCCTCGGCGTTGCGCCGCAGCAGCCCAGGAACCGTGTGCGTGCCCAGCGCGGCGCGCACGTCCGCCTCTGTGATCATCCTTTTTCTCCCTCCGCCGGACCCCGAGCGCCTCCATCGAATCCCGAACATCGTTCTGGTGTCAATACATCCGAATCACGACTTACTTACAGACTCATCGGAGCAGGTGGGAGACGTGCGATCGAAAGAGGGAGGGGCGATTTCCCGCTCACCACGCGATCGCTACACTCGGGTCATGCCGACAAGTCAGCGCACCCGGCCCAAGGACCGCAAGGAGGCGATCGCCCTCGTCGCCGCCGAGCTGTTCTGCGCCCGTGGCTACCACAACGTCGGCATCGAGGACATCGCCCAGGAGGTCGGCATCACCGGCCCGGCCATCTACCGGCACTTCCCGAACAAGCAGGCCGTGCTGGCCGCGGCCGTCGAGGAGCTGGTCGCCCGCTTCGCCGGGTGCGTCGCCGCCGGCGCCGGCGCCGCAACGCCCGGCGAGCGCCTGGACGCGGCGCTGCGGGCGCTGGTCCGCTACACCCTCGACCGGCGCGGCGTGGCCCGGCTCTACCAGTGGGAGGCCCGTCATCTCGACCCCGGGTTCCAGGCGGGCCTGGCCGCGTCGTTCGACCGCTCGGTGCGCGCCCTGCGCGAGCTGCTGCTGGGGGTGCGGCCCGAGCTGGGGCGGCGCGACGCCGCGCTGCTCACCTCCGCCGCGCTCAGCGTGATCGCGAGCCCCGCCACTCACCGGGCGAGCCTGCCCAGGGCCAAGGCCGAGCAGACCGTGCTCGACTGCGTCGCCACGGTCCTCACCGCCGACCTCCCCGCCCCGGAAGGCCCGTCCGACCGGGAAGGCCGGCCCGCCTCGGACGGGCCGCCCGCCTCGGACGGGCCGCCCGCCCCGGACGGGCCGCCCGCCCCGGACGGGCCCCCCGCCCCGGACGAGCCGATCGCCCCGGACGAGCCGATCGCCCCCGAAGGGCGGTTCGCGTTGCTGCCCCGCCGTGAGCGGCTGCTCGCCGAGGCCATCAGGCTCTTCGACGAGCGCGGCTACCACCAGGTCAGCATCGCCGACATCGGCCAGGCCGCCGGCATCAACGCCTCCAGCGTCTACACCCACTTCACGGGCAAGGCCGAGCTGCTGGCCGCCGCCTACTACCGCGCCACCAGCCGCCTGGAGCACCTCACGGCCGCCGCCCTGGCGGGCGCGGGCACGCCCGCCGACGCCCTGTCGAGGCTGATCGACACCTACGTCGCCTACACCTTCGACCAGGCCGACCTCACCGCGGTCTACCTCACCGAGGGCGAGAACCTTCCCCCGGCCGACCTGCGGCGGCTGCGCGCCGCCCAGCGGCGGCACGTCGACACCTGGACCGGCCTGCTCACCGAGCTGCGCCCGGGGGAGGAGGCGGCCCGCGTCCGCTTCCGCGCCCACGCGGCGCTCAACATCGTGGCCGACCTCGCCCGCGCGGCCGGCCCGTCGGCGTCCGAGTCACGCACCGCCGCGCTGCTCAGGCAGCTGCTCATCACGGACTGAGGCGCCGGAACACGCGAACGGCGCCCGCCGCGTACGCGGCGGGCGCCGTTCGAGAAGCCCTGACTCAGGAGGCGTAGGTCGGGTAGCCGTAGCCGACGACCTGCGAGGTCGGCCGGGTCCGCTGCTCGACCTTGCCGTTGCCGGTATTGCCCTCGATCGTGGAGATCGTGCCGTCGCCGTTGTCCTTGACGACGAAACCGACGTGGTTGATGGCGCTCAGGCTCTTGCTGCCGCTCCAGGAGAAGAAGACGACGGCGCCGGGCTTGGCCTCGGTGCCCCAGCGGTGGTTGGCCTCGAACCACTTGGCGTGGGTCACGGTGTAGGCGTCCCAGCCGATCTGCGAGCGGGCGCCGGTGTGCTCGCCGACCCAGGACACGAACATCGAGCACCAGGGGGCGTTCTTGTACGAGGCGGTGCTGCCGCCGTCGCGGGCGGCGGTCTCCGCCCCGCGCTGCGAGCCGGCGTACCAGTCCTGGAACTTGGTGCCGCCGCCTGCGGCGTTCTCGGTGGTGCCGATCTGCGCCCTGGCCGTGGCCAGGACCTGCGCGGCGGTCACCTTGACGGCCTGCGTACGCTCGCCGGCCTCGCCGCTGGCCCCGTTCTGGGCGACGTGGGCCCCGGCCTGCGCGACGTGGGCGGGCGGACGGACGTCGGCGTCGGCGTGGGCGGCGGTGCCGGCGGCGACACCACCGGCGACGGCTCCGGCGGCGAGGGCGGCGCCGAGCGTGGCGCGGAGGGCGGTGCGGGCATGCGTGAGACGGTGCTCGAACATGAAGAAATACGCTCCTGGGCGGTGTGTCGTGCAACGGTCGTCGGCAGCGCCCGATACGGCGGCTGCCAGGGGGGCGATCGCACGGCTCCTCGCAGAGGGCCATAAGAGAATCACGATTGCGATGCCCGGTACGCGGAGTTATGTCATCTCGCGTCCGATGTGTACAACTAACCTCCCACCTGGGTAATTCCCAGGCAACGACATCGACACCAGTCTTTACCTGCGATGACGTTTGTCATGTGCGCGTGGCTGACGCGCCGCACTACCTCCGCGCCACCCCGCCCCCGCACGCTGGAGCCATGCGAAACGCGCTGGAACTGGACGACGTACGCAAGCGCTACGGACCCGTCACCGCCCTGGACAGGGTGGACCTCACGGTCGCGGAGGGGGAGACGGTGGCGCTGCTCGGACCCAACGGGGCGGGCAAGAGCACCCTGCTCGCCGTCGCGCTCGGCCTGCTGCCGCCCACCTCGGGCCGGGCCACGCTGCTCGGCCGCCCGCCCGCCGAGGCCCTGCGCGCGGGCCGCGTCGGCGTGCTGCCGCAGGAGGCGGGGCTGCTCGACGACGTACGGGTGCGCGAGCTGGTCGCCGCCGTCGCCGCCATGTACGACCGCCCTCCGCCCCTCGCCGCCACCCTGAACGCGGCCGGCGTCGCGGACCTCGCCGAGCGGCGCGTGGGCCGGCTGTCCGGCGGGCAGCGGCAGCGGGTCAGGTTCGCCCTGGCCCTGGCCGGCGGCCCCGGCCTGCTGGTGCTCGACGAGCCCACCGCCGGCCTGGACGTGGACGGCCGCCGCGCCCTCTGGCACGAGGTGAGACGCCGGGCCGGCACCACCGTCTTCGCCACCCACTACCTGGCCGAGGCCGACGCCTACGCCGACCGCGTCGTGCTGCTGGCCCGCGGCCGGGTCGTCGCCGACGGCCCCGTGGCCGCGATCAAGGCCCTGGTCGGCGGGGGAGAGGTGCGCTTCGACCGGGCGACCGCCCCCGGGGACGCCGACCTGGCCCGGCTGCGCGCCCTGCCGGGCGTGCGCGGCGTCCACGCCGAGAACGGCACCGTGGCCCTGCGCACCGCCGACTCCGACGCGACGCTGCGGGCGCTGTTCGCCGCCTACGACGACGTACGGGGCGTGCGCGTCGAGGGCGTGGACCTGGAGAGCGCCTTCGTCAGCCTCACGGCCGGGACGGAGCAGGCGGAAGGAGCGGCGCGATGAGCGCGTACGTACGGCTGGAGCTGGCGCGGGCCCTCCGCAACCCGGTCGGGATGACCATGCTGACCGTCTTCCCCCTCCTGCTCTTCCTGCTGTGGGCCGAGGTGCTGACCGTGGCGCCGCCCGCCGAGGCGATGGTGTCCATGGCCACGTACGGGGCGATGGGCGGCGCGATGTTCGTCGGCGGCGCCATCGCGATGGAACGGGCCGGCGGCTGGCTGCGACAGCTCGCCGTCACCCCGCTGCCCGCCCACGGCTACGTGACCGCCAAGCTCCTCGGCGCCGCCGCAGGGGTGCTGCCCAGCGTCCTCGTCGTGCTGGCGGCGGGCGCGCTGCTGGCCGGCGTGCGGCTGCCCGCAGGCACGTGGGCGGCGCTGGTGGTGCTCATCTGGGCGGGCGTGCTGCCGTTCGCCGCGCTCGGCGTGGCCTTCGGCTACACCTTCAGAGGCCAGCTCGCGAGCCTGGCCATGATGATCGTCTACTTCGGGCTGTCCGTGCTCGGCGGGCTGTGGGTGCCGGTGACGAGCATGCCGGCCGGCATGCGGGCGCTGGCCGAGTACAGCCCCACCTACCAGGTCGGCTCGCTCGGCTGGCGGGCGCTGGAGGGCGAGCCGCCGACCGGCCTCTCGCTCGCCGTGCTCGCCGGGTGGACGCTGGTCTTCGTCGCGCTGGCCCTCTGGCGTTACCGTCGAGCCCTGTGAAAGTGGACGCTGTGAGCGTGGACGACGTCGACTTCAGCCGGGGGCGTACCGCGGCCAGGGCAGGGTCGGCCGCCTGGCTGGCCCTGCTGGCCTGGCCGCTGGGAACGTTCGCCTGGACGTCCGCGGCGTCCCGGCCGGAGCCGTGGCGGGTGCTGTGGGTGGCCGTGGTGGCCGCGGTCTTCGTGGTGTGCTGGCTCCGTACGACGTGGGCGGTGTTCGGGCCGGGCCGGCCGGCGCCGTGGTGGCCCGCGGGGGTGGTCGCCGCGGCGCTGGCGGGCATGCCGGTCCTGGGGCCGCCGTGGGCGTACGTGAGCTTCGTCTTCGTGGTCAGCGCGCTGGCCCCCGTGGTGCGCGGCGCGGCGTTCGCGGCGGCGCTCGTGGCGACGGCGGCCGTCACGGTCGGCGTGCTGGCGGCGTACGGGCTGCCGTTCGGGCAGATCTGGTGGGTGCCGCTGGTGATCCTCGCCGAGGCGGGGGCGGTCTCGGCGCTGCTGGCCATGGGCGAGCTGCTGGCCAGGCTCGCCGCCGCCCGCGCCGAGGTGGCGCAGCTCGCCGTGGACAACGAGCGGCTGCGCTTCGCCCGCGACCTGCACGACACCCTCGGCCACACGCTGACCTCGATCACGATCACCAGCCAGCTCGCCGCCCGGCTGGCCCGCGCGGACCCCGACGGGGCCGCGCGCCGGATGGCCGACGTGGAGCGCGCCGCCCGCCGGGCGCTCGACGAGGTGCGCCACGCCGTCGCCGGCTACCGCGCCCCCGCCCTGTCCGACGAGCTGCGGCGGGCGAGCGGCGGCCTCGCGCTGGCCGGGATCCACCTGGAGGTCTCGCCCGCCGCCGGCCCCATCCCGGCCGCCGCCGAGACGCTGCTCGCCTGGACCGTACGCGAGGCCGCCACCAACGTCGTACGCCACAGCCGCGCCCGCCGCTGCCGGATCGCCCTCGCCGTGGACGGCGACGCCGCCACCGTCGAGGTACGCGACGACGGCACCGGCCCGCCCCCCGGCGCCGCCCCGGGCAACGGCCTGACCGGGCTGGCCGAGCGCCTCGCCGCGGCCGGCGGCCGCCTGGAGACCGGCCCGCCGCCGGACGGCGCCGGCTACCTGCTGCGCGCCCGCGTACCGGTGGTGCCGTCGTGATCCGCGTCCTCGTCGCCGACGACCAGGAGCTCGTCAGGGGCGGCCTCGCCGCGCTGCTGTCGCTGGAGGACGACATCGAGGTGGTGGCCGAGGTCGGGCGCGGCGACCAGGTGGAGGCGGCGGTGGCCGAGCACCGGCCCGACGTGATCCTGCTCGACATCGAGATGCCCGGCATGTCCGGACTGGCGGTCGCCGAACGCCTGCGCGGGCAGCGCGTGGTCATCGTCACGACGTTCGGCCGGCCCGGCTATCTCGGCCGGGCGCTGGCGGCCGGAGTGGCCGGGTTCGTGGTCAAGGACGCGCCGGTCGCCGAGCTGACCGCGGCGGTGCGGCGGGTCATGGCCGGGGAGACGGTGATCGACCCGAAGCTGGCGGTCTCCGCCCTGACCGTCGGGCCGAGCCCGCTCACCCAGCGCGAGACCGAGGTGCTGCGGACCGCGTCAGGCGGCGCGACCGTCGCCGACATCGCCCGCCACCTGTTCCTGACCGAGGGCACCGTGCGCAACTACCTGTCCTCCGCGATCGGCAAGACCGGCGCCCGCAACCGGGCCGAGGCCGTACGGGTCGCCGAGTCCCGCGGCTGGCTCTGACCGGGGCCGCCGGAAAAGGGACTGTTAGGCTCACCCGCATGCGTGGGGTGCAGATCCGCTGCGGCGGCCCGGACGACGTGAAGGACGTGCTCGACTTCTGGCTGCTGGCCGCCGAGGGCACCGACCGGCACGACTCGCCGGACAAGGTGGTCGCGCTCGTCGAGCGCGACCCCGAGGCCCTGCTGCTGGCCGAGCTGCCGGACGGCGGCGACCTGGTAGGCACGCTGATCGCCGGCTGGGACGGCTGGCGCGCCCACCTCTACCGGCTGGCCGTCCACCCCGGACACCGCCGCCGGGGCATCGCCACGGCGCTGCTCGCCGCGGCCGAGGCGCGCTTCGCCGCGTTCGGCGCGTTCCGGGCCGACGCCATGGTGCTCGACGAGAACGTCCTCGCCCATCCGGCCTGGTCCGCGGCCGGCTACGCGCCGCAGCCCGAATGGTCCCGCTGGGTCAAGCCGCTGGCGTGAGGCCGGTCTCTACGGGGCGTCGGGCCAGCCGAGCGGATAGCGGGGTCCCGGCGGGCTCTCGCCGCCAGCCTCGGTGAAGGCGTTCATGGCCGAGATGAGCGCGCGCGACTGCTCGGGGGTCATGCGGGAGACGATGGCCGCGATCTCCTCGCGGCGGCGCGCCGTCACCTCCTCGACGAGCTGCCGGCCGGCGGCGGTGAGCCGCATGAGGCTTTCGCGGCGGTTGTGCGGGTTGACCTCGCGGGTCACGAGGCCGGCGGCGGAGAGGCGGTCGGCCATCCGCATGGCGGTGGAGCTGTTGACGGCGAGCAGTTCGGCCATGGTGACGAGCTTGGTCTCACCGTGCACCGACAGCACCACCAGCATGCGGAACTGGGGGAGGGTGACCCGGTCCTGGGCCGCGGCCAGGGAGCGGGCCGCGACGGCCACCAGCAGCCGCGAGCCGGTGAGCACGGCGGAGATGACGGCGTCGAGGTCGTCGGCGCCGGCCTGGCCGCCCGCGAAGGGCTGTTTCATGGGCTCAGTTGTACACGCTCATGGGTTCAGGAGGGCGGGGTGGGGAAGCTCTCGGGGGTGGTCAGGCCGGTGCTCTCCAGGAGGCGCTGGTGGTTGAGCACGGCCGCGTTGGCCTGCTCGGAGAAGCGGCGGACCAGGGTGTTCTGGGTGGTGCCGCGCACGGTGCCGATCACCCCGAAGATCTGGCCGTGCGCCAGGCGCAGCCACTTCACGTACGTGGCGTCGTAGGCCGGGCCGGACCGGCCCGAGATGTCGGTCATCCACGCCTGCTGCTGCTCGGTCGGCTTGACCGGCAGGGTGATCCGCAGCTTGGCCGCCACGTCGCGGACCTGGCGGTCGAGGGTGTGGTGCTGGGCGGCGATCTCCTGGCTGATCTGCCGGACGCGGGCGGCGTCGGCGCGCTGGATCGCGTCCTGCGCCATGGGCATCTCCCACAGGCTGGCCAGGCGTACCTTGCGGACGAGGTCGCGGTCGAGCTCCGACAGCGGACCCCATTTGGTCTGGACGGTGCCGGTGTCGCCTTCCGGCGGGGCGAGAGTGGAGGTCGGCTGGGGGGTCACAGCGGCGTCGAGGGCGGCGGTGTCGGGGAGGGGCGTGGGGGTGTAGCCGGCGCAGGCGGTGAGCAGGCAGAGGGCGGCGAGGCCCCCGGCGGTGGTCAAGGGGGCGGTCGAGCTGTGGTGAGCCATGACAGTCATCCCGTTCCGGATCCGGGTGGCGCGGCGCCGGGGTCGGAAGGCGCCGCTCGTCATGAGATACGCGCGACGGGCACCGGTCTGTTCATGGCAGTGTGCAACGGTTGCGCAGTGCAAGAGGGTCCCCGGCGCTCGACCGGTGACCGGGACCCCGATAACGTCCGCACCATGATGCGCGCGTGGACGATGGCCGGGCTCATGACGCTGTTCGGCCTGGCGTCGGCGGTCACCAGGTTCGCCTCGGGGCAGACCGTCAGCGCGGCCGTGATCCTCGTGGTGTTCGGCGCGGCCGCCTGGTGGCTGTCGCCGCTGGCGTTCCCCCGGCCTGTCGGCGCGGCCCGCGCCCGCGAGCTGAGCGCCGCCGACGGCCGGGCGATCGTCTACTGGCGGGCGGGCTGCCGCTACTGCCTGCGGCTGCGCTTCCGGCTGGGGCGCGACGCCCGCCGGGCGTACTGGGTGGACATCTGGCGCGATCCGGAGGGCGCGACGGCGGTGCGCGCCGTCAACGGCGGCTCGGAGACGGTCCCGACGGTGGTGCTGCGGGGCGAGGCGTACGTCAACCCCGACCCGGCCTGGGTGCGCGAGCGCCTGCGGTGACCTCCGTCAGGCGCGCGTCGTTGGCGACGACCGGGTTGCGTACGCTGCCGAGCCGCTCGACCTCGACCTCCACCTCGTCGCCGGGCCGCAGCAGCCACGGCGGCGTACGGGCGTAGCCGACCCCGGCGGGGGTGCCGGTGGCGAGCAGGTCGCCGGGCCGCAGCGTGAACGTGCGGGAGATGAGGGCGAGCGTGTCACCGACGGTGTAGACCATCTCGTCGGTGGAGCCGTCCTGGACGACCTCGCCGTTGACCCGGGTCCGCACCCGCAGCCCGTCACGCAGGTCGCCGACCTCGGGGGCGGGCACCAGCGGGCCGAGCGGGCCGGAGTTGTCGCCGTTCTTGCCGAGGATCCACTGGCTGGTCAGCTTCTGCGCGCGGCGCGAGGTGATGTCGTTGAAGGCCGAGTAGCCGGCCACGGCGGCCAGCGCCTCGTCGGGCTCGGCGTCGGCCAGCGGCGCCCCCACGTACGCCACGACCTCGCCCTCCCAGTCCAGGCCGTCCTCGCCCGACGGCACCGGCACCGGGACGCCGCCGACGGTCAGCGACCGCGTCCAGCGGGCGAACAGCGTCGGGTGCGGCGGGACGCCCTCGCCCGCGTACGAGCCCTCGGCCACGTGCCTCAGGTAGTTGAGCCCGACGCAGATCACCCGCGCCTCCGGCAGCACCGGCGGCACGAGGGCGACCGCCGAGGCCGGGACGGTCTCACCGGCCGGCTCCCGCGACAGCCAGGCGGACGCGCCGGCCCAGAACTCCTCCAGCCCGGCCAGCACGGTGACCGCCGTGCCGTCGGGCGACAGCGCCGCCACCTCGACCGGGCCGCCGTCCCTGCGGATGCCCACGATCCTCATCGGCTCTCTCCTCGCGCCCGCCACGCAAACCCTTCTAAAGGTTCGCAGGTTTGTGCTTGGATGGCGACTATGCCGCACACCTCCTCCACCGGACAACCCCTGGCCGGCGTCGGGCAGGGCGCGCGCACCCGCGCCGAGCGGCTGGCCGCCGCGCTCGACGAGCGCATCCGCGGGCTCGCCCCCGGCGAGCCGGTCGGGACGCTGGAGTCGCTGCGCGCCGAGACCGGCCTCGCCTACGCGACGGTCAGCGAGGCCGTCCGGCTGCTGCGTGACCGGGGCGTGCTGGAGATCCGGCCGGGGCGCGGGGGCGGGCTGTTCGCCGCCGACCGCGGGCCGGTGGTGCGGCTGCGGCACACGCTGCTGAGCGTCGCCGACGAGCCCGGCACGGTCGCCGACGCCATCGAGCTGCGCGAGCACCTCGAAGAGCTCATCGACCTCGGCGCGGCCCGGCACCGCACCGGCCGTGACGTCGCCGACCTGCGCCGCCTGCTGCGCGCGCTGCGCACCGCGCCCGGCTGGGACGGCTTCATGCGCGCCAACTGGGCGCTGCACGAACGGATCGCCGCCATCAGCCCGAACACGATGGCCCGCGCCGTCTACGTCGGCACCCTCGGCCACCTGAGCACCACCTCCGCCCGCCTCGCCGCCGACGGCGGGCGCGCCGATGACGGGCGCGCCGATGACGGGCGCGCCGATGACCGGCCCGTCACCACCGGACCCGCGGCCGACCGGCCCGGCGACGACCGGCGGGCGGCGTACCGGGCCGCCCGTTACCAGGTCCACGCCGACCTGGTCGAGGCCATCGCCGACGGTGACGAGGCCGCGGTCCGCGTCGCCGTCGCCGCACACCGCACCCCCGCCGCCCCCTGACCCGTAACCCCCTGAACGCCGGAGGAGCCCGTCATGCCCGGTGAGTACCGACGGCACCTGTTCCCGCACGACCACCCCCGCCTCGCCGAGATCCGCGGCCTCGACCCGTACGCCTACGGCGAGCTCGCCAGGAAACCGGGCACCTTCACCGGCGGCCTGGTCGCGAACTGGACCCCCCTCTACAGGAACGACTTTCGCGGCGTCACCGAGAACGGCGTACTCCGCGAGGGCCTTCACCCGCTGACACCGGCCGAGCCGGGCGAGGAGGCGCCCGTCGCGGCCATGACCACCGCCGCCCGCGACCTGCTCGCCGCCCTGGACGACGAGAGCCGCACGCGCCTCACCCACCCGGTGGACGCCGTGGAGTGGCAGACCTGGGCCAACCCGGAGTTCCTGCAGTTCGACACCGGCCTGCGCCTGGAGCTCCAGCCGGAGCTCGTCCGCGAGAAGGCCCTGGCGCTGGTGCGGGCCTCGCTCTCGCCCGAGGGCTACGAGCTGACGCGCGCCATGATGCTCATCAACGGCTTCCTCGGCGAGGTCGTCGGCCTGGAGACCATACTCAACGAGTTCAGCTACAACCTCGCGCTCTACGGCACCCCCGACCTCCGCGCCCCCTGGGGCTGGCAGCTCTACGGCCACCACTGCGCGCTCAACTGCCTGGTCGTCGAGGGCCGCATGGCGCTGTCGCCGGTGTTCCTCGGCGCCGAGCCCGACGAGATCGACGCGGGCCCGCACGCCGGGCTGCGCGACGTGTTCGCCGACCGGGTGGAGCTGGGGCTGCGGCTGATGGCCGCACTGCCCGCCGAGCAGCGCCGGCAGGCCGTCGTCTACGAGCGGATGGTCGATCCGGCCATGCCGGAGGGCCGGGTGGACCCGGGCGACGAACGCCACCTGGCCGGGGCGTTCCAGGACAACCGGGTGATCCCGGTGGAGGGCGTCCGCGTCGCCGACATGCCCGCCGAGGCACAGGAGCACGCGCTGGCCATCGCGGCCACGTTCGCCGGGCTGCTGCCCGAGGGGCCGCGCGCCGCCCGGCTCAGGGAGGTCGCCGCCCACCTGGAGGAGACCTGGTTCTGCTGGATCGGCGGGCACCGGCCCGGCGACGTCTTCTACTACCGGCTCCAGTCGCCGGTGATCGTCGCCGAGCTCGACCACCACTGCGGCGTCTTCCTCGACTACGACACCCCCAAGCCGTTCCACGTCCACACCGTGCTGCGCACCCCGCACGGCAACGACTACGGCCGCGCCTGGGTCCGGCAGTGGCAGGCCCGCCGTTAGAGTTCATGGATGCTGCTGACGATCCTCGGCGGATGCGGTGCGTGGCCGGCGGCGGGCCAGGCCTGCGGCGGTTACCTCGTGGAGCACGAGGGGTTCAGGCTGCTCGTCGACCCCGGATACGCGACGGTCCCGCGGCTGCTGGAACGGATCACCGCCGACCAGGTCGACGCGGTGTTCGTCAGTCACGGACATCCCGATCACTGTGCCGACCTGAACCCGCTGCTGCGCGCGCGTACGTTGCGTGACGACCCACCGGCGCCGCTGCCGGTGTACGCGCTGCCCGGCGCCCTGGACGCGGTGCTCGCGCTGGACCGCCCGGGAATGCTGAGCGGCGCCTACTTCCTGCACGAGTTCGTCGCCGGCGACCGGCTCGCCATCGGCCCGTTCCACGCGCAGACCCGGCTGCTGCCGCACTCGGTGCCCAACGCGGGCATACGGCTGACAGCGGGCGAGCGCGTGCTGGCGTACACCGGGGACACCGGCCCGAGCCCTGACGTCGCCGACCTGGCGCGCGGCGCTGACCTGCTCCTGGCCGAGGCCACCTTCGCGGACCTGGTCCCGCGGGGCGCGCGGCGCCACCTGTCGAGCGCCCGCCAGGCAGGCCGGCAGGCCGAGGACGCCGGCGCCCGGCACCTGTTACTGACTCACCTGCAGCCAGGCACGGACGCCGCAGCCGCCCGAGCCGCTGCTGCATCCGAGTACGACGGCGAGATCGGCCTCGCCACCCCCGGTCTCACCATCGAAATGACCTAGTAGCCGGACGGGCGGACCAGGCCCGTCTCGTACGCGAACACCGCCGCCTGCGTCCGGTCCCGCAGCCCGAGCTTGACCAGGATCCGGCTCACGTGCGTCTTGACCGTCTGCTCGGCCACCACCAGGCCGGCCGCGATCTCCGCGTTCGACAGGCCCTGCGCGACCAGCGACAGCACCTCCGTCTCCCGCTCGGTCAGGTCGCCGAGGCGCTCCTTCAGCGGCGGGCGCGGCCCGGTGCTCAGCCGCGCGAACTCCGCGATGAGCCGCCTCGTGACGGCCGGCGCGAGCAGCGCGTCCCCGGCCGCGACCACCCGCACCGCCTGCGCCAGCTCGGCCGCCGAGGCGTCCTTGAGCAGGAAGCCGGACGCGCCTGCGCGCAGCGCCTCGTACACGTAGTCGTCCAGGTCGAACGTGGTCAGCATCAGGACCTTCACCGTCGTCCCGGCCCGGGCGGCGATGCGGCGGGTGGCCTCGATGCCGCCGAGCTCGGGCATCCGCACGTCCATGAGCACGACGTCGGGGTTCAGCTCGGTGGCCATGGCGACGGCTTCGAGGCCGTTCGCGGCCTGGCCGGCGACCTCGATGCCCGGCTCGGCATCGAGCAGCACGGTGAAGCCCTGGCGCACCATCGCCTGGTCGTCGGCTATGAGCACGCGGATGCTCGTCATGGGGCGCTCTCGTCACCTTTCCTCGGCGGGCCGGCGGAAGGACCGGCGGGCAGGAACGCGCTGACCTCGTAACCGCCGTCGGGCGTCGGCCCGGCGACCAGGTCGCCGCCGAGCATGGCGGCGCGCTCGCGCATGCCCGGCAGCCCGTGCCCGCCGCCAGGAGCCGTCACGGGCCTCGCCGGGGCGGCGTTGACGACCCGGATCGCGAGGGCGTCCGGCTGGTACCGCAGCCGGAGCGTCACGGCCGCGCCCGGCGCGTGCCGCATCGCGTTGCTGAGCGCCTCCTGCACGATGCGGAACGCCGACAGCTCCACCCCGGGCGCGAGCGGACGCGGCTCGCCCGCGATCTCCTCGGTGAGCGTCACGCCCGCGCCGCGCACGTTCGCCAGCAACTCGCCGAGCCGGTCGAGCGTCGGCTGCGGCGCCTGCTGGGGGCGTCCGCGCCGTCCTCCGTACGCAGCACGCCGAGGATCCTGCGCAGCTCGGTCAGCGCCTCGACGGCGTTCTCGCGGATGCCGGCGAGGTTGTCGCGCAGCTCGTCGGGCGGGTCGTGGACGAGGTGCGGCGCCACCTGCGCCTGGATGGAGATCACCGACATGTGGTGCGCCACCACGTCGTGCAGCTCGCGGGCGATCCTGCTGCGCTCCTGGAGCAGCGTGCGGTGGGCGCGCTCCTCCGCCGTCAGCTCCTCCTGGGCCTCCAGCCGGTTCCTGGTGGTCCTCAGCATCCGGATCATCGTGCCCGAGGCGACGGCGAGCGCGTACACGGGGAGGGCGATCACCGGGGTGCCGCCCGTCTGCTGAGGCAGGAACACCACGCACGCCGCCGCGCCGAGCACGCTGATCGCCAGCGCCTCCGCGGCGGCGCGCGGCCGTACCCGCAGGGCCAGCAGGAACAGCACCCCGGCGTGCAGGAAGATCCCCGACCCCGTCCAGGGGAACGCCACCGCGTCGTTGTGCGGGAACCTCGACGGGGGCGCTCCCGGCCCGACCATCCAGGGGAAGGTGAGGGTCTGCGGCAGGTACGTCATCCCGGCACGGGCTCCGGCGAGCACGACGGCGAGCGACGCCCAGAACGCCGGCAGCGGGCGGAACATCGCGGCCACCAGCGTCGCCGCCTGCGCCGTGGCGAGCAGCGGGACCGTGGGGTCGATGCCCTCGCCGTCCGGGAACAGGCCGAGGACCAGCGCGTACAGGACGACCAGGACGTGCGGCAGCCGGGCCAGCGGGCGCGGCCCGCGCATCCGGGGGAGCGGGTCGGCGGCGGTGGACCACAGATCGGCGCGCAGGGCGGCGAGGAGCCCGCGCCGCGCGGCTGCCTGCTTCCGCCTCACGCCGCCTCCACCCTGGCCGTCCCCGCCTCCGGCCGCTCCAGCGTAGCGGGCCCCTGACGGCACCGCCGGTGACGGTCATCCATCGCCGTCACCCGCCCCCGCCACGATCCGCGCGACGCTCGCCAGCGCCGGGGAACCGGCCGCCAGGTAGTCGCCGTGCCCGCCGCCGCCCGCGTCGAGCACCCGGGCGCCGAACCCGGGCGACACCGGGTCGGCGTCCAGCCCCACCGCGGCGAACGGCAGCCCGACGGACACGTGCGGCAGCAGGGCCACCCAGTCACCGGCTGCCCGGCCGGCCCACACCTCGGCGTACGGGCCGAGCGCGGCGGCGGTGGCGACGCCCGCGCCGGGGGCGCCGAGCAGCACGACGCCCGTCACGTCCAGCCCGCCGGCGGCCCGGCCGCACACGACGGAGCCGTAGGAGTGGCACACGAGCCAGATCCGCGCCGCCGGCCTGGCCACGCGCAGCTCCCGTACGAAGGCGCGCAGGGCGGGGACCGCCGCGTCGGCGCGGGCCGGGGTCAGCGCCGCGAGGCTCACGCTGCTCGGGGTCGCGTACCCGAGCCAGGCGACCACGGCCGAACCGTCGCCGAGCGCGTCCCGCAGCCGCATCGCGCCGCCGCGCAGCGGGCCGTACCGGTCGAGGTCGACGCCCGCGCCGGGAACCAGCACCACGACCCTGCGGGCGGTGGGCAGGTCGCCGAAGACCTCCGCCGCCCGGCCGCCGTCCCGCCCGTCGAAGGCCAGGAAGCGGCGGGCGGGGGCGGCCAGCTCGCGGAGGGCGGCGGCCCGCCGGTGGTGCCCGTGGCGGTCCGCGGTCCGTACGGCGGCCAGGATCTCCGCGCGGGCGGCCGCATACCGCGCGGCGAGCCCGTCGCCGAGCGAGACGGCCAGCGGCGGCACGGGCGCGGGCACGGGCGCCGGCACCGCCCCCGGCCGCGCCGCCCCGATCATCGGCCACGCGACCGCCGCCATGATCAACGTCGTCAGCCCGGCCCGGAGCACCCCCGGGCGCGGTGGTCGGGGTTTCGGAGGGGAGGGCATGGCGGGCTCCTCGGTGGTCGGTGATCGTCCACCGCCGACCGTACGGATCACCGGGGGCCGCCCGACTCCCGCTGTGGAGCGAACCTCGCGCGTAGCTCCCGCGTACTACGAGTCCACGAGCCGTACGCCGGGCCGGTCGAGCCCCGCGGCCAGCTCGGCCATCACCTCGTCCAGGCTCTCCCGCAGGCCCGCCGGGGACTCGGCGGCGCTGTCCAGCCACTCCTCGAGGACGAGGCGCATCGCCGTCAGCGTCGTGGCCGCGCACAGCGCCGGGTAGCGGGTGCCGGCCGCGGCCGGCACCCGCTCGGCGATGGCCGCCGCGAGCGCCTTCTCCTGCGCGGCGAACACCGCCAGCCGCTGCGGCTCCAGCGACGGGGCCCGTACGATCAGCCGCAACGCCTGGACCTGCTCCCCTCCGGCGAGGTCGCCGGCCCGCAGCACGCGAAGCGCCGCCTCCCGCAGGGCCGTCAGCACCGACTCGGCGGGCGGCCGGGCGCGGAACTCGGCGATCAGCGCCTCCGCCCCGGCGGCCAGCGTGGCGACCAGCGCCTCCTCCCTGCTGGAGAAGTAGTTGAAGAAGGTCCGCACCGCGACGTCGGCCTCGGCGGCGATCCGCTCGACGGTGACGCGCTCCACGCCGTGGCGCGCGGCCAGCCGCAGCGCCGCCTCCCTGAGTGCCGCGCGGGTGGCCAGCTTCCTGCGCTCGCGCCGTCCGGTCGCCGCCGGCGGGCCGGCTTCGCTCATGTCAGGGGCCCCAGGTCACCGGCAGGGAGTGCACCCCGAAGATCAGCATCTCGTTGCGCAGCGGCACCTGGTCGGCCGGCACGGCGAGGCGCAGGCCCGGCAGCCGGGTGAGCAGCTCGCCCAGGCCGACCTTGAGCTCCACGCGGGCGAGCTGCTGGCCGAGGCACTGGTGCACGCCGTGCCCGAAGGCCAGGTGCGAGACCCGGCGGCGGCGTACGTCGAGCCGGTCGGGGTCGTCCCAGTGACGCGGGTCGCGGTTGGCCTCGGGCGTGGCGATGATCACCGTGGCGCCCGCGGGGATGTCCACGCCGGCGATCGTGAGGTCCTCGGTCGCCACCCGGCTGACGCCCATCTGGATGATCGACAGGAACCGCAGCAGCTCCTCGACCGCGTTGTCCAGCAGGTCGGGGTCGTCGCGCAGCGCGGCGAGCTGCCCGGGGTTCTCCAGCAGCGCGAAGGTGCCGAGGGCCAGCATGTTGGCGGTCGTCTCGTGGCCGGCGCCGAGCAGCACCAGGGCCATGTCGACGAGCTGGGCGTCGGTCAGCGGCGGGTCGGCGTCGTGGATGAGCCCGGACAGCATGTCGTCGCCCGGCTCGCTCTTCTTGGCGTCGACCAGTTTCTGGATGAACCCGTACAGCTCCAGCCCGGCGCGGGCCCGCTCGTCGTCGGGGGTGTCGGAGTTGAGGGCGATGGCGGTGTTGGTCTGGAACTGGTCGCGGTCGGCGTAGTCGACGCCGAGCATCTCGCAGATCACCAGGGAGGGGATCGGCAGCGCGTACGCGGGCACGAGATCGGCCTCGGTGCCCGCGGCCCGCATGGCCTCCAGGTGCTCGACGGCGATCTCGCGGATGCGCGACTCCAGCGCCCGCATCCGCCGCACGGTGAACTGCCCGGTCAGCAGCCGCCGCAGCCGGGTGTGCTCCGGCGGGTCCATGAAGACGAACATCCCGTCGGTGCGGCTCTCGACCTGGGGCGCGGCGGGCCCGGGGCGCGTGGCGTCGGGGTGGCGGACCCGGTCGGAGCTGAAGCGGGTGTCGCCGAGCACGGCCCGCGCCTCCTCCAGGCCGGTGACCAGCCAGACCGGCGCGCCGTTAGCCAGCGTCAGCGGCTGGACCGCGCTCTTCCCGCGCAGCTCCCGCAGCCCGGCCGGCGGGTCGAACGGGCAGGCGCCCCGCTCCACCATGTCCGCGGGCAGCAGGCGCCGCATCGCGGTGGGGGACTCGGTCGTCATGAGCACATCCTCTCCTGGGCGGCAAGGTCTCGCCCGCCACCCTAGGGCAAACGTGCACGACGTGCATCCATGCACGTCGTGCACGTTCTGAGGGTCAGGCCAGCGAGAGACGTACCGGCCCGCCCGCCGGGTCGGCACCCGCCACCAGGGAGAACGGGACGCGGAAGACCCGCCCCGGCGCGGCCGGCCACGGCAGGCGGGCACGGCCGAGCACCCGCCCGTCCTGCGTGGCGGTGACGCGGGGGAGCGTGCGGAAGGCGTCCGACCACAGCAGCAGCTTGCCGCGCGAGGGCGGCGGGCCGCCGGGCCGGACGAGCTGCGGCGCGACCCACCGCAGCGGCGCGTCGGCGACCAGCGGCACCCCGCCGCCCGGCGCGGGCTCGCCGGCCAGATGGCCGAGCACGGCCGCGGCGACGTGCCGGCCGTCGAGCGCGGCCACGTCGGCGGTGTCCACCGGATGCAGCAGGTTCCCCGCCGCGAACACCCCCGGCACGCTCGTGGCCAGCGAGGTGTCCACGCGCGGCCCCCGCGTGCCCTCGTCCAGGTCGAGCCCGGCGGCGCGGGCCAGCTCGTGGTCCGGGATCCAGTCGCCGGTGGTGATCACCGTGTCGCAGGGGACGCGGTGGCGCCGCCCGGTGTCCAGGTTCTCGATGTCGACCGAGGTCACCCGGCCCTTGCCGTGGATGGCGACCACGCGGGTGCGGGCGCGCACCAGCACGCCGAAGGCCAGCCGCCCCGGCACGCGGAACGCGGTGTAGGCCTCCGGCTTGTCGTACTCGCTGGTCATGAGCACCGTACGGCAGCCCGCCTCGTGCAGGGTCAGCACCGCCGACCAGCTCACCAGCTCCGCGCCGACGATCACGGCCCGCCGCCCGACCTCGCGGTGGTGCAGGTGCACCAGGTTCTGCAGCTGGCCGGTGGTGTAGACGCCGTCCGGGCGGTCGCCCGCGATGAACCGGGCCGGCCGGGGCCGCTCCCGTGCCCCGGTCGCGAGGACCACCGCGTCCGCCTCGACCAGCCGCCGGCCGCGCGGCGAGGTCACCTCCAGGGTGCGCGGACCGGCCCAGCCGGTCACCATGGCCTCGGTCTCCAGCCGGGCCCCGGCCTCGCGGGCCGAGCGGGTCAGCCGGCGCGCGTACTCGGGGCCGGACATGAACCTGCGCAGGTCACGCATGCCGTAACCGGGGTGGTCGCTGTGCCGGGGGATGCCGCCGGTCTCCGCCTCCCGCTCCAGCACCAGGACGTCACCGGCCACGGACGGGGCGAGGGCGGCCGCCGCGGTCAGCCCGGCCGGGCCGCCGCCGATCACGGCCACCCGCACGCGCTCGGTCATTCCGTCTCCCCCTCGAAGATCTCGCGTACCCGGGCGCCGCAGTAGAACCCCTGGCAGCGCCCGTTCATGGCCCTCGTACGCCGCCGCAGCCCCTCCAGGTCGGCGGGCGGCACCGGCGAGGCGAGGGCGTCACGCAGCTCGCCGCGCGTGACCCGCTCGCAGAAGCACACCACCCGGCCGTACTCGGGGTCGGCCGCGATCGCGGCGGCGTCCTGGTACGGGCGGGTGAACGCCTCGCCCAGGTTCGGCATGCGCGGCGGCGCGGGCAGCCCGGCCCGCTGGGCCAGGTCCAGATGCTCGCCCAGCAGCCCCGCGACGTGCTCGGCGATCGCCATCCCGGCGGTCAGCCCGGTGGAGCGGATCCCGCCGACCAGGAGGTAGCGCTGCCCGGCGTCGAGGTCGATCAGGTAGTCGTCCTGGCCGATGGAAGCCCGCAGCCCCGCGTACGTGGCTGTGACCTCCTCCTTGGTCAGCGCCGGCATGAGCGCGGCCGCCTTCTCCCGCAGGAACGCGAGGCCCGGCTCGGAGGTGCCGGTGGCGGTGCGGTCGGCCAGGTCCTCGGCGGTCGGGCCGACCATGACGTTGCCGTAGATCGTCGGGCTGACCAGCACGCCCTTTCCCGCCGACGACGGGACGGGCAGCACGATGCAGGGCGCGAGCGGCCGGGCGAGCTTGTCGAAGACCAGCAGCTCGCCGCGGCGCGGCGTCACGGTGAAGCGGTCGTGACCGAAGAGCGCGTCCAGCCGGTCGGCGCCGAGCCCGGCGGCGTTGACCACCCACCGGGCGGTGACCTCGCCCGCGGTGGTGGTCAGCCGGGTGACGTCCGCGTCCTGGTGGACCGCGGTGACCCTGTGGTGGCGCAGCAGCCGCACGCCCCGGTTGACGGCGTCGGTGGCGAGGGCCAGGTTCGTGGTCCAGGTGCAGATGACGGACTCGCCCGGCACGGTCAGGCCGCCGAGCGCGCCAGGACCGAGCGCGGGGACCCGGCGGTAGACCTCGGCCGCGTCCACGATCTCGCAGGCGGTGTAGCCGTTGCGGGCGGCCTTGTCGCGCAGCCCCGGCAGGGCGTCGAGCTGTTCCTGGCTCCAGGCGACCAGCAGCGCGCCGGTGCGCTCGACCGGGATGCCGGTGGCGGCGGCGTACTCGCCGAGCAGGTGGTAGCCGCGGGCGACCAGGCGCGACTCCAGGGTGCCCGGCTTGGCGTCGAAGCCGGTGTGCAGGATCGCGGTGTTGGCCTTGCTGGTGCCGTCGCCCACGTCGCCGCGGGCCTCCAGCAGCGCCACCGACAGGTCGGCGCCGCCCAGCAGGCGGGCGATGGCCGAGCCGACGATGCCGCCGCCGATCACGGCGACGTCGTACGTCATCATCACTGCTCCTCAGGGTTCGCGGACAGGGTGGCGCGGGCGGCGGCCTGCCATCGCTCCAGGTAGCCGGCCGCCCGCTCGGCGGGCCAGGCGGGCTCGTAGACGGCCGACGGCCGCCAGCCGCCCGTGGCGGTGGCCGGGTCCAGCGCGGGGTCGAGGGCCATCAGGGCGCAGGCGGCGGCCCCGAGCGGGGTCGCGTGCGGCGACGGGTAGACCTCGACGGGGATCTGCGCGAGGTCGGCCTGCGCCTGCATGAGGACGCGGGAGCGGGTCAGGCCGCCGTCGGCGCGCAGCCGGGTCAGCGGCGCGCCGAGATCCGCCCCGGCCAGCTCGCTCAGCGCGGCGACCTGCGCGGCGACGCCCTCCAGCAGGGCGCGTACGAGGTGGCCGCGCCCGGTGCTGAGCGTCATGCCGGTGAAGGAGGCGGTGGCGCCGGCGTCCCACCAGGGCGCGGCCAGCCCGGCGAGCGCGGGCACGCACAGCACCCCGTCGCCGGACGGCGCCGCGACGGCGTCGAGCTCGCCCGCGCCGCTGATGAGCCCGAGGTCGGCGAGCCAGCGCACGGCCGAGGCCGCGGTGTAGACCTGGCCGTCCACGCAGTAGCGGGTCTCGCCGCGCAGCCGCCAGGCGATCGAGGTGGCGAGGCCGGACGCCGAGCGCGCGGGCGTGGTGCCGAGCTGGGCGAGCAGGAACGCGCCGGTGCCGTACGTGCACTTGGCGGTGCCCGCCTCCAGGCACGCCTCGGCCAGCAGCGCCGCCTGCTGGTCCACGATCAGCCCGGTCACCGGCAGCTCGGGGCCGAACGCGCTGGTGGTGCCCACCACGGCGTCGCTGGCGACGATCTCCGGCAGCCGCTCGCCGCCGAGCCCGAACAGCTCGATCAGCTCGTCGTTCCAGCGGGCGTCGTCCAGGCCGAGCAGCAGCGAGCGGGAGGCGGTGGAGGCGTCGGTGACGAACGCCCCGCAGAGCCGGTGGACCAGCCAGGTGTCCGTGGTCGTCACGACGCCCTCGGTGGTGAGCTCGTCGCGGACCCAGCGCATCTTCGGCGCGGAGAAGTACGGGTCGAGCACGAGGCCGGTCAGCTCGGCGACCCGCCCGGCGTGCGCGGCCCGCGCCGCGCACAGCGGCTCGGCCCGCCGGTCCTGCCAGACGATGGCGGGGGTCAGCGGCTCGCCAGTGCGGGGGTCCCAGGCGAGCACGGTCTCGCCCTGGTTGGCCAGGGCGACCGCGTCCAGCGGCACCCCGGCCTCGGCCGCGGCCCGCCGCCCGGCGGTCAGGACGGAGTCGAGCAGGGCCCGGGGGTCCTGCTCGACGCCGCCGCCGTCCAGGTAGCGGGGCCGCAGGCCCTCCTCGGCGATCGCCAGGACCGTTCCAGCCGCGTCCACGACGATGGCCTTGGTCCCGGACGTGCCCTGGTCGATGGCGAGGATGTGCATCGTCAGCTCTGCTCCTTCTGCGCGAAAGCGGCGTCGATCGAGTGCATGTCGGGCATGTCCAGCGCCCTGCGCCCCCGGGTGGCCAGCAGCGTCACCAGGTAGGCGGCGCCGATCACGACCATCACCAGGACGTAGAGCCAGGCGTCGCGGAAGGAGGCGTCGCGGAAGAGCGCCAGCTCGAACACCAGCCACACCACGGACACCGCCAGCACGGGCTTCTCCCACGTGCCGAGGTCGAACTTGCCGCCCTCGGGCAGCGCCCGCCGCTTGGTGAGGTAGAGCGCGACGGTCGCGGCGTAGATGACGGCCGGCAGCAGCGTGGCCGCGCCGAACAGGGTGAACAGCGCGTCCTCTGAGAAGGCCGAGAACAGGCCCAGGATCACCTCGGCGAGCACCACGTAGAACACCGTCGCACGCAGCGGGGTGCCGAAGCGCGGTGAGACCTGCTTCCACTGCCGCCAGCCGGGGAAACGCTCGTCCCGGGACATCGCCCAGGTCAGGCGGGTGCCGGTCATCATGATGACCAGGCCGCAGGCGAAGATCGCCAGCACGACGAGCAGCAGCAGGAGCGTGGCCACGACCGGGCCGAGGGTGTTCTTGATGACGTCGGCGATCGGCGTGCCCGACGCGGCCAGCGCCACCGGGTCACCGGCCGCGAGCGTCACCGCGATCAGGAACAGGAAGCCCAGCACGCCCGAGGCGAGCACCGCCTGCCACATGGCCCGCGGGACCACCCGCTCGGGGTCGTTGGTCTCCTCGGCGAGGTTGGCCGCCGACTCGAAGCCGACGATGGTGAACGCGCCCAGCAGGAAGCCCAGCATCCACGGGCCCGCCGAGGTGAGGCCGCCGAAGCTCCAGTAGCCCTCGGCCGGGATGGCGCCGTGGCTCCACAGGTTGCTGAAGTCCATGTCGTTGCGGATCGCGGCCACCACGAGCAGCAGCACGGTGAGCAGCACCATGCCGACGAGCTCGGCCGAGACGGCCGCGTTGTTGACCTTCTCCGCCCGCCGGGTCGAACCGCCGATGAGCGCCGCCTGCCCGAGCAGGATCACCGCGGTGACCGCCCAGGTGACGAACCCGTTCGCCGTGTAGTCCAGCAGGACGGGCAGCACCGTCGAGGCCACCGTGTAGTCCACGGCCACGACCACGACCGCGAGGAACATGAACGAGATCCAGCCGATGATCCAGCCGAGCACGGGGTTGGCCAGGCGGGACGTCCACTGGTAGGCGTAGCCGGTCACCGGGATGCGGGAGGCCAGTGAGCCGATCACGAGGGCCACCGCGAGCTGGCCGATCACCGCGATCGGCCAGGTCCAGATGCCGAGCGGTCCCGAGGAGTTCAGGACCGACCCGTAGGTGGTGAAGATGCCGGTCGCGATCGAGACGAACGCGAAGGCCACGGCGAACGACGCGAACTTACCCGTCCGCCGTTCGAAGGACTGCTCGTAGCCGAAGCGGGCCAGCTCGTCGCTGTCGGTTTTTGGTTCACTCATCGCAACCTCCTCCTTGGTATATACCATCTGGTGTAGACCGCAAGGTACCGTCCAGGCGGGCTAAGGTGTCAACCATGGGGACGAGAGTTCACAAGACCGCAACATCTCCGCGTTACGTGACGATCGCCGCGGAGCTCCGTGACCGGATCACCGGCGAGAAGCTCGGCCCGCACACCCTCATGCCGTCGGAGCGGGAGCTCAGCGAGACCTACGGCGTCAGCAGGATGACCGCCAGGCAGGCACTCGCGCTCCTGGAGAAGGAGGGGTACGTCTACCGCAGGCCGCCGCGCGGCACGTTCGTCGCCGAGCCCCGCGTGCCCTTCCACATCGGCAGCTTCTCCGACGAGATCATCCTGGCCGGGCGGCGGCCGTCCGCCCAGCTCATCTGGGCCGAGGAACGCCCGCCCACCCCCTCCGCGCGGGCGGCGCTCGACCTGGCGGGCGAGGAGACCGTGCACGCCCTGCACCGGCTGCGCTTCGCCGACGACGAGCCGATCGCCCTGGAGACCACCTATTTCCCCAGCGCCCTCACGCCGGGCCTGCTGGGGCAGCCGCTCACCGGCTCGCTCTGGCACGTCCTGCGCAGCGAGTACGGGATCGTCCCCACGGACGCCTCCGCCGTCATCGAGTCGATCGTCATCGACGACGCCTCCTGCGCCCGGCTCAAGGTGCGCAGCGCCTCCAACGGCGTCCTGCTGACCCGCCGCACCTACACCGCCGAGGGCCGGTGCATCGAGTTCGCCCGCGACGTCTACCGCGCCGACCGGGCCTCGTTCAGGGTCGAGGCGCGCATCCCCGTGCCCGTTGGCGACTGAGCCTCAGTCGCCGTCCGCCCGAGTGGGGAGCGGCTTGCCGAACGGGACGGCGCGCAGCACGCGCAGGCGCTCGGCGGCGGCCGGATGGTCCTGCCCGGCGGCGAGCCGGTAGTAGAACCGGGCGATGTCGAGCTTGGCCGGGCCCGCCTGCTCGCACGCCTCCCCGTAGGCGAAGGACAGCCCGGCCGCGAGCTCGACCGGCCGCGGATGGGCGGCGAGGGCGCGGGCGTCCGGATGGCCGCGCCGGGCCGCCGCGTGGATCCAGTAACGCGCCTCCGCGACCTTGCCGGTCAGCAGGTCGATGATGGCCAGCCGGCACGCCGCGTCGGGGTCGCCGTCGCCCGCCAGCCGGACCAGGCGCGCGACGGTCCTGGTCGTACGCCGCTCAGCCTCGTCGGGGGCCGTCGTGTAGGGGTCGTAGGAGCCGGAGACGCGCGGCCGGGCCGGCTCGCTGCGGGCGGCGCGCCAGCGGACCTGCCACTGCTCCAGGGTGCCGAGAGAGCCGGGCGGCAGGCCGGTGCTCTCGGCGTGGCGCCGGCAGACCGCCACGAAGGAGGCGACCAGTTCCCAGTCGGGCAGGCGCTCCCGCTTGCCGTTGAGTATGTCGTTGAGCGTGCTCACGGGGAGCTTCTTGGGCGTGTCCAGCAGACGGGACCATCGGTGCATCTGTGCATAGCTCGGCTGCCCGGCCGCTTCCCGCAACTCTATGAGCGCAGCGATGAAGGCGGAATGCGGTCCCGCCCGGAAGGTGTCAGTCATCGTCCCTGGTGAGGTCGGAGTCGGTGAGTGCGGCAATAGTTCCAGAAAAATCCTCGCAACCCACGATGATTGACGAATTCCATCTCGTTCGGCACCACAGTCACGCCGGTCAATCAGCGCCTCAAAGGTCTCAGAGGTGGTTCCGCACGTTTCTTTGTTATTCCGTCCGGATGATTCCGGATAAATCCGGATGAGTGCGGATATCGGCGGGCCCGATCGGCTCATTTTCGGGCTTGTACGGCCCCGTCCGGGCATGTTTGGACCGGTGGCCGGACGCTTTCCCGCACCGGCAGGGTGAGGCGCGATGAACGACCGCCCGCCGGGAGGCCGCCGCCCATGCCCCTGCCCATGCCACTGCTCACGGCCCGCCCGCCGAGCATCGCGTACCGTGCCGACGCTCCCTGCCTCGCGGACGAGCGCCTGCTGGTCACGCTGCTGACGACCTGGGTGCTGGCGACGGGCCGGACCCCTCCCGCCGGCCGCCCCGGGGACCTCACCCCCGAGGAGCTCATCGACTTCTGGGCCGACGAGCGCCCCTGACCGCTTGCAGAGAAGAGGACCATGTTCACCACGCGCCAGTTGCTCACGCTCACCGTGACCGTCGTGATCGCCGCGATCACCTGCGCCCTCGTCCTGGCCACCGGCGCCGAGTGGCCGGGCGCCCTGCTCGGCGCGGGCGGGGCCGGCGGCGCGACGCTGGCGGCCCTGCCGAAGCTGCTGAGCAGGCGCGACCCCTAGACCGGGTCGCCGCCGCCGGGCGTCAGGACGTGATCGACCGCGCTCAGCGCCAGCGTCTTGTAGCCGACCGAGTCGAACAGCACGGTGATCCGGTCGGGCTCGCGGCCCATCACCGTCCCCCCGCCCCACGTCTTGTGGGTCACCTTCGCGCCCACCGGGAACGGCCCCTCGTCCGCCGGGGGCGCCGGCTCCGGGTCCGCGCCGTCGCGGCAGGTGTCGCACGAGCCGCACGCCCCGGCCGCGTACGGCTCCCCGAAGTACGCCAGCAGGAAGCGGCGGCGGCACCCCAGGGTCTCCGCGTAACCGCGCATCATGTCGACCCGCGACCGGTCCAGGTGGTGCCGGGCCTCGTCGAGCGCCGCCGCCCGCTCGGCGGCCTCCTCGGGCGGCAGCTCGGGATCGGCGTACCGGAGGTCGCCGGCGTCGGTCACGGCGAGCGCCCCAGCCCGCTCCAGCAGGTTGACCAGCCGGGTGAGCTGGGACGCGCTCAGCTCCAGCAGCCCGGCCAGCTCCCGCGCGGGCACCGCCCCCGCGTGCTCGCGGGCGAGGGTCGCCACCCGGAGCAGCGTCTCGGCGTCGGCCCGGCCGCCGGTGAAGAAGCGGCGCAGGCCGAGATCCTCCGGCCGGTAGAACAGCACCGCCGAGGCGGGCGCGCCGTCCCGCCCCGCGCGGCCGATCTCCTGGTAGTAGGCGTCAGGGGACTCGGGCGGCGCGGCGTGCAGCACGTAGCGGACGTCCGGCCGGTCGATGCCCATCCCGAACGCCGACGTCGCGACCACCACGTCCAGGTCCCCGGAGGCGAACAGCTCCTGGACGCGGGTCCGCTCCGCGGCCTTCATCCCGCCGTGGTACGCCTCCGCCCGCCGCCCCCGCTCGGCCAGCGCGGCGGCGTACCGCTCGGTGTCCTTGCGGGTGGCGACGTAGACCAGGCCGAGGCCGTCCTGCCCGGCGGCGTGCTCGACCAGCGCCTTGCTCTTGTCCTCCTCGCGGACGAACCGGCGGACCTCCAGCGCGATGTTCGGCCGGTCGAAGCCCCGGACGATCTCCACGGGGTCGGTCAGGCCGAGCGCGCGGACGATCTCCTCCCGGACGTTCGGCGCGGCCGTGGCCGTCATCGCCACCACGGGCGGGTGCCCCAGCCGGGCGATGACCCGGCCGAGCCGCTGGTAGTCGGGCCGGAAGTCGTGGCCCCAGGCCGCGACGCAGTGCGCCTCGTCGATCGCGATCAGCGACGGCCGGGCCTGCGCCAGCCGCTCCACCACCTCCGCCTTGGCGAGCTGCTCCGGCGACAGGAACACGAACTCCGCCGCGCCCGCCGTCACCTGCTCCAGCCCGCTGTCCACGGAGGTGGTCGAGTTGACCGCCACCGCGCCGCCCGCGTCCGCCTTGAGCAGGCCCGCCACCTGGTCGCGCTGGAGCGCGATGAGCGGCGAGACGACGACCGTCGGCCCGTCGAGGAGCTGCGCGGGGATCTGGTAGACGGCCGACTTGCCGGCCCCCGTCGGCATGACGAGCAGCACGTCCCGCCCGGCGAGCAGGTGCTCCATCGCCTCCTGCTGGCCCGGCCGCAGCCGCTCCCACCCGAACCGCCGCCGCGCCGCGGCCCGCAGCCGCCGGCCGCGCCGCCCGAACCGATGCCTCAACGCCACCGTCAGGCTCACTGCCACCCGCCCTTCGCCCGGTCCCGCCGCCATGGTGGCGGGGCCAGTACCCAGCCTGGCCCCGCCCATGCGCCACGGAAGCGATCAGGCAGGCGATCAGGTCAGCGCTGCGATCAGGTCAGCACTGCGGCGCCACGGCGTCGATCTTGGCGCCGAAGTCGTTGTCGTAGACGGTGCGGTAGTCGCCGTTACGGACGACGCGGGTCTCCTTCCTGGTGGGGACCGTGATCCAGTTGATGAAGCAGCCGTCCGCCCCCGCCCGAAAGGAGCCGACGTTGTCGTGCAGGGCGGGCGGCACGTCCACGTAGCCGTTGCCCGGGTTCCAGCACCAGCTCGCCCCGCTGAAGTTGCGGCCGGTGTAGAGGCAGATGTCGCCCGCGCGGGCCGCGGCGGCCGGGGCGGCCAGGACGGCCAGCGCGGCGAGCGTGGCCGCGGAGGCGGCGGCGATGCGGGTGACGTGGGACGTCCTCATGGTGTCTCCTCGTGTCGGGGGACCGGGACGGCGGTCGCCGCCCGGCTCCGTCACATCCTGTTACAGTGCCGTCACTCTTCGAATCCGCCCGTGTGGTACATGAGGGGGCACTTCAGGTGGCGGAGAAGTATCCGGAGGGCCATGGCGAAAGCCGCCGCTCTCGGCTATGGAACGACGGGCTTGGCGCGGCCCGGCGCGCTCGGCTACGCTCCGCTCGATCGACCGGCCCCGTACGCCGGTCAGCGGACACCCCCATGCCGACCTGCGAGGCGCACGATGAGCGACCGTCCCGGCCGCGTCCACGTCGTCTGCGCCGAGGTGCCGCCCGACATCGTCGGCGGGCTCGGCCGCTACGCCGAGCGGCTGATCGCGGCGCTGCGCGGGCGCGGCACGCCCGTCGTCGTCCACGGCGCGGCCGCGCGGCGCGGGCGCGCGCGGCGCGCGGAACGCCTGGACGAGGTGCTGCTCCGCCGGGTGCCGGTCATGGGCTGGGGCCCCGCAGGGAGCTCCCGGCTGCCCGCGCCGCTGCGCAGGGCGGCCAGGTTCGCCGGGATCCTCGGCTACAACCTGCGCGTCGCCGCCCGCGTCCTGCGCGCCGAGCCGCCGTGGGCGCGGCGCGGCCCCGACGGGCCCGTGGTCGCCGTGCACGACTGGATGGGCTGCCCGGCGGGCATCCTGTGCGCGCTGCTCGGCCGCCTGCCCATGGTGTTCCACGTCCACACCCGCGAGCTGAACGACGCCCCCGGCGCCCGCCGCTCCCTGTTCACCGCCGTCCTCGACGCCCTGGAGACTGCGACGGCCCGGCTGGCCCGCCTGGTCGTGGTGCCGAGCGCCGGCGTACGCGCCGAGCTGCTGGCCCGGGGCTGGCCCGCGGCGCGGCTGCGGGTCGTGCCGCACGGCTTCGAGGAGCCCGGCCTGCTGCGGCTGGCCGCACTGCCCGCGCGGGAGCGCGAGCGGCTGCGGGCCGAGGTGCGGGCGCGGCACCTGCCCGGCGGGAAGGGCCGGCTGATCGTGTTCGTCGGGCGGCCGTCGCCGCACAAGGGCGTCGGCACGCTCGTCCGGGCCGTGCCGCGCGTCGCCGAGACATACGACGACGTGCGCGTCCTGCTCGTCGGCGGGCAGCCGCCGCACAGCGGCGACGACGCCGCGGTGGCCCGGCTCATCGAGCGGACCGGCGTCGCCGGGCGGGTCACCGCGAGTCACCGCTTCCTGCCGCAGGAGGAGGTGTTCGGCTGCTTCCTCGCCGCCGACGTGTGCGTGTTCCCCTCGACGTACGAGCCGTTCGGGCTGGTCGCGGTCGAGGCGATGGCGCTCGGCCGGCCCGTCGTGGTCGGGCCGGGGTTCTCGCCGGACGTCGTCGGCGACGGGGCGCTCCGCTGCGTCCGCGACTCGCCGGACGACCTGGCGGGCGCCCTCCTGACGTGCCTCGGCGACCCGGAGGCCGCCGGGCGGCTGGGGGAGCGGGGGGCGGCGCACGTACGGGCCCGGTTCAGCTGGGACCGCACGGCCGAGGCCACCCTGGCCGTCTACGCCGAGGCGGCGGGGGCCGGCCGCGGCGCGTGAGCCGCTTTGCCTCCCCTCGGCGTCTCCCCGTACGGTCCGGTTGATCGCGCAATCTGATCAGAAAGAGGAAGACGTGCCGCACTACAGCAAGCTCTGCCGCATCGTGATCGACGTCGAGGAGCGCCACCACGCCGACGAGCTCGCCTTCTGGCAGGCCGCGACCGGGGCCACGCTGGAGAACTTCCCCTCCTTCCCCGAGTTCCACGGCGCCATGCTGGGCAGCGGCGACTTCGGGCTGCTGCTCCAGCGTCTGGACGAGGGGCCGGCCCGGGTGCACCTCGACTTCCACACCGACGACGTCGAGGCCGAGACGGCCCGGCTGGAGCGTCTGGGCGCCAAACGCGTCAGGCACCTGGACGGCCGCTGGTGGATCATGGAGGATCCGGCCGGCCTGCGGTTCTGCGTCGTCCCCGAGCCGCCCGGCGCCCTCCACGACGGCAACGCCCAGCGCTGGGAGGACTGACGGCCCTCCGCATGACGGGCCGGGCGGGCGGTTGCCCGTCCGGCTTTCCCATGCCCGCGTCCGCCTGTCGAAAAGGGCCCTGATTGCAGGATTCTTGCAATCGGTTGTTGCAGAAATCTTCGCGCAGCCAGCCAGAACGCCCAGCGCCGTTTGCAGTTTTACCTGGATGTATTGACGTTTCCGCCATGTAACGTCACTGTGACTGCAACCGGTTGGCACTCCCCCCCTTGAGAGCTGTGCAGCGCCATGCCTCGAACCGACCGAACGGAGCCGGACGTGCGCAACAACCATTTCTCCGGACGGAGGGCGGCCGTCGTGCTGGCCGCCGGCGTCCTCGCCGCGGGCGGCCTGGTGGCCGTCCTCGGCACCCCCGCCTCGGCCGCGCCGGCCGACGGCGCCTACACCCTCGTCAACGCGGGCAGCGGCCTGTGCGCCACCGTCCCGGGCGCCGCCACGGGAGACGGCGTCCAGCTCAGCCAGACCTCCTGCACCGGCGCGGACGGACAGGTCTTCACCCTCACCGCCAGCGGCTCGGCCTACCGGCTCACCGCCCGGCACAGCGGCAAGTGCGTCGGCGTCCGCGACGCCTCCACCAGCGCGGGCAAGCCCGTCCAGCAGGAGAGCTGCACCGGCGCGACCTCCCAGACCTGGCAGCTCACCGCCTCCGGCGCCAACTACCGCGTCGTCAACGCCAACGGCGGCAAGTGCCTCAACGTCAAGGACAACGCCACCTCCTCCGGCGCCCTGCTCCAGCAGAACTCCTGCGACTCCGTCTCCACCAAGCAGTGGACGCTGAGCCCCGCGGGCGGCGGCCCGACGCCCACGTCCACCCCCACGTCCACCCCCACGTCCACCCCCACCACCACCCCGACCACCACGCCCCCGCCGGCGAGCGGCACCCTGTACGTCTCGCCGAGCGGCCGTGACAGCGCCACCGGCACGCAGTCCGACCCGACGACGCTCACCTCGGCGATCGGCCGCATCGCCGCCGGCGGCACCATCTACCTGCGCGGCGGCACCTACTCCTACGCGCAGACCGTCACGATCGCCGCGGGCAACAACGGCACCTCCAGCGCCCGCAAGAAGCTGTCGGCCTACCCGGGCGAGACCCCGGTGCTGAACTTCTCGGCCCAGAGCGAGGACCCGGCCAACCGGGGGCTCGCGGTGAACGGGTCGTACTGGCACGTCTACGGCATCGTCGTCGAGCGGGCCGGGGACAACGGCATCTTCGTCGGCGGCAGCAACAACATCATCGAGCGCACCACGACCCGCTACAACCGCGACACCGGCCTGCAGCTCTCGCGGATCGCCTCCGACACGCCGCAGAGCCAGTGGCCGGCCAACAACCTCATGCTCAGCGTCCTGTCGCACGACAACGCCGACTCCGACGGCGAGGACGCCGACGGCTTCGCCGCCAAGCTGACGGTCGGCTCCGGCAACGTCTTCCGCTACGCGGTGTCCCGCAACAACATCGACGACGGCTGGGACCTCTACACCAAGACCGACACCGGCCCCATCGGCGTCGTGACCATCGAGGACTCCCTGGCCTACAACAACGGCACCCTGAGCAACGGCGGCCAGGCCGGCAACGGCGACCGCAACGGGTTCAAGCTCGGCGGCGAGGACATCTCCGTCAACCACGTCATCCGCCGCAACATCGCCTACCGCAACGGCAAGCACGGCTTCACCTACAACCGCAATCTCGGCACCATGACGATCTCCGACAACGTGAGCATCGACAACACCGAGCGCAACTTCTCCTTCGACGGCGGCACCTCGGTGTTCCGCGGCAACACCTCCTGCCGCAGCGGCAGCGGGAGCAACGACAAGATCGTCGGTAACTCCGACAGCTCCAACCAGTTCTGGAGCGGCTCCAACGGCTCGCGCTGCTCGTCCTACAGCGGCACGCTGAGCTGGTCGTTCGCCTCGGACGGCCGGCTCGTCGTGAGCTTCGGCGGCGTCCCGGTCACCTTCTAGCGCGGCCTTCCCCCCGCCACCCGTCCGGAAGCATCCGGGCGGGTGGCGCTCGCGTTCACGGGCCCGGCGCGCCCGCCGTCACGGCCCTCAGCTCGGCGAACGCCTCCCGCATCACCTGCCGCAGGTCCGCCTCGCCGGGCTCGCCCACCCAGCGTTCGAAGGCGATCTTGAAGACCGCGATGCCCGCCTCGGCGGCGAGGCTCGCGGCCGGCTCGCCGACCCCGCGCTCGCGCAGCGCGCCGGCGAGCGCCCTGGCGAGCGTGGCCAGCTTGATCAGCTCGCGCTCGCGCAGCTCGGCGTGGGCGAGGATGATCGCCTGACGCCTGCGGGAGCGCTCGTGGCGCTCCTGGAACAGCGGCCCGACGGCGTCGAGGGCCGCCGCGACCGCCTCCAGCGGCCCGGCCGATTCGGGCGCGGCGGCGACGGCCGCCGTCAGGCGCTCCTCCAGCAGCGTCCCGCCGCCGAACAGCACCTCGCGCTTGTCGGCGAAGTGCCGGAAGAACGTGCGCTCGGTGAGCCCGGCGCGTCTGGCGATCTCCGCGACCGTCGTCTGCTCGTATCCGCGCTCGCCGTACAGCTCCAGCGCGGCCTCCTCAAGCCGGCCGCGCGCGTTCGGCTCCCATCGCCCCATGCCCCCGATCATAGTTGATGACAGTCACTGACATCGCGGGCTATGCTCGTGATGACAGCAACTGACATCAGTCGGCGGCGGCGTCAGCCTGCCCGCCTGCTCTCCCGGAGGTCCTTCTCATGCGTGTCTTCGTCACCGGCGCGTCCGGCTGGATCGGATCCGCCCTCGTTCCCGAGCTCATCGGCGCGGGACACCAGGTCATCGGGCTCGCCCGGTCCGACGCGTCGGCGGACGCCCTCGCCGCGGCCGGCGCCGAGGTCCGCCGGGGCGCCCTCGACGACCTCGACGTCCTGCGGGACGCCTCCGCCGCCGCCGACGGCGTGATCCACCTCGCCTTCAAGCACGACCTCGCCTTCAGCGGCGACTTCGAGGCCGCCGCCGTCGCCGACCGGCGCGCCGTCGAGGTCATGGGGGAGGCGCTGGCGGGCTCCGGGCGGCCGTTCGTCCTCGCCTCCGGCCTGCTGGGGCTGCTGCCCGGCCGGCTGGCCACCGAGCGGGACGACCCGCCCACGGACCACCTGCCCGCGGGCCCCGCCGGCCGGCGGGAGACCGCGCGGCTCACCGTCGCGCTCGCGGAGCGGGGCGTGCGGTCGAGCGTCCTGCGGCTGCCCCCGACCGTGCACGGCGAAGGGGACTACGGCTTCATGGCGGCGCTGGTCGGCGTCGCCCGCGACAAGGGCGTGGCCGGCTATGTGGGCGACGGGTCCAACCGGTGGCCGGCCGCGCACCGACTCGACGTCGCGACGCTCTTCGTGGCGGCGCTGGAGCGGGCCCCCGCGGGGTCGGTGCTGCACGCTGCCGCCGAGGAAGGGGTGCCGTTCCGCGCGATCGCCGAGGTGCTCGGCCGCCACCTGGGACTGCCGGTGGCCTCGATCCCTGCCGAGGAGGCGGGCGCGCACTTCGGCTGGCTGGGCGACTTCGCCGCCGCGGACGCCCCCGCCTCCAGCGAGCTGACCCGCGAGCTGCTCGGCTGGCGGCCCGTACGGCAGGGGCTGCTCGCCGACCTCGACGAGGGGCACTACTTCCGCTGATTCGCGGGTGGCGGCCCTTGGCAGCCGCCGCGCCTGGCTTTAATGTTCAGTGCAATGCCACACATTACTTACCTGATGCCGGGCGTCCTCGTACGCGAGCACGTGACCGCCGTGCCGCTCGACTGGTCCGACCCGTCGCGGGGCGAGATCGAGATCTTCTTCCGCGAGCTGGTGGACCCCGAGCGGGCCCGCGAGGACCTGCCGGGCCTGGTCTACCTGCAGGGCGGCCCCGGCGGTAAGGGGCCGCGCCCGCTCGCCGCGGACGGCTGGCTCGGCCAGGCGCTGCGCACCCACCGGGTGATCCTCATGGACCAGCGCGGCACCGGTCGCAGCACCCGGGTCGACGGCCGCCGGATGAGCGCCTTCGCCACCGCCGAGGAAGGGGCGCGTCACCTCGCCTGCTTCCGGGCCGACGCCATCGTGGCCGACCACGAGCACGTACGCCGGACGTTCTTCGGCGGGCGGCGCTGGAGCACGCTCGGCCAGTCGTACGGCGGGTTCCTCACGCTGACGTACCTGTCGAACGCGCCGGAAGGGCTGAGCGCCTGCTACGTCACCGGCGGCCTGCCCGGCCTGGACCCGTCCGCGGCCGAGGTATACCGGCGCACCTATCCCCGCGTCCAGGCCAAGAACGAGGAGTTCTACCGCCGCTACCCCCAGCACGCCGCCACGGCCGCCCGCGTCGCCGACCGGCTCGCCGCCGGCGACGTACGGCTGCCCGACGGCGACCCGCTGACCGTGCGGCGGCTGCAGTCGCTCGGCCTCGACTTCGGCATGAAACCCGGCTACGAGCGCATGCACTACCTGCTCGACGAGGCGTTCAGCGGGGACGAGCTGTCGGCGACGTTCCTGCACCAGGTGCTGGCCCGCACCTCCTTCAGCGACAACCCGCTGTTCGCCGCGCTCCAGGAGAGCATCTACGGCCACGGCCCCGGCCCCACCGGATGGGCCGCCGAGGCCGAGCGGGCCCGGCATCCGCGCTTCGCCGAGGACGCCAGGCCGCTGCTGTTCACCGGTGAGATGATCTACCCCTGGATGTTCGAGGAGATCGCCGAGCTGCGGCCCTTCCGCGGCGCGGTCGAGCTGCTCGCCGCCCGCACCGAGTGGCCGCCGCTCTACGACCACGACCGGCTGGCCGCGAGCGAGGTCCCGCTCGCCGCCGCCGTCTACTACGACGACATGTACGTCGACGCCCACCTCCAGCTCGACACCGCCGCCCGGATCGGCAACGCCCGGTGCTGGGTCACCAACGAGTACGAGCACGACGGCGTCGGCGACCCCCGGGTCCTCGGCCGGCTCAGGGAACTGGTCCGCGACATGGGAGGAGAGATCGCCGATGCGTGAGGGCAGGCCGCCGAGGCTCAGCGAGATCCCGGCGTTCACCGCGTACATGAACACCGGCTGGGACGTCCCCGACCGCACCCCGCCGGTCGTCCCCGGCGCGGCCGAGGCCGCCGCCGCGCACCGGGCGAGGCTCGCCGAGGCGCTGCCCGGCCGTACCGTCGTGCTCGCCGCCGGGCGGGCCCCCGTCCGCAGCAACGACACCACCTACGGCTTCCGCGCCGACAGCGACTTCGTCTGGACGACCGGCTGCGCGATCGAGGACGCCGTCGTCGTGCTGCGCGACGGCGAGGCCACCCTCTACGCGCCGCCCCCCGCCTACCCCGGCGACCCCCGCTTCTGGAGCGACGCCCGACACGGCGAGCTGTGGGTCGGCGCCGCCCCCGGCCTGGACGACTGGTCGCGGGCGCTCGGCGTGCCGGTCCGGCCGCTCGCCGAGCTGGACCTGGAGCCGGGCGAGGACGCCGAGGCCCGGCGCGTGCTCGCCGAGCTGCGCATGCACAAGGACGACTGGGAGGCCGAACAGCTCCGCCAGGCCGTGGACCGCACGGTCGAGGGCTTCGCCGCCGTCGTCCGCGAGATCCCCGCCGCCGTCGCGGGCCCCGGCGAGCGGTGGCTCCAGGGCACCTTCGACCGGTACGCCCGCGCCTACGGCAACGGCCCCGGCTACGCCTCCATCGTCGGCAGCGGCCCGCACGCGGCCACCCTGCACTGGGAACGCTGCGACGGCCCCGTCCTGCCGGACGAGCTGCTCCTGCTCGACCTGGGCGTCGAGGCGATCAGCCACTACACCGCCGACGTCACCCGCACCTTCCCCGCCTCCGGCCGCTTCAGCCCCGCCCAGCGGCAGGTCCACGACCTGGTCGAACGGGCGCATCGGGCCGGGCTCGCCGCCGTCCGGCCCGGCCGCCCCTTCACCGGCTTCCACCACGCCGCGATGGAGGTCATCGCGCACGGCCTGGCCGACTGGGGGCTGCTGCCGGTCTCCGTGGACGAGGCGCTGTCCGACGGCGGCCAGCACCACCGCCGCTACCTGGTGTGCGGCATCGGCCACCACCTCGGCCTGGACGTGCACGACTGCGCCCGCGCCCGTGAGGAGACCTACCACGGGGCCGTGCTCGCGCCCGGCATGGTGCTCACCGTGGAGCCCGGACTGTACTTCCACGCCCACGACCTCACCGTGCCGCCCGAGCTGCGCGGCATCGGCGTCCGCCTGGAGGACGACCTGCTGGTCACCCCCGGCGGCGCGCGGGTGCTGTCGGAGGCGCTGCCCCTGGATGCGGCCGGCATCGAGAAGTGGATGGCGCAGGCGTGACCGATCTCGTGGTGATCGGCGCGGGCGTGGTCGGCGCCGCCGCCGCGTACTTCGCGTCGCTGGCCGGGCTGCGGGTGGTCGTTGTGGAGCGCGGCGCCATCGCCGGCGGCACCTCCAGCGCCGGCGAGGGCAACCTGCTCGTCTCCGACAAGGAGGCCGGGCCCGAGCTCGACCTCGCCCTGTACGCGCAGCGCGTGTGGCGCGAGGACCTGGCCGAGCACGCCGGGCTGTGGGAGTTCGAGTCCAAGGGCGGCCTGGTCGTCGCCGGATCGGAGTCGAGCGTCGCGGCGCTGCGCGAGCTCGCCGTCCACCAGCGCCATCACGGCGTCGAGGTGCGCGACGTGCCCGGGGACGAGCTGCGCGGGTACGAGCCGCACCTGTCGCCCGAGCTGCGCGGCGGCGCGTTCTACCCGCAGGACGCCCAGGTGCAGCCGATGCTCGTGGTCGCCCACCTGCTGCGCCTGGCCAGCGGGCTCGGCGCGCGGGTGCGCACCGGGGCCGAGGTGACCGGGTTCCTGCGCGCCGGCGACCGGGTGACGGGCGTGCGCACCACGGCCGGCGATCTGCCTGCGGGCGCGGTGCTGAACGCCACCGGCACCTGGGCGGGCGACGTGGCCGCGCTCGCCGGGGTGCACGTGCCGGTGCTGCCGCGGCGCGGGTTCGTGCTGGTCACGCAGCCCATGCCGGCGCGTACGATCCGGCACAAGGTGTACGCCGCCGAGTACGTCGGCGACGTCGCCAGCTCCGACGCCGCGCTCCAGACCTCGCCCGTCGTCGAGGGCACCGGCAGCGGCACGATCCTCATCGGCGCCTCGCGCGAGCGGGTCGGCTTCGACCGCACGGTGTCCACGGCGGCGATCGGCGCGCTGGCGAGCAAGGCGATCGCGTTGTTCCCCATGTTGCGCGACGTCCGCGTCATGCGGACCTACCTCGGGTTCCGCCCCTACTGTCCCGACCACCTGCCGGTCATCGGGCCCGACCCGCGGGCGCCCGGCCTGTGGCACGCCTGCGGGCACGAGGGGGCGGGCATCGGGCTGTCGGCGGGCACCGGCAAGCTGATCGCGCAGGCCCTCATCGGTGAGCGGCCCGACCTGGAACTCAAGCCGTTCGCGCCCGAACGGTTCCCAGAGCCCGAGGAGGTGCTCTCTTGACGTACCGCATGACCTTCCGCGGGGCCGTCGTGCCCGCCGAGCCGGGGCAGAGCGTCGGCGCGGCGCTGGTCGCGGCGGGAATCCGCGACTGGCGCAGCACCCGCAAGGGCGGCCGGCCGCGCGGCCTGTTCTGCGGCATCGGCGTCTGCTTCGACTGCCTCATCACGGTGAACGGCATCCCCGACCGCCGCGCCTGCCTCACCCCGGCCGCCGACGGCCTCCACCTCACCGACACCCCCACCCCCGCCGACACCCCCGCCGAAGCCCCCGCCCCCTCCGAGGCCCCCTCCGAGGCCCCCGCCCCCGAGGTCCCGGCTCCTGGCGACTCCGTCGCCGGCGGCCCCGGCCCTGAGGTCCCGGCCTTCGGCGGCCCCATTCTTGGGAGCCCTGCCCCTGAAGGTCCCGCCGTCGGTGGCTCCACCTTCAAGAGCCCTGCCTCTGAGGACCGGGTCCTCGACGGTGGCGAGGCGGGAGGTGGGCATGCGCCGTCAGCATGACGTGGCCGTGGTCGGGGCCGGGCCGGCGGGGCTGGCCGCGGCGGTGCAGGCGGCCGAGGCCGGGCTGCGGGTCGCGCTCGTCGACGCCGCCGCCCAGCCGGGCGGCCAGTACTGGCGGCACTACGACGAGCGCCACGCCCGCCCGGCCGACCGCGCGGGTCACCACGACCTGCGGACGTTCACCGCCCTGCGCGCCCGCCTGCGCTCCCTGTCCGCCGCCGGCCTGATCAGCCACCTCCCCGGCCTCCAGGTCTGGCTGATCACCCGCGCCGCCGACGGCGCCTTCACCCTCCGCACCACCCCGGCGGCCGGCGCGCCGGGCGACACCGGGGCCACGGTCACCGCCCACGCGCTGATCCTCTGCCCCGGCGGCTACGACCGCCAGCTCCCCGTCCCCGGCTGGGACCTGCCCGGCGTGATGACGGCGGGCGGCGCGCAGGCCCTGCTCAAGGGCCACCGCACGGCGGCCGGCCGGCGCGCCGTCGTCGCCGGCACCGGCCCGTTCCTGCTGCCGGTCGCGACCGGCCTGGCCCGCGCCGGCACCGAGGTGGCGGCCGTCGTCGAGGCCAACGCCACCCTCGGCTGGCTGCGCGACCCGGCGCGCGCGGCCTCGGCTCCCGCCAAGGGCCTGGAGGCGCTCCAGTACGCGGCGCTCATGGCCCGGCACCGCATCCCGTACCGGACCAGGACGGCGGTCACCGAGATCCTCGGCGAGGACCGCGTGGAGGCGGTCCGGGTCGCCCGCGTGGACCGCGACGGCCGCCCGTACGGACCGGCCGAGGAGATCCGCGCCGACCTCGTCGCGCTCGGCTGGGGCTTCACCCCGTCGATCGAGCTGCCGCTCATGCTCGGCGCCGCCGCCCGCAAGGACGTGGACGGCTCGCTCGTGGTGTCCGTGGACGCCCTGCAGCGCAGCAGCGTCCCCGGCCTGTACGTGGCCGGAGAGGCGACCGGCGTCGGCGGCGCGGCCCTGGCCGGGCAGGAGGGCCGCCTGAGCGCGCTCGCCCTGGCCCGCTCGCTGGGCCGGCCGGCCGACCCGGCGCTGATGGTCCGGCTGCGGACCGCGATCGTCCGGGGACGCCGCTTCGCCGCCGCCATGCACCGCACCTACCCGGTGCCGCCCGCGTGGACCGGCTGGCTGCGGGACTCGACGCTGGTCTGCCGGTGCGAGGAGGTCTCGTACGGCGAGCTGCGCGCGGCGCACGCCGAGCTGGGCGCCGCGGACCCCCGTACGCTGAAGATGCTGGCCAGGCCCGGCATGGGCTGGTGCCAGGGCCGGGTGTGCGGCTTCGCCACGGCGGGCATCGCGGCGTGCCTGAGCGGCCGCGAGAGCACCGCCGACGACCTGCGGCCGATGTCCACCCGCCCGATCGCCGCCCCGGTGACGCTGGGCGAGCTCGCCGCGCTGGCCGACGACGCGGCGGGGGAGGGCGGCGGCTCCTGACGCCGGCCCGTCCGGAGGCCAGGGGCCCGGGAACGACGTCGCCCCGGCCGGACACGAGGCCGGCCGGGGCGACGGAAGGAACAGGGCGTCAGCCGCAGTGCTCGAACGAGCTGGTGTAGGAGCTGGAGCCGATCGAGCCGCCCCACTTGACGCACTTGCCGGGGGCGCTCCGCTTGACCGGCCCGGCGTAGTAGGAGAAGTTGCCCGAGTCGGTGGCCCTGCTCGCGCCCTTCGGCTCCAGGAACGCCGAGACGGGCGAGGCCGAGCCGAGCTTCGTCGACTTGAGCGTCACGACGCAGTTGGAGCCGTTGCCCTTGTTGTAGAGCAGGTAGGTGCGGCCCCCGGTGAGCGCCGCCGAGTCGATGACCGCGTAGCCGCTGCCGCAGACGCCCGCCGGGGTGTAGCGGTTGCCGCCGCTGCCGCTGTCACCGGTGCCGCCGCTTCCGCCGCAGGAGTTGGTGCTCTTGACGGCCTTCTTCTGGCCCAGGGAGACGGTCACGCCGTTCACGGTCGGGCTGGTGTCCATCGCGCCCGAGGGGGTGCGCTGCTCGTAGTGCAGGTGCGGGGCCGAGGAGCCGCCCGTCGAGCCGACGGTGCCGATCACGGTGCCCTGGCCGACGCTCATCGAGCCGCCGGCCGCCCGCACCATGGTCGACAGGTGGGCGTAGATGGTGCGGGAGCCGTCGCTGTGGCGGATCTCGACCCATTGGCCGTAGCTCTTGCTGCCCGCGTTGCGGAAGGTGGCGGTGCCCGCGGCGGTGGCGCGGACGGTCTCGCCGTTGATGGCGTCGCCGCCGTAGGTCTGCCAGTCGATGGAGCCCGACGGGCTGTGGTTGGGCGTCCAGTTGTTGGCGTAGAACGTCTTGCCGCAGTTGAACGGGCTCTTGTGCGTCACCGCGAGCGTCGCCGCGTCCTGCTGCCGCGCCATGGCGGCGTGCTGGGGGAGCATCGCCGCGGGGACGGCGAGCAGCAGGGCGGCGATCGTGGATCTGAAGGTCTTCGGCCAGGTCGGCGCGCCGGTGGTCGGCATGCTCACCTTTCTGAACGGGAACGAGGGGGGACGCTGTCAGGCGTTCCGCCGCCTTGCGGTGCTGGAGTGACAGCCGGTAAGGCGGAGGTTCAAGAAGATATCTGTGAAAGATGTCTTCATCAACGCCTTCGGCGAAGGCAGCGGTCGCCGCCCGGCGCCGTCGTCACTCGCCGGGCTCCTCCACGTACCGCAGCGTGACGGTCAGCTCGATCGCCGTCCCCGTCGCGGCCCGCGTCAGGGCGGCCAGCTCGGTCCCCTCCAGGCCCAGCGCCTGGGCGAGCAGCCGCAGCGACGTGGCGCGCGGCCTGCTCAGCGCGCCCGCCTCCAGCCGGCGCACCGTGCGCACGTTCAGCCCCGCCCGCGCCGCCAGCTCCTCCTGCGTCACCAGGGCCCGCTCCCGCCAGGCCCGCAGCAGCGCGCCCAGCGCCGGTTCCGCTCCCGTGGGAACCGGCGCGCCGCGCGGCGGGGCCTCGTCCTCCGTGGCCGGTGCGGCCACGGTGATGTTCGCCAGCACCCGCATGGGCTCTCCTCCTTCCGTACGCCGGCACCGCGCCGGCCGGACCCCACTCTTCGCCGGGGTCCGGCCGCGCGGCAACGGCACCGGCCGTCCGTGTCCTGATCCCTGCGAACGCTGGCCGAAATCCGCGCGGAGGCTCAGCCGGTGGCGAGCGTCTTCCGCAGCGCCGCACCGAACGCGGCCGGGTCCGTGCCGAAGCCGCCGTGGTCGCCGGGGAACGGGGCGATCCGCGTGCCCAGCCGCTCGGCGACCAGCCGCGTGGCGCGCGCGTACGGCTCGTCCTCGGCCGTCGCCTCGCCGAGCGCCGGCACCACCCGCACCCCGGCCGCGCGGACCGCGGCGAGGTCGGGGGAGTGGCGGGAGAAGGACGGAGCCTCGTAGCCGATGAAGAACGCGGCGTTCTGCTCCAGGCGGCCCATCATGGCCATGATCTCCGGGTCCGGCTGCCCCTCGGGAGCCTCGCCGCCGTCCGCGCCCTGCTGTTCCTGGTGTTCCCCGCCGCCGTCCAGGCCGGCGGCGAAGATCTGGTGCGCGGCCCCCGGGCCCTCCTTGTGGAAGGCCTCCTCGACGTCCCGGAACAGGGCCCGCCAGCGGTCGCGCTCGGGCAGCAGCTCGAACAGGGGCGGCTCGTGGGCGACCAGCGTCCGCACCAGCTCGGGACGGCGGGCCGCCAGCTCCAGGCCGATCACCGCGCCGGAGCTGTTGCCGAAGACCAGGGCCGGCTCCTCCGGCGTGACGCCGACCGCCGTCAGCAGCCGGGCGGCGTCGTCGGCGTGCACCTCGACGCGCTGCGGCTCCGGCGGGCCGTCCAGGGGGCTGCGCGAGTTGCCGCGCCGGTCGTAGGTGACCACCGTGTAGCGGTCGGCCAGCGTCGTGGCGAGGGCCGCGAAGCCGGCGGCGTCGTACACGCCGCCGCAGATCAGCAGCAGGATCGGGCCGGAGCCCCGCACCTCGTGGTGCAGGGTCGCGCCGGGCGTGGCGAGCGTGCCGGTCCTGATGGCTTCCATGGTGTGTCTCCTCAGGGTGTTGACGGTGACTCCTTCACCGGGCAGTCGGAGCCGCTGCCGGCTTCTCGACACCCGCGCCGGCTTTTTCTACCGGAAAATCGTTGGCTCCTGACACGAGCGCTGCGGCAGCATGACAGGGCGGCGTCGGCATTCGGGAGGGCGGATGGCTGTGCTCGGATCACTCGTGGGCTCCGGAGAGCGGTCGTCCGCACGAAAATCGGCGGTCCTGCTCGCACTGCGCTACTACTGGAACGAACTGCGCCGGCAGTGGCCGGTCGCGCTGCCCGCGCTGACGCTCCCCGCCGTCGGCAACATCTGCCTGTTCTACCTGGCGCCCCTGGCGGTGGCCGGCCTGGTGGGGCACCTGGCGGGCGGCGGTGACGGGTCCGTGGGATCGCTGCTGCCGTACGTCTTCGGCTTCGCGGGGATGCTGCTGGCGGGCGAGGCCCTGTGGCGGGTGGGCCTGCACTTCCTCAACCGCACCGACGCCCGCGGCATCGAGCGGCTCGGCGTCGTCGGCATGGACGAGCTGCTGGCCAAGGACGCCGCGTTCTTCCACAACAACTTCGCCGGCTCGCTGACCAAGCGGGTGCTCGGGTTCTCCTCCAGGTTCGAGGAGTTCGCCGACACGCTCGCCTTCTCGATCATGGCCAAGGTGGTGCCGCTGGGCTTCGCCTCGGTGGTGCTGTGGCAGTACCACCCGCTGCTGGTCCTGGTGCTGGTGGGCCTCATCCTGGTCACCGGATTCCTCGTCGCCCCGCTCATCCGCCGCCGGCAGGCGCTGGTCGACCGGCGGGAGGCGGCCAAGGTGCTGGTGTCGGGGCACGTCGCCGACGTGCTGGCGAACATGGACACCGTACGCGCCTTCGCCGCCGAGGACCGCGAGGCCGCCGAGCACCGGGCCAGGGTCGCCGAGCAGGGCCGGGCGTCCCTGCGCTCGTGGGACTACGGCAACCTGCGGGTCGACACCGTCGTAGCGCCGCTGTCGGTGCTGACCAGCGCCGTCGGCCTGCTGCTCGCCGTGGCGCTGCGCGGCGGGCTGGGCGTGGAGGCGATCGTGGTGACGTTCACGTACTACACCAACACGATCAGCATCATGTTCGAGTTCAACCAGATCTACCGGCGGGTCGAGAGCGTGCTCACGGAGGCCGCGCAGTTCACGGAGCTGCTGCTGGACCCGCCGACCGTGGTGGACCCGCCCGAGCCGCAGCCGCTGCGCCCGGCCGACGCGAGCGTGCGCTTCGAACGCGTGCGCTTCGGCTACGCCGACGGCGACCCCCTCTTCGCGGATCTGGACCTCGACATCCCCAGCGGCACCAAGATCGGCCTGGTCGGCCAGTCCGGCGGCGGCAAGACCACGCTCACCCGGCTGCTGCTGCGGCTCATGGACGTCGACGGCGGCCGCATCCTCGTCGGCGGCCAGGACATCTCCCGGCTGCGCCAGGCCGACCTGCGGAGCCTGATCGCCTACGTCCCGCAGGAACCGGCGATGTTCCACCGCACGGTCCGCGACAACATCGCCTTCGCCCGGCCGGGCGCGACCGAGGCCGAGATCCTGCGGGCGGCGCGGGCGGCGCACGTCACGGAGTTCGTCGAGGCGCTGCCGGAGGGCTTCGACACCCTGGTCGGCGAGCGGGGCGTGAAGCTGTCCGGCGGGCAGCGCCAGCGCGTCGCGCTCGCCCGCGCCATCCTCCGCGACGCCCCGATCCTGCTGCTGGACGAGGCCACCAGCGCCCTCGACTCCGAGAGCGAGATCCTCGTCCAGGAGGCCCTGTGGCGGCTCATGCAGGACCGTACGGCGATCGTGGTCGCCCACCGGCTGAGCACGGTGGTGCGGATGGACCGGCTCGTCGTGCTCAACAGGGGGACCATCGTGGAGGAGGGCTCCCACAGCGAGCTGCTGCGGGCGCAGGGCCCCTACGCCCGCCTCTGGAGCCACCAGTCCGGCGGCTTCCTGCCCGAGGAGGACACCTCCGACGGGGTCCAGGAGGCCGGCGCGGGCCGGGAGGTCACGGCCTGAGCCCGGACGCCGCCCCGGGTCAGGCCGGGGCGGGTTTGCGGGCCACGCCGCACACCGCGCTGACCACGCCGGTCCCCTCCGGCGGCTCGCCGGCGCCCGCGTCGGGACGCCACGCGGGTGTCGGCACCACGCCCGGGTCCACCGGCTCCAGCCCGGCGAAGAAGCCGGCGATGCGCTCAGGGGCGCGGAGCTGATAGGTGTTGGCCGCGCTGCCGTTGTAGGCGGCGACGGCCTCGACCAGCGCCGGGTTGGTGTCGACGCCGTCGCTCAGCACCAGGTGGCTGCCGGGGGCGAGCGGCTCCAGCAGCCGGGCGACGACGTCCTCCGGCGCGTCGTCGTCGGTGAGCTGCCCGGCGACGCTCAGCATCATGAGCGCCACCGGCTGGGACAGGTCGAGGGTCCGCGCCGCCTGCTCCAGGATGAGGTCGGTGTCGCGGACGTCCGCGTGCACGTAGTCCGTGGCGCCCTCCGGAGCGCCGGCCAGCAGGGCGCGGGCGTGCGCCAGCACGATGGGGTCGTGGTCGACGTACACGACCCGCGACCCGGGCGCGAGGGCCTGCGCGACCTCGTGCGTGTTGTCCGCCGTGGGCAGCCCGCTGCCGACGTCCAGGAACTGCCGGATCCCGGCCTCCAGCACCAGGTGGCGGACGGCCCGGATGAGGAACGCGCGCTGCGTGCGGGCGACCGCCGCGAAGTCGGGGAACAGCCGCAGCAGGGTGCGCCCGGCCTCGCGGTCCACGTCGAAGTTGTCGCTGCCGCCGAGCAGGAAGTTCCACACCCGTGCCGAGTGCGGGACCGTGGTGTCGATCTCGGCCCGGACGTCGTGCTCGCTCATCGGCCCGCTCCCATCCCGTCATGATCCGGAACGAATTCCAGGCCATCACGGGAGGGAGGGACGGTCAAGCCTCGTCCTCCTGCTGAAGAGGAGGGGGGACGCGTTCGGCGCGCAGGCTGGTGACCGTGACGGTGAACAGGACCGTGACGATGACGCCGAGCGAGGCCGGCGTCGGGATCTCCGGCACCCACGCCCAGATCCCGTGCGCCCAGTGCAGCACCAGCTTGACCCCGATGAAGGCGAGGATGATGGCCAGGCCGTAGTTGAGGTGGCGCAGCCGGGCCAGCGCGCCGCGCAGCACGAAGTACAGCGCCCGCAGGCCGAGCAGGGCGAAGGCGTTGGTGGCGAAGACCAGGAACGGGTCGTCGGTGACGCCGTAGACGGCGGGCACGGAGTCGACGGCGAAGACGATGTCGGTGGCGAACACCGCGACGGTCGCCAGCGCCAGCGGGGTGATCGCGGTCCGGCCGTTCTCCCGCACCAGGAGCCGGAAGCCGTGGTAGCGGGGCGAGACCGGGACGAGCCGGCGCAGCAGCCGGACGCTGCGCATGGAGTCGATGTCCACGGCGTGCGCCTCGCCCTTGCGCGCCTCCCTGAGCACCTTGCCGGCGGTCAGGATGAGCACCGCGCCGAACAGCAGGAACGCCCACGTGCCGCTCTCCAGGGCCGCCGCCCCCAGCGCGATGAAGATCGCCCGGAGCACGAGAGCCCCGATGATGCCGTACAGCAGCACCCGCTGCGCCAGCTCGGCGGGCACCGCGAAGGCCGCCAGCAGCAGCATGAACACGAACAGGTTGTCCACCGACAGCGACTTCTCCACCACGTAGCCGGTGAAGAACTCGACCGCCACGCCGCCGTCGAACTCGGCCCACAGGTAGAAGCCGAACAGCACCGGCAGCACCAGGTAGAAGACCGACCAGCCGATCGCCTCGCGCATGCGCACCTCGTGCGGGCGCCTGGTCAGGACGATGTCGACGACCAACAGGACGAGCAGCGCGGCGACGGTGACCGCCCACAGCGTGAAGGACGCGATGGAGCCGGACGTGCCGGACGCAGCCGAAAGTGTCCCCGGGGACATGGAACCTCCTCGAACGTGACTCAACCGTTCGAGGTCTCCTTCACCCGGGGGTAGCGGGCCGCCGTCCGGGGACGCTCAGGTACGTCCGTACTGACCGGATCGGCGCTTGCGAAGTACTCCCCTCGCCACGCTGAGCGTAGACCAGATCAGGACGTACCTGAACCTTTCCGGCCGAAGTCATGGCCGGAAAGCCCGGTCGCGCGGCTTTCATCTGGTGGGCCGGGTCCCGTTCACGTGCCCGTGACTTCGGCCGCGTCCCCGGCCGCCCGCCGCCATCCCGGCCGCCGCCAGGCCCGTGAGGGCGATCCAGATGCCGACGACGACGTTGTTCAGCACGGCTCCGCCCGGGACCGCCCCGCCGTAGACGACCCAGGGCGCGATGATCGTCCAGACGCCGATGATCGGCGTCACCCAGGCCAGCCCGTGGGTGCGGCCGTAGGCCGTGGCGAAGCCCACGGCGAGGGCCGCCACCGCCAGACCGGTCACCAGGTTGTTGACGGTGAGCCGGCCGGCCTGGGCGAAGCCCGCCACCCAGGGCGAGATCGCCAGATAGAGCCCGGCGAGAAAGGTGAGCCCGTCGAGCGCCTGGAAGAGGCCCCGGCAGGCCGCCTCCTCGTAGTGCTGCCGCGTTTCCGCCATGTCGGGACGCATCCGCGTCCCCGGTGTTCGGACCATCGTGCACCGCCTTCCTGAGATGCGCGGACCTCGGTGCTTCATGCCCTCATACCCCTGGTGAGGGGCCTATTCAAAGGAGCGGGCCGTCCTCCAGCCGCCGTACGGCCTCGGCCAGCGTCGGCTGGATGTCCAGGAACCTGTCGAGGCCGCGGTCGCGGAAGATGCGGCGGGGGAGCGGGCCGACGCCGAAGACGACGAGGCCGCCTCCGGTCGTGCGCACGTGCCGCTCGGTGGCCAGCAGGACGGTCAGCCCGTACGAGTCCGCCGAGGTCAGGCCGCTCAGGTCGATCGCCAGCAGCGGCGGGTCGCGCACGGTCAGCGCCCGGGCCAGCGCGTCCTGCAGGACGGGGCAGGTGTTCATGTCGAGCGGCCCGCGCACGGTCACCACGACGACCCGGTCGCCCGCGGGGCGGTCGCCGACCTCCAGCCGGCGCTCGCCTGACGGGCTCACCGGCCCACGCCCGCGACCAGGTTGATGGTGAGGGCCAGGATGACGGCCCCGAACAGGTAGGACAGCAGCGCCTGGCGCAGCACCGCCGCGCGGAACCCCGCGTTGTTCAGCTCGGTGTCGGAGACCTGGAACGTCATCCCCACGGTGAAGGCGAGGTAGGCGAAGTCGGTGAAGCGGGGCCGGGGGTCCGGGTCGTGGTCGTGGAAGTCCACCCCGCCGTAGGGGCCGGGGGAGTAGTACATCCGCGTGTAGCGCAGCGTGAAGATCGTGTGGACCACCGCCCACGAGACCACCACGCTGACCACGCCGACCCCCACGTGCAGCACCAGCTCCTCCGGCGTGTCGGCCTGGACGACCAGGTAGGCCACGGCCACCAGGCTGGCCACCGCGGCGACCAGGACCGCGAGGTCCGCCCCCGCCCGTGAGGGGTCCTCGCTCCCGATCGCGGAGGCGGTCGCGGGGCCGTCGAGCCGGCCGATCCGCCACCAGGTGCTCGCGAGGAAGGCGAGCCCGGCGGCGTCCCAGCCGATCAGCGGCACGAAGGACGCCGGCACGAGGGCCACGGCCACGGCCATGACGACGACCCCGATCACGGCGGCGATCTCCGCGGTCCGCCGCGCCGCGGCCCCCGCCAGCCAGGACACCCGCTTCGGCCGCACCACCTGGGATCCCTCCGTTCGCCTGCCGCGTCGGGTCCAGGCTAGCGCCGCGGGCCGCCCCGGATGATCTCCCGCGGCGCGGGTCGCGCACACTGACCTGCTCAGAAGTGGAGTGATCAACCTCTTAGCGGGCACAGTCTGCAAGTCAGACATAACTCTCTGTAGTGGGTGAAGGAGGGAGATGTACCGCTCATTCGGCATCGCCGCCGCACTTCTCACCGGCACGGCGCTCCTCGGCGGCACGGCATGGGCCTCGGTGGCCTCGCCCGCGAGACCGCCGAAGCCGTCGCGGCCGCACTTCGCGCGGGCCGAGAACATCGCGCACCGCGCGGGCTCCGGCGTCGCGCCCGAGAACACCATCGCCGCCTGCGTCAGGGCCAGCGCCTCGGGCGCGGACCGGTGCGAGTTCGACGTCCAGCAGACCAAGGACCAGCAGCTCGTCCTCATCCACGACGAGACGCTGGACCGCACCACGAACGTCGAGGAGGTCTTCCCCGACCGCAGCCCGTGGCGGGTCTCCGACTTCACCCTCGCCGAGATCCGCCGCCTGGACGCCGGGTCGTGGTTCTCGCCGCGCTTCCGCAACGAGCGCGTGCCCACGCTCCGGCAGGCCCTGGAGATGCTGGGCAAGGGCAGGGCTGGGCTGCTCCTGGAGATCAAGCACTCGCCCCGCAGCCCCGGCATCGACAGCCGGGTGGCCGCCGAGCTGCTGGAGACCAGGGACCTGTGGGAGGGCCGGCGCCTCGCGCTCCAGTCATTCGACCGGCGGGCGTTGCGTACGCTGCACCGCGCGGTGCCCGACGTCCCCATCCTCCTGCTCGGCGGGAGCGGCGCGGAGCTGTCCGAGGTGGAGGACTTCGCCGACGCGCTCGTCCTGCCGCACGCCGCCCAGCTCAGCGCAGGGCAGGTGCGCCAGATCAAGGCGCGCGGCCTGCGGGTCTACGCCGGCCCGACGGACCGGCCGCGGGTGCAGCGCCACCTGCTCTCCTTGGGCGTGGACGGCATCATGACGGGCGTTCCTGCCCGCCTGCGGGACGTGCTGCGCTATTGACGTCCGTGACGCGCTTGTCAGCCCTTGCCCGCGGCGCTCAGCCCTTGCCCGCGGCGTTGACGATGCGGGTGGTCGAGCGGCCGGGGATGGCCTCCATCTCCCAGCAGTCGGCGCCGAGGATCGCCGCCGCCGCGGCGCGGGCCCCGGCGTGCGGGTCGCCCGCGGTGTGCGCCAGGGCGCGGGGGCTCATGGGGGCGAGCAGGTCGATGTAGTCCTCCGGGCCGTGCGCCTCGGGCGGGCCGGTCACGATGAAGACGCCCGCGACGAACCGGAGCGCGGCCAGCACCTCGGCCCGCTCGGCGGCGGGGTTGAGCGGGCGGGTCGGCCCCTTCCACGCGCGTACGCGGGGGTCGTCCTCGACGCCGACGACGAGCGGCAGCCCGCGCGCCGCCACGGCGCCGAGATAGCGCACGTGGCCCACGTGCAGGATGTCGAAGACCCCGGTCACGACCGCCGCCCCCGGCCGGTCGTACGGCTGCACCCAGAGGGCCTCCAGGCTGCTCACGCGACCTCCTCCGCTGCCCTGCCGGCCTCGACGGCTCCGCCCCTGGGCCTAGACGACTCGTCGATCGCAGCGTACTCGGTCGCTCAGGAGGGCCGTGCAGGTGACCATGGGAAAGTGCATTCCTACCTTTTGGCGAGGCTCCGGAAGGTGGGCGCGGCGCGTCTCATAACGCCGCCCGGGTACGGGCACGATCATGGGGGAGGTCGCTGATGCCGGACTTTCACCGCGTTGACGGGTCTGTCGGCGGGGTTGTCGACGAGTTCGCCGACGAGTTCGTCGACGGGGGCGACCTCGTGGTCCGGTTGCCGGGGGCGCCCTCTCAGGTGGCGCGGGCGCGGGGGGTCGTCACCGACGCGCTGGGCCGCGACCATCCGCTCCACGACGACGTGGTGCTGCTCACCAGCGAGCTGGCCACGAACGCGGTCCTGCACACCCGATCCGGCGCCGGCGGCTCGTTCACGGTGAGCGTGACCAGCTCGCCGTCCGCGGTGCGGGTGCGCGTCGAGGACGCCGGGTCGGACGGGCCGCCGTGCGTGTGCCGTACCGGGGCGCAGTCGACCAGCGGGCGCGGCCTGCCGCTCATCGAGGCGCTCAGCCACCGCTGGGGCTTCACCCGCGAGAACGGCTCGACCACGGTCTGGTTCGAGCTGCTGCTGGCCGGCGTCGCGGCGGTCGCGGTCTAGCGGCTCATCCGGCCGCCCGGCCGGGGCGGTCCTCGGGGAGCGGGATCCACTTGTGGGACCAGGTGACCAGCTCGTCCAACACCGGGCGCAGCTCCTCGCCCATCTGGGTCAGGTGGTATTCGACGCGTACGGGTGACGTGGGCAGGACGCGGCGCTCGACGAGCCCGGCCGACTCCAGCTCGCGCAGGCGGCGGGCGAGCATCGTGTCGTTGATGCCGGGGATGGCCGCCTTGATGTCGCCGTAGCGATGCGCGCCCTTGAAGATCATGTGGATCACCGCGCCGGACCAGCGGGCGCCGATCAGCTCCAGGGCGATGTGGAAGCGCGTGCAGACGGAATCCGAGCTCACCTCTTGATCCTACATTTGCTAAGGAATGTTGAGCTACTCAATAATGTTGAGTGCTGCGTTCCGGCAGCTAGAGCACGAGGAGAGTCATGAACAAGCCCGTCCTGCAGGTCATCGTCGCCAGCACCCGCCCCGGCCGCGCAGGCCGCGCCGTCGCCGACTGGTTCGCCGAGCGGGCCGCCGCCTCCGGGCTGTTCGAGGTGGAGCTGGTGGACCTGGCGGAGGTCAACCTGCCGTTCCTGGACGAGCCGCACCACCCCCGGCTGCGCCAGTACGTCAACGCCCACACCAAGGAGTGGAGCGCCACGGTCGAGCGCGGCGAGGCGTACGTGTTCGTGACCCCCGAGTACAACCACAGCTTCAACGCCGTGCTGAAGAACGCGCTGGACTACCTGCACCACGAGTGGCGGTACAAGCCGGCCGGCTTCGTCAGCTACGGCGGCGTCTCCGGCGGCACCCGCGCCGTCGCGGCCCTGCGCTCGGTGATCAGCCTGCTCAAGATGGTTCCCGTGCCGGAGGCGGTGCACATCCCGTTCCTGCCGCGCTTCCTGGCCGAGGACGGCACGTTCCGCCCCGCCGAGGAGACCGTGGCCGCCGCCGACGCCATGCTGGCCGAGCTGGCCAAGGTCGGCGGCGCGCTGCGCCCGATGCGCCTGGCCTCCTGACCGGCCTCACACGTCGAGGCGGCACAGCCCTTCGGCGAGCGCCTTCGTGGTGAGCCTGGTGCGGCTGTCGCAGCCGAGCTTGGCGAAGATGTGCTCCAGGTGCGTGGTCACCGTGCGCACGCTGAGCACCAGCGCGGCGGCGATCTGCGGGTTGGAGTCGCCCGCCGCCACCCGGGTGAGCACGTCCACCTCGCGGCCGGTCAGCTCGTACGGCAGCGCGCACGGCCGCTCCCCGGCCACCGCCCCCTGGAGCGACCCCTGGAACCCGACGCCGGCCCGCAGCAGCCGCAGCTCGTGCCAGCGCCCGCCGCCGTCCAGCCAGAGGCCGTGGCGGCTCAGCTCCCGCGAGTCGATGAACGCGCGGGCGTAGGCCGCCACGGCCGGATCGTCCCAGAGCGCCGGCGACGGCTCGCGCCCCGGGACCTCGCGCCGGACGCCGAGCCGGTCGAAGGCCACCGCGCGGAAGCCGGGCGGCAGGCCGACCGGGTCGATCACGCATCGGCTCAGGTCGGTGAGGTGCGCGAGCAGCGGGCTGACGGCCGACACCACCGCCCCCATGCGGCCGGGGAACGCGTCGCGGGTGGCCAGGTGCAGCAGCCCCGTGTAGCGGCCCTCGGGCAGGAACAGCGGCGCGGTCAGGCCCGCCCGCCAGCCGTAGGGGGCGAGGTGGCGGCGGAAGTAGCGCTCGGTGCAGGGCTCGGGCATCGGCACGGGGGAGCGGGTCGCGCGGGCGCGGCGGTAGGCCTCCAGCCCGGCGTACTCCTCGGCGGCGTCGCGGTCGATCTGCCGGTGGCCGTCGGAGACGACGCTGTGATGGCGCCCGGTGGCCGGGTCGAAGGCGACGAACTCGTACGCGTCGAGCGGCACCACCCTGCGCAGCGCGGCCATCGCCGCGTGCGCGTCGCCGCCGCCCGCCACCTGATAGCCGACCTCCGCGAACGCCCGGAGATGGCGGACGTCCAGGGTGATCTCGGCCATCGCCCCTTTATACCATTCGCCAATCTCCGAGGCCCTGCTGAAGATTATTTTCAGCGGCCTCGGGGTGCTACCGTGATTCCATGCAGCGCGCTCACGTCATCGCCACGACGACGCCGGACCCCGTCCCGGCGCGCTGACTCCACGCTTCCCGGGCGAACGCCCGGGACCGCTGGTCGTTCGCCCTTTCCCGCGAAAGGATGATCATGAACGACCATCGCAGACTCGGCCGCGAGCTCGGCATCTTCGACACCGACCCGCTCATCGGCTCCGGCCTGCCCTACTGGCTGCCCGCCGGCGCGGCGGTGCGCAGGGCCGTCGAGGACTACGTGCACGAGCTCGAACGCCGCAACGGCTACCAGCACGTCAACTCGCCCGTCCTCGGCAAACGCGAGCTCTACGAGCGATCAGGCCACTGGGCCCACTACGCCGAGGACATGTTCCCGCCGATGAGCGTCGGCGGCGAGGAGTTCGTGCTGCGCCCCAGCCTGTGCCCGCACCACGCGATCGTCTACCGCTCCCGGCAGCGCAGCCACCGCGACCTGCCGCTGCGCCTGGCCGAGCTGGGCGGCATGTACCGCTCCGAGCCGTCCGGCGTGCTCGGCGGCCTCAGCCGGGTGCGCGCCATCCAGCTCAACGACGGCCACGTCTTCTGCCCGCCCGAGCGGGCCGCCGCCGAGGTCTCGGCCGCGCTCGACCTCATCGGGCAGGCCCACGCGCGCCTCGGCGTCGGCGCGGTCCGCTACCGGCTGTCGCTGCGCGGCGAGGGCGGCAAGTACGTCGACGACCCCGCCATGTGGGCCCGCTCGGAGTCCCTGCTGCGCGAGGTGCTGGACGAACGCGGCCAGGACTACGACGAGGAGCCCGGCGAGGGCGCCTTCTACGGCCCGAAGATCGACATCCAGATCACCGACCCGGCCGGCCGCGAGAGCACCCTGTCCACCGTCCAGGTCGACCTCTACCAGCCCGCCCGCTTCGACCTCGCCTACGTGGGCCCCGACGGCCCGCGACGGCCCGTCATGGTGCACCGCAGCGTCGTCGGCGGCCTCGAACGCCTGGTCGCGCACCTGATCGAGGTGCACGCCGGGGCGTTCCCCGCCTGGCTCGCGCCGGTGCAGGCCGTGGTGCTGCCGCTGTCGGACGCCGAGCTGCCCGCCGCCGACGGACTGCTGCGCCGCTGCCTGGCCGCCGGGCTGCGGGCCGAGCTGGCGCCCGCCGACCGGGGCAGCCTCGCGGCCAGGATCAGGGCGCACCGGCTGGTGCCGTACCAGCTGGTGGTGGGGCCGCGGGAGGCGGCGGCCGGCGGCGCGTCGGTGCGGCTGCGGGACGGCGGCCAGGCGGGGGACGTGCCGGTCGAGCGGCTCGCCGCCGAGGCACGGCCGTTCCCCTGACCGGCTCCGCGGGGCGGTGCGCTACGCGAGGGCGGTGAACCGCCGCGCGTTGCGCACCGCGGCCCCTCCAGGGTCGTTGTTGAAGTACACGTACGCCTCGTCCCAGCCCGCCTCGCGCATCCGGGCCGCCCACGCCGACAGGACGGGCTCGCCGTACTCCCAGCCGTCCGCGGCCTGGTGCAGGCGTACGTACCCCCAGCCGGCGGTGCGCCAGAGCGGGCTCACCGGGCGGTCCAGGCGGTCCGCCCAGCACAGGGCCGCGCCGCGCGCCTCCAGGACGCCCCTGACCTCATCGGTCCACCAGGACTCGTGCCGCGGCTCCACCGCCACCCGCACCCCGCCGGGGAAGCAGGCCAGGCACTGGTCCAGGCGGCCGGGCTCGGCCCGCAGGGTCGGCGGGAGCTGCAGCAGGATCGGGCCCAGCTTCTCCTTCAGCCCCGAGGCCGCGTCCATCAGCCGCCGCACCGGCTCCTCGGGATCCCGCAGGCGCTTGATGTGCGTGAGGAACCGGCTCGCCTTGACCGCCATCACGAACCCGTCCGGCGTGCGCTCCCGCCAGGCGGCGAACGTCTCCTGCCGGGGCAGCCGGTAGAAGGCGTTGTTGCTCTCGACGGTGGGGAACTCGGCGGCGTACGTCTCCAGCCAGAGCCGCTGCGGCACCCCCTCCGGGTACAGCACCTCCCGCCAGTCCTTGTACTGCCAGCCCGAAGTGCCCACCAACCATGTCACGGCTTTACGCCTACCCTGACCCCCGCCGTGCAGTACTGTCACTATTCGTCAGGCGAGGAGGACCAACACGCGATGGGCGCCAATCACGCTCACGGCCCGGCCGCGCCCCTGTCGCGGCGCACGCTCATGGCCGGTCTGGCGGTTCTGGTGCCGCTGGCGATCGTCACGCTGGCGGCGCTGATCTGGCTCTGGCCGGAGGGCGGCCAGTCCGCGGCCCCGGCGGAGACCGGCACCCAGAGACTCGGCGGCACCGTCACCGCCGTCACGCTCACGCCCTGCGCGGCCGTGAGCGAAGGCGCCCCCAGGCCCGACCCCGCCACCTGCGGCAAGGCCACCGTCAGGCTCGGCGAGGGGCCCGACACCGGCAAGGACGTCGAGCTCCGCCTGCCCAGCGGGCCCGGGTCGCAGCGTTTCGCCGCGGGCGACGCGGTGATCCTGCTGCGCGCCCCCGACGGCGGCTACCAGCTCTCCGACCACGACCGGGGCATGCCGCTGCTGCTGTTCGGGCTGGCGTTCGCGCTCGCGGTGATCGCCTTCGGCCGCTGGCGCGGGGTGACCGCCCTGGCGGGGCTGGCGGTGACGTTCGTGCTGCTGCTGACGTTCGTGATCCCCGGCATCATCGAGGGCAAGCCGCCCATCCTGGTCGCCGTCGTCGGCGCGGCCGCGATCATGCTGACCGTGCTCTACCTCACGCACGGCTTCTCGCCGTCCACCACGACGGCCGTGCTCGGCACGCTCGCCGCGCTGGCGCTCACCGCCGGGCTGTCGTCCGCGGCGCTGGCTTTCGCCCAGCTCAACGGCGCCACGGACGACGTCGCCGTCACCGTCGGCATGAGCCTGCCCATCGACACGCGGGGCCTGCTGCTGGCCGGGATCATCATCGGCGCGCTCGGCGTGCTCGACGACGTCACCGTCACCCAGGCGGTCACGGTGACCGAGCTGGCGCAGGCCAACCCCTCCTACGGCTTCGTACGGCTCTACCGGGCCGCCTCCCGGGTGGGGCGGGCGCACATCGCCTCGGTCATCAACACGATCATCCTGGCGTACGCGGGGGCGTCGCTGCCGTTGCTGCTGCTGTTCAGCATCGGCTCCCAGCCGCTGGGCGAGGTGCTGACGACGCCGGTGGTCGCCCAGGAGATCGTCCGCAGCATCGCGGGCACGCTCGGCCTCATCTCGGCCGTGCCCGTCACGACGGCGCTGGCCGCGTTCGCCGCCTCCCGCCGCGCCCGCTCCGCGCCCGAGCAGGCCGGGCCGGCCGAGGACGAGCCCGAGGACTTCTTCAGCCGCCGGGACGACGCCGACGACGACGACTTCTTCAGCCGGGTGGGCGGCGACGGGCACGTGGTCGCGGCGGGCGAGGCCGAGCGCCGTGAGTCCCCGGTGCCGGAGGGCGGCTTCTTCACCCCGGCCCCGCAGCGTCCCGGCGGCCCGTCCGCGCTGCGCCCCGACCCGCACCCGGCCTACCCGTCGTCCGGCGCGAGCGACGCCCACGCCCAGCCGCCCGCCGGACGCCGCGCCTCCCGCCACCGCCGCCGCGCCTGACCGGCGCGCGGCCAGGTCAGGAGGGGGTCAGGTCAGTACGCCTCGGCGCTGCCGTCCACCCGCAGCTTGCGCCGGGCCCGTTCGTAGAAGGTGGTGCCGACCCGCACTACCTTGGCGGCCCCCGGCCACGCGCTCACCGTGATCGAGTCGCCGGGGCACAGGTGGCCGACGACCCTGCCGTCCACCTCGACCGCGAGCCGCCCGCTGGTGGGCAGCACCTCCAGCGTCACCTCCTCGTCCGCGGGCAGCACCAGCGCCCGGTTGAACGACGAGTGCGCCGCGGCGGGCACCACCAGCACCGCCTCCACCCGCGGAGAGACGATCGGCCCGCCCGCCGAGAAGCTGTAGGCGGTGGACCCGGTGCTGGTCGCCACGATCACCGCGTCGGCGGAGAACCGGACGAAGTCGCTGCCCGACGGGGTGACGGCCACGCCCGCGAGCCCTTCGCCGGGGATGCGGACGAGCGCGATGTCGTTGAAGGCGGTCACGTGCGCGTCCGCCACCCGGCTTCTGATCGCCATCCGCGGCTCGACCGTGTAGCGGTGCCCGTCGATGGCCGACAGGGTGTCCGCCAGCTCGTCGACGTCGATCTCCGCGAGGAACCCGAGCCGCCCGAGGTTGACCCCCAGGATGGGCGTCGGCCGCCCGGCCAGCAGCCGCATGGTGCGCAGCATCGTCCCGTCGCCGCCGAGCCCCACCAGCAGGTCGGACCGCTCGACCAGCGTGTCGGCGTCCACCGCGACGGCGCTGCAGTCGATCCGCCCGACCTCCTCGGGCAGGCCGAGCACCGTGGCGTCCTTGGCCCCCGCCCAGCGCAGGATGGTGTCGATCGCCTTCTTCGAGTCGCGCTCCGGATGCAACACCAGCCCGACCGTCCCGACCATGCCCATAGGGCCAGCCTATGCGGTGCCCCTCCTCCGCTACGGTCGAGGGCATGCGGCTTCATGTGGGATGCGCGATGTGGACGCACGCGAAGTGGCCGGGGCGGTTCCTGCCGCCCCACCTGCCGGCGGGGGAGCGGCTGGGCGCGTACGCGACCTGGTGCAACGCGGTGGAGGGCAACACGACCTTCTACGCCACCCCGTCGCGCGACACCGTGGAGTCGTGGGCGCGGCAGACGCCGCCGGACTTCCGGTTCGTGGTGAAGTTTCCCAAACCGGTCACGCACGAGCGGCGGCTGGTGGACGCCGACGAGCCGGTGCGGGCGTTCCTGGAGGCGATGGAGCCGATCGCGTCGCGGACGCACGCGCTCTGGGTGCAGGTGCCCGGCTCGTTCGGGCCCGGCGACCTGGGGGCGCTGGCGGCGTTCCTGCGCCGGGTGCCGTGCTCCTACCGGTGCGCCGTCGAGGTGCGGCACCCGGCGTTCTTCGCCGACGCCCGCGCCGAGCGGTCCCTGGAGCGGGTGCTGGACGCGGCCGGGGCCGAGTGGGTGCCGTTCGACACGACGGCGCTGTTCGCCGCGCCGCCGACCAGCGACGCCGAGCGCGACGCGTGGACCAAGAAGCCCCGCCTGCCGCGCAGGACGCGCGCGCTGACCGGGCATCCGATCGTCCGCTACCTCGGCCGCGACGCCACCGAGCGCACGGTGGAGGGCTGGCGGCCGTGGCTGGACACCGTCACGGCGTGGCTGCGCGAGGGCCGCTCGCCGACGGTGTTCGTGCACACCCCCGACAACGCCGACGCCCTGGAGCTCGCCCGGCGCTTCCACGACGAGGTACGCGCCCGCCTGCCCGAGCTGGAGCCGCTGCCCGAGCCGATGCCGCTGCCCGCCGAGGACGAGCCCCTGACCCTCTTCTGAGCCGGGCGCCCGGCTCGGACACGCGGCGGGCGGGCGTGATCGGGCCGCGGCCCATGATCGCGTAACCTATCCAGGCATGACGGCCGACTCGCTGGCGCGACGGGTGACGGACCTGCTGGCGCCCCAGGTGCTGGTGATCCTCATGCCGCCGCTCGTCGGCCTCATCGCGCAGGGCTGGAGCGGGGCCGCGTGGGGCCTGGTGGCCTCGGCGCTGTGCGGCGGCGTCCCGGCGGCGGTGATCGCGGCCGGGGTGCGGTCGGGACGGCTCGACTCCCACCACATCGTCGATCGGGCGCGGCGGGCCGGGCCGCTCATGGCGGCCGCGGCGGCGGTGCTCGTGGCGCTGCTGCTGCTCATCCTGCTGGGCGCGCCGCTGCTGCTCGTGGCCACCGTGACCGCGATGCTGGTCGCGCTGGCGGTGACCGTGCCGATCACGCTGCGGTGGAAGATCTCCTTCCACGCCGCCGTGTCGGCGGGGACGGTCGTCGTGCTGGCGTACGTGCTGCCCTCCGCGCCGACGCTGCTCGCCGGGGCGGCGGTGGTGGCGCTGATCTGCTGGGCGCGGGTGCGGCTGACCCACCACACGTGGCCGCAGGTGGCGGCGGGCACGGCGGTCGGCGCGCTGACGACCTGGGCCACCCTGACCGCCTTCGGGCTGTGACCGCCTTCGGACCGCCGGAATAGGCGGGCTCGCGGCGGGGTTGCCGCGTTCATGGATACCGCAGCTCGCGGCCGGGTGCGCGTCGAGCGCACGGCCAAGCGTGTCAGGGCCTACCTGGGCGGGCGGGCGGTGGCCGACACCACCGCCGCCCTCCTCGTGTGGGAGGTCCCGTACTATCCGACCTACTACTTCCCGCTCGCCGACGTCGACGAGTCGGCGCTGAAGGCGACCGGCGCCACGAAGCACTCGCCGTCGCGCGGCGAGGGCCTCGTGCACACCGTGACGAGCGGCGCCGCCGAGGCGCCCGACGCGGCGCTGACCTACCCGGACTCGCCGCTGGAGGAGATCCGCGGGCACGTCAGGTTCGAGTGGGACGCGATGGACGCCTGGTTCGAGGAGGACGAGGAGGTCTACGTCCACCCGCGCGACCCGTACACACGGGTGGACATCCTGCCCACCTCCCGGCACGTGCGGGTGGAGGTGGACGGCGTGACCGTGGCCGACTCGCGCGGCGCCCGCGTCCTCTTCGAGACCGGGCTGCCCGCCCGCTACTACCTGCCGAAGACGGACGTCCGGCTCGACCTGCTGGAGCACACCGACACGGTGACCCACTGCCCCTACAAGGGGACGGCCGAATACTGGTCCGTCAACGGACAGGAGGACCTGGCCTGGTCCTATCGGACGCCGCTGCCGGAGAGCGAGCGGATCGCCGGGCTGATCGCGTTCTACAACGAGAAGCTCGACATCTACGTGGACGGCGAGCTCCAGGAGCGGCCGAGGACGAAGTTCTCCTAAGCGGCCGGCCGCCACTCGGGGTCGCGGCCGAGGTAGCGCAGCAGCGCGGCCACGTCGTCGTCGCCCTGCTCGGGGGCCAGGGCGGCGGCGTACGCGCCCCACGCGCGCAGCGGCTCGACGATCTCGCGGGCCACCCGCATGAGCGGCCGGGCCAGACCGGGCGTGAGCGGGGAGGGCGCGCCGGCCGCCACCGCGATGTCCCAGGCGTGCACGGCGGCGTCGAGCGCGCACGCGGCCATGCCGGACCAGGCCGTCATCCGGTGCGGCGGGACCGGGGTGGGAACCTCGGCGGCGTCGTGGTCGACGGCCGCCCAGGCGGCGGCCGAGCGGGTCAGCGCCGCCTCCATGAACGCCGCCGGGTCCTGCTCCGGCTTGCCGGAGGGGGAGAACGGGTCGAAGTCCGGGCCGGGCTCGCCGGTGAGCGCGGCGGCGAACCCGAGCTGGTCGCCGGCCGCGTGCTGCAGGACGGCGGTGACGTTCCAGTCCGCGCAGGGCGTGGGAAGGTCCCAGCCGCCGGCGGGCACGGCGGCGACCGCCGTGCGCAGCGCCTCGTGTGCCTCGTCCAGAACGTCCCAACCGCTGGTGATGCCGCTCATGTGTGAGCCCCCTTTCGTGGTGACTCCACTCTATCAGAACGGAATGCTTTGTTCCACTGATGGCTCACCCTCGCGATCAGTCCGTACGGCCCGTCAAAAGCCGGGTGAGGACGCGGACGCCGAACTCCAGCCCCTCCACTGGCACCCGCTCGTCCTTGCCGTGGAACATGCCGAAGTAGTCCAGGTCGGGCCGGAGCATGAGCGGCGCGAAACCGTAGCCCTTGATGCCGATCCTGGCGAACGACTTGGCGTCCGTCCCGCCCGCCATCACGTACGGCACCGGCCGCGCGAGCGGGTCCTCCGCCGTCAGCGCCCCGGCCAGCTCGTCGAAGAACGCCGACGGGTACGGCGCGTCCGGCGCGTCCTCCAGGTTGACGAACTCGCGGGTGACCTTCGCCCCGAGCAGCTCGTCGATCGTCTCCAGGAACTCCTCGCGCAGCCCCGGCAGGTAACGCCCGTCCACGTGCGCCTCCGCCGTCGAGGGGACGACGTTCACCTTGTAACCGGCGTCCAGCATGGTCGGGTTGGCCGAGTTGCGGATCTGGCTCTTGAACAGGCTGCCGAGCGGGCCGAGCCGGGCGGCCTCCTCGTCCAGCCGGTCCAGGTCCACGGGCCGGCCGGTGACCTCCCCGAGCTCCTTCAGCAGCGCCGCCACCGACGGCGTCAGCCGTACCGGCCAGCGGTGCGAGGCGACGCGGGACAGGGCGTGCACCAGCGTGGCGACCGGGTTGTCCACGGGCGGGCGCGAGCCGTGCCCGGCCACGCCGTGCGCGGTCAGCTTCATCCAGGCGGTGCCGCGCTCGCCCACCGCGATCGGGTACACCCGGTGCCCGCCGGAGGCCACGCTGAACCCGCCGGACTCGCTGATTGCCTCGCTCACCCCGTCGAACAGCTCGCGGTGCTCGGTGACCGCGTGCCGCGAGCCGTGGTCGCCGGTCGCCTCCTCGTCGGCGAGGAACGCGAGCACCAGGTCCCGCCGGGGCCGTTCGCCGCGCGCCGCCATGCCGAGCACGGCCGCGAGGGTCATCGCGCACGAGCCCTTCATGTCGACCGCGCCGCGTCCGTACACGCAGCCGTCCACGATCTCGCCCGAGAACGGGTGCATCCGCCACTCGGCCGGGTCGGCCGGCACCACGTCCAGGTGGCCGTGGACGAGGAGCGCGTCCGGCGAGTCGCCGGCGATCCTCGCGACGACCGTGGTCCGCTTCGGCGCCGCCTCGAACACGACCGGCTCCAGGCCGGCGTCGGCCAGCAGGGTGGCGGTGTACTCGGCCGCGGGGCGTTCCCCCGATCCCGGATTGGTGGTGTCGAACCTGATCAGATCCGAGCAGATCTCGGCGACGCTCTTCATACTCGTCCCTTCAGGGTCAGCGGCGGCACCTCGGGCGTCTCCATGCCGAAGATCAGCCCGTAGAAGGCCAGCTCGGCCTCCAGGGTCGCGACGATGGTCTCCTCCCTGCGCCAGCCGTGCTGCTCGCCGGGGAAGGTCAGCAGGGCCCACTCCTTGCCGTGCCGGTCCAGCTCGGCGGTGAAGCGCTCGGCCTGGCTCACGTCCACGATGGCGTCCTCCAGGCCGTGCAGCATCAGGCACGGGCCCGAGGCGCGGGCGGCGTTGAGCAGCGGGGAGCGCTCGGTGTAGCGCTGCCGGGTCTCCGGCAGCGGGCCCACCAGGCCGTCCAGGTAGCGGGACTCGAAGTCGTGCGTCTCGGCCGCCCAGCTCTCCGGGTCGGTGATCGCGTAGTGGGCGACACCGCCCGCGAACACGTCGCTGTGCACCAGCGCGGCGACCGTCGTCCAGCCCCCCGCGCTGCCGCCGCGGATCGCCAGCCTGGCGGCGTCGGCGCGGCCCAGCTCGACCAGGCCGCGCGCCACCACCGCGCAGTCCTGCACGTCCACCACGCCCCACTGGTGGCGCAGCCGCTCCCGGTAGGCGCGGCCGTAGCCGGTCGAGCCGCCGTAGTTGACGACGGCGACGCCGATGCCGCGGCTGGTGAAGTAGGCGATCTCCAGGTCGAGCACGATCGGCATGTGTCCGGTGGGGCCGCCGTGCACGAAGATCACGTACGGGGCCGGCCCCGCGGGCGCCCCTGACGGCGGGTAGAGGTGCGCGTGCACGCCCTCGACCGTCACCGCCTCCGGGGCGGGCAGCAGCGCCCGGTCCGGCAGCGGCTTGGGCGCCGAGACGACCTCGGGCGCGCCGCCGTCCAGGTCGAGCAGCACGACCTCCAACGGCGTGTAGGGCGTCGCCGACACCCCGGCCACCTGCCCGTCCGCCACCGACACGGTCGAGGCCCAGTACGTCGCCTCCCCGCCGATCTCGCGCAGCCCGCCGCTCCCCGGGTCGAGCACGCCGAGCCTGCGGTGGTCGGCCGTGCCGTACAGGGCCGCCAGCCGCCCGTCCGCCGCGACGGCGAAGAACGACATGCCCGGCTTCCACGTGGCCGCGCCGAACTCCGACTCCATCGGCGTGAGGTTGACCGAGGGGGTGCCGTCGAGGGGCACGAGGTGGATGTTCCACCAGCCGGTGGGGTCGGTCACCGCGTACAGGCTCGCCCCGTCGCGCCACTCCGCCTGGGCGACCGACTCGCTCGGGCCGCCCGCCACCACGCGGTGCGGGCCCGCCGTGCCGTCCGCGCCGAGCGGGGCCACGCACAGCTCGGTGCCGTCCCAGGGCATGTTCGGATGGTCCCAGCCGATCCAGCAGACGTGCCGGCCGTCCGGCGACAGGCGGGGGTTCATGAGGAAGTGCTGGGCCGTCGCGACCACCCGGACCTCGCCGCCCGCCAGCGGCACCGCCACCAGGTCGCGGACGTCGTCCACCTCGCGCACCGCCCACACCTCGTCGCGGCCCGGCGGCAGGTACAGGTCGGCGTACCTGGCGGGGCCCTCCGGGGTGAGCGGGACCGGCTCGGCCCCGCCGTCGCGGCGGTAGAGGCGCTGGTCGGCCCAGTTCGTGAAGACCAGGCCGCCGCCGGGCAGCGGGCGCCAGGAGCGGCCGCCGTACTCGACCACCCGGTTGCGGGCGTTCCAGCCGGGCGGCAGCGCGTCCGTACGCGTGCCGTCCGGCAGCCTGCGCACCACGCACCGGCGGCCGCCCTCGTGGGGACGCGGCTCGTCCCACCACACCTCGACGCCGGCGGGCGTGGCCACCGCCTCCACCCACTGGGGGCCGCCGTCGGTACGGGCCACGTCGATCGGTCGAATACTCATGAACTCACCAATTGCCATCACTACTGTAGGGAAGGGACTGCTCGGGCGGATGCAGCACGTACGCGATGCCGCCGCTGCCCGAGCCACGCAGCCACACGTTCTCGAACGCGGCCCGCGGATACACCCGCCGCACCTCGCCGTCGGGCACGGCCGGGTCGTTCACGATCACGTCGCCGGCCGCGGTGAAGCCGGTGACGACGTGGATGTGGCCGTTCGTGGAGTAGCCGGAGCCGGGCAGCTCGTGCGCCTTGAACGACTGCGACGTGATCACCGGGATGCCGGCCCTGACGAACAGCTCCAGCTCCGCCGCCGAGCGCAGCCGCGTTACGAACCCGGCCAGCCCGTAACGGCCCGCGTAGGCCACGTTGAACGGCCAGTTCCCGGTGCCCTGGTAGCTCTCGTCGTAGGCGCCCATGGCCGCGTGGTCCACGGCCGGGGCCGGGTCGTCGGCGCCCACCCAGGCGAGCTCGTCCGGGCCGGGGCCGCGTCCCCAATAGCCGAGCACCATGGCCACCGACGCCGGGCCGCACCAGTTCGCGCCGCCGCCGTCGAAGCGCGGGTGGTGGCCGGCGTGCGCGTGCTGCCAGTGCCGGGGGACCGCCAGCTCCACCGGCTCGGCGGCGAGCGGCGCGCTCGGCGTGACCGGCCGGCGCGGCACGGCCGAGGCCATCACGCCCAGCCCGGTCACCCGCGCGGGCCCGTGCCGGACGATCCGCACCTGGTAGGCGGTCACCGGCCGGCGCGCCACGAACGTGTCCACCGCCACGTCGCCGTCCTCGTCGCCCTGGCCGGGGACCGACGTGCGGGGGGCGCCCTGCTCGGACCAGCGGCCCATCACGTACCACTTGGTGAGCGCCCCCGACGGGACCCTGGCCCGGAGCGCGATCTCGATCCAGGCGCCCGGCGGGGTGCGCGCGGTCCACGAGGGGACGAGCTGGGTGGCGGGGAAGCCGATCTCGCGTTCCTCGCCGGTCCACACCTCGCCCGCAGGCTCGCCCGTTGCCGGGGGCACGGCGAAGCGGGCGAAGGAGACGCGGGCGAGATCGACGGTGAGCACCAGGCACATTGTGGTTTCGTCCCCGGATGCCGCACATCGGATGGTTTACGTACCGGCCTGGGCGGGGGCGTTCCCCGGCGGCATCCCGGCGGCATCCCGGCGGCTTCCCGGCGGCGGAATTGTGTCGGTGTTGATCTCTAATGTGCGGGCCATGACTCAAGCCGTACAGGCCTACTCCTACGCGGGCCACTCCACCCTCACCGACGGCAGGCTCGGCCTCTCGACCTCCGGCGGCACCGCGCTGTCCGGCCCGCAGGCGCACCCCCGCTTCTTCAGCGGCCTGCTCACCCACGCCGCCCCGGCCGCCGCCGGGCTGCTGGCCGTCGCCGACGTCGCGCTCACCCGCTACCACCAGCCCCGCCCCGGCTGGACCCGCGACCCGGTGGTGACCTGCGACGGCGACCGGCTCAGGTTCGAGTCGTTCTCCGCCTGCGGCGGCGTCTACGCCCGCCTCGACGTGCTGGAGCTCGACGGCGACGTCCTCGACCGGGGCACCACCAACGTCGACGTCAACGGCCCGCTGCGCGAATCCCTCGCCAGGGTCGGCGGGCGCGACCCGCTCCACCTCGGCGTCGGGCCCGACGAGCTGACCGTCACCACCCTCGACGGCGCCGTCGTGGAGAAGAAGGTGCCGCTGCCCGAGCGGTGGCTGCGCGGCTTCGCCGAGGTCCAGGTGATCGCCGCCGGGTTCGACCTGCGGGCCGAGCTGGCGGGGCCGCAGGCGGTCCGCTTCCTGCGCTCCCTGCCGCGCGGCGCCCGCTCGACCGTCTGGGCCGTCCCGTCCGGGCGCGACCTGCGCCTGTCCTCCGGGCCCGCGCGCGGCGGCGTCTGCCTGTCCGGCACCGGGCGCGTCGCCACCCTCCTGCCGCTGCTGCGCTTCGCCAAGAAACTCCGCGTTTACGGGCCCGCCGACGGCTCCTCCACCGCCGGCGCCTGGGAGCTGGAGCTGCCCGGCATGCGCTACACGCTCGCCGTCTCGCCCGAGCCGTGGCGCGGCTTCTCCGGCGAGGGCGCCGTCCTGTCCGACCTCGCCACCGACGAGGCCGCCGGCGACGCCGACCTGGTCGGCATGCTGCTCAACTTCGAGCCGACGGTCGAACTCGGCCTGCTCGCCGACCGCTCCGGCCTGCCGGTCGAACGCGTCCGCGCCGCACTCACCCAGCTCGGCGTCGCCGGGCGCGTCGGCTACGACCTGCACGAGGCCGCCCACTTCCATCGCGAGCTGCCGTACGACCGCGACCAGGTCGCCCAGCTCAACCCCCGCCTCACCGCCGCCCGCCGGCTGGTCGCCTCCGGCGCGGTGCGCCTCATGGGCGACGACGCGGCCGAGGTCACCACCGACGGCGGCGTGCGCCGGGTGCGCATCGAGTCGGGCGAGTGCACCTGCACCTGGTGGTGGGACCACCGGGGGTCGCGCGGCCCCTGCAAGCACGTCCTCGCCGCCCGCATCGCCGCCCGCCCCGCCACCCCGCCCACCACCCTGCCCGAGCCGACCCCGTCCGAGGCCACCCCATGACCCCCACCCACTCCCCACCCACCCGGCCCCCGGCCCCCTCTTCCCCTGGGGACCTTGTCCGGGTGGGTGGGGAGGCGGATGGGCCTGAGCGAGCTCCCGGGCTCCCCGCTCCTCCTCCTGGGAACGTCGCTCGGGCGGGTGGGGCTCCTGCTCCGAGCCCCGCCCTCGGGCATCCCACTCCGGGCACTTCTCTCTCCGGGGACCTTGCCCGGGCGGAGGGGCCTGATGAGGCTCCTGCCCCGAGTCCCGTCACCCCGGCCCCCTCTTTTCCTGGGGACCTTGCCCGGAAAGGGGCGTGGGCGGGGGCGGTGGTGGCGATCGACAGTGGGGATCCGGGGCTTGTCGCCGACCACGTCCTGAGCCTGGACGCGGCAGGACGTAAGGCGGTGGCCTCCGTGCTGCCGGCGCATCTCCCCGTCGTACGGGGCAGCGCCGCACCCGGTGACGAGACCTGGATCGACCCCATGCGCGTCGCCGGCGCGGGCACCATCTCCGGCGCCGCCGCCACCGTCGCCTGGCTCAACCGCCGCGACTTCCAGTACCGCCGCCACGAGGCCCCCGACGCCACCCCCATCCTGGTACGCGTCCTGTCGGCCCGCCCGCCCGCCTGGCAGGCCGACTTCGCCACCCGCGCCGCACTCAAGCTCCCCGGACGCATCCGGGGCGCCCACCTTCGCTCCGGCGACGCGGGCGCCCTCGCGCTGGCCATGCTGCGCCACACCGGCGTCACCCCGCCCGAGCACGACCCCCTCGTGGTCGAGTGGGCCGCGCGGCCGCCCACCGCCGACGGGCTGAGCCGCGACCCGCTGCTCGGCCACCTGCTGCCCCGGCTGTTCGAGGCGGAGGGCGTCGGCAGGGCGCTGCGCGACGAAAGCGGTGACCGTTCCGGCGCCTGGCTCGACGCGCTCACGACACTGGCCGGTGCGGGGGCCATCGACCGTGAGCTGCTGCTCGACGGCTGCGTACGCCGGTTCCTGCGCGGCGGCCCCGTGGTCGGCCTGCGCTTCTTCGCCCGCCTGCACGAGCGATTGGAGCCCACGTACGACGAGGTGCGCGAGCGCGCCCCCGCCTACCTGCGCCTGCTTCCCGCCGCGCCGGGCTCGGTCGCCGACCTGGCGCTGCGCCACCTGCGACGGCTCGCCGAGCTGGGGCCGGAGGACGTGGGGGAGGCGGTGCGGGCGCTGCTGCCCCGCCCGGAACGCCGGCTGGTGACGGCCGGGCTCGCCTGGCTCGACGAGTACGCGCGCGAGCGGCACGCCGGGCTGGACGCGTTCGCGCCCGCGCTGGCGGACGCCTTCCGCTGCCCGTCGGCCGACGTGCAAGGGCGTGCGGTGCGGCTCACGGTCACGCACGCCGGGCAGTTCGGGCCCGAGGGCGTCGCTACCGTACGGGCCGGAGCCAGGGTGCTGCCCCGGGACCTCGCGGAGACCCTGGCGGCGGCGTTCGGCGGCGAGGCGCACGCGGGGGTGCGGCGCGAGCACGACGGTTTCGTCCCCGTCCCGCTGCCCGCCCCCCGGCCCCTCGCGCCACTGCCGCCCGCGCCCCGAACCGCCGCCGACCTCGCGGAGCTCCCTCATCGGGACGACTGGCAGGCCATGGAACGGTGGCTGGCGGCCGTCGTACGGCTCCACGGCGAGGACCCCGGCGGCCTCGCAACAGCCCTGGCCGGACGCACCACCCGGAGGGCGGGAACCGGCGGCCCTCGCCACGAGATCGAGGCGTACTCGGAGGCGATCGCCGCCCTCATAGCGGAGGGGCCGGCCGACCGGCCTGCGGCCCCGCCCGTGGATCGGCTTGCGGCCCGGCTTGCGGGCGAGTCCGTGGAACGCCTTACGGGCGGGCCTGCTGATTGGCCTGCGGACGAGCCCGTGGACCAGCTCGTGGACCGGCCGGAAGACCCCTCGCAGGGGCTTTCCGGGGAATCCCTGGACGGGGGCGTGAGCTCACTCGCCGGGAGATCCCGTCTGCCCGCGCCTCACCTGTTCCTGCTGCGCCGCTGGACCGAGGTGCGCGACGGGCTGCGTGAGGGGAGGCTGCCGCCGTTCCTGCTGGCCGAGCCCACCGAGCCGACCGGCCACCTCGATCCCGCCGAGCTGGTCGCCCGGTTGGAGTCGTACGAGCGCGCGGGCGTTCAGGCCATGCCCGCCGACCTGCAGCAGGCGCTGCTCCGGTTGCCCCGTGCCGTATCGCCCGAGGTGGTGGCCAGGGCCCGCGTGCTCACCTCAGCGGCAGGACGCGCGGCGGCCCACTGGATGGACAGCGCCCGCCCCGAGCCGTTGACCACGATCGACTGGCCGGACGAGGGGTCGGGCGCTCTCGTGCCGCGCGTCCAAGCCGCCGTCACCGGGCTGCCGCTGATCGACCTGCTGTTCACAGCCCCCGGGCCCCACCCGGGCGAGGAGCACGGCGGCTGCCTGTCGTGGTGGCCGTACGTCATGCCGTCGGACCGGGAGGTGGTCGCACAGCACTACCTGCCCCACCTGCGCGCTCGCGAGCGCGTCGGGCCGGGTGAGGCGCTGGCGCTCGCGGCGGCCGACGGGCCGCCGGGGGAGGGCGTCGCGCTCGTGCTGGCCCACGTCGCCGCGGACCGGGTACGGGACGGCGCGCCGGAGCGGCGGGCCGGGCCGGTGGTGGAGCTTGCGGCGCGGGGCGAGCTGGACGGGGCCGGGCTCGGGCGGCAGCTCGGCCGGCTGCTGCGCCACGGCTGGTGCAAGCCGGGCCCGGCGCTGGAGACGCTGGAGGCCGCGGCGGCGCTGGGCGCGCACCGGCAGGTGTGGGAGGTCGTGACCGGGTTGCTGGAGACGTTCCTGCCGGGGCCGGACGAGCGGCCGGCCGCGCGGCACGCGCAGGTGCTCACGTTCGCCCTGCGCGCGGCGCGGTGGGCCGGGGCGCGCGGGGCGGTGCCGCGCGTCGCGGAGGCCGCCGCGCGCCGGGCGTCGAACAACTTCGTACGCGAGGCGCGGCGGCTCCACACCCATCTGACGTGAGCCGGTGTGCCGGAGCTCAGAGGTAGAGGCCGGTGGACTCGTCGCCCTGGGCGGGGGTGAACTCGCGGCCGGCGCGCAGCGCGTACAGCTCCGCCAGGGTCGCCCCCGACGGGCCCACGCCGTCGGACCTGCCGAGCCAGGCGACGGCCTCGTCCCTGCTCAGCGGCCCGACCTCCAGCTGGGTCAGGCACCGGCCCGGACGGACGACGGCCGGGTGGAGCCGGGCGAGGTCCTCGTTGGTGGTGATGGCCACCAGCACGTCCCGGCCCTGGCCGAGCAGGCCGTCGGTCAGGTTGAGCAGCCGCGACAGGCCCTGACCCGCCTGCGCCTTCGCGCCCGAGCTGATCAGCTCGTCGCAGTCCTCCAGGACGAGCAGCCGCCAGCGCTGCGCGTCCTCGTCGGTGTCATAGCCGACCGCCACCTCCATGAGGTAGCCGGGCTCGTTGAACAGGCGCTCCGGGTCGAGCACGCAGTCGACCTGGCACCACTCGCGCCACTGCTTGGCGAGCGTGCGCAGCAGCGTGGTCTTGCCGGTGCCGGGCTGGCCGTGCAGCAGGATGAGCCGGCCGTTGACGTCGGCCGGGGTGATCGACATCAGCCGGTCGAGGGCGGGACGCACCTTGCCGGAGTAGTTCTGGCTGATCTCCGGCCAGGGCTGGGCGGTGATCGGCTTCTCCGAACGCGTGCCCCCGTGCGTGCCCCGCCACCAAAAGCCCATGTCGACGTGGTCGGCCTCGGGCACGGCCTCCTCGGCGCCTTCGATGCTCTCGCGCAGCACCGACTTGGCCAGCTCCTCGTCGATCGCCGTGACGCTGACCGTGGCCGTGCGGTTGCGGTGGCGCACCACGCGCAGCGTCCAGCCGTCGCCGCAGATGAGCCGCGACTCCGTGCCGTCCTCGACCCGCGCCGTACGCAGCACCCGGCCGCCCTTGGGGGCGAGCGGCGCATCGGAACGCACGCGCTCCAGGTTCGCCAGCCGCGACCACGGCTGGGCGCCCGTCGCGAACGGCGACAGCGCCAGGGCGTCGATCACGTCGATGGCGGAGTCGGCGTCGTCGATCCAGATGTTCATCGGAAGCTCCGAAGACTCCGGGCTGGGGAACGGCACCTCCTTAATCACAGACATAGCGTCCATGATCTAGTCAGCCGGGCTCAAATGTCGAAGGTTTTTGCCTGCCGATCTGGTTAGTTCTTGCTGAGCGAACCGGTCTGCGTGACGAGGCCGAGGCCCGGCTCGTCGCGCCAGGTGTAGCCGAGCGTGCCGTCGGAGCGCAGGTCGAGCCAGATGGTGCCGGCGATGCAGCCGCCCTCGTTCGCGCCGAGCGAGAAGGTGAGCCGGGTGTCCTCGACCTGGGTGAGGGTGATCGTGCCCTTGCACTTGCCGCCGTTGTTGTCCTCGCGCCATTCGGCGGTGGACTCGCCCTTCTTCATGCGTACCTCGTTGTCGGCGCCGTCGCCGTCCAAGGGGTTGGTGCTGGTGGTGTGGCCGGACCAGTCGCCCGCGAAGGCGGCCGGGATCTTCGGGTCGGCGGCGGGGCGGGAGGGGGCGCTGGTGCCGCTGCCGGAGCCCGGGGTGGCGGGGCCGGCGGGGGAAGTGGTGGCGGGCGGGGCGGCCGACGGGGAACGGCCGGTGTCGGTGAGGCGGTCGGGAGGCCGGTTCAGCAGGACGACGGCGACGACGGCGGACGCCGCGAGGACCGCAGCCACGCCCACCGTGCCCATGACCAGCCCCCGGGGCCGGGAACGGCCCGGCACGGTGTCGGCCTGCGGACGCGGAGACGCCCCCACTGGCGCGGAGCCGCCGGGAGAAGCCGAGGGCCGAGCGACGGGAGGGGCGCCAGAAGGGGCGGCCGGGGGGAGGGCGCCGCGAGGGGCCGAAGGGTGGGAGCCGGGAGGGGCCGAGGGGCGGGAGGGGCCTGGGGCGACGAGGGCGACCATCAGTTGTTGTGCGGTGGGCCGGCGTCCCGGCTCCTTCGACAGGCAAGCGGCGAGCAGCTCCCGCAACCGCCCCGGTAACGCCGACAGATCGGGCTCGGCGTGCAGCACCCGGTGCAGCACCGCCGGCACGGTGTCGGCCCCGAACGGGCTCACCCCCGTCCCCGCGTACACCATCGACGCCGCCCACGCGAACACGTCCGAGGCCGCCGAGGCGGGCGTGCCGTTGATCTGTTCGGGCGCGAGGTAGGCGGGCGTCCCGATGATCCCGGACGTGAGCGTCGCCGAGCCCTCCGCCCGCGCGATGCCGAAGTCCACCACGCGCGGCCCGTCCGGCCCCAGCAGGACGTTGCCGGGCTTGAAGTCGCGGTGCACGATCCCCGCCGCGTGGATGGCGGCCAGGGCGGTGGCGGTGCCGACGACCAGCCGTTCGAGCTCGCCGCCGCGCAGCGGCCCGCGTTCGCGCACCCGCTCGGCCAGCGAGGGGCCGTCCACGTACTCGCTCACCACGTACGGCCGAGGCCCGTCAACGGAGGCGTCGAGGACCCGCGCCGTGCAGAAGGAGGCGATGCCCTCCAGCGCGTCGAGTTCGCGGGCCAGCCGGGCCCGCGTCTCCCGGTCGCCCGCGCTCAGCAGTTTGACCGCGACCGGGTCGCCGCCCCCGGCCGGATGCGCGAGGTAGACCACGCCCTGCCCGCCCTCGCCGAGCCGCCCGGCCAGGCGGTATCCGCCCAGCGATTCCGGGTCGTTTGGGGCGAGGGGGTGCACCATGGCGGATACGTTACCGGTCCTCCTGCGTCGGGAAAGATCGCCAGGTACCTTGTTGCCCCGTGTCAAACAGCTCCTTACACGGAGGTAACGGGGAAATGTCCAGGGTCACGGTCCGTGAGCGCCTGCGGTACTGGTTCGACAACACGATGTCCAAGGGCACCGCCTCGCTGATCGGGTGGCTGGCCGTCGTGTCGGTGGCGCTCATCGTGACGGTGACCGGGTTCGCGCTGTGGCTGGCGCCGGGCGAACCGGACGGCACGGGCCGCGTGGGCGAGGTCTTATGGATCACGCTCATGCACGCGCTCACCCCGAGCAAGGTGGCGAGCGACAAGGGCTCGGTCGCGTACCTGGCGGTGATGTTCGCCGGCTCGCTCGGCGGCCTGTTCATCGTCAGCATGCTCGTCGGCCTGCTGTCCAACGGGCTGAAGCAGAAGGTGGACCGCCTGCGCAGGGGGCGCTCGCGAATCGTGGAGTCCGGCCACACGGTGGTGCTCGGCTGGTCGGACCAGGTGTTCACGATCGTGGGCGAGCTGGTCAAGGCGCACGCCAGCCAGAAGCGGTCGGCCGTCGCGATCCTCGCCGACCGCGACAAGCTGGACATGGAGGAGGACCTTCGCGAGCACCTCGGCGACCTCGGGCGTACCCGGCTGGTCTGCCGCACCGGCAAGCCCACCGAGCCGCACGACCTCGCGCTCATGAACCTCGCCGCCGCGCGGAGCGTCGTCGTGCTCTCGCCCGAGGGCGAGGACCCCGACGCGCACGTCATCAAGATCCTGCTCGCGCTGGCCAAGCGCGAGGGCGCGCACCCGCCGGTGGTCGCCGCGCTCACCTCCGGCCGCAACCTCGCCGCCGCCCGCCTGGCCGGCGGCCCCGACGTGCACCTCGTCGACTCCGACGACACCGCCGCCCGGCTCATCGTGCAGTCCTCCCGCCAGTCCGGCCTGTCCGTGGTCTGCATGGACCTGCTGAACTTCGACGGCGGCGAGATCTACCTGCGCACCCCGAAGAAGCTCGTCGGCGTCACCTACGGGGAGGCGCTGCACGCCTACCAGACCGCCTGCGTGATCGGCCTGCGCCGCCCGTCCGGCGTCGTGCTCAACCCGCCCGGCGACACCGTGATCGGCGCGGACGACCAGGTCATCGTCATCGCGGCCGACGACTCCCACGTACGTCTCGCCGCCGCCGGCCCGTCCGTGGACGAGTCCGCCATCGCCGCTCCCGCCGGAAGGCCGGCCCCCGCGCCCGAGCGCACGCTGCTGCTCAACTGGAACGGCCGTGCCGAGCGGATCGTCCGCCTCCTCGACGCCTACGTGGCGCCCGGCTCGGTCCTGGAGATCGCCGCCGGCGACCCGAGGGCCGGCGCCGGGCTGACCGGGCTGCGCAACCTCACCGTCAACGTCAAGGACTGCGACACCACCGACCACTTCGCGCTGGAGTCGCTCGGCGTCGGCCTGTTCCAGCACGTCATCGTCCTGTCCGACGACCGGTTCGACCCGCATCACGCGGACACGCGCACGCTCATGACCCTGCTGCAGCTCCGGGACATGCAGAGCGCGCTCGGCGAGCACTACTCGATCGTCAGCGAGATGCACGACGAGAACAACCGCGCCCTCGCCGAGGTCACCGAGGCCGACGACATCGTCATCAGCGACACGGTCATCGGCCTGCTCCTGGCCCAGCTCGCCGAGAACCGTCACCTCGCCGAGGTGTTCGGCTGCCTCTTCGACTCGCACGGCTCGGAGATCTATCCCCGCCCCGCCTCCTCGTACGTCAGGATCGGCACGGAGGTGACGTTCTCCACCGTGATCGAGGCCGCGCGGCGTCGCGGCGAGTCCGCCATCGGCTACCGCTCCTGCGCGGGCCGCGACGACCCGCCGCACTACGGGATCGTCCTCAACCCGGGCAAGTCCGACCCGATCGTCTTCGCCGAGGGCGACGCCGTCATCGTCCTCGCCGAACACTAGGGCCGAACCCCTCAAGGCCCCCGACCCGTTAACGTTTCTGGCGTGAGGACCATCGACTGGGTGGACGGCGCGATCGAGCTGATCGACCAGACGCTGCTCCCCGACCAGTGCGTGAGGTTACGCGTCCACACCGTGGACGAGCTCGTCGACGCGATCCGCCGGCTCGCCGTGCGCGGCGCGCCCGCCCTCGGCGTGGCCGGCGCGCTCGGCGTCGTGCTCGCCGACGGCGACCCGGAGCTGATCGCCCGGCTGCGCGCCGCCCGCCCCACCGCCGTCAACCTCGCCTGGGGCGTCGACCGCGCGGCCGCCCGCCTCGGCGAGGGCAGGGAGGCCGTGCTCGCCGCCGCGCTGCGCCTGCGCGACGACGACATCGCGGCCTGCCGGGCCATGGGGGAGCGCGGCGCCGACCTGCTGGAGGGCGACCGGCTGCGGATCATGACCGTGTGCAACACCGGCGCCCTCGCCGCCGTCGAGCACGGCACCGCGCTCGGCGTCGTCCGTACGCTGCACGAACGTGGCCGGCTGGCCGAGGTCCTCGCGCTGGAGACCCGGCCGCTGCTGCAGGGGGCCAGGCTCACCACCTGGGAGCTGGCCGGGATGGGCGCGCCGCACCGCCTCGTCGCCGACTCGGCGGGGCCCTACCTGCTGGCCAGGGGCGTGGTGGACGCGGTGCTCATCGGCGCCGACCGCATCGCCGCCAACGGCGACACCGCCAACAAGATCGGCTCGTACGCCCTCGCGCTCGGCGCCGAACGCGCCGGCGTCCCGTTCTACGTCGTCGCGCCCGAGTCCACCATCGACCCCGGCACCCCGACCGGCGAGCACATCGAGATCGAGGACCGCGGCCCCGGCGAGATCGTCTCGGTCAGGGGCGTGCGGGTCGCACCGGAGGGCACCGACGCGATCAACCCGGCCTTCGACGTCACCCCGCACGACCTCATCACCGCGATCGTGACGGAGAGCCGGGTGATCCGGCCCTAGGCAAATCCGCCAACTCCGGGACCTGTCCGCGTATCCCTTGTTACGCTCAGTATTCCCCCGCACTAGTCTCGGAGTTCGTCTTGGCCATCGACCTGGTGTCACGGCGCGACTGGAACGCCCGCGCCCCCCGCGGAGACTACTCACAGCTCGACTCCGCCAAAGGCGTGAAGGTCCACTACACCGGCGGCAGGGTCGATCCCGGCATCGTGAGCGACCACGGCGCGTGCGCGGCTCTGGTGCGCTCCATCCAGACCCACCACATGGACGGCAACGGCTGGGTCGACATCGGCTACTCCTTCGTGGCCTGCCCGCACCGCAAGGTGTTCGAGGGGCGCGGCCTGCACCACCTGCCCGCCGCCAACGGCCCCGGGCTCAACACCGGCCACTACGCCGTGCTCGGCCTGGTCGGCAACACCGGGCTCGTGCAGCCCACCGACCTGATCCTGCACGCCATCCTCGACGCGGTCGAGCACGTACGCGCCCGCGGCGGCGCCGGCAAGGAGATCAAGGGGCACCGCGACGGCTACTCCACCGACTGCCCCGGCGAGCCCTTGTACGCCTGGGTGCGGCGGGGCGCGCCCCGGCCCTCGGGCGGAGCGGAGCCGCCTCCGTCCGGGCCGGTCGCGCCGCCGTTCCCCGGGCGGCTGCTGTCGTACCCGCCGGTCATGCGGGGTGACGACGTACGCACCTGGCAGGGTCGCATCCGGCAGCGCGGCTTCGACCTCGACGCCGACGGCGCCTACGGTCCGGCCTCGCGCGCCGCCTGCCTCGCCTTCCAGCGGCAGCAGGGCATCGCCGACGACGGCGTGGTCGGCCCGCTCACCTGGCGGCTCACCTGGGAGGCCCCGCAAAGCTGATCAGGGTGTCGGGGGCCCCTGGGGTGCTGGTTCCTACCGGTTCCGCCTACTATCCGAGACATGGAACTCGCAGCGGGGTTCACGCCCACGACCCGTGACGACTGGCGGGAGCTGGCGTCGGCCGTCCTGCGCAGGTCCGGGATCGAGGCGGGCTCGCCCGAGGAGGCGCTGTCCACCCCCACCTACGACGGGCTGACGATCGCGCCCCTCTACGACCTGGACGACCTGCCCGGCGACCCTGGGTCGCCCGGTGCGCCGCCGTACGTGCGGGGCGCCCGCACCGTCCCCCGCTGGGACGTCCGGCAGCGGCACGCCGCGCCCGACCCCGAGGCGGTGCTGGCCGACCTGGAGAACGGCGTCACCTCGCTGTGGCTGGTCGTCGGCGACGGCGCGATCCCGCCGGAGGCGCTGGCAGACGTGCTCAAGGACGTGCTGCTCGACCTGGCCCCCGTGGTGCTGGAGGCGGGGCCGCGCACCCGGGAGGCCGCCGAGGCGCTGCTCGCGCTGGCCGCCGAGCGCGGCGTCGCGGTCTCCGGCAACCTGGGGGGCTCCGGCGCGGCCGGGGCGGAGCTGGCGGTGCGGTGCGCCGCCGAGTTCCCCGGCCTGCGGGCCGTCACCGTGGACGCCACCCGCTGGCACGACGCGGGCGGCGGCGACGCCGACGAGCTGGGCTGCTCGATCGCGCGCGGCGTGGCCGAGCTGCGCGAGCTCACCGGGGCCGGCCTCTCCGTCGAGCAGGCGCTGGGCCAGATCGAGTTCCGCTACGCCGCCACCGACGACCAGTTCGCCACCATCGCCAAGCTGCGCGCCGCCCGGCGGCTGTGGTTCAGGGTCGCCGAGGTGTGCGGCGCGCCCGAGCACGGCGGCCAGCGGCAGCACGCGGTCACCAGCTCGGCCATGATGACGGTCCGCGACCCGTACGTGAACCTGCTGCGCACCACCGTCGCCTGCTTCGCCGCCGGGGTCGGCGGGGCCGACGCCGTCACCGTGCAGCCGTTCGACGCCGCGCTCGGCCTGCCGGACGGCTTCTCCCGCCGCCTCGCCCGCAACACCCAGGCCCTGCTGCTGGAGGAGGCGCACCTGGCCCGCGTGCTCGACCCCGCGGGCGGCTCCTGGTACGTCGAGCGTCGCACCGCCGACCTGGCCGAGCGGGCATGGGCGTGGTTCCAGGAGATCGAGGCCGCCGGCGGCGCCGACGCGGCAGAGGAGCTGATCGCGGCCCGCGTGGCCGCCACCCGCGAGCGGCGCGCCGCCGACGTCGCCCGCCGCCGCTTCCCGATCACCGGCGTCAGCGAGTACCCCGACCTCGGGGAGCGGCCCGTGAGCAGGAGCGGGAACGGCATCGCCACGCCGCGCTACGCCGAGGAGTTCGAGGCGCTGCGCGACCTCGCCGAGTCACTGCCGGAGCGGCCCAAGGTGTTCCTCGCCACGATCGGGCCCGTCGCCGCCCACACGGCGCGGGCCGCGTTCGCCGCCAACCTGTTCCAGGCCGGCGGCTTCGCGACCGAGACCGCCGGGCCGGGCGCCGACCCCGAGCAGATCGCCACCGCCTTCGCCGTCAGCGGCGCCCGCGTCGCCTGCCTGTGCTCCAGCGACCGGCTGTACGCCGAGCACGCCGCCCCCGTGGCCGCCGCGCTCAGACGGGCGGGGGCCAGGCGGGTGTGGCTCGCGGGCCAGGGCGTGTACGACGGCGTGGACGGCGCCGTGCACGCCGGCTGCGACGCCTTGCACGTGCTGCGCACCACCTACGACGACCTGGGGGTGACCCGATGATCCCGGACTTCTCCGGCGTACCGCTCAACGGCCTGGCCAAGGAGCCGGGACGGCGGCCCGAGCCGGACGGCGAGGTCTGGGAGACGCCGGAGGGCATCGCGGTCAAGCCCCTCTACACGGCGGACGACCTCGACGGGCTCGACTTCCTGCGCACCTATCCCGGCGCGGCGCCGTACCTGCGCGGGCCGTACCCGACCATGTACGTCAACCAGCCGTGGACCGTCCGCCAGTACGCGGGTTTCTCCACGGCCGAGGACTCCAACGCCTTCTACCGGCGCAACCTGGCGGCCGGTCAGAAGGGATTGTCGGTCGCGTTCGACCTGGCCACCCACCGTGGCTACGACTCCGACCACCCGCGCGTGGCGGGCGACGTCGGCATGGCGGGGGTGGCGATCGACTCCATCTACGACATGCGCCAGCTCTTCGACGGCATCCCACTCGACCGCATGTCGGTGTCGATGACCATGAACGGCGCCGTCCTGCCCATCCTCGCCCTCTACATCGTGGCGGCCGAGGAGCAGGGGGTGAAGCCGGAGCAGCTCACGGGGACCATCCAGAACGACATCCTCAAGGAGTTCATGGTCCGCAACACCTACATCTATCCGCCGGCCCCCTCGATGCGCATCATCTCCGACATCTTCGCCTACACCAGCGAGAAGATGCCGAAGTTCAACTCGATCAGCATCTCCGGCTACCACATCCAGGAGGCCGGGGCCACCTGTGACCTGGAGCTGGCCTACACCCTGGCCGACGGCATGGAGTACCTGCGGGCCGGGGTCGCCGCCGGCATGGACGTCGACCGGTTCGCGCCGCGGTTGTCGTTCTTCTGGTGCATCGGCATGAACTTCTTCATGGAGGTCGCCAAGCTCCGCGCGGCCCGTCTGCTGTGGAGCCGCATCGTCAGGGACATGGGCGCCAAGGACCCCAAGTCGCTGAGCCTGCGTACGCACAGCCAGACCTCCGGCTGGTCGCTCACCGCGCAGGATGTGTTCAACAACGTGGCCCGTACGTGCGTCGAGGCGATGGCCGCCACCCAGGGCCACACGCAGTCGCTGCACACCAACGCCCTGGACGAGGCCCTGGCGCTGCCCAGCGACTTCTCCGCGCGGATCGCCCGCAACACCCAGCTCCTGCTCCAGCAGGAGTCGGGCACCACCCGCGTCATCGACCCGTGGGGCGGCTCCTACTACGTCGAACGGCTCACCCACGACCTCGCCGAACGGGCGTGGCAGCACATCGAGGAGGTCGAGGCGGCCGGCGGCATGGCCAAGGCCATCGAGGCCGGGCTGCCGAAGCTGCGGATCGAGGAGGCCGCCGCCCGCGCCCAGGCCCGCATCGACTCCGGGCGGCAGCCGGTCATCGGCGTCAACAAGTACCGGACCGGCGACGACCAGGTCATCGACGTGCTCAAGGTGGACAACAGCGCGGTCCGCGGCCGGCAACTGGAGAAGCTGGCTCGGCTGCGGGCCGAGCGGGACGCCGACGAGGTGCGGCGCGCACTCGACGCGCTCACCGCGGCCGCCGGGAACCCGCAGGCCGGGCTGGAGCACAACCTGCTCAAGCTGTCCGTGGACGCCGCCCGCGCCAAGGCCACGGTGGGGGAGATCTCCGAGGCCCTGGAGCGGGTGTTCGGGCGGCACGCCGAGCGGGTCCGTACCATCTCAGGCGTGTATCGCGACGAATCGGGCCCCGCCGAGAACATCGAGCGCGCGCGCCGCGCCTGCGCCGAGTTCGAGCGGGCCGAGGGGCGCCGGCCCCGCATCCTGGTTGCCAAGATGGGACAGGACGGGCACGACCGCGGCCAGAAGGTGATCGCGACGGCCTTCGCCGACCTCGGCTTCGACGTGGACGTCGGCCCGCTGTTCCAGACGCCGGAGGAGGTCGCGCGGCAGGCCGTGGAGGCCGACGTGCACGTGGTCGGCGTGTCCTCGCTGGCCGCCGGGCACCTGACGCTGGTGCCCGCGCTGCGCGAGGCGCTGGCCGGGCTCGACGCCGGCGACATCATGATCGTGGTCGGCGGCGTCATCCCGCCCGGCGACCACGACGAGCTGCGTGCCGCGGGCGCGTCCGCGATCTTCCCGCCGGGCACGGTGATCGCCGACGCCGCGCTCGGCCTGCTCGACCAGCTCAGCCGGCGGCGCACAGCGTGAGCGTGACCGACCGCTGGACGACGACCGGGGACGTGATGCGCAGCGTGACGCGGCGGGTGGCGCCGCCCTCCGGTGGCGGGTCCGCCGTCAGGGCCCGCGGTGAGGTCAGGTAGCGCTGGCCGTTCCCGGGGATGAGCGTGGAGGCGGTCGCGCCCGCGGGCGCGCCGTCGACCAGCCATGCGTAGCGGATGGTCAGCGGGCCGCCGGTGCGGGCGGCCAGTGCCCGTACGGTGACCTCGCCGGGGGTCCAGCAGCCGTCGTTGCCGGTGCCGTGCGGGCGCAGGCGGGTGACCTGGAGCCGGGCGGGGCTCGGCTCGGCGGCGCGGCTGCTTTCTGGCGGGGCGGCGGGAGGCTCGGGGCGCGGGGGCTCGGTGGGGGTGAGCCAGACGATCGCGGCGGCCAGGACCGGCACGAGAACGCCCGAGACGGTCGTGATGAGCGCCATCCTGACCCGCCTTCCCCTGCTCGTGGGGGTGGCCGGCGCGTCGCCGGTGACGAGGACGTCCACGAACGCCGACCGCTGCCCCTCCTCGACCCGCGGCTGCTCGAAGCGATGGAACGCCGTCCAGTCGGGCGGGGGAGCGGTCGCCCGCCCCTGACCGCGCTGCGCGGAGGCCGCGAAGGGACGCACCAGGAGCGTCCCGGTCTCCCGCGCCCGCGCCGCCGGCGACGGAAGGCCCGACTCCAGGGACGGGACGCGCGGGCCCGGACGCGGGGCCTGCGGGTCGGGATGCGGGAGCTGCGGGTCCTGGAGCGGCGCCTGTGGGCCCAGATCCGGGAACTGCGGGCCCCGGAGCAGGGCCGCCGGGTCCTGGCGAGAGAGCCGTGGATCCGGATGGGGGAGGCGCTGGTCCGGGAGCGGGGGCTGGGGGTCCTGGCGCGGGTGCTGCGGAGCCGGATGCAAAAGATGCGGGTCCGGGCGCGAGGCGTGAGTGGCCGGGCGCGGGAGCTGTGGGTCCGGATGTGGAAGGTGCCGGTCCCGGGGAGAGGCGTGGGGCGCTCGGAGGGGGAGGCTCGGGGGGCGGAACTCCTGGGTGGCGGCTGGGGTGGCGAAGTCGTCGTCCGGTGTGGGGGCGGCGGTGCCGATGAGGTGCAGGAGCACCTCGCGCATGGTCGGGCGGGCCGCCGGGTCCTTGGCCAGGCAGGCGGTCACCACCTCACGCAAGGGGGCGGGGAGTCCGTCCAGTCGTGGCTCGCCGCGCAGCACCCGCTCGGCGATCTCGGCCGGGGAGCCGTCCCCGAAGGGCGGCACCCCGGTGGCGGCGAACCCGATCATCGCAGCCCAGGCGAACACGTCGGCCGGCGCGCCGCCCGGCAGCCCGGCGATTTGCTCGGGCGCCAGATAAGCGGGCGTTCCCCCGCCGTCCGGCAGGTCCGCGGGCGTTCCGACGGCGTCCGGCAGGTTCGCAGGCGTTCCGACCCCGCCCGGCAGGTTCGCAGGCGTTCCGACCCCGCCCGGCAGGCCGGCGGGCGCCCCACCGCCACCCGACAGGCACGCGGGCGTCCCCCCGCCACCCGACAGGTACGCGGGCGTCCCCCCGCCACCCGACAGGTACGCGGGCGCCCCGACGCCGCCCGCCCTAGCTGTCCCGGTGCCGTCCGCCGCCGTCCCGGCCCCGCGCACCGCCGCCCCGTACGCCCCCGCGATCCCGTAGTCCGCCACCAGCGCCCCACCAGGCCCCAGCAGCACGTTGGCCGGCTTGAGCGCCAGATGCGCGATGCCCGCCTGATGCAGGGCGTTCAGCCCGGTCGCCACCGCGACGGCGAGCCGGGGCAGCTCGCCCGCCGGGGCGGGCGCGGCCTGCTCCAGGGTGGGCCCGTCCACGTACTCGCGCACCACGTACGGCCGCTCGCCGGTCGCCGCGTCGAGCACCCGCGCCAGGCAGGACGGCTCCATCCGCCGCGCCACGGTCAGCTCCCTGACCAACTGCTCCCGGTCGGCCAGGACCTCGGGCAGCAGCTTGACCGCGACGGGCCTGCCGTCGCGCGCCCTGCCGAGATAGCCGGCGCCGCGCCCGCCCGAGCCGAGCCGCCCGACGAGCCGATAGGGTCCGGCGGCAGCCGGGTCGCCCGCGCGCAGCGGTTCGACGTTGGGCATGAGGGGAGTGACTCCTGTGACGGCTGAGACGGGAACCCCAGCACCATACTGGCAAAGTCAACATCTGTCAGAAGACATGATGACCAAGAGGGAGAAAGGGGTGCGGGGCGTGCACTCGCTGGAGGATTACGCCGACGGCGTCCGCGCGGGCTCGCGTACGTGGATCGCCCGCGCGATCACGCTGGTCGAGTCCACCAGGCCCGACCACATGGCCCTGGCCCAGCGACTGCTCGTCGAGCTCACCCCGCTCACCGGCCACGCACGCAGGATCGGCGTGTCCGGCGTGCCGGGCGTGGGCAAGTCGACGTTCATCGACGCGTTCGGCACGATGCTGACCGGGGAGGGGCACAAGGTCGCCGTCCTGGCCGTGGACCCGTCCTCCACCCGCACGGGCGGCAGCATCCTCGGCGACAAGACCCGTATGTCCCGGCTGTCCGTCGATCCCGCGGCCTTCATCCGGCCCTCGCCCACGTCGGGGACGCTGGGCGGCGTGGCCAAGGCCACCCGGGAGGCGATGGTCGTGGTGGAGGCGGCCGGGTTCGACGTGGTGCTCGTCGAGACCGTCGGCGTCGGCCAGTCGGAGACCGCCGTGGCCGACATGGTGGACACGTTCCTGCTGCTCACCCTGGCCCGTACCGGCGACCAGCTCCAGGGCATCAAGAAGGGCGTGCTGGAGCTGGCCGACGTGATCGCGGTCAACAAGGCCGACGGCGAGTACCAGCTGCCCGCCAAGAAGGCGGCCAGGGAGCTGGCCGGCGCGCTGCGCATGCTGCGCTCCGACAGCACCCCGCCGCCCGTGCTGACCTGCAGCGGCCTGACCGGCGACGGCCTGGAGAAGCTGTGGCGGCACGTCGTGGCGCACCAGGAGTCGATCGACCTGGCCGCCAGGCGCCGGGCCCAGCAGGTCGGCTGGACGTGGACGATGGTCCGCGAGCGGCTGCTGGCCGAGCTGCGCGACGACCCCGAGGTGGCCGCCATCAAGGACGAGGTGGAGCGGCAGATCCTGGACGGCTCGCTGACCCCGGCGCTCGCCGCCGACCGGCTCCTCTCGGTCTTCAAGCGGCCCTGTTCACGCCCCCTCGAAGGCGGCCCCGCCACCTCCTGATCTGAACGCCGCACACGCGTTTCCTGACCGCGCGTGCTAGATTTTGGCCATGCGGTCAGAAAATGAGCCAACTGGTCAGAAATCGCGGTCGTTCATCGAGGACGCCCGGAGGGCTCAGATCGTCGCCGCGGCCATCGACGTGATCGCCGACGTCGGGTTCGCCCAGGCGTCCCTGGCGCGCATCGCCAGGCAGGCCGGCATCAGCAAGGGGCTCATCTCCTACCACTTCGCCGGCAAGGAGGAGCTGATGACCGAGGTCGTCGTGGTCACCTACACCGCCATCGCCGACCACGTCCTGGCCGCGATGCAGGGCGTCGAGTCGCCCAGGGAGCTGCTGCGCACGCACGTGCTGTCCGTCGCCGCCTACATGCGGGGGCAGCGCAAGGGGCTCAAGGCGCTGGGCCAGATCTTCGGCAACCTGCGCGACGCCGACGGCAGGCCCCGCTTCGGCATCAGGACCAACGACGAGATCTACCGGAGCCTGGAGAACATCTACCGCGCCGGCCAGGCCGCCGGGGAATTCCGCGACTTCGACGTCCGGGTGATGGCCGTCACCCACTCCGCCGCGGTGGACGCGATGTTCGCCTACTGGGTCGAGCACCCCGAGCACGACCTGGACGAGCACGCCCGCCAGCTCGCCGACCTCCTCGAAAGGGCATGTGTCACATGAAGACCGAGGCCACCGGCACCACAGGCACCAGGATCCTCGCCCTCGACAACTTACGCGTCGCGCTCACCGCGCTGGTGGTCGTCCACCACGCCGCCATCACCTACTCCCACATCCCGCTCTGGTACTACAGCGAGCCCGCCCAGGACCCCTCGGGCTTCCTGCTGGACGTCCTGCTCGTCGTGAACCAGGCGTTCTTCATGGGGTTCTTCTTCCTCATCTCCGGCTTGTTCACCCCCGGCTCCTACGACCGCAAGGGCGCGGGCCGCTTCCTCGTCGACCGGCTGCTCCGGCTCGGCGTCCCGCTGCTGGCCTACGTCGTGCTGCTGCGACCGCTGGTAATGCTCGGCCACTACCTCCAGGACCCGGACGTCCCCTACTGGCAGCACTACCTCGACACCTTGGACGCGGGCCCGATGTGGTTCGCCGAGGTGCTGATCGTCTTCGCGCTGGCCTACGCCGGCTGGCGGGCGCTGCGCGCGCCGCTCCCCGCCCGCCCGGCCCCGCTGCGGCCGCGCTGGATCGTGCTGTTCACGCTGGGGCTGGCGGCGGCCACGATCGTGTGGCGGATCCCGGTGCCCACCGGCACGTACGCGCTGGGGCTGCCGACGCCGGACTTCATGCCGCAGTACGCGGCCATGTTCGTGCTCGGCTGCGTCGCCCACCGGCGCGGCTGGTTCGAGACGCTGCCGGTGCGCGCGTCCCGCGTGGGCTTCGGTGCGGCCGGGGTCGCCACGGTGGCGCTCATGCCGGTGGCGCTCGGCACGGGGCCGCTGGCCCCGGCCGCGATGAGCGTGTGGCAGTCGGTCTTCGCGGTCGGCATGATCATCGGGCTGACCGTGTGGTTCCGCGAGCGGTGGAACCGGCAGGGGCCGCGCGGCCGGTTCCTGTCCCGGCACGCCTACGCCGTCTACGTCGTCCATCCGCTCGTGCTGGTCGGCCTCGGCTGGGCGCTGCGCTGGCTGTCCGCGCCCGCCGCGGTCAAGTTCGTGATCATGCTGGTGCCGGCGCTGCCCCTGTGCTGGGGGCTGGCCTTCCTGGTCCGGCGGCTGCCGGGGGCCGATCGCGTGCTGTGACCGGCCCCCGGGACGTGCTCAGCCGTCGTAGAAGCCGTCCAGGGTCTTGCCGTGGCGCTCCTCGACGATCTTGCGGCGGATCTTGAGGCTGGCGGTCAGCTCGCCGCTCTCCACGGTGAAGTCCTCGGCGAGGATCGCGAACTTCTTCACCGTCGCGTAGCTGGCCTGGTCGGCGTTGACCTGGTCGATCGCCTTCTGGATCTCCGCGCGCATGCGCGGGTGCTCGCGCAGCGCCTCGGCGTCGGCCGGCAGCGACTCGGCCGCCGCCCACGGCGCGACCACGTCCATGTCGAGCGTGACCAGGGCGGTGACGTAGTTGCGCCGGTCGCCGTGGACGAACACGTGCGACACGTACGGGCAGGCCGCCTTGATCGAGCCCTCCAGGTGGGTCGGCGCGACGTACTTGCCGCCGGAGGTCTTGATCAGCTCCTTCTTCCTGTCGGTGATGCGCAGCCGGCCGGCCTCGTCCAGTTCGCCGATGTCGCCCGTGCGCAGCCAGCCGTCCTCCAGCGCCGCCGCGGTCTCCTCGGGCAGGCCGTGGTAGCCGCGCATGATCCCGCGCCCGCCGATGAGGATCTCGCCGTCGTCGGCGATGCGCACCTCGGTGCCGGGCAGCGGCGGGCCCACCGTGCCGAAGCGCGGCGAGTCCGGCCGGTTGAGGAAGCTGCCCGCCGACGACTCGGTCAGGCCGTAGCCTTCGAGGATCGTCAGGCCGGCCGCGTCGAAGAACTCGGCGATGTCGGTGTTGAGCGGGGCCGCGCCCGAGATGAAGTAGCGGACCCGGCCGCCGAAGCGCTCCCTCAGCTTGGCGAAGACGAGCCGGTCGGCCAGCGCGTACTCGGCGCGGGTGGTGAGCGGCAGGCTCGCGCCGCGCTGGCGGGCCCGGCTGACCCGGATGCCGGTCCTGCGCGCCCACTCGAAGATGCGCAGCTTCGCGCCGCCCTCGCGCCGCATGGACGCGGCCACGGTGTTGTGGATCTTCTCGAAGATGCGCGGCGCGGCGGCCATGATGGTCGGCCGCACCACCCCCAGGTTGTCGGCGATCTTGTCGAGCCGGCCGTCGATCGCGGTCGGCACGCCGATGCCGATCATCACGACCTCCAGCAGCTTGCCGAACGAGTGCGACAGCGGCAGCCAGAGGAAGTGCAGGTCGGCGGGGGAGATGAGACCGAGCTGCCGGACCGCGTCGGCGGCGTACAGCCAGTTGTCGTGGGTGAGCTCCACACCCTTGGGCCGGCCGGTGGTGCCGGAGGTGTAGATGAGGGTGGCGAGGTCGTCCTCGGTGATGGCGTCCACCATGGCGTCGTAGTCGCCCTCGCCGGTCACCGAGCCGAGCGGCACCACCCAGTCGTCGTCGCCGGGGGAGCCGTCGACGACGATCACCTGCGTGACGCCGGACAGCTCCTGCCGGACCGAGCGCAGCTTGGCCACCTGCTCGTCGTTCTCGGCGACGACGATCGTGCTGCCGGAGTCGGTGATGACGAAGGCCGCCTCGGCGGACGTGTTGGACGGGTAGATCGTCGTCGTGGCGGCGCCGGTCGCCAGCACGGCGAGGTCGGTGAGGATCCACTCCAGCCGGGTCGAGCACAGGATGGACACCCGTCTGCCGGGGCCCGCTCCCAGTGCCGCCAGGCCGAGTGCCAGCCCGCGCACGCGCTCGCCCACCTCGCGCCACGTCAACGACTCCCAGCCGTCGTCGGTGGGCACGCGGTACGCCTCGGCGTCGGGGGTGGCCGCGATCCGGTCGCGTAACAGGGCGGGGATGCTCGACATGCCTGTCCTCCAGAGGTGCTGTTGTGCCGACTCTAGGCCGGGAGGCCGCGATCAGTCGACGGTCCGGCCCCGCGGCTGGATCGCGGCGACCGTTCCCGGGGTGCGGACCTCCCATGCGCCGCAGGCGCAGCGGAGATAGCACACCACGCCGTCGGAGGTGCGGTGGGAGGAGACGACGGTCAGGGCGAGGGGGTCGTGCCGGTGTCCGGGGTGCATGATTCCAACCTGAGGTAAGGACCTTGTTCAGTTCAACACTTACAACCTGCTTCGCCGGCCGTGACCCGCACGTGGGCCATCATGGATGAGCCCCTTCCCCCTGCCCGAGAGGAAATCCCCCGATGCGCGTGCTGCTCACCGGATTCGAGCCGTTCGGCGGCTCCGCCGTCAACCCGTCGTGGCAGGCGGTGCGGCTGGCCGAGGCCGCGCCGCCGGAAGGGGTGTCGCTGACCACGGCGCTGCTGCCGGTGGTCTTCCACGACGCCATCGCGCGGCTGCGCGCGGCCGTCGAGGAGTCCGGCGCGGACGTCGTCATCTGCGTCGGGCAGGCGGGTGGGAGGGCGGGCATGACGGTCGAGCGCGTCGCCGTCAATCTCGACGACGCCAGGATCCCGGACAACAAGGGCGTCCAGCCCGTCGACGAGCCCGTCGTCGCGGGCGGGCCGGCGGCGTACTTCTCCACCCTCCCGGTGAAGGCGTGCGTGGCCGCCGTCCGCGACGCCGGTCTGCCGGCGTCCGTCTCGCACACGGCGGGCACGTACCTCTGCAACCACGTCTTCTACGGCCTGATGCACCACCTGGAGTCCGGCCGGCCGGGACGGCGCGGCGGCTTCGTGCACGTGCCCTACCTGCCCGAGCAGGTCCCGGACGGCGACAAGCCGTCGATGCCCGCCGGGTCGATCGCCGAGGCGCTGACGGCGATCGTGTCCGCGGCGGTCACCACGACCGAGGACCTGAAGGAGACCGGCGGCGCCCTCCACTGACCCGTGGTTGCCCCTGCTCGGGGTGATCCCCTAACCTGGAACGGTCTTATCGCCGACCCACGGGGGCAGTTGACGTGAGGATCTGAGGTCGCGGGCACCGCGCAGTTCCGCCCTGTCATGGGCTTTTCGTGCGCACACCTGGACCTCTCGGCGATCCTCTTCGCCCCTCCGTCGCGGGCTCGGCCCCGGCTTCCATGTGTCGCGCGTCTGCGGTGTTTCCCGCCTGTCACGAAATTTGTCGCACGATTTCGACTTTTGTGCTGGGAGCCGCCTCTATGCCTTTTTCCATCGTCGTCGACCGCGTCAGCTTCGCCTGGCCGGACGGCACCCGGGTGCTCGACGGGCTCGACGCCGCCTTCCCCGCCGGCCGTACCGGCCTGATCGGGGTCAACGGGTCGGGCAAGTCCACCCTGCTGAAGATCATCGCTCGTGAGCTGGCCCCGCGGTCCGGCTCGGTCACCGTCACCGGAGAGGTCGGATACCTGCCGCAGAACGTGCCGCTCGCCGCCGCCCGTACGGTCTCCGACCTGCTGGAGATCAGCGGGAAGCGGGCCGCGCTGCACGCCGTCGAGAGCGGCGACGTCGCCGAGGAGCACTTCACCGCGATCGGCGACGACTGGGACGTCGAGGAGCGCGCGCGGGCCGAGCTCGACCGGCTCGGCCTGGCCCACCTCGGGCTGGACCGCACGGTCGGCACGCTGTCCGGCGGCGAGACCGTCATGGTCGCGCTCGCCGCCCAGCTGCTCAAGCGGCCCGACGTGCTGCTGCTCGACGAGCCCACCAACAACCTCGACCTGGACGCCCGCGAGCGGCTGTACGCCGCCGTGACCGCCTGGCCGGGGGTGCTCGTCGTGGTCAGCCACGACCGGGCGCTGCTGGAGCTCGTCGACCAGGTCGCCGAGCTGCGCGAAGGGGGCGTGCGCTTCTACGGCGGCAACCTCACCGACTACGAGGAGCAGGCCGCCGCCGAGCAGGAGGCCGCGCTGCGGACCGTACGCGCCGCCGAGGGCGAGGTGCGGCGGCAGCAGCGCGAGCTCGTCGAGGCGCGGATCAGGATCGACAGGAACATCAGGGCCGGCAAGAAGGCCGCCGCGAACAACAGGGCCCCGAAGATCGTCGCCAACGGGCTCAAGCGCAAGGCGCAGGCCACGGCGGGCAAGCAGCGGACCCTGCACGAGGAGAAGCTGGAGGAGGCGCGCGAGCGGCTGGGCGAGGCCGAGCAGGCGGTGCGGGGCGACGCGGAGATCAGGATCGAGCTGCCGGGCACCGAGGTCCCGTCCGGCCGCACGGTCCTGTCCCTCCAGCTCACCCCGCCCGCGGAAACGGCGAAGGGGGAGACGGGGGAAGGGGCCGCGGCGGAAGAGGGCGTGGCAGAAGGGGAGACGGCGGCGGAGGACGCGGTGGAGGACCGGGTCGTGCCGCTGGAGGCGCTGATCGTGCGCGGGCCCGAGCGGATCGCGCTGCTCGGCAGGAACGGCTCGGGCAAGACGACCCTGCTCAAGCGCATCGCCGCCGGCGAGGGCGCGCACGTGCCGGTCCGCTACCTGCCGCAGCGGCTCGACCTGCTCGACGACGGGCTCAGCATCATCGACAACGTCCGGGCCGTCGCGCCCTCGGCGTCGGTCAACGAGGTACGCGCCCGGCTCGCGCGCTTCCTGTTCCGCGGCGAGCGGGCCGCCCAGGCCGTCGGCACGCTGTCGGGCGGCGAGCGCTTCCGCGCCACGCTGGCCGCGCTGCTGTCGGCCGAGCCGCCGCCGCAGCTCCTCCTGCTGGACGAGCCGACCAACAATCTCGATCTGGCCAGCGTCCGCCGGCTCGCCGAGGCGCTGGCGGCCTACCGGGGCGCGCTGATCGTGGCGAGCCACGACCTGCCGTTCCTGGAGACGATCGGCATCACCCGGCGGCTGGTCCAGGACCGGGAGAGGGGGTTGACGGAGGCCTGACCGGAGGGGGCTCCGATTGACGGGCGGGGAGCAACCGGGCGATAGTGTGGCAGGTGGCTTCACCCCGTTTGATCTCGTGTGTTCTCGCTCTCGCGACCCTCACGGTCGGCGCCTGTTCCTCCACCGCGCCGACCCCGGAAGGCGGCTCGTCCACGGTCTCCGGCGTGGCCGGCGGCACCGGCGGGACCGGCGGCTCGGCCTCGGCCGCGCCGAGCGCGAGCGCGCTCACCCCCGAGGCGTACAAGGCCGAGCTCGACGGCAGGCACAAGCCGATGGCCGACGCGATCGGCTCGCTCGCGGGGGCGCGCGGGGTCAAGGCGCTCGACCAGCGGGTCAGCAAGGCCGAGGAGACGTTGTCCGGCGCGGCCGAGTCGCTGGCCGCGCTGGTCCCACCGGCCGACGTCCGCCCGCAGCACGACGCGTACGTCACCAGCCTGCGGGACTTCGTCACCGCGCTCGGCACCACGAGCGGCAAGGTCGGCGCGCGTGCCCTGTGCACCTCCTCGGCCGTGCTCGCCGACCTCGGCGCCAAGCTCAAGGCGCTGGACGAGGCGGGGGAGGCGCTGCAGAAGGCCGGCGACTACCCGGCCGACGTGGTGGACGTGAAGGCGGCGCGCAAGCAGACCCGGCGGCTCGGCAACGGCTCGTTCGTCCGTAACGGATCGTTCGGCGGGCGCAGCTCGCTGGAGATCGACAACGGCGCCGGCAGGGACGCGGTGGTGACCGTGATGCGCGGCAAGAGCAAGGCGTTCAGCGTGTACGTCCGCCGCAAGGCCAAGTTCAAGGTGAAGGGCGTGCGCGACGGCTCGTACAAGATCTACTTCACGCACGGCGTGGACTGGGACGGCCGCAACAAGGCGTTCACCCGGGAGTGCAGCTTCGAGAGGTTCCAGAAGTCGGTGACGTTCAAGACGACGGTCACGGCCACGCAGATCCGCTGGCACGACTGGCGCGTCACGCTGCACGCCATCACGGGCGGCAACGCCCGAACCGCCCCGGTCGACCCGGAGTCCTTCCCCGGCTGACGGCCAGGGGCCGCGCCCTCGCCAGGAGGACGCGGCCCGCGCACGATCAGGTGGAGAACAGCATGCCCACCCAGCTGCGCTGGTGGCGGTGGTGGCCGTGATGGTAGCCGCCGTGCGGCGCGCCCCAGGCCGGGCCGGGGGCGGGCGGCGGCGGGGGAGCCGCGTGGTACTGCGACTCCATCCTGGTCAGGGTCTCCAGCTCGCCGTAGTCGAGGAAGATCCCGCGGCAGTTGTCGCACTGCTCGATGTGGACGCCGTTGCGCTCATAGGTCCGCATGTTCCCGCGGCACTTGGGGCACTGCATCGAAGTCGCTCTCCTTGGCTTTCAGGTTCCAGGATGAAACCTACCGCGCGCAACCCGCCTACGCTCTGACGATTCGGTTGCACGCCTCGATCAACGAATGCTCGACGTCGTCGAGTTCCCGGCCCTCGCGCCCGGCATTGACCACGGCCACGGCGGCCAGTTGCACGGTCAGCGCCCGCGCCGGGACGTCCAGCCGCGCCCACGGGTCGCCGCCGCCCAGGGCGGGCCCGCCCGCGGCCAGGTAGGCGCCCAGGAACCGCTGCCACACGGCGGGGTCGAGCAGCCCGGCGGCGTACCAGGCGGCCGGCCGGGCCAGGTCCCAGGCCGGGTCGCCGACGCCCAGGTCGTCGACGTCGATGAGCAGCCAGCGGTCGCGGCGGACGAGCTGCCCGAGATGCCAGTCGCCGTGCGTGAGCAGCCCTGGGGTGGGCGGAGGCGCGGGCAGCTCCTTGAACGTCCGCCGGATCAGCGCCTCCACCGGGCCGTCGCCGCTCATCCTGCCGACGGCGCGGGCGGCCCGCGCGGGCCCTCCCGCAGGGGGCAGGGCGGGCATCAGCGTGAGCGGCACGGCGTGCAGCGCGGCCAGCAGCCTCGCCCCCTCCTCCCAGGGCGCGTGGTCGAGGTCGTCCTGACGGACGGGCCGCCCGGCGGGCCACACCGTGACCGCGCGCCCGGCGACCGTCAGCACCTCGGGGTCGAGCGGAGCCAGCATGACCGCGCTCACCGCGGGGGAGGCGGCGGCCCGTAACCGTACGCGCAGCTCCTCCGCGTCGTCGCGGGCCGAGTGGGCCTTGACCACCACCTCGCCCCTGCGCAGCACGACCACGTCCGTACGCGTCGGATGCAACACGGGCGCGCCCGTGCCGCCGTAGCCGGCGGCGATCTCGGCCAGCTCCTCCTCAAGACCCACGGGGTACAGACTATTGGCGGCAAACCGGTCGGTCAGACTGGGAGCATGAGAATAGGTTTCGCCGTACCGCAGTCGGGCGCCTGGGCCACACCGGACAACCTGCGCCGGGTCGCCGTCCGGGCCGAGGAGCTCGGCTACCACGACCTCTGGACGTTCCAGCGCCTGCTCTACCCCGTGGGGCACGAGATGGGGCCGACCTACCGCAGCGTGCACGACCCCGTGGTGACGCTGGCGCACCTGTCGGGGGTGACCGGGCGGATCGGGCTCGCGGTCGCCGTGATCAACGCGTACGTGCAGCCCGTGGTGCTGGCCAAGCAGCTCGCCACGCTGCAGACGCTGTCCGGCGGCCGGCTCATCGCGGGCATCGGGCTCGGCTGGGTGCCGGAGGAGTTCACGGCGGCCGGAGTGGCGTTCGAGGGGCGCGGGCGGCGCGGCGAGGAGTTCGTCGAGGTGCTGCGCAAGGCGTGGAACGACGACCCGGTCGAGCACGAGGGCGAGTTCTACCGCGTGCCGGCCTCGCACCTCGACCCGAAGCCGGAGCCGGGGCCGCCGCCGATCCTGCTCGGCGGCACGGCCGAGGTGGCGCTGCGCCGGGCGGCCCGGCTGGCGGACGGGTGGGTGAGCTCCAGCAGGGAGGACCTGACGGCCATCGCGGAGCGGATCAAGCTGATCAAGGCGGAGCTGGCCGCGTCGGGGCGGGACGCGGCCGGGTTCCGCTTCGTCTGCCGTGGCGTCACGCGGGTCAGGCCCGAGCCCGGCGAGCGGCCGCTGACCGGCCCGTACGACAAGATCCGGGCCGACGTGGACGCGCTCGCCGAGGCAGGCGTGACCGACGTCTTCCACGACCTCAGCTTCGACCAGGAGTTCGTCGGCCTCGACGCCGGGGAGGCCGCGCGCCGCGCCGAGGAGGCCCTGGAGGCGCTGGCTCCCTAGCCCCCGCCGTACGGGACGGTGATGATCTCCAGGTTGTGCCCGTCGGGATCGGACCAGTAGAGGCCGCGCCCGCCGTCGTTGGTGTTGATCTCGCCGGGCCGCCGGTGGAACGGATCGGCCCAGTACGTCAGCCCCCGCTCCTTGATACGCCCCCAGATCTGGTCGAACTCCTCCTCGCTCACCAGGAACGCGTAGTGCTGGGCGGTCACCGGCCCGTCGGCCTGGGCCACGTCCAGCGAGACGCCGTTGCCGAGCGAGACGACCCGGAAGGGGCCGTAGACGGGCGCGGGCTCCAGCCCGAGGATCTCGGTGAGGAAGGCGGCGGTCGCGTCCCGGTCGCGGGCCGCGACGATGGTGTGGTTCAGCTGCACTGCCATGACTTCCACGCTATGCGCAGAAGCGGCAGAACGGTCAGCCGGCCAGGCGCAGGGCTTCGGCGGCGACGGCGTGGCGCAGCTCGCGGATGCCGTCGCGGCCTCGTACGGGGTGGACGGCGTTGGTGAGCAGCACCACGGTGAGCCGGCGGACCGGGTCCACGACGAGGGACGTGCCGGTGAAGCCCGAGTGGCCGTAGGCGCCGGTCAGCGGCCCGACGATGGCCGGGTCGCCGAGGCGCACGCCGAGCCCGTGGCGGAAGGGCGCGCCCGTCGCGCCCTGGTCGCGGGTCAGCTCGGCCACGCTCTCCGGCCGCAGCACCGGGCCGCCGCCGCGCCGCAGCGTCTCGCCGAAGGCCAGCAGGTCGGCGGCCGTGGCGAACACCCCGGCGTGGCCGGTGACGCCGCCGAGGGCCCAGGCGGTCTCGTCGTGCACCTCGCCGCGTACGCAGCCGGCGCCGGGACGCCCGGCCTTGCACTCGGTGGCGGCGACGCGGGCGGGGTCGCGGGGTCCGTACCCGGTGTCGGCCAGGCCGAGCACGCCGGTGACGCGCTCGCGGACGAGCACGTCGAGCGGCGCGCCCCCGGCCAGCTCGGCGAGCCCGCCCGCCATGATCATGCCGACGTCGCTGTAGAGGTAGGGGCCGCCGACCGGATGGGCGGGCGGCGTGCGCCACATCGCCGCCATGCGTTCGGCGGCGGTGGCGTCCGGGAGTTCCCTGTCGATGCGGCGGCCGGGCGGCAGGCCCGCGGTGTGCGTGAGCAGCCGGCGCGGGGTGATCCCGGCGTCGAGGCCGGGGACCAGCGCGGCGGCCGGCTCGTCCAGCGCCAGCCGGCCCTCCTCGGCCAGCGAGAGCAGCACGACCGTGGTGAACAGCTTGCTGACCGAGGCCAGGTCGAAGATCGAGTCGTGCCGCACCGGCGGGCGCTCGGCGGCCAGCGCGCCGTCCGCGCCGGTGTAGCGCACCAGCTCGCCCGTGGCGGCCGTGGCGGCGACGTCGCCGTCCACGGCGATCATCGCCACGGCCGCCGGGCAGACCCGCGGCACCGCCCCCGCGAGGATCGCCGCAAGCCCGTCCGGCATGTCCGCCCCCTCCACCCGTGATCAGCCGTTCAGCTCGCCGCTCAGCCGCTCAGCCGCTCAGCGCGTCGCTCAGCCGCTCGCCGTGCGTGGCGAGCAGGGCGCGGGCCGCGTCGGCGTCGATGCCGTGCTGGATCATGAGCACCGCGACCTTCGTCCGCCCGCCCGCCGCGTCGAGCGCCGCCCCCGCCGTCTCCCGGTCGGCGCCGGTGATGTCGCGGACCATGCGCAGCGCCCGGTCGGCCAGCTTGGAGTTCATCGCCGACATCTCGACCATCTGGTTGCCGTACGTCTTGCCGAGCTTCACCATGCTGATCGTCGAGATCATGTTGAGCACGAGCTTCTGGGCCGTGCCGGCCTTCAGGCGTGTCGAGCCGGTCACCACCTCAGGCCCCACGACCACCTCGATGCCGTGCTGGGCGGCGGCCGACAGCGGCGCGCCCTCGTTGCACGACAGGCCCACCGTGAGCGCGCCGCGCACGGCCGCCTCCGTCAGCGCGCCCAGCACGAAAGGGGCCCGCCCGCTCGCGGACACGCCGACCACCGAGTCCAGCGCGCTCACGTCGAGGTCCCTCATGGCGGCGGCGCCCGCCTCGGCGTCGTCCTCCGCCCCCTCGACGGACCGGGTCAGCGCGTCGGGGCCGCCCGCGATGACGCCCTGGACCAGCGACGGGTCGGTGCCGAACGTGGGCGGGCACTCGCTGGCGTCCAGCACGGCCAGGCGTCCCGACGTGCCGGCGCCCACGTAGAGGAGCCGGCCGCCCTGCGACATGCGGGCGGAGATCGCGTCGATGGCTCCCGAGATCGCCGGGATGGCCACCGCGACGGCCGCGGGCACGGCGGCGTCGGCCTGGTTCATCAGTCGGGCGATCTGCTCCGTCGGCAGCCGGTCGATCTGGCTGTAGCGGGGGTCGCTCTGCTCGGTGGACAGCTCGGGTAGCGGATCAATCATGACGCTAATTTCCACCCTTATCTTCCCTCTTGTAAATATCTTTCAGCACAATGGCTCCATGACTCTTGTGCGTACCGGAGCCGAACGGCTGGCCAACGATCCCGCGCTCGCGGGAGGTACCCGCCTCGGCCTCGTCACGAACCCCACCGGCGTGCTGCCCGACCTGACCCCCACGGCGGAGGCGCTGCTGGCCGCCGGGGCGCCGGTGACCGCCCTGTTCGGCCCCGAACACGGCCTGCACGGGACCGCCCAGGCCGACGGGGGCGAGGCCGACGGCGTGGACGAGCGGACCGGGCTGCCGGTGCACAACACGTACAAGCTGGCCGGCGAGGAGCTGGACGCGGCGGTCGCCGCCGCCGGCGTGGACACGCTCGTCTTCGACATCGCCGACGTGGGCAGCCGTTTCTACACCTACGTGTGGACGATGTACGACCTGCTCGCCTCGGCGTCCCGGCTGGGCCTGCGGTTCGTGGTGCTGGACCGGCCCAACCCGCTCGGCGGCACGGTCGCCGAGGGCCCCCTGCTCGACCCCGCGTACGCCAGCTTCGTCGGCCGCCACCCCATCCCCGTGCGGCACGCGCTGACGGCGGGCGAGTTGGCCGGGCGGTTCGGCTTCGACGCGGACCTGACCGTCGTGGAGATGACCGGCTGGCGGCGCGACACGCCCTGGGAGGAGACCGGGCTGCCCTGGGTGATGCCCTCGGTCAACATGCCGACCCCCGACACCGCCCTCGTCTACCCGGGCACCTGCCTGTTCGAGGGCACGAACTTCTCCGAGGGCCGTGGCACCACCCGGCCGTTCGAGCTGATCGGCGCCCCCTACGTGGACGGCCGGTTCGCCCCGGCGCTCGACGCGCTCGGCCTGCCGGGGGTGCGTTTCCGGGACGTCCGCTTCACCCCCACCTTCCACAAGCACGCCGGCACGCCCGTCCGCGGCGTCCAGCTCCACGTGCACGACCGCGAGGCGTTCCGCCCGGTGCTGACCGGGGTGTCGATGCTGCACGTGGCCCGCACCCTCTACCCGGACGATCTGCGCCTGCTGCCGGGCCTGGACCACCTGTGGGGGTCCGGTGAGCTGACCCGGCGGCTGGAGGCCGGTGAAGACCCGCGCGAGCTGTGCCCGCCGCCGGGAACCCCTTCGGGACCGCTGCTCTACGGCTGACATCACGCCAGGGCGCGCCGGTAGAGCCAGAAGACCCGCTCCGCCCGCGCGCCCACGGCCCGCGAGTAGAACCGCAACGGCCCGACCCACCCGATCTGGGCGTCCGCCTGCCCCGCGGCCCGCTGCTCGGCCAGGCACCTGCGGAGCAGCACCCGGCCCAGCCCGAGCCCCCGCGCGGCCGGCGCGGTGCCCATCGGCCCGAACCAGGACGGCCGCGCCCCCCACGCGGCGAACGCGAGGATCTCCCCGTCGCGCTCGGCGAAGTGCAGCCCGGTGGCGTTGGCCGCCTCCCAGGCCCACCGCTCGTTCCAGTGGCCGGCGACGAACGCCGCCACCCGCTCCCGCTCGTCCCCGCCGGCCGCGCGCACGGCCACCCCGGCCTGCTCCAGCCGGACCAGGTCGTCCTCGACCGACAGGTCGCCGCCGCCCAGGTCGGCCGTCATGTTCCAGGCCACGTGGTAGCGCTCGTAGCCGAGGCTCTCGGCCAGGCAGGCCGCGGCGGTGTAGCGCACGTCGATGCCGGGCCAGGCGTAGCAGGGCGGGTTGCCGGCCCAGCGGGCCTCCCGCGCGCCCCGCTCGCGCAGCCACTCCTCGGCCGCCAGCACCAGCGCCCGGCCACGGCCCTCGCCGCGCGCCGACGGGTGCACGGAGAGCAGGTCGAGATGCCCGGTCCCCGGGTCCTTCTCCGACAGGGACGTCATCACCACGCCGCCGTCCACGGCCAGCGCGGTCCACGTCCGGCCGGGCGGCGGCGCGGCCAGCCGCCGGACCAGCGCGGCCCCCTCCCCGGGGTCGCAGGTCAGCGCGTCCGCGGCGATCCCGGCCGCCTCCGCCAGCTCCGCCGCGTCCGCGATCGGCCGCGCCTCGAAGGCCATCACACCTCACTCATCGGGCGCGCGATCACGCTGCGCCGCTCGGGGTAATAGCACGCGTGCTCCTGCGGGATCCCCTCGGTGATCCGCAGCAGCGGCCGCTCGTCGGCGCACCGCTCGCCCTGGAACGGGCATCGGCGGGCGAACAGGCAGCCCTCGTCGGACTGGCTCTCGTCCAGCGACGACAGCGGCGTCACCGGCTCCTCGCCGGGCCGCTCCAGGCCGTGCAGCACCGGGATGGCCGACAGCAGCGACTGCGTGTACGGGTGCACCGGATCGGCGATCACCGTGTCCACGGGGCCGCGCTCGACGACCTGCCCGCGGTAGATCACGTACAGCTCGCCGTCGTCGCCGATGTAGCGGGCGGTGGCGACGTCGTGCGTGATGAACAGCACGCTGACGCCGAGCCGCTCGCGCAGGTCCTTCAGCAGCGCCAGGATGCCGAGCCGGAGCGAGACGTCGATCATCGAGACCGCCTCGTCGGCCACCAGCATCTCCGGGTCCACCGTGAGGGCCCGCGCGATGACCACCCGCTGCCGCATGCCGCCCGAGAGCTGGTGCGGGTAGCGCGCCAGCACCGTGCCGGGGTCCAGGCCGACCAGCGAGAGCACCTCGGCCGCCCGCTCCTCGATCCACGCCGCCGACCGGCCGGTCTGCTTGGCGCGCAGGCTCAGCGGGGCGTACAGCGTCTGGTGGATGGTCCGGGTCGGGTTGAGCGCCGAGTACGGGTCCTGGTGGATCATCTGGATCTTGCGGAAGTGCGGCTGGCGCTGCTTGGGCCGCAGCGGCGTCATCGGCACGTCGCCGATGACGATCTCGCCCTCGTCGTAGCTCTCCAGCCCCGCGATGATGCGCCCCAGCGTGGTCTTGCCGCAGCCGGACTCCCCGATGAACGAGGCCGCCCCGCCCTTCGGGATCGCGAAGTCCACGCCGCGCAGCGCCCGCACCTCGCGGGCGCCGAGCACCTTGCCGCGCTGCTTGAACGTCTTGACGACGCCGGTCCCGGTGATCACGCGTGCTCCTTCGTCGCGACGGTCGTGGACGCCGGCGCGCTGTTCACGGCGTGGCAGGCCACCAGGCGCGGGCCGTCGGCGACGGTCTCCGGGTCCACGGTGTCGCACACGTCCATGCGCAGCTCGCAGCGCTCCCTGAACACGCACCCCTGCTTCGGCACGGTCGCCAGCGTCGGCGGCCGGCCGGGCAGCGCCCGCGCCTCGCCGATGTCGCCGGTCAGCCGGGGGATGGCCTGGATCAGGCCCCGCGTGTACGGATGCCGCGGCGCCCCCAGCACCTCCCGCGTCGGCCCCTGCTCGACCAGGCGGCCGCCGTACATGACGGCCAGCCGGTCGGCCACCTCCGCCACCACGCCGATGTCGTGCGTGATGACCAGCGTGGTCAGCCCGCGCTCGGCGTGCACCTCGCGCACGATCCGCAGGATGTTGGCCTGCGTGATCATGTCGAGGGCGGTCGTCGGCTCGTCCAGCACCACCAGGTGGGCGTTGAGCACCAGCGCCAGCATGATGCCGACGCGCTGGCGCATGCCGCCCGACAGCTCGTGCTGGTGCGAGTCGAGCACCCGGGCGCCGTCCAGCCCCATGCGGCCGAGCAGCTCCTTGGCCTCGCGCACCAGGCCGCGCAGGTCGTCCACGCCGTGCGAGCGGCCGAGGTCGAGCAGTTGCTTGCCGACCGTCTTGAGCGGGTTGAGGGAGTTCTGGGCGGCCTGGAAGACGTAGCCGATGTGCTTGCCGCGGGCCTTGCGCAGCTCCTCGCCGCGCAGCCCGACGACGTCGCCGAGCCCGTCGATCTCGACGCTGCCGCCCGCGATCCTGCCGGGCGGCTGCACCGCGTTCAGCAGCGACAGCGCCAGCGTGGACTTGCCGGAGCCGGACTCGCCGACGATGCCGGTGATCGAGCCCGGCTCCAGCGTCAGCGTCACGCCTCTGACGGCGGGCAGCTCGCCCGCGGGGGTCTTGTAGACGACGGTCAGTCCGTCGATGCGCACTCCCGGCGCTTGGTTGCTCACCCTCACTACTCCTCGCGCAGCCGGGGGTTGAAGATCTCGTCCATCGCGTCCACGACGAGCACGATGGCCAGCGTCAGCAGCAGGATCGCCAGCAGCGGCCCCAACAGGTAGCCGAGCGCGTTCGGGGTGATCAGCGCGCCCGCCTGGAACACGGCCAGGTTGAGCATCACGCCCCAGTTGTCCGACTCGTACGGCAGCACGCCCAGGAAGAACAGGCCCACCTGCGAGTAGACCGCGCCGGTCACCGAGATGAGCATGTTCATCGCGATGTACGGCGCCATGCTCGGCAGCAGCTCCTTGCCGATGATGTGCGTCGTGGACAGCCCGAGCCCGCGCGCCGCCTCGATGAAGCCGCGCTCGCGCAGCGACAGCGTCTGCGAGCGCACCGCCCGCGCCACGCCGCCCCAGCCCAGCAGGCCGAGCACGAGGCCCATCTGCCACGGGCTGCCGAAGCGCCACACGGTGGCCAGCACCAGCAGCAGCGGCAGGCCGGGGATGGTGAGCTTCATGTCGGTCACCCGCATGAGCACGGTGTCCCAGCGGCCCCGCTTGAAGCCGGAGAACAGGCCGATCGAGGTGCCGACGACCACCGTGATGAGCGCGGTGATCGCGGCGGTCAGCAGCACGTACCGGGAGCCGGTGATGACCAGCGCCAGCACGTCGCGGCCCTGCGGGTCGGTGCCGAGCCAGTGCTCCCAGCTCGGCGGCTGCGTGATCGCGGCCGGATCGTTGGGCAGCGGGTCGGGCAGCAGCATCGGCCCGACGACCGCCATGACGACGAACCCGGCCAGGATGACCACGCCGACCAGGCGGCTCGGCTTGCGCCGCATCACCCGCCACACGCCGCGCCAGAAGTTGCGGCGCAGGGTCGAGGCGGCCGATCCGGTCTCGGGGATGAGCGTCGCGCTCACGAAACCTCCTCCCCGCTGCGCACCCGCGGGTCGATGACCGTGTAGAAGAGGTCGGCGACGATGTTGGCGAGGATGGTGCCGACGGTGATGAGCAGGAACGCGCCGCCCATCAGAGCGTAGTCCCGGTCGTTGACGGCGCCGATGAGCAGCCAGCCGAGGCCGGGATAGTTGAAGATCTTCTCGATGAAGACCGCGCCGCCGAGCAGCAGGCCCAGCGACAGGGCCAGCATGGTGAACAGCGGCAGGATCGCGTTGCGCGCGATGTAGCGGAAGACGATCGAGCGCTTCATGCCGCGCAGCTCGGCCGCGAGGATGAAGTCGTCGCCGAGCACGGTGACCACCGACGACTTCATCGCCAGGATCCACCCGCCGTACGCCGACAGGGCGTAGGTGAGGACCGGCAGCAGGGCGTGCTCGACGAGCGAGCCGAGGTAGCCGGCGTTCCAGCCGGGCTCGTACAGGATGTCCACCGAGCCGTCCGCGGGCAGGACCCCGAGGAGCGTCGAGAAGATCATCACGACCAGCAGCGCCAGCACGTACTGCGGGACGCCGTGGAGCAGCGAGCCCGAGATGGACAGAGCGTCGCCGAGCTTGCCGCTGCGCTTGACGGCGGCGTACACGCCGAGGATGATCCCGACGAGGAAGCTCAGCAGCGTGCCGGCCAGCACCGGTAGAACGGTCCACTTGGCCGCGTCGGTCAGCACGTCGAGCACCGGGGTGCCGGGCCTGCTGACCGAGACGCCGAGATCGAGCCGGAACAACCCGGCCATGAAGTCGGTGTACTGCTGCCACAGGCTGCCGTCGGGCTGGAAGCCGTAGAGCACCTTGACCGCCTGCCGGGCGGCCTCGGGGGCCATGCCGCCTTCGATCAGCTTCTCGTACCGGGCGGCCATCGGGTCGCCCGGGATGTTGTTGACGATGAAGAAGCTGATCGTCGCGACTACGAGGATCATGACGAACCCGCGGGCCAGGTGGCCCGCGAGTCGCCGTGCGATGAGCGTCATAGGCTACTGCTTCGCCTTGATCAGACCTTGCTGGATCCACACGCCCGAGGGCAGGACACCGGTGCCCATCCGCAGGATGGAGTCGTCGTGCGGCCAGCCGGTGAAGCGGCTGTTGTTGACGAACTGGGTGTTGACGTAGTCCCAGAGCTGGATGACCGGGAGGTCCTGGTTGGCGGCCTTGGCGAGCTGGGCCATGATCGGCTTGGCGGCCTGCTCGTCGGAGGAGTTCAGCTTGGCGGTCAGCTCACCGGGGTTGATCTTCTCGCCGTCGACCTCGATCTCCTCGGGGCCGCCCATCCAGTTGCCGTTCTTGCCGGGCGCGGAGTGCTGCACCTTGCCGGCCACGTTCGCCCAGCCGTTGGAGGCGCCGTAGAGGCGCTGGAAGATGTCGTACGGCGCGGGGCCGAGCGCCATCAGCCAGAAGCCGACGTCGTACTTGCCGGCGGCCAGCTCCTCCAGGTAGAGCGGGTAGTCGGCGGTCGTCACGACCTCGGCGTCCACGCCGGCCTTGACGAGCTGGCTCTTGATGTTCTCCTGCGCCGACAGCCAGTCGGAGAAGCCGGCGGGCGCGTGCATGGAGACCTTCCACGCCGAGCCGTCGGCCAGCGCCCACTTGCCGTCCTTCTTGACCAGGCCGGCCTGCTTGAACTCCTCCTCGGCCTTGGCCACGTCCACCTTGTACGGCTCCAGCGACGGCAGCGTGTCCGGGATCCAGGCCTGGGCGGCCTTCTGGTGGATGCCGCTCGTCGTGACGGCCGCGGTGCCGCCCTCGGGCGAGGCGACCTGCGTGACCTGCTCGCGGTCGATGAGGTAGGCGAGGCCGCGGCGCACGTGGACGTTGTCGTACGGCTTCTTGGTCTGGTTGAAGGCCATGCTCACCGCGACCGGCGAGTAGCCCTTGATGACCTCGTTGCCGTTGGCCGACTTGATCCGGTTCATCACGTCGGTCGGCGCGGCGGTGAAGCCGGCGTGGTCGAGCTTGCCGGCGATGAGGTAGTTCCAGATCTGCTCGTTGCCGGTGTAGTTGAGGAACTTCACCTGCGCGGGGGCCACGTTCGCGGCGTTGTAGAAGTACTTGTTCTTGACCAGCAGCGCCTCGGACGGGTTCACCCGCTCCAGCACGAACGGGCCGGCGGAGACGTCCTTCTCCGGCGCGAAGGCGATGATCTTCTCGCCCAGGCCGGTGATCTCCTCGCGGGCCTTCTCGGCGTCGGCGCCCTCGCCGCGGGCGGCCTTCAGCTTGTCCCAGAAGTCGGCCGGCAGCACGCTGCTCCACACGTGGGCGGGCAGTACGGTGGTGTCGAGCACGCCGCGCGCGAACTTCGGACTGGGGTTGGCCATGTCCTGCGTGATCTTCACGGTCTGCGGGTCGACCACGGTGACCTCGGCGGCCGCGCCCGCGGCGCCGGGGGTGACGGAGAAGGCCGTGCTGCCCTGCGTGTAGGCGATGCCGATGGACATCTTCACGTCGTCGGCGGTGACGGGCTTGCCGTCGGACCACTTGGCGTTCGGCTGCAGCTTCAGCGTGATCGCGGAGTTGTCAGGGGCGATCTCCCAGCTGGCCGCGATGCCGGGGAGAGCCTGGTTGGGATCGGTGAGGTGGTTCTTGACCCAGCCGAGCTTCATGGAGCTGTAGCCCGGGAAGGAGTTGCCTTTGGGGTTGTACGGGTTGGCCGGGGCGGATGCCTCCAGGCCCGGCCGGTTGACGTCGATGGTGGTGAACAGGCCACCGCCACCGCCCGCCGCGTCGCCGGACTTGTTGGTCGAACCACCGCTGCACGCCGCTGTCGCGGCGGCAAGGCCCAGCAACGTCACTACCGCTGCCAGTCGCTTCATTTGCCGCTCCGGGGGATGTCTCAAGGGATTGACCGGACCCTACGGTCGCCTCCGGAAAGCGTCAATAATCTCCAGAGACTGTGAGGTTAATGTAACTTTCCTTCATCACTGTACAGAGTGACGCTAAGCGCCATCAAGTAAAGCTTTACGGGACGACCAGCACCGCCGCGCCGTTGACCTGGTCGTTCGCCAGATCCGCCAGCGCCCGGCCGGCCGCCTCCAGGGGATAGGGCACCGCCGAGACCCGCGGCGGGTGCGCCGTCGCCAGCTCCAGATACGCCCGCCCGTCGGCCCGCGTGTTGGCCGTCACGCTGCGCACCGTGCGCTCCTGGAACAGATGCCGCTCGTAGTTCAGCGACGGGATGTCGGTCAGATGGATCCCGGCGATCGCCAGCGTGCCGCCCCGGTCCAGCGCCTCCAGCGCCGGCGGCACGAGGTCGCCCACCGGCGCGAACAGGATGGCCGCGTCCAGCGGCTCGGGCGGCCGGTCGCCCGCCGAGGCCGCGCCCAGCTCCAGCGCCAGCCGGCGCGAGGCCGCCGACCTGGTCACCGCGTGCACGGTCGCGCCCCGCGCGATCGCCGCCTGCGCGGTCAGGTGCGCCGAGGCGCCGAAGCCGTAGATGCCGAGCCGCCCGCCCGGCGGCAGGTCGCAGCGGGCCAGCGCCCGGTAGCCGATGATCCCGGCGCACAGCAGCGGCGCCAGCCGCTCGGCGGGCACGTCGTCCGGCAGGTCGTAGACGTAGCCCTCGGGCGCCACCACGTACTCGGCGAAGCCGCCGTCGGCGTCCCAGCCGGTGTAGGCGGAGGCGGGGCACAGGTTCTCCATGCCCCGGCGGCAGTAGCGGCACGTGCCGCAGGTCGAGCGGAGCCACGCCACGCCCACCCGGCGCCCGGTGCCCTCGACCCGGCCGACCACCTGGTGGCCGGGCGTGGTGCGCGGGCGGCGGGGCGGCAGGTCGCCCTCGGCCAGGTGCAGGTCGGTCCGGCACACGCCGCACGCCTCCACCCGCACCAGCACCTCGCCGAGGCCCGGCTCGGGGACGTCCCGCTCGACCGGCTCCAGCGGGCCGGACGCGATCGGTCCCGGCTCGCGCACCACCCACGCTCTCATGCCGCGCCACCTCCTCCTGCGGTGTTACCTCCTCAAGCCGCGTTCACTCGCGTTTCGGGCGGCGGCTCAGGCCCCGGCGAGCCGCGTCGCCGCGAGTGAGGCGTAGAGCGCGGCGCCGTCCGTGAGCACCGCGTCGTCGAAGCGCGCCTCGGGGGAGTGGTTGTAGGGGGCGGTGGCCGGGTCCAGGTCGGGCGGGCACGCGCCCAGGAACACGAACGCCCCCGGCACCCGCTCCAGCACGTACGAGAAGTCCTCCGACCCCATCACCGGCTGCGGGGCGACGAAGTAGCGCCCCGGGCCGAACAGCTCGTCGGCCGTCCTGCCCACGAACCCGGCCTCGTCCTGGTCGTTGACCGTCACCGGGTAGCCCATCCCGAACGACGTCTCCGCCGTCATGCCGTGCGCCGCCGCGATGCCCTCGACCAGCTCCACCAGCCGCCGCTTGACCAGCGCCCTGTTCTCCTTGCTGAACGTGCGCACCGTCGCCTCGAACCGGGCCTCGTCGGGGATCACGTTGTCGGCCGAGCCGCCGTGGAAGCTGCCCACCGTCACCACCACCGGGTCGAACACGTCGAACGTCCGGGTCACCATCGTCTGCAGCGCGGTCACCATCGCGCAGCCCGCCTGGATCGGGTCCAGCGCCCGGTGCGGGCTCGACCCGTGCCCGCCCCGGCCCTTGACCGTCACGCAGAACACGTCCGCCGCCGCCATGATCGGCCCCGGCCGGGAGGCGAACAGCGCGTTCGGCAGCATCGACGACACCACGTGCATCCCGTACGCGGCCACGGGCCGCTCGCCCGCCGCCTCCAGCACGCCCTCGTCGATCATGTACTTGGCGCCCTCGTGGCCCTCCTCGCCCGGCTGGAACATGAAGATCACGTCGCCGGCCAGCTCCTCGCGCCGCGCGCTCAGCAGGTGCGCCGCGCCCGCCAGCATCGCCGTGTGCAGGTCGTGGCCGCAGGCGTGCATCTGGCCGGGCAGCTGGGAGACGAAGGGCAGGTCGTTCTTCTCCGTCACCGGCAGCGCGTCCATGTCGCCCCGCAGCAGCACCGCGGGTCCCGGCCTGCCGCCGCGCAGCACGGCCGTCACCGAGCTGAGCGCCTCGCCGGTCCTGATCTCCAGCGGCAGCCCGTCCAGCGCCGCCAGCACCTTCTCCTGGGTGCGGGGGAGGTGGAGGCCGAGCTCCGGCGTGGTGTGGAGGGAGTGCCTGAGCTGTACGAGTTCGTCCCGCATGTCCTGTGCGGATTCCATGAACGACATGAGCACATTGTTCACGTACCGGCACGGAAGTCGACAAGATACGTCGGTACGATGGCCGGGTGACTCAGCGTAAGCGGATCGACTCCTGGCTGTCCGACATGGACGGCGTCCTCGTCCACGAGGGGCGGCCGGTTCCCGGGGCCGCCGAATTCATCAAGAAGCTCAGCGAATCCGGCAAGAAGTTCCGGGTGCTCACCAACAACTCGATCTACACGCAGCGCGACCTGTCCGTACGCCTGGCCGGGGCCGGGCTGACCGTGCCCGCCGAGTCCATCTGGACCTCCGCCCTCGCCACCGCCCAGTTCCTCGACGACCAGCGGCCGGGCGGGTCGGCGTACGTCATCGGCGAGGCCGGGCTCACCACCGCACTGCACGAGGTCGGCTACATCCTCACCGACCTCGACCCCGACTACGTCGTGCTCGGCGAGACCCGCACCTACAGCTTCACCCAGATCACCCGGGCCATCCGGCTCATCGAGAACGGCGCCCGCTTCATCGCCACCAACCCCGACCCCATCGGGCCGTCAACCGAGGGCTCCCTCCCGGCCTGCGGCGCCGTCGCCGCCCTCATCACCAAGGCCACCGGCGTCGCCCCCTACTTCGTCGGCAAGCCCAACCCCCGCATGATGCGCAGCGCGCTCAACGACATCGAGGCGCACAGCGAGACCACGGCGATGATCGGCGACCGCATGGACACCGACATCGTCTCCGGCATGGAGGCGGGCCTCTACACGATCCTCGTCCTCACCGGCGTCATGCAGCGCGAGCAGATCGACCGCTACCCCTACCGGCCGTCCCTCATCGTCGAATCGGTCGCCGACCTCATCGACCTCATCTGAACCTGACGGATCCCGACAGGTACGCCTGGCAGGCTGTGACGCCATGAACCGCGTTCACCTGGAGATCGGGCGCAAGAAGGTGTTCGCCTGCTCGCTCGACTGGCCCGGCTGGGCCCGTTCCGACAAGAGCGAGGAGGCGGCCCTCGACCGCCTGATGGACTACGAGGCCCGCTACCGCGTCGTCGCCGACCGGGCCGGCGTCCCGTTCCTGCCGGGGGAGCCGGAGGTGGTGGCCCGCGTGCCCGGCGACACCTCCACCGACTTCGGCGTCCCCGCGATCGTCGTCCCCGGCCTGGACCTGGAGCCGCTGCCCGCCGCCGACGCCAGGCGCCAGGTCGCGCTGATGCGCGCCGCCTGGGACCTGTTCGACGAGGTCGCGGGGGACGCCCCCGAGGAGCTGCGCAAGGGCCCGCGCGGCGGCGGGCGCGACCGCGACCGGATCGTCAGTCACGTGGTGGAGGCCGAACGCGCCTTCGCCCGCAAGGTGGACGTGCGGCACAAGCCGTACAAGTCGGCCGCCGACCGCGACGCCCTCCGCCGGGAACTCACCGCCACCCTCTCATCCGCCTGGCAGCCACCCCTCACCACCGCCTGGCCACCCCGCTACGCACTGCGCCGCGTCACCTGGCACGTCCTCGACCACCTCTGGGAGATCGAGGACCGCAAGTAGATCAGAACTCACTACTCAACGTCGCGACTCTCCCACTCTGTGCAATCATCGCCTGGCGCAGAAAGGGACCTGGCTAAACTACGTAGCCAGGTCCCACCAGTCACTGTAGGCATTGGAGGGGCTCGTGTACGTGGAATTCGAGATCGACGGCCTGAAGCGCCGGGTGGGCGACATCGAGAAGTTCCTGAAAACGGGGGGCATCGTGACGGACCACACCAAGGAACTCGACCGACACCTCAAGCTCTTCGAGCGCGTCGACGTCCGCACGGAGAAGATGCAGAAGGACATCACGCACCTCCGCAAGGACGTCACAAACATGCAGGGCGACATCACCCGTCTTCGGGGCGATGTCACGACGATGCAGGGTGATATCACCCGTCTTCAGGGCGATGTCACAACCATGCAGGGCGACATCACCCGTCTTCGGGGCGATGTCACGACGATGCAGGGTGATATCACCCGCCTCCAGGGCGATGTCACGACGATGCAAGGCGACATCACGCACCTCCGCAAGGATGTCACCACGATGCAAGGCGACATCACCTGCCTGCAAGGGGACGTCACTGAGATCAAGGGCGAGGTGTCCGAGCTCCGAGCCACTGTCACGAGCCTGGACGCGAGGGTCACCAGCCTGGACGCGAGGGTCACCGACCTGGATGCGAAGGTGACGCACCTGGATGACAAGGTGGACCACCTGGACTCGAAGGTGACCCGCCTGGATGACAAGGTGACCGGCCTGGATGACAAGGTGACGAAGCTGGACTCCAAGGTGGATCTGATCCTGGAGAAGTTGAGCGCGTAAGGCGGGGGAGCCCTCGGCCGAAGAGGGCCGGGGGCTCCAGCATGTTCGACACGACGCGTCTGATGTGGGCAAAGCCGGTCTCGCGGAGGGGGCGTGCTGGCTACGATCGTCACAGAACGCGATCGGACGGACACGGCGACGCGAGGGAGAAGGCGGGCGTGGGTGGATGTGCAGACGGAGATTCTCGGCTTGAAGCTCCGTGTTGAGGACCTGGAGGCGGACCGCGACAGGTTGGCCGGCCCGTCGGCGGCCCGCCACGTGGAGCTGCTGCGCGAGATCAACGAACGGACCCGGGTCCTCCAGAAGGAGATAGCCGCCCTCCGTGGCCGTGTCGGCGAGGTCTGCCTGGAGATGGGCCAGGACCTCGCGGCCCTGCAGACCGAGGTCGAGGGCGTGCGCCGCGCGATGGTCCCGCCGTTCGTCCGGGTGTCCAGGAGCTCCGGCGACGAGATCCAGCTGCGCGTCGACATCGCCGAGGGGTTCGCCGAGGTGCGGGCCGAGATGGCCCAGGAGTTCGAGTCCGTACGTTCGGAGATGCTCGACCTCGGCATTAAGCTCGACCGGTTACTGGCCCGGGAGGACGACTGAACCGGACCGGGCCGGGCAAGGCAGACATGGCCACAATGGACATCGTGCACAAAAAGTCGCACCGAGTCATAGACGCCCACACTCTTTGACCGGTAGGTCCTTCAGGTAGCCTAACCTACGGTACCGTAACCTGAAGGAGAAGATCATATATGGCGATGACTCAGACGGAGCTGCTGCACGAGCTCGAGCCCGTCGTGGCCGTCGAGCTGGACCGCCACGAGAAGATGGCCAAGGAGTGGTTCCCGCACGAGTACATCCCGTGGAGCGAAGGCCGTGACTTCGACGGCATCTACGGGGGCGAGGCGTGGCAGGAGAGCGACTCGAAGATCCCCGAGGCCGCCCGTGTCTCCCTCATCGTCAACCTCCTGACCGAGGACAACCTGCCCAGCTACCACCACGAGATCGCCACCACGTTCGGCCGCGACGGCGCGTGGGGCACCTGGGTGCACCGCTGGACGGCCGAGGAGGACCGGCACGGCACCGCCATCCGCGACTACCTCACGGTGACCCGCGCGGTCGATCCCGTCGCGCTGGAGCGGGCCCGCATGCACCACATGGAGCAGGGCTTCGCCACCGAGTACGGCACCATGCTCCAGCAGCTCGCCTACGTCTCCTTCCAGGAGCTCGCGACCCGCATCGCCCACCGCAACACCGGCAGGGCCTCCGGCGACGAGGGCTGCGAGCGCCTGCTCGCCCGCATCGCCGCCGACGAGAACCTGCACATGCTCTTCTACCGCAACCTGCTCAAGGCGGCCTTCGAGCTCGACCCGGGCCAGACCATGCGCGCGGTGACCGACGTCGTCACGACGTTCCAGATGCCCGGCCAGGGCATGGAGGGCTTCACCCGCAAGGCCCTCATCATCGCCAACGAGGGCATCTACGACCTGCGCCTGCACCTCGACGACGTGCTCATGCCGGTGCTGCGGCAGTGGTCGGTGTTCGACAAGACCGGGCTCGGCCCCGAGGGGGAGGCGGCCCGCGACGAGCTGGCCGCGTTCCTGGACAGGACCGAGGCGACGGCCGCCAGGTTCGTCGAGCGCCGGGAGGAGCGCCGCGCCCGCGCCGCCGCCCGCCTCGGCTGACGGCCGTGACGCAGGCCTCGGTTGACGGCCTCGGTTGACGGCCTCGGTTGACGGCCTCGGTTGACGGCCGCCCCGGTCGACGCCGGCCTCGGTTGACGGTCGTTCCGGCCCACGGGTCGGGAAACGGTCGGCCCGTGGCGGGACGCGCGGGCCGGACGTGCCATGATCCTGCCCCATGGACGTCCTGGCCCAGTTGCTCATCGCCCTGTTCGCGTTACTGACGATCATCCTGCTCGCCCTGGCGGCGCAGCGGCTGCTGGGCGTCAGGTTCGGCGCGGTCCGCACGCTCGTGGCAGGGCTGGCCGCGTTCCTGCTGGCGCAGCCGCTGCTCGGGCCGCTGCTGACGGCGATGAACATCCCCGCGGACGGGCAGGTGCCGGACGCGGGCGCGCTGGGTGTCCTGCTGCTCGCCACGATGGCCATGGTGCTCATCCCCATGGTGCTGCTGGTGCTGGCCGAGGCGCTGGTCCCGCCCGGCTCGCTGCCGGGGCCGGTGGAGCTGCTGCGCTCGGTGCGGGGACGGGTCTCGCGGGCCCGCCGCTACTCGCAGATCACCCGGATCGCGATCAAGCACGGCCTCGGCCCCTACCTGCGCGGCCGGGGCGAGCGGCTGGAGGACCGTACGGGCAAGGTGCGCCTGGCCAGGTCGCTGCGGGAGGCGCTGGACGAGGGCGGCGTCACGTTCGTCAAGCTCGGCCAGGTGCTGTCCACCCGGCGTGACCTGCTGCCCGCCGAGTTCGTCGAGGAGCTGGGGCGGCTGCAGGACCAGGTGGTCCCGGCGCCGTGGGCGCAGATCGAGCCGGTGCTGGTGGCGGAGCTGGGCGCGCCGGTGGAGGAGGTCTTCGCCGCCTTCGACCGTACGCCGCTGGCGGCCGCCTCCATCGGGCAGGTCCACGCCGCCCGGCTGCCCGGCGGCGAGGACGTCGTGGTCAAGGTACGCAGGCCGGGCATCGGAAGGGTGGTGGCCAAGGACCTCGACATCGTCCGGCGGCTGGCGGCCACGCTGGAGTCCCGCACCCGGTGGGGCCGTTCGCTGGGGCTGCGCGACCTCGCGGAGGGGTTCGCGGCGGCCATCCGCGAGGAGCTGGACTTCCGCGTGGAGGCCGCCAACATGGCCGCCGTCACCGCCCCCCAGCCGCCCGCCACCGCGGAGGGCGCCCCGCGCGTCCGGTACCCGGCGCCGATGACGGCGCTCTGCACCGAGCAGGTGCTGGTCATGCGGCGGCTGTCCGGGCGGCCGGTCACCGATGCCGCGCCCGAGGACGGCCCGCGCCTGGCCCGCGACCTCCTCGACTGCCTGCTCCGCCAGATCCTCGTGGACGGCGTCTTCCACGCCGACCCGCACCCCGGCAACCTCATGCTGCTCGACGACGGCGCCCTGGGCCTGCTCGACTTCGGCTCGGTGGGCCGCCTGGACGCCGCGGTCCGCTCCGCACTGCAACGCTTCCTGCTGGCCATGGACCGTCAGGACCCGCTCGGCGTCACCGACGCCCTGCTGGAGGTGGTGCCCCGCCCCGAGGACATCGACGAGGCCGCGCTGGAACGCGCGCTCGGCCAGTTCATGGCCCGCCATCTGGGGCCGGGCATGGACAGCGTCCAGATGTTCACCGACCTGTTCAGGATCGTCACGGCGTACGGGCTGTCCGTGCCGCCGGAGGTGGCGGCGGTCTTCCGCGCGCTGGCCACGCTGGAGGGCACGCTGGTGCGCCTGTCGCCGGGCTTCGACCTCATCGGCGAGGCCCGCGCGTTCGCGGGCCGCCACATCGCCGAGCGGGCCGAGCCGGCCGCGGTGCGGGAGACGCTCACGCAGGAGCTGGCCGCGCTGCTGCCGATGCTGCGCCGCCTGCCGCGCCGGGTCGAGCGCATCGCCAGCGCCGCCGAGCACGGCCGGCTGGCGTTCAATGTGCGGCTGCTGGCCGACGAGCGCGACCGCCGCTATCTGACCGGGCTGCTGCACCAGGTGCTGCTGACGGTGCTCGGGGCCACGTCGGGCGTCATGGGGGTGATGCTGCTCGCCAACGACGGCGGGCCGCAGATCATGCCGGGGGCGACGCTGTACCACCTCATCGGCTACAACCTGCTGATGATCTCGGCGATCCTCACGTTGCGGGTGCTCGCGCCGATCTTCAGAAGACGTCCGGAATCCGAGGACTAACTCCCGCACCAGGGATAGAGCTGCGGCGCGGAAACCACTCTTGACTCGGGCATGGTCTTGGACAACCTACGCATCGGGCAGGTTTCCGGTAACACCGGACCCCCTTGGGAGCAGAGGGTGAAAATCATCGGCATCGCCGCCGGCCTGCACGCCGGTTCGTTCGTCAACAGGCTGCTGGGAGCGGCGGGCGGTGAGTTGCCCGAGGACGTCGGATTCGAGGTGTGGTCCGGGTTGGGGGAGATGCCGCCGTACGAGCCGGGGCCGATGCCCGCGCCCGTGGGGGAGCTCATCCGGCTGATCCTGGCGGCGGACGCGGTGGTCGTGACGGCGCCCGAGCACAGCCTGCTACCGGACGAGCTGATCGACACCCTTGACTGGCTGGCCGCGTCCGGGGTGCTGGCGGGCCGGCTGGTCGCGGTGATGAGCGCGAGCGCGCGGGCGTGCGGGGCGATGTGGGCCCAGGCGGAGCTGTACAAGAGGCTGCAGATCGCCGGGGCCGTGGTGACGGGCGCCGAGCTGGTGATCCTGCCCGGCCGCCGGCACTTCGACGAGGACGGCCGCCTCGCCGACCCGGTCCTGCGCGCGCAGGTACGTGACGTGATCGGTCAGCTGTGCCTGGCCCAGCCGGCGCAACCGGTCCTTGACGAGGTCATGGAGCCCGCCCTCGGACTGCGCGAGCCCGTGCTCTCCCTCTGAACCCTCTCCCCGGGAAGCGCCGGCTCAGAGGCCGCGGCGCAGCCGTTTGATGTCCGAGCGCTGCTTCTTGGCGGCGATGCGGCGCTCGACGGAGCCCCGGCTGGGCTTGGTCGGGCGCCGCCGCTTCGGCGGCGGGGCGATGGCCTCGCGCAGCCGCTGGGCCAGCCGCTGCGTGGCGGCCTCCCGGTTCCTGAGCTGCGAACGGTACTCGGAGGCGGCGATCGTCACCGTGGCCGACCCCAGCCGGTCGAGCGCCCGCTGCTTGAGCGCGGGCGGCAGCGCTGTGCTCGCCGCCACGTCGAAGGTGAGCTCCACCCGGCTGTCGGTGGTGTTGACGCCCTGGCCGCCGGGCCCCGACGAACGCGAGAAGCGCCAGACGAGCTCGGCGTCGGGGATGACGACGGCGTCGTTGACGACCAGCGGGCCGGGCATGAGCGGAACTCCTGTCGGGATGGATCGTGGGTCCTTGACCGAGTGTCACCGTATCTGGATGACATATGCCGATTCCAACGGTATTTCCTTGGATACGCGCATAAGGGAGGCAGGAGTGGCGGTCATCGTCGGGGTGCACGGCATCGGCAAGTACGACTACTTCCAGGAGGCTGGTTCGGCCGCCGGGGCGGCGGAGGCCATGCGGTTGAAGTGGGACCGCTACCTGCACGCGGCCCTCGGCGGCAAGGGGGACGGACACTACTTCAGCGAGATCGCCTACTTCTCCCACCTGCTGCGGGACGGCGAGGCGCGGGCGCGCTCCCTGGCCGCCATGGACGCCCCCGCCCAGCAGGTCCTGCTGGAGTGGGCGCGCAACCGGGGGCTGGGCGAGCAGGTCACGGGCGCGCTCAGGGCGTTCACCGGATGGCTGCTCACCGCGCTCGACGCCCGGTCCACGGCCTTCGCCGAGCTCTTCGCGCCCGAGGTGGCGGCCTACCTCACCGACGCGGCCAGACGCGAGCGGTGCCGGCAGGCCGTGGCCGAGACGGTCCGCCGCAACCGTCCCAAAGTGGTCATCGCGCACTCGCTCGGAAGCGTCGTCGCGTACGAGACCTTATGGGCCAACCCCGACCTGCGGATCGAGCTGCTGATCACCCTCGGCAGCCCGCTCGGCATGCGCAACGTCGTCTTCGAACGCCTGCTGCCCGCCCCCATCAACGGCCGCGGCGAGCGGCCGCCCGGCGTGGCCCGCTGGGTGAACATCGCCGACAAGGACGACATCGCCGCCATCCCGCCCGGCCTGGGCGGCTGCTTCACCGGCGTGGACGCCGAGGAGCTGGTCAACCTCGACTGGCTCGACTTCCACACGGCCGAGAAATACCTGGGCTGCCCCGCGCTCGACCCGCATCTGCGACCATTCCTGGCATGACCTGGATCGTGTTCGACTACGGCGGCGTGCTGTCGCTGCCCCAGCCCGAGGCCGACACCCTGGAGATGGCCCGCGCGATGAACGCCGACCCCGAGGCGTTCGTGACCGGCTACTGGCGGCACCGGCTGGACTTCGACCGGGCCGATCTGACCCCGCACGCCTACTGGGCGGCGGTGCTCGGCCGGCCCGTCACCCACAGCGAGGTCGCCCGCCTGGTCGCCATGGACGTCGCCGGCTGGGCCCACCCCGACCAGGGCACCGTCGCGCTGCTTGGCGAGCTGCTGGCCGACGGCCGCGACGTGGCGCTGCTGTCCAACGCGCCGATCTGCCTCGGCGACGGCCTGGACGAGCTGCCGTGGATCGCCGCCATCGCACGCCGCTTCTACAGCGGCAGGATGGGCCTGGTGAAACCGGACCGGGAGATCTACGACGAGGTCGCCCGCGCGCTCGGCACCGAGCCGGCCGACGTCGTCTTCATCGACGACCGCCCCGAGAACGTCGAGGGCGCCGAACGCGCGGGCATGACCGGCCTGCTCTACACCGGCTCCGCCGACCTGCGCGCCGCCCTCGGGGCCGTGCTGGCCGCCTGAGGACGACCGTTGCTGTTCACCGGGCCTTGACTCCCCGGCCACGGGCGGGTCAGCCCGGCCGGACATATCTGGTACGTGGACCGCAGAGCCTTCCTGACCGCAGCGGCGGCCGGCCTCGTCACCTCACCGGCGTGGGCCGCCCCCGCCTCGGCCACCTCGTCCAGAACCTCCCGAACCCTCCGCTCCGACCCGTTCACGCTCGGCGTGGCCTCCGGCGACCCGTCGGCCGACGGCTTCGTGCTGTGGACCCGGCTCGCCGCCGACCCTCTCGGCGGCGACGGCCGCGGCGGCATGCCCTCCCGCGACGTCGAGGTGGGCTGGCAGGTCGCGGCCGACGAACGTTTCTCCAAGGTCGTCCGGTCAGGCACCGCCACCGCCCGCGCCCGCGACGCGCACAGCGTGCACGTCGAGCTGTCCGGCCTGGAGCCGGGCCGCGAGTACTTCTACCGCTTCCGCGCCGAGGGCCGGCTGTCCCCGGCCGGCCGCACCCGCACCACGCCGACCGGCGCGGCGACGCCGCTCACGTTCGCCGTCGCCGCCTGCGCGCACTACGAGCACGGCTACTACACCGCCTACCGCCGCCTCGCCGAGCAGGAGCCCGACCTCGTGGTGTTCCTCGGCGACTACATGTACGAGTACGGCCCCAGTGGCTACACCGCCCTGGCCGGTCGCGTCCGTACCCACACGCCGGGCAAGTGCCGGACCCTGGCCGACTACCGCCTCCGCCATGCCCAGTACAAGAGCGACCCCGACCTGCAGCGGGCGCACGCGGGCGCGCCGTGGCTGGTGGCCTTCGACGACCACGAGGTGGAGAACAACTGGGCCGGCGAGGTCTCCAGCACCGGCGCGACCGGCTTCGCCGGGCGGCGGGCGCACGCGTTCCGCGCCTACTACGAGAACATGCCGCTGCGCCGCGCCAGCCTGCGGGGCACCTCGCTGCGGGTGAACCGGCGCGTCTCCTGGGGCACGCTGGCCCGGTTCCACCTGCTCGACACCCGGCAGTTCCGCGACGACCAGGCCTGCCTGGACGGCGTACGGGCGGGCTGCGACGAGCGGCTGTCCGGCCGGCGCACCCTGCTCGGCCGCGACCAGTGGCGCTGGCTGGAGGACGGCCTGCACGGCTCCACCGCCCGCTGGAACCTGCTCGGCCAGCAGATCATGGTGGCCCAGCGCGACTTCAGGACCGGTCCGGGCCGCGAGGTCAACCTGGACTCCTGGGACGGGTACGCCGCCGAGCGCACCCGCCTCCTCGGCGCGCTGTCGCGTACCTCGAACCCGGTGGTGCTGACCGGCGACGCCCACATGCACCACCTGGCGGAGCTCAAGCCCGACTTCGACGACCCGGACTCGCCGGTCGTCGCGAAGGAGCTGATCACCTCGTCCATCGCCAGCGACGGCGACGGCTACCGCGACCGGGAGTGGATCGCCGCCGCGCTGCGGGAGAACCCCCACTTCTCCTACATCGACCAGCGCCGCGGCTACCTCATGGCCCGGCTCACCAGGGACGAGCTGTCGGTCGACTTCCGTACGCTCGACCGCGTCTCACGGCGCGGCGCGCCCGCCAAGACCTCGCACCGGCTCACGCTGACGGCCGACTCCCTGAACGCCCGCTGAGAGCAAACTGAGGATCCGCTCAACAGGCGGCCCGGCAACGGGGCCGGGCCGCGACCCGGGGGCAGGTCCGCCCTCTCCCGAGGCCGCCGGGGGCGGGGCGGGCCCGGGTCGCGGCCCGGGGATCATGGGACGCCGGACGCGTCAGGCATCGGGCCAGGCGCCGTCGGGGAACTCACCCGTGGTGCCGTCCGAGATCACCACCTGGTCGCGCTCGGTCAGGCCCGAGGTGACCTCGACGTACTGGTCGCCGCGCACGCCCGTCTCCACCACCTTGGCCAGGTCACGGCCACCGGACCGTACGGTGATCACCTGGGCGCCGTCCGGCCTGCTGCGGACCGCCGCCGCCGGGACGTAGATCGCGTCCGCGGCCGCGTCCGTGGTGACCGTCACCGAGGCCGTCTGCCCCAGCATCAGGCCGGTCGGCGGCTCGTCGAAGGCGAGGGTGACCGAGTAGCGGACGAGCTGGCCGTCCCTCGTCGCGGTCGGCGCGATCGCCGTCACCGTGCCCGTGTGACGCTCGCCCGGGCGGGTCGCCAAAGTGATCGCGGCCTGCTGGCCGAGCTGCAGCCGGTTCACGTCGGACTCGGTCACCATGGCCTGGACCTGCAGCTCGTCCAGGTCGCCCAGGCTGATGAAGGTGCCGGTGCCGGCCTGGTCGCCGGGCGCTCCCGCCACCGAGAGGACCGTGCCCGCCGCCGGGGCGAGGATGCGGGTGGCGCGTACGGCTTCGGCGGCCTCCTCAAGGGCGGCCTCGGCGCGGTCCACGTTCGCGGTGGCCTGCTCCTTGGTGGTGCCCTGGCCGGCGGTCCTCGGGCTGGTGGACGGGGCGGTGGAGGGGGCGCAGGAGCCGGTGTCCGGGCGGGCCGAGGGTTTGCCGGCGGTGGTCTGCCTCTTCGTGGCGGACGGCTTGGACGTGGGGGAGGCGGCCGGGCGGTGGGTTTGCTGCGTCCCGTCGTCCTGGGGCGGGGCGGTGACGGTTTCGGTAACCGTGACCGTGGCCGTCACGGTGACGGTCACCGTGGGCCCAGGTTCGGGCTCGGTGGGCCTGGTGGTCGGGGTGGTCGGGGTGGAGGTAGGAGTGGCGGTCGGCGTGGCCGTGGGACGCGGGGTGCGGGTCGGCTCGGGGGTCGGCGAGGTCGTGCCGCCGTGGCCGGGGGAGTGGACGGGACCGAGCAGCGCGCCCCCGGCAGGGCCGTCGGCGGCGCCGGTCCGGGCGCTGGTCGGGGTGGCCGAGGGGGTTCCGGCGGGACGGCCGGACGTGGTGGCGCTGGGCTTGCCGCCGGCAGGGGTGCAGTCCGTGCCGCCGCGCGTCGCGGACGTGCCCTTGGACGCCGACGCCGACGCCGACGCCGACGTGGACGTGGACGTGGACGTGGTGGCGGTGGACGCCTTGTCCAGTGCCTCCTCGGCCGCCGCCAGGTCGGCCTTGGCCGCCTCGTACGCCTCCCGCGCCTCCCGCCCGTCGATCCGGGCCAGGACCTGGCCCTTCTTCACCTTCGCCCCCGTCTTGACGTACACATTGGTGACGGTGCCTGAGGAGCCGAAGGCCAGGTCGCGGCGGGAGCCGTCCACGGTGCTGCCCGCGGCGCTCACCACCGCCGTGACCTGCCCGCGCTGCGCCGCGGCGAGCCGTACCTGGACGGCGGCGGGGGAGTCGTCGCGCGTCGCGAGCACGGCCACGCCCGACCCGGCGGCGAGCACGACCAGGGCGAGCCCGCCCAGCGCGAAAGTCCGTCTCATGACGGATCATCCTGGCGAAGCAGGTTCGCGGCAGCCTGCGAGCCGCCTGCAAGTTCTCTGTGCGCCCGCAGGGGCGGGCCCGCTGTCAGCGAACGTTCAGCTTGCTCGCGGCTGCGACGCAGCCTGGTGTGCAAGGGTCACCGCTCGTGAAGGTGTCGAACAGGCGCAGATCGCGCAAGAGCCGCGGAGCTCTGATGACCAACGGAGCGCTGGCGGTGCTCCTGCTGGGCGGGGCCGCGTTCGCCTACTCCCAGCTCGGTACGGAGGAGGCGGCGAGCGAGAGCGCCGTACGGACGGTGACGGCGAGCCGCGGAACGGTCGTGGCCGCGGTGTCCGCCACGGGCGCGGTCGAGAGCGCCAGGTTCCGCGCCCTGTCCTTCGGCACGTCCGGCACGGTCGAGAAGATCTACGTCAAGGCCGGCGACAAGGTGAGCAAGGGCCAGCTCCTGGCCCGGCTGGACGACGCCGCCGCCCAGGAGAACCTGTCGGCGGCCAAGGCCGCCTACGACAGCGCCCTCGCCGACGGCACGGACACGGCGCAGCTCTACGCCGCCTACGTCAAGGCCCGCAACTCCTACCGCGAGGCGCAGCGGACGGCCGCCGCCACGGTGCTGAAGGCCCCCTTCGGCGGCACCGTCACGGCCGTCAACGGCTCGGTCGGCGCGAACGCCGGCGGCTCGGGCGGCCAGAGCAGCGCAGGGCAGGGTCAGTCGCAGAGTTCCAGCGGGTCCACCTCCACGTCCACGTCCACGTCCGGCTCCGGCTTCGTCGAGCTGGCCGACACCACCAAGCTGCAGCTCGTCGGCACCTTCACCGAGTCCGACGTCGGCAAGCTGAAGAAGGGCCAGAGCGCCACGGTCACGTTCGACGCGCTGCCCGGCGTGAGCGCCACCGGCAAGGTCACCCAGATCGAGCCGGTCGCCACCACCAGCAACAACGTCGTCCAGTACCCGGTCACGGTGACGTTCACCGAGGTGCCCGACGAGGTGCGGCTGGGCCAGACCGCCACCGTCGAGGTCGTCACCGGCCGCGCGGAGAACGTCGTCGCCGTCCCGTCCACGGCGATCTCCACCAGCGGCGGCCAGACCACCGTCACCGTGCTCCGGCAGGGCCGCCAGACCCGGACCCCGGTGGAGGTCGGCGTACAAGGGACGACCCTGACCGAGATCAGGTCGGGCGTCTCGGAGGGCGAGCAGATCGTGCCCCCGGCCGCCTCGACCGGCACCACGCAGGGCGGCAACGGCCGCTTCGGCGGCGGCTTCCCCGGCGGTGGCGGCATACCCGGGGGCGGGCGATGACCGCCGGGCTGCGCGTCGTGGAGGACGTGCCGGTCCTCCGGGTACGGAACCTGGTCAAGGAGTACGGCGAGGGCGACGCCAGGGTCCGCGCCCTGCGCGGCGTCAGCCTGGACGTCCAGCAGGGCGACTACGTGGCCATCATGGGCGCCTCCGGCTCCGGCAAGTCCACGCTCATGAACATCCTCGGCTGCCTGGACGTGCCGACCTCGGGGACGTACCTGATCGACGGCGCCGACGTGGGCCGCCTGAACGAACGGCAGCTCGCGATCCTGCGCAACCGGCGGGTCGGGTTCGTCTTCCAGTCCTTCAATCTGATCCCGCGCATGAGCGCGCTGGCCAACGTCGAGCTGCCCCTCGTGTACGGCGGCGTCCCCCAGGCCGAACGGCGCGCCCGCGCGCTGGCCGCGCTGGAGGAGGTCGGCCTGCGCGACCGCGTGCACCACGAGCCGAACCAGCTCTCCGGCGGCCAGCAGCAGCGCGTCGCCGTGGCGCGGGCGCTGGTCACCGCGCCGGCCCTGCTGCTGGCCGACGAGCCGACCGGCAACCTGGACACCGCCTCCACGAACGACGTGCTCCAGATCCTGGACCGGCTCAGCGCGGCCGGCCGCACGATCGTCTGCATCACGCACGAGGACGACGTCGCCGCGCACGCCAAACGGGTGATCCGCCTGGTGGACGGCGAGGTCGTCGAGGACCGCAGGCAGGCGCCGGTGGACGGCCCGCCCCCGAGGACGGCCGCCGGATGAACCAGTTCGAGATCCTCCGCTTCGCGCTGCGCGGCCTGCTGGCCAACAAGATGCGCAGCGCGCTGACCACGCTCGGCATCCTCATCGGCGTGGCGGCGGTCATCCTGCTGGTCGCGGTCGGCGAGGGCTCCTCCCGTTCGATCCAGCAGAACATCCAGCGCCTCGGCGCGAACACCCTGACGATCTCCCCGTCGTTCTCGGGCGGCGGCGGCGGGGGCGGCGGTTTCCGCGCCGGCGGGGCGGGCGGGGGCGGCAACACCGGGCCGCGTACCCAGGCCAGGCAGCTCACCCTGGCCGACGCCAAGGCGCTGACCGACCGGACGCTCGCGCCGTCGGTCAAGAGCGTCTCGCCGGTCGTGAACGCCTCCTCGGCGACGGCCGCGTACGGGCCGGCCAGCCACGCGATCTCCCAGTTCGTCGGCACCTACCCCAGCTACTTCGAGGCGATGAACAAGCCCGTCGCCGAGGGCACGTACTTCTTCAACGACGACGTGCTGGCCGCGCGGAAGGTCGTGGTGCTCGGCCGGACCGTCGTCGAGGAGCTGTTCGGGACGGTGGACCCGATCGGCAAGCAGGTCAGTGTGTCCGGGGTGCCGTTCACGGTGGTCGGGGTGCTCAAGGAGGCCGGGTCCACCGGCATGCAGGACGCCGACGACATCGCGATCGCGCCGCTGCCGGCCGTGCAGCAGAGCCTGAGCGGGTTCGGCTCGCTCGGCCAGATCGTCGTCCAGGCGACCGGCGCCGGCACCACCACGACGGCGCAGTCCGAGGTCACCGCTATTCTCAACCAACGACATGGCATCACCGGCAACAACCCCGACTACCGCATACTCAACCAGGCCACGTTGCAGGAGACCGTCAGTGAGGCGACCGGCACCTTCACCGTGCTGCTCGGCGCGGTCGCCGCGATCTCGCTGCTGGTGGGCGGCATCGGCATCACCAACATCATGCTGGTGACGGTCACCGAGCGCACCCGCGAGATCGGCATCCGCAAGGCGATCGGCGCGCCGCGCGGCGCGATCCTGGGCCAGTTCCTGGTGGAGGCCACCCTGCTGAGCCTGGTGGGCGGGTTGTCGGGCGTGCTGGTGGCCTTCATCGGCACCAGGTTCAGCATCGCCGGCATCGAGCCGGTCCTCGTGCCGTCGTCGGTGGCGCTGGCCCTGGGCGTGTCGGTGGGCATCGGCCTGTTCTTCGGCAGTTATCCGGCAAACCGGGCGGCCAAGCTCCGGCCGATCCAGGCCCTGCGCCACGAGTAAGGAGAGTCACATGTCGAAGCTCGACTCCTCGCCGTTCCCCGACGACCTGGGGGAGGAGCTCGCCGTCGAGCCGCGCCAGGGCAGGTCGAAGGTCACGCTGGCGCTGGCCGCCGGCGTGGTGCTGGTGGCCGGCATCCTCATCGGCATCCAGGCGGGCAAGCTCTTCGGCGACGACACGCCCGCCGTCGCCGGCGGGCAGCGCCCGGCGGCCGGCACCGGCCAGCAGCAGGGCGGCGGCCCTCCCGGCTACGGCCAGCAGCGGAACGGCGGCTTCCCCGGCGGTGGCCAGCGCATGGGCGGCGGCACGTTCGGCACCGTCGAGAAGGTCGAGGACGGCAAGGTGTACGTCAAGACCTCGGACGGCAAGACGGTCACCGTCACCACCACCGACCAGACCACGGTCCAGATCTCCAAGCCCGGCAAGGTCACCGACCTGGAGCAGGGCAGCGACGTCACCGTACGCGGCGAGCAGGGCGCCGACGGCTCGGTCACGGCCTCCGCCATCACCCAGGGCGGCCGGCAGTTCCCGGGAGGCGGACCGCGATGAGCCCCGAGCCCGAGGCCAGGCTGCTGGTGGTCGACGACGAGCCCAACATCAGGGAGCTGTTCTCGGCCAGCCTGCGCATGGCCGGGTTCGAGGTGCTGACCGCCGCCGACGGCCGCGAGGCGCTGCGGGTGGCCGAGGAGAGCAGCCCCGACCTGGTGATGCTCGACATCATGCTGCCCGACCTCGACGGCATGACGGTCGCGGGCCGGCTGCGCTCGCGCGGCCGGCGGGTCCCCGTCCTGTTCGTGACCGCCAAGGACACCCCGGAGGACCGCATCGCCGGGCTCGGCCTCGGCGAGGACTACGTGACCAAGCCGTTCAGCCTGGAGGAGACCATCGCGCGCATCCGGGCCGTGCTGCGCCGCACCCGGCGGGGCACCCCGCCGCCCAACCGGCTGCGCGTCGCCGACCTGGAGCTGGACGAGGAGACCCACGAGGTGTGGCGCGACGGCCTGCCGGTGAAGCTGTCGCCGACGGAGTTCCGGCTGCTGCGCTACTTCATGCTCAACGTGGGCCGGGTGCTGTCGAAGACGCAGATCCTCGACCACGTCTGGAACGGCGACTGGCGCACCGACGTCGGCCTCGTCGAGTCGTACGTCTCCTATCTGCGCCGCAAGGTCGACACCGGCGAGCACAAGTACCTGCACACCCTGCGCGGCGTCGGCTACATCCTGCGCCCGCCGCGCGGTCTGTGAACGCGATGCCGAGCAGGCTCCGCAAGCACCTGGCCAGGACGCCGCTGTGGCTCCGGCTGGTGTCGGCGACCCTGCTGCTGGTCACCCTGGCGATCACGCTGACCGGCCTGTTCGCGGTGCGGCTGCTGCGCGGCTACCTCGTGGAGCGGGTGGACCAGCAGTTGAGGGCCGCGGCCGCCCCGCGTGACGTGCTCCCGCCGCCGGAGCCGCGGCTCGCGGGCACCCGGCCGCAGCGCTTCCTCGGCCTGTTCCATGTGGTGGTGCTGGACGCGAGGGGCGCGCCGGTCCGTACGCTTAGCGAGTCCACCGCCGCGCACACGCCGAGCCTGCCCCGACTGGCCGCCGCCGACGTGGCCGAGCTGGGGGGCCGGCCCTTCACCGTCGAGTCCGTCGATGCCGCCGGGCCCACCTGGCGGGTCGTCGCCGTGCCGGGACGCGACGACGAGAGCCGGGTGATCGCCATCAACCTGGGCGACGTGGACGACACCGTCTCCCAGCTCGGCCTCATCGTCGCGGTGGGCGGCGGCGGCACGGTGATCGTGCTCGGCTTCGCCTGCCACTGGCTGGTACGCCGCAGCCTGCGCCCGCTTCAGGAGATCTCCCGCACCGCCAACGACATCGCGGGCGGCGACCTGTCGCGCCGCGTCCCCCTCTGGTCCGGCACCACCGAGGTCGGCAAGCTCGGCCGCTCGCTCAACACCATGCTGGCCCGCATCGAGGACGCCGTGCGCGAGCGCGAGGAGGCTGCCGAGTCGGCCCGGCGTTCCGCCACCGCGGCCCGCCGCTCCGAGGAGCTGATGCGCCGCTTCATGGCCGACGCCTCGCACGAGCTGCGTACGCCGCTCACCTCGATCAGGGGGTTCGCCGAGCTGTACCGGCTGGGGGAGGAGAAGGACCTGGACGAGGCCGTCCGGCTCCTCGGCCGCATCGAGGGGCAGGCGGCCCGCATGGGCCTGCTGGTGGAGGACATGCTGCTGCTGGCCCGCCTCGACCAGCGGCGCGCCCTCGCCACCCGGCCGGTCGACCTGCTCAGCCTGGCCGCCACGGCGGTGATCGACGCGCAGACGCTGGCCCCCGACCGGCGCATCGAGCTGGTACGCCTCTTCGGCGGCGACGGCGAGGTGCTGGTGACCGGCGACGAGCCGCGGCTGGCGCAGGTGCTGGGCAACCTCGTCGGCAACGCGCTCGCGCACACGCCCGCCGGCACACCGTTCCAGGTGCGGGTGGGCGTGGACGGCGACCACGCCGTGGTCGAGGTGGCCGACGAAGGGCCGGGGTTCCCGCCGGAGGTGGGCGAGCGGGTGTTCGAGCGGTTCTACCGGGCCGATCCGGCGCGGAGCACGGGCGGGTCGGGGCTCGGGTTGTCGATCGCGGCGACGCTGGTGGAGGCGCACGGCGGGGTGATCGTGGCGGAGAGCGAGCCGGGCAAGGGGGCGCTGTTCCGGGTGATCCTGCCGGCGCACCGGCCGGGGGAAGGCACGGATCAGCCGAACCCGTAACGCGTGGCCGATCGCCTGGCGGCTGGGCGAAGGGCTCAGCTCCGCCGACGGCGGACCGGCCGCGGGAGGGCCCGGCTCAGCCGAAGGCGTAGCCGTACAGGCCGGTGCCTTTGGCGATCTCGCGGACCTGGCCGAGGCGCAGGCCCCGCGTCCGCGAGCCGGGCGCGTACATCACCAGCCCCTGGCCGGGGGCGGCCACCACGAGCCCCTGCGGCGCCCCGCCCCGCTTCAGAGACTCGCCCGGCTTCAGAGACTCGTCCCGCTCCAGCGACTCGCCCCGCTCCAGCGACCGGAACCGTCCGCCGCCGGGCAGCGCCGCCAGTGCGGCGCCGAAGTCGCGTCCCTCGCCCTTGATCAGCAGGTTGCCCTTGCGGGTCAGCCCGCCGCCGGCGCTGCCGGCCAGCACCTGCACCGCGCGCTCGCCGGGCACGCCGATGGCGAGCTCGTCGCGGCCGTCGCCGTTGAAGTCGCCGGCCGCCAGCGCCGAGCCGAACCGGTCGTAGTAGCGGGGCCGCCCCTTGAGGGTGTTCTGCGACCACGCCTCGGCGCGGGCGGTGCTGAGGCCGCCGCGCGAGCCGTACAGGACGTCCACCGTGCCGTCGCCGTAGTCCATGGCCCGCTGGTTCGCGCTCAGGCCCTCACCCGGCACGCCGATGGCGAGGTCGTCGCGGCCGTCGCCGTCGAAGTCGCCGGTGGCGAGCGCCGCGCCGAAGGCGTCCCACTTCTCGGCGGCGCCGGTGATGCCGGGGGTGCTCTGGGTGAGCAACCTTGCCCGCTTGCGGTGTACGTCGACGACCGTGACCGAGCCCTGGCCGTCCTGCGTGACGCTGTCGGCGGGCGCGCCGACGGCCAGCTCGTCCCGGCCGTCGCCGTCGAAGTCGCCGGTGGCGAGCGCGGCCCCCCACTGGTCGGTGACCTGCGCGGACTGCCGCACCCACGTCGTCCGCTGCGTGATCACGTACGGCTCGCGGCCCTTCAGCCCGTACACGGCGACCGCGCCGCCCGAGCGGTGGCTGGGCGCGCCGACGACCAGCTCGTCCACGCCGTCACCGTCGAGGTCCCCGGCGGCGAGCGCGGCCCCGAACCGGTCGCTGGACGGCTTGGGCAGCGCCAGCTCCTCGCCCTTGACGAGCCCGGCGGGGGAGCCGCGGAAGACCTGCACGACCCCGTTGCCGTCGCCGCCGGGCACCCGCTCGCCTGCGAACTCCTCCGACACGCCGACCGCCAGGTCCGCGCACCCGTCGCCGTCGAAGTCGCCCACGGCGAGCGCCGAGCCGAACGAGTCGCCCGGCTCGGCCCCGTCGCCCTGGGTGAGGGTGACCTTCGTGCCGGAGCCGTACAGCACGGCCACCGAGCCGGCCCGGTCGCGGTCGTAGGGGGCGGCGACGGCGAGGTCGGCGCGGCCGTCGCCGTCGAAGTCGAGCGGGTGGCCGCCGCACGGGCGGGCCGCGGGAGCCGTGCCGGAGGCGAGCGGAACCGCCAGGAGGGCGGCGAGCAGCGCGTTCATACGACCAGTGATGTCCTCCCGGCGCGAACTCGGGCTTAACGCGGTGGGAACGTGCCAGGATAGTCGCGTGGACATCGATCTCGCGGATTTGGATTTCTGGCGCAAACCGCTGAAAGAGCGGCACGAGGCTTTCGCCCGGCTCCGTCAGCTGGAGCATCCGGTGTTCTTCCCGGAGAAGAAAGTGCCCTTCCTGCGCTCGGGCAAGGGCTTCTACGCCCTCGTCCGGCACGCGGACGTGGTCGAGGCCAGCCGCAACGCCAAGATCTTCTCCAGCGAGCCCGCGGTGACCAATCCCGAGCCGCCCGGCTGGATCAAGCAGGTGTTCGGTGAGTCCATGGTCAACATGGACGACCCCCGACACGCCCGGCTGCGCCGCATCGTGACCCGCTCGTTCAGCCCCAAGATGCTGGCCGGCCTGCAGAGCGACATCGAGGCCGCCTGCGCCCGCATCGTGGACGACGTGGTCAGCGAGGGTCCCCGCGACTTCGTGTCGCAGGTCGCCGCCCGCCTGCCGATCCACGTCATCTGCGACATGCTGGACATTCCGCAGGAGCTGCGGGACAAGGTGCACCAGCACGTCGACATCTCCACCGCCTACACCGGCGTACGGCCCAGCCTGGCCCGCAGCGTCCAGATGGCCGGCCAGAACATGCTGGCCCTGCTCGCGCTCCAGCGCATGGTCATCAAGCTCGGCCACGAGCGCGCCGCCGACCCCAAGGGCGACCTCGTCTCGCTGCTGGTCACCGCCAACGTCGACGGCGAGAAGCTGACCGACAAGGAGCTCGGCTCGTTCTTCTCGCTGCTGCTCGTGGCGGGCAACGAGACCGCGCGCAACACCATGGCCCACGGCCTGAAGATCCTCACCGACAACCCGGCGCAGCGCGAGCTGCTGATGAGCGACTTCGACAAGCACATCGGCAACGCCGTCGAGGAGATGGTCCGCTACGTCTCGCCGATCATGCAGTTCCGCCGCACGGTCACCGAGGACTACTCCCTGCGCGGGCTGGAGCTGAAGAAGGGCGACAAGGTCGTGCTCTTCTACGGCTCCGCCAACCGCGACGAGACCGTCTTCCCCAACCCGGACACCTTCGACATCACCCGCGAGACCAAGCCGCACGTCGGCTTCGGCGGCCCCGGCCCGCACTTCTGCCTCGGCGCCAACCTCGCCCGTCAGGAGATCCGCACGATGTACCGCGAGCTGCTGACCCGCCTGCCCGATCTGCGCGCGACCGGCGAGCCGGAGCTGCTGCTGTCCAACTTCGACAACAGCGTCCGCAGCCAGCCCTTCACGTTCTGATCGCTGATCATTCTGGGGCGAGCACGTTCGTCCGGATGGTCACGAACGTGACCAGCGCCGACACCGCCATCATCGCGGCGCTGACCAGCATCGCGGCCCGGAACCCGGCGTCGAACACCGGCGGGTTCTGGAACGCCTCGCCCACCAGCCCCACCAGGGGCGGCACGGCGGCCACCGCCAGCAGGCCCCCGGTGCGGGCCACCGCGTTGTTGACGCCGCTGGCGGTGCCCGCGTAGCGCTCGTCCACCGTGGCCAGCACGGTCGCGGTCAGCGGCGCGACCGCCGCCGACAGCCCGAGCCCGAAGATCGTCACCGCCGGCAGCACCCGCAACGGGTACGACGCGCCGAACCCGATCGTGCTCATCGCCACGAACCCGGCGCCCGCCAGCAGGATGCCGATCGTCATCGGCCAGCGGGGGCCGTAGCGCTTGGCGACGTCCCCGGCCTTGGCCGACAGCAGCAGCATGAGGATGGTCGTCGGCAGCATCGCCAGGCCCGCCGCGATCGGCGAGAACCCCGACACCACCTGCAACTGCACGACCAGCAGGAAGAACGCCACGCCCATGGCGGCGTACATGACGAGCGTCACGACGTTGACCGCCGTGAACACGTGGTTCCTGAACAGTCCCACCGGCACCAGCGCGTCCGGCGACCGGCGCACCTCGACCACCACGAACGCCGCGGCCAGCAGCAGCCCCACGGCCAGCGGCACCGGCGCGCCCCCCTGGATCAACCCGTACGTGATCCCGGCCAGCGCCAGCGCCGCCAGCGCCGCGCCCAGCACGTCGAACCGCCCGGCCGCCTGCTCGTCCCTGGACTCCGGCACGTGCCGCACCGCCACGACCACGACCAGCAGCGCGAACGGCAGGTTGACCAGGAACGCCCACCGCCATCCCGCGCTCTGCACCAGCCACCCGCCGAGCAGCGGCCCGGCCGCGCTGGCCACGCCGCCGAGCCCCGACCACGCCCCGACCGCCCGCGGCCGGTCGGCTCGGGCGAACGACGCCTGGATGATCGCCAGCGCGCCCGGCGTCAGCAGCGCCCCGCCGACGCCCTGGAGCGCGCGGGCGGCGATCAGGAACTCGATGTTCGGCGACAGCCCGCACAGCGCCGACGCGACCGCGAACCAGATCGTGCCGATGACGAAGACGGTGCGCCGGCCGTACCGGTCGCCGAGCGAGCCGCCCAGCAGGATCAGCCCGGCCAGCGTCAGCGTGTAGGCGTTGACCGTCCACTGCAGGCCGGCCATGCCCGCGTTCAGCTCACGCCCCAGGAACGGCAGCGCGACGTTGACGATCGTGCTGTCCAGCAGGGCCAGCCCGGAGCCGAGCACGGTCGCGAGCAACACCCACCGGCCGCGCGCGGACTTCAGCTCCAGATGCCCGCCGGCCTGAACGGGACCGCTCACTGCTCCACCGCAGCGTCCAGCTCGGCCGAACTGGCCAGGTCGGCCGGACTGCCAGGCTGAGCCGGACTGCCTGCCTCGGCCCGCCCGACTGCCTCCGCCCGGCTGCCTGCCTCCGCCGGATTGCCCAGCGCTCGCAGGACGAACTCGGACACCAGCGCCGCCGCCGCCTCGACGGTGACGCTCCCGCTGATCAGCGGCACCCGCTCGGCGCCGATCACCGCCAGGACCATCCGCGCCGTCGCCGCGACGTCCACCACCCGGAAGTCGCCCGAGGCGGCCCCGCTCTCCAGGATCCCGGCCAGCACCCGCTGCATGGGCGCCACGTGCTCGGCGAGCTGCTGGTAGGCGTCCGGCCCGAGCGCCGCGCCGAGATCGGCCGCCCCCGGGTGCGGATGCGCCAGCAGCCCCTCCAGCTGCAGCCGTACGAACGCCCGCAGCCGGTCGGCCGGCGAGGCGCCGGCGGGCAGCTCGCGCTCGTAGCTGTCGATGAAGTAGCTCGTCACCCGCTCGGTGAACGCCAGCAGCAGCGCCGCCTTGTCCGGGAAGTAGTTGTAGAGCACGGTGCGGGTGATGCCGGCCTCGCTCGCCACGTCGGTCATGGAGATCGCGTCGATGCCCTGCGTCCTCGACAGGCGCGAGACGGCCTGGAGGATGCGGTCGCGCGTCTGAGCACGATGCTCACCGATGGTGGCGGCCGAGATCCTGGGCATAGGCCCATGGTAGGCCCGCGGCAGATGATCCGTTCATGCTTCGATGTCCGTCGAGCACCGCTTGGTCCGCCGCTTCGATGACGGGCGTGCCGTACAGCATGAGCCGTGGCCAAGGAGATCGGCGGCTACCAGCAGGCGCTCACCTGCATCGCGCTCCTGTCGAAGGCCCCGTTCTTCCGCTACGACCTCGGCGTGCTCAACGCGCTCAACTGATGATCGGCCACCACCGCCACAAGACCCCAGGGCTGGTACGCCCCGGTCCCATCTACATCCGGGACTCCCTCTCCCGCGAGGTCGTGTACGAGGGCCCCGACGCCGCCCTCGTCCCCGGCCTCCTCGACGAGCTGGTCGACTGGCTCAACGACGGAGAACTGGACCTGCCGAGCCACGTCCGGGCCGCGATGGCCCACCTCAACCTCGTCAAGATCCATCCCTGGCGCGACGGGAACGGCCGCATGTCGCGCGCCCTGCAGACCCTCGTCCTCGGCCGCGACCAGATCACGACGCCGGAGTTCTCCTCGATCGAGGAGTGGCTGGGCCGGCATCGGGTCACCGTCGACTACTACGACGTGCTGGGCGCGGTCGGCGGCCGGCACTGGCAGCCGCACGGCGACACGCTCGCGTGGGTGCGCTTCTGCCTGCGCGCCCACCACCTGCAGGCCCAGCGCGTACGCCAGCGCCTGGCCGAGGCGGGCGAGGTGTGGACGCTGCTCGAAGGCGAGGTGGACCGCGACGGCCTCAACACGCGCTGCGTGTCCGCCCTGTACGAGGCTTTCGTCAGCCGCCGGGTGCGCCGCAGCCGCTACCAGGCCGACGAGGACCTCAGCCAGGGCCAGGCCGCCCGTGACCTGCGCGACCTGACCGCCAAGCGCTGGCTCCAGCCGTACGGCGAGACGAAGGGCCGCCACTACACGGCGGGCCCCCGGCTGGCGCGGCTCAAGGAGGAGTTCGCCGAGCGCGTCACGCCGCTGCGGGACCCGTACCGCCCGGGGGTCAGGCCGCGGTCCTGACGACGTCGAGCAGCTCGGTGAGGACGTCCGTGTTCAGCCGGTACGCCAGCCGCACCTCGCGGATCATCCGCTGCCGCTCGCGCTCGTCCAGGTCGAGGGCGTCCAGGCGGGAGCGGTAGTCGTTCTTGAAGCGGGGCAGGCTGCCCAGCTCGTCGAAGAAGTAGAAGTCGACGCCGCCGCCCCTGTCGTAGCCGTAGATCTTCTGCAGCTCCATCCGGATGAACTGGCCGCCGGACAGGTCGCCGAGGTAGCGGGTGTAGTGGTGGGCGATGTAGCCGCACGGCCAGTCGGCCACCTTGCGGATCCGGTCGACCAGCGCGGTCGTGGACCTGGACGGGGTGACGCGGTCGCGCCACGACGGGCCGTAGATCGTCGTGAGGTCGCGTTCGAGCGCCGCCTCGCGGTACAGCTCGGGGAAGACGAAGGCGCCCGCGACCGGGTGATCGGCCAGCTCGCGGGAGACGCCGTCGAGGGCCACGTACGCGAAGTAGTGCTGGGCCACCATCTCGCCGTACTCGTGCTCGGTCAGGCGTCCCGCCATGAGCTCGGTCAGGTAGCCTTCGGCCTCGGCGGACTGGTGGTCGCCCCAGGTGGCGTTCCTCAAGGTCTCGGAGAACGACGTCGTCACGGCCCACCTCAATCGCACGGTACTTTCATGACGAAGTGTCACAAACACTGGGAGCGCACGTCAACCCTTTGATGACACCATGTCATCAAAGCCTGGTTTCCTTCTTCTGTACCCAGTGACGTGCGTACGAGTCTCGACGGTAGTCGGCGCCGCGTATCTTCTCGGTCTAGAAAGACTGGACAGGGGAGTTCATGAGCGGCTGACAGGTACAGGAGGCGAAGCAACGCTTCTGTGAGGTCGTACGGCGCGCGGTGAGCGAAGGCCCTCAAGTAGTCACCCGGCACGGGGAAGAGGTGGCCGTGGTCATCGATATCGGCGAGTACCGCCGTCTCAGAGGAGAGACTCCTGACTTCCGGAAATTCCTCCTGGAAGAACCCGCCTGGGACGACGACCTTGAGATCCCCCGCAACCGTGACCTCCCCCGAGAGATGGACTTCGACTGAGGGACGTCGGCTACCTCCTCGACACGAGCGTGGTCTACGAAACGGCAGCCCGCACGTCCGGGACTGGATCGGCGGAGCTCATGGACTCACGCTCTACCTCAGCGCCCTGACCGTCGGAGAGGTTCGCTGTGGGGTTGAGTTCCACAGATCCAAGGTCCAGCCCAGGCGACCCTTTGGAACGGCTGCACGCTCTTCACCGGCAGTTCGGTGACCGCATCATCCCCGTCACCCCAGAGGTCCCGACCGTGGACGGGTTGATCGCGGCGACTTGATCGCGGCGACGGCCAGGGTGCACGGCTGGACGCTGGTGAGCAGGAATGTGAAGGATTTCGCAGGGACCGGCGTGTCCGTGGTCAACCCCTTCGAAACGCTGAATTGACCGGTCAGCCGCGGGTGTAGCGGTGCTTGGCGCCGGGCGGGAAGTAGTCGGGGTCGCCGGTCTCGCGGAGCTGGATGTCCGGCCGCTGGCGGTGCGCCGGGACGTAGGCCGCGAACTCGCTGTTGAGGCGGAGCAGGTGGGTCAGGATCGACTCGCCGGCGACCTCGGCGATCGTGGCCGAGGGAGCGACCCCGGGGGCCAGCTCGACGGTGACGGTCAGGCGGCGGTCGCGGTGCTCGTCCTCGACGGTCTCCAGGACGAACTTGCCGGTGACGAACCCGCTGACCTCCCGCTGTTCCAGGCCGATCGCGATGTTCTCCGGGTAGACGTTCGCGCCGTAGTAGGAGACGGTGAAGTGGCTGCGGCCGAAGACGTACACGAAGGGCCGCTCGGGGCCGGGCGACGACGGCGTGAAGCCGTGGTCGCGGGCGAAGCCGAGCAGGCGGTCGTACGGGAGCACGCCGCCCTCGTCGGCGATGTGATATCTGACCAGCGGGATGCCGTTGTCGCCGGAGAACAGCAGGGTCCCCGCGTCCTCCTCGAAGAAGCGCGCCTGCGGGTCGTACTGCAGGAGCGAGGGCAGCCGCGACGCGCCGAACAGCTCCCTTGCCGCCGCGGGACGGGCCGCGAGGAAGCGGCGCAGCTCGACCGAGAGCGGCGTCTCGTTCGCGAGGACGCCGGCGTCGGCGGTGCCGTACAGGGAGGCGATCCCGCGCAGCGGATCGTCGATCCCGGCCCGCTCGCACACCAGCGACCGCCATTCCTCGCTGAAGACCTCGCCCGCCGTGACCAGCTTGAGGTCCCACTCGTGCCAGGGCAGGTCCTCGGCGTCGATGACGTTCTTGAGGAACGGCGGATAGCCCAGCAGCACGACCTGGTCGAAGTGGGGGGCCAGCTCCGGCAGCACCCGGGCGATCTCCCTGCGGTCGGTGCCGGGGGCGACGACCGTGATCGGATAGCCGCGTTCGGCCAGGTGACGGCAGCAGTTGACGGTGAACAGGCCGCCCACCCAGGTGCCGAGCGCGAAACAGACCACGGCCAGCGTGCGGCGCTCCCCGGCCGCGAAGGAGCCGCGGAAGACCTCCTCGAAACGGGCGGCGACGGCCCGCTCGTCGGCGGCCGAACGCGGCCAGAACGACGGCACGCCGGTCGAGCCCGACGACACCGCGATCATGTCGCCGATCACGCCGTCGCGGCACAGGTCGGGCAGCGGGTGACGGCGGACGTAGCCGTCCTTCGTGGTCATCGGCAGCCGCCGGAAGTCCTCAAGAGTCCGGACGCGGGCGGGATCGACGCCGTGCTCGGCGAGGAACGCGCCGTAGGCGGGGACGGTCGCCGCGACCTGCTGGAAGAGCTCAACCGGTTCCACCAGCCGACTGTACGATCTCCGGCGTCCCGGCGCACCCTCCGACGCCTGCATCCCCTGGCAGGGCGGTCATTCCCCGGGGCGGACCAGGCCGTTCTCGTAGGCCCAGACGATGGCCTGGGCCCGGTCGCGCAGCCCGAGCTTCATGAGCACCCGCCCGACGTGCGTCTTGACCGTCTGCTCGGCCACGAACAGCTTGTCGGCGATCTCCTGGTTGGACAGCGCCTGCGCGACGAGCGTCAGCACCTCCGTCTCGCGTTCGGTCAGCTCGGCCAGCCGCCGCCCCGCCGCCGGCCGGGGCGCGCCCAGCCGGGCGAACTCGTGGATCAGCCGGCGGGTGACCTGCGGAGCCAGCAGCGCGTCCCCGGCCGCCACCACGCGCACCGCCTCGGCGAGCTGCGCCGCCGAGGCGTCCTTCAGCAGGAAGCCGCTGGCTCCGGCGCGCAGGGCCTCGTACACGTAGTCGTCGAGGTCGAACGTCGTCAGGATCAGCACCTTCGGCGGCCTGCCGCCGCCGGACAGCAGCTCCCTGGTGGCCTCCAGGCCGTTCATGACCGGCATGCGGACGTCCATGAGCACCACGTCGGGGGCCAGCTCCGCCGCCCGCCGGATCGCCTCCCGGCCGTCGGCCGCCTCGCCCACGACCTGGATGTCCGGCTGCGCGCTCAGGAACACCGTGAACCCGGTGCGCACCATCCCCTGGTCGTCGGCGATCAGAACCCGGATCAACCGTCCCCCCTCTCTCCGCCGCTCACCGGTCCCCCTTCTCCCGCCCGCTCACCGGGCACCTCTGTCCTGCCTGCCCGCCGGCCGTCTTCTCCTGGGCGCCGGGCTCCGTTCCTCGACACCGGACACCATTCTCCCGGCCACCGTGCTCCGTCGACCGCGGCACTGGCGCGTGGCGCGGGCAGCCCGTGGTGCGCTGCCCGTTGCCCGTCCATCGGTCGGCGAGGGGTGGCGGCTGCTCATCTGTCGTCCGTCTCGTTCGCGGCGGTCCTCGGGGCGGTGATCGGCAGGGTCGCCGCCACCTCGAAGCCGCCGCTCGGCGTCGGGCCCGCCGTCAGCGTGCCGCCCAGCAGGGACGCTCGTTCGCGCATGCCCACCAACCCCTGGCCGGCTCCTGGCGGCCCGCCGTCCCCCGTGCCCCGGCTGTTGGCCACGCGGAGCCGTAGCTCGTCGCCCTCGCGGACGAGCTCCACGCCCACGGCGGCTCCGGGCGCGTGCCGCATGGCGTTGCTCAGCGACTCCTGCACGATCCGGTACGCCGACAGCTCCACGGCCGGCCCCAGCCCGTCCAGCGGCCCGGACCGCTTGATCAGCACCGCCAGCCCCGTGGAGCGGGCGTTGGCCACCAGCTCGTCCACCCGGTCGAGGCCGGGCTGCGGCGTGGTCTCGGTGCGGCCGGCCTGGTCGCGCAGCACCCCCAGCACCTGCCGCAGCTCCGCGATGGCCTCCAGCGACAGGTTGCGGATCTCCGCCAGGCCCGCCTCCAGCTGCACCGGGTCCCCGGCCGCCTTGATCGGCACCGCCTCGGCCTGGATCGCGATCACCGACATGTGGTGGGCGACCACGTCGTGCAGCTCGCGGGCGATGCGGGCGCGCTCCTCCAGCACCGCCTGCGCGTCCTGCGCGAGCCGGCTGCGCCGCTCCTCCTCGGCCAGCCGGGACGTCGCGGTGCGCCGCACCCGTACGTTGTGGCCGAACAGCACGACCACGGTCACCACGACCGTGACGACGGCCATCGAGTCGGGGTGCGCGATCCACGCGGTCAGCATGGTGAGGACCCACACGGCCAGGGTGATCCGCCGGTCGCAGCGCACGGCGACGGAGTAGAGCACCAGCAGGTAGGACAGCACGGTGAAGACCGGGTAGGGCGGCTCGCTGACACGCAGGGTCGTCCACAAGGAGAGCGGCAGCAGCGCGAAGGCCGTACGCCAGGCCGCGAGCGGCCACCGGTCGCGCAGCGCCACCGGCAGCGCGGCCGCGACGGCGCAGAGCAACGCGAGCGCCCCCGGGATCGGCACCGATGTCCAGCCGCCGGCTTCGGCCACGATCGCCCAATGCCTCACCGCGTCCTGGGTCGTGAGGAAGAGGATGACGGCCAGCAGGAGCTCGGCCGTCCGCACCAGGCTGAGCCGTTCGACCGGGACCAGCACCCGGAGTCCGCGTGGCACGGGGAGCGACAGGCGGCGTGATCGGGGCGGGGGGTCGGCGTTGCCCCGGAACAGCGCGAGTGCGAACGGCTGCAGGGCTGCCGCCACCAGCTCCCGCCAACGCCAGAGCCCCGCCCCCCGTCCCCCCGCCGCGTCCCGCCCGCCCCGAGCTCCGCCGCCCGCGGCACGGGGGCGGTGACTGGCGTCGTCGCCGGCCGCACGTCCTGTTGCAGGGGCTGCGCCGGCGGAGGGCTCGTGGCCGCCAGGTTCTCCGGGTGTAGGCGTGCGGTTGCCGGGTTTCCCGGGGCCGGGTGTGTAGTCGCCAGGTTCCTGGGGTGTGGGTGTGTGGTCGCCAGATTCGTTGGGAGCGGGCGTGTGGTCCTCAGGTTCCCTGAGGACGGGCGCGTGGTCGCCGGCTTCGGCCGCTCCGTGCGTGTCCGCCGCCCCATGACCGCCGTCACGGACTTCGTGGGTCCGCGGTGACGGTGGGGAGGAGGTGCGGGGGTCGTGCCGGCGGTGGATCACGTGGTCAAGGCTACGGACATCGCCGTCCGTCCCGCGTCCCCCCGAGGTCTGATCCTGCCTCAACCCCAGGTACCGCTTACATGATTACGATCGCCCTGAGCGAACATCACCAAGAAAGGGAACATTAGGCGGCTCCAATGGATTGAGTCGGTATAACTCAACCCTTTGGAGTTCGCATGAGTGAGAGCTTGACCCTCCCGGTCCTGCCGCTGGACGACGAGGTGGTCCTGCCGGGCATGGTGGTCCCGCTGGACCTGTCCGACTCCGAGGTGCGCGCGGCGATCGACGCGGCCCGTGCATCCGGTGGCAACAAGCCGCGGGTGCTCCTCGTTCCCCGCATCGACGGCCGCTACGGCCCCACCGGTGTCCGCGCCGTGGTGGAGCAGGTCGGGCGGCTTCCCGGAGGCGAGCCCGCGGCGGTCGTCCGCGGCGTGGACCGCGTCCGCGTGGGCACCGGCACGACCGGCCCCGGCGCCGCACTGTGGGTGGAGGCGCACACGATCGACGCCGTCCCGGCGAGCGAGCGCGCGCACGAGCTGGCCAAGGAGTACAAGGCCCTGGCCACCACGATCTTGCAGAAGCGCGGCGCCTGGCAGGTGGTCGACCAGGTCAACCAGATCGACGACCCGTCGGTGCTCGCCGACAGCTCCGGCTACACCCCTTGGCTGTCCACGGCGCAGAAGGTCGAGCTGCTGGAGGCGGCCGACCCCGCCGACCGGCTGGCCAGGCTGATCGAGTGGTCCCGCGACCACCTCGCCGAGCTGGACGTCGCCGAGACGATCCGCAAGGACGTCCAGGAGGGCATGGAGAAGCAGCAGCGGGAGTTCCTGCTGCGCCAGCAGCTCGCCGCCGTACGCAAGGAGCTCAAGGAGCTCAACGGCGACGCCGAGACCGAGGAGGAGGACTACCGCTCCCGCGTCGAGGCCGCCGACCTGCCCGACAAGGTACGCGAGGCCGCGCTCAAGGAGGTCGACAAGCTTGAGCGCACGCCCGACCAGTCGCCCGAGACCGGCTGGATCCGCACCTGGCTCGACACCGTCCTCGACATGCCGTGGAACGTCCGCACCGAGGACAACTACGACATCACCGGCGCGCGGGCCGTGCTCGACGCCGACCACACGGGGCTGAAGGAGGTCAAGGACCGCATCATCGAGCACCTGGCGGTGCGCAAGCGCCGCCAGGAGCGCGGCCTCGGCGTCGTCGGCGGCCGGCGCAGCGGCGCGGTGCTCGCGCTCGCGGGCCCTCCCGGGGTCGGCAAGACCTCGCTGGGCGAGTCCGTGGCCCGCGCGATGGGCCGCAAGTTCGTCCGGGTGGCGCTCGGCGGCGTCCGCGACGAGGCCGAGATCCGCGGCCACCGCCGCACGTACGTCGGCGCGCTGCCCGGCCGCGTGGTCCGTGCCATCCGCGAGGCCGGCTCGATGAACCCGGTCGTCCTGCTCGACGAGGTCGACAAGGTCGGCGCCGACTACCGCGGCGACCCGACGGCCGCGCTGCTGGAGGTGCTCGACCCGGCGCAGAACCACACCTTCCGCGACCACTACCTCGAGGTCGAGCTCGACCTGTCCGACGTGCTCTTCCTGGCGACGGCGAACGTCCTGGAGGCCATCCCGGGCCCGCTGCTCGACCGCATGGAGGTCGTCACGCTCGACGGCTACACCGAGGACGAGAAGGTCGCCATCGCCCGCGACCACCTGCTGCCCAGGCAGCGGGAGCTGGCCGGGCTGAGCGCCGAGGAGGTCGTCGTCGAGGAGGCCGCGCTGCGCAGGCTGGCCGCCGAGTACACCCGTGAGGCGGGCGTGCGCTCGCTGGAGCGGGCGGTCGGCCGGGTGCTGCGCAAGGTGGCCGCCAAGGACGAGCTGCCGGTCACCGTCGGCGAGTCCGACCTGGTCGACTACCTCGGCCGGCCGCGGTTCGTGCCGGAGTCCTCGCTGCCGGAGACCGCCCAGCGCACCTCGGTGCCGGGCGTCGCCACCGGCCTGGCGGTCACCGGGGCCGGGGGAGACGTCCTCTACGTGGAGGCGTCGCTGGCCGACCCGGAGACCGGCGAGACCGGGCTCACGCTCACCGGCCAGCTCGGTGACGTGATGAAGGAGTCGGCCAGGATCGCGCTGTCCTACCTGCGCTCGCACGGCGCGGAGCTGGAGCTGCCGGTCACCGCGCTGAAGGACCGGTCGGTGCACGTGCACTTCCCCGCGGGCGCCGTCCCGAAGGACGGTCCCTCGGCGGGCGTGACGCTGACGACCGCGCTGGCCTCGCTCCTGTCCGGCCGGCTGGTCCGCAGCGACGTGGCCATGACCGGTGAGATCTCGCTGACCGGGCGGGTCCTGCCGATCGGCGGCGTCAAGCAGAAGCTGCTGGCCGCGCACCGGGCGGGCATCACCACCGTCCTGATCCCGGCCCGCAACGAGCCGGACCTGGACGACGTGCCCGAGGAGGTCCGGAGCGAGCTGACCATTCACCCGGTCAGCGACGTGCGCGAGGTGCTGGAGCTCGCGCTGACGCCGGCCCAGGTCGGGACCACCGTCGCGGCCTGACCGGTCCCGCGTGGCCGCGCCTTGCGGGGCCACGCGTTGCGGGACCACGTCTTGCGGGACCACGCCCGCCGTCCCTCGCCGAGGGACGGCGGGCGTTCCTGTTTCAGCCCGCGCCGTGCGACTCGTTGGTGATCAGCAAGGACTCCAGCTCGGACAGCAGCGCGACCACCCGCGCCGTGTCGGCGGGGTCGCGCAGGGCGGCCCCGACCACCTCGTCCACCGGGCTGGTCGCCCGCCGGAACAGCGCGTGCACGGTCCGGTCGGCCACCCGCACCTGCGTACGCCGGCCGTCCCCCGGGTCCGGCCTGGTCTCCAGGACGCCGCGCTCGCGCATGCGCGCCACGGACGCCGACACGTGGCTCTGCGCGAAGCCGGTGCGGGCCTGGATCTCGCGCACCGCGCTGTCCGGATGGCGGAGCACGTCCACGAAGACGGCCTCCTCGCCGGGGGTGAGCACCGGCTCGCCCGCCTCGCTCTCCGTGGCCTTGGCGAGCTCCACCAGCCGCCGTCCGAGTCTGCGCATCCTCGCGATGTTCATGGCCCGCATGTTACATCGCTACCGATGCATCTCTAGCGATATGACTGACGTGACATGAATCACGTGAGTGGTCCGGAATATGCGCTTCTCGCCGGCCGTTTGCACGGGCGTGAACGAGGCACACGCGAACCACCAAGGCGCCCCCGGGGCGGCCATGTGTTGTCGCATGCGCTTGGGACGAATGCCGGCCCGCTGACCCCGACCGCCCCCGCCCGCCCGTTCTCCTCCCGAAGGTCCTGATGATCGCCCCCGTGTTCGTGCTGCGCAGGCTGAGCCACCTGCCGTTCCCTCCGGGCACCCGCTGACGCCGGCCGGTTCCTCCGCCCGTTGTCGTCCATCTCCGCGGCCCCGGCCGCCCTCAGTCGTGGGGTAGTTCTTCCGTGATCCAGGCTTCCGGCCTGCGCAAGCAGTACGGCGACGTCGTCGCGCTCGACGGCGTCGACCTCACCGTGCGCGAAGGCGAGATCTTCGGCGTGCTCGGCCAGAGCGGCGCGGGCAAGAGCACGCTGCTGCGCTGCGTCAACCTGCTCGAACGCCCCGACGCGGGCACCGTCACCGTCGCCGGTCAGGACCTGACCGCGCTGCGCGAGGCCGAGCTCAACCGGGCCCGCCGCCGCATCGGCATGATCCACCAGCACTTCGCGCTGCTGTCCTCGCGTACGGTCGCCGGCAACGTGGCGTTCCCGCTGGAGATCATGGGCGTGTCCAGGGCCGAGCGCGAGCGCCGCGTCGGCGAGCTGCTGGAGCTGGTCGGGCTGGAGGGCCGCGGCGGGCACCGCCCGCACCAGCTCTCCGGCGGGCAGAAGCAGCGCGTCGGCATCGCCCGCGCGCTCGCCGGCAACCCGTCGGTGCTGCTGTCGGACGAGGCCACCTCCGCGCTCGACCCGGCCACCACGCAGCAGATCCTCGCCCTGCTCAAGCGGCTCAACGCCGAGCTGGGCCTGACGATCCTGCTCATCACCCACGAGATGAACGTGGTCAAGAGCGTCTGCGACTCCGTCGCCATCATGTCCGGGGGGCGCGTCGAGGAGTCGGGGACCATCGCCGACCTCGTCCGCACCCCCGGATCCCGCCTGACCAGGGAGATCTTCCCGCTGCCCGAGCCGGCGCCCGCCGGTTCCGTGACGCTGACGTTCGCCGGCCAGGCGGGCCGGCCGGTGGTGTCGGAGGTCGTGCGCAAGTTCGACGTGGACCTCAACATCCTGGGCGGCTCGATCGAGGAGCTGGCCGGCGACTCGGTCGGGCGGCTGCGCGTCGCGCTGGACGGCCCGGAGGCAGGGGCCGCGCTCGCGTACCTGCGTGAGTCCGGACTGATCGTGGAGGAGGCCGCGTGACCTGGGAAGAGATGCTGCCGCTGCTGTGGCCGGCGACGGTGGAGACGGCCCAGATGGTGGGCTGGTCCACGCTGTTCACCGTGCTGTTCGGGCTGCCGATCGGCGTGGCGCTCGTCGTGCTCGACCGGGGCGGGCTGCGGCCGGCGCCCGCGCTGCGGGCGGTGCTCGGGTTCGTGGTCAACATCGGGCGGTCGCTGCCGTTCATCGTGCTGATGATCGCGATCATCCCGTTCACCCGGCTGGTCGTCGGCACCACCATCGGGACCGCCGCGTTCGTCGTGCCGCTCACCGTCGGGGCGGTGCCGTTCTTCGCCCGGCTGGTGGAGACCGCGCTGCGCGAGGTCGGGACGGACGTCGTCCAGGCCGCCCAGGCCATGGGCGCGAGCCGGGCCACCGTCGTGCGCAAGGTCCTGCTGCCCGAGGCCCTGCCCGGCCTGGTCGCCGGGCTGACGGTGACCGTCGTCGCGCTCATCGGCTACTCCGCCATGGCCGGCACGCTCGGCGGCGGCGGGCTCGGCGACCTCGCCGTCCGCTACGGCTACCAGCGCTTCGAGACGCTGCTGATGATCGTCACCGTCGTGCTGCTCATCGTCATCGTGCAACTCCTGCAGAGCCTGGGCGACTGGGTCGCCCGGCGTCTATCGCACAAGTAAGGAAGAAATCATGAACATCCGTCGTGTCCTGGGTGTCGTCGCCCTGTCGTTGTCGCTCGCCGCATGCGGTACGTCGCAGTCCGCGACGGACACCGCGTCGGAGGCCGGCGGCAAGACCGCCGAGTCCGCCGACACCGTGATCAAGGTGGGCGCGAGCCCCGTGCCGCACGCGGAGATCCTGAACTTCGTCAAGGAGAACCTGGCCCCCGCCGCCGGGCTCAAGCTGGAGATCGTGGAGTTCACGGACTACGTGCAGCCGAACGTGCAGCTCGACGAGGGGCAGCTCACCGCCAACTTCTTCCAGCACAAGCCGTACCTGGACGACTTCAACGCCTCCAAGGGCACCAAGCTGGCCTTCGCCACCCCCGTGCACCTGGAGCCGCTGGGCCTCTACTCCAAGAAGGTCACCGAGCTGTCCGCGCTGCCGAGCGGCGCCACGGTGGCCCTGCCCAACGACGCCACCAACCTCGGCCGCGCGCTCAAGCTGCTCGCCGACAACGGCGTGGTCACCCTGAAGGAGGGCGTCGGCACCGCGGCCACCGAGCGCGACGTCGCCGCCAACCCGAAGAACCTGACGTTCAAGGCGCTGGAGGCGGCGCAGCTCCCGCGTTCGCTGGACGACGTGGACGCCGCCGTGATCAACGGCAACTACGCCCTTGAGGCCGGGCTCAAGCCCGCCTCGCAGGCGCTCGCGCTGGAGAAGACCGAGGGCAACCCGTACGTCAACGGCCTCGTCGTGCAGGCCGGCCACGAGAAGGACGCCGGCATCGTCACCCTCGGCAAGCTGCTGCAGGACCCGAAGACCAAGGAGTTCATCCAGCAGAAGTACGAGGGCTCGGTCATCCCGGCCGAGTAGGTCCCCCCGGCTTGACCGGGAAGGATGACGGGCGGGCGGCGTCCGCGTGCTGGCGCGCCCGCCCGCCTACCGAATACTGTTCTAGTCATGCATCCGGGAGCCATCGCAGCAGTCACCCCCGACAAGCCCGCTGTGGTCATGGCGGGCTCCGGGCGGATCGTCACCTACCGCGAGCTGGACGAGGAGTCGAACCGGCTGGCGCACCTGTTCCGCGCCGCCGGGCTACGGCCGGGCGACCACATCGCGTTCATGCTCACCAACCACCCGCTCTTCCTGTCCGTCGCCTGGGCGGCGCACCGGTCGGGTCTGTACTACACGCCCATCAGCTCCCGGCTGCAGACCGACGAGCTCGCGTACATCGTGGACAACTGCGGCGCGCGGGTCTTCATCTCCAGCGCGGACCTGGCCGACGTGGCCGCCTCGATCGCCGACGCCACGCCCAAGGTCGAGCTGCGCCTGATGATCGACGGCGTCGCCGAGGGCTTCGAGTCGTACGAGGAGGCCGTCGCCGGGCAGCCGACGACGCCGGTCGAGGACGAGTGCACCGGCGCCGACATGCTCTACTCCTCCGGCACCACCGGCCGGCCCAAGGGCGTCAAGGTGCCCGCGCCGCACGGCCCCCTGGAGGAGCCCGGGATGCTGCTCCAGCTCATCTCGGCGCTGTTCGCGCCCTCCACCGACAGCGTCTACCTCTCGCCCGCGCCCCTCTACCACGCGGCCCCGCTGCGCTACTGCATGACGTTCCAGCGCCTCGGCGCGACGGTCGTGGTCATGGAACGCTTCGACCCCGAGCAGTACCTGGCGCTGGTGGAGCGCCACAAGGTCACGCACTCGCAGCTCGTGCCGACCATGTTCATCAAGATGCTGAAGCTGCCCGAGGAGACCCGGGCCAGGTACGACCTGTCCTCGCTCAAGTACGCCATCCACGCCGCCGCGCCCTGCCCCGTGCCCGTCAAGGAGCAGATGATGGACTGGTGGGGGCCGATCATCCACGAGTACTACGCGGGCACCGAGGGCAACGGCTTCCTCTACGTCGGCCCCGAGGACTGGCTCAAGCACAAGGGCACCGTCGGCCGCTCCCTGCTCGGCGTCGTGCACATCTGCGACGAGGACGGCGAGGACGTGCCCGCGGGCACGCACGGCACCATCTTCTTCGAGAACGGCGGCCGTTTCGAGTATCACGGCGACCCGGACAAGACCCGCTCCGCGCAGGACCCGAAGGGCCGCGGCTGGACCACGCTCGGCGACATCGGCTACCTCGACGAGGACGGCTTCCTCTACCTCACCGACCGCCGCTCGTACATGATCATCTCCGGTGGCGTGAACATCTACCCGCAGGAGGCCGAGAACGTGCTGTCGGTGCACCCCAAGGTCGCCGACGTGGCCGTCTTCGGCGTGCCGGACGAGGAGATGGGCGAGCAGGTCAAGGCCGTGGTCGAGCCGGTCTCCATGGACGAGGCGGGGCCGGAGCTGGAGGCGGAGCTGATCGCGTACTGCCGCGAGCGCCTGGCCCACTACAAGTGCCCGAAGTCGATCGACTTCCGCCAAGAGCTGCCGCGCCACCCCACGGGCAAGCTCTACAAGCGCCTGCTGCGCGACGAGTACTGGCCCGCCCGCTCCTGAACCCGCGCGGGGCGGCCCGTTTCCCCGGCCGCCCCGTCCTGTCAGGATGGGATCATGCCGGTACAGCAGATCGACCGCAGCAGGCTGAAGGTCACGAGCCGCGCCCACATCGCCCGCTTACGCGCCGCACGCGCCCGCGAGCGCGAATGGCGTGAGGCACGACGGATGGTCCGCCTCTACCGGCAGGTATGGATCTGGGTGCTCTTCACCAGCATCGCCGTCACCCTGCTCGTGGGGGTTCTGCGCGGGATCGGCGTCCTGTCCCCCTGACGCCTGCACGCGCACCTCGCTCCATCGGCCTTCTCATGGAGTTCTGATCAGAGGCTTAACCAGGTCTTACGCGCGCCTTGGCACCCTTGAGTCAGAGAACCCTCGAGGAGATGACAGATGGACGCGAACGAGCCTCGCGAGCAGGGCACCGGCTGGAGCCAGTTCGGCGCCACCCCGCCGGCCGCCGGGGGCTTTCCCCGGCGGGACACGATCATCATGGAGCAGCCGCCCCCGCCGCCCCCCGCGCCCCCGAAGAAGCCCTTCTACGGCGGCAAGGCCGTCGCCGGGCTCGCGCTGGCGGCAGCCGCCATCGGCGGCGGGATCGTCGGCGGTGTCGTCGTCAACGCGTTCCAGCCCGACCCCGTCTCCGTCACCACCACCTCCAACCCCGGCGCGCCGAGCCCCGTCTTCAAGACCGCCTCAAGCGATCTGACCGTCGCCGAGGTGGCGGCCAAGGTGCAGCCCAGCGTGGTGATGATCCAGGGGCAGAGCGGTGAGGGCTCCGGCGTGGTGCTGTCGGAGGACGGCCTCATCCTGACCAACAACCACGTCGTCGTCGGCGCCGGTCAGGGCGGCGGGCAGATGACGGTCAAGTTCAGCGACGGCAAGACGGCCAAGGCCAGTGTGGTCGGCACCGACCCGGCCACCGACCTCGCCGTCATCCGCGCCGAGGGCGCCTCCGGGCTGACCAAGGCCGCGCTCGGCGACAGCGACCAGCTCAAGGTCGGCGACGACGTGCTCGCCATCGGCAGCCCGCTCGGTCTCGACGGCTCTGTCACCCGGGGCATCGTCAGCGCCCTGGACCGCACTCTGACGGTCGGCGGCGAGCAGCGCCAGCAGCTGCCGCCCGGCTGGGGCCAGGAGCAGCAGCAGGGCCAGAGCGAGGAGCCGACCACGATCGGCGGCGCCATCCAGACCGACGCCTCGATCAACCCGGGCAACTCGGGCGGCGCGCTGGTCAACGCGGCCGGTGAGCTGATCGGCATCAACACCGCGATCGCCTCCGAGGCGGCCGGCGGCGGCGTCGGCTTCGCCATCCCGGTCAACACCGCCAAGCAGGTGGCCGACCAGCTCATCAGCTCCGGCAAGGTCACCCACGCCTTCCTCGGCGTGAGTGTGACGGACGCGACAGGCGACGTTCCCGGCGCCCTGATCAGGGAGATCACCGCCGGAAGCCCCGCGGAGAAGGCAGGTCTGCGGCAGGGCGACCTCATCACCAAAATCAACGACAAGGCGGTTGACGGGGGCGATACGGTTGTCGGACAGGTCAGAGGTTTCAAACCCGGTCAAGCGGTCAAGATCACATATATGAGGGACGGGCAGGCCCACGACGCCACCGTGACCCTCGTCGAGAAGAAATAACAAGGACCCCCTCTTGGACGGGTGTGCCGTCGAGATCGCTGCGGACTCGGCGGCACACCCCCCCAATTCAGGAGAAACGCCGGCCCTCGTCCCGCCGGTACGCCCACGCGGCGGCCACCGCCATGGCGACGGTCCAGACCGCCAGCATCACCAGCGGCACGGTGCCGGGAGTGGTCCCGGCGACCGCCCACCAGATCAGCTCGGCCGCGCCCCTGGTCGGCACGTACGGCGAGACGACCTGCACGAACGCCGGCAGGATCTGCGGCGGCAGCAGCAGCCCGCCCACGATCGCCATCGGGAAGAACAGCACCTGCGCCACCGCCATCGCGGCCTTCGACGACAGCAGCAGCCCGACGAGCAGCCCCATCAGCATGAACGGCACGCTCCCCGCGACCAGCGCGCCCAGCCCGAGCAGCAGCCGCGCCGGCGTGATCGTCGCCTCGGTGAACAGCGCGGCCACCACGATCACGGGGACCACCGACACCAGCATCACGGCGAGCGTCGAGAGCATCCGCCCGGCGAAGCGCGGGAACGGCCCGGCGGGCAGGGTGCGCAGGTAGGGGTTCCACGGCAGCTCGCGGTCCTGCGACACCGAGATGGCGAGCCCGATCAGCGCCGCAGACATCGAGCCGAAGAACATCAGCGAGCCCGTCGCGGTGGTCGCCGCCACCGGGTCCTGGCCGGCGAACGGCACCACGAACGCCACCATCGACACGGCCGGGAACAACGAGCTGGCCAGCAGCCCGATCGGCACCCTGATCTGCTCCAGCAGGAGATAGCGGGTGTGCGCGACGACCAGGTTAGACATGGGTGCTCTCCTTCTGACCGGAGGTGGCGGTGAGGGCCAGGAAGGCCTCCTCCAGGGTGGTGGGCCGGATCTCCAGCCCCGAGAACGCGGCCCCGCTGCGCACCAGCTCGACCACCAGCCGGTCGGGGTCGGCGGTGAGCAGCTCGATCCGGCCGTCGCGCCGCTCGGAGCCGAGGACGCCGGGCAGCTCGGGCAGGTCCGGAGCGGTGAGCGACACCTTGCGGACGCCCACGAAGTCGCGTACCGCGGCCACCGTGTCATCGGCCAGCACCCGTCCATGGCCGATGACCACGACCCGCTCGGCCAGGGCCTCGATCTCCTCCAGGTAGTGGCTGGTCACCAGCACCGTGCCGCCCTCCTGCTGGAAGGCCCTGATGCCGTCCCACAGCGTCCGCCTGGCCTCGATGTCGAGGCCGGTGGTGGGCTCGTCCAGGAAGACCAGGCGCGGGCGGCCGGCGAAGGCGAGCGCCACGGCCAGCCGCCGCCGCTGCCCGCCCGACAGGCCGCCGACCTGCCGCCGCGCCAGGTCGTCCAGGCCGAACCTGGCCAGCAGCTCGCCCCGCTCCACCGGGTCGGGGAAGTGCGCGGAGACGAAGTCGATGATCTCGCCCACCCTCAACGACTCGGGCAGGCCGGTCTCCTGCGGGGTCACGCCGACGGCCCGCCGCCGCGCCGGGTCCAGCGGCGAGCCGCCGAGCAGCTCGACCGTGCCCGAGGAGGGGCGGCGCAGGCCGACGAACAGGTTGATCAGGGTGGACTTGCCGGCGCCGTTCGGGCCGAGCAGGCCGACGAGCTCACCGGCCCTGATGTCCATTGAGACGCGGTCGAGTGCCAGTACGTCGCCGTAGCGGCGGCCGGCCTCGACGGCCCTGGCGAGGACTGTCATGTGGTTCCTCCAGCGGGGTCGATCAGGGCGCGGATGGCCCTGGTGTAGTCCTCGAAGGCCAGTCGCCCGCGCCTCGTCAGCGCGACGTACGTGACCGGGGTGCGGCCTCTGTGGGTCTTGGTGATGCGGACGTACTCCGCCTCCTCCAGCTTCGTCAGGTGGACCGAGAGGTTGCCGGCGGTCATGCCGAGCAGGTCCTTGAGCGCGCCGAAGGTCATCTCGTCCCCGTCGCCGAGCACGTTGAGCGCGGCGACCACCCGCAGCCTCGCCTGCGCGTGGATGACCGGGTCGAGCTCGGGCGGCGGCTGGTCCGCCGTCATGAGCGGCGCCTCCACCACAGGCCCGCCACGATGAACCCGCCGCCGAGCAGCACCGCCGTCAGCAGCGCGTGCCAGCCGGCGCCGAGCAGGACGCCCAGCAGGTTGACGGCGGCGGTCCAGAGGCCGACGGAGAACATCTGGCGGCTGGACCACACGGCGCCGCCCACCATGTAGAGCACCGCCACGATCGTCAGCATCGAGCCGCCCCAGAGCAGCTGGCTCTCCGCCGGCGGCAGCAGGGGCGAGAGCCGGACGTCGAGCACGGCCGTCAGCGCGATCCCGGCGAACCACGCCCAGCCGTACATCGACCCCCGGTCCCTGGTGGTGCCGCGGACCTGCCGGTTGGCGCGGGTGATGCCGTAGGCGGCCACCGTGCCGGCCACGAGCTGGGCGGCGGTCAGCAGGGACACCGCCGCGCCCTGGCTGATCGGCGCGTAGGACCGGCCGTCGAGCCCGAGGTGCAGGAACAGGGCGGTGAACCCGACCAGCCAGGCGACCCCCCAGGGCAGGTAGAGCAGCAGCGGGTCGATGTAGATGTGCCGGGCCGCGGCGGCCTGCTGCGCCTCGATGACGCGCAGCGTCTCCTCAGGGGTGGGCGGCCGCTCGTCGTCATCAAGCACGTAAACTCCTCGGTCGGCCAAACTGGTTTGAATCATAAACCTGATTGCGCCGCCAACACAACGTCCGGCCGCTCGGGGCCGGCTATCTCCGGGTGAGGACCTCGGACTCCCACAGGTCGCGGTAGTAGCCGGGGACGGCCACCAGCTCGTCGTGCCGGCCGCGCTGGGTGACCCGGCCCTCCTCCAGCACCACGACCTCGTCCACCGACTCCAGGCCCTTGAGGCGGTGGGTGACCAGCAACGTCGTACGGTCCCTGGTGACGTCGAGCAGGTCGGCCATCAGCCGGTCGGCGGTCTCCTCGTCCAGGGCCTCGGCGGGCTCGTCCAGCAGGAGCACCGGCGGGTCGTACAGCAGGGCCCGCGCCAGGGCCAGACGCTGGAGCTGGCCGCCCGAGACGGTCCTGCCGTCCTCGCCCAGCTCGGCCTCCCAGCCGGTGCGCTCCACCCAGTCGCCGAGCCGGGCGTCGTCCACGGCCCGGCGCAGCCGCTCGTCGCCGGCGTCGGGGCCGGCCAGGCGCAGGTTGTCGCGCAGCGTCGTACGGAAGATGTACGGGTCCTGGGTGAGCCCGGTCATGAGCTCCCGCACGTCGTCGCCGGCCAGGTCGCGGACGTCCGCGCCGTTGACCGTGATGCGCCCGGACTCCGGCTCCACCAGCCGCATCAGCGCCGCCAGCAGGGTGCTCTTGCCCGCGCCGCTCGGCCCGACGATCGCGACCCGCCTGCCGGGCGTGAGCCGCAGCGACACGCCGTCCAGCGCGGGCCGGGTCTCCTCGGGGGCGGGGGAGTGGCGGACGACCAGGTCCTCGACCTCGACGGTCAGCGGGGACTCCGGCCGCGGCGCGGGGGCGGCCGGGTCGGCGACGGCCGGGGCCGCGGCGCGCACCTCGCGCAGCCGGCGCAGCGCCGCCGTGATGCCCGCCATCCGCTCGCCCGCCGCCGCGAGCGGCAGCACCGGCTCGAACGACACCAGCGCGGTCAGCGCGAGCACCGCCGTGCCGACCGAGCCCACCTGCGCGCCCTGGGCGAGCAGCACCACGGCGGCGACGGTCAGGCCCTGCAGCAGGGTGCCCCCGGCGAGCGCGGCGGCGTGCACGCGGGCCTGGCGGCGTTCGAGCGCGGCCAGCGCCTCGTCGGCGGCCTCCGCCCGGCGCAGGGCCGCCTCGTCGGCCCCGTACGCGGCCAGGTCCGCCGAGCCGTGCACCAGGTCCGCCACCCGGCCCGCCAGCTCGGCGCGGGCCGGCGCGATCCTCGCCGCCCAGCGGCGGGCGGCCGCCGCCGTGCCCGCGGGCAGCGCGAGCCCGGCCAGGGCCAGCCCGGCCACCAGCACCAGCGCCGCGAGAGGCAGGATGGTCAGCCCGACGATCACGGCCGCCAGCCCGGCCACGGCCGCCGCGGCGGCCGGCAGCAGGCAGCGCACCAGCAGGTCCTGCACCGCCTCGGTGTCGTCCACCATGCGGCTCAGCAGGTCGGCGCCGCCGTGACGGGGCCGCTGCGGCGGGATCAGCGCGCCGTAGAGGTCCTCGCGGGTGCCGGCCTGGGCGCGCAGGGCCACGTCGTGGCCGGTGAGGCGCTCGACGTAGCGGAAGACGCCCTTGCTCGTCGCGAACGCCCTGGTCGCCACGATCGCCACGCTCAGCGCGGCCAGCGGCGGCTGCTGGGCGGCCCTGGTGATCAGCCAGGCGGCCGCCGCGATCAGGCCGAGCCCGGCCAGATCCGCCGCCGCCCCGGCCAGCACGGCCCACACCAGCCGCTTGCCCATGACCCGCCTCATGCCTCGCCCCCGCTCTCGCCGTGTACGACCGCCACGCGCTCACCCTGCCGCCCGGTGCCCGGCTCGGTGCCCGGCCCGGCGTCCGCGGTGTCGGCGACGACGCGGCCCGCGTGCAGGCGGATGATGCGGTCGGCCAGGTCGATCATCGCCGGCCGGTGGGCGACGATGACGGCCGTACGGCCCCGTGCCAGCTCGGCCGTGCCCGCCACCACCGCCGCCTCGCTGCGCCCGTCCAGGCGGGCCGTGGGCTCGTCCAGGAGCAGCACGGACGCCTCGGGCCGGCAGAAGGCACGGGCCAGCGCCACCCGTTGACGCTGCCCGGCCGACAGGTTCGCGCCCCGCTCGCCGAGCACGGTCGCGAACCCCTGGGGGAGCGCGGCCACGAAGTCGGCGTGGGCTGCCTCGGCGGCGCGGCGTACGTCCTCGTCGGAGGCCCCGGGCGCGCCGAGGCGGATGTTGTCCGCGACCGACGTCGCGAACAGGTGCGGCCGCTGCGCCACGAACGCCAGCCGCGCCCGCCACGCCGCCGGGTCCAGCTCCCGCAGGTCGGCGCCGTCCACGAGCACCCGGCCCGCTGCCGGCTCCACGAACCCGAGCAGCAGGTGCAGCAGCGTGCTCTTGCCGCCGCCGCTCTCGCCCACCAGCGCCACCCGCTCCCCGGGCGCGATGGTGAGCGTGACGTCCTCCAGCGCGGCGGCCTCGCGTCCCGGATAGCGTACGGTGACGTTCTCCAGCCGGATCTCCGGCGGGCCCGCCGAGCGCGGCGCGGCCCGGCCGGCGACCTCACGCCGTGCGTCGTCCCCGGTCGTGTCCAGCACGGCGAAGGCCGCGTCGGCCGCCGCCACGCCCTCCATGGAGGCGTGGAAGCGCGTCCCCATGGCCCGCAGCGGCAGGTACGCCTCCGGCGCCAGCAGCAGCACCAGCAGCGCCGTCGTGAGGTCCAGCGAGCCGCCGAGCAGCCGCAGCCCGATCGGCACCGCCACCAGCGCCAGCGACAGCGACGCGCACAGCTCCAGCACCAGCGACGACAGGAACGCCACCCGCAGCGTGCGCATGGTCGCGCTCCGGTGGGCCTCGGCCACCTGCCGGATGACGCCGGCCTGGTAGCGGGCCCGGCCGAAGGCGCGCAGGGTGGGCAGGCCGCGTACGACGTCGAGGAAGTGCCCGCCGAGCCGCGACAGCGCGAGGTACTGACGTTCGGTGACCGCCTTGGTCGTCATGCCGACCAGCGCGCCGAAGATCGGGATGAGCGGCAGCGTGACGAGCACGATGACGGCGCTGGCGAGGTCGGCGGCGAACAGCCGGACCAGCACGGCGATCGGCACCACCCCGGCCACCGCGATCGACGGCAGGTAGCCGGTGAGATAGGCGTCCAGGCCGTCGAGGCCGCGCCCGGTCAGCGTGACCAGCTCGCCCGAGCGGTGCGCGGCCAGCCCTCCGGGACCCAGCTCGCGCAGCCGGGCCAGCAGCCGGCGGCGCAGCGCCGACTTCACGCCGGTCGCGGTGCGCCCGGCGAAGACCCCCTGCGTCCAGGCGAGCAGCGCCCGCACCCCGACGACGGCGGCCACCGCCGCCAGCGCGGCGGCGGTGAAGCGGCCGGACAGCACGCCGGCCAGCAGCTCGGCCTGGACCAGCACGAGCAGCCCGGCCAGTACAGCCGCCACCAGCGTGACGGCCAAGTGGAGGCGTACCGCCCGCTCGGCCCGCATGAGCCGCAGAAGATCCTTGTGCACGTGTCCTCAGAAGAACGACGGGAGCCGGAAGGCGTCCTTCCCTGGGCGGAAAGTGCGCCATACCCATAGTTGCGCGCCCAGCATGATGGGTGCGAACGGCAGGACCATGAGACTGAGCACATTCAACGTAGCGGCCGACGCACTGTGCTCGACCAGGTACGGCATCGCCCCGGCCAGCACCCCGGCCGCGGGCAGCGCCGCCACGGCCCCCGACACGACCAGCGCCCGCCCCGGCCGGGCCGCGCCGAACTCGCCCGGCGTCCGCCAGGCCAGGAACGTCCACCCGTGCCAGGCGAACAGCAGCGTCACCACCATGCCCAGCATCAGCCCCAGCGGATGCATCGGTCCGGCGGCGAACCCGGTGGCCGCGGCGTACAGCGCCATGCCCCATCCGAACGACAGCCCCAGCGACCCGAAGGCGATCATCGCGTCCCAGAAACCGCGCCACCCCCGCCCGTCCGCGCGGCGGCGGAACCACAGGCCGGCGTCGCGCAGCACCCAGCTCAGCAGCATCGCCACCACGACCGGGTAGAGCGCGAACAACACCTCGCCCTCCAGCGCCGGATAGACCCCGAACAGCGTCCCGGCCACGGCCACCAGCCACACCTCGTTGGCCAGCACGTACGGCGCCATCGCCGCCACCATGCGGTCGCGCCCCTCGCGGGTGCGCCCGAGCAGCGGCAGCAGCAGCCCGACCCCGAGGTCGAAGCCCTCCAGCGCGAAGTAGCCGACCAGCAGCACCGCGAAGAAGGCGAACCAGATCACTTCCATGTCAGTCCTCCCTAGAGGCTCAGCGCGGGGGCGCGGGTCTCGCCGGGCACGCCGGCGCCGAGGTCGGGCTCACGTGGCCCGCGCCGGATCGTCCGCGCGATGAGCACGTAGTCGACGACCGCGAGCAGCCCCAGCACGCCCGCGAACCCGATCAGTGAGGCGGTGACCATGCCCGCCGTGAGCCCGGGCGTCATGGCGTCGGCGACGGTCAACTTGCCCCAGATCATCCACGGCTGCCGCCCGACCTCCCTGGCCACCCACCCGGCGATGGACAGCACGAACGGCAGCGGCGTCATCGCGACGAGCAGCGGATACGTCCACCGCCAGCGCGGCAGGAAGCGGATCAGCGGCAGCATGACGAGCAGCACGACCAGCCCGAGCAGCTGCCCGACCTCCATCATGAGGGCCAGCCCGATCGCCGCTCCGACGTTGTCCCACTTGCCGTCCTGCACCCCGGCGAACTGCGCGTAGCCGAAGCCCATCGTGAACGTGATGCCGATCGCGGCCGTCACCACGCCGAGCCGCATCGAGCGGGTGAAGAACTCGACCTGCTCGGTGCGCCGCCGCAGCATGTACGCGCTCGCCCCGACCAGCACCATGCCGCCGGTGAACAGCCCGGCCGCCACGACGTGCGGGAAGGAGAACACCAGCGCCTTGTTGGTCAGCAGCGCCCCGAAGTCGACCAGCTCCAGCCGGCCGTCGCGGGCGACGGACCCGGCCGGGTTCTGCAGGAACGAGTTGGCCAGCATGATGAAGAACGCGCTCGCGTACGCGGTGAGCGTCACGAGCCAGATGCACGCCAGGTGCAGCCACCGCGGCAGCCGGCCCCAGCCGAAGATCCACAGCCCGAGGAACGTGGACTCCAGGAAGAAGGCCAGCAGCGTCTCCATGGCGAGCGGCGCGCCGAAGACGTCCCCGGCGTAGTGGGACAGTCCGCTCCACGCCAGGCCGAACTGGAACTCCATCACCAGCCCGGTCACGATGCCGAGCGCGTAGTTGATGACGTAGATCTGCCCCCAGAAGCGGGTCATCGCCTCGTGGAGCGGCCGGCCCGTCATCGCCCAGCGGGTGTGCATGAGCGCGACCAGCGGCGCCATCCCCAGCGTGAGCACGACGAACAGGAAGTGCAGCCCGCCGGTCACGGCGAACTGGGTGCGTGCCAGGTCGAGTACGTCCATTCCGGCTCCGGTCCGATCCGTAGTTGTGTCTGCCTACATATAGACACTCTACATATAGACGGCCTACATGTAGGCTGTCTATGTGACGATCGGTTGCCTAAGATCTGAGACATGAATCCGGACGCGCTGCGCGGGCACATGGACGCACTCCTGCTCGCGGTGCTGGAGCGCGAGCCGCTGCACGGCTACGCCATCATCGAGGCGCTGCAGGAGCGCAGCGGCGGCGCGCTGAGCGTGCCGACCGGCACGGTCTACCCGGCGCTGCGCCGGCTGGAGCGCATCGGCCACCTGTCCAGCGAATGGGCGACCGTGGGCGGGCGCAAGCGGCGCACCTACCGGCTGACGGACTCTGGCAGGAGGCAGCTCGAAGGGGAGCGCTCGGCCTGGCGCGAGTTCGCCAGCGTCATCGGCGGTGTGCTGCGTCCCGAGACCCCGGCCTCAGGCTGACGGGCAGGGCGTCACGACGGGGCGGGTGAGGCGCAGGCAGCGGGACGCCCCATAGATCTGCAGCCCCCACAGCGCGGCGGTCACCAGGTTGGCCAGCAGCGTCGGCAGAGGGGAGAGCGTGTTGGTCTGGTCCGCGCCGTACGTCAGCAGCAGGCCCAGCCCGCTCGTGACCGGCAGCGAGACCCACACCGTCACCGCCAGCGACCTGGTGAGCAGGCGCGGCCGGCGGATCCACCGCGCGCCCCGGCCCAGGGCGAGCAGCACCAGCCCGCCGTACAGGCCGACGGCGAGCTGCGCGGCGTCGAGCAGCCGTGAGACCGCTACGTACCAGCCGGGCTTGGCCAGCCAGGCGGTCTCGGTCGCCGGGTAGAGCCGCCACAGCATCGACCACATGAGCACGGTGATCGGCACGCCGACGAACAGCAGGGTGCCGAGTCGCCGCCCGGCGGCGCAGGTCAGCTCCGCCTGGTAGCCCGGGGCGATCTCCTCGACCGGCCCGAACCCGGCCACCGCCACCCGCTCCGCCTCCGCCCGGTCCAGGCCCTCGGCCTCCAGCGCATCGGCGGCGTCGGTGAGGCTGTCGCGCGCCTCGACGATCAGGTCCCGCCGGGGACCGGGCGGGCCGGCGAGCGCGCGGTTCAGCTCGGCCACGTAGTCGTCGATGCGCATGATCCCGATTGTACGGAGGGCCCCTGCCGCCGGTCACTCCGGGAATTCCCTGATATGCGGCTCCGCCGGGACTTGTCATGTAGGAAAAAGCCTACATATAGTGGCGGACATGCTGATTTCCGCGATCCAGACCGTCACCGTGCCCGTCGCCGACCAGGAGCGGGCGCTGGAGTTCTACGCCGGCGTCCTCGGCTTCGACGTGCGCGCCGACAACCCGTTCCCGATGGGCCGCTGGCTCACCGTCGCCCCCAAGGGCGGCGAGACCGCGCTCCTGCTCGCCTCCTGGTTCCCCGGCATGGCCCCGATCGGCGGCCTCGTCGTGGCCGCGCCCGACCTCGACGAGCTGGCCGCGCGGCTGCGCGAGCACGGCGTCGAGTCCGAGGGCCCGAGCGAGCAGCCCTGGGGACGGCAACTGCTGTTCCACGACCCGTTCGGCAACGGCTTCGTCGTCACTCAGGCATGAGCGCCGACCACGTCTTCGCCGCCCTCGCCAGCCCCGCCCGGCGCGAGCTGCTGCGCCTGCTGCTGGAGGAGGACGGCCAGCCCGCCGGGCGGCTGGCCGAGCGGTTCGCCATGAGCCGGCCCAGCGTGTCGGAGCACCTGAAGGTGCTCAGGGACGCCGGGCTGGTCGCTGAGACGCGGAAGGGCAGGGAACGGCTCTACCGGCTGGAGCCCGCGCCGCTGATGGAGATCCGTGACTGGCTCTCGCCGTACGAACGCTTCTGGCGCGAGAGGCTCGCCGCGCTGACCACCCTGCTCGACGAGATGGAGGACGACGATGCCGGCTCCCGCTGAGGACCGCACCGCGATCAGGCTCGACCAGTTCATCGCGCACCCGCCCGCCAAGGTGTGGCGGGCGCTGACCGAGCCCGACCTGATCACCAAATGGCTCATGCCCGGCGACTTCCGGCCGGAGGTCGGGCACCGCTTCACCTTCCGTACGACGCCGAAGAAGTCCGTCGGCTTCGACGGCGTGGTGCACTGCGAGGTGCTGGAGCTGGAGCCGGAGCGGCTGCTGAAGCTGAGCTGGCGCGACGGCGGGAGCGCCGACTGGACCGTCACCTGGCGGCTGGAGCCCGAGGGCCGCGGCACCCGGTTGTTCCTCGACCACGAGGGCTTCGACCCCGAAGACGAGCTGCAGCAGATGTCGCGCCGGATCATGGGCGGCGGCTGGCGCTCGGCGGCCTACCGGCGCATCGCCGAGATCGTCGACGCGCTCTGACGGGGGTGGCCGGTCAGGGATGGACGGCGGAGGCGTGGCCGGCCGACGCCCACACCACGGCGACCAGGGCGACCGTCGCCAGGGCGGTCAACCAGCCCGCCGTCCGGCCGAGCCGCGGGCCGTAGCCGAACAGCAGCCACGACACCGGCAGCCGCCAGTGGTGGCCGGCCCGGCGGCGCATCTCCATCGCGGCGAAGGCGAAGTCGGCGGCCGTGGCGCGGTCGCTGGGCCGCAGCCCGGCGTAGAGCGCGGCCAGGGCCTCGGGGGAGAGGCCCTGCTCGCCGGACGCCTGCTCCCCGCCGCCGGCGCCGCCCGCGCCGCGCTCGTCGGCCAGGACGCTGCGCCGGGCGAACCAGCGCAGCACCGGCCAGCGCAGGCTCACCTGCACCCCGCGCGGCGTGAGCGCGAACGCGCAGTCCTTGACCCGCACCCCCGCGGGATGGACGATCCCGGCGAACCGGCAGGCCGACAGGTCCAGCCCGTGCAGCGTCAGGTCGGCCGCCTGGACCTGGCGCAGCGAGCTCACCCCCGACCGGCCCCGGCCGCTCACCACGGCCGGGCCGCGCAGCACCGCGCCCTCCAAGTCGGCGGAGGAGTCGGTCAGCTTGACCGCGGTCGCGCCGGCCACCTCCACGCCGCGCAGGTCCACGCCGCAGCGCGTCACCGTGACGTCGAGGGTCGCGTCGGCGCGGGCGCGGGCCAGCGACAGCCGCCCGGTGGCCGACAGGTACGCGTCCGCCGCGAAGTGCGCCGCCTCGAACCCGGCGTTGCCGCTCACCTTGCGGAAGGACAGGGTGCGGCCGAAGCGCGCGCCGCGGAAGGCGCCCCCGTCGCCGAGGCGGGCGCCGTCGAAGGTGGCGTAGCCGTCGAACCTGGCCCGCTCGCACGACAGCCCGTGCCCGAAGTCGGCCTGGCTGAACAGGGCGTCACGCGACATGACGGCCCGGTCGAGCGAGACGTGCCCGCGTACCGCGACGCCGTGGAAGGACAGCTCCCGCGCGAAACGGGCGCCGGCCAGCGACACGTTGCCCTCGAAGCGGGCGCCGAAGAACGAGGCCAGCCGGTCGAAGCGGGCGTCGTCGAGCGAGACGTCGCCGCAGAAGGTGACGCCCGACAGGCGTACGTCGCCGGTGAATCTGACCCGCTCCATCCGCGCCCGCCCGAGCCGGCCGCCGGTCGCCTCCAGCACCCTGCTGAGCAGGTCGCCGGTGAGCGTCGTGCCGCGCAGGTCGAGCAGACGGCCGGGGGCCACGCGGGCGAGCGTCTCCGCGACCTCCTCCGGCGACAGGTGGGCGAGGCAGAGGCCGGACGGCCTGGTGGCGACTCCGGTGCAGGCAGCCGAATACGCGCAGGTGACCCAGTCCATGCACTGCTCATACCCGCGTACGCCGACCGTCAAGGATCGGTGTTTAAATGTTCTATCCGCATTTATGCGGATATATGCAGTCGAAAACCCTCTCCTGTACGCCCCCGCGCCCGGCCGGCCCCTGGCCGGAGCTGGAATGCCGCGGACGGGGTATGGGTTCTACCTCACGACAATGACGACGATCAGCGAGGAGCCACTTGTGGCGACCATCGAAGTAACCGAGAAGAACTTCAACGACATCGCCGACAAGGGCATCGTGCTGCTGGACTTCTGGGCGACCTGGTGCCCGCCGTGCAGGCAGTTCGGGCCGATCTTCGAGAAGGCCTCGGAGCAGCACTCCGACATCACCTTCGGCAAGATCGACACCGACGCGGAGCAGGCGCTCGCGCAGGGCTTCGACATCACCTCGATCCCGACGCTCATGGCCATCCGCGACGGGATCGTGGTCTTCGCGCAGGCCGGCGCCATCCCGGCCCCCGCGCTGGAGGACCTCATCCGGCAGGTCAGGGCGCTCGACATGGACGCCATCAGGCAGGAGCTCAGCGAGGAGCTGAAGCAGGCCGAACAGAACTAGCAGCCGGCCCAAGAAAAAGCCCCGCCGCAGGCGGGGCTTTTCTCGTTACGGTGTCACGCCTTGCGGCCGACGCCCACGTAGCCGAAGTCGACGCCGTTGCCCGGCGCCAGCGGATCGTCGGGACGCCATCCCGCCGGGAACGTCAGCCCCGGCTCGGCCAGCTCGTAGCCGTCGAAGAAGCGCAGGACGCCCTCGCGGTCGCGCAGGTTGAGCGCGGCGGTGGCCCTGCGGTAGATCTCCAGCGCCTGCTCGGTGGTGTCCGGCGTGGTGTCCACGGCGTGGCTGATCACGAGGTAGCTGCCGGGGGCGCTCACCTCGCGCAGCTTGGCCACCACGTCGTAGGCGATCTCGTCCGGGATGAAGTGCAGCAGCGCCAGCGCCAGGAACGCCACCGGCTGCTTGAAGTCGATCAGCCCGGCCAGCTTGTCCAGCAGCGCGTCGGCCTCGCGCACGTCGGCCTGGAGGAAGTCGACGTTCTCCTTCCTGGCCAGCAGCGCCCGCCCGTGCACGCACACCACGGAGTCGTAGTCGACGTAGACGACACGGGCCTCCGGAGCGATCTCGTGGGTGTTGCCCTGGGTCGGCAGGCCGGCGCCCAGGTCCACGATCTGCCGCACACCGTTGTCCACGAGGTAGCGCACCGCGCGGCGCAGGAACTCGCGGTTGGCGCGGGCCCCCTCCTTGGTGTGGGGGAAGGTCTTCAGGATCTGCTCCGCCGCCGCCCGGTCGGCCGCGAAATTGTCCTTGCCGTCGAGGTAGTAGTCATACATCCGCGCGACGTTGGGGACGTTGGGGTCCACCCCTTCCGGGGCACCACTGTCCACGATTGGCTCCAAGTTTTCGCCCTCTTTCGTGGCGATCATAGCGGCGGAACCTCACGTATAACGTGAATTCCGTTCGGTATCAGGAGCCACTGAGACGCAGATCACCATGACGGGCAGCCGCCGGGCGGCGGGCCGGGAGCGGCCCGCCGCCGGGGCGAGTGAGCGTGCGTCAGCCGCGGTAGAGCTCGGCGACGCGGAAGGCCAGGTCAAGGGACTGGCTGCGGTTGAGACGGGGGTCGCAGGCCGTCTCGTAGCGGGTGGCGAGGTCGGTCTCGACGATGCCGTGGCCGCCGCCCACGCACTCGGTCACGTCGTCGCCGGTGAACTCGATGTGGATGCCGCCCGGGTGCGTGCCGAGCGAGCGGTGCACCTCGAAGAAGCCGGCCACCTCGTCGAGGACGTCGTCCAGGCGGCGCGTCTTGTGCCCGCTGGGCGCCTCGAAGGTGTTGCCGTGCATCGGGTCGCAGATCCACGCCACCTGCGCGCCGGCCGCCGTGACCTCCTTGACCAGCGCGGGCAGGTGCTCGCGGATCTTGGTGGCGCCCATGCGGGTGATGAACGTGAGCCGCCCCGCCTCGTTGGCCGGGTTGAGCCGCTCGACCAGGTCAAGAGCCTCCTGCGGCGTGGTGGTCGGGCCGAGCTTCACGCCGATGGGGTTGCGGATGCGGGCGAAGAAGTCGACGTGCGCCCCGTCGAGCTGGCGGGTGCGCTCGCCGATCCAGACCATGTGGGCCGACACGTCGTACGGCAGGCCGGTCCGCGAGTCGATGCGGGTGAGCGCCCGGTCGTAGTCGAGGATCAGCGCCTCGTGCGAGGAGTAGAACTCGACGGTGTGGAACTCCTCGGGATCGGCGCCGCAGGCCCGCATGAACGCGAGCGCCTGGTCGATCTCCCTGGCCAGCTGCTCGTAGCGGCGGCCGGCCGGCGAGCCGGACACGAAGTCCTGGTTCCAGGCGTGCACCTGCCGCAGGTCGGCGTAGCCGCCCTTGGTGAAGGCGCGCGCCAGGTTGAGCGTCACGGCCGAGGAGTGGTAGGCCTTGAGCAGCCGCCACGGATCCGGCGTGCGCGACTCGGCGGTGAACTCGAACCCGTTGACCATGTCGCCCCGGTAGGCGGGCAGCTCGACGCCGTCGCGCACCTCGGTGGGCTTGGAGCGCGGCTTGGCGAACTGACCGGCCACCCGGCCGATCTTGACGACCGGCACCTTGCCCGCGTAGGTCAGCACGATCGCCATCTGCAGCAACGTCTTGAGCTTGTTGCGGACGTTGTCGGCGGTCGCGCCGGAGAAGGTCTCGGCGCAGTCGCCGCCCTGCAGGACGAACGCCTCACCGCGGGCCACGGCGGCCAGCTGGTCCTTCAGCTGGTCGCACTCGCCGGCGAACACCAAGGGGGGCAGGCCGCCGAGCTCGGCGACGACCTTGTCGAGCTCGCTGCGATCGGGCCAGTCGGGCTGCTGGGCCGCGGGGAGGGCTCGCCAGGAATCGAGATCCAGTAGATTGCTGCTCACGAGATACGAGGGTATGCCAAGGAGCCCCTACCTACCGACCTCGTTGTCCACGTTTTGGCCATTACCGGTGCGTAGCCTCTCCACGGACCTCCTCCGTCTCCACGTGCTCGGGCCGGATCCCCACGCCGACCAGGCGCGGAAGCAGCCGGTTGAGCAGCGGCACCCGCGTCAGATCGCGCGGCAGCACGCCGGGGTCGAAGCTGCCGCGCAGGGCCCGGCGGACGAGCAGGTTCTGGGCCACGCGCTGGGCCGTCTGGGTGATCACGGTGGGCGGCGTGCGCCGCCGCTGGATCCGGTGCAGCAGCGACTCGGGGACCGGCGTGCCCGACCGCAGCGGGGCGGCGAGTGCGTTGGCGGCGGCCACCGCGTCCTGCACGGCCAGGTTGATGCCCACGCCGAACACCGGCGACATCGCGTGCGCGGCGTCGCCGATGCACAGGAAGCCGGGCCGGTGCCAGCGGCGCAGCCGGTTGATCGCCACGGTGAGCACGCTCACGTCGTCGTAGCTCCCGAGCTCCGCGACGCGGTCGGCGAGGAACGGCAGCAGCCGCGCGACGGGCCGGCGCAGCGCCTCGATGCCCTGGCCGACCAGCCGGTCGTGGCCGCCCTTCGGGATGAGGTAGGCGAGCTGCCAGTAGCTCACCCGGTTGATGCCCACCATCATGTGGCCGCGCGAGACGCGCAGGAACGTGTCCGCCGGGTCGCCCTCCCGCCAGGGCAGCCGGAACCACAGCACGTCCATCGGCGCGCCCAGCTCGCGCGGCACCAGGCCCGCCCGCTCGCGCAGCGCCGAGCGCCGGCCGTCGGCCGCGACGGTCAGGTCCGCCCGCAGCTCGTGCTCGCCGGACGCGTCGCGGTAGCGCACCCCGCGCACCGCGCCGCGCTCGCGGATCAGGTCGTACGCCTCCGCCCCCATCAGCAGCCGGAAGCCGGGGTAGCGGCGGGCGGCCGAGGTGAGGATCGTGAGGAAGTCCCATTGGGGGACGAACGCGATGTAGTCGTACGGGCGGGGCAGCCGGCGCAGCGACGCCATGCGGACCTCGCCGGCGTCGGTGACCAGGCCGACGTCGCGCACTTCCTGGTGGGGCAGTTTCAGCAGCTCGTCCACCAGGCCCAGCTCGTCGAGCACCTGAAGGGTCGAGGGGTGGATGGTGTCCCCGCGGAAGTCACGGAGGAAGTCGGCGTGCTTCTCCAGGAGCGTGACCTCCACGCCCGCTCTGGCCAGCAGCAGGGCGAGCATCGCGCCCGCCGGGCCGCCGCCCGCGATCACACAAGTCATAATTCATCACCTGATGAGATTGTCTCACGTCCACGGAAAGAAGCAAGGGCCTGAGCCATCCGGCGTGCCCGAGCGGCCGAAGTACATGCGTGAGCCGCCTCTCACCCCGGAAGTGATCATGGACGACGACCTCCACGCCCTCTCCGGCGCCTACGCCGTGGACGCGCTGCCGTACGCGGAGTGGACGCTGTTCGAGGAGCACCTGCGCGGGTGCGCCGGCTGCGGGACGGAGGTGCGGCGACTGCGCGAGACGGCCGCCCGGCTGGCCGGCGCCGTGGCGGTGAACCCGCCGCCCGGACTGCGCCCACGCCTGCTCGCCGCCGCCCGCCGCCCCTCCCCGCGCCCCATGCTTCCCCTGCTCGGCGCCGCCCCTGCGCGGGGTGACGGTCTCGCGCCACCCCCTGTCGCACGGACTTGGGCGGGAGAAGAGCGGCGGCGAAAGCGGGGACAGGGATGGGGGCGGGAGCAGGGGCCCGGGCAGGGGCGGGGGTGGCCGGCGAGGATGCTGGCCGGGCTGGCCGCCGTGTGCGCGGCGGCCGCCGTCGGGCTCGGCGCGGTGGCCGTGGACGCACGCCGCGACTCCGGCGGCCTGGCCGCCGAGAGCCGTCGGCTCGCCGAGGCCAACCAGCGGCTGTCGGACGCCAACCAACGGCTCGCGGGTGTCAACCGGCAGGTCGCGGAGGCCAATCAGCGGCTCGCCGGCGTCAACCGGCAGGTCGCCGTGCTGCTGGCCGCGTCCGACGCCCGGACCGTGCGCCGCCCCGTCGCCTCCGGCGGGACCGCGACGGTGGTGGTGTCACGCTCGGCGGGCCGTCTGCTGTTCACCTCGTCCGGGCTGCCGCCGCTGCCGGAGTCGCGCGGGTACGAGCTGTGGCTGATGGGTCCGGGCGGGCCGCGCCCCGCCGGGTTGCTGGGTCGCGCCGAGGGCGGCGTCACCGCTCCCGTCCTGTTGACGCCGCTGCGCGGCGACGAGCGGGTGGCACTCACGGTCGAACCGGCACGCGGCTCACCCCGCCCGACCACCGACCCGATCCTCCTCGCCGGCCTTCCCGCAGCCTGACCGGAGAAAGTCGAAAAAGGGGGATCTGGGCAAAAGATGGTCTTGTGGGAGATAGTGCAGGGCATGCGTAAATTAGCGGCCCTGATCACGGCCGCAGCCCTGCTGCACGTCCCCGTCGCCGCCACCCCCGCCGCAGCCGCCGACGCGGCCGCCGCCCCCGGCGCCGCCACCGTCGTTCCCGTGCAGGTCACCGGCCCGCCGGCCAAACGGTTCAACCTCGTCGTCATGGGCGACGGCTACACCGAGGCCGAGCAGGCGAAGTTCCGTGCCGACGTGGACCGGCACCTCAACGTCATGTGGTCGATCGAGCCGTTCAAGTCCTACCGGAACTACGTCAACGTCTACCGCATCGACATCGTCTCCGGCGAGTCCGGCGTGAGCTGCGACCCCGGCCTGGACGCCCCCCGCCGCACCACCCCCCTGAGCATGGGCTTCTGGGGCCGCTGCAACCCGGGCAGCGTGCAGCGCCTCATCACCATGGACAACGCCGCCGCCACCCGCTACGCCGACATGGTGACCGGCACGACGTCCGGCAACCGGCAGATCCTCGCCCTGGCCAACAGCGGCACGTACGGCGGCGCCGGCGGCTCTTACGCCACCGCCTCCGGCAGCAACAGCATGTCGGCCCTGATCAGCCCGCACGAGCTGGGCCACTCGCTCGGCGGCCTCCAGGACGAGTACGACTACTACCAGCGCGGCGTCCCCGGCGGCGCCTACACCGGCGGCGAGCCGGGCAGCGCCCACCACACCCTGCTCACCGAGCAGCAGATGCGCGAGCAGCGCAGGAAGTGGTGGCGCTGGCTGGGCGAGCCGAGCGAGTCCGGCGGCACGATCGGCCGCCACGAGGGCGGCCTCTACTACACCAGCGGCGTGTGGCGGCCGAGCGAGCACTCGATGATGAAGACCCTCGGCTACTACTACGACCAGGTCGGCCGCGAGGTCATGACGCAGCGCATCACCGCCAAGACCGCCGTGATCCAGGACGCGACACCCACGGCCGCGCCCGTCGGCGCGGACCGCGTCCTCTGGGTGGAGCCGATGCGCCCGGTCAGCCACTCCCTGACGACGACCTGGAGCGTGGACGGCCGGACGCTGCCCGGCGACCGTGACGCCCTCGACCTGCGCACCCTCGGCCTCGCGCCGGGCACGCACACGGTCACGGCCACCGTCGCCGACCCGACCGGCTTCGTCCGCGACCCGGCGATCAAGGCGGCACTCACCGGCACCCGCACCTGGACGGTGGACACCGCGCTCACCACGCCGCCCGACGGGGTCGCGGTCGAGGTCGTGTCCTCGACGCCCACGGACCGGCCGGTCGGCCGCGCCGACCTCGTCCACGTCGAGACCACCCACCCGGCCGCCGAGATCCCCCGGATCGACTGGCGGCTCGACGGCGGGCAGGTCGACGGCGGCACCGACCTCGACCTCGGCGCGCTCGGCCTGACGCCCGGCGCGCACACGCTCACCGCCACAGTGGGCGGCCGGACGCTCACCTGGGAGGTCGACGCCGCGCCGCCGGCCACCGCGTACGAGCTGTCGCGCCCCCTGGCCCGCGCCGGCGACACCTACGTCTACAACGGCCCGTTCACCATGCGCCTGACCGGCGACGACGACCGCGACGGCTACGTCGTCTCGGAGTCGCGGGTGGACGGCGACGGCTGGTTCAACTACTTCGGCTGGCCCACCTCCTCCGAGCTGCCGTGGACCTTCACCGAGCAGGGCACCGTCATCGACTCGCTGGTGTACGGCAAGCTGCCGCGCGGCCGGCACACCGTCGAGTACCGCTCGATCGACGCGGCCGGCAACATCGGCGAGGCCGGGAAGTTCACCGTCACCACGATCGCCCCGCCGCCCGCCTGCACCCGTACGGTCACCGGCGAGCACCGGGGCCCGCTGGTCGTCGCCGACGGCGTCACCTGCCTCGACGAGGCCAGGGTCACCGGACCCGTCACGATACGGGCGGGCGCCGGACTGGTCGCCACCGGCGGCCGGATCACCGGCGCGCTGGCCGCCGCGAACCCGGCCGCCGTCCACCTGCTCGGCACCGGCGTCCAGGGCGCGGTGACCGTCTCCGGCGCGAAGGAGCTGGTAATTGTGGGCGCCGACCTGCGGGGGGCCGCGCAGCTCACCGGCAGTACGGCGCCGATCCTGTCGGGGACCACGGTGAAGGGCGCGCTCGCCTGCTCGGGCAACACCGCCGTCCCCGCCGACCTCGGCGTGCCGAACGAGCTGTCCGGCGCCGGGGCGGGGCAGTGCTCGAAGCTAGCCCACGGTGTCCAGGGAGGCGCGTACGAGGCGGTCCAGCACCTCGGCGAGTGAGGAGAAGGCCGCGTCGCGGAGCCCGGCGTACTCCTCCTCGGGGTACTGCCGGGGTCCGTTCTCCACCAGCAGGATCAGCGACAGGTAGGCCCGGTAGAGGTCGAGCCTGGTCAGCGCGGAGGGCGTGAGCTCCAGCGGCGTCACCTCGCGGTAGCCCGCCAGCAGCGGATCGTCCTCCCGCAGCTCGCCGAAGATCGTCGGCGTGACGAACTCGGCGAGCGGATCGCCCCAGAACGCCCGCTCGTGGTCGATGAGCGCCTGGATCCGCGGCGTGCCCCGCAGGTCCAGGAAGACGTTGCCCACCCAGACGTCGAAGTGCACCAGGCGGGGGGTCGCCACCTCGTCGAGCGCGGGCGCGGCGGCCTCGAACACGGCCAGGATCTCCCCGGCCGGGCGCGGCAGCGGCGTCGGATAGCGCTCGGTGTCGCGCACCAGCGCCCGCGCCATCGCGAGGAACGCCTCCCGCCAGGTCGCGCCGGTGATGCCGGCGTGCGGATAGCCGAACACCTCGCCGGTCACCCCGTTGAGCCTGGCGAGGTGGCGGCCCAGCTCGCGGCGCAGGTCGTCGCCGCAGCCCGGCGGCAGCGCGTCCTTGCAGGCGTTCCAGGAGACGCCGTCGAGCGCGGCCAGCATGAGATAGTCGCCGCCCAGCACCGGATCGTCGAACCCGGCGCGCAGCAGCCCGGCCACCGGCACGCCCGCCGCGGCGGCCAGCCCGATGGCGGCCGCCTCCATGCGCAGCAGGTCGCGCTCGTAGCTGAGCTGATCCAGCTCGGGCGGCGGCGCCAGCTTCAGCACCACCTCGCGCCCGTCGTCGAGCGACAGCCGCCACACGGCGTTGGCGAACCCGTCGGTCAGCTCGGCGGACGCCGTGACCCCCGCGCCGAGGGCCCGCCGGGCCAGCGCGTCGAGCTCGGCCGCCGACAAGCGGCGTTTGGTCCTGCTGTCCACGCAGGGCTCCTCTCAGGCCGACTCCCGCCGGACGAGGTGGGTGTCGAGGATGACGACGGGCTGCCGGAGCTCCTCGCCGTTGATGCGGGCGACCAGGAGCCGCGCCATCTGCCGGCCCATGGCCTCCGTCGGCTGGTGGACGGTGGTGAGCGGCGGATCGGCGTGCAGCGCGGCCTTGGAGTCGTCGAAGCCGATCACCGCGACGTCCCGCGGAATGCGGCGGCCCTCGGCCTTGAGCACCCGCATCGCGCCGAGCGCCATCGGGTCGGAGGCGGCGAAGACCGCGTCGAGCTCGGGGTGGCGCTCCAGCAGCTCGATCATCGCGGCCGAGCCGCTCTGCTCGGAGAAGTCGCCGAAGGCCACGATCTCCGGCAGGCCGGAGGGCAGCAGCGCGTCGCGGTAGCCGGCCAGACGGTCGACGCCCACGCCCATGTCCTGGGGGCCGGCGATGGCCGCGATCGCGCCGCGGCCGAGGCTCAGCAGGTGTTTGACCGCCTGCCGGGCCCCGGCCCTGTTGTCCATGTCGACGTAGCTGTAGGGGTCGAGGCCGACGGGGCGGCCGCCGAGAACGGTCGGCACGCCCATCGCCTCCAGCCGCCCCGGCAGGGGGTCGGCGCCGTGCAGCGACAGGAGCAGCACGCCGTCGACGTGCTGCCCCGTCAGGTAGTGCTCCAGCCGCGCGTGCTCCTCCGGGGTGCGCGCCATCGCGAGGATGAGCTGCAACCCGGTCTCCGCCAGCGCCGAGCCGATGCCGCGGATGGTGCCGGCGAAGTAGGGCTCGTCGAACACCCGGAGCTGTGACTCCGACACCACCAGCGCCACCGTGTCCGTGCGGCGCGTCACCAGGGCGCGCGCCGCACGGTTGGGCACGTAGCCCAGCTCGCGGATCGCCAGCTCCACGGCCTCGCGGGCCTTGGCGCTGACATTGGGCGAGCCGTTGATGACTCTCGACACCGTGCCCCGGCCCACACCCGCGCGGGCCGCGACGGCCTCAAGAGTCGGTCGGTTCATGGGTCCTATTCTGCCGGATGATCTCCGCGTACCAGAGCGCGCTGTCCTTCATCAGCCGCTCCTGGGTGTCGAAGTCCACGTGCACCAGGCCGAACCGCTTGCCGTAGCCCCATGCCCACTCGAAGTTGTCCATCAGCGACCAGGCGAAATACCCCTCCAGGGGCACGCCGGCCTCGATGGCCGCCTTGCACGCGCCGAGGTGCGCCTCCACGTACGCCTGCCGCTGCCCGTCGTGCACGCGGCCGTCCTCGATGACGTCGTCGAACGCGGCGCCGTTCTCGGAGACCACCATCGGGATCGGCGGGTAGTCGCGCGCGACGCGGGTGAGGACCTCGACGAGGCCGCCCTCGTCGATCTCCCAGCCCATCGCCGTCACGGGGCGGCCCCCGTTGGCGAAGGACACGTGCTCGCTGCCGACCCACGGGGAACCCGCGTCCGTGGGGGCCGCCGCCGCCGACTGCCGGCCGCCTGGTGCTCCCGAGACCGTGAAGCGGCTGTAGTAGTTGACGAGCAGCACGTCGAGGGGCGCGTTGATGGTCTTCAGGTCGCCGTCCTGGATGAAGTCCGTGTCGCCGGGCAGGTCGGCGAGCACGTCCTCCGGGTAGCGGCCGAGCAGCATCGCGTCCAGGAAGAAGCGGTTCTGCAGGCCGTCGATGCGCCGGGCCGCGTCCAGGTCCGCGGCGCTGTCGGTCTCCGGGGTGATCGCGTACAGGTTGACGCAGCCGCCGACCCGGCGCGCGCCCATGGCCTGGACGGCCAGCCCGTGCGCCAGGTTGAGGTGGTGCGCGCCCCTGATCGCGTTCTCCGGCTCACGCCTGCCGGGGGCGTGCTCCCCGGAGGCGTAGCCGAGGAACGCGGCGCACCATGGCTCGTTGACCGTGCTGAACGTGTGGACGTGGTCCTTCATCGCCTCGTGGACGGTCGCCGCGTAGTCGGCGAAGCAGTAGGCGATGTCCCGGTTGGGCCAGCCGCCCTTGTCCTCCAGCTCCTGCGGCAGGTCCCAGTGGTAGAGGGTGAGCCACGGGTCGATGCCGTGCGTGCGCAGCTCGTCCGTCAGGCGCTTGTAGAAGTCCAGGCCCTTCTGGTTGACCTTGCCCGAGCCGGTCGGCTGGATGCGCGGCCAGGAGACCGAGAACCGGTAGGCGGTCAGGCCCAGATCCGCCATGATCGCGACGTCGTCGCGGAAGCGGTGATAGTGGTCGATGGCCGTGTCCGCGTTGTGCCCGTTCAGGATCTTGCCGGGCGTCCTGGTGAAGGTGTCCCAGATCGAGGTGCCCCGCCCGTCCTCGGCGACGGCCCCCTCGATCTGGTACGCCGAGGTCGCCGCGCCGAAGGTGAAACCCGTGGGGAAGCGGAGCCCGGAACGCGTCTGTTCCTCTTGTGTCGTCACGCCTTGACCGCACCTTCCATGAGTCCGCCCACGATCTGACGGCCGAATGCGATGAATACAGCGACTAGCGGGATGATGGACAACGCCGTGCCCGCGAAGATCAACGTGTAGTTCGTGGAGAACCTCGCGTTGAGCGAGGTGATCGCGATCTGCACGGTCGGGTTGTCCGGGGTGAGCACGATCAGCGGCCACATGAAGTCGTTCCACATGAGCATGAACGTGTTGATGCCGAGCACCGCCATGCCCGGCCGCACGGCCGGCAGCACGACGTTCCACCAGATGCGCAGCGTCGCCGCGCCGTCCACGCGGGCCGCCTCGACCAGCTCCATCGGCACGGCCTGGCGGGTGTACTGCGTCATCAGGAACACGCCGAACCCGTTCAGCAGGTACGGCAGGATGACCGCCTTGAGGGTGCCCGTCCACTCCAGGCTCACCATGAGCCGGTAGAGCGGCACGACGCCCATCTGCTGCAGCGGCACCGCCATCGTGAGCAGCACCAGCACCAGCAGCACGTTGCGGCCCTTGAACTGCAGGTTCGCGAACGAGAATCCGGCCAGCGTGGAGATGATGACGACCGAGACCGTCACCGTGGCGGCGACGATGAACGAGTTCGTCAGGCCCAGCAGGAACTTCGCGTCCTCGTTGTTGAGCACCGCGACGATGTTCTCGCCGAGGTTGCCGCCCGGCAGGAACGGCGGCGGCACGGACACCGCGTCGGAGTTCGTGCGCGAGGCGATGACCACCATCCAGTACAGCGGGAACGCCGACAGGAACACCGCCAGCGCCAGCATGACCCGGGTGAATACGGTCGGAGACCAGTTGGTCATTTCGTGCCTCCGATCCTGCGCACGAACAGGAAGTTGATCGCGGCACCGATGAGGATGAGCAGGAACAGCAGCCAGGCGGCCGCGGCGGCGTAGCCGTAGTCGAACTCCCGGAAGCCCTCCTTGACGATGAACATCGCCACCGTCTGGAACTGGCCCTGCGAGCCGCCGTCCACGTTGCCGCCGTAGAAGGTGGTCGGCTCGGAGAACAGCGTCAGGCCGCCGATCGTGGAGTTCAGCACCACGAAGATCATGGTCGGGCGCAGCATCGGCAGCGTGATCTGCCAGAACTGGCGGCGGCGGGAGGCGCCGTCGATCGCGGCGGCCTCGTACAGGTCGCGCGGGATCGTCTGCATGCCGGCCAGGAAGATGATCGCGTTGTAGCCGGTCCAGCGCCAGTCGACCATGGTCGCGATGGCGATCCAGGACGGGATGCGCTCGGCCCGCCAGTTGAACGGCTCCACGCCGAACCAGCTCAGGATCCAGTTGACCAGGCCCCAGTCGCGGGCGAAGAGCTGGCTGAACACGACCGCGACCGCGACCACCGAGGTGACCAGCGGGAGCAGCACGCTCATCCGGATCGCCAGGCGGAAGCGGAAGCGCTTGTTGAGCGCGTTGGCCAGGAACAGCGCGAGCAGCATCTGCGGCACGGTGGCGAGGACGAACATGCCGACCGTGTTGGTCACCGCGCGCCAGAAGTCCTCGTCGCCGAGGAGCGCGGTGTAGTTGCCCAGGCCGATCCACTCGGTGGTGCCGGCCAGATCGTAGTCGTAGAGCGAGTAGTAGAGCGTGAAGGCCAACGGGAAGAGCCCGAAGGCGGCGAACAGCAGGAAGTAAGGAGACACCAGGGCGTACGGCATGCCCTTGACGTCGAATCGCGACGCCCAGCGGCGGCCGGGCGGGCGGACACGGCGGTGGTTGCTCCGTGACGCCCGCGGGAGGGTGTCGAGGCTCATAACAGACCTTTCGGCGGCAGAGTGCCCGGCCCGCTCGTGGCGGGCCGGGCGGAAGGATCAGCCCGCGGCCTTGACCGCGTCGTCGACCAGCTGCTGCCAGGCCTTGTCGTAGGCGACCGAGCCGTCGTCCATGCCCTGGATGACCGACTCGATGGCGTTCTTCACCTGCGCGTGCTTCACGCCGAGGAAGACCGGCTGGAGGGAGGAGGCGGACTTGGCGAAGATCTCACCGATGGGGGCGTCGTTGAAGAACTCGTTCTTCGCGCCCTGGACGGCCGGGTCCTGCTGGGCCTTGGTGTTGCTCGGCATGTTGCCGAAGTCGGTGAAGATGCTCGCCTCGGTCTCCGCCTGGGTCAGGTAGTCGGCCACCATGGCCGCTTCCTTCGGGTGCTTGGACTGCTTGGGCACGGCCAGCCAGGAGCCGCCCCAGTTGCCGCCGCCGCCGGGCACCGAGGCCACGTCCCACTTGCCCTTGGCGTCGTCGCCGGCGTTGCCGCTGACCACGCCGAGCATCCAGGACGGGCAGCCGACCGTGGCGAAGGCGCCCTTCTGGGTGCCCGTGGCCCACTCGTCGGTGAAGTTGCGCAGCTTGGCGGTCAGGCCCTGCTGGCTCATCTTCGAGGCGAAGTCGAAGGCGTTCTTCACCGCCGGGTTCTTGTCGACGATGAGGTTGTTCTGCTGGTCGAAGTAGGTGACGTTGCCGTTCTTGGCGGCATCCTGGTACAGGTACACCTGGTAGAGGGTGTTGGTGCCGTCAGCCCACTTGGTGTCCTTGACCTTGCTCTGGAACTGCTGGCCGACCTTCATGAAGTCGTCCCACGTCGGCCACAGGGCGCTCACCTTGTCGCGCTCGCTCGGCAGGCCGGCCTTCTTGAACAGGTCGGCGCGGTAGCAGAGGCTCATGCCGCCGATGTCGGTGCCGAGGCCGAACAGCTTGCCGTCGGCGGCGACGCCGTTCTCCCACTTCCAGGCGGGGAAGTCGGCCTTACGGGAATCCAGGCCGAACTCCTTCAAGTCGGCCCACCACTCGGGGTGCGCCTTGGCGAGGCCCATGCCGCCCTCGTCGATGCCGACCACGTCGCCCGCGCCCGTGCCGGACGTGAGCCACTGGATCATCTGCGGCCAGTACTGCTGCTCGAACTGGTCCGTCAGGTGCTCTTCCTTGATCTGGATGTCCTTGTGCTCGGCGTTCCACTTCTCGATGGCCTTCTTGTAGCCGAAGTTGGTGCCGCTGCCGAAGGTCTGAACCCGGATCGTGACCGGCTCGGCCGCTCCGGACGAGGCGGGAGCGCTGGACTGCGAAGTGCCGCCGCCGGAACTGCAGGACGCGACCGTCAGCGCCGCCGCGGCCAGCACCGAGGCCGCGGCCAGACCGCCGCGACGCTTGCTGATCATCATGGTGGACCCCTTCTCGGGTGAATGTTGGGGGAGTGCACCGCGGCACGCGCTCCGCCGCGGTGGGAGTCTTTGGGAGCGCTCCCACAAAGGGTGCACTTGCCCGCTGTTCACGTCAATCCACCGAAACGCAACCGTTACCGATGGGGTGATTTGTGACCGTGAAAGCGGATTAAAGGGGATGAAGCGTGCAAAGGGAGGATTGGGAGCGCTCCCATCACATCAGACACGTTTTGTGTCGGATGAAGGGCATGTCGCCCGTATCTGGGGGGCTTGCCGCTGGTCATCGCGCCCAGTCAGCGGGGTTCCAACTGGGTCGCAAAGAAGATCCAAGTGAGCTGCATCCGCATGATGGTGGACTCGGTCACCCGACCCCCGGAGGAGGTGATCAATACCGTTACGCCCGGATGAGCGGGTGCGGTGACGCCGCTCGGGGTCCTGAGAGCGGGCCGTGACCGCGGCCGCTTGAAACCGCTCACACGGGAACGCCCGGCCGGCCGGATCGGGACGCCGGGCGTTCCGCGGGGCGGCCTATGAGTGGCGGCTCGTGGCTATGGCGCGTGGTCCGGGCGGGAGGCGCGGTGCAGCCGCAGGCCGAGGACCGACGACGCCACCAGCACCAGTCCCGCGATCATCAACGCGAGCGAGCCGCCGACCGCGCCGTCCGTCCAGTCCCACACCGCCTCGGGCACGACCAGGGTGAACCCGGCGACGCCCGCCACGAGCAGCACCCAGGCCCGTTCCCACCGGTACAGCACGAGGCAGGCCACCGCGACGGCGAACGTCGTCACGTACGACCAGGCCAGGCTGTCGCCGGTCCCGGCGCCGTGCTGCGCGCCGAACAGCGCCACGACCGCGCCGAGTCCCAGCCCGAGCCGCCGCTGCCCGATCACCCCGGCCATCACCAGGGCCGTCCACGCGACGCCCGTGCCGACCAGCGTCAGGCCCACCGCCATGGAGCCGTAGCCGGCCAGCTCGCCGGCGACGGCCTCGGCGGTCAGCGCCGCGAACCCGGCGGCCGCCACCGCGCAGGGGCCGCCCGGCAGTGCCACGTACCCGGCGGCGGCCAGGACCAGCCCCGTCACGGCGGCGGCCGTGAGCTGACGTCCGGTGACGACGGCGGCGAGCTCGGCGGCGGCCAGGGCCCCGGTCACGGCCGCCAGCGCCAGCGCGACACCCCCGAACCGCCGCCGCACGGTCCCGGTCCGCCCGGCCCCCTCCAACCAGGCCCGCCAGCGCTCCCCGGCACCCAAGTGGACGAGGGACGGGGACTCACCCGGCCTCCCGCCCGACGACGGGCGAGAGCGCGCCGCCCCTCGCGGGCCGGTCCCGCGCGGGCCGGCCCCGTGCGGGCCGGTCTCGTGCGGGCCGGTCTCGTGCGGGCCGGTCTCGTGCGCGGCGGGCCCGTGCGCTGTGGTCCCGTGCGCGGTGGGCCCGTGCGCTGCGGGCCTGTGCTGGGCCAGGGAGGAGCGGAGGCGGGGGCCGAGGTCGGCCAGGAGGAGGCCGGCGGTCAGGAGGGCGGCGGTCGCGGCCAGGAGGATGAGGACGCGGGCCGTCGTGGACAGGACCGGCCACGACGTCCCCGCCAGCGACACCGCGCCCACCAGCAGCAACGCGCCGCCGACGTACCCGGCGACCTCCGCCCACCGCGCCCGCGCCGGCCGCTCCGCCTCGTCGAGCGCCTGGTGCACGGCCAACGCCTGCGCGGCCGTCAGCGTGCCCTCACGTACGAGCCGCCGCAGCACCTCGTCCCGGCTCTGAGTCACCTCGCGGCCCTCCTTCCCCCGTCCCATCGCCGGACAGGCACCTGCCGAAACCCGTCCGGACCACGCCACGCCGGCCCGCATCCCCGAACCTGCCGGGGCCCCGGACGTCCCGCGGAAAGGAGCCGGTCGTTCCTGTGACTAGGGGCCCGTACGGGGCATCTGACCTGGGAGAAGGAGTGGGACGAGGAGGTCTGTGATGAGGGCGAGTGTGGGAGATCGGCTGGTGGTCGAAGGCACGTACGGGGGCGAACTCCGCAAGGAAGGCGTCATCGTACGGGTCGAGCATGACGACGGCTCGCCGCCGTACATCGTGCGGTGGCTGGAGGACGGGCACGAGACCCTGGTGTTCCCCGGCCCCGACGCCCGGGTCGTCGCCGGAGCCCGGTGACCGCGGTGCCGCCGGCTGCGGGGCGTGGCTCGCCGGGCGGATGATCCGGATGCCCAGGTCGCGGCACGTCCCGGTGCCGCCCGGCGGCGGCCGTACCGCGTGGGCGGGCGACCCCGCCCGCGCGGCCGGGCCGCGACGGCACGGGAGCGGGGGAGGCGCGCGATGACCGGGCCCGTCCTGGTCGCCGTGGACGGCTCCGCCCCGGCCGCCGCCGCCGTGGAGTGGGCCGCCGCCGACGCCCAGCTGAGAGGACTGGCGCTGCGGCTCGTGCACGTGTGCGAGCGGCGGCCCCCGGGGCAGGACGGCCTGGAGCCCTGCGAGGAGACGCTGGACGTGGCGCGGGACCGGGCGCTCGCCCTGACCCGCGACGTCGAGGTCGAGGCCGCCCTGCTGACCGGCGACGTGGTCGAGGCGCTGCTCGCGGAGTCGGTGACGGCGGACAGCGTGGTGCTGGGCAGCCGGGGGCTCGGCGGGTTCGCCGGGATGCTGCTCGGCTCGGTCGGCATGGGGGTGGCGGGGCACGCCCCCGGGCCCGTCGTGATCGTACGGGAGACGTCCGTGGTGCGGCACGGCCGGGTGGTCGTGGGCGACGACGGCTCGGAGCAGGCGGCGGCGGCCGTGGCGTACGCGATCGAGCAGGCGAGGGCCCGTGACGTCACCCTGCACGTGGTCTGCGCCTGGCAGTCGCCGGTGTACTCGCCGTACGCGGCCGCGTACGACACGCTGGCGCAGGAGGGCTACGAGTACCTGACGCGGGCCGCGGCCGAGCGGGCGGCGGCGTGGCGGGAGAGCGCCCCCGACGTCCGGATCACCGACGCGCAGGTGCACGGCCACCCGGTGCACGCCCTGATCGAGGCGGGCCGGGCGGCGGACCTCGTGGTCGTGGGCTCGCGCGGGCGCGGCGGCTTCGCCTCGGCCCTGCTCGGGTCCGTCGGCCACGCGGTCCTGCACCGCCTGACCTGCCCGGTCGCGGTGGTCAGGCCGCGCCCCGGCGGCGGGTGACGGATCGGCGCGCCGGGTCAGTTCTCCACCACGACGAGGTCGCCCGCGGGCCGCCGCGGCGCGCGGTCACGCGTCCCCGGCCAGCTCGACGACCACCTCGGGCGGCCGGCGCAGCGAGTTGTGCACGGTGCAGCGCGAGATCACGGCCAGGAACGCGGGCCGCCGCTCGGCGGGCAGGCCGGGCGCGGCCACGCGCAGCCGTACGGCGGCGACCCGGGCGGGCCGGTCGGCGGCCAGGCCGAAGTCCGCGCTCACCCGCAGCCCCTCCCGCGAGGCGCCGTGGCGGGACAGGAAGCGGCCGGCGTAGTAGGCCACGCAGGAGGCGAGGGAGGCGACGAACAGCTCGGTCGGGGTGGCGCCGGCGTCGTCGCCGCCCGCCTGCTCCGGCTGGCCGGCGACCAGCGTGTGGCCCCGTACGGTGATGAGGTAGGACTCGCCGCCGGCGTGCGCGACCTCGACCCGTTCGGGCAGGTCGGACGGCGGTACGGGGGCCTGGAGCGGGATCGTCGCGTGGCGGGTGTCCATGGTGATCTCCTTCGTTCGCCAGGGAGCACGGTGGCCACCCTCCACCTTGGCCTCCGGGAGGGAGAAGGGGGAGGGCCCAAACCCCTCACCGCCGCTTTCCGCAGTCAGGGCGGGTCGAGGGCGGCGAGTGCGGCGTCGATCGTGGGCAGCAGGTCCAGGCCGGCGGCGCCGGCCGTGCCGAGCAGCGGCAGGCCGCCCGTGACCACCAGGCGCCCGCCGGCCGCGGCGGCGTCGCGGGTGGCCGAACGCAGGACCTCAAGGCCGGCCGCGTCCAGGCCGGTCAGCCCGGCGAGGTCCACGACGAGCGCGGGGACCGCCAGCGTGGCGAGCGTCTTCGCGAGGTACATCCGCAGGATCTCCACCGGCGCGCCGGACAACGGCCCGCCGAGCTCGATCAGCAGGACCTCGCCGCGGCTGCGGATCCGCAGGGAGAAGTCGCCGGCGGCGGAAGGGCCCGTCGGGTCTGCGGGCGCGGTCGGGGTCATCGTTCGCTGGCTCTCCAAGGCGCTACGGAAGCATCACCGGCCGGACTTCCCGGCACACCGCCGACGACACTACCGGTTGCGGAAGGAGAACATCACAGCAGGTAACGGAGCCACAGGTAAGGAGCGACCAGGCCGACGGTGACCGCCGTGACGACGAGGCCGTACTTCGTGAACTGCCAGAAGCTGATCGGGGTGCCGTTGCGGGCGGCGATGCCGAGCACGACCACGTTGGCCGCCGCGCCGACGGCGGTGGCGTTGCCGCCCAGGTCGGCGCCGAAGGCCAGCGCCCACCACAGCGTCTGGTCGCCGCCGTTCGCGTCGACGAGCCGCTCGACGATGGGGCTCATGGTGGCGACGTACGGGATGTTGTCCACGATCGCCGACAGCAGGCCGGACACGCCGAGCAGCCCCAGGGTGGTCAGCTCCGGCCGCCCGGCCGTAGCCTCCACGGCGGCCTTCGACAGCTCGCCGATGACCCCGGTCTCCACCAGGGAGCCCACCATGACGAACAGCCCGGCGAAGAACACCAGCGTGGGCCACTCCACCTCGGCGATGGCCTGCTCGGTGGTCACCTTCGTCACCGCGACCAGCACCCCGGCGCCGAGCAGCGCGACGACCGACGGCTCGTAGTGCAGCACCGGGTGCAGCACGAACGCCGCCATGACCAGCACCAGCACGCTCAGCGACTGCCACAGCAGCGTCCGGTCGCCGAGCGCCTCCCGCTCGTCCAGCGCCATGATCTCCGCGGCCCGCTCGGGATCGTGCCGGAAGCGCCGCCCGAACATGAGCCGGCACAGCCCGACGAACACCGCCATCAGCACGACCACCATCGGCGCCATGTGCACGAGGAAGTCGTTGAAGGTCAGCCCGCCCCGGCTGGCGATGATGATGTTCGGCGGATCGCCGATCAGGGTGGCCGCGCCGCCGATGTTGGAGGCCATGGCCTCGGCGATGAGGAACGGCGCGGCGGGCAGCGCCAGCCGCTCGCACACCAGGAACGTGACCGGCGCGATGAGCAGCACCGTGGTCACGTTGTCGAGCAGCGCCGAGGCCGACGCGGTGATGATCACCAGCAGCGCCATGAGCCGGAACGGCCGCCCGCGGGCCCGCTTGGCCGCCCAGATCGCCAGGAACTCGAAGACGCCGGTCTCCTTCAGCACCCCGACGATGATCATCATGCCGAGGAGCAGGAAGATGACGTTCCAGTCGACGCCGGTCCGCTCGGAGAAGAACGCCGCCTCGGCGCCCGTGGCGTGGATCAGCAGCATGATCGCCGCCCCGCCGAGCGCGGCCGCGACCCGGTGGACCTTCTCGGTGGCGATCAGCGCGTACGCGGCCAGGAAGACCGCCACGCTCGCCCAGGAGAGCGCGGTCACGCGGGAAACCGGTCAGTGAGGCGCACTGGCACATCCTCTGCTCAAAACGGATGAACGACTCGCCGACCAGACTTCCCGGCACACCTCTGCTCAACGTATCAAGAACGCTCCCGTGTGGAATCAGGGGCGCGGGGGAGCGGATCATGACCTTCGGCGTGCGCCAGTTCGAGCTGGCGCTGATGCATCGCATGCGCGACCTCGCCGCCGCCCGCGTCGAGGACGCGCTCAAGGGCATGGGCGCCACCCGCGCCGAGCTGCGGCAGGCGCACACCCGGTGGACCGCCATGGCGCACTCGGCCCGGGCACCCAAGGGGCGGCGGGCGTTCCTGGCCGCGCTCGGGCCGCCCGCGTACGAGGGCGAGCGGCGCGTGGGCAGCCTGACCTGCGACGTGGCCCGCTGGGCGCTGCCGTCCTGGCCGGGACTGCGGTTCGAGGTCCTGTCCGGGCCGGGCGGCGAGGTGTGGAACCAGTGGTTCGTCCGGCCGGGCGGCGGGCGGGCGGTTCCGTTCGCCGAGCTGACGCCGTGGAGCTGCGTCGTCGCCGACGTCGGGGCCGGCTTTCCCGGCGCGTCGCACCTCGAGGGCGCGGCCCCCCACCACTGGACGGTCGGCTTCGCCCACGAGGGCGCCCACTACCGCGCCCGCTTCGTCTACGGCCTCCACCAGCGCCTCGACCGGGCCGACGACGACTACTGACGCCCGCACCGAACCGGACGGGACGGCCGGACCGGGCGGCCAGACCGCGCCTCGCCACGCATGGCCAAGCCGTGTCCGGCCGGGCGGCGTGGCCGGGTCAGGGGGCCGCGGGAGCCTGTGCGGCCGTGGACGTCCGCTCCACCAGCGCCGGCTGGAAGATCACCCGCCGGTGCTGATGACCGGGCACCCGGCCGGACTCCTCCAGCAATATCTGCGTGGCCGTGTCGCCGATCTGCTCGCGCGGCTGCCGGATCGACGACAGCGGCACGGCGGCCGCCGCCGCGAAGTCGATGTCGTCGTAGCCGAGGATCGCCACGTCGTCCGGCACCCGCAGCCCGCGCTGCGTCAGCTCCTGCAGCACCCCCAGCGCGACCAGGTCGTTGCCGCAGAACACCGCGGTCGGCCGCGCCCCTGGCGACAGCTCGGCGATCTCCCGGCCCGCCGTGCGGCCGGTCGCGACGTTGAGGTCGGGCAGCCGGATGACGGTCAGCCGCTCCCGCTCGCCCAGTACGGCGGCCAGCCCGTCGTGCCGGTCCTCCACCTGCCGGACGCTGAACGGCCCGCCGGCGTAGGCGATGTGCCGGTGCCCGCGCTCCAGCAGGTGCCGCCCGGCCAGCCGGCCGCCGAGCACGTCGTCCACCGCCACCGCGCACCCGTGGCTGAACCGGGAGGAGTTGTCGAACACGACGACCGGGATGCCCCGCGACACCAGCTGCTCCAGCCGCTCCCGCTGCCCCCGGTCGTTGACCGGCGTGATGAGCACGCCGAGCGGCCGCTGCTCCGCCAGCTCCTCGATCAGCCGCTCCTCCCGGTCGGCGTCCTTGCTGCTGTTGAACACCATCACGGTCAGCCTGTCGCGCTGCGCGGCGCTCTCGACGCCGCTGAGCACGTCGATGAAGAACGGGTTGGCCAGGTCGAGCGCCACGACGGCGATCGTCCGGCTGCGCCCGGCCCGCAGCTGCCGGGCCGAGCCGTTGCGGACGTAGCCGAGCCGCGTGATCGCGGCCTGCACGCGCTCGCGGGTCTCGGGAGCGACCATGTCGGGACGGTTGAGCACGTTGCTCACGGTGCCGACGGAGACCCCGGCGAGGCGGGCGACCTCTTTGATGCTCGACATCGTTCCTCAGTGTCAGTCGCCACCGCGTCCAGCGGCGTGGCCCCCTAGCTTATGCGATCATCAGCCCCGCTGAAACGATTCATCCCATCGCTCACCGTACCGTGACCTCCCGTCGCAGCCGCAGGTCCCGCGACGACGAGCCGACCTGCACGGCCCGCCTCCCGGCGGCGAGCACCCAGCCCTGGCCGCCCCAGTGCCGCAGCGCCCGGCCGGGCACCGTCACCGTGACCCGCCGCCGCTCGCCGGGGGCGAGCCGGACCCGGGCGAAGGCCGCGAGCACGCGCGGCGGCATCGGCACGGGCGGGTCGGCGGGCGGCGTCACGTACACCTGCGCCACCTCCACGCCCTCCCGCCGTCCCACGTTCGCCAGCGTGAACGTCACGCGCAGCCCGTCCCCGGACGGCCGCACCGACAGCCCCGTGTACGCGAACCGCGTGTACGACAGCCCGTGCCCGAACGGGAACAGCGGCTCGATCCCGTACGCGTCGTAGTGCCGGTACCCGACGAAGACGCCCTCGTCGTAGACCGCCGTGCCGGCCACGCCGGGGTAACGCTCGGGCGCGGCGGCCGGCGCGTCCGCGGCCCGCGCCGGGAACGTCACCGGCAGCTTCCCGCCGGGGCAGGCCGCGCCGAGCAGCAGCGCGGCGGTCGCGTCCGCGCCCTCCTGCCCCGGGTACCACATCTGCAGCACCGCCGGCACGTCCGCCAGCCACGGCATGAGCACCGGGTGCCCGGTGTTCAGCACGACGGCGGTCCGCGGGTTGGCCGCCGCCACCGCCGCGATCAGCGCGTCCTGCTCCTTCGGCAGCGCCAGGCTCGTCCGGTCGGTCCCCTCCGTGCCCTCGTCGAAGGCGAACACGACCGCCGCCCGCGCGCCGCGTGCCAGGGCCGCCGCGGCCTCCCGCGCCTCCTGCCGCCGGGCCGGCGTGACCCAGGCCAGCCGGACCTCCAGCGGCTTCCCCGCGACCCCGGTGGCGGAGATCCGCAGCGGCGTGGGCCGTCCGCCCTCCAGCCTGACGACCGCCCCGGCGTTGGTGAGGCCGTCCGCGGTCGCGATCAGGCTGCTGTTGCCGCCGAGCAGCGCCTCGACCGCGCCGATCCTGGTCCCGTCCACGGTGAGCGTGATCGAGCCGCCGGACGACGGCGGGGCGCCGGCGCCCTGGACGCGCAGGTCGTAGTCGCCGGTCGCGGGGGCGGTGATCGTGCCCTTCCAGGTCCAGGACGATCCCGCGGGCAGGGCCGCGGCGCCGGTGTGGTCCACCTGCGTCACGGTCTCCGGGTCGCCGCCCCGGCGGGTGCGGGTCAGCGACAGGGCGCTCGCGGGGACCGGGACGCCGTCCAGGTCCACGCCGGTGGCGAACCGCACCCGCGCGGCCCCGCCCGCCCGGCGGTGCAGGGCGGCGAACGGGCTCTCCGTCCCCGAGCGCAGCACCCGGGCGCTGCCGCCCCCGCCGGCCAGCGGGACGGCGGCGGTGGGGCCGATGACGGCCAGGTCCGCCAGGTCGGCGCGGCGGAGCGGCAGGAGGCCGCGCTCGTTGCGCAACAGCACCGCCCCCGCCAACGCGACCTCCCGCGCCACCACCGCCCCGGCCGCGGCGTCGAACACCGGCCGCGCGGGGTCCCCAGCCGACGGCGCGCCCGTCAGCGCACTCGTCCCCCCGCCCGTCAGCGCACCCGTCCCCCCGCCCGTCAGCCCGCCCGTCAGCGCGTCCGGTACCCCGCCCAGCAGCCCGCCCAGCACCCCGCCAGGCACCCCGCCCGTCACCTCGTTCTGCGGCGCGGTCAGCAGGTCGAAGCGGTCGAGCTGGAGCAGGATCCTGCGCACCGACCGGTCCACGACGGAGCCGGCGAGCCGCCCCGAGGCCACCGCCGCGGCCAGGCCGGAGAAATGGGTGCCCGAGGGCATCTCCATGTCCAGCCCGGCCTCGACCGAGGGGACGCCGCTGCGCGTGCCGCCCCAGTCGGACATCACCCAGCCCGTGAAGCGCCACTCGTCCCGCAGGATCTCGGTGAGCAGGTGCCGGTTCTCGGCGCAGTACCGGCCGTTGACGCGCGGGTACGCGGCCATGACCGCCCCCGCTCCGGCCGCCACCGCCGCCTCGAACGCCGGCAGGTAGACCTCGCGCAGCGTCCGCTCGTCCACGCGCACGTCGACGTTCTGGCGTTCGTTCTCGAAGTTGTTGGCCGCGTAGTGCTTGACCGTGGCGATCGCGCCCTCGCTCTGGATGCCGCGCACCTCGGCGGCGGCCAGCGCGGCGGCGAGCACCGGGTCCTCGCTCAGGGTCTCGAAGTTCCGGCCCGCCTGGGGGACGCGGACGATGTTCACCATCGGCGCCAGGACCACGTCCATGCCGAAGGCCCGGCACTCGCGGCCGAGGACCGCGCCGTACCGGCGGGCCAGGCCAGGGTCGAACGTGGCGGCGAGCGCGACCGGCGCGGGCAGCGCCGTGGCCCGCCCGCCGGCCTGCACGGCGCCGCGCACGCCGGCGGGGCCGTCGGCCAGGCGCAGCTCGGGGATGCCGAGCCGGGGCACGCCGGGCACGTACCCGGCCGCCCCCTTGGCCGCGGGGTCGGCCGCCCCGTGCAGGAGCGCGATCTTCTCCTGGAGCGTCAGCTCACGCAGGAGAGCGTCCACCCGGGACGGCCGGACGTCCGCGCGTACGGGCCCGGCCCGGAGGGCCCCGGCGCACGCGGCGGCGGCCCCCGCCCCGGCGAGCAGGCGGGCCATCTCCCGGCGCGTCACGAACAGGGACGGACCGGATGCGGGGGCTTCGGGCATGGGGCAGCTCCTTCGCGGGTGGGCTGAACCCCGAAACCTAGAGCCGCGACGGGGGCCGGGGCCCAGCGTTCGCCCTTGAACGGAGGATCTCCCGGCCCGACTTTTACCTTCCGCGCCCGCCGCTACGCCGCGATCCCGGCCTCCTTGGCGGCCCGGTCGATGGCGGCCAGCTCGTCGTCGGTGAAGTCGAGGTTGTCCACGGCCGCCACGTTGGCCTCCAGCTGCTCGGGGCTCGACGCCCCGACCAGGACCGAGGTGACGCGCGGGTCGCGCAGCGCCCACGCCAGCGCGAGCTGCGCGACCGTCTGCCCCCGCCCGGCGGCGATCCCGGCCAGGGCCCGTACGAACGCCAGGACCTCGGGCGTCACCCGATCGGCCGTGAGGAAGCGGCCCTCGGCCGCCCGCGAGTCGGCCGGGATGCCGTCGAGGTAGCGGTCGGTGAGCAGCCCCTGCGCCAGCGGCGAGTACACCACGCAGCCCGCGCCCTCGGCCTCCAGCACCCCGAGCAGCCGGTCCTCGATGCCCCGGTTGAGCAGCGAGTACGGCGGCTGGTGCACCAGCAGCGGGGTGCCGAGCCCGCGCAGCAGCCGGGCGATCTCGGCCGTGCGCTCGGGAGAGAAGTTGGACACCCCGGCGTAGAGCACGCGGCCGGTGCGCACCATGTGGTCGAGCGTGGCGGCCTGCTCCTCCAGCGGCGTGTCCTCGTCGTCGCGGTGCAGGTAGAAGATGTCGACGTGTTCGAGGCCGAGCCGGGTGAGCGAGCGGTCCAGGGTGGCGAGCAGGTGCTTGCGGGAGTTGCCCTTGCCGTACGGGCCGTCCCACATGGGGTTGCTGCCCTTGGTGGTGACGACCACCTCGTCCCGCAGGGACGCGGGGAAGATGCGGCCGAACGCGGCCTCGGCGGCGCCGATCGGCGGCCCGTAGCGGTCGGCGATGTCGAAGTGGGTGATGCCGAGGTCGAGGGCCTTGTGCAGGATCGCTCGCTGGCTCTCGACGGGCTTGCCCTCGCCGAAGTTGTGCCACAGGCCCAGCGAGACGGCGGGGAGCAGGAGTCCGCTGCGGCCGCACCTGCGGTACGGCTGGCGTTCGTAGTCCAAGGTGACCTTCCGCGTGATCGCTATGAATCGTTTCACGGCCACGTTATCGTGCCGCCCCGCGAAGGACTGAGCGCCGGGTCAGGCCCGCAGGTGCAGGGTCGCCGGGTCCACCGCGTGCCGCAGCGGCCGGCCCGCCGCCACGGCGGCCACCTCCGCGACCGCGCCGGCCGCCAGCCGGTGCAGCTCGGTGCCCACCGACCCGGCCACGTGCGGCGTGAGCAGCACCCCCGGCAGGTCGAACAGCGCGTCGTCCGGCTCGATCACGTCGAGCACCGCGTGGATCCGGCCCCGGGCGACCGCCTTCACCAGCGCGTCCTGGTCCACCAGCGACGGCCGGGCGGTGTTGATCAGTGTCGCCCCCGGGCGCATCAGGGCCAGCTCGGCGGCCCCCACCAGGTGCCGGGTCTCGGGGAGCGCGGGCGCGTGGATGGTCACGACGTCGCTGCGCGCCATCAGCTCGGGCAGCCCGACCAGCTCGGCGTCCAGCCCCTCGGCATCGGCGAGGGTCGGGTCGTACAGCAGGGCGCGCAGGTCGAAGGGGCGCAGCAGCTCCAGCACGCGCCGCCCGACCGCCGAGGCGCCGATCACGCCCACCGTACGGCCCGCGTTGCCGCCCGCCGACCAGATCGCCTCCAGCCCGGGCGGGCGGCGGCTCTCGGTGTAGGCGCGGGAGAGCTGCCAGACCTGCTTGTTGGCCAGCAGGATCATCGCCAGGGTGTACTCCGCGACCGGGACGGCGTTGGCCGCCGCCTGCGAGCTGACCTGGATCCCGCGGGCGAACACCGCCGGCCCGGCCAGCCCCTTCACCGTCCCCGCGGTGTGCACCACGTACCGCAGGCGCGGCGCGTTCTCCAGGGCGCGGGCGTCAAGCGGGGGAGCGCCCCAGCCGGTGATCAGCATCTCGGCCCGCGCCAGCGCCGGCCCCTCGTACCGGGTGAGGACGAGCGTGGGATCGAGCTCGACGTGCCGCCGCAGCTCGGCCAGCAGCTCAGGGGTGAAGAAACGGCCGACCTGCGAGGGCGGGTCGAAGACGAGGATCGCGCGCATGGGGGTCACGCTCTTGATCGTCTCAGGTGAGCTGGACGCCGATGAGGCAGGTGTCGTCGTCGGTGTCGGAGCCGCAGTGGATGAGCAGGTCGTCCAGGCGGTCGTCCAGGGAGGCGGCGCCACGGGTGGCGATGGCGAGCAGGCGGTCCTGCGCGTGGCGCAGGTTGCGGTCGCGCCGCTCGATGAGGCCGTCGGTGTAGAGCAGCAGGGTGTCGTCCGCGCGCAGCTGCACCCGCCCCTCCTCGTACGCGGCGTCGGGGAACGCCCCCAGCAGCGGCCCCTTGATCATCGGCAGCTCGCGGCCGTCCGGCTCCCGCAGCAGGATCGGCGGCAGGTGACCGGCCCTGGCCCAGGTCAGGACCCGGGTGGCCGGGTCGTACAGGCCGCACACCGCCGTCGCGGTCATGGGGTCGGCGAGGTGGCAGGCGACCAGGTTGAGCCACGACATGAGCCGGGCGGGCCCGGCGCCCGTGGCGGCCAGGCCGCGCAGCGCGTTGCGCAGCACCACCATGCCGGTGGCCGCCTCCATCCCGTGCCCGGCCACGTCACCGACCGACAGCAGGATCTGCCGGGACGGCAGCGTGACCACGTCGTACCAGTCGCCCCCGACCAGGTGGTCCTTCTGCGCGGGCCGGTAGCGCACGGCGATGCGCAGCCCGTCGGAGCGCGTCGTGCCGTGCGACGGCGGCATGATCGCGTGCTGGAGCCGCAGCGCCAGCAGGTTGCGCTCGGCGGACTCCTGCTCGCTGTGGGCGAGCTGGTCACGGGTGACGGCGAGCGCCACCTCCGTCCAGTGCTGCGAGGAGATGTCCTGGTACGCCCCCCGCACCGCCATGAGCCGCCCGCCCGGACCGAAGACCGGCTCGGCGACCACCCGCAGGTGCCTGGCCATGCCGTCCGCGCGCCGCAGCCGGAACGCGGCGGCGGCGAAGCGCCGGTGATGCAGCACGGTGCGCAGGAAACGGCCGACGGTGACCCCGTCGTCGGGGTGGGCGTGCTCGCGCAGCCGCTCCAGCGGCACCGGCGGCTCGCCCGGCGACAGGCCGTACAGCGCGTAGAGCTGGGCGGTCCAGGTGATCTCGCCGGTGGCGGAGTTCTCCTCGAACCCGGCGATGCGGCCGAGCCGCTGGGCGTGCTCCAGCAGCCCGGCCAGGCGGGCGTCCTCGTCGTGGTCGCGCCACACCAGCAGCACGTTCTCGCCGTGCCGGGTGAGGCTCACGTCGGCCACGCCCGTCATGCTCAGCGCCAGCGGCATGCGCTCGGACCGGAACGGCTCGCCGGTCGCGTGCACCCGCTCGACGTGCCCGAACAGCCCGCCCGCCGCCTGCGGGAACGCCTCGAGCAGCAGCCCGCCGGCCTTGAACGGGTACGCCTCCAGCGCCGGCGCCCCGCGCAGCCGCCGGCTGACGTGCCGTACCTCGAAGTCGGCCAGGCCGCCGCGGGCGTCCATGCTCGCCCGCAGCACCAGCGCGGGATCGGGCAGCGCGTCGGCCAGACCGGCCAGCTCCGGCAGGTCGGAGGCCGGCCCTCCGGGCGGCGCGGTCAGCGTGTGGGCGCACAGCTCGGCCAGCGCCTCGATCTGCCGCTCGGCCCGGGACGCGTCCGCCGCCTCCGGCGCGTACGGCCAGCAGACCTCCAGCACGCCGACGACCCGCCCGCCCCTGGTCATCGGCATGGTCACCCGGCCCCCGGGGTCGGCGCGGCGGCGGCCGATCGACGGCAGGTCGCCGGAGTGCCAGATCGTCCGCCGCCCGGCCAGCGACCGCCCGGCCATGGTGTCGACGCCGGGCGGCACGTGCCGCCAGCTCCCGGCCTCCTCCGGGGCGAAACCCGCCTGCCCCGCCAGCGACAGCGACCCGTCCGGCCCGGCCGCCCACACGGCCACGGCCGTCGCGCCGAGCGGCGGCAGCGCGTGCTCCAGCAGGGAGCGGGCCACGGCCTGCGTGTCGCCGGCGTCGAGGACGGCGCTCTCGGCGGCGCGCAGCGGCACCGCGGCCTCCGGCTGGGCCTGCGCGGTCACGCTGACGCGGTCGTACGCGGCCGCGTTGACCACGTCGGCGGCCACCTCGACCGGCGACAGGCCGCTCCGGCCCGCCAGCGTGGTGAGCTGTTCGGCCGCCTGCGCGGGGCCGCAGCGCAGCCGCCCGACCAGCACGCCTTTGGCCAGCTCGACCAGGGCGCGCTCGTCGGCGGCGCGGCGCGCGCCGGCCAGCTCGCGCCGCAGCCGTTCGACGGTCGCGGCGAGCCTGCCGAGGTCGGCGGCGGCCTCGCCCGCTGGGGCTGTCGGGTCGTCCACGCGTTCCGCCCTCCTCACGAGTCCGCCGACGAGCGGCCGGCGCCGGACGCGCGCGTCGAGGTGACGCGGCAGCCGCCCGGGGCCGGTGGTTCCGGTGACGCAGAGACTAACCCGCCGCGGACGCCGCGTCCGCCGGTCGCGCGTCGCGATCCGCGTGGCACCGGTGCCCTACGGGCGTCAGACGGAGCGTTCGGCCCGGCCGAGCGCCGCCGTCACGGCCTCCTCGACCGTGGCGTGCATCGGCACGTGGGACAGCACGCCGGTGATCTCGAACAGGCGGGCCGGCAGCGGCTGCACGGCGGCCAGGTGCACGGCCCCGCCCTCGCGACGACAGCGGACATCGCACATCAGCAGGACGTGCAGGCCGGAGCTGTCCATGAACGGCACCCGGGACAGGTCGAACACGAGCGGGGCGTCCGTCAGGTCCTTGACGTAGTCGTCGAGCTGCGCGCGGTTGGTGGCGTCCAGCTCGCCGCACACCGTGATCACGGTGACCCCCGGCCGGCGTTCGTGGGCCAGCGTCAACATGGGCATTCAGCTCGTCACCGGTCTCGCCGGCGGTTCGGGACCATCAATGAAGGATAGTGGGCGGGAGCCGTCCGCGGCATCCTCATCGGAGGAGCCGTCGTCAGTGGCCGTGCCCGTGACCGACGAACGCCCCCGAGGGCCGGCCGGGCGGCACCAGCCGGAGCGAGACGAGCGCCGCCGCCCCGGCCGTCATGGCGCACACGGTCAGTCCGGAGACGAAGCCGCCGATCCCCGCCGCACCGGGCGCGAGGCTCGGCGCGACGACGGCCGAGGCCACCGCCACGCCGATCGAGCCGCCCAGCTCGTGGAAGGTGTTGATGACGCCGGAGGCCACGCCGTTCTCGCCGGGCGGCACGTTGGCCATGGTGGTCGTGGTGGCGGTCACGAACAGGGGCCCGATCCCGAGTGCGGCCAGCGTGAACCCGGGCAGCAGCGTGGCGTACGGGCTGGTCTCCGGCGAGATCATGGTCATCCACGCCGCCCCGGCCGCCGTCAGCGCGAACGCCGCCACCGCCACCGGCCGCCCGCCGAGCCGGGGGACGAGATGCCCGCCGGCCTGCGCGCCGATCGTGATCGCCAGCGCCACGGGCAGGAAGAGCAGGCCGGTCTCCAGGGCGCCGAATCCCCGCGCGTGCTGGAGGTACAGCGAGCCGATGAAGAACAGGCCGAGCATGAGGCCGGTGGCCGTCAGCATGAGGAACATCCCGGAGATCACGGGCCGCCTGGCCAGGGTCGCGGCCCGCATGAGCGGGGCCCGCGCGGTCCGCTGGACCGCCGCGAACAGCGCGTAGAGCAGCACGGCCGCGGCCAGCGGCAGCAGCGTGGCGGCCGCGCCCCAGCCGGCCTCGCCCGCGGTGACGACCCCGTAGACGAGCAGGCCGGTCGCCGCCGTGACGAGCAGCGCGCCCGGCACGTCCACCCGCCCCGCCCGCCCCGGCACGGCGGGCGTCACGGCGGGCAGGGCGGCCAGCACCAGCAGGCCGACCGGCACGTTCACCACGAACACCCAGGCCCAGCCGGGCCCGGCGGTGAGCAGCCCGCCGAGGAGCACGCCGAGGGCGGCGCCGCTGCCGCCGACGGCCGCCCAGACGCCGAGCGCCCGCCCGCGTCGCTCGCCGTGGAAGACGGTGGTGATGACGGCCAGCGCGGCGGGGGAGAGCAGCGCCGCGCCGACGCCCTGCAGCGCCCGGCCCGCGATCAGCGTCGCGCCGCTCCCTGACAGCCCGCACAGCAGCGAGGCGGCGGTGAACAGGGCGAGCCCGGCCAGCAGCGTCCGGCGGGCGCCGAGCACGTCGGCGAGCCGTCCGCCGAGGACCATGAGCCCGCCGAAGCACAGCGTGTACGCGGTCACCACCCACGTCAGGGCCTCGCGGCCGAGCGCCAGGTCCGCGCCGATGGACGGCAGCGCGACCTGCACGACCGTGATGTCCACGATGAGCATGAACTGGGCCAGGCAGAGCAGCACCAGCACGCCCCACCCGCCCGGCGCGCGGACTCCGCCGCGCGAGACGTCGATCTCCATGCGTTCCAACCCCTAAACTCGAACAGTGGTGTTCAAGTTAGCACGCACAACCGTACCCGGGTACGGTTCCCTGGAGGTCGCCCCCGAGGGCGCGCGGGCGTCAGGCGGGGGAGGCCAGGAGGGACAGCATCGTGGTGACCAGCACCCGCTCGACGTCCTCCGCCGGCAGCCGTCCCGACTCCCGCTCCTGCGCGGCGCTGTGAATGATCGAGAAGAACGTCGTCACCAGCCACGGCAGCGGCAGGTCCGTACGGAAGTCACCCTCTCGGCGGCCTCGCTCGATCAGCCGCTCCACCCGCCGCAGCGGACGCTCGTGGTGCCCACGGATGCGTTCGGTGGCCATGATCCGGTCGGCGGCCACGAACAGGCGGCGGTGCCGGTCGAGGACCTCCCATGACGAGTGCAGCAGCGCGGCCATCGCCTCCGGCGCCGGGCGCTCGTCGAGCCCGGGGTCGTCCAGCACTGCGTCGGCCAGGCCGACCGCGTGCTCCAGCACCGCGTCCACCAGCGCCTCGCGGGACGGGAAGTGCCCATAGAGCGTGACCCGGCCCACCCCGGCCGCCTTGGCGATGTCGGCGACGCTCCCCGCCGGGTCGGCGCTGAGCAGGCGGGTGGCGGCCTCCAGGATGGCGGCGATGTTGCGCTCGGCGTCGGCCCGCCGGGCGGGTACGGGCTGTCGGGGCGCGGTCCTCACCATGCGCACCACCCTACGACGCCGGCCGCGGCCGACCGGGCGACACGCTCGCGTGTCAGAGGGCGTGGCCGAGCAGGTCCCGCAGGGTGACCGCGCCCACCAGCCGCCCATCGGCGTCCACGACCGCCACGAGCGGGCTGTGCGTACGGGCCATCAGCGCGGCCAGCTCAAGCACCGTCGCCTTCCGGTCGGCGACCGGCAGCTCGCGGGGCTGCTCGGGCAGGCACTCGCGGACCGTACGCTCGCCCAGCCGGCGCAGGAACAGGTCGGCGTGGGCCTCGTCCACCACCCGCGCCAGCGCCGGGTCGTCCCGGCAGTAGGGCGGCACCGCCAGGCGCAGCACTTCGGTGCCGGGCAGGATGCTGATCGGCCGGCCGTCGGCGTCGGCGAGGATGAGGCCCGGCAGGTCGCCGTCGGCCAGCAGCCTGGCCGCCTCCAGCGCCGGGGTGTCCGGGGTGACCGTCGGGAAGTCGACGGCGAGCTCGTGTGCGCGCATCGGTGTCCTCCTCCCGAAGCCTAGCGGGCGCGCCCGTCAGGGCAGCTCGGCGAAGCGCTCGACCTCCTCCGTACGCCCCGACACGAGGATGACGTCGCCGTAGGACAGCTCGGTCTCGGCGGTCGCGTACGTGAACGCCTCGCCCGGCGTCTTGACCGCGACGATCGTGACGCCGCGCTTGCGCCGCAGGTTGGACTCGCCGAGCGGCACGCCCACGTACTCCTTCGGCGGTTTGATCTTGGCGAGCGCGAAGTCACCGTCGACCTGCATGAAGTCCAGCATCCGGCCGCTGACCAGGTGAGCGACCCGCTCGCCCATGTCGTGCTCGGGGAAGACGACGTGGTGGGCGCCGATCCGGTCGAGGATGCGGCCGTGCTGGGAGCTGACGGCCTTGGCCCAGATGTCGTTGATCTCCAGCTCGACCAGCAGCGACGTGGTGAGGATGCTGGCCTCTATGTCGCTGCCGACCGCCACCACCGCCCGGTAGAAGTCGGGGACGCCGAGCTGGCGCAGCGCCTCCATGTCGGTGGCGTCGGCGGTGGCGATCTGGGTGAGCTGCCCGGCCAGCGCCTGCGTGATCTTGGGCCGGTGGTCGATGGCCAGGACCTCGGTGCCGCGCCGGGTCAGCCCCAGCGCCAGCGCGGTGCCGAACCGGCCCAGCCCGATGACCACGACGGGGTTGCTCTTGTAGTCAGCCAACGATGACTCGCTCCTCCGGTAGCTCGTAACGGCGGGTGCGCCGGTTGAGTGCCAGCGCGGACCCCAGGGTGAGCGGCCCGATCCGGCCGATGAACATCAGCACGGCGAGCAGCACGTGGCCGGGGGTGCCGAGGCTCGCGGTGATGCCGGTGGACAGCCCGGTCGTGCCGAAGGCCGAGATGACCTCGAACAGTACCTGGTCGAGCTTGTAGGGGGTGAGCGCGAGCAGCACGTACGTCGAGACCGCCACCAGCGCCACCCCCAGCACCGTGATCGTGACGACCTGGCGCTGCGTGGTCTCCGGCAGCCGCCGCCGGCCGATGTTGACCCGGCTCTCGCCCCGCATCTCGGTCCAGACGATGAAGGCCAGCATGCCGAACGTGGTGACCTTGATGCCGCCCGCGGTGCCGGCGCTGCCGCCGCCGATGAACATCAGCAGGTCGGTCGCCAGCCAGCTCGACGGGTACATCTGCGCGATGTCCAGCACGTTGAACCCGGCCGAACGCGGCATGACGGCGGTGAAGAAGGCGGCCATCAGCTTGTGCCCGTCGTCGAGCCCGCCGAGCGTGGCCGGGTTGCGCCACTCGGTGGCGAGGAAGACGAGGGTGCCGGACACCAGCAGGATCACGCTGGTGCCGACGGTGATCCTGGTCAGCACCGTCCACTTGCTCGGCTGCCGCCAGAGGCGGGCCAGCTCGAACACCACCGGGAACCCCAGCCCGCCGACGATGGCCGCGATCGCGACCGTCAGGCAGATCCACGGGTCGGTGACGAAGCGCATGAGGCTGTCCGGCCACAGCGCGAACCCGGCGCTGTTGAACGCCGTGACCGCGTGGAAGACGCCCAGGTAGAGCGCGCGGCCGAACGACTCGCCGTAACCGAGCACGAACCGGCCGGTGAGCACGGCGGCGGCCACCGCCTCGCAGACGAGGCTGAAGGCCACCACCTTCAGCACGAGCCGGCGCACGTCGCTCATGCTGAGCGTCTTGGTCTCCGTCTGGGCGGCGATGCGGGCGCGCAGCCCGAGGCGGCCCGACACGAGCAGGGTGAAGACCGTGGCCATCGTCATGATGCCGAGGCCGCCCACCTGGGCCAGCCCGGCGATGACCACCTCGCCGAAGACCGACCAGTGCGCCTCGGTGTCCACCAGCACGAGCCCGGTCACACAGACCGCGGAGGCGGCCGTGAACAGTGCGTTCAACCATCCCGCCGACACGTCCCCGGCGGTGGCGGCGGGCAGCGACAGCAGCAGCGCCCCGAGCCCGATCGCCACGGCGAAACCGGCGGCCACGACCTGGGCCGGGTGCTGGAATCTCGCTAAAAGCGTCGAGGTCGCGCGCATCATCGATCGCCGCCATCACTCCAGCGCATCGCGCAACACCCTCCGGGACACGTTCGGTCGCCGATCCAAAGCCGACCAGACTTCCCGGCTCACCGCGCCCCACCATACCCCTCGCGTGCGCGGCAGCGGTCCCGGACGGGCGCGAACGCCCGGGAGACCCCGATCACTTGAGCGGGTCGTGCCCCCAGTTCATCAGCGAGTACCGCCACCGCGTCTCCCTGACGTCGCCGGAAGGGCGCTGGGCGAGGTGCCGGTGCACGTACCCGATGACCTTCCTCATGTGGGCGTAGTCGTCGTCGCCCCACTCCGACCTGCGGCGGTGCAGCAGTGCGACGATGCGGCGGCCGGACTCGTGGCCGGTCGACTCGCCCGCGCCGTCCTCCTTCTGCCCGACCGACCTCGACTCCTCGGTGGTCAGCCAGTGCTCCAGCTCCTTGACCGTCATGTTCACGGCCCGGTCGAACTCGGCGGCGATCTCGCGGCGGTCGTCGCTCATTTCTTCTTCCGCTTCTTGAGCGCCGACGCCTTGTGCACGGCCTCGCCGCCGCTCTTGTCGCTGCGCACCACGTACTGGGGCTCCTCGGGCGAGGCGGCGACGGTGCGGCCGGCGGCCTTCGTCCGCTTGGTGATCTTCTTCTCCACCTCGCCCTCGGCGGTGCCGCCGTGGCTGCGCCAGCTCACCTGGTCGCCCTTGGCGAGCGCGTCCTTCTTCGGCTGGTCCTTCTTCTTCGGCATGCACCTGCGGCTACCCGCACCCCGGGGGGATAACCGCAGGTCAGGGCCGCCTTCGCTAGCGCAGCCCGGCGAAGAGGGCGCGCAGCTCGGCCACGAGCAGGTCCGGCGCCTCCAGCGCGGCGAAGTGGCCGCCGCGGTCGAACTCCGACCAGCGCACGACGTTGTGGACCGGCTCGGCCAGCGGCCGGACCGAGAAGTCGGTCGGGAAGACGGCCACGCCCGTCGGCGCCGTCCCGCGCGGCTTCGGCGCCCACGCGGCCGCGTCGTTGAAGCGCTCGTAGTAGGTGTGGGCGGCCGGGCCCGCCGTCTCGGTGAACCAGTAGATGCTCACGTCGGTGAGGATGCGGTCGCGGTCCACGGCGTCCTCGGGCAGCTTCGCCGCCGGGTCCGTCCAGTCCTTGAACTTCTCCACGATCCAGGCGAGCTGCCCGGCGGGGGAGTCGTGCAGCGCGGCCGCGATCGTCTGCGGGCGGGTGCCCTGAAGATTCATGTACGCGCCCAGCTTCCGCTGCCACTCCTCCATCCCGGCCAGCCGGGCCCGCTCGGCGTCGGTGAGCGCGCCCATGATCGCCGGGTCGCCGTTCGGGAACGTGAGCAGCGCGTTGACGTGCACGCCGATGACGTGCTCCGGCGCGGCCCGGCCGATGAGCGGCGCGATGAAGGCGCTGACGTCGCCGCCCTGCACGCCGTAGCGGTCGTAGCCGAGCCGGTCCATGAGCGTGGCCAGCGCGGCGGCGGTGCGGCCGTCGGTCCAGCCGGTGTCCGGCAGCGGGCCGGAGAAGCCGTAGCCGGGCAGCGACGGGATCACCAGGTGGAAGGCGTCGGACGCGGCGCCGCCGTACGCGGCCGGGTCGGTGAGCGGCCCGATGACGTCGAGGAACTCCACCACCGATCCCGGCCAGCCGTGCAGGAGCAGCAGCGGCGTCGCCTCGGGCACGGCCGAGCGTACGTGCAGGAAGTGCACGTTCGCGCCGTCGATCGTGGTGGTGAACTGCGGGAAGGCGTTGAGCGCCGCCTCCTGGGCGCGCCAGTCGAAGCCGCCCGCCCAGTACGCGGCCAGCTCCCGCAGGTAGCCGGTCGGCACGCCGCGTTCCCATCCGGCGCCGGGCAGCTCCGGGGCCCAGCGGGTGCGGCGCAGGCGGTCGCGCAGGTCGTCGAGGGCGGTCTGGGGGATGTCGATGCGGTACGGCGCGATGCGCGAGGTCTCCATGCGCAGCACGGTAGAAGGAATCGGTGACAGGTCCGGGCACCGATGCGCGGCAGAATGTCGGCCATGCTGGAAACCTCGGCACGGTTGCTCCGCCTGCTGTCCCTCCTCCAGTCCCGGGCCGACTGGACCGGCAGCGAGCTGGCCGACCGGCTCGGCGTCGGCCTGCGCACGGTGCGGCGCGACGTCGGGCGGCTGCGCGAGCTCGGCTACCCGGTGGACGCCGCTCCCGGCGTGGCCGGCGGCTACCGGCTGGGCGTGGGCGCGGCGCTGCCGCCGCTGCTGCTCGACGACGAGGAGGCGGTGGCCGTCGCGCTCAGCCTGCGCACCGCCGCCACCGGCAGCGTCGCCGGGCTGGAGGAGGCCGCGCTGCGCGCGCTGGCCAAGCTGCGGCAGGTGCTGCCGTCGCGGCTGCGGCACCGGGTGTCGGCGTTCGAGGCCGCGACCGTCCCGCTGGCCGGGGCCGCCGTCCCCGGCGTCGGCGTCGGCGCCGACCTGCTCACCGCCGTCGCCGCCGCCTGCCGCGACCACCGGCGGCTGCGGCTGCGCTACCGGGGCCGCGACGGGGCGAGCGAGCGGGAGGTGGAGCCGCACCGGCTGGTCCACACGCCGCGCCGCTGGTACCTGCTGGCGTGGGACGTCGGCCGGCGCGACTGGCGGACGTTCAGGATGGACCGCGTCGAGGAGCTGCTGGGCCTGCCCGGCGCCCGGTTCACGCCGCGCACGCCGCCGGGGGACGACGCGGCGGCGTACGTCTCGCGCGGCATCACCACCGCCCCCTACCGGCACCAGGCCCGGATCCTCTTCCACGCCCCGCTCGCCGCCGTCGCCCCGCGCACCTCGCCGGGCGCGGGCCGGCTGGAGCCGGTGGACGGCGAGCGCTGCCTGTTCACGGCGGGCGCCGACTCCCTCGACGAGCTGGCCGCGTACGTCGCCGCCAAGGGCTTCGACTTCGAGGTGCTCGACCCGCCCGAACTGGCGGCCACCCTGCGCACCCTCGCCGCCCGGCTGCACCGTGCCGCCGATCACTCGGCTGAACAACCGTGATCTGTGGGACAGTCACTCTCATGTCCGACGAACCCGCCCTGCCCATGACCGTCGAGGAGGCCGTCGCCGCCGAACGCGCCGGTCTCCGGCTGAAGTACCTCTACTTCTGGGGCCACCGGCCGCCGCGCGGCGGCGGCGTGGGGCCGGGCTGCCTCAGCCAGTGGTGGCCGGTGACGTTCACCGAGGACGGCCACGTCTACGCCTCGGCCGAGCACTACATGATGGCGCACAAGGCGTGGCTGTTCGGCGACGGCGAGACCGCCGAGCGGATCCTCGCGGCCGGGCACCCGGCCGAGGCCAAGGACCTCGGCCGCGGTGTGCGCGGCTTCGACGAGGCGACCTGGGCCGGGGAGCGTTTCGCCATCGTGGCGCGGGGCAACGCCGCCAAGTTCGGCCAGCACGCCGACCTGGCCGCCTATCTGCTCGGCACCTCCGGGCGGGTGCTGGTCGAGGCGAGCCCCCGCGACCGCGTGTGGGGCATCGGCCTGGCCGCCGCCGACGAACGCGCCGCCTCCCCGGCCACCTGGCAGGGGCTCAACCTGCTCGGCTTCGCCCTCATGGCCGCCCGCGCCACGCTTCAGAAGGCGAGGTAGGCCGGGGGGACGTGGCCGGTCAGCCAGACGCCGTTGGCGCTGAGGTGGAAGACGTGCCCGTCGGCGTGCATCGCGCCCGCTCGCACCACCAGCACGACGGGCGCGCCCCGGCGGGCGCCGACGCGGACGGCGGTGTCGCGGTCGGGCGACAGGTGCACATGGTGGCGGCCCATCGGGCGCAGCCCCTCGCGCCGGATCGCGGACAGGAAGCGGCCCACCGTGCCGTGGTAGAGCACCTCGGGCGGCTCGGCGGGCGGCAGGCCCAGCTCGACCGGCACCGAGTGACCCTGGCTGGCGCGGATGCGGCCGTCCTCGATGACGTAGCGGCGCTTGTCATCGGTCTCCACCACCCGCGCCAGCTCGGCGGGCGTGATCGGGAAGCCGTGCGCGGCGGCGGCCGACAGCAGCTCCTCGACCGGCACCCAGCCGGCCGGGTCGAGGGTGAGGCCGATGCGCCCGGGGTCGTGGCGCAGGTGGCGGGCCAGGAATTTGGATACGCGGACCAGGCGGCGCCGCATCACGTCTTCGTCCACTCTCAGGTCTCCGCTGTCTCCGTCGGCGGGGTCTCCAGGGTCAGGGCCAGGCGGCGGGCCAGGCCGGTGTTGCGGCGGGAACCGACCCGGTGGACGGCCAGCTCCAGCGCCTCGCGCTGCCCCACCAGCACCACCCACGCCCTGGCCCTGGTGACCAGGGTGTAGAGGAGCTTGCGGCGCAGCATGATGCCGCCGGACTCGGCGACGATCGGCGCCACCACGAACGGGTATTCGCTGCCCTGTGAGCGGTGCACGCTGATCGCGTAGGCGTGGGTGAGGTCGTCGAGCTCGTCGAAGCCGTAGGCGACGCTCTCGCCGTCGTCGGTGCGGATGGTGATCGTGCGCTCGGCCGGGGTGACGGCCGTCACCGTGCCCGTCTCGCCGTTGAAGACGCCCTTGTCGTAGTTGTTGCGGATCGGCATGACGCGGTCGCCGACCCGGAACACCGTGGCTGCCGACCAGTGCTCGGGCTTGTCGTCGGCGGCCGGGTTGAGCCGGTCCTGGATGAGCCGCCCGAGGGCGGTGGCGCCGGTCTCGCCCTTGCGCATCGGGCACAGCACCTGGACCTGGCTGGGCTCGACGCCCTGCTTGCGCGGGATCGCGACCATGGCGAGATGGGCGACCCGCTGGGCGACCTGCGCGGGGTCGTCGAGCTCCTCGAACCAGAAGCCGCCCCGGCCCGGCGTGGCCGGCATGCGCCCGGCGCGGATGCGGTGGGCCGCCTCGACGATGCCGCTGCCGCCCGCCTGCCGGAAGACGTGGGTGAGCTGGATGCGCGGGACGCCGGGCACCCGCAGCAGGTCGGCCAGGACGTCGCCGGGCCCGATGCTCGGGAGCTGGTCGCTGTCGCCGATGAGCAGCAGGTGGCTGCCGGACGGGACGGCCGCCACCAGCCGGGTGGCCAGGTGCAGGTCGAGCATGGACGCCTCGTCCACCACGATGAGGTCGGCCCGCGAGGGCCGCTCGTCGAACAGCGTGCCGGGCTCGGGGTCGGGCTGCTGGGCCAGCATGCGGTGGACGGTCATCGCCGGCAGCCCGGTCAGCTCCGACAGCCGCTTGGCGGCCTTGCCGGTCGGCGCGGCGAGCGTGACCGTGCCGCCCGCCTGCCGCACCGCGGTCGCGATGGCCCGGACCGTGTGGCTCTTGCCCACCCCCGGCCCACCGGTGATCACCGCGACCGTGCTGGTCAGCGCCATGGTGACGGCCGCCCGCTGGTCGTCGTGGAGCGAGTCGTCCTCGCGGAAGGCGCGCAGCGGCAGCGTCGAACGGGCCCTGAGCAGCCGGGCGAGGTGCGTGGCCAGCGCCTGCTCGCGGGCGTGCACGTGCTTGGCGTAGGCCACGAGCTGACCCGGCTGGGCGGGCGAGGTCTCCACCGCCAGGCGGCGCTCGGCGACCAGCGCGTCGAGCTGCGGGCGCACCAGGTCCTGGTCCTGCTCGATCAGCTCGGCCGTCTCGCGGACGAGGGCGGCGACCGGGAGGTAGCAGTGGCCGTCGCGGCTCCCCGCCGCCTCCAGCCGGTCGAGCAGCGCCGCCCTGACCCGCTGCGGGCTGCGCTCGGGCACCCCCGACTGCAGCGCGATGCGGTCGGCCACCCGGAACGCGATGCCCCGCACCCGCCCGATCAGCCGGTAGGGGTCGGTCGCCAGCACCTCGTCGGCGTCCTGCCCGAACGCCTGGTAGATCTTGGCCGCGAGCAGCGGGCTCACCCCGAGCCCCTGCAACGTCACCATCAGCGCGGCGATGGCCTTCTGCTCCCGCCAGGCCTCCACGATCTGCGCCTGCCGCAGCGGCCCGATGTTGACCACCTCGGTCAGCCGCTCAGGCTCGGCGTCGATGACCTTGAGCGTGGCCTCGCCGAAGTGCTCGACGATGGCGTGCGCGAGGCGCGGCCCGATGCCCCTGACCAGGCCGGAGCCGAGATAGATGCGGATGGCCCGGACCGACGACGGGGTGACGCGCTCGCACCCGGACACCGCGAAGCGCCGCCCGTGGCGGGCGTGCCGGCCCCACTCGCCGTGCAGGCGCAGCGTCTCGCCCGGCTGCACCCCGGCCAGCGCCCGGCCGGTCGCCACGAAGCCGGGCTCGCCGTCGGCGCTCATGCGCGCGACGGTGTAAGAGTCCTCGCGGACGTAGACGAGCTGCTCGACCGACGCCTCCACACGGACGATCCAACCATCCCGCACCGACAAACCACCGGGCACGGGGGCGGCACGGGGACGGGAGAGGGGGCGGGGGCGGCAAGCCGGGGCGTGGCAGGTCATGCGGTGCCGGGCAGGTCATGCGGCCCGGGTCACGGGTCCTCCTCGCCGAGGACGCGCAGGCATTCGCGGGCGAGCTGCAGCTCCTCGCGCACCTGCACCACCAGAACGGGTACGGCGGCCCCGTCCGCGCTGACCGGCCCGTCGTCGCGGCGGCCGGTGAGCGCGGGAGGCTCGATCCCGAGCGGCCCGAGCCGCCGGCAGACCGCCTCGCGCACCTCGGGCTGGTCCCAGCCGATCTCGCCGGTGAACACCAGCGCGTCCACGCGCGGCAGCGACGTGGCCGCGGCGGCGATCTCCCGCGCCACCCGGTGGGCGAACACGCGCAGCGCGAGCCCGGCGTCCTTGTCGCCGTCGCGCTCGGCGGCGACCAGCTCGCGGGTGTCGCCGGAGCGTCCGGACAGGCCGAGCAGCCCGGAACGCCGTTCCAGCCCTTCGCTCAGCTCGTCCAGGCTCAGGCGGCCCTCGGCCAGCAGCCAGGTCAGCATCCCGGGATCGACGCTGCCCGAGCGCTTGCTCATGGGCATGCCCTCCAGCGGCGTGAACCCCATCGAGGTGTCCACGCTGCGCCCGCCCGACAGCGCGCACGCCGAGCACCCGCCGCCCAGGTGCGTCATCAGCAGCTCCAACTCGGCGAGCGGCCGGCCGAGCAGCTCCGCCGTACGGTCGGCGGCCCAGGCGTAGGACAGGCCGTGGAAGCCGTAGCGGCGCAGGCCGTGCTTCTCGCGCCACTCGCGCGGCAGCGCGTACGTCGCCGCCTCCTCCGGCAGCTCCGCGTGGAAGGCGGTGTCCGGGCAGAGCACGTGCGGCACCGCGGGAAGCTGCTCGCGGGCGGCCTCCAGCAGCGCCAGCGCGGGCGGCAGGTGCAGCGGCGCGAGGCTCGTCACGCCGCGCAGCGCCTCCACCGTCTCGTCGTCGGCGACCGCCGGGGCGCGCACCGCCTCGCCGCCGTGCACCAGGCGGTGCGCCACCGCCCGGATGTCCCGGTCGAAGTGCCCGCCGAGGAAACGCGCCAGCTCCTCCCGCGCCGCGGCCGGGTCGGCGGCCCGTTCGGCGTGCGCGCTGTCCAGCACGCAGCCGCCCTGCACCAGGTCGAGACGCAGGCTGGAGGAGCCCGCGTTGACGGTCAGCACCGCCGCCGATTCGCTCATCCGCTCGTCGAACGCCAGGCCCATGCGCCCCCGGCTACCCGCCACCGCCCGCGCAAAACGGACGGCTGCGGACGAAGGCGCTTTACCGCCCCCGGAGGTTGCCCGGCGATCAGGTCGGGTAGCGAGCGCTCATGGACATCCGCCTTACGGTGAACGGCAGGCCGCACCCGCTCGACGTCGACCCCCGAATGTCGCTGCTCGACCTGCTGCGCGAGCGGCTGGGGCTGATCGGCTCGAAGAAGGGGTGCGACCACGGGCAGTGCGGCGCCTGCACCGTCCTCGTCGAAGGGCGGCGGGCCAACTCCTGCCTGGCGCTGGCGGTCGCCATGGACGGCCTCTCCGTCACCACCGTCGAGGGGCTCGCCGACGGCGAGCAGCTGCACCCGCTGCAGGCCGCCTTCATCGAGCACGACGCCTTCCAGTGCGGCTACTGCACCCCCGGCCAGCTCTGCTCGGCGGCCGGCATGCTCGGGGAGCCGGGCCCGAGCGCCGTCACCGAGAACCTCCTGGACGACCCCGAGCTCACCCCGCACGAGATCAGGGAGCGCATGAGCGGCAACCTGTGCCGCTGCGGCGCGTACGTCAACATCGTCAGCGCCATCTCCGAGGTCGCCCGATGAGGCCGTTCGACTACGCCCGCGCCACCAGCGCCGCCGACGCCGTGCGCCGCTACCGCCCCGGCACCATGTACCTGGGCGGCGGCACCAACCTCGTCGACCTCATGCGCCTCGGCGTGGCCCGCCCCGAGCACCTGCTGGACGTCAGCCGGCTGCCGCTCGACGCGGTCGAGGAGGTCCGCGGCCGGCTGCGCGTCGGCGCGGCGGTGCGCAACACCGACCTCGCCGCCCATCCGCTGGTGCGCGCCCGCTACCCGATGCTCGCCCGCGCGGTGCTCACCGGCGCCTCCGGCCAGATCCGCAACATGGCCACCGTGGCCGGGAACCTGCTGCAGCGCACCCGCTGCGCCTACTTCCAGGACGTGAGCAGGCCGTGCAACAAACGCCGGCCCGGCTCCGGCTGCCCCGCCATCGAGGGCGACCACTCCAACCTGGCCGTGCTCGGCCACTCCGGCGCGTGCGTGGCCACCCACCCGTCCGACATGGCGGTGGCGCTGGCCGCGCTGGAGGCGGAGGTGCACGTCACCGGCCCTGGAGGCGACCGCATCGTCCCCATGCCCGGCCTGCACCGCCTGCCCGGCGAGGCCCCGGAACGCGACACCGTGCTGGAGCCCGGCGACCTCATCACCGCCGTCGAGCTGCCCGCGCCGCCGCCCGGCGCGTCCCTCTACCGCAAGGTGCGCGAGCGGGCCTCGTTCGCCTTCGCCCTGGTGTCCATCGCGGCCGTGCTCGACGTCGCCGCCGACGGGACCGTGGCCGGGTGCCGCATCGCGCTCGGCGGCCTTGCGCACGTGCCCTGGCGGGCCGAGCGGGCCGAGCGGGAGCTGATCGGCCGCCCGGCGACCGGCGGGACGTTCCTGGCCGCCGCCGAGGCAGAGCTGGAGCAGGCCAGGCCGCTGCCGCGCAACGCCTACAAGGTCCCGATGGCCCGCGACCTGATCGTCAACACGCTGGAGGAGCTGGCACCGTGAATCGCGTCGAGGGCCGCGTCAAGGTCACCGGGCTGGCCACGTACGCGGCCGAGTACCCGGTCGAGGGCGTCGCGTACGCCTATCCCGTCCAGTCGCTCATCGCCAAGGGCCGGGTCGCCCGGGTGGACGCCGCCGCCGCGCTCGACATGCCCGGCGTGCTCGCCGTGCTGTCCGTGGCCGACCCGCCCGAGCTGGCCGAGGACGCCGACGCCGAGCTGGCGCTGTTCCAGCGGCGCGAGGTCGCCTACCGCGGCCAGATCATCGCCGCCGTCGTGGCGGAGACCTACGACGAGGCGCGCGCCGCCGCCGACGCCGTCCGGGTCGAGTACGAGCCCGCCGACCACGACGTCAGCCTGCGCGCCGACCACCCGGGCCTCTACCGACCGGAGGTCGTCAACCCGAACTTCCCCTCCGACACCGAGCAGGGCGACGTCGAGGCCGGGCTGGCGGAGGCGGCGACCGTCGTGGACGTGACGTACACGACGCCCGTCCTGCACAACAACGCGATGGAGCCGCACGCCGCGCTCGCCGTGTGGGACGCCGAGGGCACCCTGCTGGTCTACGACTCCACGCAGGGCGCCACCACCGACCGCGACATGATCGCGAAGACGCTGGGCCTGCCGCCCGGCCGGGTCCGCGTGGTGGCCAGGCACGTCGGCGGCGGCTTCGGCTCCAAGGGCACCACCCGGCCGCACGCCGTGCTGGCCGCCCTCGCCGCGCGCGTCACGGACCGGCCGGTCAAGGTGGCGCTGACCCGGCAGCAGATGTTCGACGTGACCGGCTACCGCACACCCACCATCCAGCGGCTGCGCCTCGGCGCGGACGGCGAGGGCCGGCTGACCGCGCTGGAGCACGTCGCCTACGAGCAGAGCTCGACGCTGAAGGAGTTCGCCGAGCAGACCGCCGTCCCGGCCCGTGTCATGTACGCCACCCCGGCCCTGCGCACCGCGCACCGCCTGGTCCGGCTGGACGTCGCCACCCCGTCGTGGATGCGCGCCCCGGGGGAGTGCCCCGGCATGTACGCCCTGGAGTCGGCCATGGACGAGCTGGCCTACGCGGCCGGCGTCGACCCGGTCGAGCTGCGGCTGCGCAACGAGCCCGAGACCGAGCCGGAGAGCGGCCTGCCGTTCAGCTCCCGTGACCTGGCCGGCTGCCTGCGCGAGGGCGCCCGCCGCTTCGGCTGGGAGCGGCGCGACCCGGAGCCGGGCGTCCGGCGCGACGGGGAGTGGCTGATCGGCACCGGGGTGGCCGCCTCCACCTACCCGGCGAAGCGGAGCCCGTGCCAGGCCGTGGCGTGCGTGCGCGACGGCGGCTTCCTCGTCCAGGTGGCCGCGGCCGACATCGGCACCGGCGCGCGCACCGCGCTCACCAGGATCGCCGCCGAGACGCTGGGCGTCGCCCCCGACCGGGTGCACGTCGAGCTCGGCGACAGCGACCTGCCGGCCGCGCCGGTCGCCGGCGGCTCGATGGGCACGGCCTCCTGGGGGTCGGCCGTCGTACGCGCCTGCGAGGAGCTGAAGAAGGACGGCAGGGAGGGCCGCGCGGACACCACCGAGGAGGTCGGGCAGGACTCCGAGCTGGCCAGGCACGCCTTCGGCGCGCAGTTCGCCGAGGTACGGGTCAGCGCCGTGACCGGCGAGATCCGCGTGTCGCGGCTGCTCGGCGTGTTCGCCGCGGGCCGCATCGTGGACGCCAGGCTGGCCCGCTCGCAGTTCATCGGCGGCATGACGATGGGCCTCGGCATGGCGCTCATGGAGGAGACGCTGACCGACGAGGAGTTCGGCGGCTTCCTGCGCCGCGACCTCGCCCAGTACCACATCCCGGCCTGCGCCGACGTCCCGGACGTCGAGGCGGTCTGGCTGGAGGAGGAGGACGAGCGGCTCAACCCGATGGGCAGCAAGGGCATCGGCGAGATCGGCATCGTCGGCACCGCGGCCGCCATCGGCAACGCCGTCCACCATGCCATCGGCCACCGCGTCAGGGAGCTGCCGATCACCCCGGCCAAGATCGTCATGGCCAGGTTTTGACACTTTTTTACGTGGAAGTAGATCGCTCTTCACGCCGCATTCCGCGGCGACGGCACAGGAGGGCGCGTGAGCCGAGAATCGGACAAGGAACGGGCGGACCGCAATTTCGTGGAGCTCCTGCAGGGGGCCCGCGTCGCGGTCACGGGCGTGCAGGTGCTGTTCGCGTTCCTGCTGACCGTGCCGTTCTCGCAGCAGTTCGACCGGCTGGCCCCGGCCGACCGGTGGCTGTTCTTCGCGGCGCTGGTCGGCGCGGCGGTGGCCTCGATCTGCTACATCGCGCCCACGGCGCAGCACCGGGTGCTGTTCCGTCAGGGCCGCAAGGAGCTGCTGGTGAAGCGCTCCAACTTCTACGGCATCCTCGGCGCGCTCGCGCTGATCGTGTCGATGACGGCGGCCACCGGCCTGGTGATCGACTACCTGTTCGGGCCCCGGCTGGCCTGGCCCGTCGCCGGCGCGATCGCCGTGCTGGCCCTCTGGACGTGGTTCGGGCAGGCGGCGCTCGACCGGGCGAACGGCGACGATCAGGACCGCGACGATCAGGACTCCGGTGAGGTGCCGGACGGCTCCTCCGGCGGCAGCGACGTCCCGTCGTCCTCGTCCTCCCGTGAGGAGTCGCGGGCGTAGGCGGCCCGCGCCACCGTGTACGCCGCCACCGCCACGGTGATCACCTGCGAGAGCCCGACCAGCGCGAGCGGCCCGGCGGTCGCCCAGGTGGGCCGGTGCAGCCACATGGCGAGCAGCACCAGCAGCACCCCGGCCACCTGGGGCTTGGTCCCGGCGTGCATGCGCTCCAGCGTGTGACGGAACTTCACCAGACCGGCCCCCGCCGACAGCGCCAGCACCGCGCCCAGCAGGAGACAGGCCCCGGCGAGCGGATCGAGCGAGCTCATCGTGCCGCTCATCTGGGCCTCCTGCCGCCGGACCGGGCGGTGAAGAACCGGGCCAGCGACACCGACCCGACGAACCCCAGCAGCGACAGCACCAGCAGGATCGGCAGGTCGGAGTAGTCGTCCCTGGCCACCGCGAACGCGCCCGCGCCGCACATCGACAGCGACGTCATCACGTCCAGCGACACGGCCCGGTCCAGCATCGACGGGCCGCGCGCCGCCCGGTACAGCGTCAGCGCGGCGGCCACGCCGAGCAGCGCCAGCGTCAGCGCGTACACCAGGGTCACGGCGTCCCCAGCTCCTCCCGGTCCGCGCGGGTGCCGAACGCGGCCACCACCCGCGACTCCAGCGCGGTCACGTCGCCGCGCACCTTCTCCGTCGCGTCGCCCGGGATGCCGAGGACGTGCAGCATCAGGCACTGCTCGGCGAGGTAGGCCTCCACCACGATGCTGCCGGGCACGTTCGACAGCGCGGTCATGATGAGCACCGTCATGGGCTCCGACGACGTGCGCAGGCGCACCCGGACGAGCTGCGCGGGCGGCGGCCCCGGCCGGAACACGTAGAACACCACCCGCGCCGTGGAGGCCACCAGGTCCCATCCGAAGTACAGCAGGAAGCGCGCCAGCGCGACGGGCCGGATCCTGATGCCGGGGTCGAGTGCGGGCAGCGGCAGCAGCCACGACACCACCGTGCCCGCCGCGATCCCGCCCAGCACGTTGCCCGGCGACACCTCGCCCCACAACGTCACCCACACCAGCGTCAGCCAGGCCACCAGCGGCAGCGGCACCCTGCGGCCCAGCACGCGCGGGGCCAGCGGCCGCCCGTTCACCGCCGGTCTCCCAGCACCGCCGAGACGTACGGCTCGCGCTCCATCAGCTCGCCGGCCGTCCGCCAGGTCAGCGCCGACAGCGGCCCGGCCAGCACCGTGTACGCCAGCCCGAGGGCCACCAGCGCGGCCACCGGCCCCGCCAGCGCCGCCGGCAGCGTGGTCGTGGTGACCGTCGGCTCCTCGCCGGTGTCCTCCTCGCTCTCCACCACCGTGCCCGCCCGCTCCTCCCGGGTCTCCCGCCAGAACGCCTTCGCCCACGTCTTCGCGACGGCGTACAGGGTGAGCAGGCTCGTCACCAGCCCGGCCGCCACGAGCGCCACCGGCAGCGGCCCGCCGTGCGCCAGCCCCGCCTGCACCAGCATCAGCTTGCCGAGGAAGCCCGACATCGGCGGGATGCCGGACAGGTTCATCGCGGGCACGAAGAACAGCACGGCGATCAGCGGCGCCGCCTTCATGAGCCCGCCCAGCCGGTTCACCGACGTCGTCCCGGTCCGCCGCTCGATCAGCCCGGTCACCAGGAACAGGCTGGTCTGCACGGTGATGTGGTGCACCACGTAGAAGATCGCGCCCGCCATGCCGGCGACCGTGGACAGCGCCACCCCGAACACCATGTACCCGATGTGGCTGACCAGCGTGAAGGAGAGCATCCGCTTGATGTCGGTCTGCGCCACCGCGCCGAGCACGCCGGTCAGCATCGTGGCCAGCGCCACCCACATGAGCAGCGTCGAGACCGGGCCGCCGGGGAACAGCAGCGCCTCCAGGCGGATGATCGCGTACACGCCGACCTTGGTGAGCAGGCCGGCGAAGACCGCCGTCGCCGGGGCCGGCGCGGTCGGGTAGGAGTCGGGCAGCCAGGCCGACATCGGGAACAGCGCCGCCTTGATCGCGAACACCAGCAGCAGCGTCAGCTCCACCAGCAGCTTCACCTGTGTCGGCAGCGTGGCGAAGCGGGTGGCGAGCTGGGCCAGCGACAGGGTGCCCGTGGCCGCGTACGTGATCGCCAGCGCGATCAGGAACAACATCGACGACGCCAGCGCCATCAGCGTGTACGTCGCCCCGGCCCGGATCCGCGCCTCCGTGCCGCCGAAGGTCAGCAGCACGTACGAGCCGCTGAGCAGCAGCTCGAAGCCCACGAACAGGTTGAACAGGTCGCCCGACAGGAACGCGTCGGCCACCCCCGCCACCATCACCAGGAACGCCGGATGGAAGATCGCCATCGGCGCGTCGTGCTCCTGCTCGTCGTAGGCGTTGGCGATGGAGTAGACCATGACGCACAGCGTCACCGCCGACGACACCACCAGCACCAGCGTGGAGAGCCGGTCGGCCACCAGGCAGATCCCGACGGGCGCGGGCCAGCCGCCGAGCTCGGTCACCAGCGGCCCGCCGGAGTCGGCCGCCACCAGCAGCAGCACCGACACCGCGAGCGTCAGGCTCATCGTGCCGATGCTGAGCAGCGACTGCAGCCGCCGCAGCCGCCCGCCGATGGCCAGCTTCACCCCGGCGGCCAGCAGGGGCAGCAGCACCGGCACGCACACCAGCCCTTCCAGCACGGCCCTGTTCACGGGGATGGCGAGGATCATGAGTCCTCGCCCTCCAGCTCCGGGTCCTGGGCCAGCGCCTGCCGTTCCAGCTCGCGGCGGATGGCGGCGCGCAGCTCCCGGCGCGCCTCCCGCTGCCGCGCCTTGAGCTGCCTGCGCAGGTCGCGCTCCCTGGCCGCCTGCGTGACCCGGCGCCGCTCGTGCTCCTCCCGCAGCTCCTCGATGCGCAGCGCGTTGTCCACGGCGGGCTCGCGCAGCGACGCCTCCTCCAGGCGGCGCTGCAGCTCCTCCTCCGTGGCGCCCCGCTCGCGCAGCCGCCGCGCCCACTGCTCCAGCTCGACGTGGACGCGGTCGATGCGCCGCTCCAGGTCCGCCTCCTCCAGCCGCTCCCGTTCGGCCTGCTCGGCCTCCAGCCGGGCCAGCTCGGCCCGCTGCTCGGCGATCAGCCGCCGGTAGGCGTCGTTGCGGCGGTGCAGGGCCTGGCTCAGCGCGCCGCGCCGGGCGCGCAGCCGCACCCGCCGGTCCTCGGTGTCGTCCTGGACCTCGTCGCTGCCGGTGAGCTGCCACGAGCGGTGCACCATGGCCAGGACGAACGCGGTCACCCCCAGCGTGATGACGATCGCGGTGAGCACCATGGCCTGCGGCAGCGGATCGGCCTTGCCCGCCGCCCCGACGAACGGGGGCACGCCCGCGTTGCCACCGGCGGTGACGATGAGCAGGTTCACCCCGTTGCCCAGCATGATCACGCCGGCCAGCACCCGGACCAGGCTCCGCTCCAGCAGCAGCGCCACCCCGGCCGCGATCAGGGCGCAGGAGGCGGCGAAGGGCAGCAGCGGCGCGTTCACCCCTCCTCCCCGGCGTCCGGCTCCGCGCCCTCCCCGGCGTCGATCTGCCGGTCCAGCTCCGCGCCGAGGCCGCGCAGCACGTCCTGCACCATCCCGATGACCGACAGGTAGACGCCGATGTCGAACAGCAGCCCCGTGGACAGATGCACGTGCCCGAGCACCGGTACGGTCACGTCGGTGGCCAGCATGTCGAGCGCCGCCTGCCCGGCCAGCAGCCCGATCAGCGCCGTCGCCGCCGAGAGGGTCAGCCCGACGCCCATCAGCACGCCCGCGTGCACCGGCAGCGCCACGGCCAGCTCGTTGCGGCCGCCCGCCAGGTAGCGCACGGTGATCGCGAGGCCGGCCACGATGCCGCCCGCGAACCCGCCGCCCACCCCGCTGTGCCCGATGAACAGCAGGAACACCGACAGCAGCAGCACCGTGTGGAAGGTCAGCCTGGCCGCGATCTCGAACGGCACGATCCGCCTCTCCGCCGGCCGCGTCGAGGCCAGCCAGTGCGTACGCTCGGCGGGCGGCTGCTCGCCCCGCTCGATCGCGTACGACCGCCGCCGCAGGAACACGAGGCTGGTCACGCCCAGCGTGAGCACGATCAGCACCGAGCTCTCGCCCAGGGTGTCCCAGGCGCGGATGTCGAGGATGACGGCGCTGACGATGTTGGCGATGCCCGCCTCCCGCGCCGCGGCCTCCATGAGCCCGCCCACCGGCGCGGCGGTGCGGGCGCTCATCGCCTCCATGCCGGCGCCGGTCGCCACCACGGCCACGGCCAGGCCGAGCGCGGCGCGCAGCGGCAGGGCCAGCCGCCCTCTGACCGGGTCGATCGGCAGCCGCCGCAGCACCAGCGCGAAGATCACCAGGCTGAGCGTCTCGGCCAGGAACTGGGTGAGCGCCAGGTCGGGCGAGCCGTGCACGAGGAACAGCAGCGCCGTGCCGTACCCGGTGAAGCCCACGATGACGGCCAGGAAGATGGACGCGCGGGCGAACAGCGCCACCACGGCCGCCGCGACCGTCAGCACCGCGACGACGAGCTGCTCCGGCCGCTCCCACCACACGACCGGCGACTCCAGGCGGGGCGTGCCGCCGTAGATGACCGAGAACACGCCGACGCCGATCGTGGCCAGCAGCGCGAGCAGCAGGTAGTCCGGCACCGAGCCGCGCTGGATCACGCCGGTGACCTGGATGGCGAGCCGGTCGAGGCGGCGGATCAACGCCCAGTACGCCTGCCCTGAGTCCACCAGGTGCAGCCGCGCGCCCATCCTCGCTACCGGCTCCCTGGCCAGGAACAGCGCCACGCCGCCCGCCAGCGCCGCCGCCGACAGCAGCAGCGGCAGGCCGAACCCGCTCCACACCACCAGATGGGCGGCGTGCCCGGGGTCGCGGAAGAAGGCCGCGTAGCCGGTCTCCATCGTGTGGCCGTACCAGGACGAGAACGGCACCAGGACCAGCCCGAGCGCCGCCAGCAGCGCCGCGGGCACGAACGTCGCCGCGGCCGGCCGCTCCACCTGCCCCTCCATTGGCCGCTCCAGTGGCCGCTCCGCCAGCCCCGGCTTGGCGGCGAAGGCCCCCCACAGGAAACGCAACGTGTACGCCGCCGTCAGCGCCGACCCCGCCACCGCGCCCGCCAGCGGCCACGGGGCGCCGCTCAGCGCCTCGAACGCCGCCTCCTTGCCGACGAACCCCGCCAGCGGCGGCACCCCCGCCATCGACGCCCCGGCCAGCACCGCCGCCGCGCACACCCACGGCATCGACCGCCCGAGCCCGCTCAGCTCGCGCAGGTCCCTGGTGCCGGTCGCGTGGTCGATCACGCCCACCAGCAGGAACAGCGCCGCCTTGAACAGCGCGTGCGCGAGCAGCATGCCCACGCCCGCGAGCGCCGCCCCCTGCGTGCCGTACCCGAACAGCGCGATCAGGAAGCCGAGCTGGCTGACCGTGCCGTAGGCCAGCAGCCGTTTCAGGTCGCTCTCGCGCAGCGCCCGCCAGCCGCCCAGCACCATCGTCAGCAGCCCGAGCGCCACCGCCGGCACCCGCCACCCTGTCAGGTCCCCGGCCGCCGGCCCGAGCCGCGCCACCAGGTACACGCCCGCCTTCACCATCGCGGCCGCGTGCAGGTACGCCGAGACCGGCGTCGGCGCCGCCATGGCCGCGGGCAGCCACGAGCTGAACGGGAAGACCGCCGACTTCGCCAGGGCGCCGGCCAGGATCAGCCCGATCGCGGCCGGCCCGACGGCGCCGGGACTGACCTCGGAGATCCGGTACGTGCCCGCCGCCGTCCCGACCAGCACGAACCCGGCCAGCATGGCCAGCCCGCCGAACGTGGTGACCGTCAGCGCCTTCATCGCCGCCTGCCGGCTCATCCGGCTCTCCGGGTCGTACCCGATCAGCAGGTACGAGAAGACGGTGGTCAGCTCCCAGAAGACGTACAGCAGGAGCAGGTCGTCGGCCGTCACCAGGCCCAGCATCGACCCGGCGAAGGCCACCATCACGCCGCCGTAGCGGCCGAGCCCCTCGTCGCCGGCCGGGAAGTAGCGGGCGCTGTAGACCAGCACCAGCACGCCGACGCCGGTGACCAGCGCCATCATGAGCATCGCCAGCGCGTCGGCGCGGAAGGCCAGCTCCAGCCCCGTCGACGGGGCCCACCGGGTGACCTCCTCCGCCGGCACCCGCCCGCTCAGCCCCAGCCACGCCGTGTACCCGAACCCCGCCGCCGGAGCCAGCGCCAGCACCGGCAGCGCGCGCCGCCCGCCGATCCGGCGGGCCAGCCAGGGAGCGCACACCGCCGCCACCGCGTGCAGGATCAGCAGCGACTCCATGGGCTCCTCGGGCGGGGGCGGGCATACCGGTCTCGTCCGCCCAATCTCGCCCACGCCGCGACCCCGGCCGCGCAGGCACGGCCGGGGTTGACCAGTCCCTCACCAGGGGGAGGGGCTGGCGGCATCAGACCTTGGCGGAAGCGTGGCAGGCCCCGCGGGCCGGCGCGCGGCCCGTGATCAGGTAGCGGTCGACCTGGCGCTCCACGCAGGACGAACCGCCGTGGTAGGCCGTGTGGCCGTCGCCGTCGTTGGTCAGCAGCACGCCGTGGTCGAGCTGCGCGGCCAGCGACCTGGCCAGCGCGTACGGCGTCGCCGGGTCCCGCGTCGTGCCCACCACCACGATCGGCGGTGAGCCGGGGGCCGTCACCTTCTTGGTGAACTTCCGTCCCTTGACCGGCCAGTACGGGCACGGCGTCTCGGGGTGGTCGACGCAGGAGATCGCCAGGCGGGCCATGGACTCGTTCTTGTAGGTGCCGTCCTGGTTACGGCCGTTGTAGAGGTCGGCGAGGACCAGCAGGGCGGTGCCGTCGCCCTTGAACGCCATCGCCAGCGAGCCGCGCAGGTACTTCCAGGAGTCGGCCGAGTAGAGGGCGGCCATGATGCCGGTGCGCACGATCGACTCGGTGACCTGCCGCCCGTCCATGGTGTTGCGCAGCGGGGCCCGGTCGGCCCGGCGGAGCAGCGTGTCCAGGCGCCTGCCGGCCGCGGTCAGGGTGTGCTTCCTGAACGGGCAGTCCGCGCGCCTGAAGCAGTCGCGCAGGAACGCGTTCATCGCCACCTGGAACCCCTGCGCCTGCGAGCGCTGGAACTCGGCCCCCGTCTGCTGCGGGTCCTCGGCGCCGTCGAGCACCATCGCCCGGATCCGCCTCGGGTAGAGGTCGGCGTACCTGGCACCCAGGTAGGTGCCGTAGGACCAGCCCAGGTACGTCAGGCGGGCGTCGCCGAGCGCGGAGCGCATCACATCCAGGTCGCGGGCGGCCTCGTAGGTGCCCACGTGCCGCAGCAGCTCCTTGCCGGAGCCGGCGGTGCAGGACGTGGCCAGCGCCTTGCTCCACTGCGTGATCGCGGCGCGCTCGCGCCGGTCGTCGGGGGTGGAGTCGGCGGCGTGGAAGGCGTCTATGCCGAGCGTGCCGAGGCAGCGCACCGGGGCCGACCGGCCCACGCCGCGCGGGTCGAACGACACCACGTCGAAACGCTGCCGCAGCGCGGCCGACAGGACCGTCCTGTCGGCCCGCAGCAGGTCCACGCCGGACGCGCCGGGGCCGCCGAAGTTCAGGACCACGGAGCCGATCTTCTTCCCCGTGGCGGGCAGCCGGATCAGAGCGATCTTGATCTGCCGGCCGCCCGGCTTCGCATAGTCGAGCGGGACCCGCAACGTGGCGCACTGGAAACCGCCGCCGCACGCCGTCCAGGCCGGCCGCCTGCTGTCATGGGTGGTGGCGCCGGCGAGACCGGTCATGGCGAGCAAAGCGGTGAGGACCGCTGAAATGACAAGGATTGAGCGTCGCATGCTCAAACGCTGAACGTGAAAGCTTGCGATGCCCTTTAATAATGCTGTATTAGATCATTTGCAAGAATAAGAGCAGTGATCGGAAAAATCCGGCGGCGCGGCGGAAATGGGGATTTCGGCGCTCAGTCGGAGCTTGGTCTCTCAGCTCAGCCGGAGCCCTCGACGCGCCGGTTCACCTCATCGGCCAGCCGGTCGAGCGAACGGTCGAGCAGCTCGCGGACCTCCGCCGACCGCTCCCCGCCCTCGGGCTCGTCCAGCAGCGAGATGTGCACCGTGACCTCGCTCGTCCCGCTCGCCGAGTCGGACACCTGGAGCCAGCCGGCGTAGTCGGGGTGGTCACGGCCGCCCCACTCGACGCGCAGCTGGTCCTCCTGCGCGCGGAACAGCCCCTCGTGGGTCCCCTCGCCCGGCACCAGGTCGCCCTCGGCCTCCACCCGGTCGGGGCCCGCGTCGGAGACGTGCAGGCCGCGCGGCAGCCAGCGGTCCATCACTGCGACGTCGGAGGCCACGCCGAACACGATCGTGCTCTCGGCCGGCATGCCGCGAGATGCCTCGAATTCCGCCATTTCGACCCTCCGATATCCGTTCCCGGGTTGTTTCCAATCTGCCGCAGTACCCGGGTGATCCGCTCGCAAACCGGGGCCTTCCTCCGGCCGTTCCCCGCTACCGTTTGCGTGGTCCGGAAATCGCGCGAGAGGAGCGGGGCGATGGCTGAGCCGCCGAGGATGCCGCCGGAGCTTTTCCGGTTCGCCACGACGGAACGGGCGGACCTGCACACCGCGGTCCTCCACGCCTTCGCCGCGGCCGCCGGCCGCCTGGAGACCGCACTCACGCCGGCCGGGCTGCGCGCCCTCCTGCCCGCCGGGGCCTGCGGGGAGCGGGACCTCGCCGCCGCGCTCCGCAGACTCACCGCCTGGGGGCTGCTCGACGTCGTCTTCGACCACGGGAGCGGCTTCGGCACGGCTGAGGCGTACCGGCGCGAGAGCATCCAGTACGCCCTGACCCCGCGTGGCGAGGCCGCGCTCGCCGGCCTCCGTCACGCCACGGCGGCCCTGTCGTCCTCCGGGCCGCCCTCCGGCGCCCTGCACGCCGCCGTCCTCGACGCCGTCGCCGAACGTCTGCGCGAGCTCGCCGACCTGCTCCGCGACCCCGACCCCGGCCGCGACCGGCGTGTCTTCACCGCGCTGCGCGAACTGGAGCGCCACTTCGACGACCTCCGGACCGACGCCGGCCGCTTCACGGCCGACCTGCGCCGCCTCCTGCGCCCCGGCGAGCCCATGCCCGATGCGGACGTGGTGTATCTGCGGGAGACGGTGGCGTACCTACAGGAGTACGTTGCGGGCCTGGACCAGCGACGGGACGCCATAGCCCGGGCCCTGGAGGCCGTCGCCGCGCACGGCGTGCACCTCCTGCACACCCGCGCCCTGACCGGCGCGGGCCTGCGCCCGTCGCGCGCGGATCCGGCTCCGTCCCGCGCCGACTTGCCCTCGTCCGCTGTGAAGCTGTCCCCGCCCCGGGCGGAGCTGCCTCCGCCCCGGGCGGACCTGTCCCCGTCCGGCGTCGACCTGCCCCCGTCCGCTGTGGATCTGTCCCCGTCCGCTGTGGATCTGTCCCCGTCCCAGACGGAGCTGCCCTCGCCCCGGGCGGACCTGTCCCCGTCCCGGGCGGGTCTGTCCCCGTTCCAGGCCGGGCGGGACCCGGTGGCTGCATGGCTGGAGGAGCGGGCGGTGCGGTGGGAGGAGCTGCGGGCGTGGTTCGGTGCCGAGGATGGCGGGGCGCGGCGGCTGCACGACCAAGCGCGGCAGGCCGTCGTCGCGCTGCTGGAGTCGCTCGACAGGATCGCCGACGCGCGAAGCCGCCCGGTCGGAGCCGCCGCCGACTTCCGGGCGCTGGCCCGCTGGTTCGCCGCCGCCCCCACCGAGGAGGACGCCCACCGGCTGTGGGACGCCGCGTTCGGGCTCGGGCCCGCCCGGCACGCGCACCTCGGGCACGCCGACGCCGAGCTCGTCCCCGCCGGGGTGCCGTGGGCGCGGGCGGAGCCGGTCGAGGTGTCGGCGCTGCTGCGGGCACGGGGGCGTACCGAGCGGGTGGGCCGTACCGGCAGGGTCCGCGACGTGACGGCCCTGCGCGCCGAGCGCCGCGCCCGCGCCGCCAGGGAGCGCGCCGCCCTGGAGGCCGCCTGGTCCTCCCTGACCACCACCAGCTCCACCCTGCCCTCCACCACCAGCTCCACCCTGCCCTCCACCGCCGGATCCACCCTGCCCTCCACCGCCGGATCCACCCTGCCCTCCACCGCCGAATCCGCGTCACCGAGCCCCGGCGGACCGTCGTCGTATGGGGCCGGTGGGCTGGGGCCGTCCGGGGCCGGTGAATCGGGATCGTCCGGCGCCGTCGCGCTGGGAGCGGCGGGAGCCGGCGGGGCGGGGTCCTCCGGGACCGGGGCGGTGCGGTTGTCGCGGCTGGGCGACCTCGACCACGACGGCCTCGGCCGCCTGCTCGACCTCCTCGGCCGCGCCCTCGCCGAGCGCCCCGACTCCACCGGGTTCCGCCGCGCCACCACAGCCGACGGCCGGATCGAGATCGTGCTGCGCGACCCGGAGGACGGCGCGATGGCGGAGCTGCGCACCCCGGAGGGCTGTTTCCGCGCCCCCGACTACCTCATCGACCTCCGCACCCCCGGCCACGGCCGCGAGGCGACCCCGACCACTCACGGCCGGGCGGTCGGGGCGTGAACGGCCGCGCCAACCAGCTCGTCCGGGCCGAGAAGGAGGAGATCGCACGGGCCGTCAGGACCCTGCTCGGCCGCCCCCTGGTGTCCCGGCACGCCGATCCGGCCGCGTTCGACCTGGTCAGGAAGCGCCGCCGCCCGCTCGTCCAGTGGTTCGACTACTTCTGCGGCTGGCGGCTGGTCGTCGAGCCCCGCCAGGGGTACGCCCGGCTCGCCAAGGTCTCCCCGCGCGCCGACGCCACCCGCCCGGCCCGGCGTACGCGCGGCTCCGGGACTCCGTTCGACCGTCGCCGCTACACGCTGCTGTGCCTGTGCGCGGCCGAACTGCTCGCCGCGCCCGTCACCACGGTCGGCCTGCTGGCCCGCCGGGTGGCGCGGGCCGCCGCCGCCGAACCGGGCGTGCCGCCGTTCGACCCGGCACGGGGGGAGGAGCGGGCCGCGTTCGCCGACGCGCTCGCCCTCCTGCAGCAGTACGGCGCCCTCACCCCCCTCCACGAACCCTCCACCCGTGACGCCGACGTCCTCTACCGCGCCGACACCACCCTGCTGACCCGGTTGCTCACCACCCCGGTCCCGCCCTCCACCCTCCAGGCCCCCGACCTGGCCGCGCTCACCGCCGAGCCCCGCTACGGCGGAAACGACCCGACGGAGACCCAGCGCCTCCTGTGGGCCCGCCACTCCCTCGTCCGCCGCCTCCTCGACGAGCCGGTCGTCCACCACGACGACCTCACCCCCGACCAGCACGCCTACGCCGCCTCACCCACCGGCCGCCGCACCATCCGGCGCGCCGCCGAGGAGGCCGGTTTCGTCCTGGAGGAACGCGCCGAGGGCTTCCTCCTCGTGGACCCCGACGCCATCGCCACCGACGACCGCTTCCCCGACGACGGCAGCCCCGCCAAGGTCGCCGCCCTGCTCCTGCTCGACCCGCTGATCACCGGCGGTCCCCTGACCACCGCGCGACTGGCGGACGAGGCCGCCGGCCTGCTGCGCCGCTTCCCCCAGTGGGCCAGGTCCTACCAGTCGCGGGACGGCGCCGCCCGCCTGGCCGCCGACGCGCTGGAGGTGCTCGCGCGCTTCGGCCTGGCCCGCCGAACGGGGGACCGGGTCACCGCCCTGCCCGCCGCCGCCCGCTACCGCGTCGCCCCTGACCACCCCGACGCCGACTTGGTGGAGGACGCATGACCGTCACCGAGCTGACCAGGGCCCGGGCCGCGCGCGGCGGCGAGGCCCGCTGGACGCCCGAGCGCGCCGGGATACTCAACGTCTGGCGCTACTACGACGAGGTGTTCGAGTTCCACCGAGGCCGGCTGCTGCTGCGCGGCCCCAACGGCAGCGGCAAGTCCAAGGTGCTGGAGCTGCTGCTGCCGTACGTGCTGGACGCGAGCCTCAAGCCGAGCCGGCTGTCCACGTTCGGCGGCAGCGAGCGCACCATGCACTGGAACCTCATGGGCGACGGCGCGGGCGGCGTCACCCGGGCGGGCTTCGTCTGGCTGGAGTTCCGGCACGCCGACGGCCGCTGGTTCACCTGCGGCGCCCGGCTCCAGGCCACCGTCCACACCAAGAACGTCACCGCCTCCTACTTCACCCTCACCGACGCCAGGATCGGCGTGCCCGGCGGCATCCGGCTGACCGGCGACGGCGGCCACCCGCTCACCCGCACCCAGCTCGCCGAGGAGCTGGGCGAGGCGGGCACGGTGTACGAATCCGCCGAGGCGTACCGGACCGTGGTGCGCCGGACCCTCTACGCGGGGCTGAACGAGCAGCGCTACGACACGCTCCTGACCGCGTTGCGCCAGCTCCGTACCCCCAAGCTGTCCGAACGCCTCGACCCCGGCCTGCTGTCCGACCTGCTGTCCAGCGCGCTGCCGCCGCTCGGCGAGGACGAGCTCCGTGACCTCGCCGAGGGCTTCGAGCGGCTGGAACGGCAGCGCGAGGAGCTGCGGCGGCTCGACCGGGACGTGACGGAGACCGACCGGCTCGCCGCCCGGCAGCGCGACTACGCCCGCCGCGTCCTGCGCGCGGCCGCCGCCGGCGTCCTGGAGAGCCGCGCCGAGCTGGACGCGCGGACCGAGGAGACCGCGGCCCGGCGCGCGGCGTTGCGCGAGGCCGAGGAGGAGCTGCGGGCGGCGACACTGCGGCTGGGGGAGGAGGAGTCGCGGGAGCTGGCGCTGGCGGCGCGGATCGACGGGCTGAAGGAGAGCGAGGCGTACCGGAGCGGGAGCGGCCTGCACCGGCTGCGTGAGGAGGCGCGGCGCGCCCACGAGACGGCGGCGGCGCTGCGCGACCAGGCGGGCGCGGCGGCCAGGGCGGCGGCGGCCAGGGAACGCCTCTCGCTCCGCGCCGTCACCGCCGCCCTCGCCGCCACCGCGCTGGCCGGCCGGGCCGACGCCGAGGCCCGCGACGCGGCGCGGCGAGCCGGTCTCCTCAGCGCCCACGACCTGGACACCTCGGGTACGAGCACGAGAGAAGAGGCGCGGGCGGCGCGCGAGCTGGTACGGGTCGCGGTGAGCAGCCGGGCCGCGCAGATCCGCGAGGTCAGGGCCGCGGCGCTCGCCCACGAGGAGGCGGCCGGCCGCCGTACCGCCGCCGAGCGGGACCGCGACCTGGCCAGGGACGCCCTCGACGCCGCCCGCGAGACCGGCGAGCGCACCGGCCGCCTGCGCGAAGAACGCCTCAAGGACCTGGCCGCCGCCCTCGCCGAGTGGGCTGCCGGCTGCGTCCATCTGCGCCTCGACCCCGGCCGCCTCGCCGCCCTCGCCGGTGACCCCGCCGCCGCCGACGAGGCGGTGACCGAGGCCAGGATCGGCGCCGCCGTACGGATGGCGGCGCGCGAGCACCAGCTCACGACCGTACGCGACAACCTGGCGAAGGAGCGGGCCGAGCTGGCCGCGGAACGCCGCGGCCTCGACGAGCGGGCCGTCCTGGAGCCGCCCGCCCCCCGTGCCCGCGACAGGTCCGCCCGCGAGGGACGTCCGGGGACGCCGCTGTGGCGGGCGGTCGGGTTCCGGCCGGGCGTCGACCCCGGCGTCCAGGCGGCGGTGGAGGCCGCGCTGGAGGCGTCGGGCCTGCTCGACCTGTGGCTGCTGCCGGACGGCGGGTTCGCCGCGGACGAGCACGACGCGTTCGCCGTGACCGCGCTGTCGCGTCCCGCGCCCGGCGCCAGCCTCGCCGACGTGCTGCTCGCCGAGCCGGGCTCCCCGGCGCCGGTGGAGGTGGTGCTGGGCGCGATCGCGTACGCGCCCACCGCGCCGGGCGCCGACCATCCGGCCGCCATCGGCGCGGACGGCACCTGGCGGCTCGGCCCCGCCGCCGGCCGGTGGGCCAAGCCGGAGCCCTCGTACGTCGGCGCCGCCGCCCGCGAACGGGCCCGCCGCCGCCGGATCGCCGAGCTGGACGAGCGGCTGGGCGACGTGACGGGCCTGGCCGCCGAGTGCGGGCACCTGCTCGCCGTCCTCGCCGGTGACCGCGACGCCCTGGCCGCCGAGCTGCGGCGCAGGCCCGACCGCGGGCCGTACGACGCCGCCGCCCGCGCCCTGGACGCGGCGCTCGCGAAGGTCGCGCTGCTGGAGGACCGGCTGCGGGCGGCCGAGGAACGGCTGCGCGGGCGCGAGGCGGAGGCCGTCCACGCGCTGCGGCGGGCCACCGAGCAGGCCGCCGCGCACGCCCTCCCGACGGCCCTGCCCGCCCTGGACGGCCTGGAGGAGGCGTTGCGCGCCGCCGAGACCGCCGCCGCCGTACGTCACGAGCGCCACGCCGACGCCCGCACCGCCCACGAGCTGGCCGCGTACGCCGCCGAGACCGCCCGCGAGTACGAGGACCTGGCGGTGCGCGCCGTCGAACGAGCGGAGGAGGCGGCGGCGTCGGCCATCAGCCTGGCCGAACGCCTGTCCGCCATCGAACGCGCCGTAAGCTCCGCCGAGGAACCCACAGCCGCTTCCGCCGTCGAACGTACAGCGAGGCCCGCCGGGGAATCCGCGGGCAAGCTCGCCGTCGAGCCCGCTACAAGCCCCGCTGGGGAACCTGTCGCCGGCTTCGCAGTCGGAGCCACTACAAGCCCGGCCGGGGGCCCCGCCGCCGGGTCCAGGGGCGAGTCCGTCGCCGGCTCCGCGGACGACGCCGGCCGCCTGCGGGTGCTCGAACAGCTTCACGACGTCCAAGCCGCACACCGCTCCTCCCGCCGCCTCGTCAAGTCGCTCAACGAGGGCCTGGCCCGCCTCAACGCCCGCCTCGGCCGCCTCCAGGGCGAGCTGGCCGCGGCCGAGGAGAAGCACGCCGGGGCGGAACACGCGTGCGACGCGGCCCGCGCGCGCCTCCACCGCCTCACCTCCGGCCACCTCCCGTACGACGCCGCCCTGCCGCCCGAAGCGACCTCGGACCCCGCCGGTACGCCCGTCGAGGCGGCCCGGCGCCTGGCCGAACACCTCGACGCGGTGCCGTACGAGCCGCGCCACCTCCGCGAGGCCGAGACCCGCCTGCGGGACGCCGTCCACCACGCCAGGGAGGCCCTGGCCCACCGGGCGACCCTGGAGCTGGCCTGCGACGACGACGTACAGGTGCTCACCGCGAGCACCGGCGGCGCGCGGACCGGCGTGGCGGCACTCACCGACACACTGCGCGCCGAGCGGGACGCGCGCAGGTCGGGCAGCGGCCAGGCGGAGCGGGACCTGTTCGACCGCATGCTCGGCGGCAGCGCCCGCCGGCACCTGGCCGACCGCATCAGACAGGCGACCGTGCTGGTCGAGGACATGAACCGGCGTCTGGCACGAGTCCGCACCGCCTCCCGGCTCGCGGTCCGGCTGTCCTGGCAGGTGGACCCGGCCCAGCCTGCGACCACCAGGAACGCCCGCGACCTGCTGCTGCGCGACCCGGCCGGCCTGGACGAGGCGGCCCGCGAGACCCTGTACGCCTTCTTCCGCGACCGGGTGGAGGAGGCCCGGGCCGACGGCTCCCCGGCGAGCTGCTGGGAGGACCAGCTCGCGACGGTCCTCGACTACACCTCCTGGCACCGGTTCACGGTCCGGCTCGACCGCGGCGACGGCCAGGGCTGGCAGGACCTCACCAGGAAGCTGCACGGCGCGCTGTCGGGCGGGGAGAAGGCGATCGCGCTGCACCTGCCGCTGTTCGCCGCCGTGGCCGCGCACTACCAGACCGACCCGGGCTGCCCCCGGTTCATCCTGCTCGACGAGGTGTTCGTGGGCGTGGACCGGACGAACCGCGGCCAGGTCTTCGAGCTGCTGGTGGACCTGGGGCTGGACCTCGTGCTGACCTCCGATCACGAGTGGTGCGAATATCGCGAGCTCGACGGGATCGCCGTCCACCAGCTCATCACCGGCGACGGCGACGACGCCGTGACGACGGCCCGCTTCGTCTGGAACGGCCACCGCACCGCCCCCACCGATCCCAGCCGGCCGTCAGGAACGCCTGGTCCCGGCCCGGACGCCGGCGTTCAGCCCGGGTGATCAGGGTGAGTGGTCAGCCGGGTGGCCCAGGGCGGGTCGGCGCCGGGGACTGAGCAGGTCAGGGCGGCTACGCGGGCTGCGAACGCCGCCGCCTCCGCCGCCGTCCCCAGGTCCAGGCCGTCCAGTCGTCCGCCGAGGTGGCCGCCGGCGTGCAGGTGGTGCAGGAGGCCGGCGGTGAAGGAGTCGCCCGCGCCGACCGTGTCCACGACCTCGACCTCGGGGGCGGGCACGGTGGTGCGCTCGCCGTCCAGCGAGACCAGGGCACCCGCGGCCCCGCGCGTGACGACCACCAGGCGGGCACCCGCCTCGTGCCAGGTGTCGCAGGCATGTTCCTGGGACACCCCGGGCAGCAGGAACTCCAGGTCGTCGTCGCTGAGCCTGAGGATGTCCGCCCACGAACACCAGCGCGCCACCTGATAGTCGTCCTTCGCGGCGAGGCTGGGGCGGACGTTCGGGTCGATCGAGATCGTGGCGTGCGCGGACGCGGCCCGCGCGAACTCCTCGACCGCCGCCCGCCCCGGGGCCCGGACCAGGGCGAGCGATCCGGTGTGCAGGCAGTCGGCGGCGCCGAGCCTGGCCGGGGTCAGCTCGTCCCGGCTCCACTGCCAGTCGGCGGCGCCCTCGGCGTAGAAGGTGTAGTCGGCGCGTCCGTCCGCGTCGAGGGCCGCGATGGCGAGCGTGCTCGGCTCGGCGGCCTCGACGCAGCCCGACAGGTCCACGCCCGAGGCCGCCAGATGCCCGCGGAACAGGTCGCCGAAGACGTCGCCGGAGAGACGGTCGAGAAAGCGCGCCGGGGTGCCGAGCCGGGCCAGCGCCACGGCCGTGTTGGCGGGGCCACCCCCCGGCAGCACCTGCAACTCCAGGCCGCGCCCGCCGACGGCGACGGCGGAGCCGGCCCCGCCGTCGCGCTCGAAGCTCCTGCTGTCGCCTCCGCCGTCCATGGAGGCGGAGGGGCGGGTGGTGAAGGCGTCTGCGACGCACTCACCCAGGACAGCGATCATCGGGCTGCCTTTCCTCAGTCGGGCGCCGGTGACAGCGGCTAGTGGCGCAGGCCCGTGAACAGGTCTTCCTCGTGGGTGGGGGTCCGCACCTTGGACAGCACCCGCTCGAACGCCTCGTGCGAGAACGCCCGCTGCTGGGTCTCCTCCGGCATGCGCAGCAGGAAGATGTTCTCGCCCTGGCTCTCGTGCGCCCGCAGCGCCTTGAGCTTGCGCTCGGTGTAGGGGGCCACGTCGACGACCGTGGTCACCCGCTCGTCGGGGGTGCCGAAGTCGTCGGGGACCTCGAAGTCGCCCACGTCCATGCCGCTGTCGCGCATCAGCTCGAACATCTGCTTCATCGCCGAGCGCGGCATCGCCGTGTAGTAGAACTTGTCGGGGATGCCGGTCGACTCGACGGCCGCCACGGTGATCCGGTGCGTCTGCACGTGGTCGGGGTGGCCGTAGCCGCCGCCGCCCGTCTCGTCGTACGTCACCACGACCTGCGGCCGGTAGCGCTCGATCAGGGCGGCCAGCCGGCCCGCCGCCTCCTCCACCGGGACGTTGGCGAACGCGTCGGGGTGCCCGTTGCCCGCCCATCCGTCCATGCCGGAGTCGCGGTAGCCGAGCAGCTCCAGGTGGTCGACGCCCAGGTGGGCGACCGATTCGCGCAGCTCGGCCAGGCGGCGGGCGGCCACCGCCGCGTCGTCGTGGCCGTCCTCGCCCGGTTTGACGCCGCCGTCACCGTCGCCCTGCTCACCGTTGGTGCAGGTGACCAGGACGGTGCGGACGCCCTCCTCGGTGTAGCGGGCCAGGATGCCGCCGGTGCTGAGGCATTCGTCGTCGGGGTGGGCGTGGACGACCATGAGCGTGAGTTCCCGATCCATGGGCCGAAACCCTACCCGGCCCCACCGACATTCCCGGCCCGGCGCTCCCGGCCCGGAGACCCCGCCCCGTCCCGCCCCAAGCCGGGGCGAGACGGGGCTCACGGGGGTTATCGGGCGTTGAGCAGGTCGGTGACGTTGGCGGCGCGGAGCATCGCCGGGGTGAGCAGGCGGGCGCGGTGCTCGGGGACGCCTCCGGCGCGGGCGGCGGCCGTGAGCGCCGTGCCCAGCCAGGCGGCGTCGAGGGCGCGGCCGTCCGGGCGGCGGATCAGCGGCTCGCCCGCCGGCCGGCTGGCGCACAGGACGCGCAGCAGCGGGCGGGCCAGCGGCGTCACCAGGAAGGCGGCGACGTCGTCCCGTCCGTGGTTGACGGTGACGACGGCCGGCTGCCCCACGGTGCCGTCGGGCACGGTGCGCACGTCCTGCCGGGTCAGCCCGGCCAGGGCCTCCACGGCGGCGCCGGTCAGCTCCAGCAGCGCGACGGCCGCCGCCTCCGCGGTGCGGCCGTCCGCCGCGAGGCGGGCGACGCCCTCCCGGAGCAGTCGCCGCTCCTCCGGGGTGACCGCGTGACCGTCGCCCTGGCGGGCCGGCCTGGCCGGCGTGGCGCCGGCGACCTGGTTGTGCCGGACGACGCCGCAGCGCCAGGCGTAGGTGTAGAACGACAGCAGGGCGGCCCGCTTGCGGCTGACCGTCTTGCTGGTCAGCGGCCTGCCGGGGCTCCGGGGGACGCCGCCGGTGCGGGCGGCCTCGCAGAACGCCTCCAGATGGGCGCCGGTGACGGCCAGGAGCTCGACGCCCGGCTCGGCCACCTGCAGCCAGCGCAGGAACGACGCCACCACCTGCAGCGCCACCTGGCGGGCGGCGGCGGACGGCTTGTCGCACAGCCAGGCGGACACCGTACGGCGGGCGAGCGGGTCGAGGGCGTCCACCAGGTCCACGTCGGCGCCGGGCACCTCGCCGCCGTCCTTGGGGCGGCGGCGCGGCCGGAGGCCGGGGATCTGCCCGACGCTCCCCGGCGCGGCGTCCTCCGCCCGGCCGCTGTCCGGGGTCGCGGCCGGTAAGCGGTGGTCGTGCGGCGCGGGGCCGGCGTCCGGCGGCGTGACCGGCGCCAGCGGCGCGGCCGGCGTCACGGGCGAGGCCGTCGTGACGCGGGGGACCCCGCGTACGGTCTCCCGTCGCGGCAGGCCGCTCTCCCGGCGGACCGGGGCGTCCTGCTCATCAGTGGAAGCGGGGGAGGGGCTGGTGAGGGGATCGCCTTCGCGCATGGTCAGCATGTGATCGGCACCGGCCGGGTACGCGCCCGAAGGGCACGACCGGGTGGGGCGTCGGCGACGGCGGGCGTCCATGGGCACGGCACGAGCATCACGGGGGTGGCCGTCGCGGCGGCACGGCGAGCGCGACGACCCGAGCCTGGCAGACCGATCATGATCTCGATCTTCTCACGAACGCCGCCTCGTGAAGACCTCTACGGCCCCGGGAGTCCCTTGCGAATCGGCGGTCACACGCCTTGCTCCTGAGTCATGACTCAGTCGAACGGCCCAGTCAGAGTACGCGGGCGAGCTCGCCGGCCCGCGTCCGCGCGGCCGCCGCCGCGGCCCGGTCGCCGAACGCCTCGGCCACGGCCGCCTGCTTCAGCCAGTTGTACGGGCTGCACGGCCGCACCCCGATCCGCTCGCTGACCAGCGTCCGGGCGACGTCCCGCGCCCCGGCCCGCAGCGCCGCCTCCAGCAGCGTCCGCTGCACGGCGTCGCGCTGGGCATGGCTGCCGCCGAACTCGTTGACCCGGTGCCTGATCGGGTACAGCAGGTCGAGCGCCGCCCGGTGGTCGCCGCGCCCGAAGGCGACGAGCGCCCGGCACACCGGCAGCCCCACCCGCAGCGTCATGTCCACGTTGGTCACGCCGGGACGGGCCTCGGCGACGTACGCCTCCCGCGAGGCGATCAGCTTGTCCGCCTCGCCCAGCCGCCCCGCGCCCACGTACGCCATGACCGCGTGCATGTCGTTGAAGGCGTAGAACGGCTCGGCCACCCGCGCCGGCCAGGCGTCGGCCAGCGCCCGCCACCGCTCGGGCTGCTCCGACCCCTCCAGGTGGAGCCGCCACAGCAGCGCGGCGGCGTCCAGCAGCTCCAGGCACGACTGCCCGTCGGCCAGCGCCGCGTCGTAGATCGCCAGCACCCGCGGCACGTCCCCGGCCTCCAGCGCGAACAGGCAGTAATGCCACCAGGCGTGCACGTTGAGGAACGTCCCCGCCGACCAGTCGGGCACCCGCGCGTCGAGATAGCGCAGCCCGTCGCCGAAGCGGCCGCGCATCTCGTACGTGTGCGTGACGGCGTGGATCGCCCACACGTCGCGCCGGTCGAGCTCGACCGCCCGCAGCCCGACCTCCTCCGCCCGGTCGTAGTGCCCGGCCTCCTCCAGCCCGAAGGCGTACATGCCGAGCACCTGCCCGTAGTGCGGGTCGCCGGGACCCCAGGCGGTGAGCGCGCCGCCGACGCGGTCGCGCAGCGAGCGGGCGTCGCCGGTGAAGAAGTCGACGTGGTGCCCGGCGATCAGCGCCAGCGCGTCGCGCGGATGCTCGGCGGTGATCTCGGCGAGCAGCGCCCCGCAGGTCAGGAAGTCGCCGTCGAGCAGCGCCCGCACGGCCGCGAGATGGGCCCGCTCGCGCGGCGGCAGGGATCTCCCGCCGGCGCGCCGGAGGAAGGCGTGGAAACGCACCCGCGCCGTCCGCGCGTCCTCGGCCTCGGTGGTCAGCAGCCCGAGATAGGCGGCGAGCACGTGGCCCATGGGGAAGTCGGGCGACTCCTCCAGCGCCGCGTTCGCCTCGGCGTCGACCTCGGCCCGGAAGTGCAGCAGCTCGTCGATCGCGCGGTCGTAGTGGCGGGCCGCGGCGGCGCTCGCCCCGCTCATGGCGAGTCCGTGCTGGTCGGTCCTCACCTGATCATCGTAACGACGACGCCGCCCGATACCGAGGTCTGCAACGCCGTTTCCGGGGCATCTCGTACGTCTCCGAACCCCTCTGGAGGGATGATGAGCACGGCGGGACAAGAGGTACGCGGCGCGGCGCGGAGAGCGGCCCGCCACCCCGTCATGGACGTCGCGACGCGGATCGGCCTGGCCTGCCGCGGCGTGCTGTACGCGCTGGTCGGCGTGGTGGCGGTGCAGGTCGGCCTGGGCGAGCGGTCGAAGGAGGCCGACAAGGCGGGCGCCATCGAGGCGGTCGCCGAGCTGCCCTTCGGCGCGGGACTGCTGTGGATCATGATGGTCGGGTTCGTGGCGCTGGCGCTGTGGCAGATCTCGGAGGCGCTGTTCGGGGGCGGCGAGACGATCGAGCGGGCCGAGGCGGTCGCCAGGGTGGCGGTGTACGCGCTGGTCGTGGTCAGCCTGATCAGCGTGCTGACGAAGGGGAAGGCGTCGTCCGACGACGAGAAGTCCCGCGACATCACGGCGACGCTGCTCGGGCTGCCCGGCGGGCCGGTGATCGTGGGCGCGATCGGGCTCGGGCTGGTCGTGCTCGGCGGCTACTGGGTGCGCCAGGGGCTCGTCAAGGGGTTCAGGAAGGAGCTGGACCGGGCGGGCATGCCCGCGCCCGCCCGTACCGTCATGGACCACCTCGGCCTCGGCGGGTTCGTCGCGAGGGGCGCGGTCGCCGCGCTGGCCGGGATCCTCGTCTGCCGGGCGGCGGTCACCTTCGACCCGGACGAGGCGGGCGGCATCGACGCGGCGCTGCGCGAGTTCGCCGCCACGCCCGCCGGGCCGTGGCTGCTCGTGGTGGTGGCGCTGGGGCTGCTGCTGTTCGCGGCGTACTGCTTCGGCGAGGCGCGCTGGCGTCGCACGTGAGCCGGGTCAGCGCCGGCGGCGGGCCCGCTCGGCGAGCACCGCGCGGGCCGTGCCGGGGTCGTCGCAGAACGCGCCGTCGATCCCCGCGTCCAGCAGCTTGGCCAGCCAGCCCGTGACGTCGCCGATCGCCCGCGGGTGGGCGGGGCTCGCCGGGTCGCCCGCCCGGTGGTCGGCCGGGAGCTGGGAGTTCTCGCCGCGTACCGTCCACACGTGCACGTCGAGGCCGTGGCGGTGGGCGTCGGCGACGAGCGTCGTGGGCGGCAGCGTCCGGCCGTCGGCGTCGCGCGGCACCACGTGCCGGGTGTCGACGCCGATGCCGTCGGCGTACCCGGCGATCTCGCGCAGGCCGTCCGGCGTCACCAGGTCCTTCGAGGAACGGGGGTCGCCGGCGGCGACCCAGTCGTAGGGCGCGCCGTCGTACGCCACGAGCTGGATCAGCGGCAGCTCCGTCCTGGCGCGCAGCTCGCGCAGGTTCGCCGTCTCGAACGACTGGATGTAGGCCGCGCGCACCCGGTGCCGGCCGAGCACCTCCAGCAGCGGCTCCTCCAGCGGCAGCCCGATGGAGGCGAAGTACGACGGATGCTTGGTCTCCGGGTACACCCCGACGCCCGCCCGCAGCGCGAGCCGCACGACCTCCTCGAACGTCGGGATCTCCGCGAGCCCGTCGAACGCCGTGTTGCCCGGCCGCAGCTCCGGCACCCGCTCCTTGGCGCGCAGCGTCTTCAGCTCGGCCAGCGTGAAGTCCTCGGTGAACCAGCCGGTGACAGGCCGGCCGTCGATGGTCCTGGTGGTGCGCCGGTCGGCGAACTCGGGCCGCGCGGCCACGTCCGTCGTGCCGGAGATCTCGTTCTCGTGCCTGGCCACCAGCACGTGGTCCTTCGTGGCGACCAGGTCGGGCTCGATGTAGTCGGCGCCGAGGGCGATGGCGGTCTCGTACGACATGAGGGTGTGCTCGGGCCGGTGGGCGCTCGCGCCGCGGTGCCCGATCACGATGGGCGCTGTCTGGGTCACGAGGGCGACCGTACCGCCGCGCGGCGCGCACGGTGTCAGACGGGCAAGGGGATCTCGTCCGTGGCGCCGTCCGGCCAGGTGATCACGTCGTCCTTGACCACCGGCGGCTCGCCCCCCGAGCCGCCCTCGCCCAGCAGCAGCGCGGCGGTGTACCAGCGGCCGGGCTCGGCCGGGCCCGGGGTGGCGCACCACGGCACCAGCGTGCGTCCGGCGAGCGGCGTGGCCGCGACCGCCACACCTTGCTCCGTCAGCCCGGGGCCGCCGGCTACGCGGGTCGCGGGCCCGCCCTCGGGCGCGGGCCACCCCCCGAGACGCAGCCGCCCGCCCGGCTCGTCAGCCCGGGCGCCCGATGCGGAGGCCCGGGGGTCCGATGCGGAGGTCCGGGGGTCCGATGCGGAGGCCCGGGCGTCCGATGCGGACGTCCGGGCGTCCCGCTCGGCGGGGAGGCGGGCGAAGCGGACCTCCCAGGCGCCGCGCACCGCCGAGACGACCTCCACCTCCGGTCCGTCACGCAGCTCGCCGCCCGGCCGGCTGTACCCGTGGTCCGGGCCGGGGCCCTGCTCGCCCCAGCGGGCCCGCCACCGCGACGAGCCGACCAGCGTCCCTGACGGCAGCGCGGACACCGGCCCCGCCGCGAACCCCGTCCGGTGGGAGGCCCGCCCGTCCTCGTCCAGCACCGCCACCGACTGGTCGAGCGGATCGCCGGACAGCAGCGGGAAGGTGGCCGTGGAGTAGCCGAGCCGGGCGTAGAGCGGCGCGTCGGCGAGGCGCGCGCCCGGCCGCGCGTGGTCGGTGCCGTGGTTGACGACCCGGACGATCCCGTCCGCCCGCGTCCCGCTGACCAGCCAGCCGGGGGCCCGCACCACCCGCGTGAAGTCGCCGGTCTCGACCGGCAGCGGCTCCTCGACGGCCGTCCACACCGGATGCCCGGCCGGCAGCGACAGCCCCAGCAGGCCCTTCGCCGCCCAGTACGGCGAGCCGGGCCCCGAGTAGTCCTGCGCGATCCCGCGCCACGGCCCGTGCCAGCCGAGGGTGAGCACCCCGTCGCGGTCCGGCGCGCCGCGCTCGGCGAAGTGCCGCACGATGCCCGACGCGGCCCGGCGCAGCAGCCCGGGGGAGCCGACCCCGGCCCGCGCCCCCGCCCAGAACGGCGCCGCCGCGGCGAACCGGTAGGTCAGGCTGCGCCCCTGGACGAGCGGCGAGCCGTCGGCCCCCACCAGGTGCACGGCGTCGTCGAGGAAGCGCTCCAGCCGGGCCAGGTACGCGGGATCGGGGTCGCGGCCGGCCATCTCGCTCCACAGCAGCGGGTACAGGTGCAGCGCCCACCCGTTGTAGTGGTCGTAGGAGCGTTCGGGGCCGTCGGCGTACCAGCCGTCGGCGCGCTCGAACGTGCGGGCCAGGGCGAGCCCCGCCTCGATGTCCTCCTCCGCGTACGGCCCGCCCACGGAGGCCAGGAACTGCTCGGTGACGATCTGGAACCAGACCCAGTTGATCGGCGGGTAGGCGGCGCCGACCGCGGGGGCCAGCCAGTCCACCACCTGCTCACGCACCCGCGCCGGCAGCCGGTCCCACAGCCACGGCCGGGTCAGGTGCAGCACCAGCGCGACGGAGGCGGCCTCCACCTTGGCCTGGTCGTGCTCGTCCAGCCGGGGCCACCGCTCGGGCGAGGCCGGGTCCACGCCGGCGGCCAGGCCCTCGGCGTACCACTCCATGAGGCCGAGCGGGTCGCGCCCGTCCTCGCCGGCGACGCGGAAGCCGGCGGCGAGGAACGTGCGGGCGAAGCCCTCCAGGGCGTCGACGTCGGGGCCGTACCCGCCGGGCGGCCCGGGGAAGGCGACGCGCGCGTGCGCGGGGGAGGCGTGGGCGCGGGCGGCGAGGAGCAGGCGGTCGGCGAGGGCGGCCCAGTGCTCCCTGGTCCAGCCGGTGTAGGGGGAGATCACCCGTCCAGCAAACACGGGTATGCCGTTCGTCGACAAGAATTGACCGCTCGCCGTAAAGATTCGCCGCGTCCGCAATACCGCATACAGTATGTTGCGCGTGGCAGGATTCCTCAGCCGGTCCCGGACCGTCGCCGACCCCTCCTGGAGCCGCTGGCTCGTGCCGCCCGCGGCGCTCTCGGTGCACCTCGCCATCGGCCAGGCGTACGCGTGGAGCGTGTTCAAACCCCCGCTGGAGTCCGCGCTCGGGCTCTCCGGCACGCAGAGCGCGCTGCCGTTCCAGCTCGGCATCGTCATGCTCGGCCTCTCGGCCGCCTTCGGCGGCACGCTGGTGGAGCGCAACGGGCCGCGCTGGGCCATGTTCGTCTCGATGACCTGCTTCTCCTCCGGCTTCCTGCTGTCCGCGCTGGGCGTGGCCACCCGGCAGTACTGGCTGGTGGTGCTCGGCTACGGCGTCGTCGGCGGGATCGGGCTCGGCATCGGCTACATCTCCCCGGTCTCCACGCTGATCAAGTGGTTCCCGGACCGGCCCGGCATGGCGACCGGCATCGCGATCATGGGGTTCGGCGGGGGAGCGCTCATCGCCTCGCCGTGGTCGGCGCAGATGCTCGGCGCGTTCGGCGCGGACACCGGCGGGATCGCGCTGACGTTCCTCGTCCACGGCGTGGCCTACGCGGCGTTCATGACCATGGGCGTGCTGCTGGTCCGCGTGCCGCCCGAGGGCTGGCACCCGCGCGGCTGGACCCCGCCCGCCGCGGGCCGCCGCCCGCTGGTCACCGACGCCGACGTCTCGGCCCGCAACGCCATCCGCACCCCGCAGTTCTTCTGCCTGTGGGTGGTGCTGTGCTGCAACGTCACCGCGGGCATCGGCATCCTGGAGAAGGCCGCGCCGATGATCACCGACTTCTTCGCGGGCACGCCCGCCGCCGTCGCGGCCGGGGCGGCGGCCGGGTTCGTGGCGCTGCTGTCACTGGCGAACATGACCGGCCGCTTCGTCTGGTCCTCCACCTCCGACCTCATCGGGCGCAAGAACGTCTACCGCGTCTACCTGGGCGCGGGGGCGCTGCTGTACCTGGTCATCGCGCTGGCGGGCGCCTCGTCCAAGCCGGTGTTCATCGTGTGCGCGCTCGGCATCCTGTCCTTCTACGGCGGCGGCTTCGCGACCGTACCCGCGTACCTGAAGGACCTGTTCGGCACCTACCAGGTGGGCGCCATCCACGGCCGGCTGCTCACGGCCTGGTCCACGGCGGGCGTGCTGGGGCCGCTCATCGTCAACGCGGTCGCCGACGCCGGCGAGGCCGCCGGCCGCTCAGGCCCCGCCCTCTACACCACCTCGCTGTACGTCATGATCGGCCTGCTCGCGGTCGGCTTCCTCGCCAACGAGCTGATCCGGCCCGTGGCGGACAAGTACCACGAGCACCCGTCCCGGGGGACGGTCACGCAGGAGAAGGGACAGACCGTATGAGCAGGCGCACGGCGCTCATGGCGGTGGCGTGGGCCTGGGTCGGCCTGCCCTTCGCCTACGGCATCTACAACCTGCTGCTCAAGCTCGCCCAGCTCTTCGCCTGAGCGGTCAGCGGCACTGCCGGGCCGCCGCGAACAGCTGGGCCTCGCCGCCGGGGCGGGCGACGAGCTGCAGGCCGACCGGCAGCCCGTCCACGAGCCCGGCCGGGACGGTCAGCGCCGGACGGCCGAGCACGTTCCACGGGCTGGTCATGGCCAGCAGCGCCGCGCGCACCTGGACCGGCTCGCCGCCGAGCTCGGCCTCCCGCGCGCCGATCGGCGGGGCGAGGATCGGGACGGTCGGCGTCGCCAGCACGTCGTACGGGCCGAACAGGGCCTCGGCGTGCTCCTCCAGCTCCCGCCGGGCCTCCAGGGCCCGGACGTAGCGCCAGGCGGGCAGCTCGGCGGCCACCCGGAGGCGGTCGAGCACCTCCGGGTCGAACAGGCCGGGCGCCGAGGCCAGCCGGCCGGCGTGCACGGCCGCCGTCTCGCCGCTCTGGACCGCCAGGTACGTCTCACGGAACAGCTCCAGGACCTCCGGCGCCATCCGCGCCTCGCCCGCGACCGGCCCCGCGGCGGCCCGCGCGGCCTCGGCGACCCGCGGATCGGTCGGGAAGAGACTGTCCGGCTCCAGCCACCCCACCCGGACCTCGCCCACCGTCTCCGGGAGCCCGGAAGCGGTCAGGGCTTCGTGGGCGAGCCGGCAGCAGGACGCGGTGGCGGCGAGGACGCCGACGTGGTCGAGCGTGCGCGAGAGCGGGAAGACGCCGTCCGCCGGGATCGCGTCGTAGGCGGGCTTGAACCCGGCCGCCCCGCACAGGGCGGCGGGGATGCGGACCGAGCCGCCGGTGTCGGTGCCGAGCGCCAGCGGGACCAGCCCCGCCGCCACGGCCGCGCCGCTGCCCGCGCTGGAGCCGCCCGTCATGCGGGACGGGTCCCACGGGTTGCGGGCGGGCCCGCCGGCGGAGCGGTCGCCGGTCGGCCCGTACGCGAACTCGTGGGTGGTGGTCGTGCCCACGACGACCGCCCCGGCCCGCCGCAGCAGGGCCACGCAGGCCGCGTCCTCGTCCGCCACATGGCCGGCGAAGTGCCGCGACCCCATCGTCACCCGCATCCCGGCGATCATGATGAGGTCCTTCACGCCCGCCGGGATGCCGTGCAGCGGCCCCCGGTCGATCCCGGCCGCCAGCTCCTCGTCGGCCCGCCGGGCCGCCTTCGCCGCCCCGGCGGCGTCCACGGTGACGAAGGCGTTGAGCTCGGAGCCGGCGATCGCGTCGAGCGCGAGCGCGGTCAGCTCGGCGGCGGTGGTGCGCCCGGAGCGCAGGTCGCGCCCCAGGCCGTCGAGGGTGCGTCCGGTGAACGGGCCGGGAAGGGGGATCGTCATGGTGCCATTGTCGTACGACCAGGTCAGCGGCCCAGCCGGTGGGCGAGGCGGTCCAGCGAGGTGTTGATGGCGATGAAGATCGCCGCGATGAGGATCGCGGCCGGGATGACGTTGGAGAAGTTCGCGGCGATGCCGTTCAGCCCACGGTCCACCAGCTCGTCGTAGCCGACGATGAGCCCGAGCGCCGAGTCCTTCAGCAGCACGATGAACTGGCTGACCAGCGCGGGCAGCATCACCCGCACGCCCTGCGGCAGCAGCACCAGGCGCATGACCTGGTTCTTGCGCATGCCGACCGCGTACGCCGCCTCCCGCTGCCCCTTCGGCAGGCTCAGCACCCCGGCCCGGATGATCTCCGCGATCACCGACCCGTTGTAGAGCGTGAGCCCGAAGACCACCGCGGCGAACGCCGAGATGTTCACCCCGATGACCATGTACGAGCCGAAGAACGCGAAGAAGATCAGCAGCAGCAGCGGCACCGATCTGAAGAACTCCACCACCGCGGCCGCAGGCACCCGGATCCAGGCGTGCTCCGACATCCTCGCCACCGCGAAGACCAGCCCGAACAGCCCGGCCAGCAGCACCCCGGCGACGGCCGCGCCGAGCGTCCCGGCCAGGCCGGGCAGGATGAAGGTGGCCCACACGTCGCCGCGCAGCAGCGGCAGCCACTTGTCGGCGGCCCACTGGTCCTTCTCGTCGAAGCGCACGTACACGACGTAGGCGAGGGCGAGCAGGACGAGCGTGACCGTCCCGGCCAGGACGCGGTTGCGGCGCACGCCGCGCGGGCCGGGAGGCTCGTAGAGGTTGGCGTAGCTCATCGGGCCACCGCCATCCGCCGCGACAGCCAGCCGAACAGCAGGCCCATCGGCAGGCACAGCAGCACGAACCCGGCGGCGAAGCCGAGGAAGATCTCGATCACCTGGTCCCCGTACGTCTCGATCATCTCCCGCATCCGCACCGACGCCTCGCTCACGCCCACCACCAGGGCGATCGTGGTGTTCTTGGTCAGCGCGATGAGGATGCTGCCGAGCGGCGCCACCACCGCGCGGAACGCCTGCGGCAGCGTGATCAGCCGGAGCGTCTTGACGAACCCGAGCCCGAGCGAGCGGGCCGCCTCGGCCTGCCCGACGGGCACCGTGTTCAGCCCGGAGCGCAGCGCCTCGCACACGAACGCCGAGGTGTAGGCGGTCAGCCCGATGCAGGCGAGCCAGAAGTTGTTGGTCGCGATGTCGTCGGACAGCTCCACGCCCAGGTTCGCGCCGACGCCGAGGCCGGTGAACAGCAGCACCAGCGTGAGCGGGGTGTTGCGGGCCACCGACACGTACGTGCCCGCCGCCGCCCGCAGCGCGGCGAGCGGCGCGACCCGCATGGCGGTCAGCAGCGTCCCCAGCACGAGGGAGCCGAGCGCGCTGACCGCCGTCAGCCTGATCGTCATCCAGAACGCGGCGAGGATCGTCCCGCCTTCGGTCAGCAGGGCTTCCATACGATCAGTACCGCTCCAGCTGCGGCGCCTGCGGGAGGGCGAAGCCGGAGGCGCCGACGCTGGCCTGCAGCGCCTTGGTCCAGCTCCCGTCGGCGAACATCTTCTCCAGCGCGTCGTTGACCGCCTTGCGGCCGGCCGTGTCGTCCTTCTTCAGCCCGATGCCGTACTTCTCGGTGCTGAACGGCTTGCCGACCACCTTGAGCTTGCCGTTGTGCTGCGCCGCGTAGCCGGCCAGGATGACGTTGTCGGTGGTGATGGCGTCGAGCTGGCCGCCGAGCACCCGGTCCACGCACGCCGAGTACGTCCGCTCCTCCTGGAGCTGCACCTCCTTGGCGTACTCCGCCTTGACCTTCTGGGCGGGGGTGGAGCCGGCGACCGAGCACAGCTTCTTGCCGTTCAGCGTCTCCGGCCCGGTCAGCGAGGAGTCGTCGGCCCGGACCAGCAGGTCCTGCCCGGCCACGAAGTACGGCCCGGCGAAGGACACCTTCTGCTTGCGGGCGTCGGTGATCGAGTACGTCGCCACGACCAGGTCCACCTGGCCCTGCTCGATGAACGCCTCCCGGTTGGCCGACACCGTCTCCTTGAAGGTGATGCCGTCGGGCTCGACGCCGAGCTGCTTGGCGACGTACTTGGCGACCTCGACGTCGAAGCCGGTGAACGCGCCGTCGGGGGTGCGCAGGCCCAGCCCCGGCTGGTCCGCCTTGACCCCGATGACGAGCTTCTTCTCGTTCTTCGCCTTGTCCACCACGGAGTCGTAGCTGTCCTGACCGCCGCCGCAGGCGGTCGCGAGGGCCATGACGGCGAACACCGCGTAGAGGGACCTTCCGAACATGACGTGCGCTCCTTTAGTGCGTGAGGATCTTGGCGAGGAAGGACTGGGCGCGCTCGCTGCCGGGCGCCGTGAAGAATCCGTCAGGGGTGTCCTGCTCGACGATCTCGCCGTCGGCCATGAAGACCACCCGGTCGGCGGCCCGCCGGGCGAAGCCCATCTCGTGGGTGACGACGACCATGGTCATGCCGTCGCGGGCGAGCGCCGTCATGACCTCCAGGACCTCGTTGACCATCTCGGGGTCGAGCGCCGAGGTGGGCTCGTCGAAGAGGATCACCTTCGGGTCCATGGCCAGGGCCCGGGCGATCGCCACCCGCTGCTGCTGGCCGCCGGAGAGCTGGGCGGGGTACTTGGCGGCCTGGGCGCCGATCCCCACCCGGTCGAGCAGTTCGCGGGCCTTGCGCTCGGCGGCGTCCTTCGGCCTCTTCAGCACGTGCACCTGGCCCAGGACGACGTTGTCCAGGACCGTCTTGTGCGCGAAGAGGTTGAAGGACTGGAAGACCATGCCGACCTCGGCCCGCAGCCGCGCCAGGGCCTTGCCCTCGGCCGGCAGCGGAGTGCCGTCCACGCTGATCGTGCCCGAGTCGATGGTCTCCAGCCGGTTGATGGCGCGGCACAGGGTGGACTTGCCCGCCCCGGACGGGCCGATGATCACCACGACCTCGCCCTTGGAGACCGTCAGATCGACGTCCCTCAGCACGTGGTGGTCGCCGAAGCGTTTGTTGACCCGGTCCAGGACGATCAGGGCCTCCTGTGTCATGCGTCACGCTCCTTGTCTCGGTCCGCGATGGCGTAACCGTAGGAGCCGCGTGTTGCCAGGAAGGGCTTGTGATCGTTCTGCTCAGGAATCGGGCCGGGTCGTGATCTAGCGGGCCGACGGCTTGGAGCTCTCCGAGGTGGCCCCGGACACGCCGATCGTGTCCCGGTAGGCGCGCTCCCACTCGCCGCCGGCCAGCCAGCGGGCGATCAGGCCGTTGAGGTAGTCGCGGAAGGCCAGGTCGTCCTTGCGGACGCCGATCCCGTACGGCTCGCGCCCGAACGGCTTGCCGACCAGCCGCAGCGCGTCGGGATGCTGCGCCTGGAGGCCGAGCAGGATCGTGTCGTCGGTGCTGAGCGCGTCCACGCGGCCGGACAGCAGGGCCGGCACGCACACGCTGTAGGTGTCGACGATCTCCAGCCGGGCCCCGGACACCTCGGCACGCAGCCGGTCCGCGGAGGTGGAGCCGATCGCCGTGCAGACGGTCCTGCCGTCGAGGTCGGCCACGCCGCGGATGCGGGTGTCGGCCGCCCGGACGAGCAGGTCCTGGCCCGCGTAGTAGTACGGGTCGGTGAAGGTCACCAGGCGGGCGCGGGCCGGGGTGATCGAGTAGGTGGCGACGACCAGGTCCACGATGCCCTGGGAGATGAAGTTCTCCCGTTCGCGCGTGACGGTCTCGACGAAGCGGATGTTGCGCTCGCTGCCGGTGAGGTCGCGGGCCACCAGCCGGGCGATCTCGGCGTCGAAGCCGATGATCCGCCCGGTGGCGGGGTCCTTGTAGCCGAACATGGGCTGGTCGAACTTGATGCCGACGACGAGGACGCCGCGGTCCCTGATGCGGGCCATGGTCGAGCCCTCGGGGAACGGGTCGGCCTGCCCGCAGCCCGCCGGCACCAGGCACAGCACGAGGCACAGCAGCGCGGCGAGCGCATTCCTCGAACTGGTCATCTGGCCCGTCATCTAGCGCGGTAACGGTGCTGGGGCCGGCCGGTGGGACCGTACCTCGGCCTGGTCTCCACCAGGCCCCGGTCGACCAGGTGCTCCAGGTAGCGGCGGGCAGTGGCGCGGCTGACGCCGATGCTGGCGGCCAGCTCGTGCGCGGAGACATCCTCCGCGACCTCGGCCAGCGCGTCCAGCACGGCCTGCTCGGTGGCCGCGGAGATGCTCTTCGGGCGGAACGGCTGGTCGGTGTGGAGCGAGCGGAAGATGCGGTCGATCTCCTGCTGCTCGGCGAAGCGGCCGCTCGCCTCCAGTTGCTCGGCCGTGGCCGCGTAGCGCAGCAGCGTCTGCTCCAGGGTGCCGGTGCGGGTGGGCTTGACCAGGTAGTACAGGGCGCCGCGCTGGATGGCGGCGCGCACGGTCGCCGACTCCTTGCGGCCGGAGATGACGATCACGTCCGCGGGCGGCTGCTCGGGGCGTCTCAGCCGGTGCGCCACCTCCAGCCCGGGGAGGTCGGGCAGGTGCAGGTCGAGCAGGATCAGGCGTGGCGCGAAACGGGCGGCGGCGGCGAGCGCCGCGTGGCCGCTGTGGGCGATCCCCACGACCCTGAACCCGAGCACCCGGTTGACCTGCGCCTGCAAGGCGGCCGTCACGACCGGGTCGTCGTCCACGATGAGTACGGTGATGTCCCTGGACTGAGGCACCGCACGCTCCTCGCTCCATCTGACAGAGGTTCAGTGCAGCTTAGGTGGCTTTTGCTAATAAAGATCGACTTTAGCGCATTCTGCTCAAGTTGATCCTCCCACCGGCGGCTGATCCCTCCTAGTCTGGAGCCGGGTGATCGGGAGGAGACGGACGCCGGTGAGATGGCTGCTCGCGGTGACGGCCCTGTGGACACTGCTCGGCCTGCTGCCCTTGGCGCTGCTGACCTCCTCCAGCATCAGCCTCTCCGAGCAGGCGATGAGCAACGAGGTCAGCGACCGGGTCAAGACCACCGCCTCGGTGAGCCGGGTCGTCGTCGAGCAGCAGATGGGCTCGCTCAAGCAGCTCGTCGTCGCCTTCGCCGAGCAGCCCCGCGTCCGCGAGGCCGTCAAGCACACCGGCGCCGAGACCCTGCGCGGCTACCTCGCCGAGCTCAAACGCACCCGCGACGACGGCGTCAGCGGCCTCATCCTCACCTCGCCCGAGGGCGAGATGCTGGGCGCCGAGCCGCCGAGCGCGCTGCCCCAGGACATCGGCAACTCCGACTGGTACCGCGCGGTGCGCGACCGCCGGCAGGCGCACGTCTCGCAGGCGTACACGCCGACCATGCGGGACGTCTCCCGCGCCGTCGCCGTCGCCGCGCCCATCCCCAGCGCCGACGGCGAGCGCATGCTCGGCATCCTCACCGTCGTCTACAGCCTGGACGCCATCCAGCGCTTCGCCGAGGAGGCCGCCGAGGCCCAGAACATCCGGCTGCTCATCACCGACCGGGCCGGCGTGCTCGTCGCCGACCCCGGCAGGAAGCTGTACGCCCTCACCTCGCTGCGCGAGGACCCGCGCGTGGACGCGGCGCTGGCCGGCCGCACCTGGAACGGCAGCTTCCGCGGCATCGACGGCACCGTCCTGTCGGCCTCCGAGCCCATCCCCAGCATCGGCTGGACGGTGACCGCCGAGGTGTCGGCGTCCGAGGCGCTGGCCAGCGCCGAGCAGCTGCGCGGCACCGTCGTCACCGTCGCCGGCCTGCTCGCCCTGCTCATCCTCATCGGACTCGGCATCCAGATCCACTCCACCCGCGGCCGCCGCCGCGCCCAGGCCACGCTCGCCCGCTACGCCGCCGAGCTGGCCGCCGCCAGGGACGAGGCGGTCAGCGCCTCCAGCGCCAAGTCCGAGTTCCTGGCCAAGATCAGCCACGAGATCCGCACCCCGATCAACGGCGTGCTCGGCATGAACTCCCTGCTCATGGGCACCCGCCTGGACGAGGAGCAGCGCCACTACGCCACCACCGCCCAGGAGTCCGCGCAGAACGTGCTGCGCCTGCTCGACGACTTCCTCGACCTGTCCAGGATCGAGGCCGGGCACCTCCAGGTGGAGGAGGCCCCGTTCGACCTGCCACGCCTGTGCGACGAGGTGGTGGCGCCGCTCGCGCCGCTCGCCTACGAGCAGGGGCTCTGGCTGACGCTCCGCCTCGACGAGAACGTGCCCCGCCAGGTCGCCGGCGACCCCGCGCGGCTGCGGCAGATCCTGGTCAACCTGGTCGGCAACGCGCTGAAGTTCACCGTCCAGGGCGGCGTGGACCTGCACGTCTCCCTGGAGGAGGGCGAGCCGGGCGAGCCGCGGGTGACGCTGCGCTTCGCCGTCTCCGACACCGGCGTCGGCGTCCCGCCGGACGACCGCGAGCGGGTCTTCGGCGTCTTCCGCCAGGTCGACTCGCCCATCACCCGCCGCACCGGCGGCAGCGGCCTCGGCCTCGCCATCGCCAGGCAGCTCACCGAGCTGATGGGCGGCGAGATCGGGCTCGACAGCGTGGAGGGCGTCGGCAGCCGGTTCTGGGTGCGGCTGCCGATGGACGTGCTCACCTGGTCGGAGCCGGGAGCCGGGGCGCTGCAGGGGCGGCGGGCCCTCGTCGCCGACGCCCGCCCCGAGGACCGGGCGCTCGCCGGGCGCTACCTGTCCGAGGCCGGGCTCGCCGTCCAGGAGACCAGGGACGCCCGCTCGGCGCTGGTGCAGCTGCGCACCGCGGCGGCCGGCGGCGGGCCGTACGAGCTGGCCGTCGTCGCCCTCGACCTCGGCGCCGAAGGGAGCGGCTCGCTCGCGCACGCCATCCTCAGCGACCCGCTGCTCCAGAGCACCAGCGTGGTCGTGGTCGTCACGCCCGGCCGGGCGCGCTTCGCCTGGCCCGCCGCCGCCGGCGAACGGGCCGTGCAGTCGATCACCCGGCCGCTCAGCCGCCGCCGCCTGCTCGCCGCCGTCGAGAACGCCCTCGGCGTCGCGGAAGGCTGCCCCGGGGAGCCGCGCGAGCTCGTCCAGGACCCGGCGGCGGAGCCCGGCGGCGTACGCATCCTGGTCGCCGAGGACGACGAGGTCAGCCGCCAGGTCGCCATGCTCGTCCTGCGCCAGGCCGGGCACGAGGTGGACACCGTGGACGACGGCGCGCAGGCCGTGCGGGCCGTCCTGACCGGCGGGTACGACCTGGTGTTCATGGACTGCCAGCTCCCCGTGCTCGACGGCCTCGCCGCCACCGCCGAGATCCGGCGGCGCGAGGAGGCGCGCACCCCCATCATCGCCATGACCGCCGCCGCCATGCCGGACGACCGCGTCCGCTGCCTGGAGGCCGGCATGGACGACCACCTGGCCAAACCGGTGGACTGGCCCCGGGTGCTGGCCAGAGTCCCCGAATGGGCCGCCTACGGCAGCCTGCCGCCGGAGCTGGCCGGGCTGTCGCCCGAGGCGGTCGCGGACGTGGCGCAGGCGTACCTCGCGACCGCGCGGCGCACCTTCGAGGACCTGCGCGCCGCCGCCGACGCCGGCGACCACGCGCGGCTGGAGGCACTGGCGCACCGGCTCAAGGGGAGCTGCGCCACCGTGGGCGCCACCCGTGAGGCCGAGCTGTGCCGGCGGGTCGAGGACCTGGCGCGGGCCGGCGCGGTCGAGCGGGAGGCCGTCGAGGAGCTGGACGAGCTGCTCAAGGAGACGCCCCAGTGGATGCTCGGCTGAGCGGCGTCAGTTGCCGCAGCCGTCGCAGCAGTCACAACACTTGCAGCAGTTGCCCACCTCGCAGCAGCTCCCGTCGCCGAAGTAGCAGCGGTCCTCGCACGGGCGGCCGGCCCGCCTGCTCCAGCGCGGACGCCAGATCCCGCAGGTGAGGAACGTCGCGACGCCCGCCGCCGACTTCCTGATCCAGCCGGGCCGCTCGTAGGAGGCGGTCTCGGCGAAGGCGCGGTCCACGGCTCGCCGCACCTCGGTGACCAGCAGCGCGTCCACCAGGTGCCGGTCCTCGAACGCGGCCTCGCGCAGCGCCAGCTCCAGCCCGTGGGCCGCGTCCTCGCACAGCCGCCGCGCCTCCCGCTCCGGCGTGCCGGTGACGGTCAGCGGGTTGAACGCGCCGCGCGCCTCGTCCTCCGCGCGGTCCTCGACCGCGTCCAGCAGGTGCGCGAGGCGGCCGAAGAAACGGCCCGCCTCGGCCAGCGCGGCCGCGTTGCCCGGCCGCCCGGCCAGCTCCGCGGTGTACGCGAACGCCGCCGCCACCGCCTCCTCCGTCGGCGCGGTCAGCGTGAGGACGCCCGTCGAGGGCCCGGCGGAGCGTTCCACGTCGAGCTGGCGGTCCACGGTGGCGGTCAGCGCGGCGGCGTCGAAGCCCACCCCTGCCGCCAGCCTGGCCCCGCCCTCCTGCCAGCGGGCCGCCAGCCTCCGCCGGGCCGCCACCGTGCCGAACGCGGCCTCGCCGTCGGCCACGTGGTCGCGCAGCTTGCCCGCGGCCAGCACCAGCGAGACCGCCGCCGCCAGCCGGGCGCCGCCCGCCCGCGCGTCCACCACCTCGGCCGGGCGGAACCCGCGCAGCGCGCACGGCCCCGCCGTCCGGCGCGGCGCCGTACCGGACGGGAGCTGGGCCTCGGCCAGGACGGACACGACCAGCGTGTCGTAGTTGGTGGCCAGCCGCGCGCCGTGACCCTCCCCGTCACGTAACGTCAGGCACAACCCGCACAGGTGCGCCCGCCACGCCTGCATCAAGGACGGGCAGCCGTGCGCCGCGCACGGGCGGAGAATTCCGAACACAAGACCTCACTCAGGGGATGACGATTCCGGCTGGCGCGCATCGTAGGGCCTGCCACCGCTCCCCGACATCCCCACCATGGGGGTTTACCGCCATCGAAGTCGGCGGTCCGCCACCATGGCCGCGGCCCCGCCGCCCGCCTAGCGTGGGGCGGCGTGATCAGACTGACGGGACTGAGCAAACGGTACGGCGACCGCCTCGCCCTCGACGACCTGACCCTCGACGTGCGGCCCGGCGCGGTGACCGGCTTCCTCGGGCCGAACGGCGCGGGCAAGTCGACCACCATGCGGCTGATCCTGGGCCTCGACCGGCCCACGGCGGGCGCCGCGCTCATCGGCGGCGTCCCGTACCGGCGGATCAGGAACCCCCTCCGCACCGTCGGCGCGCTGCTGGACGCGCGGGCCCTGCACCCGGCCCGCTCCGGCCACGCCCACCTGGTGGCGCTGGCGCGCAGCAACGGCATCCCGCGCGGGCGGGTCGGCGAGGTGCTGGAGGCCGTCGGCCTGGAAGGCGCGGCCCACCGCAGGGCCGGTGCGCTGTCGCTGGGCATGAGCCAGCGGCTCGGCATCGCGGCGGCGCTGCTCGGCGACCCCGGGGTGCTGCTGTTCGACGAGCCCGTCAACGGCCTCGACCCGGACGGGGTGCGGTGGGTGCGCGGGCTCATGCGCTCGCTCGCCGCCGAGGGCCGCACGGTGTTCGTCTCCAGCCACCTCATGAGCGAGATGCAGCTCACCGCCGACCACCTGGTGGTGATCGGCAAGGGCCGGCTCATCGCCGACGCGCCGCTCGCGGAGGTCATCGCGGGCAGCTCGCTGACGGCCGTGGTCGTCCGCACCCCGCACGCGAGAGAGCTGGCCGCCCGGCTGCGCGCCGCCGGGGTCGAGGTGACCAGGACGGGCGAGAACGAGCTGGTCGCGACCGGCGCGCCCGTCGAACGCGTCGGCGACCTGGCGCACGAGGCCGGCGTCAGGCTGCACGGGCTGCGGGTCAGGGAGGCGTCACTGGAGCAGGCCTACCACGAGCTGACCGAGGGCGACGTCGAGTACGGCGCGGGAAGGAGAGGCGCATGAGCGCGACGACGGAACGGGACGCCGGGGGCGTGCGCGTCCTCTGGCAGGCGGCCGGCGCCGAATGGGCGAAGCTGTGGTCGGTGCGGTCCACGTGGTGGTGCCTGGCGGCGGCGTTCGCCCTCATGGTGCTGGCCGCCGTGACCCTCGGCGGCGCGTTCGCCACCGAGGCGCTGCGCTCGGACGGGCCGGCCGCGGCGCCCGTGCCGGCCAGTGAGGCGGCCGTGTCGGCGACGTCGTTCGCCCAGTTCGCCCTGGTGGCGCTGGCCATGCTGACGATCACCGCCGAGTACGCCTCCGGCTCGATCCGGGTCACCCTCCAGGCCGTCCCCGTGCGCGGGGTGATGCTGGCCGCCAAGGCGCTGGTGCTCGCGCCCGTGATGGCCGCCACCGGCGTGCTGTCGGGCGCGGCGGCCACCGCGGCCGTGTACGCGCTGCTGTCGCTCGACGTGTTCGGCGGCCTGGTCGTGCTGCCGGCCGGCGAACTCGTGCGTGACCTGGCCGGCATCGGGGTGTACTTCGCGCTGATCGCGGTGCTCACCCTCGGCGCCGGGGCGGCCCTGCGCAGCGCGGCCGGGACGCTGACCGTCGTGTTCATGCTGCTCATGGGGCTGCCGCTGCTGCTCATGATGACCGGCAGCGGGCCGGCGGTGGCGATGTCGCTGCGGATGCCGCTGTTCGCGGGGCTGGCGTTCATGGGCAGCACGGACAACATGACCGGGGGGCCGATCCCGTACTCGTCGGGGGAGGGCCTGGCCTGGCTCCTGGCCTGGACGGCGGCGGTCCTCGCGGCCGGCCACGCGGTCCTGCGCCGCCGTGACGCCTAGACTGCGCCGGGGCCGTACCCGTGAAGCGAGGGAGTGAGCAGGTGACGGAGGGCGCGCGCACGGCCGGCCGGCCTTCCCTGGCGCGGGCGCCCGTCGGGGTGCTGCTCGGCACGGTCACGGGCGTCGCCGGGCTGGCGCTGATCTGCCTGGGCTGGCCCGCGTTCCTCGTCCCCGCCGCCCGTCCCGCCGCCGGGCGGGTCGTCGCGCGGCTGGCGGCGCTCGAACGCGCGCGGCTCGCCCGCTGGTACGGCCACGAGAGCGCGGGGGAGGGCGGCCTCGGATTCGTCGCCGCGCGGGCCCTGGTCGGCGCGCTCGCCGGGTACGCCTGCTTCAACGCGCTGTTCCTCGCCGTCCTGCTGCTGCTCGGCGGGCTGTGGGACCTCGTGCTCGGCGGTTCGGAGCCGGTGCCGGTCACCCTGCCCGGCGTACGCGTCGTGACCAGCAGCGGCGCGCTCGGCCTGACCGCCGGGCTGGCCGCGCTCACCCTGACCGCCCTGCTGACCCTGGCCGCCGCCGCGCTCGACCGGGCCGTCGCGGCCCGCTTCCTCGGCCCCGACCGCCAGGAACGGCTGCGCCGGCGGGTGGCCGAGCTGACCGCGTCGCGTACGGGCATCGTCAGAGCGGTGGACGACGAGCGCCGCCGCATCGAGCGGGACCTGCACGACGGCGTCCAGCAGCGCGGCGTCGCCCTCGCCATGCTCCTCGGCCGCGTCCGCCACCAGATCGCCTCGGACGGGGCCGGCCGGGCTCGTGTCGCCGAGCTGATCGACCAGGCCTACACCGAGTCGCGCCGGCTCCTCGACGAGCTGCGCGGCGTGGCCTGGCGCATCTACCCGACGGCACTGGACGAGCTGGGGCTGCGGGCCGCGCTCGACGGCGCCGCCGAGCGGGCCGGCGTGCCGGTCACCGTCCACTACGGGCTGGCCGGGCGGCCGGTCTCCGAGGTCGAGACCGCGCTGTACTTCGTGGCCCGCGAGGCGATCACCAACGCGGTCAAGCACGCCGCAGCCCATGACATCCTGGTGGTGCTGAGCGAGGACGAGCGGACGGTGAGCGTGGCCATCTCTGACGACGGCAGGGGCGGCGCCGACCCGGCGGGCGGCGGGCTGTCCGGTCTGGCCCGGCGGGTGCGGGCCCTCGACGGCGAGCTGAGCGTGCACAGCCCGCCCGGCGGCCCGACGAGGATCACCGCCACGCTGCCCAAGGCGCCCCCGTGCGGCTGATCCTGGCCGACGACTCCGTGCTGCTGCGCGAAGGGCTGACCCGGCTGCTCGACGAGGCCGGCCACGAGGTGCTCACCGCCGTCGCCGACGCGCCCGCGCTGCTCGACGCCGTCGAGCGGCACCGTCCCGACGTGGCCGTGATCGACGTGCGCATGCCGCCCACCCACCGCGACGAGGGGCTGCGGGCCGCCCTGGAGATCCGCGAGCGCCACCCGGAGATCGGCGTGCTCGTCCTGTCCCAGTACGTCGAGCAGCACTCCGCCGCCCGGCTCCTCGCCGGCTCCACCGAAGGGCTCGGCTACCTGCTGAAGGACAGGGTCTCCGAGGTGGCCGAGTTCCTCGACGCGCTGGAGCGGGTCCGGGCCGGCGGGACGGCTCTCGACCCGGAGGTCGTACGCAGCCTCCTGGCCCGCGCCACCCGCGCCGACCCGCTGAGCCGGCTCAGCCCGCGCGAGGCCGAGGTGCTGCGCCACCTCGCCCAGGGCCTGACCAACGCCGCCGTCGCCGAGCGCCTGCACGTGTCGCTCAGCACCGTCGAGAAGCACGTCAACGCCGTCATGGACAAGCTCGACCTGCCCCGCGACCCCGGCTACAGCCGCCGGGTGCTCGCCGTCCTGCGCTACCTCGGCGCCTGAGGAGCGCTTGTAACATCCGGTGCCGCCCGGCGAAACACGCCTCTCCTACCCTCCGCCGCATGGCGGGCTACAGAGAGGCGATGGCATGGGCTGGCGCTTGAAGGTCTCGCACGTGACGCACGTGGAGTACGACGGCGAGGCGCACTCCTCCTACAACGAGGTCAGGATGACCCCGGCGCACAACGTGCTCTCCAGCCGGGTCACCGTGACCCCGTCCGTCCCCGTCTTCACCTACGAGGACTACTGGGGGACGAAGGTGACCTCGTTCGACGTGATGGAGCCGCACACGTCGCTGACGGTCGAGGCCGTCAGCAGGGTCGAGACGGGCCGGCCGCCCCGGCGCGTGGCGGCCGGTTACGACCCGTCGCTGAAGGAGCTGCTGCGCTCGACCCCGATGACCGCGGTCGGCCCCGAGCTGGAGGAGCTGGCCAGGGTCCAGGCGCTCGGACGCGACCCGCACGCGACGGCCGGGGCGATCTGCGAGATGGTGACGGCACGGGTGGCGTGCCTGCCGGGCGCGGGCGGCGCGCGTACCTCGGCGCAGGAGGCGTGGGACCTCGGCAAGGGCGCCTGCCAGGACCTGGCGCACCTGACGGCGGGCCTGCTGCGCGCGGCCGGACTGCCCGCCCGCTACGTCTCCGGCTACCTGCACCCGCGGCCCGCCGCCGAGGTCGGCGAGCCGGTGGACGGGCAGAGCCACGCCTGGGTGGAATACTGGGCCGGGCAGTGGCTGCCGCTCGACCCGGCCGGCCGCGGCCACGTCGGCGAGGCGCACGTCGTGGTCGCCCGCGGCCGTGACTACTCCGACGTGCCGCCGCTCAAGGGCGTCCACCGGGGCCCGGCCGGCAGCCGCCAGGAGATCACGGTGACCCTCACCCGGCTCGCCCCCGCCTGACTGCGCACCGCCTCAACGTCTTCTCAACACCGCTCCCCGCATGCTGGCCCCAGCCCCGCCGGGGAGCGGGGGAGCGGCGTCGAGGAGGCCACCATGACCGGCAGGATCGCGAACGAATCGGCGAACGGGACCGCCTGCGGGCTCGCGGCGGAGGTGCGGCGCTGCCTGGCCGAGTGGTCGCGGCGGACGGGGATCGCCGTCGAGACGTGGGCCCTGCCGGCGGGCGACGTCCCGCCGCGGGCCGCCCGCGCCGTGCCGGCCGCGCTCCGTGAGGCCCTGACGCTGGCCGGACGTGAGACGGCGGCGGTCTCGCTCGTGTCGGTCGCGGTGACCAGTGGCGACCGCGGCCTGCGCATGACGGTCAGCGACAACGGCGCGGGCCTGCCCGTGGACGAGCGTGGGCCGGAGGTCACGGCCATGCGGGCCGCCTTCGCCGCCGCGGGCGGCACGATCTCGGTGCGCGCGGTGCCCGGCGAGGGCACGACCGTCACCGGCGTGCTGCCTCTGCGGCGACCCGGCGGCCGCCGTCCGTGAGCGCCGGAGCGCGGCCGCTGGTGAGGACGACGGCGAGGCGGCGAGCAGGAGCCAGGCCGTGGTCAGCGCGATGAGCCACGGCCAGCCCGCGCGCCCGTACACCACGCTGCCCACGGTGCCGCCCGCGCCGCTGCCCAGGTAGTAGCAGAGGGTGTAGAGCCCGGCGGCCCGCCCCCGGGTGCGGGGCGACGCCTGCGCGGTCACCCAGGCGTTGGCGATGGCGTGCGCCGCGAAGAACCCGGCCGTCAGCACGGCGAACCCCAGGGCGATCACGGGCAGCGCCGGGTGCAGGGTCAGCGCCGACCCCGCGACGGTGACGAGCAGCGCGGTCACCAGCGCCGCCGTCCGCCCGAAGCGCCCCGCCAGCCGCCCGGCCGCCGCCGACGACACGGTGCCCATCGCGTACGACAGGAACACGAGGGACGCCGCGGCCGGGGCGAGCGACAGCGGCGGCGCCGCCAGCCGGAACCCGGCCGCGTTGTAGAGCGCCACGAACGCCCCCATGGCCAGCGCCCCCACCGCACAGGGCACCCACACCCCGACCCCAAGCGCCCCCCGAGCCCCGCCCGCAGCATCCTCCTGCCGGGCGCCCGCGCCCGCGCTCGCGCCCGCGCCCGCGCCCGCGCCCGCGCTCGTGCTCGTGCTCGTGCTCGCGCCCGCGCCCGTGCTCGCGCCTGCACGCGCGCCCGTGCTCGCGTTTGTGCCCGCGGCCGTGCTCGCGCCCTTGCCCACTCCCGTGTCCGCCCTCGGGAGGGTCAGGGCCGCGAACAGGGCGCAGGCCAGCGCCACCGCCGCCACCACGGCCAGGGACCCGTGCCAGCCCAGGGGAGCGGCGGCGAAACCGGTGCCGAGCCGGCCGAGCATGCCGCCCACCGAGTTCCCGGCGATCATCGCGCCTACCGCCGCCGCGAGCCGCTTCGTCCCCAGCGCGTCCGCCAGGTACGCCGCCGCCACCCCCGCGAACCCGGCGATCGCCACCCCCTGCACGGCCCGCATGCCGAGCAGCACGGGGAAGGTCGGCGCGAGCGGCAGCAGCAGCCCGAGCACGGCCGACACGAGCACCGACCACACGATCACCCGCCGCCGCCCGACCCGCTCGGCCAGCGCCGCGACCGGCAGCACCGCGACGGCGAGCGCCCCCGTGGCCACGCCGACGGCCAGCGACGCGCTCCCGGGGTCCAGCCGGAATCCCTCGGCGAGCTGCGGCAGCACCGGCTGCGGCGCGTAGAGCAGCGCGAACGACGACAGCCCGCCCGCCGCGACGGCCGCGCTGACCCGCCGCGTCCCGCCGGCCCCCGGCGTCTCGGCCGCGCCCGGCGTCCCGGCCGCGCCCGGCGTGCTGCCGCCGGGCGCGGCGTCGTTCCTGACCTGCTGCCGCTCGCGAAGAACCATGCCGTCAACGCTAAGCAAAGCTAATAAATGCGTCCAATACCGTAATGACCGATAATTCATACCGTGATGCATGAATCGCCCGACGCCGCCGACGACCGGCTCGCCGCCCACCTGGCGCCCGCGCTCGCCCTGCTCGCCGCCGTCGGCGAGACCGGCCACGTGACCCGCGCCGCCGAACAGCTCGGCATCCCGCAGCCCACCGCCAGCCGCCGCCTCGCCGCCCTGTCCGATCTGGTCGGCGCGCCGCTGCTGCTCCCGTCCGGCCGCGGCATCCGGCTGACCAGGGCGGGCCGTACGCTGGCCGCCGCCTCCGGCCGCGCGCTCGGTGCGCTCGCCACGGCCGCCCGCGAGGTGCGGGAGGAGATCGACCCGGCCAGCGGGCGCGTCGTCCTCGGCTTCCTGCACCTGCTCGGCCGCACGCTCGTGCCGTCGCTCATCCGGCGCTTCCGCGAGCGCAACCCCGGCGTGCGTTTCAGCCTGGCGCAGGGCTCGCGCCAGGACATGCTGCGCGCCCTCCGCGAGGGCGACATCGACCTGGTCTTCGTCGCCCCCATGCCGCTCGGCGACCCGGACCTCGCCGGACGGCCGCTCGCCGACCAGGAGCTGGTGCTGGCCGTACCCCCGGGCCACCGCCTCGCCGGGCGGGCGCGGGTGCGGGCGGCGGAGCTGGAGGGGGAGGAGCTGGTGACGCTGGAGCACGGGTACGGACTCCGCCAGATCACCGACGACCTGTGCGCGGCGGCCGGGTTCGAGCCCCGCATCGCCTTCGAGGGCCAGGAGTCGGAGACCGTCCGCGGCCTGGTGGCAGCGGGCCTCGGCGTGGCCGTCCTCCCCCGCACCGACCCCGGCCCGGCGGCACTCCCGCGCACCGGCCCTGGCCGGGCCGCGCCGTCACGGAGCGACCCAGGGCCCGCCGTCGCCGGGGTCGTGGAGGTTCCTCTGTCGCCGTCGTTGTTCCGGACGATCGGGGTGTGCTGGGTGGCGGGGGAGCGTCTGACCCCCGCCGCCCGCGCCTTCCGCGACCACGCCTGTGCCGCGCCCCTGGACCTCGGCCCGGGGTTCCGCCCGCCCACCGTCCCGGGCACGGCAGACTGACCCCATGACGCATGACACCTCGGCGATCACCCATGACTCGCACGACGGGGACGCGGGCGTGCCGGGCTCGCTGGCGAGGGTGCTCGCCGACGTGACCGCCGAACGGGCCGCGCAGGACGCCAGGTTCGGCCTGCAGCAGCTGCCCGACGGCACCGGCGGCGCAGACGCGGCCGCCCGCGCCGCCGCGGCCTGCGACGAGACGGACGCCGCGGACCGCGCCGGCACGCTCACCTGGCGGCACATCCTGGCCGAGGAGGTGCTGGAGGCGTTCGCCGAGACCGATCCCGACCGGCTGCGCGCCGAGCTGGTCCAGGTCGCGGCCGTCGCCGTCAAGTGGATGCAGGCCCTCGACCGCCGCCCGTGACGGGAGCGGGCCTCAGAACGCCTCGCGCAGCTCCCGCTTCAGCACCTTGCCCGAGGCGTTCTTCGGCAGCGCCGCCACGAACGTCACCCGCTTCGGCGTCTTGAACGGCGCCAGCCGCTCCCGCAGGAACGCGACCAGCTCCTCCTCGGTGACCGAGGCCCCGTCGCGCACCACCACGGCGGCGGTCACCGCCTCGATCCACCGCTCGTCCGGCACCCCGAACACGGCCGCCTCCGCCACCGCCGGATGCTGGTAGATGGCCTCCTCGACCTCGCGGCTCGCCACGTTCTCGCCGCCGGTCTTGATCATGTCCTTCTTGCGGTCCACCACGGACAGGTAGCCGTCGGCGTCCATGACGCCGAGGTCGCCGCTGTGGAACCAGCCGCCGCGGAACGCCTCGGCGGTCTTGTCCGGGTCGTTCCAGTAGCCGAGCATGGCGTGCGGGCTGCGGTGCACGATCTCGCCCACCACGCCGGGCGGCACCGGCCGGTCCTCGTCGTCGACGATCCTCGTCTCGACGTTCAGCGCGGGCCGGCCCGCCGAGCCGAGCCGGGTGAGCTGCTCGTCGGGGCCGAGGATGGTGGCGACCGGCGCCATCTCGGTCTGGCCGTAGAAGTTGAACAGCCGCACCTGGGGCAGCCGGGCCGCGATCTCCTTCAGCACCTCCACGGGCATGATGGAGGCGCCGTAGTAGCCCTTGCGCAGCGACGACAGGTCGCGCCGGTCGAAGTCGGGGTGGCGCAGCAGGCCGATCCAGACGGTCGGCGGGCAGAACAGCTTGGTCGCCCGCTCGGCCTCCACGGCGGCCAGGATCGCGCCGGGGTCGGCGCCGGGCAGCACGATGTTGGTGGCCCCGAGGTAGATGCCGGGCGTCAGGAAGCAGTGGAGCTGGGCGCAGTGGTAGAGCGGCAGGGCGTGCACCTCGACGTCGTCGTGGCGCATCTCGCCGTCCACGACGCAGGTGACGTACTGGGCGATGAGGCCTCGGCTGGACAGCGTCGCGCCCTTGGGCCGCGACTCGGTGCCGCTGGTGTACATGAGCTGGATCGGGTCGTCGTCGGCGATCTCGGCGGCCGGCTCGCCGTCGTCGTCGTGCGCGGCCCACTCGGCGAAGGGCTCCCACCCCGCGTACGAGCCGATCACCCCGCGCACCCGCACCCGCTCGCCCGCCGCCGCGGCGGCCACCGGGGCCAGCGCCTCCTCCACGAGCAGCCCGATCGCGCCGGAGTGCTCCAGGATGTAGCCGACCTCGTCGGACTTCAGCATGAAGTTGATCGGCACGGAGACGGCCCCCAGCCGGGCCAGCGCGAAGTACGCCATCACGAACGCGTCGTTGTTGTGGCTGAGCACGGCGAACCTGTCGCCCTTGCCGACGCCGCGCGCGGCCAGGGCGTTGGCCACCCGGTTCACGGCCCGGTCGAGGTCGGCGTAGCTGTGCCGCCGGTCGCCGTGCACGAGCGCGGTCTTGGCGGGGTGACGGGCGGCCGAGCGCCGCAGCAGGTCACCGATGGCATGCTGGCGAGTGGTCAAGGGGCACCCCTCAATGAGCAGAACGATGTTCGGTGATCCTAACCCCGCGACACCGTGAACGGCGCGAGCTCGCCCAGCCCCCGCACCGACAGCCGGTTGACCTCCCGCAGCCGGAAGGCCCGGTCGCCCTCCAGCTCCTCGGCCATCTCGGGCCCGGCCAGGATCGTTCCAGGGAGCGCCAGCGCGGTCAGCCGGCTGGCCAGGTTGACCGTGGTGCCGAACACGTCGCCCATCCGCCAGATCACCGGCCCGGTGGCGAGGCCCACCCGCAGCTCCGGCATGCCCTTGGCGCGCGGGTGCTCCACCAGCCGCAGCGCGATCTCGGCCACCACGTGCGCCTTGTCGGCCACGAACAGCACCGAGTCGCCGAGCGTCTTGACCACCCGCCCGCCGCCGGAGGTGACGATGTCGGCCGAGGTTCCCTCGAACCTGTCGATCAGCCGGGCCAGCTCGCTGCCGGTGATCTGCCGGCTCAGCCGGGTGAAGGCCACCAGGTCGGCGAAGCCCACCGACAGCCGTACCGCGCTCATGTCCTGCTCGGCGATGCGGCCGGCGGCCGCCGCGAGCTGCCGCTGCCAGGCGTAGACCAGCAGCCGCGCGAGCTCGGGCACCACCTTCTCGGCCCGCCGCCGCCAGGCCCGCGGCCGGTCGGCGAGCGGCACCCCGGCCTGGTCCAGCTCCTCCACGCCCAGCTCGGCCTGCGACTCGGCGAGGCGGGCCGTGGCCCGGCCGAGCGAGCGGGCCATCAGCAGCACGTGCTCCTCGTCGTAGAGGCCGGAGCTGACCATGCCGATCATGGTCTTCAGCGCCTCGACGTCGGAGTCGGTGAACTCGACGGCGTCGTCGGCCACGTTCGCGAAGCCGAGGGCGCGCCAGAACCGCCGCGCGCGATAGACCGGAACCCCCGCCATCTCGGCGACCTGGTGGCTGGTGTATCGGCGCGGCTCGCGCAGAAACGCCTCAATCAGCCCGTCCCCATCCACGCGCCCCACGGGGGAAACATAACACCCTGTGGGGCAAATCACTCCAGAAGCGCCCTTAGGGCGGCGCGTTCCTCGGCCGGGAGGTGGCCCGCGTAGTAGTCGTACATCGACTGCCGGGTCAGCCGGGCGGCCAGCGGGCCGTCGCCGGCGCGCAGGGCGGCGATGACGTCCTCGTGGTGGGCGACGCCGCGGCGCATCAGCGCCTCCCGGTCCGGCGCCCGCGCGAGCCGGTCCTCGACGAGGCCGGCCATGACGGCGCGGACCACGTCCGTGCAGACCTGGATGAGCTTGTTGCCGCCGGCCCGCGCCACCGCGTCGTGGAAGGCGGCGTCGGCCGCGCCGAAAGCGGCGGCATCGGCCGCGTCGGCCGCCTTCATGTCGTCCACCGCCGCCGCCATCTCCGCCAGATGCTCCTCGGTGCGCAGGCGCGCGGCGAGCAGCACCGCCGTCGCGTCCAGCACCATCCGGAACTGCACCAGCTCGCCCAGCGACAGCTCCGACACCCGGGCCAGCGTGGTCATCGACTTCTTCAGCACGACGGGCGAGAACGGCAGCACCTCCGCGCCGTTGGGGTCGCCGGGGCGCGAGCGGACCAGGCCGCGCGCCTGCAGCACCCGCAGCGCCTCGCGCACCGTGGAGCGGCCGACCGAGAACTGCACCATCAGCTCCCGCTCGCTCGGCAGCCGCTCGCCCGGGGTCAGCGCCCCGCTCTCCACGGCCTCCTCGATCTGCTCCACGACCCGCTCGTACGCCCGCACGGCGCGCACCGGCTCGAACCGCGGACCACCCATGGACGCCCCCTTGACCCGAACCGCCGCACACTGGCAGTGTGCGTAGCCTACTGGTCAGACCAGTGCACTAGCCAGGAGGCGGCAAGACATGAGGCGCATCGGGATCTGGATCGCCGTGGGCGGTCTCCTGCTGGGCACCGCCGCGTGCGGCGGCGGCTCCGGAGACGGCCCGGGCTCCGGGGGCACGCCCAAGGCCGCGTCGCTGTCGGTCGGCGCCGTCGCCGAGCCCGCGAACCTGGACTTCACCTCCACCGAAGGCGCCGCGATCCCGCAGGCGCTGCTCGTCAACGTGTACGAGGGCCTGGTCAAGCTCGACCAGAACGGCAAGATCGTCCCTCTGCTGGCCGAGAAGTGGGACGTCTCCAGTGACCGCAGGACCTACACCTTCACCCTGCGCCCGGGCGTGAAGTTCAGCAGCGGCGCCCCGTTCACCGCCGACGACGTGGTCTTCTCCCTCGACCGGGTCAGGACCGACTGGAAGCTCAAGATCAAGGCCCAGCTCGACGTCGTCGACAAGGTCGAGAAGAAGGACGACACGACCGCCGTCGTCACGCTCAAGCGCCCCAGCAACGGCTTCCTGTACGCGATGGCGACCAGGCTCGGCGCGATGTTCAGCCGTACCGGCGTCGCCGACCTGCCCAACAAGCCCGTCGGCACCGGCCCGTACGTGCTCGGCGCCTGGCGGCGCGGCGACTCCATCCGGCTCGACGCCAACCCCGCATACTGGGGGACGAAGCCGGCCCTGTCGTCGGTCACGCTGAAGTACTTCAAGGACGCCACGGCGATGAACAACGCGCTGCTCACCGGCGGCATCGACGTCATCTCCAGCGTCCAGGCCCCCGAGTCGCTGCAGCAGTTCGCCGACCCCGGCCGCTTCCAGGTCATCGAGGGCACCGCCAACGGCGAGGTCGTGCTGTCGATGAACAACGGCCGCCCGCCCTTCGACGACAAGAGCGTGCGCCAGGCCGTCCGGCACGCCATCGACCACAAGGCGCTGCTCGACACCGCCTGGGCCGGGCGCGGCCAGCTCATCGGCTCGATGACGCCGCCCACCGACCCCTGGTACGAGGACCGCACCGGCGACTACCCCTACGACCCGGCCAAGGCCAGGCAACTGCTCGGCGGCAAGACCTACACCGTCAAGATGCGCATCCCCAACCTGCCGTACGCAGTGGCGAGCGCCCAGGTCGTCAAGTCGCAGCTCGCGCAGGTGGGCATCACGGCCGACATCGAGCCGCTGGAGTTCCCCGCCCGCTGGCTCGACCAGGTGTTCACCAAGGGCGACTACGACCTGTCGATCATCAACCATGTCGAACCCCGCGACATGGGCATCTTCGCCGACAAGTCCTACTACTTCCGCTACGACAACCCCGAGTTCGGCAAGCTCCTCGCCGCCGCCGACGAGGGCACCGAGCAGGAGCAGACCGACGCGCTCAAGCAGGCCGCCAAGCTGCTGTCCGACGACGCCGCCGCCGACTGGCTCTTCCTGTTCCCCAACCTGATCGTGGCCAAGAAGGGCGTCACCGGCCTGCCGCAGAACGCCATCGCCGAGTCCTTCGACTTCACCGCGCTCGCCAAGCAGTGACCCCCGCATGACCCTCTACCTGGTCAAACGCCTGGCGGTGCTGGTGGCGAGCACCGCCGTGGCGGGGGCCGTCGTCTTCGCCTTCATGGCGCTGCTGCCCGGCGACCCGGCCGAGATCGCCCTCGGCGTCAACGCCACCCCGGAGGCCGTCGCCGAGCTGCGCGCGCGGTTCGGCACCGACCGGCCCCCGGTGACGCAGTTCCTCGACTGGTTCGGCGGCCTCGCCCAGGGCGACTTCGGCGTCTCCTACGTCACCAGCGCCCCCATCGGCCCGCAGATCTCCGACCGGCTCGGCGTCACCGCCGTGCTCGTGCTCGGCGGCATGGCCGTCGCGCTGGCCGTCGCGGTGCCGCTCGGCACGTACGCGGCCGTCCACCACCGCGACCCGCTCGGCGCGGCCGTCAGCGCGCTCAGCCAGGTCGGCATCGCCGTCCCCGCGTTCCTCGCCGGCATCCTGCTGGTGTTCGTCTTCGCCGTGCAGGCCCAGGCGCTGCCCTCCGGCGGCTACGTCCCGCTCGCCGAGGACCCGGGGGAGTGGCTGCGGAGCCTGCTGCTGCCGTGGCTGTCGCTCGGCCTGGTGCAGGGCGCCGTACTGACCCGGTACGTGCGCAGCGCCGTCCTCGACGTGCTGCGCGAGGACTACCTGCGCACCGCCCGCGCCAAGGGCCGTGGCCGCACCGGCGCGCTGTGGCGGCACGGCCTGCGCAACGCCTCCGTCCCCGTCGTCACCGTGCTCGGGCTGCAACTGGCCACGCTGCTCATCGGCGCGGTCGTGGTCGAGCGGGTCTTCGTCATCCCCGGGCTCGGCGACCTGCTGCTCAACGGCGTCGCCGGGCGCGACCTGCTGCTCGTCCAGGGCGTGGTGATGGTGCTGGTGGCGGCCGTGCTGCTGATCAACTTCGTGGTGGACGTCGCCTACCACCTGCTCGACCCGAGGCTGCGATGAAGACGGCTGCGATGAAAAGGGCCGCGACGAGAGGGCTGCCATGAGAGGCCGGCTCAACGTGGGGCTCGTCGCCGGCGGCGCGCTCGTCGCCGTCGTGGTGCTGACCGCGCTGGTGTCGTTCGTGTGGACGCCGTACGACCCCACCCTCGTCGACGCCGCGGCCAAGCTGCACGAGCCCGGCGGCGGCCACCTCCTCGGCGCCGACAAGTTCGGCCGCGACACGCTCAGCCAGCTCATGGTCGGCGCCCGCACCACCCTCTACGTCGGCGTCGTCGCCGTCGGCATCGCCGCGCTGCTCGGCACCCCGCTCGGCGTGCTCGCCGGGATGACGCCGCGCGGCTGGCTGTCGGAGCTGGTCATGCGGGTCAACGACCTCGTCTTCGCCTTCCCCGCGCTGCTGCTGGCCGTCATGCTCGGCGCGGTGTACGGGGCCGGGACGCTCACCGCGATGATCGCCATCGGGGTGGCCACGGTGCCCGCCTTCGCCCGGGTGGCCCGCGCCGCCACGCTCCAGGTCATGGTCACCGACTACGTGCTCGCCGCCCGCGCCGCAGGCCGCCGCGCCGGCGCCGTCGCACTGCGGCATGTGCTGCCGAACATCTCCTCCGTGCTCATCGTCCAGGCGTCGGTGTCGTTCGCCATCGCCATCCTGGCCGAGGCGGCGCTGTCGTTCCTCGGCTTCGGCACCCGCCCGCCCACCCCCTCCTGGGGACGGATGCTCCAGGAGTCGCAGGAGCTGCTGTTCTCCACCCCGCGCCTCGCGCTGTGGCCCGGCCTGGCCATCGCGCTCGCCGTGCTCGGCTTCAACCTGCTCGGCGACGGCCTGCGCGACTTCCTCGACCCCAAGCTGAGGAGGATCCGTGCTGACGGTTGACGGGCTCGGCGTACGGGCCGGCGACACCGAGCTCGTGCGCGAGGTGTCGTTCGCGATCGGGCCGGGCGAGCGGGTCGGGTTGATCGGCGAGTCCGGCTCCGGCAAGTCGCTGACCGCGCTGTCGCTCATGGGCCTGCTGCCCGAGGGCGTCACCGCCACCGGGCGGGCCACGCTCGCCGGACACGACCTGATCGGCGTGCCGGAGAGCCGCCTCAAGCGGCTGCGCGGCCGGGACCTGTCGATGGTCTTCCAGGAGCCCATGACCGCGCTCAACCCGCTCATGCGGGTGGGCGCCCAGGTCGCCGAGGTCATGACCCTGCACGGCCGGGGCCGCCGCGAGGCCCGCGCCCGCGCCGTCGAGCTGCTCGAACGGGTGCGGCTGCCCGAGCCCGCGCAGCTCGCCCGCGCCTACCCCCACCAGCTCTCCGGCGGGCAGCGCCAGCGCGTCATGCTCGCCATCGCCCTCGCCAACGAGCCCGCGCTGCTGATCTGCGACGAGCCCACCACCGCGCTCGACGTCACCGTGCAGAAGCGGATGCTCGACCTCATCGCCGAGGTCGCGCCCGCGCTGCTGTTCATCACCCACGACCTCGCCGTGGTCGCCGCCGTCTGCGAGCGGGTCCTCGTCATGTACGGCGGCCGCGTCGTCGAGTCCGGCCCCATCCGCGAGGTGTTCACCCGGCCCCGCCACCGCTACACCGAAGGGCTGCTGGCCGCCTCCCGGCTCACCCCGCGCGGCACCCGCCTGCCCACCATCAGCGGCAGCGTCCCCGCGGCCGGGCACTTCCCCGACGGCTGCGTGTTCAGGAACCGCTGCCCGCACGCCGACGCGCTCTGCGAGACGGTCCCCGCGCTGACAGGAGAAGGCCATGCCCACGCATGCCGGCACCCCCCGGGCTGACCGTCCCGGCGAGCCCCTGATCGAGGCCCGCGGGCTGAGCCGCGTCTACCGCCGCCCCCGCACCTCGCTGCTGCGGCCGGGCGCCGCCGTCCACGCCTTGCGCGACGTCTCGCTGACCGTGGCCAAGGGCGAACGGTACGGCATCGTCGGCGAGTCAGGCTCCGGCAAGTCCACCCTGCTGCGCCTGCTGTGCGCCCTCGACCGGCCCACCGCCGGCACCATCGCCTTCGACGGCCGGCCGGTCACCGGCCGGCCCGAGCGCGACCTGCGCTTCCTGCGGGAGAACCTGCAGATCGTCTTCCAGGACCCGATGAGCTCGCTCGACCCCCGGATGCGGGTGCGCGACCTCGTCGCCGAGCCGCTCGTCGCCCTCGGCCTGCCCGTCGGCGGGCGGGTCGCCGAGCTGCTGGACGCGGTCGGCCTGCCCGCCGGGGCCGCCGACCGCTACCCGCACCAGTTCTCCGGCGGGCAGCGCCAGCGCATCGCCATCGCCCGCGCCCTCGCGCCCCGCCCGAAGGCGCTGGTCGCCGACGAGCCCGTCAGCGCACTGGACGTGTCCGTACGCGGGCAGATACTCAACCTGCTGGCCGACCTCGTCGACGAGCTCGGGCTGACGCTCGTGTTCGTCTCGCACGACCTGTCCGTGGTGCGCCACGTGTGCGAGACGGTCGCGGTCATGCACCGCGGCGAGATCGTCGAGAGCGGGCCGGTGGACGACGTGTGGGCCGCGCCGGCGCACCCCTACACGCGGGCGCTGCTGGAGGCCGTACCGACGCTGGAGGATCTGACGTGATCGAGGTGGATGCCGCCGGAGTGGTGGAGTTCACGCGGGAGCTGGTGCGCGTCCCCAGCACCAACGACCCGGGGCGGCGCGAGCGGGCCGCCGCCGAGCTGGTCGCCGAGCGGATGCGTTCGTGGGGCTGGGAGCCCGCCTGGTACGAGGTGGAGCCCGACCGGCCCAACGTGGTGGCCGTGGTCGAGGGCGGCGGCGGCGACGGGCCGACGCTGATGTTCGAGGGCCACACCGACGTCGTCACCGAGGGCGACCTGTCGGAGTGGACCGTCGACCCGTTCGGCGGCGAGCTGCGCGACGGCCGGCTGTGGGGGAGGGGCAGCGCCGACATGAAGTCCGGCCTGGCCGCCACCCTGTACGCCACCCGCGCCCTGCAGCTCGCCGGACCGTTCCCCGGCCGGATCAAGGTGTGCGCGCTGGCCGACGAGGAAGGGCTCATGATCGGCGCCCACCACTTCGTCGCCGAAGGGCTCGCCGCCGACGTGGACGGCGCCATCGTCGCCGAGCCCGAGGCCGGCGAGATCTGCGCCGTCGCCAAGGGCGCGCTGCGGCTGCGCGTGGACCTCACCGGCAAGATGGCGCACGGCGCGATGCCGCAGCACGGCCGCAACCCCATCGCCGCCGCGGGGCCGCTGCTCGTGGGGCTCGCCGAGCTGCAGGAGGAGCTGCAGCGCCGGCATCCGGCGCACGAGCATCTCGGCGAGGTGTACGTCACGCCGACGGTGCTGCGGGCCGGCTCGGACGAGCAGGTCAACGTCATCCCCGCCACCGCGTCCGTCTTCGTGGACGTGCGGACGGTGCCCGGCGTCGAGCACCAGGACGTCGCCGACCGGGTGGCCGCGCTCGCCGCCCGCGCCGCCCGCTCCGTCCGGTACGGGATCGCCGCCGAGGTGTCGGTGCTGGTGGACCGGCCGCCCGTGGACGTGCCCGTGACCGACCCGGTCGTGGCCGCGCTGGCCGCCGCCCACCGGACGGTCACGGGGGAGGAACCGGTGTACGGCGGGGTGCCCGGCTCGACCGACGGCACCGTGCTCACGCACTGGGGCGGCGTCCCGTCGGTCGTGTACGGGCCGGGCGGCAAGTGGATCGCCCACCAGGCCGACGAGTACGTGGAGGTCGAGGAGATCGTCCGCTGCACCCGCGTCTTCGCCGAGGCCGCCCGCCGCTTCCTCACGGGCGACCACTGACGCACTCGGCTCGCCCGGTCTTAGTTGGGACGGCCTCAGTCGGGGCGGTCTCAGTTGGGCGGGTCGAAACGGCCGTCCACGGCGGTCCAGCCGCCGTCCACGTACAGCACCGAGCCGGTGACGAAGCTGGCCGCGTCGCCGGCCAGGTAGACCACGGCCCCGGCGATCTCCTCCGCCGACGCCCACCGGCCGAGCGCGGACTTGGCGGCGTAGGCGGCGTACCAGTCGGGGTGGTCCTTGATCTGGCGGGTCAGCGGCGTCTCGACGACGCCGGGCGCGACGGCGTTGACGCGCACGCCGTACGGGCCGAACTCGGCGGCGGCCGTCCGCAGCAGCTGCACCAGGCCCGCCTTCGTGGCCGCGTACGCGCTCTGCCCCGGCTCGGTCACCGACGCGCGGATGGACGCGAACCCGATGATCGAGCCGCGCCGCCGCTCCACCATGCCCGCACCGAAGGCCCGTACGACGTCGAACGACCCCCGCAGGTTGAGCCCCACCACCCGGTCGAACTCCTCGCCGGTGTAGTCGAGCAGCCGCTTGCGCACGTTCGTGGCGGCGGTGAACACCAGCACGTCGGCCGGCTCCTCGGCGGCGGCCGACCGTACGGCGTCGGGGTCGAGCACGTCCAGCAGCCGAGCGGCGCCCCCGCAGGCGGCGGCGCTCTCCCGGGCGGCGTCCAGGTCGCGGTCCGCGCAGACGACGGACGCGCCGTGCGCGGCCAGCGCCAGCGCCGCCTCCCTGCCGATGCCGCTGCCCGCCCCGATCACCACGGCACGCCGCCCGTCCAGGCGGAACAGCCCCTCATATCCCATGAGGGCACCTTAACCACTGGTCTGACCAGTGCACCAGGTTGTCCAGCGGTCGGGTGCCGGAAACTGTCGGTGCCGCCCGGCAGGATGACCCGCATGCGACAGCCTGACTCCGCGGCGTTCTGGGACGCCGCCGCCGACACGTTCGACGACGAGGCGGACCACGGCCTGCGCGACCCCCGCGTCCGCGCCGCCTGGGCCGCCCGCCTGGCCGCCTGGCTGCCGCCGGGAGACGGGCGGCTCGACGCGCTCGACCTCGGGTGCGGCACGGGGTCGCTGTCGCTGCTGCTGGCCGAGGCGGGTCACCGCGTGACGGGCGTCGATCTCGCGCCGCGCATGGTGGAGCGGGCGCGGGCCAAACTCGCGGGCACCGGCGCCGTCGTGACGGTGGGCGACGCCGCCGCGCCCCCGGTGGGGGAGCGGCGCTTCGACGTGGTGCTGTCCCGTCACCTCGTCTGGGCCCTGCCCGGGCCGGAGGAGGCGCTGGCCCGCTGGGCGGGCCTGCTGCGCCCCGGCGGCCGGCTCGTCCTCGTCGAGGGCCGCTGGAGCACGGTGCCCCGGCGCGAGGGCACGCCCTGGGACGGCGGGATCGCGGCGGCCGACCTGGTGGCGGCGCTGCGACGGCTCCCCGTACCGCTGGCGGACGTCCACGTCGAGCCGCTCACCGACCCGCTGCTGTGGGGCAAGGAGATCACCGACGAGCGCTACACGGTGACGGCAACCCGAGCGAACGCGTAGAGGCGCGGCAGGGGAAGGCGGGTGGGGTGAGACGAGGTCGGGAGACGGGGCCGGGGTCGGGAGACGAGGTCGGGAGACGGGGTCGGGAGGCGGAGCCGGGGAGACGCGGTCAGGGGGCTGCGCGGTCGAGGGGCGGCAGGGTGCCGGTGTTCGGGGGGCTGCGCGGTCGGGGGCTGTGCGGTCGGGGGAGCGGCGCGGTTAAGGGGCGGCAGGGTGCCGGTGTTCCGGGGACGCGCGGTCAAGGGGCGGCGGGATGCCGGTGTTCGGGGCGTAGTTCGTACTCGACCTCGCCCTGCTCCGCGCCCTCGATCGGATCCGGCCAGTCCTCGAAGAACGTCCGCACGAGCCGCATCCCGCACTTCTCCATGACCCGCCGCGACCGCACGTTGACCGCCATCGTCTGCGCGAACACCCGCCGCGCCCCCAACTCGCCGAACGCCCTGTCGATGAGCGCCAGCGAGCCCTCCGTCGCGTACCCCTTCCCCCAGGCCGCGCGGTGCAGCCGGTAGCCCAGCTCGAGCTCGTCCGCCGGTCCGCCCTCGGGCGGGCGCAGGTGGAACCAGCCGATGAAGCCGCCCGACGCCTTCTCGACCGCCGCGAGGAAGCCGCCACGGACGAACCGCGGCAGGGTCTCCCCGAGGATCCGCTCGCGCGGCACCGGCTTGCCGCCGTTGAGGTGCCGCATGACCTCGGCATCGTTGTGCAGGGCGATCAGCTGCTCGCCGTCGGCGGCCGTGAAGGGCCGCAGGACCAGCCGCGAAGTCTCCAGAGGGGCGTCCACCGGCCACACGGTAGCGGCCGCCATGTCCGGTTCTCGACTGATTTAAGCGAGGGGCTGCCCGCCTTTCCTGTACGGCCGCGCTGGTGCACTGTGGGAGCAGGCACCCGCAGTCGTCCGAGCCCCTCGGGGAGGAACCGCTCATGCAGGCGAACGTCGGTGACATTCTGCTCGTGCACGGCAACGTCGTCGGCCAGGCCGACCGTAAGGCCGTGATCGTGGAGGTGCGCGGCCCCGACGGCGCGCCGCCCTACGTCGTACGCTTCGGCGACGGCCACACGCAGTTCGTCTATCCGGGCCCCGACGCGGTGGTCCTGCCGGGCGAGCCGTCCGGCTGACCCGGCAGCGGCCCGGCGAGTGAGCGCAGCGCCTGCGCGGCGTCGCGTCCCGACGCCGCCGCGACCTGCGTGCCCTCGGCGTCGCGGGCGATGGCGACGATCAGCCCGCCCACCGGGTCGAGGGCCAGCGTGACCGTGTGGCCGCCGGCGAGCAGCGCGTCGGCGTCCGGGCCGCGCGGCGTGGCGGGCGGCTCCAGCAGCTGGCGGGCCGCGACCAGCGCCGCGACGGGGGTGCGGCGGCGGACGAGGAGCACGGGCTCGTCGTCGTACGGGTCGGCCACCTGGCGGACGAGGTCGCCGAGCTTCGAGCGGGCCGTCGACAGCGGCACGACCGGCAGCCCGCTCAGCACGCCGGCCACCCGCGACAGCGGCACCAGCGCCGCCCATTCCCAGCGCTCGCGGGTGATCAGGGTGACCTGGCCGTTCTTGGCGGCGTCGACGAGCGAGCCCCAGCGGGCGCGCGCGTCCTCGACGGCGACCGGCGTGCCGAGGCGGGCCACGAGCTCCTCGTACGAGGGCCGCTTCAGGTTGATCATCGGTGAATCGTAAGGCTCCTTACAGAAGTTCGCCAGCCCGCGCCCGTGCTCAGGGGAGGGACCGGCCGATGCGGAGGCGGAGCCGGTCGCCGTGGCGGGCGGCCTCGCGTACGCTCCACAGCTGCTCGGCGACCACCGTCCCCTGGGACGTCATGTAGCCGCCCACCCGCAGCACCGGGCGTCCGGCGTCGTCGTGCAGGAGCTGCGCCCGCGCCTCGGTGTCGTCGCCGAAGACGACGAGGAAGTCGTCGGTGCCCGCGGGGGCGTCCAGGATGAGGTCCGGAGACAGGTGGGAGTGGGGGACCGCGATGACGTACTGGCTGGCGTATTCGCTCACGAGGAGAGCCCCTACCCACGCGGGCGCGGACAAGGCGTCTCACCAGCCGGGGGCGGGATACCGCTTTCCTGGCTTATGAGGTGAAATATCACCATCGTTCTGTCAGTTAGGGGAGCATCTGTGCCACTGTTCGATCTGCCGCTCGACGAGCTTCGCGACTACCGTCCCGACCGCGACGAGCCCGCCGACTTCGACGACTTCTGGGCCCGTACGCTGGCCGAGGCCGGGCAGCACGACCTGGCGGCCACCTACACCCCCTACGACCTGCCCCTCGCCGGCGTCGAGGTGTACGAGGTGTCGTTCGCGGGCTGGGGCGGCCACCGCATCAACGGCTGGTTCCTGCTGCCGCGCGGCGCCGAGGGCCCGGTGCCGTGCGTCATGCACTACATCGGCTACAGCGGCGGGCGCGGCTTCCCGAAGGACCACCTGCTGTGGCCCACGGCCGGGTACGCGGTGTTCGTCATGGAGACCCGCGGCCACGGCGGCGCCAACGTCGGCAGCCCCGGCACCACGCCCGACCCGCACGGCGGCGCGAACCCGCAGGCCCCCGGCATGATGACGCGGGGCATCCTCGACCCCGAGGACTACTACTACCGGCGGGTGTTCACCGACGCGGTCCGGGCCGTGGACGCCGCGCTGGAGCACCCGGCGGTGGACGGGAGCCGGATCGTCGTCTCCGGCGGCAGCCAGGGCGGCGGCATCGCGCAGGCCACGGCCGCGCTGCACCCGGCGGTCAAGGCGGCGCTGGTCGACGTGCCGTTCCTGACCCACTTCCGGCGGGCGGTCGAGATCACCGGAAAGGATCCGTACCAGGAGCTGGTCCGCTTCATGGCCACCCGCAGGGACAGCGCCGAGCAGGTCTTCCGGACCCTGGCGTACTTCGACGGGATGAACTTCGCGGCGCGGGGCCGGGTGCCCGCGCTCTACTCGGTGGCGCTGATGGACGACGTGTGCCCGCCGTCCACGGTCTTCGCCGCCTACAACCACTGGCAGGGGCCGAAGGAGATCGTCGTGTGGCCCTGGAACAACCACGAGGGCGGCGGCGGGTACCAGAGCGAGGAGCAGGTCCGCTACCTGCACAAGCTGCTGACCACCGGCTGAGCCGGCTCAGCGATGCGCGTGGGGTCGCCCCCGCCGGGCCGCGGCTCAAGGAGCCCGGCGGGGGCGCGCCTCACACGGCCTGCTCGGTGACCAGGAACGACACACTGCCCTGGTCGTCCGCTCCGGCGTCGAGAGATTTGTCGTCCAGCACGGTCGCGGCCACGGGGTCGAGATAGACCCTGGCGCCCTCGGACTCCACGACCGCGTCCGCCGGCTCCGGCGCGGTGGCCAGTGACAGGGTGAGCGCGTTGGCGCCCTCACCCTCCGACGAGATGCGGATCCCACTCTGGGTGGGCTCCGGAGCGGTCGCGGTGAGATCGCGGATCGCCTGGGCTGCGTTGGCTGTCAGGGTGAGCACTACGGCTCCTCCTCACGGTCGACGTTCAGGAGTCAGCCACCCTTCCCCCTCTTTCCGGGCTCAACCATCCCGGCCCGCTTCTTTACCCGGAACCCGCGACGCCGGCGCGGCCGACGAGCCGCGAGCCGCGTGGGTCAAGCGGCGCCCCCGCCCTGTCCCCCTTGATTGAAGGTAGGACGCCGAAAAAGCCCGAAAAGCAGGTAAAAGTTTCACCCGAAGGTTCAACGATACCGTTGAAGTCATGACAACTGGCATCAAGGACGTCACCCACCCCCTCGACGCGGCCTCCGTCATGGCCCTCCTCCCGAACCGCCCCCGCGTGCTCGCCCTCGGCGAGCCCACCCACCTGGAGGAGACCCTCCTCGACGTGCGCAACGAGCTGTTCAGGCAGCTCGTCGAGCGGGAGGGCTACCGCGCGATCGCGCTGGAGACCGACTGCCTGCGCGGCCTGGTCGTGGACGACCACGTCACCTCGGGCGCCGGCACCCTCGACGAGGTCATGGAGCGCGGCTTCAGCCACGAATGGGGCGCCCTGGAGGGCAACCGCGAGCTGGTCCGCTGGATGCGCGAGCACAACGCCGGCCGGCCGGCGGCCGAGCAGGTGCGCTTCACCGCCTTCGACAGCCCGACGGAGATCACCCACGCGGAGAGCCCCCGGCAGGCGCTCATGGCGCTGCACGGCTATCTCGCGTCCCACGTGGAGGCCGTCCTGCTCCCGTGCACCGCCGGCACCCTCGACCGGCTGCTCGGCGCCGACGAGCGCTGGAGCGACCAGGCCGCCATGCGCGACCCCTCGCGGTCGGTGGGCCGCTCGGCCGAGGCCGCGGAGCTGCGGCTGCTCGCCGACGACCTGGTGGCGCTGCTCGACGCGCAGACGCCGCACCTGCTCGCCGCGAGCGCGCGGGACGACTGGGACCGGGCCCGCCTGTACGGCAGGGCGGCCGTCGGCCTGCTGCGCTATCACGCGCACCTGGCCGACACGGGACCCGGGAGGATGGTGGGCCTGCTGGCCACGCGGTCCGCCGTGATGGCCGCCAACCTCCTCGCCTTCGCCGAGCGCCGCCCCACCTTCGTCTTCTCCCACAACCTGCACCTCACGCCGACGTCGGGCACGATGCGGATGGAGCAGGGCCCGGTGCGGTGGTGGAGCGCGGGCGCGCTCGTCCGCGCCCGCCTCGGCGCCGACTACGCCGCCCTCGCCATCGCCGTCGGCACGATCCGCCACCGCGGCGTGGACACCCCGCCGGCCGGCACGGTCGAAGGGCTCCTGCACGCCGTGCCGGAGGACCGCTTCCTGGTGGACCCGCGCGGCCTGGCCGCCGCCCTCGCCGGCGAGCCGCCCGCGGTCAGGGAGTCTGCGTACTTCGGCTACTTCCCTCTGGACCCGGCCCATCTGGACCTGATCGACGGGCTGGTCTTCGTCAGGGACCTGCCGGGGGAGTGACGCCGGGGGACGCGCCGGACGGCGCAATACGGCGACGTGACGGCATTGGCGGTTACTGTGCGTAGTGGATCAGTGTCGCCATCGTCATAGGAATGCTCATGCGTACTCGCCGCCTGACACTTTTGCTGGCCGCCGCCGCCCTCGCCGGGTGCGCGACCGCACCCACGAACACCGCGGGGGTGGCGCCGCAGACCACCGCCCCGCCGTCCGAACTGGACCAGACCTGGTTGCGCACCATCCACCAGGGCAACATGGCCGAGATCCAGGCCGGCCGCCTGGCGGAGGGCAAGGGCACCACCAAGCAGGTGAAGTCGATCGGCAAGATGCTGGTCGACGACCACACCGCGCTGGACGAGAAGGTCACCCAGCTCGCCGGCCGGCTCGGCGTCGACCTGCCGGGCTCGCCCACCGCCGCCCAGAAGGAACTGTCGAACAAACTGCGCGCGGACACCGGCGCCGACTTCGACCAGGACTTCCTGGCCGGGATGACGAAGTCCCACGTCGCCGCGATCAGGATCACCAAGCAGGAGATCGACAAGGGCACCTCGCCGGAGGTCGTGGCGCTGGCGAAGGAGGCCGATCCCCAGCTTCAGAAGCACCTGGAGGCGCTGCGCAAGGCGCACGGCGGCTGATCCGCCGGCGCTCGAAGGAAAGGCCGTGGGCCGGGCGCGTCGCGCCCGGCCCATGCGGCGTGGAACCGGACAGAAAACCATTGCCCAAAAGGTGTGGTTTTGTGGCGATATGGGGTATCTGTCCAGTTCGATGCAAGGGGCGCCACATCAGGGGGTAGGTCGTGGCCACGCAGACGGAGATCCGCACGCTGCTGGAGTGCCACGTCGTCGGCTGCGACGGCGAGCCGCTCGGCAGGGTGGGGCAGGTCTATCTCAACGACCGCACCGGCCGCGCGGAGTGGGTGACCGTGTGCAGCGGATTTCTCGGCATGCGGCAGACTTTCGTGCCGCTCGCCGGCAGCAGCCGTACGGGTGACGAAATCACCGTCGCTTTCGACGGCGCGAAAGTCAGGGCCGCGCCGCACGTCGCCGTGGACGGTCTGCTGACCGCGGGAGAGGAAATCCTGCTGCACCGCCATTACGGAATGGGGATGGCCGTTCCCGCGCCGCGGACGGGCGACCACGACCGGCTCGACCTGGACACCTGACCGCCGCGCCGACCACTCGAAAAAGGCCGGGAAAAGGTCACGTCGCGGCGTAGAGCTCGATTTCGTTGAGCATCGCGCACGACGGCCCGATTTCCCGGTCGCAATCGTCGGAACGGTCCACCACGATTTTCACGTGCCGGCCTTTCGCGTCGATCGCCTCATGACGCAGCGCGTAATCCGTACGGTCGTGAATGGTGAGCACCGGCTTGCCCCACGCGCGTCCGTCGCGCGAGACGTACACGCGGGCTCCGGCCGGATGCCCCGGGCGCAGGCTCAGCCCGGCCATGGTGAAGCGGTACTGCCGGTCCAGGTGCAGCACGTACTCGCCGGGGCCGCCCGCGGCGACCGCGCTCGACCAGTAGCCGGTGCTGCCGTCGAGGGCGGCCTCGGGGCGGGTGTGCGGCCGGCCGCGGCCGGTCCAGCGCATGGTGGTGGCGATTTTCAGGTCGCCGCGCCGGAGCAGTCCGGCCAGGTCCAGGCGGCCGGGCGCGGGCGGGGCGACGTCGTACAGGCCGCGCTTGATCGCGTACCAGCCGCCCTGCTCGAAGCGGCCGTGCGCGGGGCAGGCCGTCTCGTCGAGCGAGTGGTCCGGCCGCACCCCGGCGATCTTGCAGTTGTCGAACACCTGGATCAGCCGGTGCGGCCCGAGCGCCGCGACGCCCGTGTAGCCGGACGAGCCGTGGGCGTCCCACACGCCGTCCCGGTTGTGGTAGGTGACGCGCGGCTGCTGCCACTCGTGCCCGAGGCCGTCGCGGGAGACGGCCAGCCAGTTGTCCGGCCGGCCCGCGCTCAGCACGAGCGTCCCGCCGGGCATGAGCAGCAGCCGCGGCGCGACGCCGCGCACCACGCAGTCCGCCCCGGCGAAGCGCAGCCCGGCCGGCGGTGTCCAGGTCCGGCCGCCGTCGGTCGAGCGGGCCTGGCTCAGCGTCGCGTACGTCCCGCCGTCACGGCGGATCACCGCCAGCAGGCTGCCGTCCATGACCTGCGCCAGCGCGGCCTCGGTGTAGGCGTACCCGGCCTCCTCCGGGCGGGCGATCACGCCGCGCCGCTCGAAGGTGCGGCCGCCGTCGGCGCTGGCGTACACCTCGGCCTGGTACGCCCCGGTGTCCCGGTAGCGGGCGTAGACGGTGATCAGGATCGTGCCGTCGGCGAGCTGCACCGGCGTGCCGTGCGCGGCCCCGCCGGACAGCAGCTCGTCCGGGGTGCGCAGGGTCGCCGCCGAGCGCAGCCAGTCCTCGCCGTCGTCGGCGGCGTCCGAGGTCAGCACCCCCAGCCGCGCCGTGTGCGGCCCGGTCCGCTTCTGGTAGTACTCGGTGGCGAAGTAGCTCCCGTCCAGCAGCTCGATCGGCGACTCGCGCAGCGGCGTGGACGCCGACGGGCCGAACGTGACGCCGCCGTCGGTGGACACGGCGGCCTCGCTGGTGAGGGTGACGACCTTGTCGACGTTCGTGGTGAACGTGGTGATCACCTTCTGCGCGGGCCGGCCGTCCGGCCCGGCGACGTCGAGGACGGACACGTTCGGGAAGCCCGCGAAGTCCAGTCGCTCCAGGTCGCTCGGCTCCCGCCGGGCGGGCGGCGGATTGGGATGAATCCAGCCGAGTGAGGAAGCAGTGGCGATCAGGTTAGGAGGGGACACCTGGGAGTCGTCGGGCAGCGCGCAGTAGCCGCCCCCCGCCTGCGGCGAGCCCGTCGTGACGGGCAACGCCGAGGTGGCGACCACGGCCGCGACCACGGCTCTGGGCACCGGCATGTTTGCGCTCCTCGTCCTGTCGTCCTGGCTTACGCCCTGGTTCGGACTCTAGATCACCGATCATCGGCAACCTGGGATTCACCTGCGCGAACGCGCCGTCGCGTCGCGCTTTCCGCGTCTGCGCCGCCGCAAACATACTGGATGCGTAAAGTGCCAGTTGACAGAAAAGCTCGTCATGCCCACGATCAGAGCGGCACTATTAAGTGTGAATTTACAGAGCTTCGATTCGGCCCGCGGGTCAGGAGGTGGCCTCAGATGAGCGTCGAGCCAAGGGCGGAAGTGGCCCCCCAGCGAATGCCGCCTCTCTGGGACGGCACGGCGCCCCTGGCGCCCGAGACGGCGGCGCAGCAACGCGTCGTCCACCGCATCTGCGCCCGGGTCGCCCCCGAGGGCGTGGAGATCGGCGTCGACGAGCTGCCGCCCGGCGGCCTGCAGGTGTGGATCGACACCCCGGTGCCGCCCGCCGAGCATGAGGCGTGGGTGCTGCACCACCGCATGGCCCGCGAGGTGTCGCTGGTCGGCTGGCACTGCGACGCCGACCAGGACCGGCTGCTGGTGCTCGGCTGGAGCGCCGCCTGCCTGCACAACCGGGTACGCCTGCTGCAGAGCGGCCTGCGCCGCCTGACCGGCTTCGAGCAGACCGCCCAGCGGGCCGTCCAGCTCGAAGGCCGCGACCCCGGCGACGGGTCCGCCGCCGAGATCGTCGCCGCCACCTGCGCCTCGATCGAACGCCGGCTGCGCTGGCCCGAGCGGCTGGCCGAGCTCCACGGCTACGAGCGCAGCTCCGGCCTGCCCCACCTGCAGCTCCTGCTGGCCCAGGTCATCGGCCTGGAGGCCAAGGTCGCCGCCGCCTGCGAGGAGCACCTCGTCATGGCGCGCGTGCTCGCCGGCGCGGTGTGCGAGCACCACTCCCGCCACGGCGACCTGCGCCGCGCCCAGCGCGAGGTGCTGGCCGAGACCCGCCGCTGGGTGCACGCCAGCTCCATGATCCGCGGCTCGGCCGCCCGCCCCGGCACCCCGGGCGCCGGCCGTCCCCACATGGGGCTGGCGGAGCGCCGCATCGCCGCGAGCGTCATCAACCACGGCGTCATCGACAGCGTCATCGACGGCGTCATCGACAACGGCGCACCGCGGGCCACCCCCGCGGCCGTCGCCGCCGCTCCTCTGGCCGGATACGCCGGCCACGAGGAGGGCGCAGGCTGACCCAGACGCCGCTCGACGGCGAGCGGCCACCCCGGAAGAACCCCGCCCACATCCGGTAGGAAAGGCCCCGTCATGCGAACCCCCCCGCACCTGCCCGGACCCGCCAGGCCCGACGTCCCCGCCCCCCGCGACGCGCACGACCCCCGCGACTCCCGTGACCTCCACGACTCCGGTCACGGCGTCCCGCGCCCCCGCCGTCACCCCTACGCCCTGCGCGAGTTCCCCGTGCAGGCCCCGCAGCCGGCGCTGATCCCCGCGCCCGACCTGTTCGCCGAGCAGCGCCTGCTCGAGATCAGGGACATGTCCCACCAGGCCATCGGCTCCATCGACGACCTGCTCCAGCACACCGCCTGAGAGGAACGGAAGGACGACCATGCAGGAGCTAACGCGAGTCGAGCTGATGCCGCGTGACGTCGGAGGTCACCAGCCACGCTCCATCACCGGCACCGAGTCCCCGCGCACCCTCGACCAGGTCCGCGCCCTCGTCCGCGCCGCCGGGGCCACCCGGCACCGCCTCTACCCGATCAGCACCGGCCGCAACTGGGGCATGGGCTCGGGGATGCCGGTCACCGACGACAACGTCGTCGTCGACCTCAGCGGCATGAACCGCATCCGCGGCATCGACCTGGAGACCGGCTTCGCGGTCATCGAGCCCGGCGTGACGCAGCGGCAGCTCGCCGAGGCGCTGCGCGACACCCCGTGGATGCTGAACGTCACCAACTCCTGTGCCGACACCTCCGTGGTGGGCAACGCCCTCGACCGCGGCGACGGCACCTTCCGCTCCCGCGCCCACGACGTGGCCGGCCTCGAGGCCGTGCTCGCCGACGGCAGCGTGGTCACCACCGGCGGGCTCGACCCGGCCGGCCGCTACCACGGCAGGGTCGCCGGGCCCGACCTCACGGCCGCGTTCGTCCAGCACAACCTCGGCATCGTCACCGCCATGGCGATCGCCCTGGTGCCCCGCCCCGAGTCCATCGGCATGGTGTACGGCCGGCTGCCGCGCCACCAGGCCGCGGTCGCGCTGGAGGCGGTGGCCGGGTTCGTCCGCCGCGGCAACCCCGCCGACGGCATGCTCCGCGTACGCGAGCTGGCCCTCACCCCGTCCCACGGCGACTTCACGCTGCCCGCCGGCGTCGACCTGGACCGCTTCGCCGTCATGGGGCCGCTGCTCGGCACCGCCGCCGCGGTCGAGCTGGCCGAGGAGCTGCTGCGCAAGGCGCTCGCCGAGGTCGAGGGCTCCGAGGAGCTGCTCGTGGTGGACCCGACCGAGGTCAAGCCGGACGACCCGCTCTACGCCAGGGCCCTCATGTCGCAGGGCATCCCCACCTGCGCGGGCGTGCGCAAGGCGCTCGGCGTCGCCTCCTGCGAGCAGGTGGACGCGACCGGGCTCGGCTTCCTCGCCCTGATGCCGCTGATGCCGACCGACGCCCGCAAGACCGTGCACATCGTGAACGCCCTGCAGAGCGCCGTGGACGCCCACTCCACCGCCCTCATGGCCGAGTGGAACGTCGTCGGCCGGCACCTGGCCAACGGCGTCATCCAGATCTTCTTCGACCGCTCCCGCCCGGACGGCGCCTACCGCGCCCACCAGCTCCGCAACGACGGCAACTGCGTGCTGCGCGGCAACGGCTGCGCCATCTACCGCTCCGACATCGACCACGCCGCCGCCGACGTCTGGTCCGAGACCAGCACCGCCAGCCTCGGCATGCTCCACCGGCTCAAGACGGCGCTCGACCCCGACGGCCTGCTCTCGCCCGGCCGCTACGGCGCCTGAACCACGCGAAACCCGCACATACCCGCACCACGAACCCGCCCATCCCGCCGGCCCACGCGGCCGGCGAGGACCACTGATAGTACGTTGGAGGTGACCACGTGCGTTCGTCACCGGCACGGGGGACGAGCACGGCCGTCCTGAGCCGCCGTCAGGGAGTCATGCTGCGCCTGGTCGGCGCGGGCGTCATGCTGACCGTGATGGCCGACACCACGGCCACCACCCTGGCCGTCGGCGTGCTGCGCTACACACCGGCAGGGGCCGGCATGCCCCTCGGCGACCTCGTCTGGCTGACCAGCGCGGCGTTCATCCCGATCGCGGCGCTGCTGGCCACGGCCGGCCGCTGGGCCGACCTGTTCGGCCGCCGCCGGGTGCTGGCCGTCGGGCTGGTGGTGTTCGTGCTGGGCGGCATCGCCACGGTGACCGCCGACTCCTGGTCGTTCGTCCTCGCGGCGCGGGCCGTCCAGGGCGCGGGCGCCGCCGCGATGATCCCGGCCAGCCTCGGGCTGCTGCTCGGCGAGCTGCCGGAGAGCGAGCGGCGCGGCGCGATCGCGCTCTGGAGCTCGGCCTCCGGGCTGGGCTGCCTGCTCATGCAGGCGGGTGGCGGCTGGCTGGCCGCCGCCGTGGACTGGCGGATGCTGTTCGTGCCCGACGTCGTCATCGGCGTCGTGCTCCTCGTCGCCTGCCTCGCGCTGCCCTCCGGCAAGCGGGCCGGCGCGCGCGGCCTGCCGGACGTGCTCGGCGCGTGGCTGCTGGCGGCCGGCATCGCGGTCATCGTCCTCGCCATCTCCAAGGCCATGGCCTGGGGCACGGACGTGGCGTGGCTGGGACTGGCCGCGCTCCTGCTGATCGGCGGGGCGCTCGCCCAGGCCCGCCACCACCGGCTGCCCGCCATCGACCTCGCGCTGTGGCGCCGGCCCAGGTTCGTCTGGGGCTGGCTGGCCACCTGGGGGTTCGGCGCGCTGTCGTACGGGCTGCTGACCGTGCAGCCGCTGTACCTGCTCCACCTCGGCTACCCCATGCTGGAGGTGGCCATGTGGCTGACGCCCACGTCGGTCGCGGTCGTCGTGACGAGCTACCTGGCCGGAAAGCTCGTCAAGCACATCGGCCCGTACGGGCTCATCTACGCCGGGTCGCTGCTCTGCGGCGGCGCGTGCGTGCTCGTCCTGACCCAGGTCGGCCCCACCGTGTGGGGCCTGATCGCCAGCGTGGTCGTGGGCATGGGCGTGGGCGCGCTCGCGCCCGGCACCTCGGTGGCCACCACCCTGGCCGCCCGCCCCCACCAGTACGCCTCCGCCGTCGGCGCGGCCACCATGGCCCGCATGGTCGGCGGGGCCGTCGGCGTCGCCGTGGTCTCGCTCGTCATCGACCACCCGGCGCTGATCGGCGGGTTCGGCGGCCTGGCCGGCGCGATCGCGATCTGCGTCGCCATCTCGGTGCTCACCGGCGCCCTCGCCCTCACCAAGATCACCCGGGTCCGGACCGACCCCGGCGACGTCATGGTGAAGGTGCCGCGCCGGATGCTGCTGGAGCTGCGCATGACCCTCGCCACCGTGGCGGCGGAGGCCGACGCGCTGCTGCCCGCCGAGACCCGCGCCCTGCCCATGGACCCGCACGCCGGCCAGCACGCAGGCCAGCACGCCGGGGTGCACGTCCACCCGCACGCCAACCAGCCCGCCAACCCGCCCGTCCACGCCGTCCCGCGGCCACGCGCGGCCGACTCCGGCCCGCTCGCGAGCACCCGCGGGAATCCGAACTAGATCCAGAACCACCGAAAGGGCTCCTCGTCATGGCAACCACATCGTGCGACGTAGCCATCGTCGGCGCCGGGCTCGGCGGCTGTTTCCTCGCCCTGCTCCTCCGCCGCCGCGGGCAGAACGTCGTCGTCATCGAACAGGGACCGTCCATCCCCAGCGCGGGCGCGGACTTCCTCAAGCCCCCGGGACTGCGGGTGCTGGCCCGGCACGGGCTGGCGGACCTCGTCGGACGCCATGGCCTCAGGCGCGACCACGTCCGCTACTACCACGACGGCGACCCGATCCAGGACTGCCGCTTCCCCGACGGCGGCTTCCTCATCCGCCCCTACCAGGAGCTGGTCGAGCTCATCTACACCTGCTGCGTGATGGAGGGCGTGGAGTTCTGGTTCGGCGCCGAGATCGGCGACATCGCCGTCGGCGGGGGAGGGGTGGAGGAGCTGACGCTCGCCGACGGCCGCCGGCTGCGGGCCGGGGTCGTCGTGGGCGCGGACGGCACGAAGTCCCTGGTGCGCCAGGCGCTCGGCATCGAGCAGGTCACGCTGCCGTACGAGCGGCTCATCATGCGCGTGGCCACGGTGCCGCTGACCGAGAGCGTCGCCCGGCTCAACCGGCTCTACTTCAGCTCCGACGGCTGGCTCGCCTACTTCTACCCGCTCGGCCCCGAGCAGGCCAGGGTGTTCGTCGGCCTGCCCCCCGAGTGCGACGAGGAGGTCTTCCAGGACGGCGTCCCCACCCTCGTGGACGAGCTGAAGAAGTTCGTCTCCGAGAGCTCCGACGCCTTCGACAGCCTCCAGTCCGCCGCGTGGCAGCGGATCAAGGTCTCGGCCATGCGGGTCGCCGCTTACCACCGCGGCAACGCCGCCCTGCTGGGCTCGGCCGCGTTCGCCTGCCACCCCATGACCGGGATGGGCATGAGCTACACGCTGCGGGACGCGGAGATCCTGGCCGAGGTCATCTGCGCGGCCGGCGGCGACCCCGCGGAGCTGGACCGGCTGATGCACGCCCGCTACGAGCCGCGCGGGAACGCCCACCGCCGGCTCATCGACTACGGCGACGCCCTCGCCGCCACCTTCCACGACCGTGACGCCTACCTCGCCGCGTTCCGCGAGGACCTGCACACGCGGGGGGAGGCCGCCGAGCCCGCCCGGCCCGCGCTGCAGCTCATCTGACGTCCAGAGCCACGCCCCCGCCGCCCGCCATTCCCACAACCGATGAAGGCCGCCCGAAAGTGGGCAGCCCGATCACCCAGGCGGCGGGGGCGTCGTCACGCCCGCCCTGCTCCCGGCCTCGTCAGGAGGTGATGACCAGCTCGGTGCCGTCGAGGTCCTCGCGCACCTCGTGCCCGGCGCGGACCAGGACGGTGCGCAGCGCGAGCCGGACCGCCGAACGGACCGTGGCGTACTTCACCAGGCGGTCGGCGTCGCCGCCCCACGTCACGATCACCCCGCGCGCCGGATCGTGCCAGACGCCGAGCCCGCCGTCCGCCGACAGCAGGGACGGCTCGACGGTGAAACCGGCCTCCGCCAGCTCCCGGCGGACCAGGAGCTCCAGGTCCGGGCCCGCGTTCGAGGCGTCGTTCATGAACAAGCGTTGCCCCCCTCCGCCCGGCCGCGAACGCGCGAGAAGGCCATTGTTCCGCAGGAGAATGCGGGTTGTGTCTCCCGCGTCATCAACGAAGGGGACCGGCGGGGACAGCGAGAGGGGACGGGGAGAGGGGATGGGGATACGGGTCGCGGCGGCCAGGCGGCTGGCGGGCAGGTGGGTGCGTGAGGAGGGGGCCGCGCTGCCGGGGTTCGGCGGCGCGTTCCTGACCGGCTCGGCGTTGTGGGCGGACCCGTCCGACGAGTTGCCCGCGACCTCCGACGTGGACGTCATGGTGATCGCCGACCCGCCCGTCAGGATCGGCAAGTTCCGCTACGAGGGCGTCCTGCTGGAGGTCTCCGCCATCCCCGGGATCGGCGGCGCCCGCGAAGTGCTCGGCGACTACCACCTGGCCGGCAACCTGCACCTGCCCGGCGTCCTCGCCGACCCCACCGGGCGACTGGGACGGCTGCACCGGCTGGTCGCCCGCGGCTTCGCCGAGCGCCGCTGGGTCCTCGCCCGCTGCGAGGACGCCCTGGCCAGGATCCGCGACCGGCTCGGCGGCCTCGACGCCGCCGCGCCGCTGCCCGCGCAGGTCATGGCGTGGCTGTTCGGCACCGGGGTGACCGCGCACGTGCCGCTCGTGGCCGCGCTGCGCAACCCCACCGTACGCAGGCGCTACGCCGCCGTGCGTGACCTGCTCGCCGAGCACGGCCGTCTCGACCTGCACGAGGAGCTGCTGGAGCTGCTGGGCTGCGCCGAGCTGAGCCCCGCGAGGGTGTCGCGGCACCTGAGCGTGCTGGAGGCCGTCTTCGACGCGGCCGCGGAGGCGGACGCCCCCGACTACCCGTTCGCCTCCGACCTCACGCCCGCCGCCCGGCCGGTGGCCGTCGACGGCGGCCGGGAGCTCGTCGCCCGCGGCCTGCACCGCGAGGCGGTCTTCTGGCTGGCCGCGACCTACGCCCGCTGCCTGGCCAAGCGGGCCGCGGCCGGGCTGAGCGGATATGAGGACGGGCTGCTGGAGCTGCTGGACGACCTGGGGGCGGGCACGCCCGCCGACCGCCGCCGCCGCGCCGACCGCGTCCTCGCCTTCCTGCCCGCCCTGCGGCAGGCGGCCGTCTCCCTGATCCCGCCGGGCGCCCCGGCCTGACGTCAGGGGCGGACGACCAGGCCGAGCGCCGTGGCGACGGCCGTCGCCTGCACCGGGTCGATGATCGCGCCCTTGAGCGTGACGTCGGCGGGGTCGAGCCCGCCGAGGTCGCTGCCGCGCAGGTCGCACTTGGTGAGGTCGGCGCCGCGCAGCCACGCGCCCGACAGGTCGCAGCGCCGCAGCGCCGCGCCCTCCAGCCGGGCGCCGCCGAGGTCGGCCTCGCGCAGCCGTACGTCCTCGATCGTGCTGCGGCGCAGGTCCGCGCCCTGGAGCTGCACGTACGACCAGTCGCCGCCGTTGATCTTCAGCAGCCCGAAGGTGCAGCCGTCGAAGACGCTGCCGGTCATCTTGCAGCCGGTGAACGTCGCGTCGAAGAACGAGCAGCCGGCGAACAGGCAGGTGAGGAAGCGCGCGTCGGTGTGCTCGGAGACGTTGAAGCGCACGTTGCCGAACGTGCACTCCTCGAAGGAGGAGCCGCGGTCGATCAGCTCCGTCAGATCCACGTCCTGGAACAGGACGCGCCGGAAATCAGCTCCCGTGATTTCCGGCGCGTCCCAGTCGTCCGCGCCGATCGTGCGTTCGATGGGGAACGCCGCTCGTCTGGTGCCCATGCGGACAAAGCTAGCGGATCAGGCCCGTTTCGCGATCGCCGTGATGAACGGCTGCACGAGCTTGGCCGCCAGCGGGCCGAACGCCGCCAGGATGAGCACGTACGCCGCCGCCAGCGCCCCCAGGTCGGGGTGCGCGCCCGCGCCGACCGCGAGGCCGGCGATGACGATGTTGAACTCACCGCGCGGGATGAGCGCGATGCCCGCCCGCGCCTGGCCGGCCTTGCCGATGCCCGCCCGGCGGGCCGCGTAGATGCCGGTGAGCAGCTTGGTGATCATGCTGACCAGCGCCAGCAGCGCGGCCAGCCCGGCCACCGGCAGGATCTTCGCCGGGTCGGTCTGGAGGCCGAAGAAGACGAAGAACACCGCGGCGAACAGGTCGCGCAGCGGCGCGAGCAGCGCTTGCGCGTCCTCGGCCAGCTCGCCCGACAGCGCGATCCCGACGAGGAACGCGCCCACCGCCGCCGACACCTGCAGCTGCTGGGCCAGACCGGCCACCAGCAGCGCCAGCCCGACCACCTTCAGCAGCAGCACCTCGGAGTTCGGGCTGGAGACGAACGCCTCGATGAGCCGCCCGAACTTCAGCGCCACGATCAGCACGATGCTGACCGTTATGAGCGCGATGCCCACCGCGATGGCGCCGTTGAGCAGGCTGAGACCGGCCAGCATGGTGGTCAGCACCGGCAGGTAGATCGCCATCGTCAGGTCCTCGAAGACCAGCAGCGACAGCACGGTCGGCGTCTCGCGGTTACCGATCCAGCCGAGGTCCGACAGCACCTTCGCGGTGATTCCGGATGAGGTGGCGTAGGTGACGCCGGCCATCGCCACCGCGGCGACCGGTCCCCAGCCGAGCAGCAGCGCGCAGATCGCGCCCGGCGCCGCGTTGAGCACCAGGTCCACGATGCCGGCGCGGGCGTTGCCGGTGAGGCTGGTCATCAACTCGTCGGCGTTGTACTCCAGGCCCAGTGTGAGCAGCAGGAGCACCACGCCGAGCTCGGCGCCGACGGAGATGAACTCCTCGCTGGTCGCGAGGGGCAGCACCCCGCCGGTGCCGAACGCCACACCGGCGATCAGATAGAGAGGGATGGGGGAGATGCCGACCCGCAGCGCCAGCGCGCCGAGGACGCCGAGACCGAGAAGGACCGCTCCGAATTCGAGGAAGAGGATGGCGGTTTCGTGCAACCCGCGCCCCTACCCTCGGGCCAGGATGTCGGCCACCTCGGCGGTGCTGTCCTCGCTGCCCACGACCACCACGACGTCACCCGTACGGAACACGAAGTCCGGTCCGGGGCTGGCGAACACCTGGCCGCTGCGGACCACGGCCACGATGGAGGCGCTGGTCCGGGTGCGCACCCGGGCGTCTCCCATGGGCCGGCCCGCGTACGGGGAGTCGTCCGGGATCGGGAGCTGGACGCTGACCAGGCCCTCCACCTGCTGGTGCAGGGCGTTGAGCCGTTGCACGATGCGCGGGGCGCCGAGCAGCTCGGCCAGGGCGTCGGCCTCCTCGTCGTTCAGCTTCACCGTCTGGCAGGCGCGGTCGGGGTCGTCCTTGTCGTAGATCACCAGGTCCCGGCGCCCGGTGCGGTGGGAGACGACTCCCACGCGCTGGCCGGTCCGGGTGGTGAAGTCGTGTCTGAGTCCGATCCCCGGCAGCGCTGTTTGCTCGACCTCCACCTGTCCCACCCGTTCGAAAGCGTAAAATTTCCGGACAACCTTACCAGTGGCACGTTACATGTCCCTTCACCCTCTTTTGGACCGCTCACCTGCGACACCCCCTCCGTACGCTCGCCGCTGGCAGGAGGCGGGGGCGGCATGGAAAGCTGGGAGTGACCGCCCGAACACCGTGATCAGGCCGCGCCACCGGCCGGACCGCGCAGAAACCGGACCGCCCACGACCGGACTGCGCCGACGCGACCGAGAAAGCCGACGCCCATGCCGACCGCCTCACCCCCGATCCGGCTGGTGCTGGTCGAGGATCACGCCATGGTCGCGGAGGCCATCGAGCTGGCCCTGGGCCGCGCCGCCGGCATCGCCGTGGTCGCCCACGCCGGCACGATCGCCGCCGCCCTGACCGAGACGGCGAGGACGCAGCCCGACGTGGTGGTGCTCGACCGCCGACTGCCCGACGGCGACGGCATCGCGGCCGTCGGCCGTCTCGCCGCCGCCGCGCCGCGGGCCCGGGTGCTGGTGCTGACCGGCGAGGCCAACGCCTCCGTGGCCGCCCGCGTGGTGCAGTCCGGCGCCGCCGGGCTGCTGGTGAAGTCCTCGCGGCTGGACGAGCTGGAGTCGGCCGTACGCGCGGTCGCCGCGGGCGGGGCGGTGTTCCCGCCGGGCCTGCTGCCCGGCCTGCTCGACCGGCTCACCGGGCGGTCCGGCCACCTGGGAGCCCGGCTCACCGCCCGCGAACGCGAGACGCTGCTGCTTCTGGCCGAGGGCGCCAGCATCGGCGAGATCAGTGAACGCCTGGGCGTGGCCAGGAACACCGCCCGCAACCACGTCCAGCACGTGCTGGGGAAACTGGGCGCCCGCTCCAAGCTGGAGGCGGTCGCCGTCGCCCGCCGCGAAGGGCTGCTGGACTGACGCGCCGGTGCCGTCGTGCGGTGGCGCAGTGCGGTGCCGTCGTGCGGGTGCCGTCGTGCGGTGCCGTCGTGCGGTGGCGAGGGCGGTAAGGTCGGGTGTTACGAGCGGGCGGCGCACGCCGTCCCGCCGCTAGGCCCGTCCCGCCGGCGCCTGACCCCGACCCCCTGAGCCCCGACCCCTATCCCGCGCCGGCCGCGGGTGATCGGTCCTGGGTTCCCGACCGGCCGTGGGAGGCTGCCTCCTCATGCCCGCGCGCGACCGCCCCGCCGAGGACATGCGGCTGCTCGTCCAGAGCATCCGCGACTGCGCCATCTTCATGCTCGACCCGCTGGGCCGCATCGTCAGCTGGAACGCCGGCGCCCAGCGCATCAAGGGCTGGGCCGCCGAGGAGATCATCGGCAGGCACTTCTCGGTCTTCTACCCCTCCGAGGACGTCACGGCGGGCCATCCGGCCACCGAGCTGGCGGTCGCCGCCGCCGACGGCCAGTGGGAGGAGGAGGGCTGGCGGGTCCGCAAGGACGGCACCCGCTTCTGGGCCGGCGTCGTCATCACCGCCCTGCGCGACGAGCACGGCGGCCTGCGCGGCTTCGGCAAGGTCACCCGCGACCTCACCGAGCGGCGCAGCATGGCCCGCGCCCTGGACGAGCGCGGCATGCTGCTGGCCCGCCTCATCGAGGCCCAGGAACGGGAGCGCCGCCGCATCGCCAACGACGTGCACGGCGACACCATCCAGTCCATGGTCGCCGTCGGCATGCGGCTGCGCCTGCTGGAGTCCCGGCTGCGGGACGCGCCGCTGCCCCGCGAGTACGCCGACGCGGTGCACGGCATCGACGAGGCGGTCGACGCCGCCGCCGACCGGCTGCGCGAGCTCGCCTTCCGGCTGCGCCCGCCGGAGGAGGGCCTGGTGACGAGCCTGGCCGCGTACATGGAGACCGTCATGGCGGGCACCGGCGTGCGGTGCGAGCTGAGGCACGACCTCGACGCCGAGCCGCCGGCCGAGGCCGCCATCACCGTCTTCCGCGTCTGCCAGGAGGCGCTGACGAACGTGGCCAGGCACGCCGGCGCGTCCTCCGTCACGGTGTCGCTGGTCTCGCTCGACCGGGGCGTGCACGTACGGGTCCGCGACGACGGCGTGGGCCTGGCCAGGCCCGGCGGTCAGGCCGGGCACTTCGGGCTGGTCGAGATGCGCGAGCGCGCCGAGACGGCCGGCGGCTGGTGGGACATCAAGGGCGAGCGGGGCGCGGGCACCACGGTCGAGTTCTGGGTGCCCGCCGTGCCCCGCAGGCTGCCCTAGCGCGGCCGGCGGCTCAGCGGGCGTTCGCGGCGCACCAGCCGGCCCACGTGGTGGCGCCCTTGTGGAGCTGCTTGGCGTGGAAGGAGCTCCAGGAGTTCTCGCTGGCGCCCGGCGCGCCGGGGGCGCTCCGGTAGAGCGGGTGGTTCTTGTCGACCTCGGCGCGGATCCACGGCTCGACGTCGGCGTAGGAGTTCAGCGACCAGCTCCGGGCGTGGTAGGTGAGCTGGCCGCGCACCTCGCTCTCGGCCAGGCACATGAACGGCGCCCACGGGCTCGTCCGGCTCCAGGCGATCTTCGTCTTCATCGCGCCCGAGGGCACCTTGCCCGGCACGGCGCGGGCGGCCGCCTCGCGGTCGTCGACGAAGAAGTCGAACATCTCCTGGGCCGCGTACACGCCGCCCACCAGGCCGAACTTCTCGCCGAGCGTGCTGCCGAAGTCGGTGCGCACCGGGATGTCGCTGGTCCAGACGGTCTCGTCGTGCAGCTGGCGGGTGGGCGGGCCGGCGTAGGACGGGGTGACGTCGAACGGGCCGAAGTTCACCGTGTCGTTGTTGATGGGGACGACCGGATAGGTCTTGAGGTCGACCGGGTTCTTCCACTCCCGCAGGATCTTCGTCGGGTCGGCGGGGTCGGTGTAGAAGACGATCTCGCGGGAGAGCTGGTAGAGCTTGGCGGTGCCGGGCTCACGGTAGAGGCGGCGGATGTTGTAGCCCTCGATGCCGAACAGCTTCTGGCCGTGCCGCAGCCCCGGCTCCAGGGCGTTGCCCTCGATGTTGGCGTAGACGCTGCCGGAGATCCGGAAGACCATGTCCTTGCCGTCGGGGCGGCCGAACGTCTGGAGGGACAGCAGCGCGTTCTTGTCGGTGACCGTCTTGAAGACCGGGCCCGGCAGCGTCGGGTCGGTCGTCCTGCCCGCCGCGGCCGCCGACGCGGGGGCGGTGAGGGCGAGGAACAGCGCGGCCAGGGCGACCGGCGCGGTCAGACGGCGTTTCGGCATGGGGGTGCTCCGCTGGTAGGGGGTTCGGACCGCCAATTGTGATCACGAACGCGCCGGCGATGTCCACCCGTTCCGGCGTTTCCAAGATCGCCGGCGGGATCAGCCCTGGGGACCGCCGGAGATCAGGGCGAGCGCCTGGCTGGCGATCTCCCACTCCTCGTCCGTCGGGACGACCAGCACAGGCACCTCCGCGCCCGGGGCGGAGACGGCCCGCTCGCCGTCCCCGGCCGCGTTGAGCGCGGGGTCCACGGCGATGCCGAGCCGGTCGAGCCCGGCCAGCGCCTCGGCGCGGGTCGCGGCGTCGTGCTCGCCCACGCCGCCGGTGAACACGACGGCGTCCACCCGGCCGAGCAGCGCGTAGTAGGCGCCGACGTACTTGCGGATGCGCCGGGTGTAGATGCGCAGCGCCAGGCGGGCCTCGTCGTCGTCGCGGGCGCGTACTTCCCGCATGTCGAGCGTGCCGGTCAGCGCGAGCAGGCCGCCGCGGCGGCTGAGGTCCTGCTCGACCCGCTGCGGGTCGGCGCCGGAGGTGCGGGCGAGGTAGCCGGTGAGCCCCGGGTCCACGTCCCCGGAGCGGGTGCCCATGACCAGCCCCTCCAGCGGGGTCAGGCCCATGGAGGTGTCGACGCTGCGCCCGCCGGAGATCGCGGTGGCGCTGGCGCCGTTGCCCAGGTGCAGCACGATCAGGTTGAGCTCGGCGAGGTCGCGGCCGAGCACGGCGGCGGCGCGGCGCGAGACGTAGGCGCAGGAGGTGCCGTGGAAGCCGAAGCGCCGCACGCCCAGCTCCTCGCGCCAGTCGCGCGGCACCGCGTACGTGTACGCCTCCGGCGGCAGCGTCCGGTGGAAGGCCGTGTCGAACACCGCCACCTGCGGCACCGAGGGGAACGCCTTGCGCGCAAGCCGGATGCCGGCCAGGTTGACCGGGTTGTGCAGCGGCGCGAGCGGGGCCAGCTCCTCGATCACGGACACCACCTCGTCGTCCACGAGCACCGGCCCGTCGAAGCGCACGCCGCCGTGCACGACGCGGTGCCCGACCGCGACCGGGTCCAGCGCGGGACCGGCCGCGGCGAAGGCCGCCATCATCGCCTCCAGGCCGTCGCCGTGGTCGGGGAAGGGCCGCTCCCGCACGTACGGCGGCCCGTCCCCGGCGTGGTGGGTGAGCCGCCCCGACCGCTCGCCGATGCGCTCGATCAGCCCTCTGGCCGGGCGCTCGTGGGTCCGGACGTCCACCAGCTCGTACTTGATCGATGAGGATCCCGTGTTCAGGACGAGAATGTGGCCGGCCATGTCCAGGAGCTTATTTCGCCGGGGTCCTCGCCGTGCTCGCGGGTGTGGGCGCGGGCGTGCAGCCGCGCGTCGCTCATCCGCTGGCGCAGGTGGGCGGCCTTGGAGCCGAGCCCCGGTACGCGGTCGATGACGTCCATGACGAGGTGGTAGCGGTCGATGTCGTTGAGCATCGCCATGTCGAACGGGGTGGTCGTGGTGCCCTCCTCCTTGTAGCCGCGCACGTGGATGTTGTCGTGGCCGTGGCGGCGGTAGGTGAGCTGGTGGATCAGCGACGGGTAGCCGTGGAAGTCGAAGATGATCGGCTTGTCGACGGTGAACAGGGTGTCGAACTCGGCGTCCGGCATGCCGTGCGGGTGTTCCGACGGCGGCTGGAGCCGCATGAGGTCCACGACGTTGATGACCCGGACCCGGAGCTGGGGCAGGTGCTCGCGCAGCAGCGCGGCGGCGGCCAGGGTCTCCTGCGTGGGGACGTCGCCGGCGCAGGCGAGCACGACGTCGGGCTCGCTGCCGTCGTCGGTGGAGGCCCACGGCAGGATGCCGAGGCCGCGGGTGTTGTGGGCGATGGCCTCGTCCATGGTGAACAGGTCGAGCACGGGCTGCTTGCCGGCCACGATGACGTTGACGTAGTCGCGCGAGCGCAGGCAGTGGTCGGCCACGGAGAGCAGCGTGTTGGCGTCCGGCGGCAGGTAGACGCGCACCACCGACGCCTTCTTGTTGACCACCACGTCGAGGAAGCCGGGGTCCTGGTGGCTGAAGCCGTTGTGGTCCTGCCGCCACACGTGCGACGACAGCAGGTACGTCAGCGACGCCACAGGACGCCGCCACGGGATCTTCTGCGCGGTCTCCAGCCACTTGGCGTGCTGGTTGAACATGGCGTCCACGATGTGGATGAACGCCTCGTAGCAGTTGAACAGCCCGTGCCGGCCGGTCAGCAGGTAGCCCTCCAGCCAGCCCTGGCACAGGTGCTCCGACAGCACCTCCATCACCCGGCCGCCCGCGCCCAGGTTCTCGTCGGTGGGCAGCAGCTCGGCGTCCCAGGCGCGGTCGGTGACCTCGAAGACGGCCTGCAGCCGGTTGGAGGCGGTCTCGTCGGGCCCCATGAGCCGGAACGTGCTCGGGTTCGCGGCGATCACGTCGCGCAGGAACGTCCCGAGGACGCGGGTCGGCTCGGTCTGCTGGTCGGCGGGCGCCTTGACCTCGACCGCGTACTTGCGGAAGTCGGGCAGGCGCAGCGGCTCCAGCAGCTCGCCGCCGTTGGTGTGCGGGTTGGCGCTCATCCGCCGGGGCCCTTCCGGGACCGTCGCGACGATCTCCTCGACCGGCCGGCCGTCCGGCCCGAACAGCTCCTCCGGCCGGTAGGAGCGCATCCACTCCTCCAGCATGGCGAGGTGCGACGGGTTCTCCCGTACGGTGGCGAGCGGCACCTGATGGGCCCGCCAGGTGCCCTCGACGGGTTTGCCGTCCACCTCCCGCGGCCCGGTCCAGCCCTTCGGCGTGCGCAGGATGATCATCGGCAGCCGCGGCGCGTCGCCGGCCTTGTAGGCGGCCATCTCCTCCCAGCAGAGGTCGAGGGTGGCGGCCATCTCCTCGTGGTCGGGGCCGACCAGGTGGGGGCGGTAACCGTAGCCCTCCATGAGCTTGGTCAGCTCGTCGTACGGGATGCGGGCGAGGATCGTCGGGTTGGCGATCTTGTAGCCGTTGAGGTGCAGGATCGGCAGGACGACGCCGTCGCGGCGGCGGTCCAGGAACTTGTTGGAGTGCCAGCTCGCGGCGAGGGGGCCGGTCTCGGCCTCGCCGTCGCCGATCACGCACGCCACCACCAGGTCGGGGTTGTCGAAGGCGGCTCCGTAGGCGTGGGCCAGCGCGTAGCCCAGCTCGCCGCCCTCGTGGATCGAGCCCGGCGTCTCGGGAGCGACATGGCTGGGGACGCCCCCGGGGAAGGAGAACTGCCGGAACAACGCCTTCATGCCCCGTACGTCCTGGGTGATGTCGGGGTAGCGCTCGGTATAGGTCCCCTCCAGCCAGGCGTGGGCCACCGCCGCCGGGCCGCCGTGCCCCGGGCCGGCGATGTAGATCATGTCCTGGTCCCGCTCCTTGATCACCCGGTTCAGGTGGGCGAAGCAGAAGTTCAGGCCCGGCGTGGTGCCCCAGTGGCCGAGCAGGCGGGGCTTGATGTGCTCCGGCCGCAGAGGTTCGGCGAGCAGGGGGTTGTCCAGCAGGTAGATCTGCCCGACCGACAGGTAGTTGGCCGCGCGCCAGTACGCGTCGATGTGCTCCATGCCTCTCCCCCTTCCTCCGTGGACGGCGCTGAACCCCGGCAGGGGGAGGAATTCGACTTTCCCACTGGGGACGCAAAGACACGGCTCCGCCGTGCGCGGAATCATTCTCGATGGGTACGGGGTTGCGGGACGATGGACCAGAACCTGATCGTTTGGCCGCGCTCAGCGGTGCGAGGAGGAGACACGTGGACGGCGACATCACCCAGAGCCAGGAGTGGGCGGCGCTGGGCAAGCACCAGGAGGAGCTGGCCGGCAGGCACCTGCGCGAGCTGTTCGCGGAGGATCCCGGCCGGGCCGAGCGCATGACGGTGACCGCCGGCGACCTCTACCTCGACTACGCCAAGCACCGCGCCACCGGGCGGACCGTCGAGCTGCTGACGGCCCTGGCCGAGCGGGCGGGCCTGCGCGACCGGATCGAGGCCATGTTCGGCGGCGAGCACATCAACGTCAGCGAGGACCGCGCCGTGCTGCACGTCGCGCTGCGGATGCCGCGCGAGGCCGAGCTCGTGGTCGACGGCCAGGACGTCCCGGCCGACGTGCACGCCGTGCTCGACAGGATGAGCGCCTTCGCCGACCGGGTGCGGGGCAAGGAGTGGAAGGGCGCCACGGGCAAGCCCATCGAGACCGTCGTCAACATCGGCATCGGCGGCTCCGACCTCGGCCCCGCGATGGCCTACGAGGCGCTGCGCGACTACGCCGACGCCGGCGTGGCCGCCCGCTTCGTCTCCAACATCGACCCCGCCGACATCGTCGGCAACCTGCGCGACCTCGACCCCGAGACCACGCTGTTCGTGGTCAGCTCCAAGACCTTCACCACGCTGGAGACCCTCACCAACGCCCGCGTCGCGCGCGGCTGGCTGGTCGGCGCGCTCGGCGACGACGCGGTGGCCAAGCACTTCGTCGCCGTCTCCACCAACGCCGCCAAGGTGGCCGAGTTCGGCATCGACACCGCCAACATGTTCGGCTTCTGGGACTGGGTGGGCGGCCGCTACTCCTACGACGGCGCCATCGGGCTGTCGCTCATGATCGCGATCGGGCCGGAGCGCTTCCGCGAGATGCTCGCCGGGTTCCGCACCATGGACGAGCACTTCCGCACCGCGCCCTTCGACCGGAACATGCCGGTGATCATGGGCATGCTCGGCATCTGGTACACCGACTTCTTCGACGCCGAGACCCGCGCCGTCCTGCCCTACAGCCAGCGCCTGCACCGCTTCCCCGCCTACCTCCAGCAGCTCACCATGGAGTCCAACGGCAAGTCGGTGCGGGCCGACGGCACCCCGGTCACCGCGCAGACCGGCGAGATCTTCTGGGGCGAGCCGGGCACCAACGGCCAGCACGCCTTCTACCAGCTCCTCCACCAGGGCACCAGGCTCGTGCCCGCCGACTTCATCGGCTTCGCCGAGCCCTACGAGGACCGCGAGGGCATGCACGACCAGCTCACCGCCAACCTGCTGGCGCAGACCTCGGCGCTGGCGTTCGGCAAGACGGCCGAGGAGATCGCGGCCGAGGGCACCGCGGCCGAGATCGTCCCGCACAAGGTCATGCCGGGCAACCGGCCGACCTCCACGATCCTCGCGCCGAAGCTCACCCCGTCCACGCTGGGGCAGCTCGTCGCCCTCTACGAGCACGTCGTGTTCGTCGAGGGCACCGTCTGGGGCATCGACTCCTTCGACCAGTGGGGCGTCGAGCTGGGCAAGAAGATGGCCTCCGACCTCGCCCCCGCCCTCACCTCCGAGGAGCCGCCGACCAGCTTCCCCGACCCCTCGACCGAGCGCCTGGTCCGCCGCTACCGCGAGCTGCGCGGCCGGCGCGCGTAGTCGCCCGGCGGCTTCTGGGCGAGGATGTCCCCATGGACATCATGGAGTTGGTCGAACGGTCCAAGGACGCCGCCACCGTCCGGCGCGTCTTCGGCGAGCCGATCCAGCACGGCGACGTCGTCGTCATCCCCGTCGCCCGGGTCGTCCAGGGCGGCGGGGCCGGCCAGGGGCAGGGCAGGAAGGACAAGGAGGAGGGCGGCGGGAGCGGCCTCGGCTTCGGCCACGGCGCCACGCCCGCCGGGGTCTACGTCGTCAAGAACGGCGAGGTGAAGTGGCATCCCGCCGTGGACGTCAACCGGATCGTCCTCGGCGGCCAGTTCGTCGCCGTCGTGCTGCTGCTGACCGTGCGCGCCATACTCAAACCCCTCCTCCGCCGCCGCCGTCGGCACTGACCCCGGCGTGGGGCCTGAGAGGTGCGGGCTCAGGTCCCTGAGGGGCGCGGGCTCAGGTCAGGGTGACGCCGAGGAGGTGGCCGAGACCGAAGGTGACGGTGGCCGCGCCGACGCCGAGCGCGAGCTGCCGCAGGCCGCCCACCCACCACGGCCGCGCCGTCATCGCCGCCACCGCCGAGCCGAACCCGAACAGCCCGAGCACGCTCAGCACCACGGCCAGCGTCAGCCCCGAGGCCCCGAACAGGAACGGCGCCAGCGGCACCAGCGCCCCCAGGGAGAAGGCGAGGAACGACGAGGCCGCCGCCAGGTACGGCGAGGGCAGGTCGTCGGGGTCCACCCCCAGCTCCTCGCGCACGTGCACGCGCAGCGCCTGCTCGGGGTCGGCCGACAGGCCGTCGGCCACCCGGCGGGCGAGGTCCGGGTCGAGGCCGCGCGACTCGTACAGCGCGGCCAGCTCGGCGCGCTCACCCTCGGGGTTGCGGGCCAGCTCACGCCGCTCGACGGCGATCTCGGCCCGCATCAGCTCGGTCTGCGACTTCACGGAGGTGTACTCCCCGGCCGCCATGGAGAACGCCCCGGCGGCCAGCCCGGCGAACCCGGCCAGCACCGCGGCCTTCCCGCCGCTGCCCGCCGCGCCCACCACGCCGGCGATCAGCGCGAAGTTGGACACCAGCCCGTCCATCGCCCCGAACACCGCCGGACGCAGCCAGCCACCGGTCACGTCGCGGTGCGTGTGGTGCTGCTCGGGGGAGCGCGGCTCGGCGAGCTCGATGGTCATGGAAATCCTCCACTTACGGATGCTCTTGTCCAAGAATTTAGGGTTCTGCGACAAGATCCGCAACGAAGGAAAGGCTAGCCTGACCTGCGAAAAAACCGCTCCGCCAGGTGTTCGTCACGCCACGTGACCGTCCGGATGCGTGAAGATCCCCGCGGTACGGGACCGCGGGGACGGTGATCGAAGGGCTCGGCAGGCGATCAGGCTCGGCAACCGATCAGCCCGGCGACCGATCGGCCCCGGCCATCCATCGGGCCCCACGACCGATGGGCCCTGGCTGCCCATCGGGCCCGGCAACCGATCGGCCCCGGCTACACATCGGGCCGGGCGGCCGATCGGCCCCGGTGGCCGATCGGCCCTGGCAGGGCGGTCGGGGCCGGTGGCCGATCAGGCGTGAACCGCCGCCTGCGGAGCGGCCTCGGCCTCCGCGGGCCTGTCGGCCGGGGCCTCGTGGGCCGGGGCGGTGCCGTGCATCATGGCCGCGCAGTCCGCGATCGTCTCCTCCAGCAGCCGCCGCAGCAGCGCGTCCGGGTCGGTGACGCACGCCTGCACGATCCCCACGACCGCGAGCTGGACCGCGTTCGGGGCGGCGTACCTGCGGAAGCCCTTCTCGGTGATCTTGGCGGCCCGGCTGAAGCGCCTGGCCTGCTCGCTCGCGTGCGGGACCTCGTCCAGCGCCCGCCGGCTCGCCTCGCTCAGCCGGCCGGGCGGCGCGCCGTCCAGCCTGGCGAGCATCTCCTCGGCCGCCAGCACCGACACCGCCAGCGCGAGCTGGCGCTCGGCCGCGGCCACCGGCAGCGCCGTCGTGGCGCAGCGCAGCGCGATCCGCGCGTCCACGCGCAGGTCGTCACTGGTCAGCCCGATGATCGACGGGACGAGGGGGACCAGCGCGGCCCGGTTCTCGTCGTTGACGTTGTCGTTGACCAGACGGGCGAGTGCGGCCAGCAACGGGTGCGTGCAGGCCGGATGGTCGCTCCAGCGTTCCCCGGCAAGGTAGGAGGCCAGTTCCATGAAGCAGGCACCGCGTTTCGGGTTGCGATGTCTGCCGCGGGACAGGACCGGCATGTGCTCAAGGTGTTTGTCCACGGGTGCTCCACTGCTCCACGCGATCGCCGTCTTTCCAGTCTGCGCCGTGAGTCCCGGCATTTCCAGCGATCTGTATAGGACGTGATGCCTTTCGTCCGTTCATGCGCCCGCTGCCCGGAGCCGGAACGGCGAAACGTTCTCAGGGGGTGACGAAGACGGCCACCGTACGTCCCGGCACGGTGAGCGTCCCGCTCGCCCGGTCGAACGCCGACCCGCGGACCACCGGATCCGCCGAGGCCGCCAGCACCGGATGCAGCGCGGGCTCCTGCCCGGCCGGCGCCGTCACCGGCAGCGCCAGCTCGTACGGGGTCGCGTTGAGCACCGCCGTCACCGCGCTCCAGCGCGGATCGATCCCGGCCGTGTCCACGTGCATGACGATGACGCCGTCCGGCGCGGCGGGGAACGACAGCCGCCGCCGCACCTCCTCGCCCGACCCGAGCGCGAACGCCGGCGTCGAGGAGCGGATCCGCAGCAGCTCACCGAACCGGGCGCGGGCCGCGCCGATCGCCTCGCAGCCCGGCCGCAGCGCCGGATCGGCCAGCAGCGGCCGCGCGTACGGCCAGCGCACCTCGTTGTCGGCCCGCGGCGGCAGGCCGCCGCCGAACCCGTTGCCCAGCGAGCAGTCCCACAGCAGCCGGTTGAACCAGTCGCCGGAGTCGTAGGAGTTGCGGTCGAAGGACTTCGAGCGCAGCCGCTCGCTGCCCGCGTGCACGAACGCCGCCCCCTGCGACAGCAGCGGCACGGCCAGCGACAGCACCTGCATGCGCACCCGGTCCGCCATGGGGGTCCCCGGCGCCAGCTTGTACGCCAGCGCGTCGTACAGCGTCTCGTTGTCGTGCGCGTCCACGTAGACCACGCTCTCGCCGGGGTCGCGGGCGTACCCGGCGGGGGCGCCGTTGTGGCGGATCTCCCCGCCCGTGCGGCCGCACGGCAGCACGTAGTCGCGCAGGCTGCCCGTCAGGCCGATTCTGATGAGGTCGGTGCAGTGGGCGAGCCGCGCCCGCTGCTGCTCCTGGTCGCCGTTGGCGGGGCTGCCGTTGGGCGCGCCGGCCAGCCCGGAGCCGAAGCCCTGCGCCCGCGGGTCGGCGTCGAACGGCCCGCCGCCCCGCACCGCGTCCCGTGGGGCGTCGGCGAACGTGGCGACGCCGGTGCCGGCCATGCCCTCCTTCGTGGCCTGCGCGAAACGGGCGCCGTCGGCGATCTCGCCGAAGTTCCAGCCCTCGCCGTACAGGATGATCGAGCGGCCGTCCACGCCGTCGGCCTCGGGGGTGAGCGCGTCGAGCGCGCGGCGTACGGCCAGGATGTTGTCCTTCGGATGGTGGCCCATGAGATCGAACCGGAACCCGTCGATCTTGTACTGCCTGGCCCAGGTGACGATCGAGTCCACCACGAGCCGGCCCATCATCCGGTGCTCGGGGGCGGTGTTGGCGCAGCAGGTCGAGGTGGCCACCGAGCCGTCGGCCAGCAGACGGTGGTAGTAGCCGGGCACGATCGGGCCGAGCACCGACTCCGTGTGGGTGTGGTTGTAGACCACGTCCATGACCACGCGCAGCCCGGCCCGGTTGAGCGCGGCGACCATGGCGCGGAACTGGCGGATCCGGTCGTCGGGGTCGGTCGCGTACGAGCCCTCCGGCACCGTGTAGTGCAGCGGGTCGTAGCCCCAGTTGAAGGAGTCGGTGGCCGCGGTGCGGGCCACGCACTCCTGCTGCCGTTCGGAGTCGGGCGGCAGGGCCGCCAGGTCGCAGTCCGGCTCGACGCGGTCCTCACGGCGCTCGGGCACCGTGGCCAGGTCGAAGACCGGCAGCAGGTGCACGTGGGTCACGCCGTCGGCGGCGAGGGCCCGCAGCTCGCGCGTCCCGTCCGAGTCGCGGGTGAAGGCCGCGTACGTGCCGCGCAGCTCCTCGGGGACGGTGGCGTCGGAGGCGGAGAAGTCGCGCACGTGCAGCTCGTAGATCACGGCCCGGTGCGTCGGCACGGGGGCGGGCTTGGCCAGCGCGTCCCAGCCGGGCGGCTTGCAGGCGGCCGCGTCGAGCCGGACGAGACGGCTCCGCACGCCGTCCGGGGCCGTGGCCAGGCTGTACGGGTCCGTGACCTCGCGGGTCACCATCCGGCCGGCGGCGGGGGAGTAGACGGTGACGAGGAAGGTGTAGTCGCGGCCCATCCACGAGGGCCGGCCGTGCGCGGACCAGACGCCGGTCGCGTCGTCGCGGCGCATGCGGTGGACGGTGCGCCTGCCGCCCTTGCCGTACAGGGCCAGCTCGACCTTCCTGGCGGTGGGCGCCCACAGGGCGAGGCGCGGACGCAGACGGCCGGAGGGGCCGAGCGGGGCGGTGGCGGCTGCGGCGTACAGGTCGTCGATGACGCCGGGAAGCTGCACGCCCGTCGCCGCGACCAGCCTGCCCTCCTCGTCCCTGGCCACCGCCGCCACCTGCCCGCGCAGGGCCTCGGGGGCGAGGGCGGCGTCGCGCGGGTCCACCTTGAGCGCGGTGTACCCGGCCAGATGCGGCCACGCGCGACGCTGCTCGTCGGTCAACTCGCCCGCCGAGAGCCGCAGAACCCCCGCCTCGCCTGCATGGTCGCGCAGGTTGTCGAAGGCGAGGGCGGCGCCGGGGCTGAACACCAGGGCGTGGCGCAGCGAACCGGGCACCTCCCAGAGGACGGTCTCCCGGTCGATCCAGTGCGCCAGACAGTGCCGCAGATCGACATCGGGCGCCGGCGGCCGCGGCAGGACATGCCCCACCACCCCCGCCACCCGCCACACCTCATGCCCGACGAGCCCCGTCTCCACGGTCCACCACCCAGCGGCCCCGTCGCCGCCGGCGGCTTCATGGGAAGAGGAATGGCTGCCACCCGTCCCATGTCTGCCGCTTTGCGCGGTCTCACCCGAAGGGGGGCAGTCGCGGTCCGGCCCATGCCCGCCGCCTTGCACAACCTCGCCCGAAGAAGGAGGCACGGTGTAGCGGAGGGTCCGGGTGTCGGGCGGGAGCGGGACGTGAAAGATCGCGCCGAAGGAGTCCCAGCCCGAAGGGCGTACGGGGTCGCCGTCCGCGGGCCTCACCGTCAGCCCGTCATGCTGGTCGTCCGGCGCGCGGTAGTGGAGCACCACCACGCCGTCCGCGGCGGCCCGGGTCGGGTGGAGGAGGGGGGAGCCCGCGTCCACGTACGCCTCCGGCTGCTCGGCCGGGACGATCCGCAGGTCGGGACCGGGATCCTTGACCGGGCCCGCGTGGACCACGAAGTGCAGGGCGGCGGCCGGGTCCCGCAGCGGCACCCGCCACCACGCCCCGAAGGAGTCCACGCCGTCCGGGAGACGGGGCCGCGCCCAGTCGGTGAGCGCGGCTTCGGCGACCGCCTCGCCCCACAGGTGCAGGCCCCAGCCGTCGTACGCGCCGTCCGGCCGCCGGTAGTGGATCACGGCGTGCCCGTCGGCGGCGGCCCGCGAGCCGAACACCTCGTCCCGGCCCTCGTCCAGCCAGATCTCGGGATTCCACGCGGGATCGACGAGGTGCCCGCCGCCGTCGGCGGTGTCGCCGCGGTGGGGGAGCACGCCGACGCGGCGGGCGCCCGGCCGCAGCGGGATCCAGGCGAAGCGCCCGTAGGCGTCCTCGCCCGCCAGCGGGACCGGCGCGTCCCACGCGACCGGCTCCGCCACGTCGCCCCACACGTGCAGCCCCCAGCCGTCGGGGTCGGCGCGTCGGTAGTGCACCACCAGCAGGTCCTTCATCTCTGTCTTGCTTACGCGATTTCCACCCGGCCGGCCAGGCTCTCCACGCCGCCACCCCTGCAAATCTTTCGGGAAATTTCAGAAATGCGGGGCCCTGCCGATGTAACAACTTGCAGAATCCTGACGAACGCCCCTACCCGAGCGCCTCACGTCGGCGTACCCTCCGGCTGACTCCACCTCCGATCGACCTGTGAGGAGAAGGACATGCGACGACTCTTACCTGCCGGAACCGTCCTTGCGAGCCTGACGCTGGCGGTCGCCGCGTGCGGCGGAGGCGGGGGAGGGGGCGAGCCGGCCGCACCCGCAGCCTCCGTGGCCGACCCCGCGAAGATCACCGGCGAGGTGACCTGGTGGGACACGACCCGGCCCGACAGCGAGGGTCCCACGTTCCAGGCCCTCATCAAGGAGTTCGAGGCCGCCTATCCCGGCATCAAGGTCAAATATGTGAACGTGCCGTCGGACCAGGCGCAGAACCAGTTCCAGACCGCCGCCCAGGCGGGCAGTGGAGCGCCCGACGTGATCCGCTCCGAGGTGGCCTGGACCTCGCAGTTCGCCTCGCTCGGCTACCTGCAGCCGCTGGACGGCAGCCGGGCGGTGGACCAGCCCGGCGACTTCCTGCCCGGCCCGTCGAGCAGCACCAAGTACAACGGCAAGACCTACGCCGTCCCCCAGGTGACCGACACCCTCGCGCTCATCTACAACAAGCGGCTGCTCAAGGAGGCCGGCCACGAGGAGCCGCCGAAGACCGTCGCCGAGCTGAAGCAGACCGCGCTCGACGTCAAGGCCAAGACGGGCGCGCAGGGGCTCGCGCTCAACGTCGACTCCTACTTCCTGCTCCCCTTCATGTACGGCGAGGGCGGCGACCTGCTCGACGTCCAGAACAAGAAGATCGTCATCGACTCCCCGGCGAACGTGCGGGCCATGCAGACCGTCGCCGACCTCATCAGCTCCGGCGCGGCCGCGAAGCCCGCGACCACGGAGAGCTACGCCAACGCCATGACCGCTCTGAAAGAGGGCAAGGCCGCGATGATCTACAACGGCCCGTGGGCGCTGTCGGAGATCTACCAGGGCAAGGAGTTCCAGGACAAGGCGAACCTCGGCATCGCCCCCGTGCCGGCCGGCTCGGTCAAGGCCGGGGCCCCCACGGGCGGCTGGAACCTGGCGATCTACGCGGGTTCGAAGAACATCCCGGCGGCCTACGAGTTCGTCCGCTTCATGACGACGGCGAAGGCCCAGGCGAAGATCGCCAAGGAGATCAGCCTGCTGCCGACCCGCGCCTCCGCCTACGCCGACCCGGACGTCCAGGGCAACCAGGACGTGGCCGTGTTCAAGCCGATCATGGACACCGCGGTCGCGCGGCCGTGGATCCCGGAGGGCGGCCAGCTCTTCCAGCCGCTGCTGGAGGGCTACCAGGACCTCGTCGGCGGCAAGTCGGCCCCCGCGGACATGCTCAAGAAGGTGAGCGAGCAGTACCACGGGATCATGAAGGACTGGAGCTGACCGGTGGCCGTCTCCACCAGGAACGCGACGGCCGCGGGCGCCCGCGGCCGCCGCCGTGCCGGGCCCGGCCCGCTGCGGCGCTCCTTCGGGACCCACTGGTACGCCTGGGCGATGGTCGCGCCGGTGCTGGCCGTGATGCTGGTGCTGATCGGCTGGCCGCTCGCGCGCGGGGTGTACCTGTCGCTGACCGACGCCACCGAGGCCAACATCGGCCGCACCATCGGCGTCAACGTCATCCCGTCCACGTACGAGTTCGTCGGCCTGGACAACTACCTGCGCATCCTCACCAGCGACCTGTTCTGGGACAAGCTCCTCTGGACGGTGATCTGGACGGTCGCCTGCGTCGCCCTGCACTACGGCGTCGGCCTGGCCCTCGCCGTCATGCTCAACAGGAAGCTGCGCTTCCGGTCGGTCTACCGGGTGCTGCTGATCCTGCCGTGGGCGGTGCCGGCGTTCGTGGCCGCCTTCGTCTGGCGCTACCTCTACAACAGCGACTACGGCGTGATCAACGGCATGCTGAAGCTGGCCGGGCTCGGCCCGGTCGGCTGGCTCGACGACCCGCTCACGGCGAAGGTCGCGGTGATCGCCGTCAACGTGTGGATCGGCGTGCCGTTCATGATGGTGGCCCTGCTCGGCGGCCTGCAGTCGATCCCGGCCGAGCTGTACGAGGCCGCCGAGGTGGACGGCGCGGGGCCCTGGCAGCGTTTCCGCGCGATCACGCTGCCCGGCCTGCGCCAGGTGTCGTCCACGGTGATCCTGCTCGGCACCATCTGGACGTTCAACATGTTCCCCATCATCTTCCTCGTCACCCGGGGCGGACCCGGCAGCGAGACGGAGATCCTCGTCACCTACGCCTTCCGCGAGGCGTTCACCGGGATCCGCGACTACTCCGGCTCGGCCGCCTGGGGCGTGATCATCCTGCTCATGCTGGTCGTGCTCGCCGCCGGCTACAGAAGGACGCTGCGTTCGCAAGGAGATCCCTGGTGACCACGTACGGACCCGGGGGCCGGCCGCGCGGCGAGCGCGGCGCCCTCGCCTCGATCGGCCTGCACGCGGGCCTGCTGATCGCGGTGGCGATCAGCCTGTTCCCCGTCGTGTGGCTGGTGCTGACCTCGCTGAAGCCGCGCGACGGCTGGCTGTCGAGCGAGCTGCGCCTGTTCGACGACTCCTCGCTGGACAACTACGCCCGGGTGCTGACCGCGACCGAGTTCCCGCGCTGGCTGCTCAACAGCGTGCTGACCGCCGGACTCACCATGGTCGCCGGGGTCCTGCTGGCCGCCACCACCGGGTACGCCGTCAGCCGCTTCCGCTTCCCCGGCCACCGAGGCGTGATGTGGCTGCTGCTGGTCACCCAGATGTTCCCCGTCGCGATCCTCATCGTCCCGCTGTACAACCTGATGGCCGGGCTCGGCCTGCTCAACCAGATCCCGGGGCTGGTGATCGCGTACATGACGATCGCGGTGCCGTTCTGCGCCTGGATGATGAAGAGCTACTTCGACACCGTGCCGATCGAGATCGACCAGGCGGGGCTGGTGGACGGGCTGACGCCGTTCGGGGTGTTCCGGCGGGTGGTGCTGCCGCTGGCCAGGCCCGGCATCGCGGTGACCGCGTTCTACTGCTTCATGACCGCCTGGGGCGAGGTCGGCTACGCCACGGTGTTCATGTCGCAGGAGGACAAGCGCACGCTCGGCGTGGGCCTGCAGCAGTTCGTCGGCCAGCACTGGTCGGACTGGGGGCTGATGACCGCCTCGGCGGTGCTCATCGCCATCCCGGCCGGCGCGGTCTTCCTGCTGGTGCAGCGGCACCTCGTCACCGGCCTCACGGCCGGCGCCACGAAGTCGTAAACCCTCCTTGCATAACGTCATGGAATAGTCACTGTACGTGAAAGCACCAGTACAGGATGCTGGTGCCATGGACGGCTTCCTCGACGACACCTGCGGCGGCCTCACCGAGCTGCGCGTGCACGGCGTGCACGGCACGCCGCCGCAGACCACCCTGCACCACCCCCATCCCTGGCGGGTGGCCGGCGACGGCGTCACGGGCTTCTACCGGCGCTGGTGGCCCGAGGGCCGCCCGGCCGGCGGCGACGCCGACGTGCCGGGCGTGCGCCGCCGGGAGGCCTACGCCTGGGGCGGACTCACCTCCGGCGGCCGGGCGCTCGCCCTGTGGCTGCCGCTGCTGCCGTTCTCGCTGGTCAACCTGGCCTACTTCATGCTGCCCAGGCCGTCGCGCGGCAGGTGGCTGCGCCGCCTGGCCGAGGCCGGGCTGCGGCTGTTCGCGTTGCTGCTGACCGGCACGCTGGTCGGTGCGGTCACCCGGGCGAGCGTCGACCTGTTCGGCTGGCAGTGCACCGCGCCCGGCCGCGCCTGCACCCTCGGCGGCGCGCCCGCGTTCGCGCGCTGGCTGGCCGAGACGCAGGCGGGGGAGCCGTCGCGGCGGCTGGCCGTCGCCGCGCTCGCGCCGCTGCTGGTCGTCGCGCTGCTGTGGTGGCTCGGGCGGCGCACCTGGCAGCGCGACGAGCAGACCGTCGTCCCGCCCGGCGGCGGGCCGCACTCGCCGATCCCCCTGGCCCGGCCGCGCCTGTGGCACGGCGGCGCGCCGGTGTGGCGGCTGCGCGTGGTGCACGTCTCCTTCGCGGCCGGCTCGGTCGGGCTCGCGGTGGCCGGGCCGTTCGCCGCCACCCGGGCCGGGCTCGCGCTGACCGTCGCCAACGCCGCCGTCCAGGTCGCCGCCGCGGCGCTGGTCGTGCTGCCGTCGATCGCCCGCCGCCTCGACCCGCACACCGGCGCCACCGCGCCGGCCTGGCTCACCTGGTCGTGCCGGGGGCTGCGGGCGGCCGCCGCGCTGACGCTGGCCGCCACCGGCTGCGCGGCCCTCGCCGGGCTCGGGCCGGGCGCGGCCGGGCGGCAACTCCCCGGCCTCGGCGCCGGCACACTCCAGCAGGCCCTCGTCCTCGGACTCGGCCTGCTCCTGCTGGCCGCCGTCGCCGCACTCGCCATCCTGGACCGGCCACGCGGCCACGACCCCGTCGAGCGGCGCGCACTCGGTGAGCTCGCCGTCATGGACCAGCCGCGCGGCCACGACCCGAGCAAGGGCCGGGGGCTCGCCGTCAAGGACCGGCCGCGCGAGCACGACCTCGTCGAGCGGCGGGCGCTCGGTGGGCTGGGCGCCTGGGTCGCTCTCATGCTCGCCGCGGGCATGGCCAACGTCCTGGCGCTCGGCCTGCTGTTCTGGACCGCCGGCTATCTCGGCGAGCCCGGCGCGCCGGGCTCGCCCGCGCCGCCGGCGGTCATGCTCTTCCTCGACGACACGATCTGGTGGCGGGCCGCGCTGGTGCCGCTGCTCGCGCTCGCCGCGCTCGCCGTCGCCGCCGTCCTGTGGCGGGCCGGCCGCACCGAGCGCGACCGGCTGGCGAAGCGGCTGGCCCACTACTACGGCGAGCGCCACGCGCCGGCGGTGGCCGCCCTCTGGAGCTGCGCCGCGCTCACCGACCGCGCCGGGCTCGTGCTGGGCGTGCTGACCGGCGTCGGGGTGGCCGGGGTCACGGCGGCGACCGCGCTCGGCCAGTTCGGGCTGCTCGCGCCGGTGGGCGGCCTCGCCGGGGCGCTGTCGTCGGCCGGGAGCTGGGCGCTGGTCGCCGTCGGAGTGGGGCTGGTGCTCATCGGGCGGCGCGCCTACCGCGACGGCCGGCTGCGCAGGACGGTCGGCATCCTGTGGGACGTCTCGACCTTCTGGCCGCGCGCCGTCCACCCGCTCGGCCCGCCCTGCTACGCCGAGCGCGTCGTCCCCGAGTTGGTGGCGCGGGTGGGCCGGTTGGCCCGCACCGACCAGGACCAGGTGATCGTCTCCGGCCACAGCCAGGGCAGCGTCATCGCCGCCGCGGTGGTGCTGCAGCTCAAGCCCGAGCTGCGGCGGCGGGTCGCGCTGCTCACCCACGGCTCGCCGCTGCGCCGCCTGTACGCGGCCTTCTTCCCAGCCTGGTTCGGCGCCGAGGGGCTGGCGGCGGTCCGGGCCGCGGTGCCCTGGCACAACCTCTACCGGCTGAGCGACCCCATCGGCGGGCCGGTCTTCCGGCGGCTCGACCCGTTCGCCGCCGCCTCCCACGGCCCGGTGAGCGACGACCCGGTGGACCGCCACTGCTGGGACCCGCGCCGGCCGGCGCTCGGCGAGCCGCTGCCGGAGGCCCGCCGGCACTCCGACTACTGGCTCGAACCGTCCTACGACGCAGCCTTCGACCGGCTGGTCCGGATCAAGGCGCCCGCGTGAGCGTACCTCCCAAGATCTGAAATTTTCTTTTAGTTCACCCTTCGGTCTTGAAAGTTATATCCGCGAGCGATTGAGTTCGGTCGTGCAGACCCTCCGAATGCTGGCCGCCGCCGCGCTCGCGTTAAGCCCCCTGGCCTTGACCGCCGCGCCCGCGCAGGCCGACCCCGCCCCACCCGTGGAGGACGCCCTCCAGGCGTCGTCCTATCCGCCCCCGTCCACGCTGCTGTCCCGGGCCGCCGCCGAACAGCGGCGGCTGGAGACCGCCAAGCGCACCCGCCCGGTCGCGCCCGGCATCTCGCTCACCTCGTTCGACACCTACGACGAGCTCGGCTGGCTGCGCGCCGACGCCATCACCGCCGAACTCGGCGGCGGCACCGGCGGCAACCGGGCCGACTACGTCTTCTCCGGCGAGGTGACCAAGACCGAGCCGCTGTCCGGCCCGGCCGGCCGCAGCCACGCCGTCGCCGCCGTCAACGGCGACTTCTTCGACATCAACAACTCCGGCGCCGCCCAGGGCATCGGCGTCCAGAACGGCACGCTCGTCCAGTCGCCCGTCGCCGGGCACGAGAACGCGGTCGCCATCACCGGCGACGGCGTCGGCCGCGTGCTCAAGATGTACTTCGAGGGCACCGCGACCCCGGCCGGCGGCTCGCCGATCAAGCTCACCCAGTTCAACCAGCTCGTGCAGCGCGACGGGACCGGCCTGTTCACGCCGCTGTGGGGCTCCCACACGCGGGCCCGCGCCGTCGAGGGCGCCACCGCCGTCGCCGAGGCCGTCCTGGTGGACGGCGTCGTCACCGAGGTACGCAACGCCGCGGGCGACGGGCCCATCCCGGCCGGCACCACCGTCCTGCTCGGCCGCGACGCCGGGGCCGCCGCCGTGGCCGCGCTCAAGGCCGGCGACCGCGTGGACGTCACGTACCGGCCCAAGCCGGACGACGGCGGCGCGGTCCAGGCCGCCGTGGGCGGCAACTGGGTGCTGGTCAAGGACGGCGTCGTCCAGAACAGCACCGACCAGGCAGCCCACCCGCGCACCGCCGTCGGCTTCTCCGCCGACGGCCGTACGATGCACCTGCTCACCGTGGACGGCCGGCAGGCCGACAGCCGCGGGGTCACGCTCAACGAGCTGGCCGCCATGATGGCCGACCTCGGCGCCGCGAACGCGCTCAACCTCGACGGCGGCGGCTCCTCCACGATGCTCGCCCGCGAGCCGGGCTCGGCCGCCGTGCAGGTCGAGAACAGCCCCTCCGACGGCGGCGAGCGGCACGTGCCGAACGGCCTGGCCCTGTACGCGCCCGAGGGCAGCGGCAAGCTCAAGGGCTTCTGGCTGGAGACCGCGAGCGACCCGGCCAAGGCGCCCGGCGTCGGCCCCGTCGCGGGCGGCCGCCCCGACCGCGTCTTCCCCGGCCTCACCAGGAAACTCACCGCCGCCGGCTACGACGAGACCTACGGCCCCGCCGCCGGCACGCCGTCCTGGCGGGCCCAGCCCGCCGTGCACGGCGTCGTCCGCGACGGCAGGTTCCACGCCCTCGTGCCCGGCCAGACCACCGTCACCGCCTCGCGCGGCGCCGCCAAGGGCACCATCGAGCTGACCGTGCTCCAGCCGCTGGAGCGGCTCGGCGCCACCGCCGACCGGCTCGGCATCTCCGGCGCCGACGGCACCGCCACGTTCGGCGTCGTCGGCTACGACCGCAACGGCAACTCGGCCCCCGTCGAGCCCGCCGATCTCACCCTCGACTACGACCGCGCCCTGCTGGAGGTCACCCCGGCCGAGCACGGCTACTTCACCGTCAAGGCGAAGAAGACCACCGGCTCCGGGCTGATCACCGCCAAGGTCGGCAAGATCACCACCGCCGTGCCGGTGACCGTCGGGTTCGAGGAGAAGCCGGTCGCCGACTTCGAGGACGCGGCCACGTGGACGTTCGCCGCGGCCCGCGCCACCGGCTCGCTGTCGGCCGCCCCCGGGCGGAGCGGCAACGCGCTGAAGCTGTCCTACGACTTCACCACCTCCACCGCCACCCGCGCCGCCTACGCCGGCCCGCCGCAGCAGATCGTGGTGGACGGGCAGCCCCAGGCGTTCGGGCTGTGGATCCACTCCACCGGCAAGGGCGAGTGGCCGAGCCTGGAGTTCTACGACGCGCTCGGGCAGTCGCAGATCCTGCGCGGCCCGTACATGACGTGGACCGGCTGGCAGTACGTCGAGTTCGCCGTGCCCGCGGGCGTCAACTACCCGCTCAAGCTGCGGCGCTTCTACGTCGCCGAGACCAAGGCGGACGCCAAATACACCAACGAGATCCTCATCGACGGGCTCGTCGCCAAGGTGCCGCCGACCGTGACCGCGCCGGCCGCGCCCAAGGTCGCCGACCCCGTCGTCAAGGCGTCGGTGGCGGAGATGCCGTGGCGCTTCGCGGTCATGTCCGACGCGCAGTTCGTCGCCAGGGACCCCGACAGCGACATCGTGAAGAACGCCCGCCGCACGCTGCGCGAGATCAAGGCCGCCCGGCCGGACTTCCTCGTCATCAACGGCGACCTGGTGGACGAGGCGTCGCCGGAGGACTTCGCGCTGGCCAAGCGGGTGCTGGACGAGGAGCTGGGCGGCGCGCTGCCCTACTACTACGTCCCCGGCAACCACGAGGTCATGGGCGGCGCCATCGCCAACTTCACGAACGCGTTCGGGGCGACGTACCGGACGTTCGACCACAAGGGCACCCGGTTCATCACGTTGGACACCTCCAGGCTCACCCTGCGGGGCGGCGGCTACGACCAGGTCGCGGCGCTGCGCGCCGAGCTGGACAAGGCCGCGAAGGACGGCTCCGTGGGCTCGGTCGCGGTGCTGTTCCACGTGCCGCCGCGCGACCCCACGCCCGGCAAGGGCAGCCAGCTCGGCGACCGCAAGGAGGCCGCGCTGGTCGAGGGCTGGCTCGCCGACTTCCAGCGCGAGACCGGCAAGGGAGCCGCCTACATCGGGGCGCACGTGGGCACCTTCCACGCCTCGCACGTGGACGCGGTCCCGTACTTCATCAACGGCAACTCCGGCAAGAACCCCGCCACCGCGGCCGACGACGGCGGGTTCACCGGCTGGTCGCTGTGGGGCGTCGACCCGGTCACCCGGACCGAGGCCGAGCACGTGCGGCGCAACTGGTTCGTGGACGCGCCCGCCTGGATCGGCGCGCAGGTCCAGCCGCACGTGGACGAGCTCGTCCTCACCGCGCCAGGCAGCGTCGCGGTCGGCACGCCCGCGCAGGTGAGCGCCGTGGTCAAGCAGGGGACGCGGACCGTGCCCGCCGCCTACCCGGCGTCGGCGTCGTGGTCCGGCTCGCCGAACCTGCACGTCGGGGCGCGTGGCGCGGCCAAGCCGTGGCACGTCGCCGTCCTCGACCCGGCCACCGGGACGCTGACCGCGCTGCGCAAGGGGCAGGTCACGGTCGCCGTCACGGTCAACGGCGTCACCCGCCAGGCCACGGTGTCCCTCACCGCCAAGGCCGCCGCCTGACGCACCGCACCCTCCGCCGAGCCCCCGCCCGCCAGGCGGGGGCTCGGCCCACGGGGAAGCCGGCGACTGCCCGGAACGTCCGTGACGTTCTAGGCTCGCGTCGATGGAACTCGTGACTTTCGCCCCCGGTTCCGGGCTGCTCGCCCCCCGCGCGGCCCTCCGCTCCGACGCCCCCTCCCTCGACCTCGGCGGCACCTGGCGCTTCCGCCTGTCGCCCTCGGCCGACGCGCCCGAGGACTTCGCCGACCCCGGCTACGACGACTCCGGCTGGGCCGAGCTGCCGGTGCCGTCGCACTGGCCGCTCCACGGCCACGGCGCCCCCGCCTACACCAACGTCGTCTACCCGTTCCCCGTCGATCCGCCGTACGTGCCGGACGAGAACCCCACCGGTGACCACCGCCGCGTCTTCGACCTGCCCGAGGGCTGGAGCGGCGGCCGGCTGCGGTTCGAGGGGGCCGACTCCCTGGCCCGGGTCTGGCTCAACGGGCACGAGCTGGGCTTCTGGACCGGCAGCCGGCTGCCCGCCGAGTTCGACGCGGGCCCCTGGCTGCGTCCAGGACGCAACGTGCTGGCCGTGCGGGTGCACCAGTGGTCGGCCGCCAGCTACCTGGAGGACCAGGACATGTGGTGGCTGCCCGGCATCTTCCGCGACGTCACGCTCACCCGCTCGGCGGCCGACGTGTTCGTGCACGCCACGCACGACGGCCGGCTCAGCTTCGACGGGGCCGGCGGCCGGCTCGACCTGCCCGAGCTCGGCGTCGCCGGGCTGGAGCCCGGCGTCGAGGTCCGGGTCGCCGCCGAGCCGTGGACGGCCGAGACCCCGCGCCTGTACGACGCCACCGTCACCTTCCCCGAGGAGACCGTACGGCTGCGCGTCGGCTTCCGCACCGTCTCCATCGAGGACGGCGTGCTGCTCGCCAACGGCCGCCCGTTACTGCTCAAGGGCGTCAACCGGCACGAGTTCGACCCCCGGCGGGGCCGCGCCGTCACCCGCGAGACCATGCGCGAGGACGTGCTGCTGATGAAGCGGCACAACGTCAACGCCGTCCGCACCAGCCACTACCCGCCCCACCCCGCCTTCCTCGACCTGTGCGACGAGCTGGGCCTGTGGGTGATCGACGAGTGCGACCTGGAGACGCACGGCTTCGAACGGGTCGGCTGGCGCGGCAACCCCACCGACGACCCCCGCTACGAGGCCGCCCTGCTCGACCGCATGCGCCGCATGGTCGAACGGGACAAGAACCACCCCAGCGTCGTCATGTGGTCGCTCGGCAACGAGGCCGGCGTCGGCCGCAACCTCGGCGTCATGGCCGCCTGGACGCGCGAGCGCGACCCGTCCAGGCCCCTCCACTACGAGGGCGACCGCTCGTGCGCCCACACCGACGTCTACTCCCGCATGTACGCCTCCCACGCCGAGGTCGAGGCCATCGGCCGCGGCGAGGAGGACCCGCTCGAGGACCCCGCACTGGACGCGCGGCGGCGCGCGATGCCGTTCCTGCAGTGCGAGTACGCCCACGCCATGGGCAACGGGCCCGGCGGGCTGGCGGAGTACCAGGAGCTGTTCGAGCGCTACCCGAGGCTCGCGGGCGGGTTCGTGTGGGAGTGGATCGACCACGGGATCGCGCACCCCGCCCATGACTACGCCTACGGCGGCGACTTCGGCGAGCCCCTGCACGACGGCAACTTCGTCATCGACGGGCTCGTCTTCCCCGACCGTACGCCCTCGCCGGGGCTGCTCGACCTGAAGAAGGCGTTCGAGCCGGTCAGGATCACCTTCGCGGCGGAGGGCGGGGTGGCGCGGGTCGTCAACGGGCACGGCTTCCGCGACCTGTCCCATCTGCGGTTCACCGCCACCGTCGAGGTGGAGGGGGAGGTCGTCGCCGAGCACCCGCTGGAGGTGCCGCCGGAGGGCGGCGAGGTGCGGCTGCCCGGCGCGGCGGCGGGACCGGGGGAGCGGTGGCTGACCGTCCGCGCCCTGCTCGCCGCCGAGCAGCCCTGGGCCCCCGCGGGCCACGAGGTCGCCTGGTCCCAGACCCGCCTCCCCTCGGACCCGCCGGCGCCGGCCGGACGAACCGTCGCCACGCTCTCGGGCGCCAAGTTCGAGGATCGCAGCGGGCGGCTGACCCGGCTGTTCGGCGTGGAGGTGGAGGGGCCGCGGCTCGACCTGTGGCGGGCGCCCACCGACAACGACCGCTACAGCGGCCTCGAAGCCCGCTGGCGGGCCCTGGGCCTGCACCGCCTCACCCACCGCACGGACGCCGTCGAACGGGACGGCGGCACCCTGACCGTACGCACCCGCGTCGCCCCCGCCGCCGGCGACCTCGGGATGCGGGCGGACTACCGGTGGACCGCCACCGACGACGGCGCGCTGCTGCTGCGCGTGGACGTCGAGCCCGAGGGCGACTGGAGCGACCCGATCCCGCGCCTCGGCCTCACCATGACCCTGCCCGGCGCGGCCGTGGACCGGATCACCTGGTTCGGCCGCGGCCCAGGCGAGGCGTACCCCGACACCGGGCTCGCCGCCCGCGTCGGCCGCTGGAGCGCCACGATCGAGGAGCTGCAGACCCCGTACGTCCGCCCGCAGGAGAACGGCCACCGCGCCGACGTCCGCTGGGCCGACCTCGGCCCGTTCCACGTCTCCGGCGAGCCGGTCTTCGGGCTGACCGCCCGCCGCTGGAGCACCGCCGAGCTGGCCGCCGCCCGGCACCGCCCCGACCTGACGCCCGGCGACCGCGTCCACCTGCACCTGGACCTCGCCCACCAGGGCATCGGCACGGCCACCTGCGGCCCAGGACCGCTGCCGCGCTACGACCTGTACGCCCGCCCGGCGACGTTCACACTCCGCTTCACCCCGGCCTGAACCGGCCAAGGGGCCGGGCCCCGCCTTGAACGGCGGGACCCGGCCCCGGCACCCAGGGCGAGTCAGACGGCGAGGATCGTGCCCGCGCCGACCGTCAGCCCGCCCTCGCGGACGGCGAACCCGAGCCCCGGCTCCAGCGCGACCGGCCGGCCCAGCTCGACCCTGACCTCGACGGTCTCGCCCGGCTCGGCGGGCCCGTCCAGGAGCAGCTCGCCGGGCACGTCCGTGGTCCGCAGGTAGAACTGCGGCCGGTAGCCGGAGGCGATCGGCCGCCGCCGCCCGCCCTCCTCCGGCGTCAGGAGGTAGACGCGGGCGCGGAACGACGTCCGCTCGCGCTGGCTGCCCGGCTCGGCCAGCACCATGCCGCGCCGCACCTGCTCGCGGCGGACCCCGCGCAGCAGCACGGCCGCGTTGTCGCCGGCCTCGCCCCGCTCCATCGTCTTGCCGAACGTCTCGACGCCCGTCACGACCGCCGTGAACCCGTCACCGAACCCGACGGCCTCGACCGTGTCGCCGACCCGCACCGAGCCGCGCTCGATGGCGCCGGTGACGACCGTGCCGCGGCCGGTGACCGTCAGCACGTTCTCGACCGGCATGAGGAACGGCGCGTCCACGTACCGGACCGGCACGGGGATGTGCTCGTCCACGGCCCGGAGCAGCGCCTCCACGGAGGCGGTCCAGACCGGGTCGCCCTCCAGCGCCCGCAACCCGGACACCCGGACCATCGGCACGTCACGGTAGCCGTGCGCGGCCAGCAGGTCCTGCAGCTCCAGCTCGACCAGGTCGGTGAGCTCCGGGTCCGCGCCGTCGGCCTTGTTGACGGCCACGACCAGGTGCTCGACGCCGACCCGCCGGGCCAGCAGCACGTGCTCGCGGGTCTGCGGCATGATGCCGTCGTGCGCGGACACGACGAGGATCGCGCCGTCGAGCTGCGCCGCCCCCGTGATCATGTTCTTCACGTAGTCGGCGTGGCCCGGCATGTCCACGTGGGCGTAGTGGCGGGTGTCGGTCTCGTACTCGACGTGCGAGATGTTGATCGTGATGCCCCTGGAGGCCTCCTCCGGGGTGCGGTCGATCCGCTCGAACGGCGTGTACGTCGCCTGCCCCCGCTCGGCCAGCACCTTCGTGATGGCCGCGGTCAGCGTGGTCTTGCCGTGGTCGACGTGCCCCATCGTGCCGATGTTGAGATGCGGCTTGTTGCGTACGTAGGCCTGCTTGGCCATGGTTCCTTCCTCGACTGCCCGGTGTGGTGTGTGACCCGTCCGAAGGGGCTGACGACCTCCCCCCGCCGGGTCACTTCGGGACTCACGGGAAGAGGTCAGCGCTCCAGGCCGCCGCGGGCACGCTCGCAGGCGCCCGGCAGTGCGGGCGTCACGGGGCGAACGTGCGGGAACATGAGGACCATGGTGCGGTGATCAGCACGTGACCGCAACGCATTATTCCCCCGAGGAGAGGACCCCGCGTGGCCGACGTCATGGACCGCAGCAGGCTCGCCGAACTGATCGCCGCGTACGAGGTGCCCGGGTCGGCGCTGGCCTGCCTGCACCGCGGCGAGCTGACCGAGCTCGCGGCCGGCACGCTCAACGCCGCCACCGGCGTCGAGGCGACCCCCGACTCGCTCTTCCAGATCGGCTCGATCACCAAGGTGTGGACCGCGACCCTGCTCATGCTGCAGGCCGAGCGCGGCCGGCTCACCCTGGACACCCCGGTGCGCGAGGTGCTGCCGGACTTCCGGGTGGCCGACGAGGAGGTCAGCGCGGCGGTCACCGTCCGCCACCTGCTCACCCACACCAGCGGCATCGACGGCGACCTGTTCCTCGACACCGGCCGCGGCGACGACTGCGTGGCGAAGTACGTCGCCGCCTGCGCCGACCTGCCCCAGAACCACCCGCTCGGCGCCACCCAGTCCTACTGCAACGCCGGGTTCGTGATCGCCGGCCGGATGCTGGAGCGGCTGACCGGCAAGCGCTGGGACGACCTGGTCAGGGACGAGCTCGCCGAGCCGCTCGGCCTCACCCACACCTGGACGCTGCCCGAGGACGTGCTCCGCTTCCGCGCCGCGACCGGCCACCTCGACGGCGGCGCGCCCGCCCCGCGCTGGGGCCTCATGCGGGCCATGGGCCCGGCCGGGCTCATCTGCGCCCGCCCCGCCGACGTCGTCGCCTTCGCCCGCGCCCACCTGGAGGGCGCCCTGCTCGCCGACCCGGCCGCGATGCGGGAGCCGCAGGTGGACATCCCCAACCCGCACACGCTGGGCCGCCAGTGGGGGATCGGCTGGGTCCTCGACGAGTGGGACGGCCACCGGGTGATCTCCCACGGCGGCAACACGATCGGCCAGCACGCCATGCTCTGGGCCGTCCCCGGCACCGGCACGATCGTGTGCGTCACCGCCAACGGCGGCCACTCCGGCGCGTTCACCCGGGCCGTCGCGACGGAGCTGTTCGCCCAGCTCGACGGCCTCACCGTGCCGCCCGCGCCCGAACCGCCCGCCACGCCGGTCGAGGTCGACGCCGCCCGCCACGCCGGCGTGTACGAGCGGACCGGCCACCGCATGACGGTGACCGGCCGCGACGGCGGCCTGCGGCTGCGCCTGGAGACCACGGGGGAGCTGGCCGACCTGGCCGAGCCCGAGGAGTTCGACCTGGTGGCCGTGGACGAGGCGACGTTCGTCGGCCGGCCGCGCGGCGGCCCCGCCTGGGCGTCCGCCGTCTTCTACGAGCTGCCGGACGGCTCCCCGTACGTGCACTTCGGCGCCCGCGCCACCCCCAGGACGGCCTGAGCGCTCAGCGGGCGATCCACTCGGTGGAGGTGGTGACCTCCTTCAGCACCTCCGGCAGCGGCTCGACGCCGAGCCCCGGCCCGGCCGGCACCTCCAGGTGCCCGTCCACCAGCTCGAACGGCTCGGTCACGTCGGTCGCGAAGTAGCGCCGCGACCCGGAGGTGTCGCCCGGCAGCGTGAAGCCCGGCAGCGCGGCGAGCGCCACGTTCGCCGCCCGGCCGAGGCCGGTCTCCAGCATGCCGCCGCACCACACCGCGACCCCGTGAGCCCGGCACAGGTCGTGCACCCGCCGCGCCTCCAGGTAGCCGCCCAGCCGGCCCGGCTTGATGTTGACGATCGAGCACGAGCCGAGCTCGATCGCGGCGGCGGCGTGCTCGGCCGACTCGATCGACTCGTCCAGGCAGATCGGCGTGCGCAGCCGGCGGGCCAGCCTGGCGTGCTGCACCAGGTCGTCGTTGGCGAGGGGCTGCTCGATGAGCAGCAGGTCGAAGGCGTCCAGCTTGGCCAGGCGGGGCGCGTCGGCCAGGGTGTAGGCGGCGTTGGCGTCGACCTGGAGCAGCACGTCGTCGCCGAAGCGCTCGCGCACCGCGCGCACCGGCTCGACGTCCCAGCCGGGCTCGATCTTCAGCTTGATCCGGACATAACCCTCGTCCAGGTAGCCCGCGACGGCGTCGAGCAGCCTCGGGATCGTGTCCATGATGCCGACCGACACCCCGCACGGCACCCGCGTGCGGGACGCGCCGAGGAACCCGGCGAACGACTCGCCCGACGCCCTGAGCTGCGCGTCGAGCACGGCGGTCTCCAGGGCCGCCTTGGCCATGCGGTGCCCCTTGATCGGGTGGAGTGCGCGGCCGACCGTGTTGGCGTCCAGGTTCGCCGGCAGGGCGGGCAGCAGGAAGCGGCGGATCACGTCGGCGGCGCCGTCGACGTACTCGGGGGAGTAGAGCGGGTCGGACATGGCCACGCACTCGCCCCAGCCCTCGGCCTCCGGCGTCACGACCCGCACGAGCAGGACGTCGCGGGAGGTCTCGGTGCCGAACGAGGTACGGAACGGCGCCACCAGCGGCATCGCGATGCGCCGCAGCTCGACTCCAGTGATCTTCACGCTCTCTCCACAACGTAGTAGGTCCTGCCGCGGAACCCGGTCACGGCGCGGCCCTCGGCCATGAGCCCGCCGAGCACCTCGCGCACCGCGTGCCGCCAGGACTTGGCGGCGCCCGGGTCGGCGCCGCGCAGCCGCTCGATGTCGGCCGGCACCGCCACCAGCACCGTATCGGCGTCCGATGACCCGGTGACGGGCCGCCCGCCCTCGTCGGTCAGCGCCACCACCGCGTCTCCCGCCTCACGGGCCGGGGCGGGGGAGTCCTGGACGGGCCATTCGGTCAGCAGCCGGTCGGACTCGTCGCCGCGGTTGATCGCGTCGGCCATGACGCCGTAGAAGTCCGGCAGGTACGCGATCGGCCGCGCCCCCAGCTTGGCCAGGTTGAAGTGGGCGTTGCGGCGTACGAGGGGGTCGTAGGTCCAGGTGACGCGCTCCAGCCCGTGCTCGGCGGCCCAGCGCCGCTGGTGCAGCTTGAGCGCGTGCCCCGCGCCGGGCGCGACCGCGCCCGTGACGTGCGAGTGCAGCGCGGCCCCTTCCGCGAGGAACCCGACCGACGCCCCCACCAGCCGCTCGCCGTCGAACGCGCCGGCGGCGTACCCGCCGGCGTGCGTCAGCGCCCGCATCAGCTCCACCGTGACCGGCGGAGCTCCCGGCCCGAACCGCCAGATGGCCTCGAACAGCGCGTCGACCCGCTCGAACTCCGCGATCTCGCGCAGCTCCCTGACCTCGAACACCCGCAGCCGCCCCTTCCCGCACGGATCAGCCCACCTGGGCTTTCATGGCGACGTTACGCCATGGGCGCGATGCGGACCCGGCGCGGGGCCTCCTGGCTGAGGCGGACCGCGTCGAGCGGCACCGTCACCTGCGGCGTGCGGTAGCGGCCGCCGGCGAAGCGGTCGGCGAGCGCCGCTCGCACCGCGGCGGCCGTCACGTGGCCGTCGAGCGAGCTGCGGCCGTCGCGGCCGATCTCGACCGCGCACGGGCCCGGCTGCGCGGCCAGTGCCAGCCCCGCCACCGCCGCCCCGGCGAGGGCGCCGAGGTCGTCGCCCGTCCAGCCGTAGTGCCACATCCCGGCCGCCATCACCGGCGCGGCCGGGCAGGAGCCCGGCTCGATGAGCACGACGTCCATGCCCCGGAAGAGCTGCCCGGCGATCTCCTCGGCGCCCCGGGCGACCCGGGTGCCGGCGCGCAGCCCGGGGAAGTGCGGCACCTGGCCGCCGACCGAGAAGATGAGCTTGATGCCCGGCTCCGACGGGCCGGGGCCGCTGTCGCGCCACCCGCAGGCGACGAGGTCGGCGGTGCCGGCCGACCTCCAGGTGCCGATGCGCAACATGAAGATTGACTACCCTTCGGAACGGCCGGTGACACACGGTCACGTCTAACGCAGGCTCCACACGTCGAGCCTGCGCAGCACCCGCGACACCACGGCCGGATCGGCGCGCGGGTCGCGGCGGGCCTCCAGCACCTCCTGACGGGCGGCCGACAACATCTCGCCCTGCACCCGGCGGACCAGCCGGACGCGCTGCGCCCGCGCCTCGTACGCCTCCCGCCGCTCCTCCTCGCCCGCCTCCGGGCTGATCCGCGGCCCGAACCCCAGCATGCGCCGGTTGAGCTGCTCCAGCACGTCCTCGGGAAGGTCCTCGGCCTCGTCGATCTCCCGCAGCCGCCGCTTGGCCGCCTTGGCCGCGGCGCGCGCCAGCCGTTTCTCCAGCTCCCGCTCGGCCGCGGTGTCGGCCTGGACGCCGAGCCGCGACACCAGCCACGGCAGCGTCAGCCCCTGCACGACGAGCGTGACCAGGATGACCGCGAACGAGATGAACACGATCGCCGACCGCTCGGGGAACGGCCTGCCGTCGGCCAGCGTGAGCGGGATGGCCAGCGCGAGCGCCACCGACGCCACCCCGCGCATGCCCGCCCACCACATGACGACGGTCTCGCGCCAGCTCAGCGGGATCTCGCTGTCCTCGTGCCGCCGCCCCTCCGTCTTCTTCGCCACCCAGGCCGCCGGCAGCAGCCACAGAAGCCGGACCAGCACCACGGCCGCCACGACGGCGGCGCTCCAGCCGAGCAGCGGGCCGAGCCGGTCCGCCTCGATGCCGAGCACGGTGTGCAGCTCCAGCCCGATCAGCCCGAACGCCACACCCGTCACCAGCGTCTCCACGACCTGCCAGAACGTACGGGCGGCGAACCTGCCCATCACGTCGTCGGCGTCGACGGTCCGGTCGGCGAGGAAGAAGGCGCTGGTCAGCACGGCCAGCACGCCGGAGCCGTGCAGCTCGTCGGCCAGCGCGTAACTGATGAACGGCACCAGCAGCGACAGCCCCACCTGCAGCGTGGCGTCGCCGAGCAGGTCCATCAGCTTCGAGCTCAGCCAGCCGAGCCCGAGCCCCACCAGCACGGCCACCACCGCCGACAGCGCGAACTCCGCCAGCGCTCCCGGCCAGGAGAAGGTGCCGGTCACGGCGGCCGCGATCGCCACGTGGTAGAGCACGATGGCGGTCACGTCGTTGAACAGGCCCTCGCCCTCCAGCAGCGCCACCATGCGCCGGGGCAGCCCGAGCCGGCCGGCCACCGCCGTCGCGGCGACCGGGTCGGGCGGCGCGACCAGCGCCCCGAGCGCCACGGCCGCGGCCAGCGGCAGGCCGGGCACGAGGGCGTGCGCGACCGCCGCCACCACCGCCGTCGTCACGAACACCAGCGCCACGGCCAGCAGGAAGATCGGCCGCCACTGGGCCGCGAACTGCCGCCACGACGTGCCCCGCGAGGCCGCGTACAGCAGCGGCGGCAGCAGCAGGGGCAGGACGATGCCGGGCGGCACGTTCACGTTGGGCACGAAGGGCAGGATCGCCATGAGGATGCCGAGCAGGGTCATCAGCACGGGGGCGGGCAGCCCCAGCCGGTCGCCGAGCGGGACGGTGATCAGCGCGCCCAGCAGCACCAGCATGAGCAGCACGAACTGGTCCACCGCCACCCCCATGTGATCGACCGCGAACCAGCGTAGCCGAGCCGGGTCAGGCGAACAGGGCGGGCCCGTACCTCAGCACGATCAGCAGCGCCAGCGCGAGGAGCCAGATCGTCACGGCCAGCGCGTCGAGGTCGGCGGCGACGGCCCGGCGCAGCGCCCCCTGCGCGCGGCGGGGCAGGTACAGGTTGCCGTCGCGGATGTTCACGTGCGTCAGCGTGGACCACACGAGCGTCGTCGAGACGGTCACCAGCAGGCACCACGGGCACAGCGCGCCGATGACGTACATCGACTGCGACAGCAGCCAGTACGCGAACACCAGCCCGAGCGTGTAGACCACCTGCGCCGCGCACATGAACCAGCGCGGGAAGCGCGCCCCACCGAGCGCTGCCGTCGCGATCGTGATGACGACCGGCTCGCAGACCAGCCCGAGGAAGGCGTTGGGGAAGCCGAACAGGTGGGCCTGCCACGAGCTGCCGACCGTGCCGCAGCTCACCACGCTGTTGATGTCGCAGGACAGGTCGGCGGCCGGGTCGGCGGCCAGCCGCAGCGCGTCCACCGACAGCACGAACGACGCGGTCAGGCTGAGGCACGCCGACAGGAGCATGGTGCCGTAGAGCCAGCCGTTCGAGTGCCGCAACGCGTGCAGCCGGGGGAGCACGCCGATCGTGGGGCTGGTCACCGGGCCGCCGCCGTCAGCGCCTCGGTGAGGGGTCCGGCGGTGTAAAGATCGCCCTGGAACGCCTTCCCGTCGATCCGCACGGCCGGCGTGCCGGTGACGCCCGACGCGAACGCCGCCCGCGTCGCGGAGGCCGCCCACGCCTCGAAGGTCCGCTGCCCGAAGGCGGTCACCACGTCCGCGGGCACCCCGGCCCCGCGCGCCAGCTCGGCGATCCGCTCGTCGGTGAGCCCCTCGCCGCCCTCGGCCGGCTGGTACGCGAACAGGGCCGCGCTGAACGCCAGGACCTTCTCCGGCGCGCGGTCGGCGACTGTGGCGACGGCGTTCGCGGCCCGCGTGGAGTAGCGGGTGCCGCTGCTCGCCTGGTCGAGGAAGGCCAGCGGGTGCAGCTCCAGCCGTACGGCGCCGGCCTCGACCAGCCGCGCCACCTCGGCGCCGTTGGCCGTCTCGAAGCGCCCGCAGAACGGGCACATGTAGTCGAGGTAGACCTCCAGTTTCACCGGCGCGTCGGCGCGGCCGAGCGCGAGCGCGCCGCCTGCCGTCGCGATGGCCGGGGCCGGGCCGGACCCCGCGGCGGGGGAGGACGTGCTCCCCGCCGCGTTCACGAGGGCGATCACGATCGCCACCACCAGTCCCGCGATGATCAGACCGCCGCCGATCGCGACCAGGTGGATCCGTCTCCTCCTGCGCCGCCCGGCGGCGGCGCGGGCCTCGCGCAGCTCGCGCGACCTGCTCCGTGCCTCGGTGCTCATGGCTGCCAGCCTCGGGCATCGGGGCGGGCGCGCACCTGGGCCGAAGGGTCCCGATCTTGAGGCCGTTGGTCCCGGATCGGGCGATCCGCGCTACCCCGTCACCGGTCGAGCACCTGGAGCGGCGGCGGCCCGCCGCTCAGCACCAGCGGCCCGGACTCCGTACACGCCACGACGTCCGCCACCCGGGCGCCGAACAGGTCGGGCACGTAGATCGCCGGCTCCAGGCAGAGCGTCATGCCGGCCGCGAGCGGCGTGTCCTCGCCCAGCCACGGCCCCTCCTCGGGGCCGAGGCCGACGCCGCGCCCGGCGTGCGCGGCGGCGAAGCGGCCGTAGCCGCTGGCGTCGATGACCTCGCCGACGGCCCGGGCGACGGCGCGGGCGGGCGCGGGCGGCCCGGCCGCCGCCAGCCCGGCCCGGTGGGCGGCCACCACCACCGTGTACATCGCCTCGAAGTCCTCCGGCGGCTCGGCGACCGCGAACACCCGCGCGACCTCCGCACAGTAGCCGCCCCACCGGCCGCACACCGACACCGCCAGCGCGTCCCCGGGGTTGATGACCCGGCCGCCCGGCAGATGCGCGGGCCTGGCCGTGTGCTCGCCGGCCGCCACGCGCAGCGCCAGCACCTCCTCGCAGCCCGACTCCAGCGCCAGCAGCCGCAGCCGGGCGGCCATCGCCCGCTCGGTCGCGCCGAACCAGGCCAGCTCGCGCGCCTGCCGCAGCACCTCCTCGGCCCGCAGCGCCGCCCGCTCGACGGCGGCCACCTCGTGCGGCTCCTTGCGCAGCCGCAGCGGCGCGAGCACCGCCGACGCGGGCACCAGCTCGGCCTCGATCGTCATGCCGAACAGCTCGCGCACCCGCATCTCCGGGTCCACCCCGACCCGCCGCGCGCCCGGGGGCACCAGCGCGGCCGGGTCGCCGGTCTCGACGGCCGCGTCCCCCGTCACGACGAGGAAACCGGCACCGTCCCGGCCGCCGAGGAAGCGGAAGTCCGGCGAGGGCCGCAGCACTAAGGCGTCCACCCCGGCCGCTGCCATCGCGGCGCGGGCGGCGGCCAGCCTGGCCGCCCGCCCGGCCTCCGGCAGCGGCGTCACTTCGGCTCGTGCAGCCAGCAGGCGACCGGCCCGAACGCCGGGTCCTCCTCCCGGCACCGGTCCATGACCAGCGGGCAGCGCGGATGGAAGCGGCATCCCGCGGGCGGCGCGGCCGGGTCCGGCACGTCGCCGGGCAGCTCCGCGGGCAGCACGCCCATCCCGTCGGGATGCGGGATGGCCGCCAGCAGCGCCTTCGTGTACGGGTGCCGCGGCTCGGCCCACACCTCCTCGGTGCGTCCGATCTCGACGATCCGCCCCAGGTACATGACGGCCACCCGGTCGGCGATCAGCCGCACCACGGACAGGTCGTGGCTGATGAACAGCAGCCCCGCGCCCGACTCCACGGCGAGGTCGCGCATGAGCCTGGCCACCTGCGCCTGCGCGGAGGCGTCCAGCGCCGAGATGGGCTCGTCACCGATCAGCAGCCGCGGCCGGGCGGCCAGCGCCCGCGCGATCGCCACCCGCTGCCGCTGCCCGCCGGAGAACTCGTGCGGGTGCCGGCTCGCGAACTCGCGCGGCAGCCCCACCCGTTCCAGCAGGTCGGCGGGGGAGGTGGTGGTGTCGCCCGCGGTCCGCAGCCCGTCGGCGATCTGGTCGCCGACCCGGCGGCGCGGGTTCAGCGACGTGTACGGATCCTGGAACACCATCTGGACGCCGGTGTGCCGCCGCCGGCGCAGCCCGAGCGGCGTGACCGGCTCACCTTCGAAGGTGATCGACCCGCCGCTGACCGGGCCGAGCCCGCACACCGCCCGCGCCAGCGTGGACTTGCCGCACCCGGACTCGCCGACCAGCCCCACGACCTCGCCGGGGCCGACCCGCAGGCTCGCGCCCGCCACGGCACGCACCGGAGGCCGGCCGGAGGTGCGGTGCTCGACGACCAGGTCGTCCACTGCCAGCAGGGGAGCTGTCGTGGGCGCAGTCGTGGGCTGGGGGGTCATCGCACCTCCGCGTCGGGCAGGGACTCCAGCAGGGACCGGGTGTAGGGGTGCTCCGGCCTGCGCAGCACCCGGACCCGCGGCCCGGACTCCACGACCAGGCCGTCCTTCATCACGCTCACCTCGTCGGCGACCGCCGACATGACGCCGAGGTCGTGGGTGACCAGCAGCACCGCGAGGCCCAGCTCGTCGCACAGGCCGCGCAGCAGGCGCAGCACGCCGGCCTGCACGGTCACGTCGAGCGCGGTCGTCGGCTCGTCGGCGATCAGCACCTTCGGCGAGCAGGCCAGCGCCACGGCGATGGCGATGCGCTGCCGCATGCCGCCGGAGAACTGGTGGGGATAGCGCCGGTAGGCCTCCTCGGCGCCCGGGATGCGGACCTTGCCGAGCAGCTCCACGGCCCGCGCCCGCGCCTCGGCCTTGCCGAGCCCGAGGTGGTGGCGCATGTGCTCGGTGAGCTGCCGGCCGACGGTCAGCATGGGGTGCAGGCTGGTGGCCGGGTCCTGGAAGACCATGGCCACCTCGCCGCCGCGTACCTTGTTGAGCTCCTTGGGCGGCAGCGTCAGCAGGTCGCGCCCGCCGAGCCGGATCGCCCCGGTGGCGCGCGAGCCGTGCGGCAGCAGCCCCAGCACCGCGAGGCCCGTCATGGTCTTGCCCGACCCGCTCTCGCCGGCCAGGCCGTGCACCTTGCCGGGCTCCAGCCGCAGGTCCACGCCGCGCAGCACGTCCCGGCCGCCGATCGTCACCTTGAGCCCGGCGATGTCGAGTGCCGTCACAGCGCACGCTCCTTGATCGCACGGGCGGTACGCGGGTCGAGCGCGTCACGCAGGGTGTCGCCGAGGAAGTTGAACGCCAGCACCACCGTCAGGATCGCCAGTCCGGGGAACGTCGCCACCCACCAGCTGTCGAACACCTCGACGCCGGAGGCCACCATCGCCCCCCACTCCGGGGACGGCGGCTTGGCCCCGAGCCCCAGGAACGACAGGCCCGACAGCAGCAGCAGCGCCGTGCCGATGTCCAGGGTGGCCAGCACCAGCACGGGGCCGGTGATGTTCGGCAGCACGTCCACCCGCAGCGAGCGCCACACCGAGAAGCCCAGCAGCCGCCCGCTCAGCACGAACTCCCGCTCGCGGATCCCCAGCACCAGCCCGCGCGTGACGCGGGCGTAGGAGGGCCAGGCGACGACCAGCACCGCCAGCACCGCGTTGGCGAGGCTCGCGCCGAGCGCGGCCGCCACCACCATGGCGAGGATCACCGTCGGGAACGCGAACACCAGGTCCGCCACCCGCATGATCGTCTCGTCGGCCCAGCGGCCGAAGTAGCCCGCGCAGGCGCCCAGCAGGCCGCCGATCGCCACCGACAGCACCACCAGCAGCAGCGTCAGCGGGATCGACACCCGCGCGCCGTAGAGGACGCGGCTGAGGATGTCGCGGCCGAGCTGGTCGGTGCCGAACCAGTGCCCGGGTCCCGGCGGGGCCAGCCTGGGCAGGTCCTGGGCGAGCGGGTCGTGCGGGGCCAGCAGCGGCGCGGCCAGCACCACGACCAGCCAGATCGCGGCCAGCACCGCGCCGCTGACGGCCAGCGGCTGCCGCCACGCCTCGGGCAGCCTCGCGAGGAGGCTCGCGCGTCTCATTGCAACCTCACTCGGGGGTCGATGACGCCGTACAGGACGTCCACGACCAGGTTGATGGCCAGGTAGACGACGCCCACGACCAGGCCGACGCCCATGACGGCGGGCAGGTCGAGGGTGGTCGCGCTCTTGTACGCGTACTGGCCGATGCCGGGCCAGGCGAAGATCGCCTCGACCAGCACCGTGCCGGACAGCAGGGAGCCGAAGGCGAGGCCCGCCACCGTGATGATCGGCACCAGGGCCGAGCGCAGCACGTAACGGAAGAGGATCACCCGGCCGGGCAGGCCCTTCGCGCGGGCGGCCCGCACGTAGTCCTGTCCCAGCACCTCCAGCACCGCCGAGCGGGTGAAGCGGGTGAGCAGGCCGATCGTGTAGAGCGCCAGCACCAGGGCGGGGGTGACCAGGTGCCCGGCGGCGGAGGCGAAGATGTCCCACCGGCCGGCGAGCAGCGCGTCCACCGTCTGCAGCCCGGTCACCGGCGGGGCCGAGCCGAGCGCCACGTCCACCCGGCCGCTGCCGGGGGTGATCTGCAGGCGGTAGAAGAACACGTAGAACGCCATCAGCGCCAGCCAGAACGTCGGCACCGAGATGCCGATGAGGCTGACCACGCGCAGCGTGTGGTCGGCGAGGCGGTCCCTGCGCAGCGCGGCGACCACGCCGAAGGCCACGCCCAGCACCAGCGACACCAGGATCGCCGCGCCGGCCAGCTCCAGCGTCGCCGGCACGAACTCGGCGAGGTCGGCGGCGACCGGCCGGTGGCTCTGCTGGCTGGTGCCGAAGTCGCCGTGCAGCAGGCCCTGCAGGTGCAGGAGGTACTGCTGCCAGAGCGGCTTGTCCAGGCCGTGCTCGGCCCGCCACTGCGCCACGATGGCCGGGTCGCCGAGCGCCCGCTGGCCCAGGTTGGCCGCCACGGGGTCGCCGGGCACCAGGTTCGTCAGCACGAACGTGACGAGCGTGATGCCCCAGGCCATGAGCACGGCGAGCAGCACCCGGCGCACGAGGAACCGGGCGAGCGGGGGCACCCGCCGCCCGGTCCGCTCGCGCGTCGCGTCCGGCTTCATCTACTTCGCGCCGAGGTCGGCGACGTCGACCGTCCACACCGGGTGGTACTCCAGCCCGGTCACCGACGCGGCGGTCACGATGTTCTGGCTCGCCTGGATGAGCGGGACGAACGGGCCGGCCGCGTTGAGCTTGTTCTGCATGTCGGCGTAGGCGCTCTTGCGGGCCTCGTCGCCGACCGCCTCGGCGGCCTTCACGCCGGCGGCCTCGATCTCCTTGGCCGCGCCCTCCTTCCAGCCGGCGCGCAGGCCGACCGTCTTGCCGGGCAGGAAGGCGAGGTAGTCGCTCGGGTCCGGGTAGTCAGGGCCCCAGTACCACAGGCCCATCTCCTCCTTGCCGTTGCGGTAGTTGTCGAGCGCGGTCGTCACCGGCGCGGGCTGCAGGTCCACCGTGATGCCGACCTCCTTGAGGTTGGCCTGGATGCGCTCGGCGAGCGGCTGGAACGACAGGCCGTTCACGGTCAGCTCGCTCGGGTACTCCAGCTTCACCGTGGGGTTCGACAGGCCGCTCGCGGCGAGCGCCGCCTTGGCGCCCTCGACGTCCCGCTTGGGGGCCTGCTCCGGCGGCAGCGCGCCGAGCAGCTGCGACGGGATGATGCCCGGCGCCTGCGTGGCGCCCTCGCCGGCCAGCTCCAGCAGGCCCGCGTAGTCGACGCCCTTGCGCACGGCCTCGACGAACTTGGGGTTCGGCGTGGTCTTGCTGATCGAGGAGTCCTGGTTGGCCAGCAGGAACAGCACGTTCGCCGAGGCGGTCTTCTTCACCTGCAGCGTCGAGGGCATGCCGGTGACCTGGTCGCCGGACAGGTTGAGCGCGATCTGGCTGTCGCCGCGCTGGACGTTCAGCTTCTGCGTGGAGGCCTCGACGTTGCGCAGCACGACCTTGTCGTAGGTCGGCTTGGTCCCGTAGTACTTGGGGTTCGCCTTGAGCGTGACCTGGCTGCTGACGTTGAACGACTCGATCGTGTACGGGCCCGACCCGGCGGAGCTGGAGTTCAGCCACTGCTCGGCCTTGTCCTGGGCGTCCGCGGTCGCGCCGTGCTCCTTGGCGAGCTTGCTGTTGAGGATGCCGAGCGCCGGGTTCGGCAGGATGTACGGCAGCGCCGGGTTGGCCGCCTTCGACGTCAGCGTGATCGTCGTGTCGTCGGTCTTGGCCACCTCGATGCCGTCCAGCAGGAACGACGGGGTGCCCTTCATGTCACGCACGCGGGTCAGCGAGAACACCACGTCGTCGGCGGTGACCGGCGAGCCGTCGGCGAAGGTCGAGCCCTGCTTGAGCTTCAGGGTCAGCGTCTTGCCGTCCTCGCTCAGCTCGTACGACTCGGCGAGCGCGGGCACCGGCTTGGTCACGTCGGCGCCGTCGAAGGTGAGCAGCGTCTCGTAGACGGCCTTGCCGACGATCAGGCCGGTCGGCTCGTACGTGCGGCCGGGGTCGGCGGTCTTCAGGTCGAAGGACGTGTCGATGACGAGCGTCTTGCCGCCGCCACCGCCGCCGTCCGCGGGGGCCTGCGACGACGTGCCGCCGCTACCGCAGGCGGCGAGGGTCAGCGCACCGGCGAGCAGCACGGCCGCCTTCTGCGAGCGGGTCGCCATGGAGGTCCTCCAAGATCTGGACGTTCAGTTGGGAGATGCCGAGGATTGTGCGGCAGATCGTCCAGGTACTGTGCGGTCGCTGAGACGTATATAAAGGTCAGTGAGGTAATGATGAGTGAAATTTCCAGAAATGGGCACAGCGGGAGCGGTCAGCCTGGACGGATCGGCATCGGTCTCGAGCTGGACGACATCCATTTGAAGATCCTTGAGATCCTGCGGGAGAACGGCAGGATCTCGGTCGCGGCGCTGGCCGAACGGGTCGGCATCTCCCGGGCCAACGCCTACACGCGCTTCGAGGCGCTGCGCGCGGACGGCGCGATCAAGCGCTTCACCGCGGAGATCGACCACGGGCGCGCCGGGCTCGGCATCACCGCCCTGATCTTCGTGACCGTACGCCAGCAGATGTGGAAGCAGTTCCGGGCCGAGCTGGCCCGGATGCCCGAGGTCGAATACTGCGCCATCACCACCGGCCAGCACGACGCCATGATCCAGGTGAGGGTGGCGGACGTCGCGGCCGTGCACACCATGGTCACCGACCGGCTGGCCAACATCCCGGCGGTCAAGGCCACCGAGACGGTGTTCATCCTGGACGAGGTGCTGCGGCGGCCGTACGTGCTGCCCGGCGACGGCCGCCAGGCCGCCCGGCAGGCACGCCGCCCGGCCCTCTCGGAGGAGCGGGACGACGTGCCGCTCGGCAAGATGCGCTTCGTCGGCGCCGCCGAGGGCCGGGCCGCCCTGCGCAAGGACGACTGAGCGTCTCCTAGCCGGCGAGTTCCCTGCACACGCTCACGTGCGGCGTGTCGTCGCCGTCGAAGCTGAACTCCTCCACCAGGCGCAGCAGCCCGTCCTCGCCGGTCTCCAGGCGGCTGCTGCTCCGGCCGGCGGCCGTGCCGCCCGCCTTCAACGCGTGCACGTACGAGATCTGCACGTTCTCGCCCTCACGCGTGCCCACGAAGCGCCCCTGGATGACGGTGTCGCCCGTGTAGCTGCCCCACACCAGCCCGTCGGACTCCCAGTAGTGGAACTCCGTCGGGCTGTCCGGGTCCACCGCGCTCGCGGTCGAGCTCACCATCACGAATTTACGGTCGTTGAGATTCACGGACCCATGGTCCACACATTTGCGGGACATCACCGCGCCGCTGGACGAATGGTCAGCGCCTCCGGTCATGCCGGCCAATCCGTCCAGTGGCGGGGCCGCCCCCGGCTCGCACCGACTCACGTTCGCACGCATTGCCACGGCTTTACCTTTCCGGGCCTCACGCCATCATTGCACGGTGTGATAGTAATGTGACACTGCGTATCCGGAGTTCTTCGGGAGATCATATGGTGGCGTACGCGCTCTCGATCCTCGCGGCGGGCGGTGTGGTGGTCCTCGCCGCGCTGCTGTTCCGCAAGGTCCGCCGGGCGGAGGACGACCGAGATCCCGGCGGCCCCTCCGCCGGTCACGCCGGATCGATGCTGTCGGCCCTGTTCCTGCTGGTGTTCGCCATCGCGATCATCGTGCCGTGGACCACCGCCGACGCCGCCCGGCAGAACACCCACGCCGAGAGCCAGGCCGCGATCAACGCCTACTGGGCCGCCGCCGCCCTGCCTCCCGACGACGCCCGCCAGGTCCGCTCCGCCCTGCGCGACTACATCACCTTCGTGGTCCGCGACGAGTGGCCCCTCATGGCCCAGGGCCACATGGACCCGGTCGGCGCCGCCCGGATGGACGCCCTGCGCGGCCGCGTCAGCGCACTCAAGGTCAGCGGCACCGCACAGGAGGACGCCAAGACCGACCTGCTCGCCAACCTCGGCGCCGTCTCCGGCGCGCGGGCCCAGCGCGCCGCCGACGCCGCCGCCACGCCGCCCGACGGCCTGCTGTTCCTGACCATCCTCACGGGGCTCGTGGTGCTCGTCTTCCCCTTCATGGCCGGGGCCCGGCCGCGCGGGCTCACCCTGCTGCCGTTGCTCGCCATGGGCGGCCTGCTCGGCTTCGGCGTCTACCTGACCTGGGACATCTCCCACGCCTTCGACGGCCCGCTCGCGGTGGGGCCGGAGCCTTTCCAGGCGGCGCTGCAGGAGTTCGCCCGGATAGGCGGGAGCATGTGAGTACTGACGATGGGCACGGCGCCGCGTCCCCGGACGAAGGGGGACCGGTGGGGGGTGGGTACCGCGTCGCGTCGTTGACGCTGCTCGCCGTCGCGCTGCTCGGCGCCGCGGTCGCCGGCCCCGTGGTCGCCGACGAGGCGCGCTCCGGGGCGGCGCTCGCCGCGTACTCCCAGGTCTCGGCGCACCCGCCTGAGCTGCCAGGCGGGCAGGCCCCGGGCGTGGGCCCGATGCACGCCGCCAGGGCGGCGGACGCAGGGGTGCAGGCGAGGAAGGTCCATGTCCGAGCTACGGCACCCGGCAACCGGGACGGCAAGATTCCGGTCGGCGGCTCCGTGCCCGGTGTCCGGGGCGGCAAGATCCCGGTCGGCGGCGCCGTGCCGGGTGGGCGCGGCGGCAAGGTCCCGGTCGGCGGTGCGGTGCCGGGGCCGCGGGGCCGCAAACTGCCTCGCGCCGGGGCGATGCCGCAGGTGAGGACGGGCAAGGTGCCCGACGGGAGATCCGTGCCCGGGGTGCGGGCGGGGAAGGTCCCGACGGGTGCGGCCGTGCGGGCCGGCAAGGTGTCGCGGGACGGGTCGGTGGCGGGGGTGCGGGTCGGCCAGGCGCCGGTTCCGCACGTGTCGATCGCCGGCCGGCCGCCGGGCGGGCGCCTCATCCCCAAGGTCACCGTGCCGGGGATGACGATCTACCCCAGGGCCGTGTGCGAGGGCAGCGTGCAGGTGGGGCAGTGCTCCCAGCGCGGCACGCCCCCTTCCACGCCCCGCCCGCCGGGCGCGCCGCCCGTCGTCCCGGCCCGCGCGTCGGTCCCGCCCACGCCCACGCCGACCCCGGAACCGACCCCGAGTCTCACCCCGCCGGCTCGCGTCAGGCAGGCCGCGGCCCCGCCGCAGGCCCGCCGCAAGAACCCGCTGGGCTCCGTCCTGGTCATGGTGGTCCTGGTCACCACGATCGCCTCCACCACCGCCGTGGCCTTCGGCGCCCGCCGCTGACTCCGCCGCCGCCCTCGCCGGTGGTGGCTCATGGCCGGCGCATGGCACACTGGCCGACGCGCTGTCGTCGGTACGCGCGGGCGGGGGAGAGGCCGTGGAGGAGCTGCTCGGGGGAAGCGTCAACCGGGTCGTCAGGGCCGGCGACACCGTACGCCGTCTGACCGGCCCCTGGACGCCGGCCGTGCACGCCCTGCTCGCCCACCTGGCCGAGCGCGGCTTCACGGGCGCGCCCCGCGCCCACGGCGTCGACGAGCGGGGGCGGGAGATCCTCGACCACGTGCCCGGCGAGGTCCCCGGCTACCCGCTGCCCGCGTGGGCGCTGGCGGACGACGTGCTGACGGACGTCGCCAGGCTGCTGCGCGACTTCCACGACGCGACCGTCGGCTTCCCCGCGGATCCGGGACTGACGTGGTACTTCCCGGCCGTGAGCCCGGCTGAGGTCATCTGTCACGGCGACGTGGCCCCGTACAACTGCGTGTTCAGGGACGGGCGGCCGGTGGCGTTCATCGACTTCGACACCGCGCATCCTGGTCCGCGGGTCTGGGACGTGGCCTATGCCGCCTACCGTTTCGTCCCGCTCTCCGATCCCCTCCAGCTGGACGGGCCCCCGGTGGACGGCCAGGCGCGCAGGCTGCGGCTGTTCGCGGACGCGTACGGGCTGGATCCCGCCGGGCGTGACGCGCTGATCGACACCGCGCGGGCCCGGCTCGCGCACCTGGTCCGGCACATGCGCGAGCAGGCCGCGGCCGGGCATCCCGGGTTCGCGAGCCACCTCGAACGCGGCGACGACCGCTTCTACCTGACCGACGACGAGCACCTCGCCCGGCACCGCGACACCTTCCGCCGGGCGTTGGGCGTCCCACCCCCGCGCTAGGGGTACCCGTAATCGTCATAAAGCGCATACCGCCGCGCGTGATCCTCTACCATCACACCTCGGACAGAGGGCCCGGCCCTGTGGTTCGGGAGAAGGAGAAGTGTGGCGGCTGAGTCCCCCGCTCCGCGGTCATGCGTCCCGCGACGACCGGTGCGGTGGCGTCCGGTCCTCGCCGCCGTCTGCGCCGGACTCCTCGCCGGGGTGCCCCCGGCGCAGGCCGAGCCGAAGCCGACGGTCAAGCAGCTCAAGAAGGAGCTGGCCGACCTGCAGAAGGACTCCGACCGGCTCATCACCGACTACTACAGCAGCCGCATCGCCCACCAGAAGGCGGACAAGGCCGAGAAGGCGGCCCGCGAGAAGCTGACCGCCGCGCAGGAGGTCTTCGACCGCCACTCCACCGAGCTGCGCGCGCTGGCCGTCGCCCACTACACCGGCGCCGAGCCGAACCAGACCGCCCTGCTCGTCTCCGGCCAGGCCCCCGAGACGCTGCTCAGCCGCCTGGCCCTCGTCCAGCATCTCGTCTCACTCCAGGACGCCAAGCTGCGCGGCTACGCCAAGGTCCGCGACGACCGGCAGCGGGCGCAGGAGGAGGCCACGGCCCGCGCGGAGGAGCTCGACCAGACGCTGGGCGAGCTGGAGGGGCGCAAGAAGAAGGCCGAGAAGCAGATCGAGCGCATCAAGGACAAGATCGACCAGCTCTACCGGGCGCCCGGCATGCGACCCGACGGCACGTTCGTCCCGCAGCTCCCGCAGGGGGCGGACAACATCACGCCGCGCATGGCGCTGGTCAGGCAGCTCGTGAAGGAACGCTTCGAGGTGCCGTTCGGGATCGGCTGCTACCGCGCCATTCAGGACGGCGGCGAGCACCCGCTCGGCCGGGCCTGCGACTTCATGCTGAGCCGCGGCGGCGCGCTGCCGTCGGCGGCTGAACAGGCACGCGGCGACCAGATCGCCGCCTGGGCCATCAAGAACGCCCGCCGCCTCGGCATCATGTACGTGATCTACCGCCAGCGCATCTGGCACACACGCACGGGAGCCTGGCGCCCCATGTCCGACCGCGGCGGCACGACCGCCAACCACTACGACCACCCGCACATTTCCGTTTACTAGCGACGAGCCATCACCGAACGCGGGCGCGGCCGGCGGAACGGGTTCACACTGGCGGCATGCTCGCCATCCGCGCCCCTCGCCTGTTCGATGGCCGGGACCTGCACCGCGACCGCGTGGTGCTCGTCGAGAACGGCCGCGTCACCGCCGTCATCTCCGGCGACCCGCCGGAGGGCGCCGCCGTCGTGGACCTTGGGGCGGACGCCACGTTGCTGCCCGGCCTCATCGACTGCCACGTCCACTTGGCCTTCGACGCGAGCCCCGACGTACTCGGCGGGCTGGAGCGGCCAGGGCTCGCCGAGCGGATGCGGCAGGCCGCCAGGCACCAGCTCGCGGCCGGGGTCACCACCGTCCGCGACCTCGGCGACCTCGGTTACCTGGCGCTGGAGCTCGGGCTGGGGCTCGACGGGCCGGAGATCCTGGCCGCCGGGCCGCCCATCACCACGCCGCGCGGGCACTGCTGGTTCCTCGGCGGCGAGGCGGCGGGGGAGCGGGAGGTGCGGGCGGCGGTGCGCGAGCGGGCGGCCCGCGGCGCGCACGTCGTCAAGATGATGGTCACCGGCGGCGAGATGACGCCCGGGTCCCGCTCCCACCTCCTCCAGTACGGTCCCGCCGAGCTGAGGGCCGCCGTCGGCGAGGCGCACGCGCACGGGCTGCCGATCACCGGGCACGCGCACTGCGCGGCGGGCATCGCCGCCGCCCTGGACGCCGGGTTCGACTCGATCGAGCACTGCTCGTTCTTCACCGAGGACTTCTACGAGCTCGACCACGCGCTGATCCAGCGGCTGGCCGCGTCCGGCGTCGTCGCCTCGCTCACCGCGGGCGTCGCGCCGGGCGCCCCGCCGCCGCCTCCGCGCATCCAGGCCCGGTTGTCGGCCGCGCTGGAGGGGCTGAGCGTCATGTACGCCGCCGGGGTGCGCTTCGTCATCGGCACCGACGCGGGGGTCGGCCCGCCCAAGCCGCACGGCGTGCTGCCGTACGGGGCGGAGATGCTGGTCGGGGCCGGGTACACGCCCGTGGACGTGCTGCGCGCGATCACCTCGGTCGCGGCGGTGACCTGTCACGTGGACGGGCGCAAGGGCATGATCGTACCCGGCCACGACGCCGATCTGCTGGTCGTCGCCGGCGATCCTCTCGACGACATCACGGCCTTATGCCGTCCGCTCGCCGTCTACCGGATGGGCCGGCCGGTGAGCGGAGAGGGCTCCTGAGCCCGTGCGGAGGGCCTGTCCCCGGTCATCTCACGCGGCCGCGCGGCTTCAGCCGGATGCCGGGCAGGACAGGCGCGGGGAGCGGGGGGCCGTCGAACCCCTCGACGACGCCGAAGCCCTCGCCTTCCGCCCACTCCTTCCTGAAGGCCGCGATCTCGTCGTGCGAGCGGCCCACGAAGTTCCACCACATGACGATCTCCTCGCCGAACGGGGCGCCGCCGACGAGCAGCACCCGCCCGCGCCCGGACAGCCGCAGCCCGCCCCGCCCCGGCGGCAGGTACGCCAGCGGACCCCGTTCCAAGCCCTCGACCTCGCCGTCGAGCAGCAGCAGCCCGTGCTCGAACCCGGGATCGAGCGGCACCTCGCCCGTGCCGTCCACCGCGATCTCCGCGCCGGTCAGCGGGGTGCGGGCGGTGGCGGGGGAGACCGCCCCGCCCAGCGAACCCATGATCACCGTGGCGGCAAACCCGGGGCCCTCCAGCACCGGCAGCTCCGCGTGGTGCTCGAAGGAGGGCGCGTCGGCGCGGTGCTCCTCGGGCAGCGCGACCCAGAGCTGCACCCCGTGCAGCGTCGTCTCGGCCGACTCCTCCGAGTGGGAGATGCCGCGGCCGGCGGTCATGAGGTTGAGCTGCCCGGGGCGTACCCGCTGGAGGCTGCCCAGGCTGTCGCGGTGCAGGACCTCGCCGGCGAGCAGCCAGGTGACGGTCTGCAGGCCGGTGTGCGGGTGGGGCGGCACGCGCATGGCCGTCACCTCGGGGCCGTAGGCGTCGAGGAAGCACCAGGCGCCGATCATGCGCCGGTGCACGCCGGGAAGGGTCCTGCTCACCGACATCGCGCGCGGCCCGCCCAGCGGCACCGCCCGCCCCTCCAGCAGCTCGCCGTCCGCGCCGGGCTCGGCGGCGCAGCGGATCTCCCGCGGCTCATGCTCCAGGTTGCTCACCCTCGCACTGTACGTCCGGCCGCGGGGGCCCGGTCAGCCCAGGGTCTCCCACCAGCCGTCCACCGCCGGGGCCTCGGCGGCGTCCACGAGCTCGCCGGGACGCGGCACCACGATGGAGACCTCGCGCGCCTTGGCCTCCCGCCACAGCCGGTCCACCGGCTCCGCCCACGGGTGCAGCGCCAGCGTGAACGACGCCCAGTGCACCGGCAGCAGCAGCTTCCCGCCCAGGTCGAGGTGGGCGTTGACGGCCTCCTCCGGGTTCATGTGGATGTCCGGCCAGGCGGGACTGTAGGCGCCGATGGGCATGAGCGTCAGGTCGAACGGCCCGTGCGCCGCCCCGATGCCCCGATAGCCCTCGAAGTAGCCGGAGTCGCCCGCGTAGAACACCCGCCTGGCCGCGCCCGCCACCACCCACGACCCCCACAGGGTGTCGTTGCGGCGCAGGGACCGCCCCGAGAAGTGCCGGGCCGCCGTGGCGACGAAGCGCAGCCCCGCCACCTGGGCCTCCTCGTCCCAGTCGAGCTCGATGATCCGGTACGCCGGCACGCCCCACCGCTCCAGGTGCGCCCCGATGCCCAGGGGCACCAGGAACGGCGCCTTCTGCGTCCGGACGAGCGACTGGACGGTCGCCCGGTCCAGGTGGTCGTAGTGGTCGTGGGAGATCGCGATCGCGTCGACCTCCGGCAGGTCGCCGAGCTCGACCGGCAGCGGGTGGAGCCGCTTGGGGCCGACGAGCTGCGACGGCGAGACGCGCCGGCTCCACACCGGGTCGAACAGCACCCGCTTGCCCTCGATCTCGACCAGCGTCGAGGCGTGGCCGTACCAGACGGCGCGCACCCCGTCGGCGGGCGCCGGCCCGGCGGGCGGCACGCGCAGCGGCAGCGGGCCGGCCGGACGGCGCTCCTGCTTGTTCTTCGCCAGCTCGCCCAGCAGGCCCACCGGCGGGGTGTTCATCACATGGGTCGGCTCGGGCATCGAGTTGTAGAAGGAGCCGTCCCTGAACTGCTTCGAGCGCTGGATGCGCGCCGCACGCTCCGGGCCGGACTCCAGCGGACGCACCCCGAGCTCCGCCGGCACGTTGCGCACCACCCATCCGGCGGCCGCCAGGGCGGCGCCGCCCACGAGGATCCGCCGTGCCGTCCGCATTCCCGCCATCGCCCACACTCCCCTGGAAATCGGTACATTCGCGTATCCGGGACGGGGTCCCGGAGTTCCCCTCCGTACGATATATCGCGACGCTTCTTCGTGCGGCAGCCACCCCGCCGGCTCAGGGTTTCCCGTCGCCCCGGCCGGGGAACGGCCACGGGTTCGGGCGGCAGCGGCCCAGCGACTTCGACTGCTGCGTCATCACCGGGGCCGGCCGCCCGGGGCCCGGACAGGGCTCGTGGCCGTGGCCGAGGGCGTGCCCGACCTCGTGGCTGATGAGATAGCTGCGGTACGCGGCCAGATCGCCCCCGTACTGCGGGACGCCGACCGCCCAGCGCAGGGCGTTGATGATCGAGCGGCGGCCGTTCCAGCACGACAACTCGCCGCCGGTGCGGAGGGGGCGGCACTGGCGGGTCGTCGTGCGGGGGCTCGACAGGGCCACCCGGACCCGTACCGGGCCGTGGTCCACCCGCTGGAAGCGGGCCCAGCCGCGGGCGTCGTTCAGTATGCGGTGCACCTGGGCGGCGAACTCGCGCGGCCCGAACGGCAGGCCCCGCTCCACCTCCACCAGGTAACGCACCGGCCGGCCCCGGCCCGGCCGCGGGGGCGCGCCGCCGGGGACGACGGCGTACGAGCCGGAGGCCGCGTACGGCACCTGGACCGCGGGCGGCTCCGTCCGCCGCGGGCGCACGGGCGGGCGCACAGGTGGGCGCGTGGGCGGCGGCACGGACCGGATCACCGGGCGGGACGGTGGCTCCGCGCCGCACCCGGCGGCGAGCAGCAGCCCGGCCAGCACGAACGGCGTCATCCACGGCGTCATCCACGGTGCGATGCGCGGCACCCCGGCCTCCCCACGAAACGCGACGGTGGGGAGGAAACCGATCATACGCTGGGCAAACGGACAGCCCCGGGGGAGGGTCGGCCCCGGCCGTCAGGGGCAGGGGGCGTAGGGCGTGAGGTCGATGGGCGGGGTCTCGCCGAGCGCGAGCGCCGCCGCGAGCCGGCCCGCGTACGGGCCCGCCGTCAGGCCGTACGCGCTGAGGCCCGTCGCCACCACCACCCGCGAGTTCAGCGGGCCGATCAGCGCCCGGCCCGGCGCGTACACCGGCCGCAGCCCCACCCGGGTCTCCGCCATCGTCGCCCCGGCCAGCCCCGGCGCGACCCGCAACCCCGCCTGGAGCACCTCCTCCAGGCCGCCCATCGTCACCCGGGGCGCGAACCCGACGTCCTCTACGGTCGCCCCGATCACCACCCGCGACCCGGGGAACCCCAGCAGGTAAGGCCCGTCGCTGGGCAGCACGATCGGCCACCACGCGGTGTCGACGCCTTCGAGGGTGGCGTGCAGGATCTGGCCCCGCCTCGGGAACACCGGCAGCTCCGCGCCGAGCGGCCGGCACACCTCGCCGGTCCACGCGCCGCCCGCCACGATCACGGCGTCCGCCTCCACCGCAACGCCCTCGTCGGCGAACACCCGGCCCGCGCCGGCGGCGACCGGCCGCACCGCCTCCGAGCCGTTCCCGGTCTGGGGGCCCGGCGTGGCCTCCGGTCCCCGCGCCGCCGCCGGGCCTCGCGGAGCGGCCTGCCGCCATGAGCCGGTCTCCTCGCTGCGGGCCTGGGCCGGCCCGCCGCCCGGCGTCCACGTCCGTCCTGCTTCCGCAGGCGTGCCCGCCGCCGCGTGGACGCGGACCTCGCCGTCGGGCGTGAGGGTCGCGGCCCCCGCGTGGATCCGCGCCCCCCGGGCGACGGCGGCGTTCAGCAGCGCGCCGCGGACCGACCGGCCGTCCACGCGGGCCGCGCCCGGCACCAGGAGCGCGCTCAGGGTGTCCGACAGCGGCGGGAACAGCTCGGCCGGAGCCGCCACGTCCACGACCTCGCCCATCTCCGGGGCGTCGGCGTAGCGGCGCTGCAGCAGCGAGCGCACCGGCTCCAGCTCCGCCGGGTCCTCCGACACCAGCAGCGCGCCCACCTTGGCGTACCCGAAGTCCTCGCCCAGCTCCTCCACCAGCCCCGGATAAGCGCGGGCGCCCTCGCGGTTGAGCCGGTACCAGTCGTCGTCCTCCGGATGGTCCACCCACGGGCACACGATGCCCGCGCCCGCCTGCGTCGCCTCGCCCTGGTAGCCGCCGTCCACCACCGTCACGGACGCGCCCCGGCCGGTCAGGTAGTAGGCCGCCGCGGCTCCGACGATGCCGCCCCCGATCACCACAACACGCATACGGCCATGGTCGCAGCCCGCCGGACCTGGGGTGACGGCCGGGTCGCCGGATCGGCGTCGCCCCCTCATGGGCCCGGCCGCGTACGAGGACTAAGGTCGGCGCATGGACGCCGCCCTCACCAGGATCGACCTGCCCGCGCCCGTGCGGGCGGCCGCCTCCGACGGCGTCACCGTGTGGTGCGCCGACGCGCACGGCGTACGCGCCTACACGGCCGCCGGCACGCCCCTCCCTCCCGCCCGGCGAGGCCGGCGCCCTGCCGCGATTACGGTCGCTGGCCGCGGTGCCCGGCACGGTGGCGGGGACGGCGGGCGTTCCCGGAACGCTGGCGGAGACCGTCGTGGTGCCGCGTACGCTGGCGACCGCGCCCATCCCGGTGCCGCAGGCGCTCTCCGGCACGCTCGCCGCCACCGCGAGGGGCCGCGTCCACTGGCTCGCGCCGGACGGCGCGCCGGTCGCCACCGCCCGCTGCCCCGGCCGGGTCCTCGCCGGCGGCGGCGAGATCTGGGCGGTCTCGGGCGCGCGGGCGCGCAGGCTCACCGGCCCCGGCACGCTCGGCCCGCCGGTCGAACTGCCCGGCCTCGCCGCGTGCGCCGTGGAGGGCGAGCGCCTGTGGTGGACGTCCCGGCACGACGACGTCCTGCGCGGCGGGCCCAGGGACATCGACCTCGGCGACCTCGGCGACCTCGGACGGTACGGCGAGCGCGGCGGCATGACCGTCTGCGCGGGCTCGCTCTGGATCAGCGTCACGGGCGGGCTGCTGCGGATCTCGACCTGGTCGGGGGAGCCGGGGCGGTTCGTGGCCGCGCCCGCCGGGCCGGTGCCCTTCCTGGCCTGCGCGAACGGCACGCTCGTCGGCGGCGGGCACGAGCTGTTCACGCTGGACCCCGCCGCCGGCGCCCCGCTCCGCGCGATCCCGCTCGGGCCGGCCGGGCCGGTCGGGCGGCTGGTGACGGCGGGCAGGCACGTGTGGGCGTTTCCCGCGCGGGCCGCGCACGCGCTGATCATCACGCTCTGATCCGCCGACGGGAGCGGCGTCGGGCGGCCATAATCGACCGTGCCCTTCACCCTGAGCCATGTCGTGGCCGTTCTGCCGGTGCGGCGGTGGCTGCCGCCGTCGGCGCTGGTCGTCGGGGCCGTGGTGCCCGACGCGCCGTACTATCTGCCGTTGCCGTTCTCGTCGGCGAGCACCCACACGTGGTGGGGGACGCTGCTGCTCGGCCTGCCGGCGGGCGTGGTGCTGCTGGTGGTGTTCCAGCACGTCCTGCGGGCGCCGCTGACCGCGCTCGCCCCCGCCGGGCTGCGGTCCCGGCTGCCGGACGCGCCGCGGACCGTGACGGCGCCGATGGCGGCGGCAGCGGTGGTGGCCGCGCTGCTCGCCGGGATGGCCACGCATCTCGTCTGGGACGCCTTCACGCAGGCCGGCGGGTTCGCGGTGGCGCACTGGCAGGTGTTGCGTGAGCAGGTCGTCGGCGCGCACCGGGTGTTCAACGTGCTGATGTACGTCAGCTCGGCGGGTGGCCTGGCGATCCTGGCCGGCTGGCTCGTGCGCTGGTACCGGCGGGCTCCGGTCCGCCCCGGGCGGTGGCCGGGGCTGACGGGCCGGGCGCGCGGACTGGTGGCGGCGGCGGTGCTGCTCGCCACGGCCGCCGGGGCCGTGACCGGGGCGACGTCGGAGCGCGCCGCGGTGAGCGACTACGACCTGGTACGCAGCACGATCCTGGGCGGCGTGGACGGGGCGGCGCTGGTCCTCGCCTGCTACGTGCTGGCCTGGCACGGCTGGACGGCGTTCGCGGCCCGGCGAGCCCGAACCCCGGCGGTGGGGACGGGCGGGCCCGAAGGCTGACCCCTCACGCGGGCAAGTTTCTCCGGTTCCGGGCGAAATGATCGGGGCGCCTCCACCCATGAAGAGGACGTTCGTCCCCGTACCGGAAGTGGAGGAAAGTCACGATGGGAACCGTCCGTGCCGGATGACGTCCAGAGGTTCGAAGCGGTCTACCGGGCGACCTACGACCAGATCACCGCCTACGCGGGACGCCGCTGCGACTCGCCGCAGGACGCGGCCGACGTGGTCGCCGAGACCTTCGTGATCGTCTGGCGCAAGATCGACGAGCTGCCCCCGGGCGCGCAGGCGAGGCTCTGGGTCTACGGGGTGGCCCGCAACGTGCTGGCCGACCACCGCCGCAGCGCGCTGCGCCGCCGGGCGCGGCACCGGGACCTCGACGCGGAGATGGCCGACCTCTACGGCGACCTCGCCGACCACAGCGTCGAGAGGAACGCCATCGCCCAGGCGTTCGCGACGCTTCCCGAGGCCGACCGCGAGCTGCTCGCGCTGGTCGCCTGGGAGGGCCTGGACCGCAGGGAGATCGCCACGATGCTGGGGCTGTCCCGCAACGCCGTCCGCATCCGGCTGCACCGCGCGCGCGGGCGCTTCTCCCGGGCGCTCGAAGCAGCCGACGTCCGATTCACGCCGACCGGCGCGGTCGTGCCCACGGGGAGGTCACTATGAGGGACATCGACGAGATCAACGAGCTGCTGAGGCCGCTGGCCAGGATCAGCCCGGACGAGCCGGGCGGGCGGGCCGGCGGCCCCCGCGCGCAGGCGCTGTTCGCCGACATCATCGCCCAGGAGCGGGACACGAAGGCGGCGGCGTTCCCGCGACGCCCGCGCGCGCGTCGCGCGCTGCTCGGGATCGCCGCCTCCGGCGTCCTCGTCCTCGGCGTCGTCCTCGGGCCGGGCCTGTTCGGCGGCGCCGCGACCTCCTACGCCAACTCCGCGGTGGAGATCCATGAGGAGGCCGGCACCTACGTCGCCCGGATCAAGGATCCCTACGCGGACCGGCGGAAGTTCTCGGAGGCGTTCCGTTCCCTCGGTCTCGACGTCGAGCTCAGGGTGATCCCGGTCTCGCCCAGCGCGGTCGGGGAGATCGTCAGCATGGGCGGCGGCGCCACCCCGGTGAACGTGCCCATCGGCGCCCGCAGGGAGCCGGCGGACTGCGATCTGGCCGGCAGCGGCTGCTTCATGGTGGTGACCGTCCCGGCGGCGATCAAGGGCAGGCCTGACGGGGTGCACTTCGACCTGGGCCGGCCGGCCGGGCCGGGGGAGTCCTACGAGAACGACTGGCAGTCGGCCACCCGCCCGGGAGAGCCGCTGGCCGGCGTCAAGGTGAGCGGCCGGACCGTCGACGAGGTGCTGGACGAGGTCGGCAGGCGCGGCCTGGGCGCGGAGTTCCGCCGCGTCCTGGTCCACGAGGGCGGGTACGCCGTCGAACCGCTGGCCGCGGACCAGGTGGGCGGCGACTGGATCGTCTTCAAGGCCGTGCCCGCGCGTGAAGGCGTGGTCGGACTGGAGGTCACCGCCGAGCGTCAGACGGGCCTCCAGTACGCGGACTAGCGGCCCGCCTCCCAGCCGTGGAGCTTCATGAGGCGGGCCGCCACGCGGGTGAACCGGTCGGCGTCGAGGACCGCGCCCTCGCGGCGCAGGTCGTCCTCGTCGAGCACGAAGACCCGGTCGAGCCGCAGGTACGAGGCCCGCCCGTCGCTTCCCCACGCGCCGATCGGCAGCCATTCAGGGCCGTCGTCGCCCTTGCTGGAGAGCATCATGCCGAGCAGCCGGCGGCCGGTGCGGCCCACGACCAGCAGGGGGCGGTCCTTGCCGCGGGACGGGTCCTCCTCGTACGGCACCCACGCCCAGACGATCTCCCCCGGATCGGCCAGGCCGTCCAGGTCGGGGGCGTAGGCCAGGGTCGCCCTGCCGTCGAGGACGTGGATCTCGCGCACGGCGCCGCGGGCGGGCCGGGGGTCCTCACCTAGATCACGCATTGGGTGAGCTTATGGCCCATGACGGGCGGAAATCCAATCGAGCGCGGCCGCCCTGGGCCGGGTGGCGATCCTGCTCTAGAATCTCATTCTGTGCCGCCGACGACAGCGTTCTTCACCCGCAAGCAGGGCGAACTGGTGCCCGCGCCCCACGCCCGCAGCCCCTGGTCCCCCGACATGCTCCACGGCCGCCTCCTCGGCGGGCTCGCCGCCCGAGCCTTGGAGGAACGGTACGCCGAGCCGGGGCTGCACTTCGCCCGGCTGACGGTGGACCTGTTCCGCAACAGCCCGCTGCTGCCCGTCACCGTCGAGACCACCCTGGTCAGGGACGGGCGCAGGATCCGCGTCGCCGACGCCGTCCTGTCCACCGACCAGGGCCCGATCGGCCGGGTCACCGCCGTGCTGCTGCGGCAGGGCGAGCAGCCCGAGGGCGAGCAGAGCGTCGTCACCCCCGCCTGGGACGAGCGCCCGCCCGAGCACGAGCCGGTCTCCGCCGACGGCTGGCAGCCGCCGTTCGACCTGTGGCGGGTCACCGAATGGGGCGAGCCCGGCCCGGGGCGGGTGTGGATGCGCGAGACGTACCCGCTGGTGGACGACGAGCCCGTGACGCCGGTCGTGCGCGCCGCGCTGGCCGCCGACTTCGCCAGCCCGCTCGCCAACGTCGGCACCAGCGGGCTCGGCTTCATCAACGCCGACTACACGCTCACCCTGGCCCGCCTGCCCGAGGGCGAGCTGATCGGCGTCGAGGCGACCGGACACCTCAGCGCGAGCGGCGTCGCGACCGGGCAGGTCACCATGCACGACACGGCAGGGCCGTTCGGCTTCTGCCTGGTGACGGCGGTGGCCAACCCGGTCGCCCGCATCGGCAGATAGCGGCGGTCAGGCGGGCCGCTCGGCGCGGTCGCCCGACCAGTCGACGTGGAAGGCGCCTTCCTTGTCGACCCTGCGGTAGGTGTGGGCGCCGAAGTAGTCGCGCAGCCCCTGCACCAGCGCGGCCGGCAGCCGCTCGCGGCGCAGCCCGTCGTAGTAGGCGAGCGCCGAGGAGAAGCCGGGCGTCGGCACGCCGATCCGCACGGCCGTGGTCACCACCCGCCGCCACGACTCCTGCGCCGCCGCCAGCGCGGCCGCGAACGTCGGGTCGGCCAGCAGCGTCGGCAGGGCCGGGTCGGCGTCGTAGGCGGCGCGGATGCGGTCGAGGAACTTGGCCCTGATGATGCAGCCGCCCCGCCAGATGGTCGCCATCGCGCCGAGGTCGAGGTCCCAGCCGTACTCGCGGGAGGCGGCGGCCATCTGGTCGAAGCCCTGCGCGTACGCCACGATCTTGGAGGCGTACAGCGCCTGCCGTACGTCCTCGACCAGCTCGCGCCCGTCCACGCCGGACAGGTTCGGCCCGGCGAGCGAGGCGGCGGCGGCCCGCTGCTCCGGATGGCCGGACAGCGCCCGCGCGAACGTCGCCTCGGCGATGCCGGTCACCGGCACGCCGAGGTCGAGGGCGCTCTGCACGGTCCAGCGGCCGGTGCCCTTCTGCTCGGCCTGATCGACCACGACGTCCACGAACGGCCGGCCGGTCGCGGCGTCCACCTGCTCCAGCACCTCGGCGGTGATCTCGATCAGGTAGGAGCCGAGGTCGCCCTGGTTCCACTCGCGGAACACCCCGGCCAGCTCGGACGGGGTGACGCCGAGCGCCTGCCGCAGCAGGTCGTAGGACTCGGCGATGAGCTGCATGTCGGAGTACTCGATGCCGTTGTGCACCATCTTGACGAAGTGCCCCGCGCCGTCCGGGCCGACGTGCACGCAGCACGGCACGCCGTCCACCTTGGCCGCGATGTCCTGCAGGATCGGCCCGAGCGCCTCCCACGACTCCGCCGAGCCGCCGGGCATGATGCTCGGCCCGAGCAGCGCGCCCTCCTCGCCGCCCGAGATGCCGGTGCCGACGAAGTGCAGCCCCCGTTCGCGCAGCGCGGCCTCGCGCCGCCGGGTGTCGGCGTAGTGGGCGTTGCCGCCGTCGACGATCATGTCGCCGGGCTCCATGAGCGCGGCGAGCTGGTCGATGACCGCGTCGGTGCCCGCGCCGGCCTTGACCATGATGATCGCCCGCCGGGGCCGCTTGAGCGAGGCCACGAAGCCGGCCAGGTCCTCCGACGGCACGAACGTGCCCTCGCCGCCGAACTCCTTGACGAGCTGCTGCGTGCGGCTGTGCGAGCGGTTGTGCACCGCGACGGCGTAGCCGTGCCTGGCGAGGTTGCGGGCCAGGTTGCGGCCCATCGTGGCCAGGCCGGTGACGCCGATGTCTGCCAAATCCATATTCAAGCTCCTCTTACGGGGAATACGCATGATCCAGCCGGGGAGTTCGGCTTTTTGTTCCGTGCGCCTTGTTCTGGGCGCCTTGTTCTGGGCGTCAATCGTCGAGCCGCACACCCAGCTCGTCCAGCCGCTCCAGCATGTCCGCCGGGTCGGCGTAGACCCTGAAGGCGCCCGTGCGTTCCAGCTCGTCCCTGCCGTACCCGCCGGACAGCAGGCCGATGCCGAGCGCGCCGGCCCGGCGGGCGGCGAGCAGGTCCCAGACGCTGTCACCCACCACCATGGCATGGGCCGGGTCCACCTCGACCAGCGCCGCTCCGGCGAGGAACAGGTCGGGGTCCGGCTTGGCCCTGCGCACCAGGTCGCGGGTCACCATCGGCGTGTCCTCCGGCAGGCCGAGCAGGCCGAGCGCGAGCCGCGCGGTGCGGGCGTAGCCGCTGGTCGCGATGGCCCACGGCACGCCGCGCGCGGTCAGCTCGGCCAGCAGCTCCGGCGCGCCGGGCAGCGGGCGCACCGAGTCGGCCTGCCGCTCGTACGCCTCCATGTGGGCGACCTGGAGCCGCTCGATCTGCTCGCGCGACAGCTTGAGCCCGGTCTCGCGCAGCAACGCGCTGACGAACAGTCCGCCGCTCATCCCGATGCGACGGTGGATCCGCCACACCGACAGGTCGATCCCCATCCCCGACAGCGCCTGCCGCCAGGCGATCACGTGCTGGTAGACGCTGTCGATCAGAGTGCCGTCGAGGTCGAACAGAAACGCCGGGGTGGGTGCGTGCGGGAACTCCGTCATGGCTCCATGACACCATGACCGCATGCGGATCATCATCGCGGGCGGCCACGGCAAGATCGCGCTGCGTCTGGCGGCGCGGCTCAGGGAGGGCGCGGTCGGCCTGGTGCGCAACCCGGCGCACGTCGCCGACGTCGAGGCCACCGGCGCGCAGGCCGTGGTGTGCGACCTGGAGACGGCCTCGGTCGAGCAGGTCGCCGACATCCTGCGCGGCGCGGACGCCGTCGTGTTCGCGGCCGGCGCCGGGCCCGGCAGCGGCGCGGCCCGTAAGGACACCGTCGACCGGGGCGCGTCCGTCCTCATGGCCGACGCCGCCGAGCGGGCGGGGGTGCGGCGCTTCATCCAGATCTCCTCCATGGGCGCGGGCAAGCCGCCCGCCGGCGGTGACGAGGTGTGGGCCGCCTACATCGCGGCCAAGACCGCGGCCGAGGACGACCTGCGCCGCCGCGACGACCTGGCCTGGACCATCGTGCGCCCCGGCCGCCTCACCGACGAGCCGGGCACCGGCCTGGTCCGGCTGGCCTCCGAGGTGCCGCCGGGCGCGGTGCCGCGCGACGACGTGGCCGCCGTCATCATGGCGCTGCTGGACAATCCGGGCACGGCGCGGCGGACGTACGAGCTGGTCTCCGGCGACACCCCGGTCATCGACCTCGTCGCGACGAACGAGTGAGCGCCCCCGCCGCCGCAGCTTTTGCCGAACGCTGGCATTGACGCGCGGCGCGGGCGGCTAGGAGCCCCTTTGGAACGTGAAAGGGGACATCCATGGCGGACATGCCGTTCAGGTCGTTTTTCGGCGGAGACCCGTTCAGAGGGTTCGAGGAGCTGACGGGCCGGGTGTTCGGCGGCATGGAGGGCTGGCCGCCGTCCCGGCCCGGCGTCCAGCGGGTGGACGTCGGGCGGCTGCTCAGCGCCTCGGCCAGGGACGCCCTGCGGCAGGCCGTCGAGGGGGCCGGGCAGCGCGGCGCCCCCGACCTGGACGTGCTCGACCTCCTCGACGCCCTCCTCGACGTGGACGCCACCCGGTCGCTGCTGCGCGCCGCCGGCGTGGACGTGGAGCGGCTGCGCGACCGGGTCGACGAGCTCGCCGGGCCGGGGGAGGCCACCGAGCCGCCCACCACGCTCTCGCCGGCCGCCAAAAGGGCCATCCTGGACGCGCAGCGGATCTCGCGGGCGCTGGAGTCGTCGTACATCGGGCCCGAGCACCTGCTGCTCGCGCTGGCCGCCAACCCCGACTCCACCGCCGCCCGCCTGCTGCGCGAGCAGGGCGTCTCGGCCAACGAGCTGCAGCAGGCCCTCGCCACCGCGGCGGCCCGCCCCGGCGAGAGCGCCCGCCGCGACGGCGACACCCCGTCGCTCGACGAGTACGGCCGCGACCTCACCGAGGAGGCCCGCCAGGGCCGGATCGACCCGGTCGTCGGCCGCGAGGACGAGATCGAGCAGTCCATCGAGGTCCTCTCGCGGCGCACCAAGAACAACCCGTGCCTGATCGGCGAGCCCGGCGTCGGCAAGACCGCGATCGTCGAGGGCATCGCCCAGCGCATCGTGAACGGCGGCGTCCCCGACACCCTGAAGGACCGGCGGGTCATCGCCCTGGACCTGACCGGCATGGTGGCAGGGTCGAAGTACCGGGGCGAGTTCGAGGAGCGCGTCAAGAAGGTCATCGACGAGGTCCGCGCGCACGCCGACGAGATCATCGTCTTCATCGACGAGGTGCACACGCTCGTCGGCGCCGGCTCGGCCGAGGGCGGCATGGACGCCGCCAACATACTCAAGCCCGCCCTGGCCCGCGGCGAGCTGCACGTCATCGCCGCCACCACGATCGACGAGTACCGCAAGAACATCGAGAAGGACGCCGCGCTCGAACGCCGCTTCCAGCCGATCCTGGTCGCCGAGCCGACCGTGGAGCAGACGGTCGAGATCCTGGCCGGGCTGCGCGACGCGTACGAGGCCCACCACCAGGTCCGCATCACCGACGAGGCCCTGGACGCGGCCGCCACCCTGTCGGCCCGTTACATCACCGACCGCTTCCTGCCCGACAAGGCCATCGACCTCATGGACCAGGCCGCGGCCCGGGTGCGGCTGCGCGCCCGCACGCCCGGCAGCGACGTACGCGAGCTTGAAGGACGCCTGGACGCGCTGCGCCGCGACAAGGACCAGGCCGTCTCCGCCGACGACTTCGACCGGGCCAAGGAGATCACCGCCCAGATCGACAAGCTCCGCCCCGAGCTGGAGCGCGCCCGCCGCGGCCACGACGACGTGCCGCAGGTCATGGTCGAGGACATCGCCGAGGTCGTCTCGCGCCGCACCGGCATCCCCGTCACCCAGCTCACCGAGCAGGAGCGCGACCGGCTCATGCGGCTGGAGGAGCACCTGCACGAGCGGGTCATCGGCCAGGACGAGGCGGTCACCGCCATCGCCGAGGCCGTCCGCCGCGCCCGCGCCGGGCTGTCGGACCCGAACCGGCCCATCGGCAGCTTCCTGTTCCTCGGCCCGACCGGCGTCGGCAAGACGGAGCTGGCGCGGGCGCTGGCCGCGGCGCTGTTCGGCGGCGAGGACCACATGGTCCGCGTCGACATGAGCGAGTTCCAGGAGCGGCACACGGTCTCGCGGCTCATCGGCGCGCCGCCCGGCTACGTCGGCTACGAGGAGGCCGGGCAGCTCACCGAGGCCGTACGGCGCCGCCCGCACTGCGTGATCCTGCTCGACGAGATCGAGAAGGCCCACCCCGACGTCATGAACATCCTGCTGCAACTGCTCGACGACGGCCGCCTCACCGACGGCCAGGGCCGTACCGTCGACTTCAGCAACACCGTCGTCATCATGACCAGCAACATCGGCGCGCAGCTCATCCTGGAGGCCGCCGGCGACCCCGGCACGCTGGAAGGGCGGCTCATGGAGCTGCTGCGCCGCTCCATCCGGCCCGAGCTGCTCAACCGCATCGACGAGACGATCATCTTCAAGCGCCTCGAACGCGATCAGCTCCGCCAGATCGTGGACCTGCTGCTGGAGCGCACCCGGCAGCGGCTGCGCGGCCAGAACATCACGCTGGAGGTCACCGATGCCGCCAAGGACTGGCTCGCCCAGCGCGGCTACCAGCCCGAGTTCGGCGCCCGGCCGCTGCGCCGCACGGTGCAGCGTGAGCTGGACAACCGGCTGTCCACCATGCTGCTCACCGGCGAGGTCACCGAGGGCGGCAAGGTCACGGTGGACGTCACCGGCGACACCCTCCAACTCCGGGCCCACGAGCCGACGCCCGCCGGCTAGGTGGGCCCGGGTCAGGTGGGCCTAATGGCGCGGGTCCGGTCAGGCGAGGCCGGTCGCGCCGCGCCCAGTTAGGCGGGGCCGGTCGCGCCGGGCCTGGTCAGGCCAGCGCTTCTCGGGCCAGCTCCCTGCACTCCTCCAGCGTCAGCCGCGCCAGTGCCTCGCGGACCAGCGGGACGCAGGACGGCGCCATGGACAGGCTCGTCACCCCCAGGCCCACCAGCAGCGGGGCGACGGCGGGATCGCCCGCCGCCTCGCCGCACACGCCGACCGGTTTGCCCGCCTCCCGCCCTGCGGCGGCGCACGCCTCGATCAGCCCCAGCAGGGCGGGCTGGCGCGGGTCGAGCAGGTCGGCCAGGGCCGGATGCTGGCGGTCGGCGGCGAAGGTGTACTGGGCCAGGTCGTTGGTGCCGATGCTGAGGAAGTCCACCTCGCGCAGCACCTCGGCGGCCCGCAGCGCCGCGGCCGGCACCTCCACCATCACACCCACCTGCGCGATGCCCGCCGCGCGGGCCCGGCGGGCGAAGCCGGCCGCCTCCGCGGGCGTCGTCACCATCGGCGCCATCACCCGCACGTCCGCGCCCGTCGCGCGCGCCGCCTCGGCGATCGCGGCGAGCTGCGCGTCGAGCACATCGGGCAGCAGGCGGTCCACACGCAGCCCGCGTACGCCCAGGGCCGGGTTGGGCTCCTCGGGCAGGCCGAGGAAGGGCAGGGGCTTGTCGGTGCCCGCGTCCAGGGTCCGCACGATCACCGGGCCCTCGGCCCGCTCGAACACCTCGGCGTACGCGGCTGTCTGCTCCTCCGGCGAGGGCGGCTGCTTGCGGTCGAGGAACAGGAACTCGGTACGGAACAGGCCCACGCCCTCCGCCCCCGGCCGCAGGTCGGCGGCCGAGCCGATATTGGCCAGCAGCCTGACCGGATGGCCGTCGGCGGTCCTGCCGGGGCCGGTGGCGGCGGCCAGCCTGGCCCGCTCGGCGCGGTCGCGCTCCATGACCTCGGCCGCCTGCTCCGGGGTGAGACCGAGGGCGATCTCGCCGCTCGCGCCGTCCACGCCGACGATCGTGCCGTCGGGGACGTCCGCGACCGCCGGGCAGGCGACCACGGCGGGCAGGCCGCGCGCGCGGGCCAGGATCGCCGTGTGACTCGTCGGGCCGCCCCGCTCGGTGACCAGCGCCAGCACGTCCGGGCCGAGTCCGGCGGTGTCGGCGGGGGAGAGGTCCCCGGCGACCAGCACGTACGGATGACCGGGATCGGGCAGGCCCGGCATGGGCAGGCCGAGGGCGGCGGCCACCGCGCGATGCTTGAGGTCGTCGAGGTCGGCGGCCCGTTCGGCGAGGTAGCCGCCCAGGGCGGCCAGCGCGTCCCGGTGGCCGGTGAAGGCGGCGTCCAGGGCGTGGGCCGCGTCGGCGCCGCCCCTGGCGCGGCTCTCGGCCTCCTCGCGGAGCATGGGGTCGTCGGCGATCATGGCGAGGGCCTCCAGGATCTCCGCCGCCTCCCCGCCCGCGCCTCCGCCCGCGCCCGTGCCTCCGCCCGCGCCCGCGCCTCCGCCCGCGCCCGTGCCTCCGCCCGCGCCCGTGCCTCCGCCCGCGCCCGAGCCTCCGCCCGCGCCCACGCCTCCGTCAGCGCCCGCGCCTCCGCCCGCGCCCGCGCCTCCGTCAGCGTCAGCGCCAGTGCCCGCGCCACTGCCCTCACCAGCGCTCCCGCCGGTGCGGGCGGCGGCGGCCCGGCGGTTGAGGTCGGCGGTCACCGCCTCCAGCGCCTTGACGACGGTGGCGGCCTCGGCCTCCGGATCGGCGACCCGCCGTGGCGCGGGCAGGCTCGGCGGGCCGGACATCCGCACCAGCGGACCGGCCGCCCGCCCCTGGCTCACCCCGAGCCCGCTCAGCCGCCCCCCGGGCCCGGCCCAACCCGTCCCCGGCCCTGTCTCGGGCCCCGCCCCAGGTCCCGTCTCAGACCCCGTGCCAGGTCCCGTGCCAGGTCCCGTCCCAGGCCCCGTTGCAGACCCCGTGTCAGGTCCCGTTGCAGGCCCCATTGCAGGCCCCGTCTCAGGCATCGAGAGCCTCTTCCGTGTCCGCGTCCAGGTCGCGCGACAGTAGCGCCGCCAGCGCGTCCAGCGCCTCCTCGGCCCCCGGCCCGTCCGCCTCCAGCGTCACCTCCGTCCCCTGGACGGCCCCCAGGGACAGCACGCCCAGCATGCTCCGGGCGGGCACCGCCTTCTCGCCGAGCCGTACCGTCACCGGCACGCCGAGGCGCGCCGCCTCCTGCACGAACAGCTTGGCGGGACGGGCGTGCAGCCCGCTCGCCGAGGCCACGGCCACCGTTCGCTGTGACATGACGAAAGCCTCCAGGTGTCAGGGTTCGATGGTGACCTTGATGGCCGCGCCCCGGCTGACGAGATCGATCCCGTCCAGCACGCGCGGCAGCGGCAGCCGGTGGGTGATCAGGTCGGCCACCGGCACCGCGCCCTCCGACACCAGACGCAGCGCGGCGGCGTTGTGCGCGGGGCTGGAGCCGTTCGCGCCGACGATGGTGAGCTCGCGGTAGTGCACCAGGTTGGCGTCCAGCGCGATGACCGGGTCGTCCTTCGGCAGCCCGCCGAAGAAGCTGATCCGTCCCTGGCGGGCGGCCATCCGCACCGCCTGCTCCTGGGCCGCGCCGGACGCCGCCGCCGTGATCACGACGTCCGCGCCCCGGCCGCCGGTCAGCTTGAGCACCTGGTCGACCGGGTCGGAGTCGATCGCGGCGTCCGGGCGCACCAGCTCCTCGGCCATCGCCAGCCGCTGCGCGTTGACGTCCACGAGGAACACCCGGGCCGCGCCGCGCGCCCGCGCCAGCCGTACGTGCAGGCAGCCGATCGGGCCGGCGCCCATCACCACCACGTCGTCACCGGGCCCGACGCGGGCCAGCTCCTGGCCGTTCAGCACGCAGGCCAGCGGCTCGGCGACCGACGCCTCGGCGAAGCCGACGTTCTCGGGGATGGCGTTGACGCCGTCGACGGCGAGCACCTTCGCCGGGACGATCATGTACTCGGCGAAGCCGCCGTCGTAGTGGTAGCCCATCGACTCCTGGTTGGGGCAGACCGTACGGCGGCCCCGCAGGCACTCGGGGCACGAGCCGCACGGGATCGCCGCGATCACCTGCACGCGGGCGCCGCTGTCCACGACCTCCCCGGCGATCTCGTGGCCCATGACCCGGGGCGGCACGATGTGGTGGTGCCCGAACTTGTAGATCTTGGCGTCGGTGCCGCAGGTCGAGCAGTTGCGGACCCGGATCTTCAGCTCGCCCGGCCCGGCGACGGGCTCGGGCGCGTCCTCGATCCTGATGTCGCCCGGGGCGTGGAACCTGGCGACCTTCATAGCGTGAGCTCCTTCATCACCCGCGCGACCTCGGTGGCCTCGCGCAGCGTCCTGGCGCGGTCCGGATCCATGAGGATCTCGGCCAGCGCCGCCAGCAGGGGTACGTGCCCGCCCTCGCGGGCGGCTATGCCGACGCAGACCGTGACCTGTTCGCCGTCCCAGTCGACTCCGTCCGGGAAGCGTACGAAACACAGTGCGTCGCGCAGGATGGCGTCCTTGGAGGCGTTCGTCCCGTGCGGGATGGCCACCCCCTCGCCGACGTAGGTCGAGATGGACCGCTCGCGTTCGAGCATCGCCGCGACGTACGGCTCGGTGACCGCCCCCACCTCGACCAGTGCCCGCCCGCACCGGCGGATCGCCGCCTCGCGGTCGGGCGCGCGCTCGTGCAGCAGCACCGCGCGGGGGTCGAGCAGGTCAGGCATCGACGACGCCGCCGTTCTTGATGGTGTTGACCAGCTTGGTCACGGCCGGGTCGCCGAGGAAGACCTGGAACGACACCAGCACCTTCCCGGGAGCGGCGGCGCGGGCGCGGGCGGCCAGGCCGGTGTGGCAGACCACCACGTCGGCGTCATCCGGGATGGAGTTGACGGGCGTGTGCTCCACGGTGACGCCGCTGTCCTTGAGCTGCTTGCGGAGCTGGGAGGCGAGCATCACGCTGCTGCCCATCCCGGCGTCGCAGGCGACGATGACCTTGTGGATGTCCTTGCTGTCGATGCCGGCCATGAGTCAGGCCTCCTTGCTGGTGAGAGGTTCGGCGCCGGTCTCGGCGCCGGCGGTGGCGGGGTCGTCCTCGCCGTCCTTCTTCTCGCCCCTGCCGAAGCCCAGCAGGACGGCGGCGACGGCGAACGACACGGCGGCGGCCACGAGGATGCCGAGGCTGGAGGCCAGCCAGCCGCCCTTGGGCGTGACCGCGATGTAGGCGAAGATGCTGCCCGGCGACGGGGTGGCGACCAGGCCCGCTCCGGTGATCATGAAGGTGAACACGCCGGCCGCGCCGCCCAGGATGACGGCCGCGATGAGGCGCGGCTTCATGAGCACGTACGGGAAGTAGATCTCGTGGATGCCGCCGAAGAAGTGAATGATCATCGCGGCCGGTGTGCTCGGGCGCAGCGCGCGCGGCCCGAACAGCAGGTAGGCCAGCAGCAGTCCGAGGCCGGGGCCGGGGTTCGACTCCAGCATGAACAGGATCGACTTGCCGGTCTCGGCCGCCTCGGCCACGCCGAGCGGGCTGAGCACGCCGTGGTTGATGGCGTTGTTGAGGAACAGCACCTTGGCCGGCTCGATGAGCAGCGACGCGACCGGCAGCAGGTTGTTCGTGATCAGCCACTCGACGGCCTGTCCTGCGGCGGTGGTGATGGTCTGGACGACGGGGCCGATGGCGAGGAAGCCGACCACTGCCATCGCGGCGCCCACGATGCCGGCGGAGAAGTTGTCCACCAGCATCTCGAAGCCCGCTCGGGTACGCGCCTCGGTGAACTTGTCCACATATTTCAGGATCAAGGCGGTGAGCGGGCCGATGATCATGGCGCCCAGGAACATCGGCGCGTCGGTGCCCACCACGACGCCCATCACCGCCACCGCGCCGACGACCGCTCCGCGCTGACCGTGCACCATCCGGCCGCCGGTGTAGGCGATGAGGACCGGCAGCAGGGTCGAGATGATCGGGCCGACCATCTTGCCGAGGGTCTCGTTGGGCAGCCAGCCGGTCGGGATGAACAACGCGGTGATCAGGCCCCAGGCGATGAACGCCCCGATGTTCGGCATGATCATCCCGGCCAGGTGGCCGCCGATGCGCTGGATGGTGGCCTTGACGCCGGTGCCGGCGACCGGGGGTGTGTAAGTGTCGGCCATGGACTTGCTCCTTCGGGGGGTTGAGCAGCTGTTCGGCAGCCGGTGCCCGGCCGGGGCGGCCGGGCTACGGCAGAGGAGCGGGTGCGTTCGTGGTGGAGGGACCGGAGGAGAGGACGGAGGGGGGATCGGCGGGCGGGACGAAAGGGACGGCGAGCGGGCACGCCGGGTCGGGCGGGCCGGCCGCCGTGACCGCCGGGTCGATGTCGGCGGGCCCCGGCATGCGGCTACCGGGCAGCCCGGCCGCCGCCGCGCCCCAGGCCAGCGCGCGGGCCAGCGCCTCCGGCCCGTGCCCGCCTGCGGCGAGGAACCCGGCCAGCATGGCGTCGCCCGCGCCGACGGAGCTGCGCGGCTCGATGGCGGGCGCCCGGCCGTACCAGACGCCGCCGTCCTCGACGAGCACGGCCCCGTCGGCGCCCAGGCTGGCGAGGACCGCCCGCGCGCCCGCCGCCCGCAGCGCTCGCGCGGCCTCCACCACGTCGCCGAGGCACGCGAGGGGCCGGCCGGTGGCCTGGCCGAGCTCCTCCAGGTTCGGCTTGACCAGGGCGGGCCCGGCGGCGAGCGCGTACGACAGCGCCGGCCCGCTGGTGTCCACCGCGACCTCGATGCCCGCCTCGGCGAACCGGCGGCACAGCCGCGCGTAGACGTCGGCGGGCACCTCCGGGGGCAGGCTGCCGGAGGCGACCACCCAGTCCGCGCCCTGCCCGCCGGTGTGGGCGGCGGCGAGCACCGCGTCGGCGATGGTGTCGAGCTCGGCGGGGGACAGGGCGGTGCCCGGCTCGTTGATCTTGGTGACGGTGCCGTCGGGCTCGGCCAGGGTGACGTTGGAACGGGTGCGCCCGGTCACCGGGACGGTCACCATGTCCAGGCCCTCGGCGGCGAGCAGCCCGACGAGCTGGCGGCCCTCGTCCCCGCCGAACGGCACCACCGCCCGCGCCGCCACGCCGTTGGCCAGCAGCGCGCGCGAGACGTTCACGCCCTTGCCGCCGGGGTCGAGGCGGGCCGCGGCGGCGCGGATCACCTCGCCCCGCCGCAGCGCGGCGACCTCGATCGTACGGTCCAGGCTCGGGTTGAGCGTCAGCGTCAGGATCACGCCCGGATCACCTCCGGCCCGGCGGCGGCCAGGTCGGCGGCGAGCGCGGCGTCGAGCCCGGTGTCGCTGACCACCACGTCGATCTCGGCCAGCGCGGCGAACGTCGCGAGGTAGGTGTTGGAGAACTTCGTGTGGTCGGCGAGCAGGACGCTGCGCTGCGCCGCCCGCACCATCGCCCGCTTGATCGCCGCCTCGGCCGGGTCGGGCGTCGTGAGGCCCCGGTCCAGGGAGCAGCCGTTGGTGCCCATGAAGGCGACGTCCACGTTGAGGTGCTCCAGCGGGCGCAGCGCCCAGTCGTCCACGGTGGCGAGCGTGTTGCCGCGCAGCCGCCCGCCCAGCACGATGACGTGCAGATTGGGCCGGGCCGCGAGGGCCGTCGCCAGCGGCGGCGAGTTGACCACGACGGTCAGCTCGCGGTCGGCGGGCAGCACCTGCACCAGGCGGCCCGTGGTGGTGCCGGCGTCGATGATGACCGAGCCGTCCTCGGGCAGCTCGGCGATCGCCGCCTTGGCGATGCGCTCCTTCTCGGTCGTCATCACCTCGTCGCGGGTGGACAGCGCCGGCTCGAAGCCGAGCCGCTCGACGGGGATCGCGCCCCCGTGGACCCGGCGCAGCACCCCCGCCCGCTCCAGCGCGGTGAGGTCGCGGCGGATCGTCTCGGTGGTCACGTCGAGCTCGGCGGCCAGCGTCACCACGTCGACGCGGCCGGCGGCGCGCGCTCTCCGCAGGATCTCCTGCTGCCGCTCCTCGGCGTACATGATGTTGATTCACCGCCGTTTCGGGTTGGTTTCTTCTGTGTTTATACCCGCTTCGGTGGGAAGGTCAAGGGTGCCGGTGCCGGATCTGGTAGTTATAGGCGAATGCGCATCACCTCCCTCGCCGCCGCGGTGGCGGCCGTCCCCCTCCTCGCCGCCCTCGCCCCGCCCGCCGCAGCGACGGCCGCAGGGCCGCCGCGCGTGCCCGTGGGGACGACGGCGGCCTGGGTGGTCTTCGACCGGCAGGCGGGCAGGTTCGTCGCGGCGCGCAACGCCCACCGCAAGTACCGCTCGGCGTCGGTGGTGAAGATCCTCATCGCCATCGACTACCTGGAGCGGCGCAAGAGCGTGCCCAGGGCCGACGCCGACCTGCTCAAGGTCATGCTGCGGGCCAGCGACGACGACGCCGCCTCCACCCTCTGGGACCGGGGCGGCAAGGGGCGGATCATCGTGCGCACCGCGCGCCGGCTCGGCCTCGCCGACACCACGCCGCCGCCCGCGTCCAAGCCCGGCTTCTGGGGCTACACCTCGCTCAGCGCGTACGACGTCGTCCGCACCTACCGCTACCTGCTCGACCGGGCCGACGCCCGGGTCCGCGACACCATCCTCGGCCACCTGCGCCGGGCCGCCCCGTGCGGCGCCGATGGCTTCGACCAGACCTTCGGCATCCCCGACGCGGTGCCCCGCCCCCACGCCGTCAAGCAGGGCTGGTCCGGGTTCGGCACCACGCCGCCCACCCGCTGCCGCGACGCCAGGGCCCTCGGCGCGCCCGTCTCGTGGATCGCCCAGCGCGCCGCCGGCTCCGGCGTGCCCGACTACGGCCGCCCCGTGCTGCACACGACCGGCCTGGTCGGCCCGGGGGAGCGGTACGTCATGGCGGTGCTGACCGCGCACCCGGCGGGCGGCACGTGGAGCGCCTCCGTCAAGCGCATCACCGACCTCACCAGGGGCCTCTACCGCGACGCCACGTCCTGACCCGGCCCGCGCGCGCGGAAAAGCGTTCGCGGGCGCCGGCGAAGATCAGGTAGGCATGGAGGATGGCTGAGCGAACGACCGCTGCACTCGACCGCGTCCTGCGGCAGGCGGGCGGACCCGAGATCCTCGACGTCCTGGCCGAGCGGCTGTCCGGGGCGGACCTCACGACGTTGCTGCTGGAGGTCATGCGGCGCAGGGCCGGCGCGCTCTCGCCCGCCGACGTGCTGCGCCGCTACGGCCACGACCGCTTCGCCGCGCCCGGCGCGGTCGCGTTCCGTGACCTGCGGCGGGCCGAGGACGCCGCGCTGTCGGCGCTCCCGCCCGGCTTCGAGCCCGTCGTGCTCTCCCCGGTCGCGCCGCTCGGCGCGTGCTCGGCCCTCGCCACCGTCGACCAGAACAAGGTGATCTCGACCGTCAGGAACGGCGAGGTCGCCGCCGACCCCACCAACGCCCTCGCTCTGGAGGCGGCGGTCCGCCGCCGCGCCGCGGGCGGGACCGAGCCGGTGCGGCTGGCCGCCGTGCAGCGGGTCGTGCGGGCCCAGCACGTCGAAGGGGCCGCCCGTTTCGCGCACTTCACGTTGTTCGCGCTGGTGACCGCCGGCCGCGACACCGGTGACCACGCCTTCGAACGACGGCACGCCGCCGAGCACCTGGCCATCCTGGGCGAGGCGGTGCGCGCGTGCGGCGCGGGCGAGCCCGAGGCCCGGGTCACGGTGCTCGACGAACGCTTCGAGCGCGTCGCCGCGGCCCTCGGCGGCACCCCCGACCCGGGACGGGAGAGCGGCAGGGGCTACTACAGCGGGCTGTGCTTCAAGGTGTACGCGGGCGGGGTGGAGGTGGGCGACGGCGGCTTCACCGACTGGACGGCCCGCCTGCTCGGCAACCGCAAGGAACGCCTCCTCATCAGCGCCCTCGGCCTCGACCGTCTCGCCCTGGCCCCCTGACCCGCCTCCCGTCCCAGGCAGGCGGGACGGTCAGAGAGCCGGGCGGGCCGGGTGGGGCGGTCAGAGGGCCGGGACGGGGCGGTCAGAGGGCCGGGTGGGGCGGTCAGGGGGCCGGGCGGGTGGCGGCGAGGAGTTCCTGCTCGGCGCGGACCTTCTTGGGCACGCACATGCGCCACGCGTCCAGCACCAGCTCGCGCATCTCCGTCACCTCGAGCGCGGCGGTGCGCGCCACCACCCAGTGGAAGCGCAGGTCGGACTCGCGCGGCAGCAGGAACTTGGCCGGCTCCGCCGCCACCAGGGCCTCGCGCTCCTCCTTGGGGAACCCGAAGCCCATGAGCGTCTCGTCCCGCGAGAAGGCCACGTAGACGATCTTGCCTACCCGGAACTTCACGCGGTCCCGGATCAGGTGCTCCGACGAGCGCGGCAGGGTGCTCGCGAACCGTCGTACATCCTCGACTGTGAACACGCGGCCACGCTAACCGCCGCGACCGACAGTTTTCTCAGCGGTTGCCCTCGGCGGCGGAGATGTCGGCGAGCGCCGAGTTCTGGTCGCGCTCCATCGCCAGGTCGCCGAGGCTCACGATGCCGATCGCGCGGCCGTCCTCGACGACCGGCAGGCGGCGCACCGCGTGCGTACGCATGAGCTGGACCGCCTGGTCGATCTCGGTGTCGGGCCCGACGGCCTCGACGGAGGCGCTGCACGCCTCGCGGACCGGCGTCTCCGGGCCCTTGTCGTCGGCCACCACCCGCACCGCGATGTCGCGGTCGGTGACGATGCCCTGCATGCGCCCGTTCTCGTTGACGATCACCGCCCCGGCGTCGTTCTCGCGCATCAGCGCCGCCGCGACGGACACCGGCTGCTCGGCCTCCACCGCCGCCGGGTCCCTTGTCATCACGTCTGCCACGGTCCTCGCCATGGGGACCTCCTTCTGCCGAACGGATGTCAAACGCCCCCTACCCGCAGCGGGCCGGACCTCACCCCACCTGCTCAAAGGCCCTTGGCCGCCACGCGGATCTCGTCCAGGAGGATCTCCAGATCACGCTCGGTGGTGTCCGGGTGCAGGAAGCAGGCCCGCAGCGCGTCCCGGCCGCCGAGGCGGGTGCCGGTCAGGAACGCGTTCCCGCGCGCCTGCACCGCGAACGGGATCGCCCGGTTGAGCGCGTCCGGGTCGCCGCTCCACGCCGGCGTGTGCCGGAAGGCGGTGATCGACGTGACCACCGGCGCCAGCAGCTCGAAGTCGGGCGCCCGCTCCACCATCGCCGCCAGCGTACGGGCCAGGCCCGTGGTGTGCTCGACCAGGCGGACCACGCCGGAACGGCCGAGGGACGACAGCGTCGCCCACGTCTTCAGCGCGCGGAAGGGGCGGGTCTGCTCCGGCCCGTACTCGGCGAGCCAGCCCAGGTCGCCCGCGTTGTCGTCCACCAGGTACGACGGCACCAGGCTGAAGGCGGCCCGCGCCGCCCCCGGGTCGCGCAGCAGCGCGCACCCGCAGCCGACCGGCACGCCGAGCCACTTGTGCGGGTCCAGGGCGAGCGAGTCGGCCCGGTCCAGGCCCGCGTAGTGCGGCGCCGCGCCCTCGGCCAGCACGCCGAGCGCCCCGTAGGCGCCGTCCACGTGGAACCACAGCCCGTGCTCGGCCGCCACGTCCGCGATCGCGTCGAGCGGGTCCACCGCGCCGGAGTTGACGGTGCCCGCGCTGCCCGCCACGCAGAACGGCCGCCGCCCCGCCGCCAGGTCCTCGGCCACCATCGCGCGCAGCGCGGCCACGTCCATCCGGTAGGCCGCGTCCACCGGCACGGTCCGTACGTTCCGCGCGCCGAGCCCGAGGAGCTGGGCCGCCTTGTGCAGGCAGCTGTGCCCCTCCTCGGTGACGTACAGGACGAACGGCGGCCGTCCGGCCAGGCCCTCCTCGCGCGCGTCCCACCCGTCGGCGAGGGCGGCCCGCTGCCGGGCGGCGGCCAGGCACACGATCGTGGCCATGGACGCCCCGCTGGTCAGCAGCCCGCCGCCGGGCGGATGCGGGAAGCCGATCAGCTCGGCCAGCCAGCGCACCACGGCCCGCTCCAGGTGCGGCCCGGCGTGGTCGCCGCCCGCGCAGCTCGGGTTGAGCGCGGCGGCCAGCGGCTCGACGAGCACGCCCGCCGGGTTGGGCGGGGAGTTGACCCAGCCGAAGAAGCGCGGGTGGCCGTTGCCCATCGGGTGCGGCAGCACGTGCGCGCGGACGTCGTCGAGCAGGTCGTCGAGCGGCCGGCCGTCGGCGGGCAGCTCCTGGCCGCTCAGCCAGGCGCGCTCGCCGTCGGGGACCGGCTGCCACACCGGGCCGTCCGGCACGCCCGCGAGGTGCGCGGCCACGAGGGCGGCCGCCCGCTCACCGGCGGCGCGCAGGTCAGTCATCGAGCTGTCCCTTCCAAGGTGGTTCCGTGATGGTTCAGGTGTCCGGGGGTGCCCAGCTCCATGGCGAGGTAGTAGACGCAGTCTTCGGCGCCGTCGTTGGCGAAGGCGTGGCGGAGGTCGCCCGGGTAGTACGCCGAGTCGCCGGTCTCCAGCGTGTGCGCCCGCCCGTCGATCGTCAGCCGCAGGCTGCCGCGCTCGACCGCGAGGTACTCCCGCGACCCTGGCGCGTGCGGCGCGAACTCGCCGGCGTCCACGCCAGGACCGATGGTCGTGCGCATGAACTCGAACTCCACGTCGCCGAGCACCGGCGACAGCACCCGCCGCTCCCAGCCGGAGGGGTCGCGCAGCACCCGCTGCTCGGCGTGGCGCAGCACCCGCATCGCGCCGTGCGCCGGCTCGTCCAGCAGCCGGGCGATGGACGTGCCGAGCGCCGTGGCCAGCCGGTCGAGCACGAGCACGGTCGGCGTCTTGGCGCCGCGCTCGATGTCGGAGACCATGCTGCGGCTGACGCCCGCCAGGTCGGCGAGGCGTTCGATCGACAGCCCGCGCGCCCGCCGCTCGGCGCGGACCCGCTGCCCCAGCTCGGCCATGGACAGCCCGCTGGACAGCACACTTTCGCCCGTCATCCCTCCACTATAGCGATGAATTGTCCGCTATCGCGGATAGTGTCGCCTGGTAGGCGGCCAGCACCTGCTTGCGGCGCTTGGCGGGCAGGCGGTCGATGTAGAGCCGTCCGTCGAGGTGGTCGCTCTCGTGCTGCAGGCAGCGCGCCAGCAGGCCGGTGCCCGTCACCGTGACCGGCTCGCCCGTCGCGTCGAAGCCGCGGACGGTGGCCCGGTCGGGGCGGGGGAGCGGGGCGTACTGGCCGGGGACCGACAGGCAGCCCTCGTCGCCGGTGTCGAGCCGGCGCTCGCCGAGGCCGGGCGGCTCCAGCACCGGGTTGACGACGACGCCCTTGTGCCGCACGCCGTCGGCGTCGGGGCAGTCGTAGACGAAGACCCGCAGCGCCACGCCGATCTGGTTGGCGGCCAGGCCCACGCCCTCCGCCGCGTACATGCTCGCGAACATGTCGTCGACCAGCGCCGCCAGCTCCTCGCCGAACCGGGTGACCGGCTCGCACGGACGATGCAGCACGGGGTCGCCGACGTGCACGATCGGCCGGACCTCTCCCACGGTTCCTCCTGTGAAGCTCCTTGTGTCCCAGCGTAGGGCCGCGAGAGCCGTGTCTCGGATGGTAAGACGTTCTCTCTTGAATAGTGAGATACGCGCTAGGGTGACGGCATCCGAGGCGAAACGAAGGAGTTTGGCGATGGACCGTCCGGCGACCGCCGTCTACACGCACGGCCACCACGAGTCGGTGCTGCGCTCACACCGCTGGCGCACCGTGGAGAACTCGGCGGCGTACCTGCTGCCCCACCTCAAGCCGCACATGAAGGTGCTGGACGTCGGCAGCGGCCCCGGCACGATCACCGCCGACCTGGCCCGCCTGACGGGCCACGTCACGGCCTCGGAGGTCAGCGCGGACGCGCTGGAGCTGTCCAGGGCCGAGATCGCCGCCCGCGGCCTGACCAACGTGGACTTCGCCGTCGCCGACGTGCACGACCTGCCTTTCGAGGACGACACCTTCTGCGTGGTCCACGCCCACCAGGTGCTGCAGCACGTCGGCGACCCCGTACGGGCGCTGCGCGAGATGCGCAGGGTGACCAAGCCCGGCGGTTACGTCGCCGTCCGCGACAGCGACTACGCCGCCTTCGCCTGGTGGCCCCTGCTGCCCGAGCTGGACGAGTGGCTGGCCCTCTACCAGCGGGTCGCGCGGGGCAACGGCGGCGAGCCCGACGCCGGCCGGCGGCTGCTGTCGTGGGCCCGCGCCGCGGGCTTCTCCGACGTCACCGCCACCTCCTCCACCTGGTGCTTCGCCACCCCCGACGACCGCGCCTGGTGGGGCGGCATGTGGGCGGAGCGCGTCCTCGGCTCCGCCATGGCCGACCAGGCCCTCGCCGCCGGAGCCGCCACCGAGGCGGACCTGCGGCGCATCTCCGCGGGCTGGCGCGCCTGGGCGGCCGCCGAGGACGGCTGGCTGTCCGTCCCGCACGGCGAGCTCATCTGCCGCCCGTGACCGGGTACGGCTCCTGTTCGAGGAAGCGCGCCCTGGTCCAGCCGGACGCGGCGAACGCGGCGCTCGGGCAGGGCGCCGCGTAGCGCCCGAGCCTGAGCATGGCGCTCACCCGCCTGTCGATCAGGAGGCCAGCACCGCCGTCACCCGGCCGATCCCGGGGAAGTCCGCCGTGACGCTGTCGCCCGGCGCGATCGTGACGGCCCTGGTCAGGGAGCCGGACAGCACGACCTGGCCCGGCTCCAGCGACACTCCCAGCGCCCCGATGGCGTTCGCCAGCCAGGCCAGAGCGTTGAACGGCGTCCCGAGGACCGCCGCTCCCGTGCCGGTTTCGGTCACCATGCCGTTCCTGAGCAGTGCGCAGCTCGCGGATCGCAGGTCGACGCCGGCTGGATCGATCGGCGTGCTTCCCAGGATGGCCGCCCCCGACGACGCGTTGTCGGCGATCGTGTCGATGATCGAGATCTTCCAGTCCTGAATCCGGGAGTCGACGATCTCCAGCGCCGGCAGCAGGTATCGCACCGCTCCGCGGGCGTCGTCGGCGGTCACGCCGGGTCCCCGGAGAGGGGCGCCGAGGACGAAGGCGATCTCCGGCTCGATGCGGGGCTGGATGAACCCGCGGGCAGGGATCGGCCGGTGCTCCGGGTGGAACATGCTCGCGGTCAGATGGCCGTAGTCCGGCTCGTGAACGCCCATCTGCCGCTGCATCGCGGCCGAGACCAGGCCGATCTTGTGGCCGCGGACCTGGTCTCCGTCCTCGGTCCAGGACCGCACCTGCTCCTGCTGGATCCGGTAGGCGTCGGCGACCGTCGCGCCGGGGTGGGCAGTGCTCAGGGGAGGGATCGGCGTACCCGACCGGTGGGCGCCGAGCAGCGCGGCGGCCGCCTCTCGAATCTCGGAAGGCCTCATCGTTCACGCGCTCCGCGCCCGGCTCGAAAGCTCCGCCGCCACATCGATGATCATGTCCTCCTGACCTCCGATGACCTCGCGTCGGCCCAGCTCCAGGAGGAGTTCGCGCACGGGTACGCCGTACTTGTCCGCGGCGCGCTTGGCCGGGTGGAAGAAGGTGGAGTAGAGGCCGGCGTAGCCGAGAAGGAGCGCGGTCTCGTCGACGATCTGCGGTTGCGTCATCAACGGCGCGATGAGGTGTTCGGCGACGTCGATCAGTGCGAGGACGTCGACTCCCGCAGGGTGACCGGCACGTTCCAGCGCCGCCGCGAGAGCCTCCGTCTGGGCGTTGCCGGCGCTGGCTCCCAGACCTCGGAGCGACCCGTCGATGTAGGTCGCGCCGTTCTCGACCGCGGCGAGCGCGTTGCCGACGCCCACGCCCAGGTTGTTGTGGGCGTGGAACCCGATGTCCGCGCGGACCGCGTCGCGCAGCGCGGCGACACGGGCTCCGGCGGAACCGGGCACGAGCGCCCCGGCGGAGTCGACCACGTAGATCACCTGTGCGCCGTACGAGTCCAGTTTGGCGGCCTGCTCGGCGAGTGCCGCGGGTTCGAGCTTGTGGCTCATCATCAGGAAGCTCATGACGCGCATGCCCCGGTCGCGCGCGTGGCGGATCGGCTGCTCCGCGCAGTCCGCCTCGGTGCAGTGCGTGGCGACCCGTACCGTGGTCGCGCCCGCGTCGCGGACGGCGTCCAGGGCGGCGAGCGTCGAGATCCCCGGCACGTACAGCACCGCGATGTCCGCTTGGTCCACTGCGGTGACGGCGGCCTGGACGTACTCGACGTCCGTCGCGGCGGCGAAGCCGTACTGGATCGAGGAGGCGCCGATGCCGATGCCGTGGGCGACCTCGATGACCCGGACACCCGCCCGGTCGAGACCGCCGGCCACCGCGCCGACCTGTTCCGGTGTGAACCGGTGCGAGACACTGCTCATGCCGTCGCGCAGGCTCGTGTCCACGAGAGTGATCATCGGGCGGCTCCCAGGGTCTTCTGCGCGATCCGTTCGGCGACGGCCGTCGCGGCGGCGGTGATGATGTCGAGGTTGCCCGCGTACGCGGGCAGGAAGTCGCCGGCGCCCTCCACCTGGACCATGACGGTGACCAGGTCGCCGTCGATCTCCAGGAGCCGCAGCCGGTAACCCGGCACGTACCGTCGCACTTCGGCGACGATGTCCCGTACGGCGTGCTCGATCCGGTCGGCGTCTCTCCGGCGGACCCTCGCGTACACGGTGTCACGCATGACCATGGGCGGTTCGGCCGGATTGATCAGCGAGAACGCTTTGGCCTCGTCCACCCCGGCGACGGCGGTCAGGGCCTGTGCGGTCTTCTCGCTGAACTCGCTGAGGTTCCACCGGGTGCCCGGGCCCGCGCCGGCGCTCGCGATGGTGGCGACGATCTCGCCGTACGAGACGTCGGCCACCTGGTCGATCGCGTACAGGAGGGGGATGGTCGCCTGCCCCGCGCAGCTGACCATGTTGAGGTTCGGCGCCTGCAGATGATCGTCGAGGTTGACGGCGGGCACGACCCAGGGGCCGACCGACGCGGGTGTCAGGTCGATCGCGATGATCCCCGCCGCCGCGTAGCGCGGCGCGGCCGCGGCGTGCACTTTCGCCGAGGTCGCCTCGAACACCAGCGCAGGCCGGTCCGATCGGCTGAGCAGCCAGTCGACGCCCTCCGCGGACACCTCGACGCCGAGGTCCCTCGCCCGCCGCAGGCCCTCGCTGTCAGGGTCGATTCCGATCATGAAACGCGGATCGATGAGTTCGGACCGGCGCAGCTTGTAGAGCAGATCCGTGCCGATGTTGCCTGAGCCGACGATCGCCGCCGGGACTTTCACGGGCATGCGTACGCCCTCCTTGTGACCGAAAAGGGGTTGCTGTCCCCGCGGGCCGGCAGCCCGGGGGTTACGGGGATTCGAGGGCTCAGCCGCTGGCCGGTCGGCGGATCTCGACCAGGAGTTCCAGTTCGACGGGTGCGCCCAGCGGCAGCGACGCCACCCCGACCGCCGAGCGGGCATGCCGCCCGGCGTCGCGGAAAAGCTCGCAGAGCAGGTCCGACGCCCCATCGCCGACCTGGGGAAGACGGGTGAAATCGGCCGTCGACGCGACGAACACCAGGGCCTTGACGACGCGGGCCACCGCCGCGAGATCGCCGATCTCCGCCTTCAGCGCGGCCAGTGCGTTCAGCGCGCACTGGCGCGCGCACTCGTAGGCGAGCTCCACGCTGACCGTGTCACCGAGCCGGCCGGTCGCGATCAGCCGCCCCTCCCGCAGCGGCACCTGGCCCGAGACGTGGACGTGGTCGCCGCTGCGTACGGCGGGCACGTACGTCGCGACCGGAGGGACGGGCTCCGGCAACGTCAGCCCGAGCTCCTCCAGACGCCGTTCGGGATGAGACGGCGCCCGCTCCGTTCCGGCGTGTCCCGGGCTCATCGGGGGCCGCCGCGCCAGTCCGGCATCGCGCGCTCGCCGACGGCGACGTCGTAGGCCGCGCGGGCCAGCAGACGGGTCGAGTCCAACGTCGGCAGGCAGGAGACATCGGGCGTGATCAGCAACGGGATCTCGGTGCAGACGAGCGCGACCGCGTCGCAGCCCCGCTCGGCCAGCCGTGCGATGACGCGCAGATACTCCTGGCGCGACGCGTCGCTGACCACGCCGTTCACCAGCTCCTTGAAGATGATCTCGTTGACGAGGTGGCGGTCGCCGGCGTCCGGCAGCTCCGCGGCGATCCCGCGGGCGGCCAGCGCCCGCGGGTACAGCGGCCCGTCCATCGTGTACCTGGTGCCCAGCACGCCGACACGGGTGCGCCCCTCGGCCGCTGCCTGGTCCGCGACGACCTCGGCGATGTGGAGGCCCGGCAGCGGGAGGTCCGGCCCCGGTGCCTCCAGAGCCAGGTGGGCGGTGTTGTCCGGGCAGACGAAGAAATCGGCGCCGGCCCGGGCGAGCCGCTGCGCGCTGGTCGCCAGGGTGGCCCGGACGGCCGCGTGATCTCCGCTGTCCCAGGCGGGCATGCTGTAGCCGAAGGCGATGTAGTCCATGGTGACGTCGGGATGCTCGTTGCGGCCGGTCCGGCGGAATCCCTCCTCACAGAAGTCGAGGAAGCAAAGGGCGGCTCCTCCCGTGCTGTGAGCGAGAACTCCAAGGTGTTTCACGACGGCTCCGGCGTTTCATGACTTCGGGACGGCTCCATTCTTCCCTGGAGTACGCCGGTTGCCCACTTCGAGGCATCGATCGATATAGCATCCATGCCGTGGAGGCATGGATGGATCTGCGGCTGCTGGGCTACTTGGTGGCGATCGCCGAAGAGGGATCCATCAGCGCGGCCGCTCGCCGCCTGCGGCTGACCCAGCCGACCCTGAGCCGGCAGCTCCATGACCTCGAACGACGCCTGGGAGCCGAGCTGTTCACCCGCGCCGGCCGCGGCCTCGTTCCCACCACTGCCGGCGAGGCGCTGCTCCGGCGGGCCGTACGCATGCTGGCCGACGCTGAAGCCGCTCTGCACGACGTACGGCTGGCCGCCGAGGGCAAGACCGGCCGGCTGACGGTCGGGTTCGCCGGATCGGGCATCAACGGCGCACTCGGGGACGCACTCGGCCGGCTGCGCGCAGAGCTTCCCGACGTCGAGCTGTCCCTGGTGGAGCTGTTCGACGACGCCGAGATGTCGGCCGGCATCCTGGACGGCAGCCTCGACGTGGCGGTGCAGCGGCTGCCGGTCCGCGACGCCCGCCTGGCCACCCGGGTCTGGACGCGCGAGCCGCTGACCCTCTTCCTGCCGGCCGGGCACCCGCTCGCCACGACCCGTGAGCCGGCGCCGGTCTCCGTGCTCGGTGAGATCCCCCTGGTGCTGTGGCCACGGGAGGCCGCGCCCCACGCGCACGACGAGATCACCTCGTTGTGCCACCACGCCGGGATCGTGCCGCGCGTCGGCGCGCGGGGCCGGACCGTGCAGACGATCCTCGCGCTGGTCGCCGCCGGTTTCGGCGCGGCCGTGATGGCCGACTCCTATCGAGTGCTGCGCCGGGAGGGCGTGACAGCACGACGGCTCGCGGGCACCGCCACCACCTTGCACCTGGTCTGGCAGGCCGGGGACATGGGGCCGCTTCTCACCCGTTTCATGACCGTACTGAACGCCGTGAAGGCCCGACCTCCGCGATGAAGGACCCGAGCCTCCCGGCAGAAGCGGCCGGCGAGGCGCCGAAAGGCGTCAAAGGCCGAGGGTGCGGGCGCGCTGCCACTGCGGGTCGCGGTAGAGGACCATGTCGGTGCCCAGCATCTCGTCGGGGGCCGACAGCATGGCGATCTCGCCCGCGGCCTGCAGTTGCAGCAGCAGGTCGCGCACCCGCGGGCCCACGGGCAGCCGTCCGGCGGGCAGGCCGAGGCCGGTGCGCACCGTGTCGGCGATCTCCGACAGGCGGAACGGCCCGTCGAAGCGGGCCACGATCCCGCGTACGACGCTCATGGTGATGAGGTTCTCCGCCTCGGCGTGGGCGAGCTGCCAGGTGATCTGCTCCTTGCGCCGCCCGCTGCCCGCGCACGACGTGCAGCCGCGCGACAGGCCCGGGGCGACCTCCTCCTCGGCCGAGCCGAGGCAGGCCGAGCAGAGGTTGTTCTCGGCCGCGTGGAGCTCGGCCGTCATCCGGCCGCCGAGGATGACGCCGCACGCGCAGGCGAACGCCTCACCGAGGATGCTGTTCTGCGGGGAGATCGTATGCTTCGTCACCGAGCCGACTCTACCGTCACCGGCGGGCCGCCGATCACGACCGGATCACGGGCTCACGCGCGGGCTCATCCCCGGAGGTCCGACAGGCCGCGCAGCCGCCGCAGCGCCTTCCTGGCGGCGGCCGCGATCCGCTCGTCCGGATGGTGGTCGATGAAGACCTGGAGCACCCGCCCGGTCCACGGATGGTCGCCGAACGCCAGGATCGCGATCGTGGCGGCCTGCTCCTCGGAGTTCATCCCCATGGCGATCGACTTGATCACCTCGTCCGGCGCGTCGCCGAACTCCAGCAGCGCCGCCGCCATGTCCACCAGCACCCACGCGATCTCCTCCGGCACCGGCTGCCGCTGCGGGTTCGCCGTCCTGGCCGCGACCACCGCGCCCAGCTTCGGCTCCTCCAGCAGCCGCAGCAGCGCGTGCCTGCCCTCGTCCCCGAGGTCGTGGGAGAGCACCTCGACGCCGACCGCCCGGCTGAGCGGGCTCACCGTGGCGAGCGCGGCGGCCAGGGAGGCGACGGCGTCGTCCCGGTCGCGGCCCTTCAGCCAGCCGGCCAGCTCCTCGTCACGCTCGGCCTCGGGGTAGGAGCGCAGCGCGTGCAGCAGCGTGGCCGCGTCGGCGCCGGCGAGCGAGCCCATGACGGGGATCTCCTGCCCGGTGGTGTCGGCGATGATCAGCCGGGCCGCCCAGAGGCCGAGCCAGCTCAGCGTGTACGGCTCCGCCGTCCGCACCAGCCCGAGCCCCGCCAGCGTCTCCGGCGCCTCGCCCTTGACCGGCTCACGGGACAGGAACAGCCGGATGAGCTCCACCAGCAGCCCCTCGTCGGCGGCCAGCCGCTCCCTGCAGTGGTCCGCCCAGGCGGCCAGCACCTCGGCGTCGCCGCCCTCCGCCCCCAGTTCCCCCGTTCCCAGTTCCTTCGCCAGTGGGGCGGCGCGGACGGCCGCGGCCAGCGTGGCCTCGTCGGGCAGCCGGATGGGCGGCTGCAGGGGCAGCGTCTCGTCGTCGTAGGACCTCACGAGCCCATCCTTTCGCGTTCTTTGCGATACAGTGCCCGCTGACGCCGAAAAGTCGGAAGAAAGGAGGCGCTGAGATGTTCGGCACTGCCCCGGGCGCTCCGCGCGCCCTCTTCCCCTTCTCGGAGGAATCGTGCTTTTCCGTACCGCGGTCGGCGACGACCTAGACCGTCTGCTCGGCTGCGTCGTCGACGAGTCCGTCAGCTGGGCCCACCCTGACCGCCTCCTGTCGTTCCTGGAGAGCGGGAACTACCGCTACGACCACATCTGGCTGGCCCTCGACGAGGACACCGGCGACATCCTGGCCCGCGCCGTCTGGTGGGGCTTCCCCGGCGGGCGGCCGCTCGCCCTCGACTGCATCCATGTCCACCCGTCCGTCCGGGACCGGGTCGCGCTGGCCGCCGAGCTGCTGGAGCGCGGCCACGCCGCGTTCGGCGACCGCCCGGCGTACCACGTGTTCCTGTCCGAGGGCTGGCGCGAGGACCCGAAGGCCACCGCCGGGCTCGCCTGGCGCAAGGAGGCCGCCGGCCGCGCCGGGCTCACCGACGAGCTGGAGCGCCTGCGGTTCGCCTGGACGGCCGACGAGGCCGTGCCCGAGCCGTCGGGCCGGCTGGTCTTCCGCGGCGATGACGACGACGAGGCGTTCGTGGCGGCGTTCCGCCGGGTGGCGGAGGGCACGCTCGACCACGCCACCCGGACGGCCCTGCGCACCATGACGCCGGAGGAGCAGGCGCGCCAGGACGTCGCCGACTACCGGCAGATGCCGGGGGACCGGTCGTGGTGGCGGCTGGCGTACTCGGCCGCCGACGGCTCCCTGGTGGGCGTCGCGCTGCCGTCGGCCAACAACGCCGGGCCCGTCGTCGGCTACCTCGGCGTCGTGCCCGAGCACCGCGGGCACGGCTACGTGGACGACCTGCTCGGCGAGATCACCCGCTCTCACGCCGAGCGGGGCGTGGAGCGCGTCGCGGCCGACACCGACCGCGGCAACGTGCCGATGGTGAAGGCGTTCGAGCGGGCCGGGTACCGCACCTTCGCCGTCCGGCTGGTGCTGTCGGCCGGCTGACCGTCCAGACGATCGGGCCGCCGCCGGGCCGGACACTTGCGCCGGGGCCCCGGCGGCTGGTCTGATCGATAAGTGGCTGGTTATGACGAGACGTACCTGCGGAGCATCCGGCATCCCGAGGAGTTCTGGGCCGAGGCGGCCCGCGGCATCGACTGGGACGTGGCTCCGGCCACGGTCCTCGGCCCCGACGGCCGCTGGTTCCCCGACGGGCGGCTCAACACCTGCCACAACGCGCTCGACCGGCACGTGGCCGCGGGCCGCGGCGGGCAGCCGGCGCTGATCCACGACAGCCCGGTCACCGGCGCCGTGCGCGTGCTCAGCTACGCCGAGCTGCTCGACGAGGTGGCGCGGACCGCGGGCATGCTGCGCGACCTCGGCGTGGGCGCCGGCGACACCGTCGTGATCTACATGCCGATGGTGCCCGAGGCCGTGGTCGCGATGCTGGCCTGCGCGCGCCTCGGGGCGGTGCACTCGGTGGTGTTCGGCGGGTTCGCCGCCCGCGAGCTGGCGGTGCGCGTCGACCACGCCCGGCCCAAGGTCGTGCTGTCGGCCTCCTGCGGCATCGAGCCCAGCCGGGTGGTGGCGTACAAACCGCTGCTGGACGCGGCGCTGGAGGAGGCCGCCCACCGGCCGGAGCGGTGCGTGATCCTGCAACGCCCGCAGTGCCCGGCCGAGCTGACCGAGGGCCGTGACCTCGACTGGGCCGCGACCGTGCGCGACGCCGCGCCCGCGCCCTGCGTGAGCGTGGCCGCCACCGACCCGCTCTACGTCCTCTACACCTCCGGCACCACCGGCTCGCCGAAGGGCGTGCTGCGCGACAACGGCGGCCACGCCGTCGCGCTGCACTGGAGCATGGCCAACGTGTACGGCGCCGCCCCCGGCGAGGTCTTCTGGGCGGCCTCCGACGTCGGCTGGGTCGTCGGCCACTCCTACATCGTCTACGCCCCGCTGCTGGCCGGCTGCACGACCGTCCTGTACGAGGGCAAGCCCGTCGGCACCCCCGACCCCGGCGCGTACTGGCGGGTGGTGGCCACGCACGGCGTGCGGACGCTGTTCACCGCGCCGACCGCGATCCGCGCCATCAAGAAGGAGGACCCCTCCGGAGAATTCGCGAAAAAGTGGGACCTGTCCGGGCTGCGGCACCTCTTCCTCGCCGGCGAACGCCTCGACCCCGACACCTACCACTGGGCCGCCGGCCTGCTCGGCGTCCCCGTCGTCGACCACTGGTGGCAGACCGAGACCGGCTGGCCCATCGCCGCCAACTGCGTCGGCATCGAGACCCTGCCGGCCAGACCCGGCTCCCCGACCAAGCCCGTGCCCGGCTGGGACGTGCACGTCCTGGACGCCGACGGCAACGACTGCCCGCCCGGCGTCGAGGGCTCGGTCACGGTCAAGCTGCCGCTGCCGCCCGGCGCCCTGCCCACCCTCTACCGCGACGAGGCCCGCTTCCGCTCCTCCTACCTCGACCGCCATCCCGGCCACTACCTGACCGGCGACGGCGGCCACTTCGACGCCGACGGCTACCTCTACGTCATGGGCCGCATCGACGACGTCATCAACGTGGCCGGGCACCGGCTGTCCACCGGCTCCATGGAGGAGGTCCTCGCCGGCCACCCCGACGTCGCGGAATGCGCCGTCATCGGCGTGGCCGACGAGCTCAAGGGACAGGTCCCGGTCGGCTTCGCGGTGCTCAAGTCCGGCTGCGAGCGCGACCCCGGGGAGCTGGAGCGCGAGCTGGTCGCCCTGGTACGCGAGCGCATCGGCCCCGTCGCCGCCTTCCGCCGCGCCGTCGTGGTCGCCCGGCTGCCGAAGACCCGCTCCGGCAAGATCCTGCGCGGCACCATGCGCGACATCGCCGACGACCGCCCGTACACCACGCCGTCCACGATCGAGGACCCCGCCGCCCTGCCGGAGATCGCTGAGGCGATGAAACGGGCATGAAAGGAATGTGACCGCCGCACCCAGCGCTGACGGGACAACCCCAGTCCCCGGGAGAAGGCCATGATCGAGACCCCGAGCTACGCCGACGCCCTGCGCATCCTCGGCTGCAAGGACGGCAGGCTGGCCAAGGTGATCGGGTTCGCCGCGGCGGCCGAGCGCAGCGGGTGGCCGCTGGCCGGCGCCGGGCAGCTCGTCATGGGCGTGGCCGACATGCGCGCCTCCGTCGTCCGCTACGGCGAGGACGTCCTCGGCCGCCTGCCGGAGCTGCGCGGCGGCGTCGACCGGCACACCCGCACCCAGCGCCTGGCCGCCGCGCACGCCGTCATCGTCGTCTCCGCCTACTTCGAGGCGCTCGGCGAGGTCAAGCTGCCGTTCACGCTGGAGCAGCTCGACCGCACCGAGAAGATCGCGCGCGGCGTGCCGACCCCCGAGCGCTTCGCCCGCCTGATGGCCGCCCTGATGCTGGAGCGCCTGCCCACCCCCGAGCCGCACATCCCGTTCGGCGAGACCCGCCAGGCGGTGGAACGTGCCTACGCGCGCATGTCGGAGGCCCTGACCGGCTACGCCGCCGGCCTGCCCGTCTGGGACGAGCTGAGCCACGACGACCAGATCCTGCTGCCCCGGATGCTCGCCGAGGGCCCGCCCGCCCACGCCCTGCGCGTCTACGACGAGAACTACCGCTCGCTGGCCCTCGACAGCCACGAGTTCGGCGTGCGCAGCCTGGTCACCGAGCGCCCCCAGCCCTCCACCGCGCTGTCCAGGGTGGCGTGGCTGCTGGCCGAGCTGGCGCCGCCCCGCGTCGGCGACCGCCCCATGGTCCACCTGGCCAGGATGGCCGCCAACCTGCTCGACCAGCCGCTCCTGCTGGCCGGCAAGCTGCCCGAGGACGTCTACCTGCCGCTGCTCGGCGAGGGCTATCTCACCCCGCGCTGCCGGGTGGCCGAGCTGACCCGCGACGCCTCGCCCACGCTCGACGGCTGGTGGGAGGACCAGCGGCTGCTGCCCGACACCGAGGCGTTCCTCGTCGGGCACCTCACCTCGCTGCGCGCCACCCGGGCGCCGCTGCTCGTGCTCGGCGACCCCGGCTCGGGCAAGACCAAGCTGACCGAGGTGCTGGCCGCCCGCCTGGCCCGTTCGGAGTTCCTGCCGATCCGGGTGGACCTGCAGGGGGTCGCGCCGCGCGCGGACGTCACCGAGCAGATCGAGCAGGCCATCGCCGCCGTGCTCGGCGAGGAGGTCTCCTACGGCGACCTCGTGGAGGCCGCCGGCGGGGCGCAGCCGGTCATCCTCCTCGACGGGCTGGACGAGCTGCTGCTCGGCGGCGCCGGCCGCTACGACTACCTCGCCCGCGTGGAGGAGTTCCAGCGCCGCGAGGCCGGGCTCGGCCGCCCCGCCGCCGTCATCGTGACCAGCCGCACGGTCGTGGCCGAGCGCATCCGCTTCCCCGACGGGCTGCTGGCGCTGCGGCTCCTGCCGTTCGAGGACGACCAGGTACGCCAGTGGCTGGAGATCTGGGACCAGGCCAACCGCGCCCTGCTGGCCCGCCGCGACCTCACGCCGCTGCCCGCCGAGGCCGCGCTCGCCCACGGCGAGATGGCCCGCCAGCCGCTGCTGCTGCTCCTGCTCGCCCTCTACGACGCCGGCGGCAACGCCGCGCAGCAGGACGACCCCCGGCGGCGCCCGCTCAAGCGCTCCCGCCTGTACGAGGTGCTGCTGCGCGACTTCACCGAACGCGAGACCGGCGGCGCCGGCCGGGTGGTCATCGACCAGGAGCTGGTGCTGCTCGGCGCGGCGGCGCTGTCCATGCTGGCCCGCGGCCGCCAGGTCATCACCGACGAGGCGCTCGAACGCGACCTGCCCGCCCTGTGCCACGGCGGCGAGGACGACCCGGCGGACGCCGACCCCGACCGGCCGGCCCGCGCGGGCTGGGCGCGCAGGGCCACCGAGCGGTTCTTCTTCGTCCGCAGGGGCGGCCACGCCTTCCTGCACTCCACCTTCGGCGACTTCCTGGTCGCCTGGCTGGCCGTCTACGCGCTGCGCGACCTCGACCGCAGGCGCAGCCAGGCCGGTGACGAGCCTCTGGCGCTCGTGCAGAGCGTGGACGACGACCTGCTCTACGCCGTCATCTCCCACTCCTGCCTGGCCGAGCGCGGGCCGATCGTCGGGTTCGTCATCGACCTGCTCGACGACGTGCCGCCCGAGATCCGGGCCCGCTGCGTCGAGCAGCTGTCCGGGCTGCTGCGCCGCTCCCTGCACGAGACCGGGCGCCGCCACTTCACCGGCTTCCGCCCGGTGCGGCACAGTCTGGCGCGGCGGCTGGCCGCGTACTCGGCGAACCTCGCGCTGCTCGTCGTGGCCGCCGCCGACGGGCCGGTCCGCGTCTCGGAGCTGCTGCCTGGGCCCGACGCGGCCGAGCGCTGGTCGTCCTTCACCCACCTGTGGAAGGGCCAGCTCGGGGAGGAGGGATGGAACGGCCTGGTCACCGCCCTGTCGGCGCGGCGGGTCATGGAGAACGGCGTGGAGGACGTCGTGCTCGGCGCCGACGACCCCACGGGGATGGGTGACGCCGTCGTCGCCGTCGCCACCGGGCACGGCCCGCGCCACCGCCGCCTGCTCGACCTGCTGCTGCGCGCGCTGGGGGAGGGGCGGCCCCTGCCGTACCGGGACCGGGTGGCCATCCTGGAGGAGCTGCTGCGCACGGCCGCGGTCCGCTCGCCGGCCGTGCACCAGGCGCTCGGCGCGCTGTGGGCGGAGGGCGGCGCCGACCACGCGCGGCTGCGACCCCTCCTGCGCGCCGTGCTCGCCGATCCGCGCGAGCGGCGGGCCGCCTGGGAGCTGCTGGTCAAGGCGGGCATCCCCGAGACGGCGCTGTGGGAGATCCAGCAGGACGATGGTTGAAACCCCGGACGCCCGGCGACATTCGAGGCTGACACGCGAGCGGATTGTTACGTAATATCCACATACCGAGCTTGGGGGGCGCCAGGGTGCCAGGACAGAGCGTGGGTGTGGTCGTCGATCCGTCGGTTCCGGCGGAAGTCGCCGGGCTGTTACGCGTCAACGCCTCGCTGCTGTCCAGGATGCGCGCCGGATGGACGCCCCGCGACTCCTCCTGCGACTCCCGCCGGCCACGCCGCGGCTCCTCCAGCACCCTGCTGCTGGCCGCCACCCCGGTGGTGATCGCCCTCATGGCCGTCCTGCTCGACTCGCCGTTCGCGCCGGCCGGGTTCGTGCTGCTCGGCACGTTCGTCTTCGTCGTCCTCGTGAAGATCGCCTCCATGAGCGAGCCGCCCGAGGACGAGCGCCCCCACGAACGCCAGGTCTACGAGCAGGCCCGCTGGTACGACGGCCGCTACCTCCTCGGTGAGGACTTCGACCAGGAGGCGCGGCTCGTGCTGGGCCGCGCGCAGCGCGCGGTCGGCGCGGTGCTGCGCTCCCACGTCAACGCCGAGGGCCTGCTCGACGACGCGGGCAACGCCGTCATGCTGCCCGCGCAGGAATGGGAGATCGCCCGCCTGCTGGCCAAGCTCTCCGCCCTCCGCCGCGAGCACCGCGAGCTGCACGAACGCGGCCTCGCGCCCGAGGTCGCCCCGGTGCTCCAGCCGCTCGAACGCGCCCTGTCCGCCAGCGAGGCGGCGGTGGTCGCCCGCGTCGAGGCTCTGGAACGTTACGCCGACCGCGTACGCGAGGCCGAGCGCGCCTACCACGCCCACGCCCAGATCGAGGAGCTGCGGACGCGGCTGCCGCGCTACGAGGAGCTGCTGGCCGAGTCGGGCGCCGACGGGCTCGCGCTCGCGGAGCTGGAGAAGCTGGCGGACGACGCCGACACGCTGGAGCGCACGCTCCGGCACAGCGTGGAGTCCGCGCACGTGGCCTTCCGCCACCTGGAAAGCTGACGGCCGCGCCATGACCGACATCCTGCCCGGGCGCCCCGCGAAGGTCGTCGTCGATCCGGCGCTCTCCCGCGAGGTCGCCGACCTGCTGCGCGCCAACCACGCCCTGCTGGCCCGCGTCCACCAGGGCTGGCGGCCCCCGCCCAAGGGCCCCGACCCCACGCTCGGCCTGGCCGTGAGCGTCGGCACCGGCGTGGTGGCGGCGGTGCTCGCCCTGTACGGCCTGGCGCTGTTCGCCGCCGAGCGCTACACGTCCTTCGCGATGACCATGACGGGCGCGGCCGTGCTGACCGTCGCCGTGCTGCTGCGGCCGCGTACCGACGCCGGGATCGAGCGCCGCCGCGCCCTCGAACGCGAGGTCCACCAGCACGCCCGCGGCCACGAGGGCCGCTACGTCCTGGACGAGCACCTCGACGAGCCCGCCCGCGCCCTGCTGGCCCGCGCGGGGGCGGCCGTCGAGCAGATCACGGCCTCCCGGATCAACGCCGAGGGCCTGCTGGACGACGTGCGCAACGCGGTGATGCTGCCCGCGCAGGAGTGGGAGATCGCCCGCCTGCTGGCCAAGCTGTCGGCGCTGCGCGCCGAGCACCAGGAGGTGATCGCCGAGGGGGTGACGCCCGAGGTGGCCGCCGTGGCAGGGCCGCTCGCCGAGGCCCTGGACAGCAGCGAGGCCGCGGTGCTCGCCCGCGTCGAGGCGCTGGAACGCTACGCGGGGCACGTCGCCGACGCCGAGCGCGCCTACCGCGCCCGGCGGCAGATCGAGCGGCTCAGCGCCCGCCTGCCCCGCTACGAGGAGCTGCTCGTGGAGTCGGGCGCCGACGGCGCGGCCGTCCCGGAGCTCGACGGATTGTCCGAGGAGGCCGGCCGCCTTGAGCAGGCGTTACGCGACAGCGTCAGCTCGGCTCACGAGGCTTTTCGCCACCTTGGGGGGTGATTTGGCTTAGGATCCGAATTTGTGGCGGATATGGTGGTCGATCCCCAGTTACCACCGGACGACGCGCAGGTGCTGAGGCAGTCCCGGCGCGTGCTGGTCAAGATGCGCCAGGGCTGGGCACCCCAGTCGCGCAGGGCCTCGCCGGTCGCGCCCCGCGGCATGGTGAGGATCTTCGCCATGGTGGTCCTCTTCGGGCTGGTGCTCGGCCTCGGCGCCGCGAGCAGGGGTGTCGGCCTGTTTCTGCTCGTGCTGTTCGCCGTCCCCCTGGTGATCGGGCTGTTCGCCCGCCAGGACCTGGCCGGGGAGGACGAGGACGACACCGAGCGCCAGATCTACGAGCTGCTGCGCTGGCACGAGGGCCGCTATGTGCTCCTCGACGACCTCGACGAGTCCGCCAGGCGGCTGCTGGCCCGCGCGCAGCGGGCGGTCGCCACCGTCACCGGCTCCCGCGTCAACGCCGAGGGCCTGCTGGACGACGCCCGCAACGCGGTGATGCTGCCCGCCGAGGAATGGGAGATCGCCCGCCTGCTGGCCAAGCTGTCGGCGCTGCGCGCCAAGCACCGCGAGACCGTCTCGCGCGGCCTCACGCCCGAGGTCGAGGCCGTCGCCGAGCCGCTGGCCCGCGCGCTCGACGGCAGCGAGGACGCCGTGCTCGCCCGCGTCGAGGCGCTGGAGCGCTACGCCGCCAACGTCACCGAGGCCGAGCGCGCCTACCTCGCCCACGAGCAGATCGAGGAGCTGCGCGGGCGGCTGCACCAGTACGAGGAGCTCGTCGCCGAGACCGGCGCGGACGGCTTCGCGGTGCCCGAGCTGGACCGGCTGGCGGCCGACGCCGACCGGCTGGAGCAGGCGCTCAGGCGGAGCGTGAGCTCCGCCCGCGAGGCCTTCCGCTACCTGGACCCGGGAGCGCCGAAAGAGGTGCCGGGAGCACCGGGCGAGCCCTGACCCACGCCGGCGCCGCCCGTGTGGGCCGCCTCCAGCAGCAGGTCGCACAGGGCGGCCGCGGCGTCCACGCGGCCCAGCTTGGCCGCGGCCTGCCCCATCGCGGCGCGCAGCCCGGGGTCGGCCAGCAGCGGCATCAGCTCAGCGAGGAGCATGTCGGGCGTCGGGTGCGGCTCCAGCAGCGCCCGCGCCGCCCCCGCCGAGGCCAGGTAGCCGGCGTTCTTGCGCTGCTCGTCGCCGCCGGTCGGGATGAGCGGGATCAGCACGGCCGGCTTGCCGATCGCGGTCAGCTCCGAGACCGTGCCCGCGCCGCTGCGCGCGATCACCACGTCGGCCGCGGCGAACAGGTCGGCCAGCTCGGCCCCCACGTACGGCACCGGGTGGTAGCGGTCGGCCAGCTCGGCGGGCACCGGCACCGCGCGCATCTGCTCGATCCAGTTGGGCCCGCACTGGTGCACGACCTGCGCGTGCGGCAGCAGCCGCGGCAGGATCTCGGCGATGAGCGTGTTGATCTGCTTGCTGCCCTGCGCGCCGCCGGTCACGTAGATGAGCGGGACCTCGAACGTCAGCCCGAACAGGTCGTAGGCCGCCGCCCGGTCGCCGGCCAGCAGCTCCGGCCGTACCGGGTTGCCGGTCACCACGGCCTTGGCGCGGGCGGAGGCGGGCAGGTGCTCCAGCGACGACTCGTGCGACAGCGCGATCCGGGTGGCGAGGCGCGACAGGATCCGGTTGGCCAGCCCGACGACGGTCGTCTGCTCGTGCATGACGAGCGGGCGGCGGATCAGCTTGGCCGCCACGCCGATGGGCACGGCCACGTAGCCGCCGGTCGAGAGCACCACGTCGGGCAGGTAGCGGGCCGCGTGCCCGATCGCCTGGAACACCCCGACCGGGATGCGGAACACGTCCGCGATGTTGGTGCCCAGCTCCCGGAGGTTGGGGCGGCGGCGCAGCTTGCCGGTCGTGATCGCCTTGAACGGGATGCCGTGCTCGGCCGTGATCCTGGCCTCCAGGCCGTTCGCGGTGCCGACCCAGAGCACGTCGTGCGGCACCTGGCGGCGCTGGAAGGCGGACAGCGTCGTCAGGGCCGGGTAGGTGTGACCGCCGGTGCCGCCGCCGGTGATCAACAGTCGCAGGGTTCGTGACATGCGATCAGAGTATGGCCGCGCAGCGGAAACCGGTGTGCCCGGTCGCCGAGTCCGGGGTGTTGGAGGTGCGCGCGGCCACCCGGTAGCGGTTGCAGTAGGAGTCGTGGCACATGTACGACCCGCCGCGGATCACCTTCGCCGTGCCCTCGGCCGGCCCTGCCGGGTTCTCCGCGTACGGCTCCCACGCCGTGCCCCACCAGTCGGCGGTCCACTCCCAGACATTGCCCGCGACGTTGTAGAGCCCGTAGCCGTTCGGCTGGAACGACTTGACCGGCATCGTCCCCTTGCTCGGCGCGGTGGGGAAGTGGCCCTGCCAGATGTTGCACCGCTGCCGCCCGTTCGGCGCCAGCTCGTCGCCCCACGGGAAACGCTTGCGCTCCAGCCCGCCGCGGGCGGCCATCTCCCATTCGGCCTCGGTGGGCAGCCGCTTGCCCGCCCACTCGGCGTAGGCGGTGGCGTCGTTCCAGGAGACGTGCACGACGGGGTGGTTCTGCCGGGCGCCGATCGACGAGCCCGGCCCCTCCGGGGTGCGCCAGGCGGCCCCCTCGACGCCCGCCCACCAGGGCGCGCCGGGCACGGTCGCGTCGATGACGCCCGCGCGGGCGAACTGGCGGAACACGAACGACCAGCCGATCCGCTCGGCCTCGGTGACGTAGCCCGTCTCCTTGACGAACGTGGCGAACTGGGCGTTCGTCACACACGTCGGATCGATCATGAACGGGTCCAGCCGCACCTCGCGGACCGGTCCCTCGCCGTCCTCCGGGCGGGCGTCCCAGTCGTCGCCGCCCATGAGGAACGTCCCGCCAGGGACGCGTACCATGCCGCGCGGCGGCGCCGACCGCCGCGCGGTCAGGACGGCCGGCCGCGGCTGCGGCGTGGCGGCGCCCTCCCTGCTCGGGCCACAGCAAGCGCTCAAAGTCCCCCCAAACGTGTCATACCAGTAAGGAAGGGTAGCCCTTGAAACATGCCCCCGATCACGCGGCCGCCGCTGGTCACCCCTCGCGTTATGCCATGAATCCGGCAGAACGGTAGCGTCTTCCCATGCGACTCGGCGTGCTGGACATCGGCTCGAACACGGTGCATCTCCTCGTCGTGGACGCCCACCGCGGCGCCCGGCCCATCCCCGCGTACTCGCACAAGGAGGAGCTGCGCCTCACGGAATACCTCGGCGAGGACAACCGGCTCGCCGAGCGGGGCGTCGAGCGGCTGTGCGCGTTCGTCAAGGAGGCCGTCGAGCTGGCCGAGGACAAGGGCGTGGAGGACCTGCTCGCCTTCGCCACCTCCGCCGTGCGTGAGGCGGCCAACGGCGAGGAGGTGCTGGCCCGCGTCGAGGACGGTTGCGGCGTGCACATCGAGGTGCTGTCCGGGCGCGACGAGGCCCGGCTGACCTTCCTCGCCGTGCGCCGGTGGTTCGGCTGGTCGTCGGGGCGGCTGCTGGCCTTCGACATCGGCGGCGGCTCGCTGGAGATCGCGGCCGGCGTGGACGAGGAGCCCGACGTGGCCGTCTCGCTGCCGCTGGGGGCCGGGCGGCTGACCCGCGACTGGTTCACCGCCGACCCGCCGTCCGCCGAGGAGGTGCGCAGGCTGCGGCGGCACGTACGCACCGAGGTCGCCCGCACGGTCGGCTCCGTCGCCCGTTACGGCCGGCCCGACCGCGCCGTCGCCACCTCCAAGACCTTCAAGCAGCTCGCCAGGATCGCCGGGGCCGCGCCCACCAGCGAGGGCCTGTACGTGCCCCGCCGGCTCACCCGGCAGGACACCGCCGACTGGGTGACCAAGCTCGCCGCCATGAGCACGGCCGAGCGGGCGCGGCTGTCCGGCGTGTCCGAGGGGCGGGCGGCGCAGCTCGCGGCGGGCGCGCTGGTCGCGGACGCGGCCATGGACCTGTTCGAGGTGGACAGCCTGGAGGTGTGCCCGTGGGCGCTGCGCGAGGGCGTCATCCTGCGCCGGCTCGACCTGCTGCCGGGCCGGCTCGACCAGTCGGGACTGGTCGCGGGCTGAGCACGCACTCTTCTGGCGTGGAGTAAGTGCGTTATATCCGCATGAGTTGGCATAACCGGCTGATGATCGGGAACTCTTCGCCAGATGTTGGACGTGCTCGGCGCCATCGGGTCCCTGCTGGTCGTGCTGCTCCTCATCGCCGTCGCGATCGCCGCCATCGCCGTGATCGCCCTGGTGGCGTTCGTGGTCATGGCCGGCTCCATGCTCCCCCTGCCGCGGCTGTGGCGGCGGCTGACGGGGCGGGAGCGGCGGCTGACGGTGAAGCTGAGCGGCGAGAGCGTCCCCGAGCGGCGGCGCGGCGAGCTGAGCGGCCGCACCCCGCGCCTGCGCCGCCACTTCTCCCTGGAGGTCAGGCGACGTCGCGGCGCAGGGGTCTGAGCAGCGCGGCCATGCTCGCCAGCGCCGTGTATCCGAGCAGCACCAGCGCTCCGGCCGGCGGGGACAGCAGGCGGACGGGCTCGCTGGACAGCTGCTGGGCCAGGGCGTCGGCCACGGCGGTGAAGTCGGTGAGCGCCGCCGTCGCGCCGCCGGGCAGCAGGGGATAGAGGTGGCGGACGCCCGGGATCGTGACGAGGATCAGCTCCGCCCCGTACAGGTAGCCGACCACCACGCAGAGCGCCGCGACCTGGTGGCGGATCAGCGCGCCCATGCCGACGCCGAGCACCGTGTAGGCGGCCATCGCGACCGCCAGGCGGGCCAGGAGCTCGGCGACGGTCCCCGCGTCCAGGCCCAGGGTGACGCCGCGCGCCGCGGCGGCGCCGAACAGCGCCACGGCGGCGGTGCCCGACAGGACGAGCCCGTAGACCACGCCGGCCAGCCCGTACGCCACGAGCTTGGCGGCCAGCACCCGCCAGCGGTCCGGGGCGTACAGGAACGTGACGGTGATCGTGCGGTGCCGGTACTCGGAGGTCAGGGCCAGGGTGCCGACGGCGGCAGGGACGAAGGCGGTGAAGCCGAGAAAGCCGAGCACGGCCCGCACCCCCGCCTCGGTGTGCAGCCCCGGCATCGGCGGGTCGAAGTTCTCCGGCCCGACGAGGGCGAGCAGCCCGACCAGGCCGCCGCCGAGCAGGGCGGCCACGAGCAGGGTGCCCAGCCACAGCCGGGTCGCGAGCAGCCTGCGGAGCTCCGCGTGGATCAGGGGTCTCATGCGTCCGTCCGTTCGCCGGTCAGGTCCAGGAAGAGCTCTTCCAGGCTGGGCGGGCAGGCGGCCAGGCCGTGGACGGGCAGCTCGTGCGCCGCGGCCAGGCCGGCGATCTCGGCGGGCTCCAGCCCGTGCACCCGCAGGTCGCAGGGCCCGTCGCGGTCGATCCCTCGGGCGGCGGGCGCGAGGACGCGGGCGAGCCGGTCCGCGTCCGGGCTGCTCACCCGTACGACGTGCCCCGCGCCGGCGAGCTCGCTCAGCGCCCCGGCGGCCAGCAGCCGGCCCCGCCGGATGACCACGACGTCGTCGGCGACCTGTTGGACCTCGCCCAGCGCGTGGCTGGAGACCAGGACGGCACGGCCCTCCCCGGCCAGCTCGCGCAGGAACGCGCGCAGCCAGGCCGTGCCCTCGGGGTCCAGGCCGTTGCCCGGCTCGTCCAGCAGCAGGACGCCGGGGTCGCCCAGCAGGGCGGTGGCCAGGCTGAGCCGCTGCCGCATGCCGGTCGAGTAGGTGCCCGTCGCGCGCTCGCCCGCCGCCGCCAGGCCGAGCAGGCCGAGCAGGTCATCCACCCGGCGGGACGGGTGCCCGCCCATCGCCGCGTAGATCCTGAGATGGTCCCTGGCCGAGTGGCGCGGATGGAAGGCGGCGGCGTCGAAGGCCGCCCCCACGACGCTCGTCGGGCGCGGCAGGTCGCGGTAGCGCCGCCCGCCGATCGTCACGCCGCCGGAGGTGGGCGCGACGTGGCCGACCATCATGCGCATGGTCGTGGTCTTGCCGGCGCCGTTGGGGCCGAGGAAGGCGGTGACCGCTCCCGGCCTGACGGTGAAGCTGAGGTCGTCGACGGCGGTGAGCGTGCCGTACCTCTTGGTCAGGCTCCGGACCTCGACGCCGCTCATGCGGCCGTCGCCCGGATGGTCTCGGCGAGCCGGTCGGCGCCGGGGACCGAGACCACGACCTCGTCGAACTCGCCGCCCGAACCCGCGCGGTCCAGCAGCAGCCGCAGCCCGGGCAGGTGACGGTTGACCGCCACCAGCTGGCGGGGGCCGCCGTACAGGCCCCAGACGCCGATCTTGGTGTGGCCCGACACGGCCAGCCCGCTGCGCGCGCCACGCGGGACGCGCAGCGGCTGCCCGGTGGCGACCGCCTCCCGCACGGCCGCCAGGGGGATGACGTGCCGGGGGCGGCCGGCGAAGAACCGCTCCCAGGGGCCGAACTCCACGATGATCGAGCCGCCGTCGATGACCGTCGCCATGTCAACCTTCTTCCGTCAGGGGGAGCAACATCGTGGCCAGCAGCCGGGGTGTGCGCCCGGGCGCCGGCTGGTTGGCGAGCAGGGGCTGGACGAGGCCGGCGAAACCCTGCGCGAAACGTACGAACTCCTCGTCGTCCAGGTGCAGCACCAGCTGCTGGTAGCCGACGCCGTCGGCCACGAGGTCGATGTGCTCCCTGGCGAGGTAGCGCGAGAACTCCGACAGCAGGCTGGCCACGAACGCGGTGAAGTACCGCGCGTGCTCCTCGGGGGAGGCCGAGGCCAGCGCCTCGGGGGAGGGGGTGACGCCGCCTTCCGGCACCGCGTACACCCGCTCCGTCGCGCCGCCGACCTTGCGCTCCTCCACCACCTGCAGCAGGCCGGCCTGCGCCAGCGTGGCGATGTGCCGGTACAGCGTCGCCTGTGGCACGTCGGGCAGCAGGCCCGCCAGGTCGGACGACGTGCGGCGGGCGCCGGCCGCGGCGCGCAGGATGCGGATGCGCACGGGGTGCAGCGCCAGCTGCGCCCAGCGCTCTGGGGATGTCCTCACACCCCACACGTTATCACTATCGATAATGAGAATGAACGGGCACGCCGAAGGCGCTGAAGCCAGGGAAGGGCGTCAGCGCGAGGCGGGGGAGGAGCGGTGGTCCGCGGACATCAGGTGGGGCCCGGCGGCCCCGGGTTGGTACCGGAGGCGCTTCTCCAGGCACACCATCGCGCCGTTCTCCCGCTTGTTGGTGAAGCGGATGTCGTCGGCGAGCGCCCGCATGATCATCAGCCCGCGTCCGTGCTCGGCCCCCGGCTTCGGCTCCTGCAGCTTGTCGGGGTCGAAGCCGTGCCCGGTGTCGACGACCCGGATGAAGCACCGGTCGTCGTGGACGGTGGCGCTGACGGTGTACTCGTCGCTCGGCTCGGCGTGCCGGATCACGTTGGAGCAGGCCTCGGTGAGCATGAGCTCGATGTCGTCGCGGATCCCGCTCTCCACGCCGAGCGAGCGCAGAGTGCCGTCCAGCATCTGCCTGATCAGCGGGACGCTCGCGGCATCCCTGGGCAGCCGGAGCGCTATCGAGGCCTCCACGACTTCTCCTTCCTTGCGGAACGCGTGGCGACCTTCTGCCCGAGATCGCGGAGCCCAATCGTCGGCGGCGGAACCGGGCCTCCCCGGGATCACATGTCCGCGAGCCGCCGCGCCACCTCCATGGACGCCTCGGCGATCTCGTCCTCGGTCAGGCCGTCCTGCGCCGTCATCCACTTGCCGGCGTGTAGCGCGAACAGCGCCAGCGACCGGCTGATCCGCTCCACCGGCGTCGCGCCCGGCTCGCTCAGCTCGGCCGTGAGCGCCAGCATCGCCTCGCGCATCTTGATGAGCTTCGGATGCTCGCGCAGCGCCGTCTGGTTGCGCTCCAGGAACCGGGTGACCTCCAGGTGGCTGGGCCGGGTCAGGTTCGCGGCGTAGCGCTCCAGCAGCTCGCGGCGCGTCGCGGACGTCTTCGGGCGCGCCCGCGCCCACTCCACCAGCTCCTCGATCTCGGCCACGCGCAGGTCGACCAGGCTCGCCACGATGTCGTCCTTGGTCTTGAAGTGGTAGTAGAGCGCGGCCTTGGTGACGCCCAGCTCCTCGGCGATCTCCCGCAGCGAGGTCGCCTCGTACCCCTGCTCGGTGAAGAGCCGCAGCGCGACCTCCTGAATACGGGTCCGTGTGTCTGCCCGCACTGTGCACCATTTTCTGACTTGACGGCCGGTAAGGAGATGTCCAGTTTATTCGGCGAAAAAAGGAGAGGTGCCAGCTGGGGGTTTTGACGACAATTGTCCCCATGCACACTTTCCGACGACCGCGCCCGGACGACGCGGCCGCCCTGTACGACCTCGTCGCGGCGTACGAGACCGCCGTGCTCGGCGGCCCCGACATGACCCTCCAGGACGTCGAGGACGAGCTCGCCGAGCCCGAATTCGACCTCGACCGCGACGGCTGGGTCGCCGAGGAGCCGGGCGGCCGGCTGCTCGCCTACGCCTGGGCCTGCGCCAACGGCGACAGCGACCTGGTCGACCTGGACGTCATCGTCCGTCCCGGAGCCGAGGAGCTGACCGAGCCGCTCTGGGAGAAGGTCCTCGGCCGCGCCCGCGAGCTGACCGCCGCGCGCGGCCACGACGGCGCCACCCTCCACCTCGGCATCTACCGCGCCGACCAGGGCAAGCAGGTCATCGCCAAGGAGCACGGCTTCGAGCCGGGCACCGGCTTCCACCGGATGCGGATCGACTTCGACGGCCCCGTCGAGCCGCCCGCCCCGCCCGCCGGGCTGACGCTGCACTCCGGGGAGAGCGAGGAGGTGCGGCGCGAGGCGCACCGCGTCCACCAGGAGGGCTTCGCCGATCACTTCGGGTTCGTCCCCGTCACCTACGAGCAGTGGTACGAACGCCGCCAGGCCCACAGCTCCACCGACTGGAGCCAGCTCGCCCTGGCCAGGATCGACGGCCGCCCGGCCGCGGTGGTGATCGGCACCGACCAGTTCCTGCCCGACCAGGGCTGCGGCTACGTCGCCACACTCGCCGTGCTGCCCGAGTTCCGCGGTCAGGGTCTCGGCCGCTTCATGCTCCGGCACGCCTTCGCCGCGGACGCCGCCCGCGGAAGGAAGGGCACGATCCTGCACGTGGACAGCAACAACACCACCCCGGCGCTCGGCCTGTACGAGTCGGCCGGCATGCGCCCGGTGATGGGCATCGACGTCTGGCGCCGCAGGCTCTAGCTGTCCATCTGGCCCCGGCCCGCCCGGACCCGGTGCCGGGACAGATGCTCCAGCACCGCCTGGTTGGCCTCCCACCCGTCGGGGAACTTCACCGGCACGCCGAGCTGCACCGGCTCGGCCGACGGGTGGGCGTCCAGCAGCTCGGCGATCCCCGCCCTGGCGACCACCACGCAGGCGTGCCGGTGCCGGGAGGCGAGCACGCACAGCCGCCCCGACTCCAGGTGGAAGGCCGTCGCGTCGCGCCGCCCCGACAGCGGGTGCAGCACGATCGTCACGTCGTACTCGCGGCCCTGGAGCCGGTTGGCGGTGTCCACGGTGATCTCCGGCGGCAGGCCGGCCGCGCGGATCGCCGCCACCTGGTCGCGGTGCGCGGCCCCGACCGCGATCCGGTCGGCGGTGACCGGCCGCTCGCCCTGCTCCGAGCCCGCCACCGCGCCGCGCTGCAGCAGCCGCGCCGCCAGCAGCGCCACCGCCCGCACCGCCTCGCCGTCGGTGCGCACGGTGTGCCGTTCCGGCAGCTCAAGCAGCGCCCATCCGGAGCGGGCCGCCTCCTCCAGCGCCCGGTCGTGCGGGGTGCCGAGGCCGCCGGTGACCAGCTCCATGCGCCGCTCGCCCGGCCCGGTGCCGGACCGGAACCCGGTGAACGGGTAGAACGCCCGCGACACCACCGGCGCGGCCGTCGCCGGCAGCCGCCACGACACCGGCAGCCGGTGCACCGGCAGGTCCGGGTTGTGCCGCAGCAGCACCGACACCGCGCTCTGCAGCGGGTCCCATGACAGCCCCGACCAGCGGTCACCGTCGACGATCGAGAACGGGTCGAGCTGCCCGGGATCGCCCACGAACAATGCCCGCTCGAACAGCCCCGCGATGCGCAGCAACTTGTCCGAGCGCATCTGGTAGGCCTCGTCCACGATCGCCCACGGCCACTTCCTGTCGCCGATCCACGCCCACTTGTCGGCCGTGGCGATGACGATGTCCGGATCGCCGAGATCCTGCACCCGCGTGCCGACCCGGACCCCGGCCAGCTCCAGCAGGCGCTGCGGGGGCGCGTACGCGCCGGCCGACAGCCGCCCGACCGTCAGGTGCGGGTGCTTGTCGCAGATGCGCACCACCAGGTCGTCGACCTGCTCGTTGGTCTGGGCGACGATCATCAGCGGCTCGCCGGTGGCCGCGAGGTGCGCCGCCGCGCGCACCACCAGCGTGGACTTGCCCGCGCCTGGCGGGGAGTCCACGACCACGCCCCGATGCCGGGGCAGGTCGGCCAGCACGTCCGCGATGACCTGCTCCGGGCTGCGCTCCGGCGGGCTGGCGGTCACGACCACTCCTCCTGGGCGTCCTCGTCGTCGGGCACGTACTGCTGGGGCGGCCCGCCGTGCGTCCACGGCGTGGCCTCGGCGTCGGGCAGGCCGGGCGAGCCCTGGAAGTCGCCGGTCAGCGAGGTGTAGCAGACCCGCTCGCCGACGTCGGGCACCGAACCCGGAGCGGCCGTCTTCCCCCGCCCCATGCCCTTGGTGATCTTGATGGTGACCAGGCCCTCGTGCGCCTCGACCAGCTCCGCGCCCTGGGCGCGGCGCTCCGGGGTGCCGAGCGCCGTGCCGACCGGCAGCAGCACCGGGTCGTCGGTCTTGACCACGACCAGCGGGCGCAGCTTGCGCGAGCGGCCCTCGCCCTCGGCGTTGTCGGGGACGGTCTCCACCACCTCGCCGGCGAACGCCTCGCCGGTCAGCCGGTACTCGGCCATCACCAGCGGGTCGTCGTAGGCGCGCTGCACCTCGTAGGCGGCCTGGGCGCGCTCCATGCGCGCGAGCCGGGCCGCGGCGGCCACCGCGCCGTCCCTGCGCGGCTGCGGCGGGCCGCCCTCCGCGACGCTCTCGGCCATGGCGCTGAACGAGGCCCGGTCCTGCTCCCACCGCTGCGCCACGCTCGCCCCTGGCTCCAGCCCGGCCAGCAGGTCGAGCGCCCGCCACATCAGCCGCCAGGTCGGCGCGAGCTGGGTGCGCAGCGCCTCCGTGACCCGCTCGGCCGACCCGCTCTCGATGGCGGGGGCCAGCACCTCCGCGTCGAACCCCGGGTCCGTCGCCGGACCGGCGGGCGGCCACACCAGCGGGTCCTCGGCCTCCTCGCGCGGCCCCTCGGTGATCCAGGCGACCAGGGAGGCGAGGTTGCCGTCCTCCAGCCCGCTCTGCCCGCTCGCCCAGTGCCGGCCCAGCTCCTCCGTCGCGGCCAGCATGAGCGACGACCCCGGGTACGCGGCCCGTTCGGCGAAGTACGTCAGCCACCGCCCGAGCAGCGGCACCGACTCCGGCACCGGGTAGGGGCCGTCGGCGCGGCGGAAACGGGTGGAGCGGCCGAGCAGCCGGGTGAAGGCCACGCCGCCGGTGTTGGGCACGACGAGCTGCGGCGCGTCCAGCGCCCGCTCGTACGGGTCGCCGCCCCGCCGCTCGACCGTCTCGGTGTCGGCCGTGAAGCTCTCCACGTACGGCAGCAGCACCCCGGCCAGCTCGGCCGCCCACGCGAAGCGCAGGTCGCGGTTGCGCGGCTGGGGCACCACGAGCAGGCGCGGCCGGTCGCGGTCGTCGCCGAGCATCGCGGCGAGCGGCGCGGCGGCCTCGCCGGACAGCCGCAGCGGCACGAACACCATCGGCCGCGCCGACAGATGGCAGTGCCGCACGGTCGCGACCGGCTGGGCGATGCCCTCGTCCAGGGCCCGCAGCCGGGCCAGCGAGGTCAGCAGGCTCACTTGTCACACACTCCCGAGGCACTCCCTGCGCAGGCGTTCGGCGTTGCGCAGCAGCCGGGCGATCTCCTCCTGGCCCTCGGCCGGGTCGCGGGTGCCGTCGGCCAGGCCCAGTGCCTCGGCCACGGACGCCACCCCGCCGAGCTCGTCGCGCACCTGACGGCCGAGCAGGTCGGAGGCGCCCTCCTGGCGGGCCTCGTCCCGGCAGAAGAAGCACAGGTCGCAGGTGGACAGGCACTCCGGCGCGTAGCGGGCGGTGGTCCTGCGCACCGCGTCGGCCAGCTCGGCGACCGGCCGGGTGGGGCGGCCGTCCTCGCCGGGGCGCAGGTCGAAGGTGAGGTCCTCGGGCAGGCCGGCCATCAGCCGGTCGAGGGTCGTCATGCGGGCGAGCTGGCGGCGCAGCACGGCGAGCTGGCGGCGTACGTCCACCAGGGTGGCGACCGGGCGGTTGGCGAAGTTCTCGGGGCAGACCAGCACCACGTCGTGGGAGACCCGCAGCGGGTCGTGGCCCAGCTCCTCCAGCAGGGTGCGCAGCGCCAGGACGTACACCGCGGCCTGCCGGGCCGCCGCGGCCGCCGCCGACGGCTCGGCCTGCCCGTCGATCACCGCGAACGACTTGATCTCCACGATGTGGAAGCGGCCGCCGAGCTGGAAGGCCACCACGTCGGGCTCCAGGTAGGCGGTGTGCCCGGCGATGGTGAGGGCGAGCAGCGGATGGTCGTAGAGCGTGCCGGCGTCGTCCTCGCCGCGCGCCGCCCGGTCGATCAAGGATCGGGTGTGGGCGTGGCGCAGGTGGGCGCCGGTCCTGGCGTCGGCTTTCTCGCCGACGTTCTCGACGTCGTGGTAGGCGACCTCGGCGACCGGCAGGCGCAGCAGCTCGCGCAGCATCCGCAGCAGCTCCGCGCAGCCGTCGGCCTTGACCAGCGCCTCGAAGGCGTTGCCGCGGGTGATCGCGAACGGCGACTGCCCGAACGGCGCGGGGAAGCCGAGATGGCGGGCGGCGGCGTCCTTGTCGAGCCCGGCGCCGTCCATGAGGGCGCGGCGGGCGCAGCCGGGGTTGGCGGCGAGCGCCGCGATGGCGCGGGCGTCATGGGGGCGTGGCGGCGTGGTGCCGCGCAGCGCGTCGAGCCGGTGCGCGGGGTCGCCCTCGCGCTTCAAGCCGCTCACGTGGCGTACTCCTTCTTGATCGTGCTCAGCGTAGCGGCGCCGAACAGTCGGGCGACGTCATCAAGCTGCCGCGCGGCGCGTCGCGCCAGCTCCGCGCGGTCGCGCGTGTCGCGCGGGGCGTGCACGGCCAGCTCGGCGCGGGCCGCCGCGATCACCCGGTCCGGGTCGGGCGGGCCGAGCGAGCCGTCGGTGGCGCCAGGGATGTTCCTGGCCATGCGCAGGAGTAACCGGGCCGCCCGCGGATCGGCCTGCTCGCGCCCCGCCACGGCGATCGCGCAGGTCAGGAAGTCGACGCGGGGGCTGAGCGGCCCGACCACGCGCCGCTCCAGCGGCCAGGTGCTCAGCGTGAGCAGGCCGCGGGCGGGGGAGAGGCGGTCGGTCAGCGCGGCGCACAGATAGTACGGCCGCCCGAACGGCGCCGACCGGAACGACCGCTCCTCGTCCCTGCGCAGGCTGGTGAGCTGGGCGCTGCGGATCGTGCCGCCGAGGAACGCCTCGCTGACCGCCACCACCAGCCGCGGCTGCGCGGTCGCGCCCAGCAGCCGCAGCCCCTGGTGGACCTGCTCGCGCACGGTGACCAGCGGGACCGCCCGCGCCGCGGGCTCCTCGGGCTGCTCGCCGCCCACCAGGGCGTCCCAGGCCCGCTCGGCGGCGCGCAGCTCGGCCCGCAGGCCGCGGGCGGCGCCGCCGTCCCGTGCGCGCATGGCCCTGCGCACGCCGGCCCGCAGCTCGTCGATCCGCCGTTCGAGCTCGTCCAGCCGGTCACTCATGAGCGCGAGCGTACCAACAGTCCCAGCATTTTCCAGTAAATTGGCGGCGTTTCCGAAATCTACTTCGTAAAGGGGACCGGCTCCCGTCTTTCGATCAACGCCGAGTAAAGGACGGGTCAGCAGGGGACACTGGACCCTGTGAGTCGTGGGTTGCGTCATCTGCTGGGCGCCGTCGCCGGGCTGGCGGCCCTCGCCCCCGTCTACTACCTCACCGAGGCGGGCGCGCGGGAGCTGCGCGCGAGCACGGTGGCGGCCGGGCCGTCGCCCGCCGGCCTCGGCTGCCTCCTCGCGGTGGCGGCGATCGTCGCGATGCTCGCCGCCTGGCCGCCGGCGGCCCTCGCCTGCGGACTGCCGCTGGCGGCGGCCGGCACGCTGTTCGCGCTCGACGCCACCGGCGCCATCGCCGCCGCGGCCACCCTGCCGTACGCCGGCGGCCTGCCCTGGGCCCGCCCCGGCGCCGCCCCCTGGGCGGAGGCGGCCGAGCCGCCCGGCACCCTCGCCGGCATCACCGGCCTCTACGCGCTCATCGGCGTCGTCCTCGTCCTCTCGGCGCTGCTCCCGCGCGGCCGGCGATCTATCCTGGGCCCGTGAGCGGACGCGACCCCGACCGGCGCAGGGCGCTGCTCGACGCCGCCGACCGCGCCATCGCCGCCGAGGGCCCCGACGTGTCGATGGCCGCCATCGCCGCCGCCGCGGGCGTCACCAAGCCCATCCTCTACCGCCACTTCGGCGACCGCAGCGGCCTGTACGAGGCGCTCGCCGACCGGCACGTGCGCACCGTGATCGCGCAGCTCCGGCCGCGCTTCGCCGAGGCCGGCGCCGACCTGCGGGCCCGCGCCAGGGCCACCATCACCGCCTACCTCGACCTCGTCTCCGCCAACCTCAACCTCTACCGCTTCCTGTTCCAGCGCGCCGGGGCCGAGGACGTCCGCACCCGCTCCCGCGTCACCTCCCTCGTCCGCAGCCTCGGCGAGGAGCTGGGCGGCGTGCTCGCCGCCGAGGGGGTGGTGCCCGACCCGGTGCGGGCGCAGGTGCTCGGCCACGCCTTCGTCGGCATGGTGCAGACCACCGGCGACTGGTGGCTGGACCAGCCCGGCCTCGACCGCGACCAGGTGGTGGAGAGCCTGGTGGACGTCATCACGGCCGCCGTCACCGACCCGCGCTCATTCGCCGAAGCGTGACAGCTTCCCGTGCCGCCGGGCGTACGTGAGCGCCCACGCGAACAACCCCACCGTCGCCGCCAGATAGACCACGTCGAGCCCGGCCGCCCAGGCCAGCCGGTCCCACGGCACCGGGCCGCCGGCCATGACCGTGCGCATGCCCTCGAACACGTGCGAGGCGGGCAGGAACTCCGACACCGCCTGGAGCGGCGCGGGCAGCACGGACACCGGGTAGAAGATCCCGGCGAGCGGCTGCACCATGAACACGATGGACCAGGCGATGACCTGCGCGTTCTCGCCGAAGCGGAGCACCGCCGCGATGCCGACCAGCCCGAGCGACCAGCCGAGCACGAGCAGCACCCCCATGAACGGCACCAGCCCCACGCCGATGGCGGTCACGCCGAAGCCGTAGAGGCCGAGGGCGAGCGCCGCCATCACGGCCAGCGCGAAGATCACCTTGCCCAGCGAGAACAGCACGAGCCCGGTCAGGTACTCGGCGCTGGACAGCGGACTGACCTGCACGTTCAGCAGATTGCGCGACCAGATGTCCTCCAGGAAGGCGATCGAGATCTCGTTGCTCGCCTTCTGCAGCACCTGCCACAGCAGCACCGCCCCCAGCAGGAACGACACCGCGAACGGCACCCGCTGCGCCCGCAGGAACAGCGTCATGAACCCCCACAGCACCAGCTCCACGCTGGGCCAGAAGAAGATCTCGAAGACCCGGACCGGGCTGCGCCGCAGCGCCGCGAAGTCGCGCCGGACCACGCCCATGACCCTGGTGCGCCGGGCGGTGAGGCCGAGCGGCGGCAGCGTGAGCGTGGAAGCCTGTGACATGCTCATCCTCTGGCCACCTTCAGGAACACCTCTTCCAGGTCCTCGGCCCCGTAGTGGCCGGCCAGCTCGGCCGCGCTGCCCGCGGCCACGATCACCCCGCCGGACAGGAAGTGCACCCGGTCGCACATGCGCTCCACCTCGCGCATGTTGTGCGAGGTGATGAGCATGGCGCTGCCGTTCTCGGCGGCCACCCGGGTCAGCAGGCCGCGTACGCGGTCACCGGCGTCGGGGTCGAGGTTGGCCGTCGGCTCGTCCAGCACCAGCAGCCGGGGCGCGTTCAGCAGCGCCTTGGCGAGCTGTACGCGGGTGCGCTGCCCGGACGACAGCGCCATGACCTTCCGCTTGACGAACGGGCCCAGCTCGAACATCTCGACCAGCTCGGCGACCCGCTCGCGCGGGCGGCGCAGGGCGTAGAGGCGGGCGAAGGCGTCCAGCACCTCGCCCACCCGCAGCGCCCCGGGCAGGTCCACGTAGCTGGCGGCGAAGTTGAGCCGGCTGAGCGCCTCGGTGCGGTGGCGGGCCAGCTCCATGCCGAACAGCTCGACGCTGCCCGCGTCGGGGGTGATGAGGCCCAGCAGCATGTGGAGGGTCGTCGACTTGCCGGCGCCGTTGGGGCCGAGCAGCCCCACGATCTCGCCCTCGCCGACGGTGAGGCTCACGTCGCGGACGGCCGTGACCGGCCCGAACCGCTTGACCAGATGGGACGCCCGCAGGATGGCCACCGCTCAAGGGTGCGGCCCCCGACCACACCGCGGCAACGCATTTTCCGGGCCAGGCTCGCCGGGCCCCGGACAGCGCTCGCCGAGCCCCCAGCCGCGCCCCCTGCGCTGCCTCAGCCGTGGTCCCGCAGCATCCGCAACAGGTCCCACTCGGTCTCGCACACCCGCCGCCCGATCGCCGCCAGCTCCACCGACCTGGCGCCCCCGCGCAGGTGCCGCATGGTCTGCATGACGCAGATGACGCCCCACTTGAGCACGCCGAACGTCTCCCACCAACGCAGCGCGTCGCGGTCCACCTTCGCGCCGCCCGCCTCCTCGTACGCGGCGATCAGCTCGTCGTAGCCGCCGAACCCGCCGACCGGCAGCGGCGAGCCGAACCGCCACGCCTTCACGCACAGCCACCCCAGGTCCTCCAGGGGGTCGCCGGCGTGGGCCAGCTCCCAGTCCAGCACGGCCCGCACGCCCTCCGGCCCGACGATGAGGTTGCCGTTGCGGAAGTCGCCGTGCACCACCGCGGGCGGCCCGGCGGGCGGCCGGGACGCGGCCAGCCGCCGCAACGCCAGCTCGAACACCGGGTGCGGCTCACCCAGCAGGTCCAGCACGTCCCGCCAGCGGGCCAGCGGATCGGCAGCAGGATCGGGGTCGGGCGGCAGGCTGGACAGCGGCATCCGGTGCACGGCGGCCAGCGCCCGCCCGCACTGGGCGGCCAGCAGCGGCCGGGCGGCGGCGTAGGCGTCGTCGCGCAGGATCCGGCGCGGGATCGTCTCCCCGTCCACCCGTTCCATCAGCACGTACGGCGCCCCGCCCGCCGACCCTGCGGCGACGATCCGCGGCACCGGCACGCCGGAGGCGGCCGCCGCCCGCATGAGCCGCGCCTCCGCCTCCAGCGTGGTCCCCGCCTCCCCGGCCCCGCCGGGCGAGTCGAGCCGCAGCACCAGCTCGTGCCGCTCGCCGCCGGGCGCGACGACGTCCAGGGCCCACGTCTCCCGTGACGCGCCGCCGGGGAGCCGTACCCGGTGGGGGAGCGCGGCCTGGGGGCCGAACACCTCCGCCACCACGGCGGCGACGGTGTCGCCGCTCATCGGAGACCGAACTCCCAGTTGCCGCTGGCCGCGTACGAGCCGAGGATGCGCCGCCCGACCGAGTCGATGTGCACCTCGTCGGGCCCGTCGTAGATGCGCCCGGCCCGCGCGTGCCGGTACATCCGGTCGAGCGGCGTGTCGCCCGTCAGCCCCGCCGCCCCGTGCACCTGGATGGCCCGGTCGATGACGTTGTGCAGCATCCGCGCGCCGACGACCTTGATCGCGCCGATTTCCACGCGGGCGTCGGAGCCGGCGTCGATCGCCTCGGCGGCGTGGAGCGTGAGCAGCCGGGCCGACTGGATCTCGGCGTAGGAGTCGAACACGTGCTGGCGCATGAGCTGCTTCTTGGCCAGCGGCTCGCCGAACGCGGTGCGCTCGTGCAGCCGCCGGCACATCAGGTCGAAGGCCCGCTGCGCCTGCCCGAGCCAGCGCATGCAGTGGAAGATGCGCCCGGGACCGAGGCGCTTCTGCGCGATGACGAATCCGCGGCCCCGCTCGCCCAGCAGGTTGGAGGCGGGCACCCGGACGTTGTCGTAGCGCACCTCGCAGTGCGCGCCGTCCAGCCCGAGCACGGGCGTGTCGCGCACGATCGTGTACCCGGGCGTGTCGGTCGGCACCAGGATCATGGAGAAGGCCAGGTGCGCCGGCGCGTCGGGCTCGGTGCGGCACATCACGGTCGTGTACGCCGCCCGCGAGGCCCCCGTGGTGAACCACTTGTGCCCGTTGATCACCCACTCGTCCCCGTCGAGCACGGCGCTCGTGCGGATCTGGGTGGGGTCGGAGCTGGAGACGCCCGGCTCGGTCATGGCGAAGCTGGGCGAGATGTCGCCGCGCACCAGCGGCTCCAGGTAGCGCTCGCGCTGCTCGGGCGAGGCGTGCTCGTGCAGCATGAGCGAGTCCTGGAGGGTGTACGTGCCGAGCGCGAGCTGCCCGAACTCGCTGCGCCCCTGGACCTCGTTGACGTAGACGTAGTCGAGGAACGGCAGCCCGCCGCCGCCCAGCTCACGCGGGTGGCCGAGGGCCCACAGGCCCTCCTTCTTGGCCTCGGCCCGCAGGCCGGCCAGGGCCTCCTCGGCGGCGGGCCCGCCCTCGTGCAGCACCGGCTCTGCGGGCTCGACCCGCTCGGTCATGAACGCATGGACGGCGTCGCGGACGGGCCGGACGCTCGCGGGCACGGCGAAGCTCATGCCTGGATCTCAGCCGAATATCGTTGCCCAGTCAACGGTACGGGCAACGGTCTAGGGCAGCCAGCTCACCTTGCCGCGCAGGAAGGCGTACCCGACGAAGGCCACCGCGTCGATGAGCGTGTGCGCCACGATCAGCGGCATCGTCCGCCCCCACCGCTGGTAGGCCCGGCCGAACACGATGCCCATCACCACGTTCCCGACGAACCCGCCGAACCCCTGATACAGGTGGTACGACCCCCGCAGCAGCGACGACACCACGACCGCCCGCCACGGCGACCAGCCGGCCTGCCCCAGCCGGTGCAGCAGGTAGCCGGCGACCAGCACCTCCTCCAGAACGCCGTTCTGCGCGGCGGCCAGCAGCAGCACCGGCACCTGCCACCACACCTCGGGCAGCGCGCCGGGCACGACGGTGAGGTTGACCCCGACGGCCTGCACCACCAGGTAGAACGCCAGCCCGCTGCCGCCGATCAGGGCCGCGAGCAGCGCGCCGCGCAGCAGGTCGCGGCGCGGCTCGCGCAGGTCCGCGCCGATCGTGCGCAGCGACTCGCCGGAGCGCACCAGCAGGTACGCCACCAGCCCGACCGGCGCCACCGCGATGGCGATCTGGGCGAGCTGCAGCGACAGGTCCAGCCACGGCCGCCCGGGGGCCATCGAGCCGACGAGCACGGCCTGCTGGCTCTTCAGCTCCTTCGGCGCGGTGAGCGCCCCGATCAGCCGGATGAGCGCGATCAGCCCGCTCGCGCCGAGCGAGACCGACATCACGACGAAGATCTCGGCCCCGATGAGCCGGGGCGCGAGTGCCGGGAGGGCCGCGGGCGGCGACTGAGTGCTCATGAGCGCAGATTAGCCGTATCCCTCATCGGACCCGGATAAAGGGAGCAGGCGTGTGCTAGAAGGAAGCCATGACGCGAACCGGATCGTCCACGGGTCCCCACGACGTCCCCACGGCGGCGCAGCTCGTGGCCGCGGTGCGCGACTTCCTGGAAAGCGACGTGCTGCCGGCCGTGGAGGGACGCACCCGCTTCCACACCCGGGTCGCGATCAACGTGCTCGGCATGGTGGAGCGGGAGATCGAGCTGGGCCCGGCCCAGGCGGAGGAGCACGCCGCCCGCCTGGCCGCGCTCGGCGTGGCCGACGACGCCGAGCTGGCCGCCGCCGTCCGCGACGGCCGCCTGCCCGACGACCACGCGCTGGTGACCGCGCTGGAGCAGGCGGTGCGGGCGAAGCTGGAGGTCGCCAACCCCGCCCACCTCCATGGTTGACGTCAGTGCGAGCCGCTGAGGTCGAGGTCCTTGACCCGCGGGTCGCCCTCGTCCACGAAGTAGTGCTCGCGCCGGGTGGCGTCCGGCCCGTCGGCCACCTTGAACGCCCGGAAGGCCAGCGTGCCGAGCACCGCCACCGCCAGGTTGACGATCAGCGCCAGGAACCCGGCGTACACCGTCATCGTGGTGTCGAAGCCCAGGTTGGCCAGCCCGAACGCCGACCCGCCGAAGTGCGCCTTGCCGTTGGCCGGGTTGGGGATGAGGTAGAGCATCCACATGCCGGCCGCCAGGCCGAGCGCCCAGCCCGCGAGCAGGCCGCCCCGGTGGAACCAGCGGGTGTAGAGGCCGAGCGCCACCGACGGCAGCGTCTGCAGGATGATGACGCCGCCGATGAGCTGCAGGTCGATCGAGAACTGCGGGTCGAGCAGCAGGATGCACAGCACCGCGCCCACCTTGACCACCAGCGAGACGATCTTGGAGACCTTGGCCTCCTGCGCGTCGGTGGCGTCCTTGTTGAGGTACTCCCGGTAGATGTTGCGGGTGAACAGGTTGGCCGCCGCGATCGACATGATGGCGGCGGGCACGAGCGCGCCGATGCCGATGGCCGCGTACGCCACGCCGGTGAACCAGTCGGGGAAGACCTGGTCGAACAGCCGCGGCACGATCGTGTTGGCGTCCGGCCGGCCGTTCGCGCCCACGACCGGCTTGGTGCCGGCCGCGATGGCCATGTAGCCGAGCAGCGCGATCAGGCCGAGCACGAGGCTGTAGGCGGGAAGGGCGGACATGTTCCGCTTGATGACGTTGCGGTTCTTCGACGCCAGCACGCCGGTCAGGCTGTGCGGGTAGAGGAACAGCGCCAGCGCCGAGCCGAAGGCCAGCGTCACGTACTGGAGCTGGTTGGTGGCGTTCAGCGTGATGCCGTCGCCGGGCGCGGGGGTGGCGGCGAACTTCTGCGCGGCCGCGTCGAAGATCGAGCCCCAGCCGCCCAGCTGCGTCGGGATGTAGAGGACCGCGACCAGGATCACGATGTAGATGAGCGCGTCCTTGACGAACGCGATCAGCGCGGGCGCGCGCAGCCCCGACTGGTAGGTGTAGGCCGCGAGGATCGCGAAGGCGATGACGATCGGCAGGTGGCCGGTGATGCCCATCGACTTCAGCACGGCCTCGATGCCGACGAGCTGCAGCGCGATGTACGGCATCGTCGCGACCAGCCCGGTGATCGCGACCGCGAGGGCCAGCGTCGGCGAGCCGAACCTGGCCCGGACGAAGTCGGCCGGCGTGACGAAGCCGTGCACGTGCGAGACCGACCACATCCGGGTCAGCACCAGGAACACCAGCGGGTAGACCACCACGGTGTACGGCAGCGCGTAGAAGCCCAGCGCGCCCGCCCCGAACACCAGCGCGGGCACCGCCACGAAGGTATAGGCCGTGTAGAGGTCGCCGCCGACCAGGAACCAGGTGATCCAGGAGCCGAAGCTGCGCCCGCCGAGGCCCCACTCGTGCAGGCTGTCGATGCTCTCCGGCCGCCGCCAGCGGGCCGCGACGAAGCCCATGACGGTCACGAGCAGGAACAGGACGACGAAGACGACCAGCTCGGTCGTGTGCCCGCTCACTTGGTCATCCTGTAGACGATCGTCGTGCAGGTGACGCCGACGGCGATGAAGGCGATCTGCAGCCAGTAGAACAGCGGGAAGCCGAGCAGGCGGGGCTCGTCGGCGTTGAACAGGAACGTGAGCAGCGGCAGCACGATCGGCAGGACCAGCAGCCAGTTCCAGGGGCTGCGGTCGGTGCGTTGCTGTCCGGGTTCACCGGTAGTCATCGACCCTCCGATGGCGAAGGCCAGGGACCGGGGGGTGACCGGTCCTGACACGTGGCGTCAACGGAGGGACACTAACTTTGCGGTGGTATTAAACCCAGTGCCGTTAATATTACGGTTCGGCCTAAATGGCGAGCCATCGTCTCACCATGCGGGACACCCGCGCACGTCGTCGCAGGTCCCGGCTTCGCATCCTGGTTACTCGTGGGTAGTTCGCCGCCTGGTGGTCGGTGAGCGGTCGGTTACTCGCGCCGAACGGTCAAGTCGCCGGTCAGGTTGTCGGCGATGTCGCGCGAGCCGTAGCCTTCGGGCGCCGGCACCTCCGTCACCGGGTCCGGCCGGTCGTCGAACTCCAGCCGCAGCGCCCGCGCCATCGTGGCGTGCATCTCGTACATGCAGGTGATGTACGTCAGCTCCAGGATCTGCTCGTCCGGCAGGTGCCGCTGGAGCACGGCGAACACCTCGTCCGGCACCCGGCCGCCGTCCAGCACCAGCGCGTCGGCGTAGGCCAGCACGGCCCGCTCCAGCTCCCCGAAGCAGCCGCTCACCTGCCAGGCGGGGATCGCGCGCACCTTCTCCTCGGGCACGCCGAGCGCCCGGAGCTGCTTGCAGTGCTGGGAGTAGACGAACTGGCTCTGCCGCGCCCAGCCGGCCCGGGTCTGGCCCAGCTCGCGCAGCACCGGGTCCAGCGTGGCCTCGCGGTAGACCTGGAAGCCCTTCACGCAGTGCCGGAAGATCTTCGGGTCCAGCGCGAAGACCTCCCACCAGTCGCCCGGCGAGCCCGTCGCCGTGCCCTCCCTGTCGGGGGAGAACAGCCGGTCGTGGAAGTACGTCACGAGCGGGTCGGTCATCTCCGCGCGCGGCACGCGGCGCAGGCGCGGCATCAGCCGGCCCCGCCGGGCACGGTCCTGTCGGCGCCCGTCCTGTCAGCGCCCGTCCTGTCGGCGGCCGTCCTCGGCTCGTGACGCACGTCGCCCGGCTGTCCGACCCGCCGCGTCCAGGCGGCGAACTCGACGAGGACGCCGTCGGGGTCCTTGAAGTAGATCGAGCGTACGAACACGCCGTCGTGCATCTCCGGGGCCACGCCGAACTCGCTGTCGTCGTGGTTGAGCAGCACGCCCACGTCGATGCCCTTGGCGACGAGCCGGTCGCGGTACTCCTCGATCTTCTCCGGCGGCACGTCGAAGGCGATGTGGTTCATGGAGCCCACGGCCGAGACCAGCTCGCCCCGGTCGGGCAGGTTGCGCGGCGCCGAGACCCCCGGCACGCCGTCGGGAGCGTCGGGGAACCAGAAGAAGGCGAGGGCGTTGCCGCCGCCGCAGTCGAAGAAGAAGTGCTGGCCCCAGCCCATCGGCAGCTCGATGGTCTTGATCAGCGGCATGCCCAGCACGCCGGAGTAGAAGTCGACGGTCTGCTTCATGTCCGAGCAGACCAGCGCGATGTGGTTGACCCCGCGAAGCTCGAATTCGGTGTTCATAGTAATTCCGTGCTTATCACAGGGTCCTGCCGTAAAACATGACATGAGATGTCCTCTTTCGGCGGCACGATCGGCGTCATGATCGCTGTGGTAGCGGGAGCCACCCGCGGAACGGGACGAGGAATCGCGGTCGCGCTCGGGGAGATCGGCGCGACCGTCTACTGCACGGGTCGCAGCACCCGCGCGGCACGCTCGGAGATGGACCGGCCGGAGACCGTCGAGGAGACCGCCGAGCTGGTCACGGCGGCCGGCGGCACCGGCATCGCGGTGCCCGCCGACCACCTGGACCCCGGGCGGGTGGCCGCGCTGGCCGAGCGCGTCGGGCGCGAGCAGGGGCGGCTCGACGTGCTGGTCAACGACATCTGGGGCGGCGACCGCCTGTGGAAGTGGGACACCCCCGTGTGGGAGCACGACCTGGACGACGGGCTGCGGCTGCTGCGGCTGGCCGTCGAGACCCACCTCGTCACCGCCAGGTTCCTGCTGCCGCTGCTCGTCAGGCACGAGGGCGGGCTGGTCGTCGAGGTCACCGACGGCACCTGGGAGTTCAACCAGACCCGCTACCGGGGCAACGTCTACTACGACCTGGCCAAGGTGGCGGTGAACCGGCTGGCGTACGCCTGGTCGCACGAGCTGCGCCCGCACGGCGGCGCTGGCGTGGCGATCACGCCGGGCTTCCTGCGCTCGGAGGCCATGCTCGACAATTTCGGCGTCACGGAGGAGAACTGGCGGGAGGCCAAGGCCGACCCGGCCTGGATGGTGTCGGAGACGCCCGCCTACGCGGGCCGTGCCGTCGCCGCGCTCGCCGCCGACCCGGACCGGGGCCGCTGGTCGGGCCGCTCGGTGACCAGCGGCGAGCTGGCCGAGGCGTACGGCTTCACCGACGTGGACGGCAGCCGCCCGCAGGTGTGGCGCTACATCACCGAGGTCCTGGAGCAGGGGAAGGAGGCGGACCCGGCGGGCTACCGCTGATAGAGCGCGGCGGTGCGGGCGGCGGCGTCGGCGACCATCGCCCGCAGCTCCGGCGGCTCCAGCACCTCCGCCTCCGGCCCGAACCGCAGCACCTGCGAGAAGGCCACCTCGATCGACTCCACCGCCAGCCGCACGGTGCCGTCGGGAGCGAGCGAGGCGAGCGCGCCGGCCAGCGCGGCCGGATCGGCGACGTGCCGGAGCATCCGCCGGCCCCGCTCGCTGAGCCGCAGCGTGATCTCCTCGCGCAGTAGCGAGCGGCTGAACTCGGCGGACTGCTCCGCCCAGAACGCGGCCAGGTCGAAGCCGGGCTCGCGGTCGAAGGACTCGGGCAGTACGGCCACCTCGCCGAACCGGTGCACGCGGAAGATGAGGAAGCGGCTGCCGAGCCGCGCCGCGAGATACCAGGTCCCGGCCTTCAGCACGAGCCCGTACGGCTCCAGCACGCGGACGCGGTCCTTGTAGCGGGCCCGCACCCGCCGGTCGTTCCACACCGCCCGCGCCAGCGTGGCGAGGGCGGGCGGCGGCGGCTCGTCCCCGGCGAACCAGCCGGGCGCGTCCAGGTGGAAGCGCTGCGCGGCGGTCGCGGGGGCGTCGCGCAGCCCGGGGGAGAGCGCCGCGGCGGCCTTCAGCCGGGCGGTGGCCGCGACGTCCTGCAGCCCCATCTCGCGCAGCGCGGCCGGCACCCCCGACAGGAACAGCGCCTCGGCCTCGGCCCGGTCGAGCCCGGTCAGCCGGGTGCGGTAGCCGTCCAGCAGCCGGTAGCCGCCGCCCCGTCCCCGGTCGGCGTAGACCGGCACGCCCGCCCCGGCGAGCGCGAGCACGTCGCGGTGCACGGTCCGCTCCGAGACCTCCAGCTCCTTCGCCAGCTCCGCCGCCGTCATCCCGCCCCGGCCCTGCAGCAGCAGGACCAGCGACATCAGCCGCGCGGCGCGCACAGCGGCAGCACCACGGCGGAGGGCAGCTCGGGGGAGTGGAAGACCTCGACGTCGGCGGGCACCATCGGCCCGCCCGCGGCCAGCGGGTGGCCGGTGCCAGGGTTGCGGGCGATCGTCGGGTAGGCCCCGGCCGCCACGTGCACGCGGACCCGGTGCCCGCGCCGGAACCGGTGCGCGATCGGCCACAGGTCGACCTCGGCCCGGCGGACGCCGTCCGGCCCCGGCCCGAGCCGGCGCACACCCTCGCACACGTTCAGCGAGCGCCCGTCCGGCGCCACGTCGCACACCCGTACCACGACGTCAACGTACGGGGTGCTGGAGCGGACGAACAACTCCGCGCGTACCGGGCCGATCGTCTCCATGTCCGCGCGCAGCGCGGGCGAGCTGTAGACCAGCACGTCGCGGCGCTGCTCCAGCCTGCGCTGGTCGCGCGGACGGGAGTCGCCGAGCAGCACGGGACCGCCGATGACCGGCGTCGGACGGGCCGGGTCGTAGCGGAAACGGTCGGGGCAGGACTCCTGCGGGCCGTCCTCGCCGAGGCCGAAGCCGTGCTGCAGGTGCCAGCGCCGCTCGCGCACGCCCGGCACCGGCCAGTCGGGGTAGTCGCGCCACTCCTCCGCGCCCGTCACGTAGAGGCGCACCGGCTGGGGCCGCAGCAGCGAGGGATCGCCCAGCAGGTGCGCGCGGAACCACGCCGACGCCTCGGTCAGGGTGGGGCGGGCGTGCCGGGCGTCGATGTGCCACCAGGGGCCGATCGTCAGGTAGGGCCGGCGGCCCGCCCGGCGCAGCGCCGCGTAGTCCTGGAGCTGCCAGGGCAGGAAGACGTCGTACCAGCCGCCCAACATGGTGACGGCCGCGTCCACCTCGCCTACCTTGGGGGAGAAGTCGCGCTTGTCCCAGTAGGGGACGGCCGGGTCGGCATGATGGGTCAGCAGGTCCTGGAAGAACGGCAGCGGATGGCCCGCCGACAGCAGGTCCAGCTCGGCCACCGGCCGCCCCGACAGCACCGCGCGGCGGGTCGAGCGCGGCGCGGTCAGCACCGCGGCCCCGCCGAGGCGGCGCGACATGCCGTCGGTGAGCGTGGTCCAGCTCAGCGCCGACTCCAGCGCGAACGCCCCGCCCACGTAGGCGGCGTCGCGGAACTGGGAGGCGGTGATCTGCGTCGCCAGCGCCTTCAGCTCCGGCCCGGCGTAGGGGGCGACGGCCCACTGCGTGTAGCCGAGGTAGGAGGGGCCGAACATCGCGAACGAGCCGCCGTACCAGGGCTGCTCGCGCAGCCAGGCGATGGTGGCCAGGCCGTCCTCGTGCTCGTCCCCGAGGGGGTCCAGGGTGCCGCCCGAGCCGAAGCCGCCCCGGCAGCTCTGGATGACGACATGGAAGCCCTGGCGGGCGAACCCGCGGCCGTACATGAACCCGAACAGGCCGCGCCGCCCGTACGGCGAGCGGACGAGGACGACGGGCGCCCGCCCGGCCCCGGCCGGGGCGTAGTGGTCGGCCAGCAGCCGCACGCCGTCGGGCATCGGGACCGGGAGGTCGCGCTGGAGCCGGACGCGTCTCATGTACTACTCAGTAACATACGCCGGTCCTGGCACGGTAGCCCGGGCCGGCCCCCGGAGAGGGACCGGCCCGGGAGCCCCGTCAGGGGGCCGTGCGGTCGGGCCGCTCGGAGATCCGGATCGCGTTCACCACCGGCGACCCCACGCGCGTGGCGAAGCGCACGTTGAGCTGCCCGTCGGTCACGCGGACCGTGTACTGCCTGGCCACGGCCGTGTAGGCGCCCGCCTCCAGCGCCAGGTCCAGCGCCGGGATCGCGAGCTGCCCCTCGACCAGCACGTCGAACACGCGCTTGCCGATCTGCGTGCTCTTGATCTCGGCGAAGTCCAGCTCCACCGTGTACGTCCCGGCCGGCACCCCGTCGAAGCGGTACTCCAGCATGCCCTCGCGGGCGGACCGGAACAGCGCCTGGTCCGTCGTCCCCGCGACGGTCCTGGTCGTGCTCAGCGTCCTGCTGGAGGTGGCGACGTAGCCGTGCGAGCCCTGGGCGTACTTGCGGTCCGGCGTCCAGGCGTCCCCGGCGGCGTCGGTCGCCGCCTTCGATCCGCCGACGTCGACCGCCACCTGGAGCCTCGGCACCACGACCTTGACCGCGATCTCGATCGTGGGCTGCCGCCCGCTCGCCGACTTCACCAGGATCTTCCCGGCGCGCACCGCGCCCGCCGCGACCCCGTCGCTGGAGACCGTCACCTTGAGCGTCACCTGCTGCCCGGTGGCCAGCTCACCGGCCGCGGGCGTCACCGCCGCCCACGTCTCGCCCGTCACCGTGTACGGCGTCGCCGCGCCGAGGTTGGTGAGCGTCAGCGTCCGCGTACGGGTGGATCCGGCCGGCATGACCACGGTCAGCTCGGCCGCCGACGCGCTCACCCGCCCGGTCACCAGCTTCGTGTCGATCCTGGTCACCGAGCCGGGCGCGATCGAGACCTGCTTGGTGAAGGTGCCGTAGTGCTCCCTGGACACCGTGACGTCGTAGTCGCCGGCCAGCACCTGGCCGGAGAACGAGCCGTCCGCGCCGGTCGTGAACGTCGCCACGTCGCCCACCTTGACCGTCGCCCCGGCGATCGGCTCACCGTCGTTGGCGTCGGTGACCGCGCCGGTCACCAGGCCGTGCCGGCTCGCGGTGAACGTCACGCCCTGCCCGGAGGACAGCGCGGCCTCCTCGTAGGAGTAGCGCATCGCGTCCGTGCCGGTCGCGTTCTCGATGCCGACCGTGGCGCTGGTGCCCCGGGCGCGCTCGCTGGCGAGGTCCTTGTAGCGGAAGGAGATCGAGCCGTCCTCGCCCAGCAGCGCCGCGAACGAGATCCGCTGCCCGCTGACGTTGTAGAAGGCGACGTCGCGCCACTCCACCACGAACGCCCGGTGCGGTGCCGTGCCGGTCACCGCCGTGTACACCCCGGCCTGAGCGTCCACGATCAGATCGTCCCAGTACGGGTAGACCGCGTTGTTCGGCGTCGAGGTGGTGGGCAGGTTGCCGTTGCTCGCGGTGGTCGCCCGGCTGTCGGCGAAGGTGAGGAACCCGTTCGTGGCGATCCACGCCCGGCTCTGGCCCGCCCCGTAGAACGGCACCGGGAACGGCAGCGTCACCTGCGTGGCCTCGTCGTCGCCGGTCAGCGCCAGCTTCTCGGTCCCCGCCACGTACGGCTGCGCCCCGCCGCGGCAGGTGTAGCCGAACCCGTCGCCACGCAGCGGCAGCTCGATGTCCTTGGTGACGTTCCCGGCAACGGTGACCTCGGCGCTCGCCGCGGTCGAGCAGCGGGAGGCCGGTGTGACGTCCAGCTCGTAGGAGCCCTCGGGCAGCGTGAGGCTGTAGCGGCCGGCCGCATCGGTGACGGCGCTCACCGGAGTGCCGCGCGCGGCCACGGTCGCGCCCGCCTCGGGCGTGCCCGCCGTGCTGACCGTGCCGGACACCGTGCCGCCCGGCTTCTGCGTCATCGGCACGTCCGCCGTGGCGCTCTGCCCGGCGGCGATCGTCACCCGGGCGGTCGCCGTGTCGTAGCCGAACTTGGCCGCGGTCAGCTCGTAGTCGCCCTCCAGCAGGCGCGGGATCGTGTACCGGCCGTCCGCGCCGGTGGTGACCGTACGGGTCACCGCCCCGGCCACGGTGACCGCCGCCCCGGCGAGCGGCGCGCCGCCGGAGGTGACCGTGCCGCTCAGGTCGCCGGTCTCGCCCCTCGGCGCTGCGTTGACGGCCGCGTACGCGTCGAGCCGGCCCTCGCCCCAGACGTTGTTGTCGGCCGCGGTGCCGCCGCAGCTCGTGTCGTTGACGTCCACGGCGGTCGAGTCCAGCAGCGGCCGGGTGTTGGCCACGTCGCCCTGCAGCGCGGGCGAGGCCGACCAGATCAGCGCCACCGTGGCCGCCACGTGCGGCGAGGCCATCGAGGTGCCGGTGTAGCTGTCGTAGGTGCCGCCGGGGGTGGAGGAGCGCACGTTGACGGCAGGGGCGGAGATGTTCGGCTTGATCTCGCCGCCCTCGCCCTCGCCCTTGCTGGAGCGGGCGTACACGGCGTTGTTGACGTCGAAGCCGCCCGCGCTGTAGCTGATGACGTACTGGCCGGGGGAGCCTGAGGTGTCGCAGGCCGGGCCCTCGTTGCCGTTGGCGAAGGCCGGGAAGATGCCGGCCGCCACCCACGCCTCGACCGTCTCCTTGTACCAGGGGTCGTAGCCGTCGCCGCCCCAGGAGTTGTTGACGATGTCCGGCGCGAGGTCCGGGCGCGGGTTCCGGCCCGAGGCGTCCGTGGGCGCGAGGATCCACTGCCCGGCGGCCAGCAGGGAGGCGTCGGTGCAGGTGTTGAGCTCGCAGCCCTTGGCGGCGATCCAGCGGGCGCCGGGGGCGACGCCGATGCCGTTCGCGCCGACCATGGTGCCCATGACGTGCGTGCCGTGGCCGTTGTTGTCGCACGGCGCCGACGTCGGGCAGACCCGGGCCGGGTCGAACCAGTTGTAGTCGTGCGTCACCGTGCCGTCGGGGTTCTTGCCCCGGTAGCTCGCGGCCAGCTCGGGGTGGTCGAACTGGGCGCCGGAGTCGATCGTGGCGACCACGATGCCCTCGCCCCGGTTGCCCGTCTCGCTCCACACGCGCGGGGCGCCGATCCTGTCGATGTTCCACTCGACCGCGTTCACCCGAGCCTCGGCCGTGGCCTTGTCCGGCTTGGGCAGGCTGAGCGTGCGGACCGGGGCGATGGTCTCGACCTCGGGCAGCTTGGCGATCTCCGCGGCCAGCTTCTCGTCGGCGGTGACCCGCACGGCGTTGACGATCCAGAACGAGGTGTAGTCGGCCGAGCGGGCGTCCAGCAGCTTGCGCAGGCTCCGCTGGGCCGACTCGGCGCGCTCGGTCTTGGACTCGACCACCAGCTCGGTCTTGGCCTGCTTGGTGGCGGCCCGGCGGGCGCCGCTCAGGTCGGCGGCCCCCTTCATCCGGACCCAGAAGGTGGCCTTGCCGTCCTGCTCCAGCTCCGCCTGGACGACGGCGTCGATCTTGCCGGGCTCGGCCGCGGCCGCGGCCTGCGGGAACAACGCCTGCGGGGATAACAGGGCGGCGGCGACGAGCCCGGCCAGGGCCGCCCGCCTTCGGGGGGTGATGAGCACACGCTCTCCTTCGAGTGATCTTTCCGCCTCTGTCGGAAAGAGTGAAGCGCGCATGTCGGGAAAGCAAGACTTGTCGTAAACCGTGACATGACAGAGAGATAGGAGATTCGGTCATGCACAAAAGCGGGCCCGCGCCGGCGCGGGTCAGCTGAAATGCCGCCAGCGCGGCCAGGTGACCGACCAGGGGGTGCGCAGGTCCCGGCAGAGCCACACCGCGAGGCCCTGCTCCTCGTTGTCCAGACCGGCCCCGTTGTCCACCGTGGCCCGCCGCTCGCACGTCCCGAACTGCTCGCGGATCCGCGGCCCCACGTTGACCAGCACCGCCGTGGTGGCGGTGTCCGGCGGCGGGCCGAACAGCCAGAGGTGGTTGTGCCCCGAGTACACGCGCGGCACCCCGGCCCGCGCCAGCGCGCCGTGCTCGCCGTAGCTGCCGGTGAACACCATCGCCGTCGCCTGCTCGGCCGGCGGGATCGCGGCGCGCACGCTCTGGACGGCCGCCACGAACTCGGGCCAGCCGACCGACTCGCGCGCCACCTCGTTGATCGCCGGCACCGGCGTCCCCGCCAGCTCCGCCACCGGCACCAGCGGCAGCGCCAGGAGCGCCGAGCCCAGCCCGCTGAGCGCGAGGCCCGCACCCGCCGCCAGCCGGACCCGGCGGGCCGCCGCGGCGGCCGACACGCAGCCGGCCGCGAACAGCAGCAGGATCAGCCCGGCGGTGTAGTCGAAGCGCCCGCCGGCGATCAGCGTCAGCGCCGCGGCCACCGGGTAGGCCACCGCCAGCGCCCGCACCCGCCGGTCCCGCCACAGCCGGACGAACCCGAACGCGGCGATCACCGACACCGCCGGCCCGAACAGCGTGAGCTGCATCGGCACGTACATCATCCGCAGCTCCGCGCCCTTGTCCGCGCTGAGCGCCGCCGCCATCTTGAGCTGCGGCCAGTCGTTGGCCACCTGGTAGAGCAGGTTCGGCACGGCCAGCGCGAGCGCCAGCAGGCCGCCCGCCCACAGCCAGGGGTTCGCGAGCACCCGGCGCGGCCCCGCGGCGAGCAGCCCGGCCGCCAGGCCCAGCACCAGCAGCGCGATGAGGTGCTTGTTGTAGGTGGCGAGCCCGATCACCGCCCCCGCGGCGAGCCACCAGCGCGGCTCCCGCTCCCGCAGCAGCGCCTTGAGCAGGAACAGGATGGCCGCCGCCCACAGCGGCAGATCGAAGCTGAGCGTCAGCAGCGAGTGCCCCGCGATGAGGGTGTACGCCCCCGTCGCCGTGCCCGCCGCCGCCAGCGTCTGGGCCGCCCGTGAGCCGTCCAGCTCCCGCGCGATCAGCGCCACCAGCCACACCAGGACCGCCATGGCCAGCGCGGGGAACACCCGGATGCCGGTGATCGTGTCGCCGAAGAGCCGGATGCCCGCCCCGGCCAGCAGCGGCGTCAGCGGCGGCTGGTCGACGTACCCCCAGCCGGGGTGCTCGGACAGCACCCGGAAGTACAGCTCGTCGCGGTGGTAGCCGTAGGAGGGGCTCAGCGCCAGCAGCGCCCCGAACAGCAGGACCGCGACCACCGAGATCGACCGCCACGCCAAGGGCCGCTCCATGAACGCCCAAGCTAGATCCTCCGCGCGCCTTTTGTCACGGCCGCGGCGTGGCCGCGTTGCGCGATCTTGGTCCGCGGGTTAACCTGTCGGCATGCGAAACAGCGCTCAGCTCCAGTGGTGGCGCCGCTCCTAGGCGGCGCGAGTTTCGCATTCCTCATGGACGGCCGCCCCGGAAGGCGGCCTTTCTCGTGTCCGCCCCCGGGGCTCGATCATTTCACGTGGTAAGGGGCAGCAAGTGGAGACGAGCGGATATACCACCGCCGGGGGGATCGGCGTCGAGCGCGAGGCTCGCGAGGTCGACGAGGCGGCGCTCGAAGAGATCGTGACCGCCCTCGGGGAGCGCCGCGGCGGCGCCTTCTCCTCGGGCATGGACTACCCGGGCCGCTACAGCCGATGGGCCTTCGGCTACGTCGACCCGTGCCTCGAACTGGTCGCCCGCGGCCGCACTATCGCGGCCACCGCGCTCAACGAGCGCGGCCGCGTCGTCCTGCCCGCCGTCGCCTCCTGCCTGCTGGCCGCGGGCAAGCCGGTCAGCGAGCCGACCGCCGACCGGGTCGAGGTGCACGTCCCCGAGTCGGAGGACCTGCTCCCCGAGGAGCAGCGCAGCCGCCGGCCCACCGTCTTCACCGCCATCCGCGAGGTCATCGCCGCCTTCCGCGGCGACGACCCGCACCTCGGCCTGTACGGCGCCTTCGGCTACGACCTGGCCTTCCAGTTCGAGCCCATCCGGCAGGAGCTCGTCCGCCCCGACGACCAGCGCGACCTGGTGCTCCACCTGCCGGACCGGCTCGTCGTGGTCGACCGCCAGCGCGAGACCTGCGTCGAATACCGCTACGAGTTCACCGTCGACGGCGCCACCACCCGCGGGCTGGAGCGCGCCGGCTCCGCCACGCCGCTCCGCGAGCCCGGCGAGCTGCCCCCCAACCCGGTCAGGGGCGACTACGCCAAGGTCGTCGCCGCCGCCAAGGAGAAGTTCAAGCGTGGCGACCTGTTCGAGGTGGTGCCCGGCCAGGTCTTCCACGCCGCCTGCACCGACCCGGCCGCCTTCTACCGCGGCCTGCGCCGCAGCAACCCCGCCCCGTACGAGTTCCTCATCAGCCTCGGCGAGGGCGAGCACCTGGTCGGAGCCTCGCCCGAGATGTACGTCAGGGTCAGCGGCGACCGCGTCGAGACCTGCCCGATCTCCGGCACGATCGCCCGCGGCAGCAACCCGGTTGAGGACGCCGAGGCCATCCGCACCCTCCTGTCCAGCGTCAAGGAGGAGTCGGAGCTGACCATGTGCACCGACGTGGACCGCAACGACAAGTCGCGCATCTGCGTCCCCGGCACCGTCAAGGTCATCGGCCGCCGCCAGATCGAGCTCTACTCGCGCCTCATCCACACCGTCGACCACATCGAGGGCCGCCTGCGCCCCGAGTTCGACGCCCTCGACGCCTTCCTCACCCACATGTGGGCCGTCACCGTCACCGGGGCGCCCAAGACCTGGGCCATGCAGTTCATCGAGGACCACGAGGCCACCACCCGCCGCTGGTACGGCGGCGCCATCGGCTTCATCGGCTTCGACGGCTCCATGAACACCGGCCTCACCCTGCGCACCGCCCAGATCAAGAACGGCGTGGCCACCGTCCGCGCCGGGGCCACGCTGCTGTTCGACTCCGACCCCGAGGCCGAGGAGCGCGAGACCGAGCTCAAGGCCAGCGCCCTGCTCGGCGCCCTCGCCGCGGTCAACGAGCCCGGCGCCGTCCCGGTCGCCGAGGCCCGCCCGCAGCCGGGGCTCGGCATGAAGGTGCTGCTCGTGGACCACGAGGACTCCTTCGTCAACACCCTGGCCGACTACTTCCGCCAGGAGGGCGCCGACGTCGTGACCCTGCGCCACGGCTTCCCGCCCCACATGATCGACGACATCGCGCCGGACCTTGTCGTGCTCTCGCCCGGCCCCGGCTGGCCGTCCGACTTCGGGATGTCCGCCCTGCTCGACCAGGTCTACGCCCGCGACCTGCCGGTCTTCGGCGTCTGCCTCGGCCTGCAGGCCATGGTCGAGCACGCCGGCGGCACGCTGGAGCTGCTCGGCTACCCCGAGCACGGCAAGCGCGGCGAGGTCGGCCGGCTCGGCGACAGCGCCCTGCTCGACGGCCTGCCCGAGCGGTTCACCGCCGCCCGCTACCACTCGCTGCACGCCAAGCAGCCCGGAGTAGTCGGGTTCGAGGCCACCGCGCTCACGCCCGACGGCAACGTCATGGCCATCGAGGACCCCGAGCGGCGCCGCTTCGCCGTGCAGTTCCACCCCGAGTCGATCCTCACCCAGGAGGGCGGCGCGGGCGCCAAGGTCATCGCGAACGTGCTGCGCCTGTCCCGCCGGTGACGCCGGCTGTGTGAAAACGGCTGTGTGAAAACGGCTGTGTGGAAATCGGCGCGGGGGCGTGCGGAGCTCCCTTAGAGTCTCCGCATGCTCCCCGTAGAACTGCCCGTCACGGTGCGTGACGCGCTGCTGGCCCCGCTGGTGGACCACCACTGCCACGGGGTGCACCGCGACGACCTGAACCGGGCCAGGTTCGAGCTGCTGATCAGTGAGGGCGGGGCCCCGGCGCCGCCCGGCACCACGCACTTCGACACGCCGTACGGGATGGCGGTGCGGCGCTGGTGCGCGCCCGTGCTCGACCTGGAGCCGCACGCCCCGCCCGCCGTCTACCTCTCCCGCCGGGCCGACCTCGGGGCCGTCGAGGTCAACCGGCGGCTGCTGGCCGCGGCCGGGGTGGTCGCGTTCCTGGTCGACACCGGGACCGAGGACCTCGACCTGCTGTCGGCCGCCGAGATGGGCCGTCACGGCGGCGCCGCCGCCGACGAGCTGGTCCGCGTCGAGCAGATCGAGCAGGACGTCGCCGAGAGCGCCGCGCTCGCCGTCGACTACCTCGACACCCTGGGCGAGGAGCTGTCCGCCCGCGCCGCCCGCGCCGTCGGGCTCAAGACCGTCGTCGCCACCCGGTGCGGGCTCGACTTCGACCCGGCCCGGCCGAGCCGCGGCTCGGTGATCGCCGCCGCCAACCGGCGGCTCGCCGCGCCCAGGGAGCCGCTGACCGACCCGGTGCTGCTGCGGCACCTGCTGTGGAGCGCCGTGGACGTGGCCAGGGAACGCGGCCTGCCCCTCCAGCTCCACACCGGCTTCCCCACCTCCGCCGCCCCCGTCCCGCCCCAGCCCGACCCCGCCGACCCCGGCCGTACCGGTCATGGCGGGCGCGGGCTGAGCGCGTCCGAGCTGCTGCTCAGCGGCCTCGTCGCGGCCCCTGAGCCGCCCGGCCCGCACCGCGCCGACCCGGTCCGGCTGAGCGCCTTCATCGCCGCCCTGCAGCCCCTGAGCGTCCCGGTGATCCTGCTGGGCTGCTACCCGTTCCACCGCCAGGCCGCCTACCTCGCCGGCCTCCACCCGCACGTCTACGTGGACGTCGGCCTCGCCCTGCCGCACACCGCGGGCGCCGCGGCCCGGGTCATGGAGGACCTGCTGGAGCTGGCCCCGTTCCACAAGCTGCTGTTCAGCTCCGGCTCCCGTGGCCTGGCCGAGAGCTGCCTGCTCGGCGCGCTCTACTACCGGCGCGCCCTCGGCACGGCCCTGGCCGGGCGCGTCCGCGACGGCGAGTGGAGCGCCGCCGACGCCGCCCGCATCGCCCACATGATCGGCTCGGGCAACGCCCGCCGCGTCTACCGCCTCTGACCGGCCCGTTTCCCAAACGGCCTCTCACCTGGTTGGATGCATGACTGCGGTCACCGAATATCCGAACGAGCGGGGGGCTCAAGAAAACATGCGCAGTGTCGAACCCGAGGTCTTCGTCGTCGCCCGTCCGGCGCTCGACTACGACGAGCTGGCCCGCTACCTCTCCGAGGTCGGCGGCGAGAGCTGGCTGGAGCGGCTCGACCGCGGCGACCTCGACGCGCAGAACCTCGCCGAGTTCGCCGGCCGGCTCTGCTACCGCTCCTTCGAGCCGGGCCTCAACCCCAACGTCGTACGCATCCGCGAAAACCAGGACGAATACCTGCGCAACATCCTGGCCAGCGCGCACGGCTCGGTCCTGGAGCACGTCAGCTTCAGCTTCGTGCTGCACAACGTGAGCCGGGTGCTCACCCACGAGCTGGTCCGGCACCGTCCCGGGGTGGCCATCTCGCAGGAGTCGCTGCGTTTCGTCCGCCTCGACGAGCTGCCGTTCTGGTTCCCCGAGTGGGCGCAGGCCGACGCCGAGCTGATGAAGCGGGCCACGGCGGTGCTGGAGCAGCTTGAGCAGTTCCAGCTCTGGATGGCCGGCCACTTCGGGCTCGACGAGGAGGGCGTGCCGTTCTCGGAGAAGAAGCACCGCACCTCGTTCATGCGCAGGTTCGCCCCCGAGGGCCTGGCCACCGGGCTGGTGTGGACGGCCAACGTCCGCACGCTGCGGCACACCATCGAGGCCCGCACCGCCGTCGGGGCGGAGGAGGAGATCCGCCTGCTGTTCCAGCGCATCGGCGAGCTGATGCGCGAGGAGGCCCCCGCCCTCTTCGGCGACTACGTCGTCGAGGACGGCGCCTGGATCCCCGGCTGGCGCAAGGTCTGACCCCGCCCCCGCCCCGGCGGGGCCGGCCAGGTCAGCTCAGGTCAGGTCAGGGCGGGCAGCACGTAGACCTCCGCGCCCGGCGGGAGGGCACAGTCGAGGCCGCCGAGCCCCCGGGCGTTCTCGCCGCAGACGAACATGCTGATGTGGCGGCGGATGCGCCCGTACTCGTCGCGCAGCCGCTCCTCCAGCAGCGGATGGGCGCGGCGCAGCGACTCCAGCGCCGAGCCCAGGGTGGGCGGGGAGTCGCGGTCGGCGCCCACGGCGAAGACCTTGACCTCGGCCCGGCCGCTCACCCACCGCCGCAACGTGCTGGGCAGCACGAAGACCACCATCGTCACCGATCCGGCCATGGGTCAGAGCACCGCCGCACGCACGGTGAGGACGTCGGGCAGGTGCCGGGCCACCAGGGTCCAGCTCTCGCCGTCGTCGCGCGAGCAGTGGACCTCGCCGTCGCGGGTGCCGAAGAACAGGCCCGCCTCCGACATGGTCATCGCGTCGCGCAGCACGGCGGCGTGCACCGGCCCCTCCGGCAGGCCGCGCTCCAGCGCCCGCCAGGTGCCGCCGGCGTCGTCGCTGCGGTGGACGCGGTAGCGGTGGCCGACCGGCGTGCGGTCCATGTCGGCGTGCAGCGGCAGCACGTAGAGGGTGTCCGGCCGGGTGGGATGGGCGACGACGGGGAAGCCGAAGTCGGACGGCAGCGAGGAGCCGATGTCGTGCCAGGCGCCGCCGAAGTCGTCGCTGCGGTAGACGCCGAAGTGGTGCTGGAGGTAGAGCCGTTCGGGGTCGACCGGGTCGGGCGCGACCTTGTGCACGCAGTGCCCGAACTCGGGGTATTGCTGCCCCTCCGGCAGGAACGGCGCCCTGATGCCCTGGTTGGCCGCCTCCCAGGACAGCCCGCCGTCGGAGGTGCGGTAGAAGCCGCCCGTGGAGATCGCCACGCCCATCACCCGTGGATCGGCGGGATGGCAGACGATCGTGTGCAGGCACAGCCCGCCACCGCCCGGCACCCAGCGCGGGCGGTGCGGGTGCTCCCACAGCCCCTCGACCAGCTGGTAGGTCACGCCGCGGTCCTCGGAGCGGAACAGCGCGCCCGGCTCGACCCCGGCCCACACGACGCCGGGCTCGCTGGGGGAGGGCACGAGCTGCCACACCCGGGTCAGGGTGGTCTCGGTCTTCTCGGGGAAGGCGATCGGCGGCCGCTCGGCCTCGCTCCAGGTGCGGCCCAGGTCGTCGCTGTACATGACGGACGGGCCGAAGTGGCCGTACTCGATGCCGGCCAGCAGCCGGGGGGCGGGGGCGCGGGTGTCGACGGCCACCGAGGGGACCGCCACCGTGGAGAACTGGATCGGCTCGATCTCGAACGGGCCGCCGTCGCGGGAGCGGGCGAGGAACAGGCCCTTGCGGGTGCCGATCGCGAGCAGTGCGTCAGTCATCGGATCTCCTTCAGCGTGGAAGCTGGTCTCGGAGCGGGAGCGGAGGATGCGGGCGCGGAGGTGAAACGGCGTGTCTCTGGTGAGCGTGTCGCTGTCGGGTGGGGCTTGGCGCCCATCGTGCCACGCGCCGCCGACAACTTCCGGGCACTGGTGGATTCGCCCCGTGACGTCCCCGGCCTCGGCTCGCCGGGCCGCCCATTACCTGACGGGTAATCGTGGCGCTTCCCTCGGAACGGTAGGTTTTCCGGCATGGGAGCGGTAGCCGTACGAAATGAGACTTTTGGTGAGTTGTTGCGGTCGTGGCGGCAGCGGCGGCGGGTGAGCCAGCTCGACCTGGCCATCGAGGCCGAGGTGTCGGCCCGCCACATCAGCTTCCTGGAGACCGGCAGGGCCCGGCCGAGCCGTGAGATGGTGCGGCGGCTGGCCGAGGAGCTGGAGGTGCCGCTGCGGCAGCGCAACGCGCTGCTGACCGCGGCCGGGTTCGCGCCGATGTACCCCGAGCGGGAGGTGCGCGCGCCGGAGCTGGGGGTGGTGCGCCAGGCGCTGGACCGGATCCTCGCCGGGCACGAGCCGTACCCGGCGGTCGTGGTGGACGCGGCGTGGAACCTGGTGGCGGCCAACGCGGCGGCCGGGATGTTCATGGACGGCGTGCCGGCCGAGCTGCTGAAGGAGCCCGTCAACGTGATGCGGCTGTCGCTGCACCCGCAGGGCATGGGCGGGCGGCTGCTCAACCTGGCGGAGGTGCGCGCCCACCTGCTGCCCCCGATCCGGCGGCAGGCCGAGACCTCGGGCGACCCGCGGCTGGCGGAGCTGTACGAGGAACTGGCCTCCTACACCTACCCCGGCGTGGACCTCAACGTGGCCCACGTGCCCGGCCCGGCCGACATCCTGGTGCCGCTGCGCATCGCGGCCGGCGACCGGGTGCTGTCGATGTTCACGACGATCGCGACGTTCGGCACCCCGCTGGACGTGACGGTGTCGGAGCTGGCGATCGAGACGTTCTGGCCGGGCGACGAGGAGACCGCCGCCGCCTTTCGCCGCACCTGACCGGCCCCGCACCTGACCGGCCCCGCGCCCGACCAGGCCCCGCGCCCGACCAGGCCCCGCGCCCGACCAGGCCCCGCGCCCGACCAGGCCCCGCGCCCGACCAGGCCCCGCGCCCGACCAGGCCCCGCGCCCGACCAGGCCCCGCGCCCCCGCCCGGCGGTCAGCTCTGGGCGTGGGCGAGGTCCCGGTGGATGCGGGACAGGGGGACGCCGTCGGACTGCAGGCGGCGCACGGTCTCGCTGACCATGCCGGGCGGGCCGCACACGTACACCTCGTGCTCGGTCCAGGAGTGGAAGCGCTGGGTCACCTCGGGCAGGCCGCCGCTCATCCCCACCCAGGACGGGTCGCCGGAGACCACCGGCACCACCCGCAGCCACGGGAACGCGGCGGCCATCCTCAGCAGGTCGGGCAGGTCGTAGAGCTCGGCGGCGGTGCGGGCGCCGTACAGCAGGTGGATGTTGGGCCGCCGGCCGGAGGCGATGACGTGCTCGACGATCGACTTCAGCGGCGCCAGGCCGGTGCCGCCCGCCACGCACAGGATGTCGCGCCCGCTCTCGTCGTCGGGCGTCATCGTGCCCATGGCCGGGCCCAGCAGGACCGTGTCGCCCACCGCGGTGTGCCGGGTCAGCGCCGTGGACACCCAGCCGCCGGGGACCGAGCGCACGTGCAGCCGGATGGTGTTGTCCGGACGCGGCGCGTTGGCGATGGAGAACGTCCGCCACACGCGCGGCCAGCGGGAGGTCTGCACGTTGACGTACTGGCCCGGCAGGTACGGCAGCCGCTGCGCCGGCCGCAGCGTGATGACCGCGATGTCGCGGTGGCGCAGCTCGTGGCCGACGACGTCGGCCAGCCACCAGGGCGGGGAGACGCCGGCGTCGGCGTCGGCCGCGCGGATCATGGAGTTGGCCGCGGCGGTGTACGCCGACACCCACGCCGCCTCGATCTCGTGGTCCCAGATGTCGGCGGCGAAGCGGCGGATCGTGGCCAGCAGCGCGTTGCCGATGGCGGTGTAGTGCTCGGCGAGGACACCGTACTTGCGGTGGTCCCTGCCAAGCTGGCCGAGGTAGGAGTCGAGGCCGTCGGGGCTGTCGAGGCTCCAGACGATCCGGGTCAGCGCGCCGAACAGGCGGTCGCGCTGAACGTCCATGGCGGGCGGGAACATGGCGCGCAGCTGCGGGTTCTCGGCGAACAAGCGGCCGTAGAAATAGGCGGTGGCCCGTTCTGCGTGCGGCTCGACGACGGAGAAACTCTCTTTCACCAGGCGCGGATTCAACGACATTTGTACGCAACCCCACTTTGCTGACCGGAGAAACGCTCCGGTCCTCGTCGTTCCACCTCCCTGACGGCTCCGGGTGGCGAGCGGCGCGGTCCGGCCCCGGCTACCACGCGCTCGCAAAGGAGTCTTACACCCCGCCTGACGCGTCACAACCGTTTCGCCGCAATAGGGGGCGAATTTCTCCGCGATCGCTTTTTTCGTTATTCCGGGGGCAATTAATCCGAACAAAAGTCGTGTTCGCCTTTTGTGGCGCGAGGGTCCGGAGGGGCGGGTCAGCTCAGGAACGCGGGCCGGAGCATGGCGAAGACGCGGTCCGTCAGCTCCACCCGGTCGGCGTTCCCGCCCGCGCCCTCGCCCGCGCCCTCGCCGGCGCCCTCGTCGGCGCCCTCGTGGGTGCGCAGCCACTCGCGGGCCACCGTGTCGAGCGCGGCCCCGGCGGCGGCCGCCGCGAGATCGGCCTCCAGCGCCCCCACCCCCCGCCCGATCAGCGCCTCGACGATCCGGACGCGGGCCTCGTCGCGCTTCTGCAGGAGCCTCGCGCGCAGCGCCGGGGTGCGCTCGACCAGCCGCATCACCTCGGCCTGCGTGTTGATCCGCGCCTCCCAGCCGCGCAGCACCGCGTGCAGGCACTCCCAGGGCCCCTCCTGTGGCGGCCGGGCGGCGATCTCCTCGGCGACCTGCTCGCCCATCGCCTCCAGCTGCCCGAAGAGCACGTCCTCCTTGCTCGGGAAGTAGCGGAAGAAGCTGCGCCTGGACATCCCGGCGGCGCGCGCGATGTCGTCGACGGTCGTCTCGTCGAACCCGTGCGTCGTGAACAGCTCCAGCGCCCGCCCGGCCAGCTCGGCGCGGACGGCGCGCCGGGTGCGATCCCGCAGACCCTCCATGACCCCAGAGCCTACACCAGTTGCCAGGTGTGGCACTGAGTGTCATATTTAGGGCATTGCTCTACGAACTGTGGGACCGGAGGTTCTCATGCGAGGAAAGACCGTGCTGGTGACCGGCAGCACCGGTGGGATCGGCAAGGAGACCGCGCGCGGGCTGGCCGCCCTGGGCGCCCGGGTGATCCTGGTCGGACGCGACCCCGTACGCGCCCGGCAGGCGGCCGAGGAGCTCGGTGCCGGTGGCGCCCGAGTGGAGGCCGTCGCCGCGGACCTGACGCGGCAGCGCGAGGTCGCCAGGCTCGCCGCCGAGGTGGCCGGGCGCTGCGACCGGCTGGACGTGCTGGTCAACAACGTCGGCGTCAACCCGCCGCGGCGCACCCTCACGGAGGACGGCGTGGAGCTCAACTTCGCCGCCCACGTGCTGACGCCGTACACGCTCACCCGCCTGCTGCTGCCCGTGCTCCGCGGCCGGGTCGTCAACATCACCGGCGGCATCCCCGGCGGGCCGATCGACCTGGGCAACCTGCAGGCGGAGCGCCGTTTCATGGGATGGACGTTCAGCCAGTACAACCACACGAAGACGATGCTCATGGCGATGAGCCTGCGCTTCGCCGAGGAGGTGGCCGGCAGCGGCGTCACGGTCAACGTCGCCTATCCGGGCCACGGACACACGCCGATGAACCGGTCGATGACCATGGGATCGTTCCCCTACGCCTACCGCCCGGTCGTCCCGCTGCTGCGGCTGGCCGCGCCGCACGTGTTCGGCGACCTCACCAAGCCCGCCCGCTCCAGCATCCACCTGGCGTCGAGCCCCGAGGTCGAGGGGGTCAGCGGGGCCTACTTCAGCATGAAGAGCCGCCGGGTGGACTGGCCCGCGAGCGCCCTCGACCGGCGCAACCAGGACGCGGTCTGGGCGCTGTGCGAGAGCCTGGCACGGGAGGCGGTCGCCTGACAGGCGGCAGTGAAGCGGACGAACAGCCTGAAGTCCGATGTGGGGGGATCTTTGGGAGAAGTGACATACCGGAAAGCGCGTACGCCATGATGGGCCTCAAGCCGTCGGCGCTGACGGGCCGGCGGCACCAAACTCCATCCTGCCCCCCGGGAGAGCGCATGTCCCGACCGCTGATCGGCATCACCGCCTACTTCGAGGCCGCCCGCTGGGGCGACTGGGTCAGGGAGGCGGTCCTGTCGCCTCCCTCCTACGCCAAGGCGGTGCTGCGGGCGGGCGGAGCGCCGGTGGTCCTGCCGCCGGTCAGCTCGTACGCGGTGGAGGACTACGTACGCGGCCTGAGCGGCCTCGTCCTCGCCGGCGGCGTCGAGGTGGGCGCGGACGCCTACAACGGCGAGCAGGACGCCCGCGTCCCCGAGCCGCAGCCCAACCGCGACCGCTTCGAGCTCGCGCTGGCCCGCGCCGCCGTACGCGCCGACGTGCCCATCCTGGCCATCGCCCGCGGCATGCACGTGCTCAACGTCGCCCAGGGCGGCAGCCTGATCCCGTGGCTGCCCGACTCCCTCGACAGCGACCGGCACGCCGGGCCGGGCGCCCACACGATCCAGGTGAGCGTGACCAGCACGCTCGGCAAGGCCGTCGGCGACCGCGTCGAGGTGGTCGCGCCGCACCACCAGTCCGTACGCCGCCTCGGCACCGGCCTGCTGGCCGTCGCCTGGGCCGAGGACCAGATCGTCGAGGGCGTGGAGCTGCAGGGACACCGCTTCGGCGTGGGCGTGCAGTGGCATCCCGAGCGGGACGGGGACACCCGGATCTTCGATGCGTTCATGGAGGCGGCCCGCTAGGCTGCGATCATGCCGCTGCACCCCCAGGCGCGGAGCTTCCTCGCCACCGCCGGGTCTGACGAGGGCACCGACCACGACGCGCGCACGCCGGAGGACATCCGGCGGGCCCGCGCGGCCCCCGACCCGTACGCGCTGCACCGCGGCCCGCTGACCACGCTGCCCTTCGTCCGCGACGAGCTGGCCGAGAACGTGCCGATCCGCGTCTACCGCGCCGACCCCGGCGACCACCCGCTGCCGGTCGTCGTCTACTTCCACGGCGGCGGCTTCGTCCACGGCAGCGGCTTCGTCATCGGCGACGTCAGGCGCTCCGACGCGATGGGCCGCTTCCTCGCCGTCCGCACCGGCGCGGTGGTGGTGTCGGCCGACTACCGGCAGGCCCCCGAGCACCCGTTCCCCGCCGCGCCCGACGACGCCTGGACCGTCGTGCGCGACATCTTCGCCCGGCCCGCCTTCTACCAGAGCAACGGCGTCGTGGCCGTCGCCGGCGAGGGCGCGGGCGGCAACCTCGCGGCCGTGGCCGCCTGGCAGGCCCGCGACGCCGGCCTGCGCCTGGCCCACCAGGCGCTGGCCTGCCCGCTCCTCGACGCCGCCATGGAGCTGCCCAGCCACCGCGACCACGCCAAGGGCTACCTCCTGTCCGCCGCCGAGCTGGCCTGGTCCCTGCGCTGCTACGCCGGCGACACCGACCCCGCCGACCCGAGGCTGTCGCCGCTGCGGCTGCCCGACGTCGCCGGCCTGCCGCCCGCGACCGTCGTGACCGCCGAGTACGACGTGCTGCGCGACGAGGGCGAGGCGTACGCCCGCCGCCTGGCCGAGGCCGGCGTGCCGGCCGAGTGCCGCCGCTGGGACGGCGCCCTGCACGGCTTCACCGCCCTGCCCGGCCTGTTCGACCAGGGCGCCGAGGCCCGCGACTACCTGGCCGCCCGGCTCAGGCAGGCCCTTTGACCCAGGAGGACCGGTGAAGGACGACGCCTACGCCCGCTACGAGAAGCTGCGCCTCGACACCCCGGCCGACGGCGTGCTGCGCATCACGATCAGCGAGCCCGCCCGGCTCAACGCCGTCGACGCCGCCGCCCACCGCGAGCTGGCCGAGATCTGGCGCGACGCCGACCGCGACGACAGCGTACGGGCCGTCCTCATCAGGGGAGAGGGCCGGGCGTTCTCCTCCGGCGGCGACCTGTCGATGATCGAGGAGATGATGGCCGACCACGCGACCAGGCTGCGCGTGTTCGGCGAGGCCCGCGACATCGTCTACAACGTGCTCAACTGCGGCAAGCCCGTCGTCTCCGCCATCCAGGGCCCCGCCGTCGGCGCGGGGCTGGCGGTGGCGCTGCTCGCCGACATCTCCGTCGCCGGGCGCACCGCCCGCATCATCGACGGCCACACCCGCCTCGGCGTCGCCGCCGGCGACCACGCCGCCATCGTCTGGCCGCTGCTGTGCGGCCTGGCCAAGGCGAAATACCACCTGCTGCTGTGCGAGCCGGTCACCGGCGAGGAGGCCGAGCGCATGGGGCTGGTGAGCGTCTGCGTCGACGACGACCAGGTGCACGAGCGGGCCATGGAGCTCGCCGTCCGGCTCGCCTCCGGCGCGCAGGAGGCGATCAGGCTGACCAAGTACGCGCTCAACAACTGGCTGCGCCTGGCCGGACCGTCCTTCGACGCCTCGCTGGCCATGGAGTTCCTCGGTTTCACCGGCCCCGACGTCGCCGAAGGCGTCCGCGCGCTGCGCGAGAAGCGCCCGCCGGCGTTCGGCTGACACGGGGAGCTGACGGAGGGGCGTGTGCTTCCGCCCGCTCCGGGTAGGCGCAGATCAATGACGGACCGTCCGGCGAGGTCGAGAACGCCGCCCCGGCGGACGGGCCGGGAAGGCGGCGGGCCGCCGGCCGCGTGCGGGACGACGAAGAAGGGGGTTGCGCGCACACGGAGACCGGGGCGACCCGGGGCCGGCGCCGCCGAGGCGATGGCGCCCCGCGGGACGGCGCCGAGGATCCTGCCGGCGGGCCCGCCCGCGGCGATCACGTCAGGGCCCGTGCGTGATCGGCGAGGCGAGGGCAGGCGGGGTCGATCGGCACCCGGGCGCACCGCGCGGGTGAGCACCTGTGGCGTGAGGTGGTTGAGCCAGAGCTTCCTCCGCCTCGGGTGCGCCCGCCCCCCACCCGGTGCGCCCCGGGCGGGTCACGCCCGGGGCCGCCGGGCGTGGAAGACGAACGCCGGCGGGGCGTTGCGCCACACCGTCCGGCCCGGCACGACCTCCTCGAACCGCTCCGCCAGCAGCGCGCGGAACCGCCGCGCCGAGCTGAGCGGGATCGCGTGGATGTAGGAGAAGGTCGTGAACGCGGCGCCCTGCCCTATCGCCGCCGTCACCGCCCCCAGCAGGTCCCGCTGGGCCTGTTCGGGGAAGGCCGCCCACGGCAGCCCGCTGACCACCACGTCCGCCTGCCTCAGCCCCCGCTCCCGCAGCAGCTCGCCCAGCCGGGCCGCGTCCGCGTGCGCCACGTCCACCAGGGGGAACCGCGCGGCGAGCAGCTTCGCCATCGGCGCGTTCAGCTCCACCGCCAGATGGTGACCGCGCCCGCCCAGCCGCTGCTGGATCTCCTCCGTGAAGGGCCCCGTGCCCGGCCCGAGCTCGACGACCGTGGGCTCGCCGCGCTCGGGCACCGGCGCGCAGACGGCCGCGGCCAGCCGCCGCGAGCTGGGGGCGACCGCGCCGATCACGGCGGGGGAGCGCAGGAACTGGCCGAGGAAAAGTGCGGTGTCGTTGGACATGCGACGAAAGTACGGCCAAGATCCCTCTACACCGCTCCACCCACCGGGCGTACCTGCGGCCAGTAGGAGGAGGCGGCATCCTTCGACCGGAGGATCAGCGGTTCACGGTGTGCGGATAGCGTGAGTGCATGCGTTGGCGCGGTGTGCCGCTGGATGTCCTCCTGGCGGTTTCGGGAGTGGCACTGGACCTGTTCACCACCGCTCACGCGGGCGACACGACCTACCTGCCGGCCGAGGCGAACCTGCCGATGGGGCTGCTGGCCGGCCTGCCCATGGGGTTCGTCCGCAGCCGGCCGGTGCCGGTCACCCTCTACCTCGCCGCGCTGCTCGTCATCACCGACCAGCTCGGCTCGTACACCTCCAACACCGCGCAGATCCTCCTCTGCGTCGCGGTCGGCGTGGCCGGGTTCCGCTCCGGGCGGCGCGGCACGGTGGTCGCGGCGGCCGCCGCCGTCGCCGCGACCGCGGTCAACATCGCCGATCCCGGCATCGCGCTCACGGTCAACAGCTGGATGTACTCGGTGCTGCTGCCGGTCGTGCCCGCCGTGCTGGGCGCGTACCTGCGCGGCTCGGCCGGGCCGCTGGAGGAGCGCGACGTCACCCCGGACGCGCTGCTGGCCGCCGGGGGCGTGGCCATCACCGTGCTGAGCACCTGGACGACCTGGCATTCCGGCAGCCAGCCCGTCTGGGTGGTCGGGCTGCTGGCCGTGGTGGGCGGCCTGTCGCTGGGGGTGGCGAGGAGGCTGCCCGGCCTGGTCCTGCTCGGCCAGGGCGTGCTGCTGGTGTGCGCCGACACCTATCTCAACGAGGCCGTCAACACCTGCGTGATCCTCACGCTCATCTCCGTCGGCGTGTTCGCCATGCGGGTGGCGTCGGCGGCGTGGCTGGTGGCGGCCTACGCGGCCGGCTGCATGCTGACCGCCATCGCCGTCGTCGGCGAGGGCACCGAGGTCACGCCGTTCCGCGTCGGCGTGCTCATGATGCTGGTCGCCACGCCCATCGCCATCGGCCGCTACCTCGGCATGCGGCAGGCCGCCGCGGCCGCCGAGCGGCTGCGCGCCGAGGAGGCGGCCCGCGCGGCCGTCGCCCAGGTGCGGGCCGACCAGCTCGCCGAGCGCGAACGCATCGCCCGCGACGTCCACGACATCGTCGCCCACCACGTCGGCGCCATGGTGCTGCGGGCCAGCGCCGCCCGCTACACCGCCCCCGACGGCCCGGTCGCCGACGCGCTCAGCGACATCCGCGAGACCGGACACCAGGTGCTGCAGGACCTGCGTGACCTGCTCGACCTGCTGCGCGAGCCCGAGCGTCAGCCGCACCTGCTGGCCGACCCCACCGACGTCGTACGCGAGTCGGCCGAGCGCATGGCCGCCGCCGGCCTCGTCGTGGACCTCCACCTCGACCCCGCCACCGACCAGGCCCCGCTCACCGCCCGCGCCTCGGCGGCGCGCATCGTCCAGGAAGGACTCACGAACGTGCTCAAACACGCCGGCCCCGGCACCCGGGTCAGCGTCAGCGTCGCCCCAGAAGGGGAGGGGCTGTCGGTGGAGATCCGCAACGGCCCCCCGCCCACCGTCATCGAACGCCTGCCGTCCTCCGGCCGCGGCCTGGCCGGCATGCGCGAACGGGTGCGCGCGCTCGGCGGCACCCTCAGCGCCGGCCCCGACGGCGAGGGCGGCTGGCTGCTGGCCGCGAGCCTGCCCGCGAGGAGCGCCACGTGATCCGCGTCCTGGTGGCCGACGACCAGGCGCTGGTCCGCGCGGGCGTGCGCATGCTGCTGCAGGCCGCGGGCGACATGGAGGTCGTCGGGGAGGCCGAGGACGGCGCCGAGGCGGTCCGCCTGGCCGAACGGCACCTGCCCGACGTCATCCTCATGGACCTGCGCATGCCCCGCGTGGACGGGCTGGAGGCGATCAAGCGGGTGCTGGCCGCGCGGCCGGGCATCAGGATCGTCGTGCTGACCACGTTCGCCGAGGACGCCAACGTGCACGCCGCCCTCCGCGCCGGAGCGGTCGGGTTCCTGGTCAAGGACGACGAGCCGGAGCGGATGGTGGACGCCGTGCGCCGGGCCGCCACGGGGGAGCAGCTGCTCGCGCCGTCCGTGCTGCGCCGCGTCGTCGAACGCTTCCTCGCCGCCGAGGAGCAGGCCGCCGCCCCGGTGCCCGCCGGGCTGACCGAGCGCGAGCTGGAGGTGCTCGCCCTGGTCGGCACCGGCCTGTCCAACGCCGAGATCGCCGAGGAGCTGCACGTCGGCGTGACCACGGTCAAGACTCACATCGCCGCCGCGATGGACAAGCTGGGGCTGCGCAACCGCATCCAGGCCGCCGTGGTCGCCCACCGCGCGGGCCTGGTGGACGCCGCCTTCCGCCCCGTCCGCCGGGGTTCCTGACCTGCGCTCCCGCCCGCTCCGCCGCGGGGCGGACCGGCTCTCATCCCGCAGGCTGACGACGCCCCGAGCCGCGCGTCGCCACCATGAGGTCCCGCACCGAACCTTGCTTCGAAAGGACCTCTGACATGGAGAGCACCACGGTCATGAACCGGCCGGCCGCCGGCCAGGTCTCCGCCGGCCTGCTGTACGCGCTCCGCGTGGCGATCATCGCCCAGGCCGCCGCGCTGCTGGTCGCGGCCTCGTTCGCCGGGCAGGCGGTCGAGACCGAGTCCCTGGCCGAGACGCACGTGATGGCCGGGATGGTGGTCCACCTCATCGCCCTGGTGCAGATCGTGCTGGCCGTGCTGGTCTGGCGGCCGGGCCGCGGCGCGGGCTGGCCCGCCCTGGCCAGCCTCGCGCTGTTCGTCCTCGGCATGGCCCAGCACTTCACCTGGGCGGTCCTGGGGGCGCACCTGCCCAACGGGGTGATGCTGTTCGGGCTGATCCTCGCGCTGCTGTTCTGGTCGTGGTCGCCGGCAGCCGCCCGGCGCCGCTAATGTCGTGGGTGTGTACGTCAAGATCTGCGGCCTGAGCGAGCCCGCCCACGTGGCCGCCGCCGTCGAGGCGGGGGCCGACGCCATCGGGTTCGTCATGACCCGCAGCCCGCGCCGGGTCACGCCCGAGCGCGCCGCCGAGCTGGCCGCGGCGGTGCCCGGGCACGTCCTGACCGTCGGCGTCTTCCGCGGCGAGGACCCGGAGACGGTCCGGGCGGCGGCGCTGACCTCCGGCGTGCGGGCGATCCAGCTCCACGGCCGTCACCCGCACGCCGACTTCCTCGCGCTGCGCGACCTCGGCCCCACCCTGGTCCGCGCCGTCGACTCGGAGGCCGACCTGCGCTGCGGCGCCTACGACGAGGACCTTCTCCTGGTCGACGCCCCGCACGCCGGCTCCGGGCAGCCGTGGGACTGGGCGGCCGTGCGAGGCCGGCCGTCGGGGCGCTGGCTGCTGGCCGGTGGCCTGTCCCCGGACAACGTGGCCGAGGCGATCGCCGCCGCCGACCCGTGGGGGGTCGACGTGTCGAGCGGCGTCGAGACCGCGCCCGGGGTGAAGGACCCGGCCCTCATCGAGGCGTTCCTCAAGGCCGTGCGCAGTGCCGGCTGACCGCTCACGCCCGACGTGGCGGGCACGGCCCGCGCTCCCGGCACGGCGGGCACGGCCCGCGGTCCCGGCACGGCGGGCATGGCCCGCCTTCCTGACATGGCGGGCATGGCCCGCGTTCCTGGCGTGGCGGGTGTGATGGACGACGTCGCCCACCTGGCCGCCTTACGGCGCGAGAGCGACGCGGCCGACCTGGCCCGCGCGCTCGCGTTCCTGCGCGGCTTCGCCCGCCGCCGGGCGCCGCGCGAGGTGCCCGTGCCCGGCGGGGTGGCCGTGCTCGACGAGCGTTACCCCGGCTCCTACGACGACAACCGCCTCCTCGTGTGGGAGCCCGCCGAGCCGGACGAGGTGCTGCGGGCCGCCGACGAGGTCCTGACCGGCCACGCCCACCGGCTGGTGACGGTCGCCGACGACCGCCTCGGCGAGACGTTCGCGCCCGCCTTCGCCCGCGCCGGCTACGCCCACGAGGTCCACCTCGTCATGGCCTTCCGCGGCGCCGTCCCCGAGGACCCGCCCCCGGCCGAGCCCCTGGAGACGGCCGAGCTGATGGAGGTGCTGCGCCGCGACTGGCGCCGCAGCCTGCCCGAGGCGGGCGAGGAGGTGGTCGAGGCGCTGGCCAGGCGCGTGGAGAACCGCGTGGCGGGCGCCGACCGGGTGCTCTTCCGCGGCGTGCGCGCCCCCGGCGGCGAGCTCGCCGCCCGCGCCGACCTCTACCTGCACGGCGGCGTCGCCCAGATCGAGGACGTCTGGACGGCCGAGGAGCATCGCGGCAGGGGTCACGCCCGCGCGCTGCTGAGCGCGCTGCTCGCCGAGGCGGCCGGCGCCGAGCTGATCTTCCTGGTCGCCGACGCGGCCGACTGGCCGAAGGACTTCTACGCCCGGCTCGGCTTCGCCGAGGTCGGCCGTACGCACTCCTTCCAGCGCGCCTGACGGCGGACCACGGGGCCGGGCCCGACCGGCTGCGCGGGAGTTCGGCGCAATCAGTAGGGTCTGCTGCGTGAGCGAAACTTCCGCCGAGGACCGGATCTGGACGGTTCCCAACCTGCTGAGCTTCCTGCGCCTCCTCGGCGTGCCCGTGTTCCTGTGGCTGGTCCTCGTGCCGCAGGCGGACGGGTGGGCCATCGGGATCCTCGCCGTCGCGGGCTTCACCGACTGGCTCGACGGAAAGATCGCCCGGGCGTTCAACCAGACCAGCAAGCTCGGCCGGCTCATCGACCCGGCCGCCGACAAGCTCTACGTCTTCGCCACGATCCTGGCGCTGCTGCTGCGCGAGGTGATCCCGTGGTGGCTGGTGCTGGTCATCCTGGCGCGCGAAGTCTTCGTCGCGTGTTCCTTCCCCGTCCTCCGCAGGCACGGCTACCGGGCACTTCAGGTGCATTTCCTGGGCAAGGCCGCGATGTTCAACCTCATGTACGCCTTCCCCCTCCTCTTCCTTGCCTCCCACTCCGGGTGGTATGCCGATATAGCCCGGATCGTCGGCTGGGCCTTCGCCCTCTGGGGAACGGGCCTGTACTGGTGGGCCGGACTGCTGTACGTGGTGCAGGTGCGCCGGCTCGTGACCTCGGCCAAGAAGGAGTGAGCGGGTGAAGGCGGTCGTCATGGCGGGCGGGGAGGGCACGCGGCTGCGGCCGATGACCGCCAACCAGCCCAAACCCCTCCTGCCGGTGGTCAACCGCCCGATCATGGAGCACGTCCTGCGCCTGCTCAAACGGCACGGCATCACCGAGACCGTGGTGACCGTGCAGTTCCTGGCGGCGCTGGTGCGCAACTACTTCGGCGACGGCGACGAGCTGGGCATGCACCTGGAGTACGCCACCGAGGACGTCCCTCTCGGCACCGCCGGCAGCGTCAAGAACGCCGCCGACCGCCTGCGCGACGACCGGTTCCTGGTGATCAGCGGCGACGCCCTCACGGACATCGATTTATCCGAAATGATCCGTTTTCATCGGGAAAATTCGGCACTTGTCACCATCGGGCTCAAGCGCGTCCCCAACCCCCTCGAATTCGGGATCATCATCGTCGACGAGGGCGGGCGCGTGCAGCGCTTCCTGGAGAAGCCCACCTGGGGCCAGGTCTTCTCCGACACCGTCAACACCGGCATCTACGTCATGGAGCCCGAGATCCTCGACGCCGTCGCCACCGGCGAGCCCGTCGACTGGTCGAGCGACGTCTTCCCCGCCCTGCTGGAGCAGGGCGCCGCCATCTACGGCTACGTCGCCGACGGCTACTGGGAGGACGTCGGCACCCACGACAGCTATCTCAAGGCCCACGCCGACGCCCTGTCCGGCCGGGTCGAGCTGGACCTCGGCGGCTTCGAGCTCTCGCCCGGCGTCTGGGTCGCCGAGTCGGCCTCGGTCGACCCCGACGCCGTGCTCAAGGGCCCGCTGCTCATCGGCGACTACGCCAAGGTCGAGGCGGGCGCCGAGCTGCGCGAGTACACCGTGCTCGGCAGCAACGTCGTGGTCCGCGAGGGCGCCTTCCTGCACCGCGCGATCGTCCACGACAACGTCTACCTGGGCCCCGGCGCCCACTTACGCGGCTGCGTGGTCGGCAAGAGCACCGACGTCATGACCGGCGCCCGCATCGAGGAGAACGCGGTCATCGGCGACGAGTGCGTCATCGAGTCCGAGGCGTACGTCTCCAGCGGCGTCAGGGTCTACCCGTTCAAGACCATCGAGGCCGGCGCGGTCGTCAACACCAGCGTCATCTGGGAGTCGCGCGGCCAGCGCAGCCTGTTCGGCCCCCGGGGCGTGAGCGGCCTGGTCAACGTCGAGATCACCGCCGAGCTGTGCGTCCGCCTGGCCAGCGCCTACGCCACCACCCTGAAGAAGGGCGAGTACGTCGTCACCGCCCGCGACTGCTCGCTCGCCGCCCGCGCGCTCAAGCGGGCGGTCAACGGCGCGCTCACCGCAGGGGCGATCAACGTCCTCGACCTGGAGGCGGCCCCGCTGCCGGTGGCCCGCTTCCACACCGGCAGGGAGGGCGCCGCCGGCGGCATCGCGCTGCGCACCACGCCCGGCGACCCGCAGAGCGTGGACATCGTCCTCATGGACGCCCGCGGCGCCGACCTCGCCCCCGGCGCGCAGCGCAAGCTGGAGCGGGTCTTCTCCCGCCAGGAGTTCCGCCGCGCCTTCCCCGGCGAGATCGCCGAGCTGACGCATCCTTCCCGGGCGATCGAGGACTACACCCACGAGCTGCTGCGCCACGTCGGCGTCGGCGACGTACGCGACATGAAGGTCGTCGTGGACTGCGCGGGCGGCACCTCCTCGCTGGTGCTGCCCACCCTGCTCGGCCGGGTCGGCGTGGACGTGCTCACCGTCAACGCCCGCCTCGACGACGTCTCGCCCACCGAGACGCTGGCCGAGCGCCGCCGCGACCTGCAACGGCTGTCGGAGCTGGTCAGCTCCTCGCGGGCGGCCTTCGGCGTGCGCTTCGACCCGGTCGGCGAGCGCATCGCCCTGGTGGACGAGATGGGCCAGCTCATCGACGAGGAACGCGCCCTGCTCGTCGTGCTCGACCTGGTCGCCGCCGAGCGCAGGGGCGGCCGGGTGGCGCTGCCGGTCACCACCACCCGGGTCGCCGAGCAGGTGTGCCGCTTCCACGGCGTGCAGGTGCAGTGGACCTCCACCTCGCTGGACGCCCTCACCGCGGCCGTCGCCGGCCCCGACATGATCTTCGCGGCGGACGGGCGGGGCGGGTTCGTGGTGCCGGAGTTCAGCCCGGCCATCGACGGGCTGGCCGCGTTCATGCGCCTGCTCGGGCTGGTCGCCCGTACCCGGCTCTCGCTCAGCCAGATCGACGCGAGGATCCCCGAGGTCAGGCTGCTGCGCAGGACGGTGCCGACGCCGTGGGCGGCCAAGGGCGCGGTCATGCGCTCGGTCATCGAGGCCGCCGAGGCCGAGCCCGCGGGCTACCGCGTGGACACCACCGACGGGGTGCGGGTGGCCCGCGACGACGGGAGCTGGGTGCTGGTGCTGCCCGCCGCCACCGAGCCCGTCACCGACCTGTGGGCCGAGGCGGCGGACATGGACGGCGCCCAGGCGCTCCTGGAGCGGTGGGCGCGGGTGGTGGAACAGGCCGCCGGCTGACCCGGCGGCCATGAGTGTCACGGAGAGTGAGCGGTGCGTGAACGGTACGAAAGTGGCGGAAACCACGGTTGCCGGGTGCGCGCCGGCCGCCGCAAGATCGTAATGTAGAAACGCGCGGCGGCATGGACCACGGGGCGGAAGCGGCGGTAACTTTGTCTGCGTCCAAACCACCGTCCAGCGCCCCGAGTTGACCTTTGCCGCTGATCAGCGTATGTTGCGGCATTCGCAAACTTGAAGAAAGCGAAGCGAGGCGCGTCCTGAGCACCGTCGCCGCGTCTTCGCGGTAGGAGGCCGAGCCGATCGATGCCGAGCGTCTACTGCACGCAGTGCGGGCACGCCAACCCCGAGGATGCCCGTTTCTGTTCCCGCTGCGGGTCACCGCTGACCAGACACGAGGTCGCAGGGGACACCACTTCGACGATCTCCGTGGCGGGAATCGAGGCGTACGAGGCTGAGACAGGCGACATGCTCCTGCAGGAGCGGGCGCTGGTGGAGCAGCTCCCGCCCGGCACGGCGTTGCTCACGGTGACCAGGGGCCCCAACCAGGGCAGCCGCTTCCGGTTGGACAAGGAGCTCACCACGACCGGGCGCCACCCGGAGAGCGACATCTTCCTCGACGACATCACCGTCTCGCGCCGCCACGTGGAGTTCTACCGTCACCGCGGCGGCCAGTTCTCCGTCCGCGACGTGGGCAGCCTCAACGGCACCTACGTCAACCGCGAGCGGATCGAGGAGGTTCCACTGCACTCCGGCGACGAGGTGCAGATCGGCAAATTCCGGCTGGTCTTCCTCATGCGGGGCAACCACAGCGCATGACTTCCCAGGCGGCCCGCTCGCACATGAGCATCGGGGAGGTGCTCGCCCTGCTGCAGGGCGAGTTCCCCGATGTGACGATCTCCAAGATCAGGTTCTTGGAGGGCGAAGGGCTCATCGAGCCCGAGCGCAGCCCCTCCGGCTTTCGCAAGTTCACGCACCTGCACGTCGAGCAGCTCCGCTTCATCCTCACCGAGCAGCGCGACCACTACCTGCCGCTGCGGGTCATCAAGGACCGCATGGCCGAGAGCTTCGGCCGCCCCCGGGCCCTGCCCGACAAGCAGGAGGTCAGGCTCGGCCGCGCCGAGCTGCTGGAGGCCGCCGGCATCGACGAGGAGACCCTCGCCGAGTGCGAGGACTACGGCCTGCTGACCCCGGTCGCCCGCCGCTACGACGAGGAGGCGCTCAAGATCGCCCGCACCGTCGGCGCGCTGGCCCGCTTCGGTCTCGGCGCCCGGCACCTGCGCGCGGTCAAGGCCGCCGCCGAGCGCGAGTGCGGCCTGGTCGAGCAGAGCGTCGCGCCGGTGCTGAAACGCCGCGCCCCGGGCGCCATCGGCGAGGCCGAGGAGACCGCGCGGGAGCTGTCCAACCTCCTGCTCGACCTGCACGCGTCGTTGGTCCGCACAGGGGTACGTTCGGTCCTGGGGCGGTGAGGAGACCCCGGATGGTGGCCGGGGAGCAATCGGGGCCTTCCGGGTGTTACGTTGAAATGAAGTAGCCAGTCAGCAGAAGCGACGAACCAAGAGCTGTGCCGGGTCACCGGTCAGGAATACGGAGCAGCCCGTGTTGCAGATGGAGGTCGTGGGCGTAAGAGTCGAAATGCCCACAAATCAACCGATCGTCTTGCTCAAGGAGGCACACGGGGAGCGGTTCCTTCCTATCTGGATCGGGATGACCGAGGCGACGGCCATCGCCCTCGCCCAGGCGGAGGAGCCTCCGCCGCGGCCGCTCACCCACGACCTGTTCCGCGACGTGCTGAGCGCGCTGGGCGTCGGCCTGCGCGCGGTCAACATCGTCGCGCTGCGCGACGGCATCTTCTTCGCCGACCTGGTGTTCTCCAACGGCGTCGAGGTGAGCGCGCGCCCGTCCGACTCCATCGCGCTCGCCCTGCGCACCGGAGCGCGCATCTTCGCCAGTGAGGAGGTGGTCCAGGAGGCCGGCGTGGTCATCCCGGACGACCAGGAGGACGAGGTGGAGAAGTTCAGGGAGTTCCTTGACACGATCACTCCCGAGGACTTCGGCAGGGCGGGGTAGGTATTTCGGTGCATTTACGCTTCACGACGCGCCGAGCCGGATCGTTGACTGAGCATGGTGACGGTCCTACGGTGCAAGTGAAACCCGCGGTCGCCCTATATGAACCCCCAGATCGGGCCGCGGGATGAGAGAAAGCCGGAGGTCCGCGTGGCGGTCAGCAGCGGCGAGGGAAAGACGGCCGGCCAGGAAGATCCGGTGCGGCGCGAGGACGCGCGGCAGCGTGCCGGGGAGCAGGGGCTGCTCTTCGACGAGCGTCCGGCGGCACTGCCGGACGACATCGGTTACCGCGGGCCCACCGCCTGCGCGGCGGCCGGCATCACCTACAGGCAGCTCGACTACTGGGCGCGCACGGGCCTGGTGGAGCCGACCATCCGCGCCGCGCACGGCTCGGGCTCCCAGCGGCTCTACAGCTTCCGCGACATCCTGGTGCTCAAGGTCGTCAAGCGGCTCCTCGACACCGGGGTGTCGCTGCAGCAGATCCGCACGGCCGTGCAGCACCTGCGCAACCGCGGGGTCGCCGACCTCGCGCAGATCACGCTCATGAGCGACGGCGTCAGCGTCTACGAGTGCACCTCGGCCGACGAGGTGATAGACCTCCTCCAGGGCGGCCAGGGCGTGTTCGGCATCGCGCTCGGCCGGGTCTGGCGTGAGGTCGAGGGAAGCCTCGCGGAGCTGCCGGGGGAACGCGCGGCGGTCGAGGACAACGTCCCGGCCGACCACCCCGCTGACGAGCTCGCCCAGCGCCGCCGTGCCCGACGGCTAGGGTAGTAATTCGCCCGTAACGTCCGGAGTAGTACCCTAGGACGGGTAAGGCTGACGACCCCGTGCGGGAGAGTCCCCGGCACCGCCTGGTCCCGGGGCGCCGAAGGAGCAACCCTCCCCGGAATCTCTCAGGCAACCGGTACCGCTCGGGTGAGGCAACTCTGGAAAGCAGGCACGCCCGCCAGGCGCGCCTCACCGACGGTGCAAGCCTCCTCGCGAGGCGAAGCTCTCAGGTCGCGGTGACGCCCGCGCTGACAGAGGGGGAGATCCGGCATCCGCCCGCGCCCCGGCGCCGGTCTCCATAAGCCTCGGGAGGCACCGTCCATGACCGCCCTGTCAGAGTCCCTGCCGGCGTCCCCGCCGCCGTCCGCGCCGACGTCCCTGTCCGAGCCGCCGTTCGCCGGCCGCCACATCGGCCCGTCCGAGGCCGACCAGCAGCGCATGCTGGAGGCCGTCGGCTTCGAGTCCGTCGCCGACCTGGTGGCCGTGGCGGTCCCCGAGGCCATCCGGGCCAAGGACCGGCTCACGCTGCCCGCCGCCGTCAGTGAGAGCGAGGCGATCGCCGAGCTGCGCGCCCTGGCCGGCCGCAACCGGGTGCTCACCTCCATGATCGGCCTCGGTTACCACGACACGATCACGCCCGCGGTCATCCGCCGCAACCTGCTGGAGAACCCGGGCTGGTACACCGCGTACACGCCGTACCAGCCGGAGATCTCGCAGGGGCGGCTGGAGGCGCTGCTCAACTTCCAGACGGTCGTCTCCGACCTGACCGGCCTGCCCGTCGCCGGCGCGTCCCTGCTGGACGAGGCCACCGCCGCCGCCGAGGCCATGACCCTCGCCCGGCGCGCCGGCCGCTCCAAGAGCCACGTGTTCGTGGTCGACGCCGACGCCCTGCCGCAGACCAAGCGGGTGCTCGCCACCCGCGCCGAGCCGCTCGGCATCGAGCTCGTCGAGCACCCGCTCGACGGCGGTGAGCTGCCCGAGTGCTTCGGCGTGCTCGTCCAGTACCCGGGCGCCTCCGGGCGGCTGCGCGACTTCCGCGCCGTGGCCGACGCCGCGCACGAGGCCGGGGCGCTCGTCGTGGCCGCCGCCGACCTGCTCGCGCTCACCCTCGTGGCCGCGCCGGGCGAGCTCGGCGCCGACATCGCGATCGGCTCCTCCCAGCGTTTCGGCGTGCCGCTCGGCTTCGGCGGGCCGCACGCCGCCTACATGTCCGTCCGCGAGGGCCTGCAGCGCCAGCTCCCCGGCCGCCTGGTCGGCGTGTCCGTGGACGCCGACGGCGACCCCGCCTACCGGCTCGCCCTGCAGACCCGCGAGCAGCACATCCGCCGCGAGAAGGCCACCAGCAACATCTGCACCGCGCAGGTGCTGCTGGCCGTCATCGCCGGCATGTACGCCGTCTACCACGGCCCCGAGGGCCTGCGCCGCATCGCGCTGCGCGCCCACCGGCACGCCGCCGCGCTCGCCGAGAGCCTGCGCGCGGGCGGGCTGGAGGTCGTGCACGAGGCGTTCTTCGACACCGTGCTCGTCCGGGTGCCCGGCCGGGCCTCCGAGGTGGTCGCCGCGGCCGCCGAGCGCGGCGTCAACCTGTGGCGGGCCGACGACGACCACGTCTCGGTCGCCTGCGACGAGAAGACCGGCACGGCCGAGCTGCGCGCCGTGCAGGCCGCGTTCGGCGTGCCCGAGCGGGACGCCGGCGTCGAGGCCACCGCCGACGCGCTGCCCGCCGAGCTGCTGCGCGAGTCCGGCTACCTCACCCACCCGGTCTTCCACAGCCACCGCTCCGAGACCGCGATGCTGCGCTACCTGCGCCGGCTCCAGGACAAGGACATCGCGCTCGACCGGTCGATGATCCCGCTCGGCTCCTGCACGATGAAGCTCAACGCCAGCACCGAGATGGAGCCCATCACCTGGCCGGAGTTCGCGGGCGTGCACCCGTACGCGCCGGTCGAGCAGGCCGAGGGCTACCTGGAGCTGATCGGAACGCTGGAGCGCTGGCTCGCCGAGGTCACCGGCTACGACGCGGTGTCCCTGCAGCCCAACGCCGGCTCGCAGGGCGAGTTCGCCGGGCTGCTGGCCATCCGCGCCTACCACCGGGACAAGGGCCAGGAAGGCCGCGACGTCTGCCTCATCCCGTCCTCGGCGCACGGCACCAACGCCGCCAGCGCCGTCATGGCCGGCATGCGGGTCGTGGTCGTCGCCTGCGACGCCGACGGCAACGTGGACCTCGCCGACCTCGACGCCAAGATCGCCAAGCACCGCGACGCGCTCGCCGCGATCATGGTCACCTACCCGTCCACCCACGGGGTGTACGAGGAGAGCATCACCGAGGTCTGCGCCAAGGTGCACGAGGCCGGCGGCCAGGTCTACGTGGACGGCGCCAACCTCAACGCCCTGGTCGGGCTGGCCAAGCCGGGCGAGTTCGGGGCCGACGTGTCCCACCTCAACCTGCACAAGACCTTCTGCATCCCGCACGGCGGCGGCGGCCCCGGCGTCGGCCCCGTCGCGGTCCGCGGCCACCTGGCCGCCTACCTGCCCGGCCACCCGCTGAAGGACGGCTCCCTGGTCGGGCCGGTCTCGGCCGCCCCGCACGGCTCGGCGGGCATCCTGCCGATCTCGTGGGCCTACATCAGGATGATGGGCGCCGACGGCCTCACCGCCGCCACCGAGCAGGCCATCCTGTCGGCCAACTACCTGGCCAGGCGGCTGGCGCCGCACTACCCGGTGCTCTACACCGGGCGCGGCGGGCTGGTCGCGCACGAGTGCATCGTCGACCTGCGGCAGATCACCAAGGAGACCGGCGTCACCGTGGACGACGTGGCCAAGCGCCTCATCGACTACGGCTTCCACGCGCCGACCATGTCGTTCCCGGTGGCCGGGACGCTCATGATCGAGCCCACCGAGAGCGAGGACCTCGGCGAGCTCGACCGGTTCGCCGACGCCATGATCGCCATCCGCGAGGAGATCGCCAAGGTGGCGTCGGGGGCGTACGACCCGGCCGACAACCCGCTGCGCAACGCCCCGCACACGGCCGAGTCGGTCACCGCCGACGAGTGGCCGCACCCCTACAGCCGCAGCGAGGCCGCCTACCCGGTGGCGTCGCTGCGCGAGAACAAGTACTGGGTGCCGGTGCGCCGCATCGACCAGGCCTACGGCGACCGCAACCTGGTCTGCTCGTGCCCTCCGCTGGAGGCGTACGAGGACTGAGCCGATCGCGGGGCGGGGAACCAGTCCGGCATCGTCAAGTGAGCAGACATGATCGCCGGAAGTGGTTAGGCTTCGGTGCGACCCAGGCCAAGCGGCGCCGTAAGGAGCTCTCTTGACGTCATCGGAGCTGGAGACCCCGCCCCTCGACACCGCCCGCAGGCTCGCCGAGGGCGGCGACCTCGACGGCGCGGCGGCGATCCTGCGCCGGCTCGTCGCCGACCCCGACGAGCCCGACCGCGCGCAGGCCGCCGTCGGGCTCGCCGTGGTGCTGGAGGAGCGCGGCGACGTCGAGGCGGCCCGCGCGGCCGCCCGCACCGCGCTGGCCACCAACCACCCCGAGTACGCCGCCCAGGCCGCCTGCCACCTGGCGCAGGGCTTCGAACGCGAGGGGCGCACCGAGCAGGCCAGAGCCGCCTGGCAGGCCGTGCTGGGCGTCGGCGCCCCCGCCTACCTGCCGCACGCCCACCTGGCGCTGGCCCGCCTGGCCGAGACCCTGGGCGAGGCCGAGAAGGAGCTGCGCGAGGCCACGTCGTCGGGCGCGGCGGCCGGCGACGAGCAGGTGGCGGCGCTGGCCGCGCGGGAGCTCGCCGACCTGCTGCTGGAGCACGGCGAGCCGGGGGCGGCCGCCGACGTGCTCATCGAGGCCCTGGGCATCGCCCCCGAGTCCGAGGTGCCGGGGCTGCGGGTGCGGCTCGGCATCGCGCACCTGGAGCTGGCCTGCGCCGAGTTCGCCGAGGCCGTGGAGAGCGGGGCCGACGTCCCGACCAGCGCCCTGGCCATCGAGCTGCTGGCCCGTACGCTGCCGCTGCGCGGGCGGACCGAGGACGCCGACCAGGTGTGGTCGTACGGGCTGGGGCACGCCGACGAGGCGCTGGCCACCGAGGTGCGCCTGCGCTATGAGCGCGGGTCCTGACCGGGGGTCAGCTGCGGCGCATGATGGCCGAGGCGGCGGCCACGTTGATGACGACGATGGCGATCCAGGCGATGGCGAGCCCCAGCAGGCCCGCCTGGCCGGCCGCGATCGCGGTCAGCGGGACGCCGATGCCGAGCGAGCCCAGCACGATCGGGGTCATCGCCGAGCCCGGGCTCTTCTTGGGGCGGGGGCCGTACGCGGCCGGGTCGGCTCCCTGCGCGGCCAGCTCGGCCCGCACCCGGCCGGCGATCGTCGCGTCGAGGCGGTCCGCGAAGGACTCCACGAGCGCCTTCTCGTAGTCGGGGCCGAGGTCGCGGCGGGCGTCGAGCGTGGCCTGGAGGTCCTCACGGAGGGAACGTTCGTGGTACATGAGGACATCATGGTCCACGGGCGGCACGCCGTCATCAGCCCTGAGAGCCATCGCCGGCTCGTCCGAAGGTACGGTTCTGCCATGGAGATCACGACCCCGCGCGGGCCCGCGCGGGTGGACCTGGAGGAGCCGGCCGACCCGCGGCTGCTGCTCGTCCTCACCCACGGCTCGGCCGGGGGAGTGGACGCCCCCGACCTGCTGGCCGTGCGCGACGCCGCGCTCGCGGCGGGGTTCGGGGTGGCCAGGGTCACGCAGGCGTTCCGGCTGGCGGGGGCGCGGGCGCCCGGCTCGCCGGCCCGTCAGGACGAGGCGTGGGAGGCCGTGCTGACGGAGCTGCGGGCGCACCGGCCCGGCCTGCCCCTCGTGCAGGGCGGGCGGAGCAACGGGGCGCGGGTGGCCTGCCGTACGGCGGCGGCGGTGGGCGCGGCGGCGGTCGTGGCGCTGGCCTTCCCCCTGCACCCGCCGGGCCGGCCCGGCACGTCCAGGGCCGGGGAGCTGCGCGGGGCGGGGGTGGACGTGCTGGTCGTCAACGGCGACCGCGATCCGTTCGGCGTCCCCGACGCCGCGGACGCGGCGCGGCTGGTGGTGCTGCCCGGCGAGGGGCACGACCTCAAACGGGATCCCGCCCGGGTCGGCGGGATCGTGGCGGAGTGGCTGGGCCACTACGCGCTGACGCGGGAGCCCTCGTAGCCGGAGGGCTCAGACCCCCACCGGGCGGTGCGGCTCGATCGTGGCGCCGCTCGGCAGGAGCTCCCCGGTGTCCTCGAACAGGACCACGCCGTTGCAGAGCAGGCTCCACCCCTGCTCGGGATGGCAGGCGAGGGTGCGTGCCGCCTCGCGGTCGGGCGCCTCTGCATCCGGACAGGCCGGGACGTGCGGGCACATCGGCGTGCCTCCGATATCTCGTGGAATGCTCCCGTTGTGAGGGGCGGGAGCGGCTCGGGTTGTTCTCTTGGCAAGGGTGCGATGCCGTCACCGTGACGTGTGACCTTCGACACAGGGTGCCTTATGCAGGATAACGGGCCAAGCACGACACGCGCATCACGTTTGCAAACCCTTGAGAAGAGCGTCGAGTCCGCGCTCGAAGTCCGCATCGGCCCGTTCGTCCCGCCGTATCCATTCGTCGACCTCCGGGTCGGCCCAGCCGGACCGCTGGACCTCGACGGCCACGCTGCCGTACACGAACGCGCGCAGCGCCCGCACCGCGTCGGGGGCGTCGCCGAGGCCGCCGTCGGCCAGTTGCTCGGTCTGCTCGCGCAGGGCGATGAGCGTGGTGCCCTTGGGCGGCTTGGTGAGCGCCAGCGCCAGCACGCCGGGGTGCTCGCGCAGCAGCTCCCGCTCGGCCCGGCACCACGCCTTGGCCGTCTCCTGCCAGGTGGCGCGCTGCTCGACGTGGACGGTGGTCACGTGCTCGGCGAGGGCGTCCATCAGCGCCTCCTTGCCCCGGGGCAGGTGGTGGTAGATGGCCATGGCCTCGACCTGGAGGGCGTCGCCGAGGCGGCGCATGGTGAGCCGGCGCAGGCCCTGGCTGTCGGCGATGTGCAGCGCGGCCTCGATGATCCGCTCGCGGGAGAGGGGGATCGGTGGTCTCTTGGCGGGCATGAAGATCATCTTACTATGTAAAGGGCCCGGCGGCGGGGTGATTTCCGCACGTGTCGCGGGGAGGCGTACTCTTGGGGCTGGCATGACTTACCGGCTGGTGAAGGGGCAGGGTCCATGGCGTTTTTCCGTCCGCGGGTGAGCCGGGAGGCCGAGGTTCGCTACCACGCGGACCGCGAGATCTCCAGGAGCTATCCCGAGCTGCTGGAGCGGGCCAGGCAGGCCGAGAGCACGCTGCGGGAGCTGCGGGCCGCGGCGGCCGACGAGGTCGAGCTGCTGGCCGCGGGCCGGGCGTTCGACCAGGCGCTGACCGAGGCGTTGCGGGCCGCCGAGGCGGGCCAGCGGGCCACCTTCGGGGTCAAGTCCTACGACGACCGCATCGCGCGCCGCAAGGCCAAGGCGACGCCGCGCGGGCGCGAGTGGACGGCCGAGGTCGACCGGCTGCGCACCCTGCGCGAGGAGAACCGCCTGTGGGGCATCCCGCGCGTCCCGCGCCCGGTCCCCGCGACCGCCTAGCGGCTCCGCGCCGCGCGACCGTGTAGCGGTTCCGCGCCCCGCGTGTAGCGGTTCCGCGCCCCGCGTGTAGCGGTTCCGCGCCGCGCGCCTGGCAGTTTCGCGCCGTGACACGCGAAAAGCCCCGGCGCGCCTCCTGGTGAGGCGCGCCGGGGCTTTCGGCGTTCTCAGGCGGGGATCAGCTCGCCCAGTCGAGCAGCGGGCGGGTGTTGCTCGGGTGCCGCAGCTTGGACAGCGACTCCTTCTCCAGCTGGCGGATCCGCTCCCGGGTCAGGCCCAGGTGCTTGCCGATCTCGTCCAGGGTGTGGGGCTTGCCGTCCACCAGGCCGAAGCGCAGCGCCATGATCTTCGACTCGCGCGGCGAGAGGTTGTCGAGCACGCCGCGCAGCTGGTCGCCCAGCAGCTGGCGGTCGACGATCTCCGACGCCTCCGGCGAGTCGACGTCCTCGATGAGGTCGCCGATCGTGGTCTCGCCGTCCTCGCCGATCGTCGCGTTGAGCGAGATCGGCTGGCGGCTGGTGCGCAGCAGCTCCTCGATCTGGTCGGGGGTCTTGTCCAGCTCGACGGCCAGCTCCTCCGGCGTGGGCTCGCGGCCGAGGCGCTGGTGCATGTCCCGCTCCACCCGCGACAGCTTGGAGAGCATCTCCAGCACGTGGACGGGCAGCCGGATCGTACGGGCCGAGTCGGCGAAGCCGCGCTGGATGGCCTGCCGGATCCACCACATCGCGTACGTCGAGAACTTGAAGCCCTTGGTGTAGTCGAACTTCTCCACGGCCCGGATGAGGCCGAGGTTGCCCTCCTGCACCACGTCCAGCAGCGACATGCCGCGGTCGGTGTACTTCTTGGCCACCGACACGACCAGCCGGAGGTTGGCCTCCAGCATGTGGTCCTTGGCGCGGCGGCCGTCCTCGACCACCAGGTGCAGGTCGTCACGGACGTCCGGCGGCAGGTCGGGGTGGGTCTCCAGCTTGTACTCGGCGTACAGGCCGGCCTCGATCCGCCTGGCCAGCTCGACCTCCTGGGCGGCGGTCAGCAGCGTGCGGCGGCCGATGGACTTCAGATAGGTGTGCACCGAGTCGCCCATGACCGACTGGGCGTCGTCCAGGTCGGCCTGCTCGTGCTCCAGCTCGGCCTCGTCCAGCACGAGGTCGTCGGGGACGTCCTCCTCGTGCTCCGGCTTGCCGTCGACGGGGGTCACGTTCTTGCCGGCGCCGTTCTGCGCGGTGGTTTTTGCCTTGGCCGCCTTGCGGCCGGTAGCCTTTGTGCGCGAGGGCGAGGACTTCTTCGGAGCGTCTTCCTCGGCGGATGCGGACTCGACGGTCGTGGTCTTGCGGGTCTTTCTGGGGGCGGTCTTGCTGAGCGACGGCTCGTTCTCGGCGGCCAGGCTGACGCCGGCCTCGGAGAGCTCGCGCAGGATCGTGCGGCCCTCGGAAGGGCTGACGCCGGCTTCGGCGAACGCGTCACGCAGCTCCGCCAGAGAAAGGTGACCCTGGTAACGTCCTCGTTCGATCAGTTGGTCGAGAGTCGCGTGCGGGGTCGCCACGGCGGTTCTGGGCATGAGGACACCTCCTCCGTACGGAGTAAGAAGCGATCAGGCAGGTTGTGGCGGGGCGGCTTCGCTGTCCGCACGGCGCACCAGTATCAATAACGCCAATTTCCGCCATTTGTTCCCGAGGGGACGAACTACCGAAAAAGCGGCAGATTACACCGGGAACGCCGTACCGTCACTCCGTGATGTGGAAGACGCCACCCTCGGTGACCACCGGCATGGGCATGGGCTCGGCGCCCTCCATGCGGTCGTCGCTCCAGTACTCGAAGACCTCGTCGGGGTCGGGGTTGACCTCCTCGGAGACGACCACGCCGTCGTCGGCGCCGCCGGAGGACTCGGGGGCCGGCCCCTCCACCACCGCTCTCGTCTCCTCTGCCGCCTGGTCGAGCCTGCCCGCCGAGGCGGCCGCCGCGATGGAGATCCCCCCGGCGACGATGACGCCGACGACGGCCGCGGATGCCCACATCTTGCGGGTCTGGTCCATGAAGGCTCCCTCCTTCTCCCCACTATGACGCAGCGGCACTTCGTCAGGTTCCTGCCTTCAGGCTGACCAGGTCGGTCTTGCCGTTCGGCAGCAGGGGCAGGGCGGCGACGAGGCGCAGCTCGCGGGGGGCGGCGTAGGAGGGCAGCCTATCGTGGGAGTACGCCCGCAATTGCTCAAGCATGAGGGGTGTGTCGGGATCGGCGGGCACGACGACGGCGGTGACCCGTTCGCCCCATTCGGGATCGGGGACGCCGATCACGGCCACGTCGGCGATCCCCGGATGCTCGCCCAGGACGGCCGCCACCGCGCCGGCCACCACCTTCTCGCCGCCGGTGTTGATCACGTCGTCGGCCCGGCCCAGCACCCGCAGCCGCCCGCCGGACAGCTCGCCGAGGTCGGAGGTGACGAACCAGTCGCCGTCGAAGGGCTCGGGGCCGCCGAAGCGGTAGCCGGAGAACAGCACGGGGCCGGCGATCCTGATCAGCCCGTCCGCGCCGATTTTGAGATCTACGTTGTAAAGGGGCAGGCCGTCGTACACGCAGCCGCCGCTGGTCTCGCTGCTGCCGTACGAGGTCACGACCCGGGCGCCGAGGTCCCGGGCCTGCTCCAGCAGGCCGGGGCGGGGCGCGGCGCCGCCCAGCAGGATCGTGCGGAACACCGACAGATCGGCCCCCAGCTCGACCAGCCGGTGCAGCTGCGTCGGCACCAGCGAGACGTGCTGGGCCCCCGACTCCAGCACCGCGCGCGGGTCGAAGCGCGGCTGGATGATCGGCTCGGTGCCCGACAGCAGCGCGCGGACCAGCACCTGCAGCCCGGAGACGTGCGAGACCGGCAGGCAGCACAGCCAGCGCTCGCCCTTGGACGCCTCCAGGCGGCGCAGCGAGGCGGCCGCCGAGGCGCGCAGCGCGGTGGCCGACAGCATGACGCCCTTGGGCGCGCCGGTGCTGCCGCTGGTGGCGATCACGACGGCGACGTCCTCGGGGACGCCCTCGCCGCCGTCGAGCCGTACGCCGTCCGCGTGCGTGGGGCGCAGCGAGGCGATCGCGGCGGCGGAGGAGTCATCGGGCGGCAGCGGCAGGACGGCGGGGCCGCCGCCGTCGAGCGCCGCGCGGATCGCCGAGAAGAGGGCAGGCCCGGGAGGCTGCACAATGGCATGCAGCGGGCGGTCCGGATGCGACGGGTTCCTCCACATGCTCGTAAGGTTAATGGCGACAGGTCGGACAAAGGCGCAAGCGGGGGAGGGTCGTGGCGCGTTCTCCCGAGGCCCCGGTGGTCTTCAGGATCCCGATGCGGACGCGGTTCCGGGGGCAGACCGTCAGGGAAGGCGTGCTGCTGCGCGGCCCGGCCGGGTGGGGCGAGTTCTCCCCGTTCCCCGAGTACGGCCCGCGCGAGTGCGCCCGCTGGCTCGCCTGCGCCCGCGAGGCCGCCTTCGAGGGCTGGCCGGCGCCGGTGCGCGAGCGCGTCCCCGTCAACGCCACGGTCCCGGCCGTCGATCCCGAGGAGGCGCACGCGATCGTGCGGCGCTCCGGGTGCGGCACGGCCAAGGTCAAGGTCGCCGAGCGCGGCCAGAGCTTCGACGACGACGTGGCCAGGGTGGAGGCCGTGCGCGACGCGCTCGGGCCGTCGGGCCGGCTGCGGGTGGACGTCAACGGCGCGTGGAGCGTCGACGAGGCCGTCTCCCGGCTGAGGCGCCTGGACAAGTACGACCTGGAGTACGCCGAGCAGCCGTGCGCCACGCTGGAGGAGCTGGCCGCCGTCCGGCGGGCCTGCGACGTGCCGATCGCCGCCGACGAGTCGATCCGCCGCGCCGAGGACCCGCTGCGGGTGCGCGCGGCCGAGGCGGCCGACGTGGCGGTGGTCAAGGTGCAGCCGCTCGGCGGCGTGCGCGAGGCGCTGCGCGTGGTGGAGGCGTGCGGGCTGCCCGCCGTGGTCTCCAGCGCGGTGGAGACGTCCGTGGGGCTCGCGGCGGGGCTGGCGCTGGCGGCCGCGCTGCCGTCGCTGCCGTACGCGTGCGGGCTCGGCACGATGGCGCTGCTCGACGGCGACGTGGTGGACGACTCGCTGGTGCCCGTGGACGGCGAGCTGACCGTCCGCCGTCCCGAGGTGAATTTTCAGCTTTTGTCGGCTTTTGAGATTGATTCTCCCCAGTGGCTTCGCCGGATGCAGGAGGCGTCACGTTGAACCCCGCTACCGCACTGGCCACGGTGCTCGTCGACGAGCTGGTGCGCTGCGGCCTGACCGACGTGGTGCTCGCCCCCGGCTCGCGCTCGGCCCCGCTGGCGCTGGCGCTGCACGCCGAGTCGCGGGTGCGGCTGCACGTGCGCATCGACGAGCGCTCGGCGTCGTACCTGGCGCTGGGGCTGGCCAAGCGGAGCGAGCGGCCGGTGGCGCTGATCTGCTCCTCCGGCACCGCCACCGCCAACTTCCACCCGGCCGTGATCGAGGCGGCCGAGTCCGGCGTGCCGCTGCTCGTGCTCACCGCCGACCGGCCGCCCGAACTGCGCGGCACCGGCGCCAACCAGACCATCGACCAGCTCAAGATGTACGGCTCCGCGACGCGCTGGTTCGCCGAGGTCGGCGTCCCCGAGGACCGCCCCGGCCAGGTCGCCTACTGGCGCTCGCTCGCCTGCCGCGCCTACCAGCGCGCCACCGGCCCGTCCGACCCCGGCCCCGTCCACCTCAACCTGGCCTTCCGCGAGCCGCTGATCCCCGACGGCGACACCACCTGGTGCGAGCCGCTGGACGGCGGCGCGAACGGCCCCTGGGTACGCGCCCGCGTCGCGCCCCCGCCGATCGCCCTGCACATCCCGCCCACCCGGCGCGGCGTGCTCGTCGTCGGCGACGGCGCCGCCAACGTGCGCCGCTACGTCGCCGCGGCCGGCATGGCGGGCTGGCCCGTGCTGTCGGAGCCCAACGGCGGCGCCCGCTACGGCGACCACGCCGTCTCCACCTACCACCACCTGCTGAGCACGCCCGAGTTCGCCGACAACCACCGGCCCGACGTGGTCGTCACGCTCGGCCGCCCCGGGCTGTCCCGGCCGCTGCTGTCGTGGCTGCGGCGGGCCGGCGAGCACATCGTGGTCGCCCCCGATCTCGGCCGCTGGCCCGACCCGACCCGCTCGGCCACCCAGGTCGCCCAGGCCGTGGAGATCCCGGTCGCGGCCGGCGACGACAGCTGGCTGCACGCCTGGCGGCACGCCGACCGGGCCGCCAGGACGGCCGTCGACGACGTGCTCGACGCCTCGGGCCTCAGCGAGCCGCGCCTGGCCAGGGACCTCGTGGACGCGCTGCCCAACGGGGCGCTGCTGTTCTGCGGCTCCTCGATGCCGATCCGCGACCTCGACCAGGCGATGCGGCCGCGGCGCGGCATCCGGCTCATGGCCAACCGGGGCGCGTCCGGCATCGACGGGCTGGTCTCCACGGCGATGGGGGCGGCGCTGGCGCACAACGGGCCGTCGTACGCGCTGCTCGGCGACCTGACGTTCCTGCACGACCAGAACGGGCTGATCCTCGGGCCCCGCGAGCCGCGGCCCGACGTGTGCTTCGTGGTGGTCAACAACGACGGGGGCGGGATCTTCTCGCTGCTGCCGCAGGCCGCGGTGCGCGACCCGTTCGAACGGGTCTTCGGCACGCCGCACGGCGTGGACCTCGGCTATGTCGCGGCGGCCACCGGGACGCCGTACACGCTGGTGCCTGACCTGTCCGACCTGCCCAAGGCCATGCGCGGCGAGGGGCCGCGGATCGTCGAGGTGCGCACCGACCGCGAGGAGAACGTGCGCGTGCACGCCCGCCTGCGCGAGGCCACGCAGGCGGCGATCCGCGCCGCCCTGGCCGCCTGACCCGCCGTACGTGGGGGGGTCTCAGCGGTCCAGCACGGTGAGCAGCCGGTTGAGCGGGCTGTCCAGGCCCCAGCGGTCGGCCAGCGCCACCAGCGCCTCCGGGTCGCGTGGCTTGGCCGGCACGGCGAGGTCGGCGTCGGGGAGCGGCGCGTCGTGCGCGACCTTGACGACCGCGGGCGCGGCCCGCAGGTAGTCGCGGGCGGCGGCCAGCTTGGCGCGGCTGCCCGCGGGGAACCCCTCGGAGCCGCCCGCGTCGAGGGCCTCCAGCAGCGCGGGCAGCGAGCCGAAACGGGTGATGAGGGCGGCGGCCGTCTTGTCGCCGACACCCGGAACGCCGGGCAGGCCGTCACTGGGGTCGCCGCGCAGGGTGGCGAAGTCGGCGTAGGAGCGGCCGGGCACGCCGTACTTCCCGGTCACGAACGCCTCGTCCACGATCTGCAGGTTGCGGATGCCGCGCGCGGTGTAGAGCACCCGCACCGGACGGGCGTCGTCCACGAGCTGGAACAGGTCGCGGTCGCCGGTCACGATGTCCACCGCGCCCCGCCCGGCCCGGTGGGTGAGCGTGCCGATGACGTCGTCGGCCTCGTAGCCGGGCGACTCCAGGCGGGCGATGCCGACCGCGTCCAGCACCTCGTTGATGACGGCGATCTGCGGCACCAGCGTCTCCGGCACCTCCTCGGCGTCGCCCTCGGCGACCCGGTGCGCCTTGTACGTCGGGATCGCCGCCACCCGGAACGCCGGCCGCCAGTCCGCGTCCATCGTCGCCACGAGCTCGGCGGGGGAGTGGTCGCGTACGAGCGTGGCGATCATGTCGATCAGGCCGCGGACCGCGTTGACCGGCGTGCCGTCGGGAGCCTTGATCGTCTCCGGCACGCCGAAGAAGGCGCGGAAGTAGAGGGACGGGGTGTCCAGGAGCATCAGCACTACCCCAGTATGCCCACCCCCAGCAGGCACGCGTCGTCCTCGGGATTGGGGCCGCCGATGTCGGCGAGCAGCTTGTCGAGCCCGGTCTCCAGGTCGTGCTCCAGGCGGCCCGGCACCTCGCGGGCGGCGGCCATGACGAGGTCGAGGCCGACGTCGAGGTCGCGGGTGCGCCGCTCCACCAGCCCGTCGGTGAACATCAGCAGCACGTCGCCCGGCTTCAGCCGGGTCGTGGCCAGCTCGTACGGCCGTCCCTCCGCCGCCCCCAGCAGCACCCCCCGCGGCGGGTCCAGCGGCGTCGCGGTCCCGTCGCGCACCAGGACGGGCGCCAGGTGCCCGGCCTGGCTCCAGGCGAACACCCGCGTCTCCGGGTCGAGATGCCCGATGACCGCCGTGGCGGTGGTGTCCCTGATCTGGTGCAGCACCAGCTCGTTCAGCCAGTCGAGCAGCCGGTGCGCGGGCCGGCCGGTCATGGCCAGGCCGACCAGGGCGTGCCGGAGCTGGGCCATGTGCGCGATGGCGGGCAGGCCGTGCCCGGAGACGTCGCCGACGGCCAGCAGCAGCCGCCCGTCGGGGGCCGGGGACGCCTCGAACCAGTCGCCGCCGAGGCTCGCGGTCTTCTCGGCGGGGACGTACCGAACCGCCACCCGTATGTCCGGCAGGCCCGGCGAACAGGCCAGATCCGGCAGGATCGCCTCGCGCAGCGCCAGCATCACGTGGCGCTCCTCCGCGGCCCGCTCGCGCGCCTCCAGGAGCTGGCGGCGCGACTCCGACATCATGCGCTCGGCCCGCCGGCGGCCGGTGATGTCCTGGATGACGCCGTGCAGGCCGACCGCCCCGCCGTCGCCCATCAGGGGCTCCAGCACCACGCGGATGTCGCGCAGGTCGCTCCAGTTGCCGCCCCGGCGGATGCGCAGCTCGGCCTGGACCGGCTCCACGCAGCGCAGCGCGGCCCACAGCAGCCGGTCGAGCGCGGCCACGTCGGACGGCACGACGTGCTCGGCCAGCCGGGGCAGCGCGATCGGGCCCTTGTCCGGGTCGCGGCCGAAGATCGTGTACACCTGGTCGGACCAGGTCGTCTCGCCGGTGTGGAAGTGCCACTCGGCCCAGCCCAGGTTGCCGAGCCGCTGCGCGTGAGCCAGCCTGGCGGCCAGCATCTCCGCGTCGGTGTCCGGCCCTAGCAGCCCGGCCGCGCTCATGACGTCGACCATAATCTCGCTTCCAAAGCGCAGTGGATCTGGACAATTGTTCCCACACTACGTGATCGATTAGGAACGGTCTGTAGCGATCCGAAGCGCCGGGGAGAGCTTTCCGCGGATTTTAGGAGGGGCGGCCGAGAGTAGATTGGCCTGGTGACGTCCTCAGACTTGTATCCCGTGTCCCGTCTGGCCGCCGTGCAGGAGGCCACCGCCAAGGGCGGGCTCGACGCCCTGCTGCTCACGCCCGGCCCCGACCTGCGCTACGTCAGCGGCTACGACGCCAAGCCGCTCGAGCGGCTGACGTGCCTGGTGGTGCCGGCGGCCGGCGAGCCCTTCATGATGGTGCCCCGCCTGGAGCTGCCCGCCGCCGAGGCCTCGCCCGCCTCGCGGCTCGGGCTGGAGTTCGTGGCCTGGGACGAGACCGACGACCCCTACGCGCTCGCCGCGGCCCGCCTCGGCGACGTGGCGAAGGTGGGGCTGGCCGACCGCATGTGGGCCATGTCGTCGTTGCGCTTCCGCGACGTGCTGCCCGGCGCCGAGCAGGTGCTGGCCGGCAGCGTGCTGCGGGAGCTGCGGATGCGCAAGTCCCCGGCCGAGGTGGCGGCGTTGCGCGAGGCGGGGGAGGCGATCGACGCCGTCCACCGCCAGGTGCCCGAGCTGCTGCGCGCCGGGCGCACCGAGCGCGAGGTGGCCCGCGACATCGCCGAGGCCATCCTGGCCTCCGGGCACGCCACCGTCGACTTCGTGATCGTCGCCTCCGGGCCCAACGGCGCGAGCCCCCACCACGACGTGTCCGACCGGGTCATCCGGCCGGGCGAGCCGGTCGTGGTCGACATCGGCGGCCAGCTCCACAACGGCTACTGCTCCGACTCCACCCGCACCTACAGCGTCGGCGAGCCGCCGGCCGACTTCGCCGCCTACTACGAGGTGCTGCGCCAGGCGCAGGAGGCCGCGTGCGACGCCGTACGGCCCGGCGTGTCGTGCGAGTCGGTCGACGCGGCCGCGCGCGACCTCATCGCCGCCGCCGGCTACGGCGAGCACTTCGTCCACCGCACCGGGCACGGCATCGGCATCGAGACGCACGAGGAGCCGTACATCGTGGCGGGCAACGGCGAACCGCTGGAGCCCGGGCACGCCTTCTCCGTCGAGCCCGGCATCTACCTGGCGGGGCGGCACGGCGCGCGCATCGAGGACATCGTGGTGTGCACGGAGAGCGGTGGGGAGCGGCTCAACAACACGTCGCGCGAGCTGGTGATCGTCTGAGCGGCGGCGGTGCCGTCGCCGGCGTCCGTCGTCGCCGGACCGCCGCCTCCGACGGTGGTCATCCGGATGATCGGGGTTTCGGCTCGGCCAACCCCCTGAGCCCGCATGGCCCGTGGTCCTCGGCCGGGGTCCGGTCGCGCCGGCCTTCGGCGGCAGGCGGGCCCGCCCGGCCCGTCGGGCCCGTCCGCCCGCCCGGCTCGACGGCCCCGGCGGACCCGACCGGCTCAAGACGGCGCTCCCGGCGTAGATGTTCACCGAGATAGCCTGCGCCAGCGCTCCCGGTGACGCCGGGCGGCCGAACGAGGACCTGGCCGTCGCCGGGCCGTCGTGGGTCGTCGTCATCGACGGGGCGACGGCGCCGGCCGGGGTCGACAGCGGGTGCGCGCACGACGTCGCGTGGCTGGTGGCGCGGCTCGGCGGGGCGCTCGCGGCCCGGCTGTCCGCCGACGCGCCCGCCCCGGTGCCGACGCCGCTGCCCGAACTGCTGGCGGCCGCCATCGCCGACACCGCCGGGGCACACGGGAGCGGCTGCGACCTGGGCGACCCCGACTCGCCGTCGGCGACCGTCGCCCTGGTCCGGGCCGCGGCCGGCCGCCTGGACTACCTCGTGCTGGGGGACTCCCCGGTGCTGCTCGGCCTGGCGGGCGGCGGGGTGCGGGTGGTGGCCGACGACCGGCTGGAGCGGCTGCCGGGCGGGCGGCCGTACTCGCTGGAGCTGGTACGGCGGCTGCGCAACGCGCCCGGCGGGTTCTGGGTGGCCGCCGCCCGGCCCGAGGCCGCCGCCGAGGCCGTACACGGCAGCGTCGACCTGCGCGCGGTGCGTGCGGCCGGATTGTGCACCGACGGCGTCACCCGGCTCGTCGACTGGTACGGCTGGAGCTGGGACGACCTGGCCGCGGAGCTGGAGACCCGGGGCCCGCGGGCGGCCGTCGAGGCGGTGCGGGCACTGGAGACCGCCCGCGGGCCGATGCGCGGCAAGCTCCACGACGACGCCACCGCCGTGTGGGCCCGGCTCCCGGGGGCATGACCGCATTTCTGCGAGGCCGGTACGGGCGATCGCCGGGAGCGGACGGCCGCAGGGGAGGGGCTCGGGGTGCGGGGGCGGGCGGAGCGGGTCAGGCTCGGTGGGTTCGAGTACCACCTCGGCAAGATCTGCACCAAGCTCGGCATCGGGTCCCCTGCGGCCCTCGCCGCCAAGGTCATCGAGGCCGGTCGGGGGGAGGGCGGACTCACGGACGCGCGGTAGGCGGCAGGGGTCCATGACCGTCTGCGGGCGCTGGTCCTGCCGGAATACGTCCACCTTGCGACGGGTTGATGCTCATCGGGCCGGATTTCGCCCTCCTGGTCGCGGCGGCCGACCTGACCGAATCCGCGGTGTGCGGCTCCCGGAGCAGGAAGCTGTTGCGAGCAATCAGGACCCTACGTCCTTGTCGCGGCGAAGGACCGCCGGAGGCCGGTCGAGCGCGTACCGCACGGTGGTCTCGTCCCCGGCGGCAGCGGACGCCTCGCGCCGGCGGCCGCGCGAGAGCGGCCGCACCCACGTCCACCTGCGATGGCGGCCCTCCTCCGCAGGTCCGGGCTCGGCGGCTTTTCGGACTGTGAGGGCCGGCGTAAAGGGTCTGTCGGATCACCTGACAACGTTCCTTGACTGGGCGAGTGGTAAGGCGGCGTATAAGAGGGCTCAGCGCTACAAACCGTGACATTTGGTTTCTTGTAAAAACTTGCGGCTTGAGTGGAAAATGTGGCGTTGCTAGGGTGTCTCGATGCCAGGCATGTGGATCGGCCTTCTCAACACACCTTGACAGGTACCACTGACCACGGCACCTCAAGGTCGGGGCCGCGCATGCGCGGGAGATGTACGGGCGGTGCTGGATGGAATTCGGTCGCTCTGACCATTGGCGACTGCCGACGGCGATCAAGATCTTGATCGCCGGAGGATTCGGCGCGGGCAAGACCACCATGGTGGGCGCCGTGTCCGAGACCCGGCCACTGCGGACGGAGGAGACGCTCACACAGGTCGGCACGCACGTCGACGACCTGTCCGGCGTCGAGCGCAAGCTCACCACCACCGTCGCCATGGACTTCGGCCGCATCACGATCGCCAACGACTACATGCTCTACCTGTTCGGCACCCCCGGGCAGGAGCGCTTCTTCTTCGTCTGGGACGAGCTCGCCATGGGCGCGCTCGGCGCCGTCGTGCTCGCCGACACCCGGCGGCTCGACGACTGCTTCCCGTCCGTCGACTACTTCGAAAAGCGCGACCAGCCGTTCATCGTGGCGCTCAACTGCTTCGAGGGCACGCAGCACTTCACCGTCGGCGAGGTGCGCGACGCCATCGGCCTGGAGCCCGACGTGCCCATCGTGCGCTTCGACGCCCGCCGCCGCGACTCCAGCAGGGAGGTCCTCATCACGCTCGTCGAGCACGCGATGCGCCGGGGAGCGTCCCCTGTCGGGACCATGTCGTGACCATGACCGGCTACCTTTGATCCGATGGAGGAGATCGACCGCCGGATCGTCACGCTGCTGGCCCGCGACGGCCGCATGAGCTTCACCGACCTGGCCAGGGAGACCGGGCTCTCGGTCTCGGCGGTGCACCAGCGGGTGCGCCGCCTGGAGAAGCGCGGCGTGGTGCGCGGCTACGCCGCGATCGTCGACCACGACGCGATCGGGCTGCCGCTGACCGCGTTCGTGTCGATCAAGCCGATCGACCCCGCCGCTCCCGACGACGCCCCCGAACGCCTGGCTCACCTGACGGCCATCGAGGCCTGCCACAGCGTCGCGGGCGACGAGAGCTACATCCTCAAGGTGCGGGTGGCCTCGCCGGTGGCGCTGGAGGACCTGCTGCAGCAGATCCGGGCCGCCGCCCACGTCTCGACGCGTACGACGGTGGTGCTGAGCACCCCGTACGAGCACCGCACCCCCGAGGTCGCCCCCGAAGCGTCGCCCGACACCCCCTGACCCCCGGCGCCAGGCGTGAGGGCCCCCGGCGTCTCCGAAGTCATCATGACGACTTAGCATGTCGTCATGATGACTTCAGCGGACCGCGTCGCCCGCGTCCGGCTCTCGTCCGTCTACCTGCCCCTCGACACCCCCGTGAGCGACGCCAAGGTCCTCACCGGCCGCCAGCGCCCGATGACCGAGATCGCGTTCCTGTTCGCCGAGATCACCAGCGAGCAGGGGTACGAGGGCATCGGCTTCGCCTACTCCAAGCGCGCCGGCGGCCCCGGCCAGTACGCCCACGCCAAGGAGATCGCGAACGACCTCGTCGGCGAGGACCCCAACGACATCGCCCGCCTCTGGGACAAGCTGTGCTGGGCGGGCGCGTCCGTGGGCCGAAGCGGCCTGGCGGTGCAGGCCATCGCCGCCCTCGACATCGCCCTGTGGGACATGAAGGCCAGGCGCGCCGCCCTGCCGCTGGCCAAGCTGCTCGGCGCGCACCGCGACTCCGTGCGCTGCTACAACACCTCGGGCGGCTTCCTGCACACCCCTCTTGAGCAGGTGCTGGAGAACGCCACCGCGGCCCTGGAGCGCGGCATCGGCGGCGTCAAGATCAAGGTCGGGCAGCCCGACACCCGCGCCGACCTCGCCCGCGTACGGGCGGTGCGCGAGCACCTCGGCGACCACGTCCCGCTCATGGTGGACGCCAACCAGCAGTGGGACCGCCCTGCCGCCGCCCGCATGGGCCGGGCGCTGGAAGAGTACGGCCTGGTCTGGATCGAGGAGCCCCTGGACGCCTACGACCACGACGGGCACGCCGCCCTGGCCGCCGCGCTCGACACCCCGATCGCCACCGGCGAGATGCTCACCAGCGTCGCCGAGCACGCCGAGCTGATCCGGGCCCGCGGCGCGGACATCCTGCAGCCGGACGCGCCCCGCATCGGCGGCATCACCCCGTTCCTGCGCCTGGCCGCCCTGGCCGGGCACGAACGCCTCCAGCTCGCCCCCCACTTCGCCATGGAGATCCACCTCCACCTGGCGGCCGCGTACCCGCTGGAGCCGTGGGTGGAGCACTTCGAGTGGCTGGAGCCGCTGTTCGAGGAGCGGCTGGAGATCCGCGACGGGCGCATGCTCGTCCCCGAGCGGCCCGGCATCGGCGTCACGCTGAGCGAGCGGGCCGCCGCGTGGACCGCCGAACGCTTCGAGACGCCGTGACCAGCCGTACCCAGCAGCTCGTCGACACCCTGACGGCGCGCATCAGGGAGGGCGTGATCCGGCCGGGGGAGCGGCTGCCGACCGAGAACGAGCTGATCAGTGCCCACGGGGTGAGCAGGACCGTCGTCCGCGAGGCCGTCGCCAGGCTCAAGGCCGCCGGGCTGGTCGAGACCCAGCACGGGCGCGGCAGCTTCGTGCTGGCCCTGCCGAGCGCGACCGGCTTCGACCCGGCCCCGGCACGGACCCGGCAGGAGGTGCTCGACCTGCTGGACTTCCGGATGGGGATCGAGACGGAGTCGGCCGCGCTCGCCGCCGCCCGGCGTACGGGGGCGGCGCTGACGGGGCTGCGCGAGGCCCTGGACGCCTTCGCGGCGGCGGCGGGCAACCCCGGGGCGGCGGTCCACGCCGACCACCTGTTCCACCTGCGGATCGCCCTCGCCACCGGCAACCGGTACTACGCCGACCTGCTCGGCTCGCTCGGGCCCGCCATGATCGTCGTGCCCCGTGACCGGCTCGACCCCGGCCCGGCCGCCTTCGCCAGGATCGTCGCCGAGCACGACGACATCCACGCCGCCATCGAGCGGGGGGACGCCGAGGCCGCGCGGGCGGCCGTCCGCGTCCACCTGGCCAACAGCCGCGCCCGCCTCCTCCGCGACCCCCCGTGAGTCCCGCGGGTCCTCAGGACACCGCCTGGGCGGCGCCGGGGGGATCAGGGAGGGGCGAGTGCCGGTAGTGGCCCCTGAGGCGAGCACCGGCCGCCTCAGGGGCGCCCAGCCGGTCCAGGCCGAGCAGCGCCGCGCCCAGCACCGGAGGCTCCTTCGCCACCACCGGGACCGCGAGCGGCATCCGCAGCGCGAACTCGCCCTCCAGCAGGGACGTCAGCAGCGGGTCCCGCGCCGTCAGCAGGCCGCCGCCCAGCACCACCTCGGCCGGCGTGCCCAGCAGGCCGAGCCGGCGCAGGCACACCTCCGCCATCAGCGCCACCTCCTCGGCCTGCCGCCGCACCAGCGCCGTGGCCACCCCGTCCCCGGCCGCCGCCGCGGCGAACACGCCGGGCGCCAGCTCGTGCAGCCGCCCGTCGTCCAGCCGGCCGGTGTGCAGCGCGAGGACCACCTCCGTCACCGTCCCCGTCCCGAAGTGCGCGGTGACCAGCCCGGCGAGGAGGGTCGGGACGCCGCGGCCGTCCTCGGCGCGCACGGCGTGCCACAGGACCTCCTCGCCGAGATCGAGCCCGCCGCCCCAGTCCCCGCTGATCCGGCCGAGCGCGGGGAACCTGGCCACCGCGCCCCCGGGGGAGACGCCGACGGCGTTGATGCCCGCCCCGCACACCACCGCCACGCCCCACGGCGCGGACGCCCCCGCCCGCAGCAGCGCGAACGTGTCGTTGCGCACCACCACGTCCCCGCCGAGGCCCCGCGCGGCGAACTCCCGCGCCAGCGCCTCCTCCTCCTCGGGCAGGTCCGCCCCGGCCAGGCACGCCGACACCTGGTCGAACCGCCCGCCACCGGGAAGGGCGGCGACGGCCGACGTGACGACGTCCACGGCGGCGGCGACGCCGTCCCGCTGCGGCGCGAACGCCCCCGCCCGCGCCTCGGCCAGCACCCGGCCGTCCTCCGACACCACGGCGACGTCCGTCTTGCTGTTGCCGCCGTCCACGGCCAGGACGAGCCGCTTCACGCGCCCACCGGCCCGCGTGCCCACGGCAGGTGCGCGCGGCCCGCCTCCAGCAGCAGCGCCGTCAGCTCCTCCGCGAGCTCGTCCTGCCCGACCAGCGGGTGGGCGAGCAGCGCGTCCCGCACCCGGTCCGCGCCGCCGTGCACGGCCGCCTCCAGGGCCAGCGTCTCGTACGCCGACACGTGCCCGATCAGCCCCGCATACAGGGGCTCGACGGGCGGCACCGGCAGCGGCCGCGCGCCCGACGCCCCGACGAGCGCGGGCACCTCGACGACCGCCTCATCCGGCAGGAACGGCAGCGTGCCGCCGTTGCGCACGTTCACCACCTGCACGTCCCGCCGGTCGCCGAGCAGGGACGCGATGAGCGCCACCGCCGCCTCCGAGTAGAACGCCCCGCCCCGCCCGGCCAGCAGCTCCGGCTTGGTCACCACGGCCGGGTCGGCGTACAGCTCCAGCAGCCGCTCCTCCAGCGCCGCCACCTCCGAGGCCCGCGACGGCCCGGCCCGCTGCTCGCGCACCACCTCGTCGTGGGCGTAGAAGTAACGCAGGTAGTACGACGGCACCGCGCCGAGCCTGGCCAGCAGCCCAGGCCGCAGCCCCACCATGGCGGCGAGCTCCGCGCCGTGCCGCTCCAGCAGCGCGGGCAGCACGTCCTCCCCGTCCAGGAACACCGCGCGCTCCCACGACAGGTGGTTGAGCCCCACGTGCCCGAGCGACACCCGCGCGGGATCGGCACCCAGCCACGCGGCGAAACGGCGCTGGAACCCGATCGCCACGTTGCACAGCCCGATCGCCCGGTGCCCCGCGTCCAGCAGCGCCCGGGTGACGATGCCGACCGGGTTCGTGAAGTCCACGATCCAGGCGTCCGGGGCGTGCTTGCGTACGGTCTCGGCGATCGACAGCACCACCGGGACCGTGCGCAGCGCCTTGGCCAGCCCGCCCGCGCCCGTCGTCTCCTGCCCGACGCAGCCGCACCGCCCCGGCACCGTCTCGTCCAGCTCGCGGGCCGCCTGCCCGCCCACCCTGAGCTGGAACAGCACCACCGCGGCCCCCGCCACGCCCTCGGCGGCCGAGGACGTGGCCAGCACCCGCGCCGGATGCCCGGCGTGCGCGAGCATCCGCCGCGCCATCCCCGCCACCAGCTCCAGCCGGCGCGGGTCCGGATCGATCAGCGCGAGCTCCGACACCGGCAGCTCCTCGCGCAGCTGGGCGAACCCGTCCACCAGCTCCGGTGTGTACGTCGAGCCGCCCCCGACCACGGCGACCTTCACCCTTTCACCCCCGTCAAGGTCACGCCCTCGATGAACACCCGCTGGGCCAGGAAGAACAGCACGATCACCGGCGCGGTCACCAGCAGCGTGGCCGCCATGGTGAGGTTCCACTGCACGCTGTGGAACGCCTTGAAGGTCGCAAGACCCAGCGACAGCGTCAGATGATCCTGCTGCACGCCGGCGTACAGCAGCGGACCGTAGTAGTCGTTCCAGCAGTAGAAGAACTGGAACAGCGCGACCGCCGCCACCGCGGGCCGCGCCATCGGCAGCACCACCCGCACCAGCGTGCGCAGGTCCGAGCAGCCGTCCACCTTCGCCGCGTCGGTGTAGTCGCGCGGGATCGTGACCAGGAACTGGCGCAGCAGGAAGATGGAGAACGCGTCGCCGAGCAGCATCGGCAGGATCAGCGGCCACAGGCTGTCGGTCAGCCCCAGCCGCGCCCACACCAGGTAGATCGGCACCGCGACGACCTGCGGCGGCAGCATCATCGCCGCGACCACCACGAGGAACGCCGCCCGCCGCCCCCGGAAGCGGAACCGGGCCAGCGCGTAGGCCACCGGCACCGACGACACCACGGTGAACAGCGTGCCGAGCGCCGCGTACAGCAGCGTGTTGCCCGCCCACCGCAGCAGCAGCGACCGCTCGAAGACCTCGGCGAAGTTCGCCCAGTTCCAGCTCCGCGGCCACAGGTCGCTGGTCAGCGCCTGCTCGTCGGTCATCAGCGCGGTCAGCGCCATGAACGCCACCGGCGCGAGGAACATCAGCGCCAGCGCGACCGCGAAGGCGTGCGTGGCGACCCACAGCAGCACCCGCCGCCTCCGGGCGCTCACGACGCCTCCTCCGCCCGGCGGAACTGCCGCAGCAGCACCAGCGTGAAGATCATCGAGACGGCGAACAGCAGCAGCGCCAGCACGCAGGCGTACCCCATCGCATAGTCGCGGAAGCCCACCTGGAACAGCCACTGCGGCAGCGTGAGCAGCGACTCCTCCGGATAGCCGGGCGAGAACGAGCTGCCGGGCGAGTCGGTCGAGCCCGAGGCGACCCGGGAGGCGATCATCGCCTGAGAGAAGTACTGCAGGGCGTAGATGACGTTCGTGACCAGGGCGAACATCAGCACCGGCGCGATCGTCGGCAGCGTCACGCTGCGGAACTGCCGCCAGGCTCCGGCGCCGTCGATGGCCGCGGCCTCGTACAGATGCCTGGGCACGTCCAGCAGCGCCGCCAGGAAGATCACCATGAGCTGGCCGCAGCCCCACAGCGACAGCAGCGTCAGGCTCGGCTTGGACCAGTCGGGGTCGCCGAACCAGTCAGGACCCCGCACCCCCACCAGCGACAGCAGGTGGTCGACCGGGCCGGTGCCGGGGTTCAGCAGGAAGACGAACGTGATCGTGCCCGCCGTCATCGGCACCAGCGACGGCAGGTAGAACACCGTGCGCAGCAGCCCCGCCCCGGCCTTGAGCCGGACCACGAGCTGGGCGAGCGCCAGCGAGAACAGCACCGTCGCCGGGACCATCACGGCCACCAGCCACAGCGTGTTGCGCGCCGAGACGCCCACCCGGGGATCGCGCAGCAGATAACGGTAGTTGTCGAGCCCGGCGAACTCGAGGGTGTACATGTCGTAGCGGTGGAAGGAGAAGTACACCGTGGACAGCAGCGGGTAGACGAAGAAGACCGACACCCCGGCGATCCACGGCGACAGCCACAGGAGGGCACGCGCGCCCTCGCCGCGCCACCAACGGGGCCACCACCGGGGACGCGGCGGCGCGGCGGGGATGGAGGTCACGATCAGCCTCCGGACAGCTTCAGCTTGTCGTTGATCTGCCGGTCCACGTCCTTCAGCCCGGCCTCCAGGTCCTTCACCGAGCCCCGCTCCCACTTGGCGACGAACGCGGCGAACGCCTCCTGGTTGAAGACGCTGTTCACGCTGGCCGGCAGCGTCGAGGTCCTGGGATGCGCGAAGACGTCGAGGAACGTCTGGAAGTTGGCGTCCTTGACCAGGTCGGGCGAGTCCATCGCGGCCTTGGTCGTGGGGACGTTGCGCAGCGCGTTCGACAGCGTCACCAGCGAGCCGGTGTCGGTCGTCAGGTACTTCACCAGCTCCCACGCCTGCTGCGGATGTTTCGCGCCCTTCGGCACGCCGATCACGGTCCCGGCGGTGAAGCCGCTGCCGTAGAGCTCGGGCCGGTCGTCGGCGACCGGCAGGGGAGCGGTGCCGTAGTCCAGGTCCTTCGCGTCGAGGGCGATCATCGCGTTGCGCCACTCGCCGTCCAGGACCATCGCGACCTTGCCCTTGTGGAACGGGTGCTCGGCGCTCCACTCGTCGCCCAGGCCCTTCCTGAACTTCTCCAGCTTGTCGTGGCCGTACCAGTCGACCAGCTCCTTCTGCCAGGTCAGCAGCTCGCGCCAGGCCGGGTCGGAGCCGATCGCCGAGGTGCCGTCGGCGTTGTACCACTTCGCGCCCACCATCGGGCCGAGGTGGCTCGGGCTGTTCTCGTAGTACTGGACGCTCGGGATGAACCCGGCGACCTTGATCGTGCCGTCGGCGTCGCGGACGGTCAGCTTCTTGGCCAGGTCCGCCAGCTCGCTCAGCGTCCGCGGCGGCTCGTGGCCCTTCATCAGCGCCTTGTTGTAGTAGAGGCCGTAGGCGTCGGCCAGCAGCGGCAGCGTGCACTGGCGGCCCTCGAACGCGGTGTAGGAGCGGGCCACGGCCGGCAGCACCGACAGGTCGATCCCGTCCTGCGCGATCACCGGCGTCAGGTCCTGGAACGCTCCCGACCTGCACCACTGGGCGACGTTGTCCGTCGTGAACGAGGCGGCCACGTCGGGGGCGTTGCCGCCGCGGATCGCCTGGGTGATCTGGTCGTCCTGGACGCCCTTGGTGGCCTTGACGGTGATCTGCGGATACTTCTGGTTGAACCTCGCGATGGCCTCCTCGAACGCCTTCACCTCGGCGTCGGTGGAGAAGCCGTGCCAGAGCTCGACGGTGGCCGCGGGCAGGGCCTGCGAGGCCGATCCCGAGGGCCGGGGAGCGCCGAGCGAGGGCCCGGCCTCCTTGCCTGCGGTGCAGGCGGTCAGCGCGGCCGAGCACAGCAGTGCCGCGGCGGCCGCCAGAGGGACGAAGCGCACGGGGGGTGCCTCCTGCGGTGGGGGTGACGGGGGGTCACGAGGGGACGGTGGAGCCGAACACCTCCTCACGCACGGTGTCGAGGGCCAGGTCGAGCGCGCCGGCGAGCACCGGGTTGCCCTCGACGCTCGACAGCCGCACGCGGGGCCGGGGGATGGTCAGGGCGTGCAGCTCGTGCTCGACGAGCTCACGCAGCGTCTCGCCGCCCGACAGCACGACGCCGCCGGTCAGCACGATGAGCCCGGGATCGACGACCGAGGTGACGGCGGCCAGGCCGACCGCCAGCCGGGCGGCGATGTCGCGCAGCCCGGCCCGCGCGTCGTCGGCCCGCTGCCCGGCGCCGTCCGCGAGACGTACGGCGTTCGCGACGGCCTGGCGGAAGTCGGCGCCGCGCACGCCGTACGAGCGCAGCAGCTTCAGCACCGCGGGCCCGCCGGTGAGCGCCTGGTAGCCGTGGTTGGCGTAGCGGCCGGCCTCGCGCGCGGTCGGCGCGCCCGGCGTCGGCATGTAGCCCACCTCGCCCGCGCCGCCGGTCGCGCCCCGGTGCATGCGGCCGCCGAGCACGATCGCCGAGCCGATGCCCTCGTCGGCCCACAGCAGCACGAAGTCCCGGCTGTCGCGGGCCGCGCCGTGCGCCTGCTCGGCGAGCGCGACGAGGTTGACGTTGTTCTCGACGTCCACCGGCACGCCGAGGCCGGCCGACAGGGTGGGCACCAGGTCGGGGATCTGCCAGCCTGGCACGTCCTTGGCCGCGGCGTACCCCAGCCGGCCCGTCGCCGGGTCGATCGCGGCCTGCACGCCGATGACGACGCGGCGCAGCTTGTCCGGCGGGTTCGCGCCCGCCAGCGCCGCGCCCAGCCGCTCCACCAGCTCTCCGGCCGGGCGGCGGCGGGTCGTGGGCAGCGTGTGCTCGCCGACGACGGTCCCGGTGATGTCGGCGATCCGCGCCTCGATGCGGTCGGGGGTGACGTCGAGCGCTCCCGCGTACGCCGCCGCCGGGTTGATCCGGTAGACCTCGGCCGTCCGCCCCGGCAGGCCCTCCCGCACGCCGTCCAGCACCACCAGCCCGGCCTCCTGGAGCCGGGCGAGGAGCTGCGAGGCCGTGGGCTTGGACAGGCCGGTCAGCGCGCCGATCTCGGGACGGGTGAGCGGTCCCCGGTCGAGGAGTGCCCGCAGGGCCGCGCGGTCGTTGATGGCGCGTAGCAGACTGGGGGTCCCCGGAACCGGACCGTCCACGGCGTCTCCTTCCTCGTGAGTTAGGAAACTTTCCTAACTCACGAGGAACATAAGGAGGCCGGGCGGGAACGGTCAAGAGGCGATACGAAGCCGTAACGGAGAGAGGAGAGGGAAGGAAAACCGAGCAGAGTGCCGCGACCGGCATGCTAATGTCGTCGTTTGTCGTAACAACATGCAGAATGGCCCGGAGTGTCCCATTAACCACATTAATGGTCAGGCGGCAACGCGTCAAACGGAGCTCGCCAAGGAGCAGGAGTACGTCACCGCGCTCTACGACCGGCTCGACGCCCTGCGCGAGCGCACCCAGCGGCAGCTGAAGGAAGTGCTGGCCACGGGTGCCGTCGGCACGATGCAGAACAGGTCGGAGCGCGACACCTTCGCCGAGATGTACGCCACCAGGCTGGCCCGGCTGTGGGCGGTCGAGCGCGGCCTGGTCTTCGGCCGGCTGGACCACCAGGAGGAGGGCCGGCTCTACATCGGCAAGCTCGGCCTCACCGACGACGACCAGCGGCGCCTGCTCATCGACTGGCGCGCCCCCGTCGCGCAGCCCTTCTACCGCGCCACCCCGGCCGCCCCCATGGGCGTCACCCGGCGCCGCCACCTGCAGACCAGGGGCCGCGCGGTGATCGGCGTCGACGACGACCTGCTCGACCTCGGCGCGCTCAGCGACGACGACCGCGCGACGCTCAACGGCGAGGCCGCGCTGCTGGCCGCGCTCGACGAGCGGCGCACCGGCCGCATGCGCGACATCGTCGCGACCATCCAGGCCGAGCAGGACCGGGTCATCCGCGGCGACCTGAACGGCGTCCTCGTCGTCCAGGGCGGCCCCGGCACCGGCAAGACCGTCGTGGCGCTGCACCGGGCCGCCTACCTGCTCTACACCCACCGTCAGCGGCTGGAGCGCCGCGGCGTGCTCATCCTCGGCCCCAACCTGACGTTCCTGCGCTACATCGAGCAGGTGCTGCCCTCGCTCGGCGAGACCGACGTGCTGCTGTCCACCGTCGGCGAGCTCTACCCCGGCGTGACCGCCACCGCCAGGGAGCGGCCCGAGGTGGCCGCGCTCAAGGGCGACCCGCGCATGGTCGAGGTCATAGCGAGGGCCGTGCGCGACCGGCAGAAGGTGCCGCGCAAGCCGGTCGAGATCGCCCTCGGCCGGATCACGCTCACCGTCGACCGGTCCATGCTGGACGCCGCCAGGAACAAGGCCGCCCGCTCGCGCCGGCCGCACAACCAGGCGCGGGCGGTGTTCGTCCGCTCGCTGCTGAACGCGCTCGCCCGCCAGCAGGCCCGCAAGATCGGCAAGGGGCTCATCGACGAGGACGAGCTGGCCGACCTGCGCGAGGAGCTGCGGACCGAGCCCGCGGTCAAGTCGGCGCTCAACCGGCTGTGGCCGTACCTGACGCCGCAGCGGCTGCTGCTCGGCCTCTACGGCTCGCCCGAGCGTCTCGGCTACGCCGCCGCGCACCTCACGCCCGCCGAGCGGGCGCTGCTGCGCCGCGAGGGCCCGGGGGCCGGCGAGTGGACCGAGTCGGACGTGCCGCTCCTCGACGAGGCCGCCGAGCTGCTCGGCGACATCGACGAGCAGGTGCTGCGCGCCACCGCGATGCAGGCCGAGGAGGAGCTGGCCGCGGCCCGCCGGGCCGAGGAGCACGAGCGCGAGGCGGAGCTCGCCTACGCCCGCGAGGTGCTGGAGCTGACCGGCCTGTCCGACGTCATGGAGGCCGAGCGCCTGGCCGAGCGCCAGCGCGGCGACGGCCCCTACCTCACGACCGCCGAGCGCGCCGCCGCCGACCGCACCTGGGCCTACGGGCACGTGATCGTGGACGAGGCGCAGGAGCTGTCGCCGATGGCCTGGCGGGCTCTCATGCGCCGCTGCCCCAGCCGGTCGATGACGATCGTCGGCGACATCGCGCAGACCGGCTCGGCCGCCGGGGCGCGGTCGTGGGGCGAGGTGCTCGACCCGTACGTGGCCGGGCGCTGGCGGCAGGAGCGGCTCACCGTCAACTACCGCACGCCGGTCGAGCTGATGGCCGTCGCCGCCGGCGTGCTCACCGCGATCGACCCGTCGCTGGAGGCGCCCACGTCGGTGCGCGAGAGCGGCGCCGAGCCGTGGGCCGCCCCGCTGGCGGCGCTGCCCGAGCTGGTCAAGGCCGAGGTCGGGGAGGGCGGCAAGGTCGCGGTCGTGGCGCCGGACGCGCTGCTCGACCGGCTCGGGAAGCAGGTCGCCGAGGCCGTGCCCGGCGCGGTCGTCGTCACGCCGGGCGCCGGCCGGGCCAGGGGGGCGGAGGCGCTGGACGCCCCCGTCGCGGTCATGGGGGTGGCGGACGCCAAGGGCCTGGAGTTCGACTCCGTCGTGGTGGCCGAGCCCGAGCTCATCGCGGCCCAGTCGCCACGGGGACTCAGCGACCTGTATGTTGCTCTCACACGGGCGACGCAGCGGCTCGGCGTCGTCCACGAGCGGCCGCTCCCCGCGGCCCTGCGCGGGCTCCCGGCCAGGCTGGGAGCACCCTCCGATGGGCTTTGATCGGCTTTACGGCGGCCGTCCCGCATGTCCCACCTGCGGAAACTTGATGTTCCCGCTGATCGGGACACGGTTGACATCTGAGGTGGAGTCGGTAGTTTGCTGCGCAGTCCAGCACGGGACTTGGCCGGTTGGCCGTCTCTGACATCGTCGGATCCTGCGTCCGTGACGGAGCGTGACTTCGTCCACACAGCCAGGTGCAGGGCCGTCGGTCCGTCGAGTCGGGGCACCCCAACCGGGCGGGGGGTTGGACCCGGGACGGGTCCGGGAGCCCAGTAGACAACGGAATTCCGCGCTCGCCGCCGACGAGACGGGTCCGGTCCGAAGGGTTTCCGGGCCCTCTTCCCGCTCCCGTGCGCCGGACCTGCGAGTGCGCCGGGTGGTCCCGTCGGCCGCGGGATCACCCTGCCGCCATCCGTCGCACATCCTCCAAATCCCCTCGCGTGGGCGCGCGCTGGCATGAGCGCGGCCGCGGGGCGGTAGCGTTTTCGCGAGCAAGCAGGTGTTCGACGGTGGCTGAGGAGACCCGGAGTGGTTCAGGAACGCACGAGCCCGCGGCCCCCGACGGGCCCCGACCCCGCCGCCCCCACGTCGCCGGGCCCTGACCCTGACTCCCCTTGGTCGCCGGCCGCCGAGCCGGAGGGCTCCTCGGCCCAGGGCGAGGAGGAGCAACCCGTGTCCGAGACCCCGGCCGGCGAGGGGAGCGGCGGCTCCGGTCCGCTCGCCGGGCACCCCGGGAAGGGCGGCTCCGGTCCGCTCGCCGTCGAACCGGGGGACTCCGGCCGCCGGGCCGGGCCGGGCCGGAAGCTGCGGAGCCGGGAGCCGCGGGGGCGTCTGGCGGCCCGGGTGGGCGCGGCCGTGGCCGGTGGGCTGGGGTTGTTCGCCGCGTTCCCGCCGCTCGGCTGGTGGCCGCTCGCGTCCCTCGGTCTCGCGCTCGTCGTCGCCTCCCTGTACGGCGCCCGCCCGAGGCGCGCGGCCTGGGTGGGCGCGCTCGCCGCCGCGGTGTTCCTGTTCCCGACCCTCGCCTGGGTGCGGACCATCGGCGACGACGTCTGGGTCATGCTGGTCGCCACCGAGACCGTCTTCTACGCCGTCATGTCCGCCCTGGCCGCCCTGGTGTTCCGGCTGCGCGCCTGGCCCTTGTGGTTCGCCGGCCTGTGGGTGGCGATGGAGTGGGCGCGCAGCCTGGTGCCGATCGGCGGTTTCCCGTGGGCGCGGGCGGCCTTCAGCCAGGGCGAGTCGCTGTTCACCGAGTACGCCGCCCTCGGCGGCGCGCCCCTGGTGTCGTTCGCCGTGGCCCTGTGCGGGGCCCTGCTGGCCCATGCCGTCCTGGTCCGGCCTCCGGCGGCCCGCCCGTGGCTGCGGGCGGCTCCGGCGTTCCTGGCGCTGGCGGTGCCCCTGCTGACGATGGCCGTGCCGCGCCCCGGCGACGAGGGCCGCTCCATCAACGTCGGCATCGTGCAGGGCAACGTCCCCGGCCGCGGCATGTACGTCCTGGGCGACGAGCCCGCCGTCGTGCTGCGCAACCACGCCGACGAGACCAAGCGCCTGGCCCAGGCCGTCCGCGAGGGCAAGCTGCCCAAGCCCGACATCGTCGTCCTGCCGGAGAACTCCACCGACATCGACCCCTACCGGGACGAGACCGCCCGCCAGATCATCCAGGACTCGGTGCGCGACGTCGGCGTGCCCACGCTCGTCGGGGCCGTGGTGGCCATCGGCGACGACCGCCGCGCCACCCGCAGCATCACCTGGGACCCGGCCACCGGCCCCGGCGCCTACTACGACAAGCAGAATCTGGTGCCGTTCGGCGAGTACACCCCGTTCAAGGACCTCGTGCTGGCCCTGTGGGAGCGGGCGAGCCTGGTGGGCCGCCAGTCGGTCCCCGGCGACCGGCCGGGCGACCTGAAGCTCGGCCCGGTGACGATCGGCGCGGTCAACTGCTACGAGGTGGCCTACGACGCCACCGTGCGCGACACGGTCCGGGCCGGCGGCACGCCGATCGTCGTGCAGACCAACAACGCCAGCTACGCCCTGTCCAACCTGCCGCCGCAGCAGCTCGCCATGTCGCAGCTGCGCGCGGTCGAGCACAACCGGGCCGTCGTGACCGCCGCGACCACCGGGATCTCCGCGTTCGTCACGCCTGACGGTAAGGTCTCCTGGCAGACCCGCGAGCTGGTCGCGGACATGAACGTGGTGAAGGTGCCCGTACGCACCGGCGAGACGATCGCCACCAAGGTGGGCGCCTGGCCGGAGTGGGCGTTGATGGCGATGGGAGTCGCGGCGGCCGGGGTCGCCGCATGGCGGGGCAGGCGGCGAGCCGATGGGTGAGGGGCGACCGGACATGGAGACGCTCGGCAGGGTGCTCGTCGTCGTCCCGACCTACAACGAGCGCGACAACCTGCCCTCCATCGTCGAGCGCGTCCGGGCGGCCGTGCCCGAGGCGCACGTGCTCGTGGCCGACGACGACAGCCCCGACGGCACCGGCGAGGTCGCCGACGGGCTGGCCGCCGCCGACGAGCAGGTGCACGTCCTGCACCGGCCGGGCAAGCAGGGGCTCGGCGCGGCCTACATCGCCGGTTTCCGCTGGGGCCTGGAGCGCGGCTACGACGTGCTGGTGGAGATGGACGCCGACGGCTCGCACCAGCCGGAGGAGCTGCCGAGGCTGCTGGCCGCGCTGGGGGAGGGGGCGGACCTGGCGATCGGGTCGCGTTACGTCCCCGGCGGCCGGGTCGTCAACTGGCCGCAGCGGCGCGAGCTGCTGTCCAAGGGCGCCAACGTCTACACCCGCGTCATGCTGGGCCTGCCGGTGCGCGACGCGACCGCCGGCTTCCGCGCCTACCGCGCCGCCACCCTGGAGAAGGTCGGGCTGTCGGGCGTGGAGTCGCAGGGCTACTGCTTCCAGGTCGACCTCACCCTGCGCACCGCCCGCCACGGGCTGCGGGTGGTGGAGGTGCCGATCACGTTCGTGGAGCGCACGGCGGGGCAGAGCAAGATGAGCGGAAAGATCATGTCCGAGGCGCTGTGGCGGATCGGCCTGTGGGGCGTGACCGGCCTGCCGGGACGCCTGCGGCGGCGCGGCCAGTAACGCGTCCCCCGGCCAGGAACGTCCCGGGCCCGCCGGACGTTGTTCCTCACGTACGCGGTCCTGGCGTGCGCGTGCGGAATCGGAGATACGAACGATGCGGCTGCTGCTCCTCCTGAGCTTCCTGATCGTCCCCGTGCTGGAGATCTGGCTGCTCTTCCAGGTCGGGTCCGCGATCGGCGGGCCCGCGACCGTGGCCCTGCTCGTCGCCGGCGCCCTGCTCGGCTCCTGGATCATCCGCCGCGAGGGGCGGCGGGCCTGGCGGGCGCTGCAGGAGTCGCTGCGGTCGGGCCGGATGCCGGAGCGTGAGCTGGCCGACAGCGGCCTCGTGCTGACGGGCGGCGCGCTGCTGCTGATGCCGGGCTTCCTCACCGACCTCGCCGGTCTCGCCTTCGTGCTGCCGGTGACGCGGCCGGTGATGCGCCGCCTCGGGGTGTGGTTCTTCGAGCGGCGGATCAAGCGCCTGGCCGAGGCCTCCCCGTACGCCGGCATGTTCCCGCCGGGGCCGGGCGGGCCGGCGCCGCACGGCGGCCGGGTGGTCACCGGCGAGGTGATCAAAGAGGACGCCGGCGATCAGGGCCACAGCGACCAGGGAGAGCCGCGAGGCGCGCTGGGACGCCCGCCGAGGGCCTGAGCGCACGAAGAAACCCCCGGGCCGGAAGGGCCCGGGGGTTTCACCGTGAGAGGATGTCAGGCGCTCTTGCGGCGCTGGGCCCGCAGGACCGCCAGCCGCTCGTTGAGCACCTCCTCAAGATCCTCGATGGACCGCCGTTCCAGGAGCATGTCCCAGTGTGTCCTCGGGGGCTTGGTCTTCTTCGACTCCGGCTGCTCGCCGTCCACCCGCACCGCGGTCACGCCGCACATGCGGCACTCCCACGTCGAGGGGATCTCGGCCTCGGCGGCAAGCGGAACATCGAAGCGATGGCCCTTCGGACAGGTGTAGGACACCTCCTGGCGCGGTGCCAGATCCGTGTTACGGTCGTTCTCGTAGCTGGTTGCCCCGAGCCGGGTGCCACGAAGCGCGCGCTCGCCCATGTCTCAATGCCTCCTACAGGGCCCCCATGCGTGGGGGGACTGTCTCCCACGGTGTCTAACGCTTGGTACCGTGATGGGATTCCCACCCTCGGGGAGATCCAATCGCGCTGAAGGGCTCGGGTTCTTCAGACGGCCGCGGGGACGGCCGCGCGCCGCCTCATGACGGCCAGCGCGAGCGCCGGCCACAGGGCGCCGGCCAGGATGAGCACGCCGTGCGCGATCCGCAGCGAGTACGGCCCGAAGAACTGCGGGATGAACAGCGCGAACCCGAGCGCCAGCGGCACCGCGCTCCACCGGGGCAGCGCGGCCGAGCGCCACACCGCGACCGCCGCCAGCGCCGTGCCCACGCCGAGCAGCACGAGCCCCGCGGCGAACATGGTCACCGCGACCGGCCCGTAGCGGAACTCCTCGGCCAGCTCCATCAGCGCGGGCGTCCCGTCGCGCAGGGAGCGCCGGGCGATCACGTTGAGCCCGAAGTCCTCGGCCCCGTAGTACGGCAGCGTCAGGCCCGCGCCGACCCACGTCACCACCGCCGCGCGCAGCGACAGCCGGTCGCCGAGCACCTGGTGCAGGCCGAGCAGCGCGAGCGCGAGCAGGACGAAGCCGGCCATGGCCGCCGCGTGCCCGGCGACCCAGCCGGCGGAGGCCATCGCGGCGGCGTCGTCCGTGGCGGGGCGCAGCAGCGGGTAGAGCAGGAACAGCACGCCGGTCCCTGCGAAGGCGGCGGAGGTGAGACGGACGGGCATGCGGCGCTCCTTGATCGATGCAACGCTCTCTGGCGAGAGCAATGCTCTCTCAGAGCGACGGTATACGTCAAGAGCACTGCTCTCGATTGTGGGCGCCGTACAGAAACGCTCGCCGGTCAGATCCGGGCCGGCACCTCGTTCCCCGCCGCGCGGATCGCCTTGGGCAGGTTCGTCAGCGCCAGCAGCACGAAGCCGACCACGAAGAAGATCACCATCGACACGATGGCGATGCGGTAGCTGTTGGTGAGCTGAAGCGCGACGGTGACCGTCAGCGAGCCGATGAACGCCGATCCCTTGTCGCTGATCTGCAGCAGGCTGAAGTACTCGGCCTCCCGTCCCTTCGGGATGACCTGCGAGAACAGCGAGCGCGACAGCGCCTGCGTGCCGCCCAGCACGATCGCGATCGCGAACGCCATCAGGTAGAACTGCAGCGCCTCGCCCTCGCGGACGAACACCGCCGTCGCCACGATCGCCGTCCACAGCACCAGGCTCGCCAGCACCGTCCGCTTGGTGCCGATGCGCCGTGCCAGCGCTCCCAGCGCCAGCGCCCCGAAGAACGCCACGAACTGCACCATCAGGATCGCGGTGATCTGCACGGTCTTGTCCAGCTTCAGCGCCTCGGAGGCGAAGGCCGCGCTGTTGCCGATCACGGTCTGCACGCCGTCGTTGTAGACCAGGTACGCCACCAGGAACAGCAGCGTCAGCGGGTAGCGGCGCAGCTCGGACAGGGTCCGGCCGAGCTGGCGGAAGCTGCCGCCGACCGAGCGCAGCGCCGTCGTCTCGTGCGCGGGCACCGGCCGGTTGCGCAGCCGCAGCAGCGGCACGATGGTGAACGTCGCCCACCACAGCCCCGCCGAGGCCATGCAGATCCGCACCGACTCGCCCTCGGTCAGCCCCAGGCTCTCGTGCTGCAGGTACAGCACCAGGTTGAGCGCCAGCAGCAGCCCGCCGCCCAGATAGCCGATGGCCCACCCGCGCGAGGACACCCCGTCGCGCTCCTCCGGGGTGGAGATCTGCGGCAGGAACGAGTCGTAGACCACGATCGAGCAGCCGTAGGCCAGGTTGGCCAGCACGAACAGCACGCCGCCCAGCATGTAGCGGTCGCCGTCGACGAAGAACAGGCCCATCGCGGCCAGCGCGCCGACGTAGGCGAACCCGCCGAGCAGCTCCCGCTTGCGGCCGGTGTGGTCGGCGAGGGCGCCCGCGATCGGCAGCAGCACGATCTGCAGGAACACCGCGACCGTCGTGATCAGGCCGAAGAAGGCGGCCGGCCGGATGTCGGCGCCGAGGACGTCCACGTAGCCGAGGCCGGGGTTGGCCGCGATCAGGGTGTCGAAGTCGGCCGAGCACCGCTCGGCCGGCACGCCGGGGAAGTCCTGGGCGCAGGCCGCGCTCCGCGCCACCGGGATCAGGTAGGGGCCGAGGAAGACCGAGATGACCGTGGTGTAGAAGGCGGAGTTCGCCCAGTCGTAGAAGTACCAGCCGCGCTGCTCGCGCCGGCGCGCTGCGGGGGATTCGTCCAGTTCCGCGGGGGGTGCGGGTACGGGCATGATGTCGTGTCGCTCCTAGAGGGCCGGACCACTGGCCGGGGGTCGGGAGGGTTGCCGGGCGCGGCTAGGCCGCGAGGCTGCCCGGATGCCACTGGCCGCGCCGCGTGAGCACCTCGCGCAGTCCGGTGACGTTGTCGGTCATGATGCCGTCCACGCCGAGGTCGAGCAGCTGCTCCATGCGGGCGGGGTCGTTGACGGTCCACACGTGCACCTGCATGCCGATGGCGTGCGCGGTGCGGATCAGGCGGCTCGTGGTGACGCGCAGCCCGCGGAAGCCTATGGGCACCTGGGCGCAGGGGACGCCCGCGCGCGACAGGCGGGTCAGCAGCCGGCCGTAGCCCGAGGTCGCGGCGGCGGCGCGCAGGGCGGCCACGCCGCGCGGCCCGAGCGCGGAGCACACGTCGCGGCCCAGCGCCGCCTTGGCCAGCACCAGGCGCTCGTCGGAGAAGGAGGTCAGGCAGACGCGGTCGTAGGCGTTGGTGCGCCGCACCGCCTCGGCCAGCGGGGCGATCGCGGCCGCCTCCTTGACGTCGATGTTGAAGCGCGCCTCCGGCCAGGTACCGAGCAGGTCCTCCAGCAGGGGGATCTCGTGGACGCCCGCGATGCGGGCCCGCCTGACCGCCCGGTAGGGCAGCTCGGAGATGCGCCCCCGCTGGTCGGTGACGCGGTCCAGCGTGTGGTCGTGGAAGGCCAGCAGCACGCCGTCGGCCGTCGCGTGCGCGTCGGTCTCGAGGTAGGTGTAACCGAGCCCGACCGCCCGCTCGAAGGCGGCCACGGAGTTCTCGGCGCCCTCCGCCGCGCCGCCCCGGTGGGCGAAGGCGAGCGGGCCGGGATGGTCGAGGAAGGCGTATCGACGGCTCAGCACGTCCAGAAGTATGCCCTTTCGGGATGAACGCTGAGGTTACGAATCGGCGAGATTCTGCCACTCCTGGCGGCGGGCCTCCGACAGCGCGATCGCGGCGGCCACCGCCACGTTGAACGAGCCCACCCGTCCCACCTGGGGGATGTAGCAGGCGCCGTCGACGGCGTCGAGCAGGGCGGGGGAGCAGCCGTGGTCCTCGCTGCCGACCACCAGGCACACGTCCCGGTCGAGGTTCGCCCGGTGCAGCGGCGCCGCCTCGGCGGTCAGCTCGATGGCCAGCACGGTGTAGCCGGCCTCCCTGGCGGCCTTGACGGCCTCGGTGGCGGGCACCGGCTCGTGCCAGGTGACCAGGCGCTCGGTGCCGAGCGCGGTCTTGCCCGCCTTGGGGTTGGTGGGCGGGGTGGCGTTGCCGGCCAGCCAGAGCTCGTCGACGCCGAACGCGGCCGCGCTGCGGAAGATGGAGCCGACGTTGAACGGGCCGGTGACCGACTCCAGGATCAGCCCCAGCCGGTTGCCGGTGTTCCTGCGCCAGGTGCGGTTGAGCCGCTTGACGTCGGTGGGGCGCAGCTGCCTTCTCATCGGGTCACCTTCAGTATGCGGTAGGCGGCCCGGCTGGCCTCGCGGGAGGCGTGCCAGCCCTGCTCGCCGAGCCAGCGCTGCAGGGAGTCCGAGCCGAGGTGTTTCTGGACGACCAGGTAGGCCACGCCGTCGGGCGTCAGCCGGGTGAGCCACCTGGTGAGCATGTCGTGCAGGGCCTGCTTGCCGATGCGGATGGCGGGGTTGGACCAGATCGCCCGGAAGCGGACGTCGTCCGGCACCTCGTCCACATGCACCGACCTTACTTTGTCAAGGCGCGCGGCCCGGGCGTTACGGCCGGTCAGCTCGACGCTGCGGCGGTTGACGTCCACGGCCCACACGGTGGCCCGGGGCGCGCGGGAGGCCAGGGTCAGCGCGATCGGCCCGTAGCCGCAGCCCAGGTCGAGCAGGTCGCCCTCCTGGGGCGGCGGCGGGACGCTCTCCAGCAGCACCCGCGTGCCCACGTCGACCCGCTCCGGGGAGAAGACGCCGCTGTCGGTCTCCAGCCGCAGGTGCAGGTCGGGCAGGACGAGGTCGACCGTGCCCGGCCGGCCGGCGGCGGTCGGCCGCTCGGAGAAGTAGTGGGCCACGTGGTGAAACGTTACGGGATGCGGGTACCGAACATGACCGCCGCGCCCGCCACCAGCAGCCCGGCCAGGATCGCGGCCACGATGAACCATTGGGTGATCTCCTGGTTGACCAGCTTGTAGCCGAGCGAGGTGCCGATCTGCTCGTAGACGTCGCGCAGTTCGGCGCCGGACTCGGCGGTGTAGGCGCGGCCGGAGGTGCCGTCGGACAGCGACTGGAGGGTCTGCTTGTTGACGGGGACGTTCACCGGGCGGCCGTCGATGTCGACGGTGCCCTCCTGGGTGCCGTACGCGATGGTGGAGACCGGCACGTGGGCCTGCTGGGCGGCCTCGATGGCCTCGTTGACCGAGCGGCCCGAGGTGTTGTCGCCGTCGGAGAGCAGGACGATGGCGGCGGGCGGCGGGTCGGTGGCGGCCTGCTGGTCGAAGGAGCGCAGCGAGTCGAGGGCGTTGAAGACGGCCTCGCCGATGGCGGTGCCCGGCCGGGTGGTGAGGGTGCCGATGCCGGTGACGACGGCCTGGTGGTCGGTGGTGGGAGAGATGACGACGTTGGCCGAGCGGGCGAAGGAGACGACGCCGACGTTGAAGCGGTCGGGCAGCTCGCGGGCGAAGTTCTGGGCGGCGGCCTTGGCGGCGGCGATGCGGGTGGGCTGGACGTCGTCGGCGTCCATGGACAGCGACACGTCGAGGGCGATCATGATGGTGGCGCGGTCGCGGGGGACGCGGACCTGGTCGGCGGGTTTGGCGGCGCCGATGACCAGCAGGGACATCATGACGAGGAAGAGCGCGGGGGCGACGTGGCGGCGCCAGCCGGGGCCGGCGGGGGCGACGAGGTCGAGCAGGGCGAGGTTGGTGAAGCGCACGGTGTAGCGGCGGCGGGCGAACATGGCCGCGACGTAGCCGGCCACCAGCAGCGCCACGAGGACGAACAGCCACAGCCAGGCGGGGGCGAGGAACGTCATGTCACCTTCCCGTGGGCCCGGCGAGCCACGTGGCTCATGCGCCGCTGGCGCAGGACGAACTGCGCGACGTCGAAGACCCAGTCGCGGTCGGTGCGCAGCACGAGGTGGGCGATGCCGGCCCGGCGCAGTGCCCGGCGGGTGCCCTCGCGCTGCAACTCCGCGGCTTCCGCGTAGGCTTGGCGGACTTTGGGCGTCAGGTGCACTTCGCGTACTTTCCCGGTCTCGGGGTCGGTGAACGCGACCCGGCCGACGTCGGGCAGTTCGAGCTCGCGGGGGTCGATGACCTCGACGGCGAGGACCTGGTGGCGGGCGGCGAGCCGTCTGACGGGGCGCTCCCAGGGGCGTTCGGCGTCGGGGTCGAGCTCGGGGCGGGCGTCGAGGAAGTCGGAGACGATCAGCCGCATGCCGCGCCGGCGGCGCGTCGCGGCCAGCACCTCGATGCCCTCGGCGAGGTCGGGCGGGTCGGGCACGGCCGCGCCGCGCGGGGCGTCCATGAGGGAGTGCAGGAGGCCGTAGAGCGCGGGGCGGCCGGTGCGGGCGGGCATGCGGTGGATGAACTCGTCGTGCATGACGAGCGCGCCGAACCGGTCGCCGAGGCGGCTGGACAGGAACCCGATCGCGCCGACGGCGGAGATCATCAGGTCGCGCTTGTCGGTGCCGGCGGTGCCGAAGTCCATGCTGGGGGACAGGTCGGCGAGCGCCCAGGTCTCCAGCTCGCGGTCGGCGATGAGGTCGCGCACGTGGGGGACGGTGGTGCGGGCGGTGACGTTCCAGTCCATGCGGCGCACGTCGTCCTCGCCGGGGACGTAGACGCGGCTGTCGCCCGCCTCGCTGCCGGCGCCGGGCAGCAGGCCCTGGTGGGCGCCGTGGAGCAGCCCGTCGAGCCGCCGGGTGACGGTGAGCTCCAGCCTGCGCAGCGCCTGCTCGGCGGTCGAGGCGCTCAACGGTTCTGGTTCCAGACGACGAGGGGCGGGGGGACGGCGTGCAGGATCTGCTTGACGACCTGTTCGGGGTCCACGCCGTCGGCCAGGGCGTCGAAGGTGAGCATGAGACGGTGGGCCATGACGTCCACGGCGACGTCGCGCACGTCGTCGGGCAGCAGGTAGTCGCGCCCGCGCAGCAGGGCCATGGCGCGGCCGGCGGCCACCAGGCCGAGGGTGGCGCGGGGGCTGACGCCGATCTCGATGGTGTCGGCGAGGTCGGCCAGGCCGTACTCGGCGGGGGAGCGGGTGGACATGACCAGGCGCACCACGTAGTCGGCGACGAGCTGGTGGACCGAGACCTCCTCGGCGGCCTGCTGGAGGGCGAGGAGCCGGTCGGGTTCGAGCACCCGCTCGGGGACGGGCGGGGTGACGCTCATCCGCTGCAGGATCTCCAGCTCCTCGTGCGCGGTGGGGTGGGGGACGCGGACCCGGAAGAGGAACCGGTCGCGCTGCACCTCGGGCAGCGGGTAGACGCCCTCGGACTCGATCGGGTTCTGGGTGGCGAGCACGATGAACGGCCTGGGCAGCGGGTGGGTGACGCCGGCCAGCGTGACCTGCCGCTCGGCCATGACCTCCAGCAGGGCGGACTGGACCTTGGCGGGGGCGCGGTTGATCTCGTCGGCGAGCAGGAAGTTGACGAACACGGGGCCGAGCTCGACGTCGAACTTCTCGTTCGACGGGTGGAAGACGCGGGTGCCGATGATGTCGCTCGGCACGAGGTCGGGGGTGAACTGGATCCGGGCGAACGTGCCGCCCACGACGGTGGCGAGGGTGGAGGCGGCGAGGGTCTTGGCGACGCCCGGCACCCCTTCCAGGAGGCAGTGACCGCGCGCGAGCAGGGCCACGATGAGTCTCTCGACCATGTGCTCCTGTCCGACGATGACCCGCCGGACCTCGTCGAGGCTCTGACGCAGCAGGGCCGCGTCGGATCCGCCTGGCAACTCTTCGGCGACGCTCATGACGCCATTCCACCAAACGCGCCGCAAACGTGCACGACGCCACGTCTGTGCTTTCATGGCAAACGTGGCAAGTCCGCTGCAGTACGGCGATCCGCCCCGGCTGGGGCCGTTCGTGGTGCAGGCGCGCCTGCACCAGGCGCCGGCCGGTTTCGTCTACCTCGGCCAGGCGTCCGACGGGCGCGCGGTGTCGCTGGCCGTGCTGACACGAGGCGCCGCGTTCGACGCCGCCGCGCGCGAGCGGTTCATCACCGCGATCAGGGGCGCCGGGGCCGAGCGGGCGGGCCGGCGTCCCTGGTTCGGCTGGGCGGGGCGGCAGCGGACGGCCGTGCTGGACGGGGCGCCCGAGGTGCTGGACAGCGAGCTGAGCAGCGCGCCGTGGGTGGCGGTGCCGTACGTGCCGGGGCGGCCGGGCGCGGAGTGGTTCCTGCAGCCGGTGATGGTGGGCGGGACGCTCATCGGGCAGGCGCACGGGCCGGACTTCGTGCCGCACTGGCTGACCGACCGCGCGCCCGCGCTGCCGGGGCCGGTGACGCGGCGCCGCCCGCTGACCGAGACGCGGCGGCGGGTGCTGATGGCGGCGCTGGCGCTGGCGCTGCTGCTGGCCCTGGTGACGGCGATGCTGCTGCTCCTGGTGCTCGGGCGCAGCGACAGCGAGCCGCAGCCGCGGCAGCTGCCGCCGACGGTGTTCGTGCCGACGCCGCCGCCCGTGCCGGAGACCACCGAGCCGCGGCCCTCGCCGTCGCTGTCGCCGTCGCCGTCGCAGAGCGGGCCGCTCACGCCGGGCAGGTCGCCGGGCGACGACAACGGCGATGGGTCCCCGCTCTGAGGCGTCTAAAGACGTTGACCCTCACGTGACGTGAGGTTCTAGCGTCCTCGTCATGGAGTTCATCGTGCACGACACCCTGACGACGATGGCCGCCCTGCTGCGGCGGCCCCTGGACGAGCGGCCGGCCGCGGTGGCCGACATGCTCACGCCGATGCGCGCGGCGATCCCGATGCCGGGCGACATCGTGGACATCCACCACCAGGCGGGCGGCTTCCGCGTCGACGCCGACGACCCGCGCTACCTGCCCGCCGTCGAGCGGATGATCGAGGCCGACGTGCTCGGCCAGGTGCGGCGGGAGCTGGAGCGCGCCTCCGAGCGGCTGAGCGGCGCCGTGCAGGCCGAGTCGCTGCAGGTCATGCTCGTGCTCGGCGACCCGGAGAACGAGAACCTGATGGGGCGCTCCGGCGGCTACTACGGCATGGGCGGCTCGCCCGGCTGGCTGTTCCTGCTGGCCTGGCCGGATGAGGACGTGATCGGGCGGATCGCGCACTGCGCGGTGCACGAGTTCCACCACAACGTGCGCTTCATGAACGTGGAGTGGAACCCGGTGACGGTGACCGTGGGGGAGCACGTGGTCGCGGAGGGGCTGGCCGAGGCGTTCGTACGGGAGCTGTCCGGGCCGGAGGCGATGGGGCCCTGGTCGAAGAAGGTGACGGGGGAGGAGTTCGACCGGGCGTACGAGCTGATCATGAAGGACTTCGACCTGCAGGGGATGCGGCACACGCCGGCGTACGTGCTGGGCGACGGCGCGATGCGCGATTTCGGCGGGGAGCCGCGCGGCGTTCCCGACATGGCCGGCTACGCGGTGGGGCTGCGGCTGGTGGACCGCGCGCTGGAGGCCACGGGGCTGACGGCCACGGAGGCGACCCTGCTCCCGGCCGCCGAGCTGATGCGGCGCGGCGGCGTGCGCTGACGGGCGTTTCCCGGGGCCCTTCGCACATGGGCGAAAGAATGTCGAGCTGAATTCGCCGAGGGGGGAATGCGCTTTTAGAGAAATGCGCCGCAAGCGAAAACTCGCCGTTGTTCGGAAAGGCCGGGACTAGCGTTTTCCGCAGCGATCAATCGCACCAGGAAGGCGACTCCCGTGACGGAGACCAAGCATGCGGCCTGGCCGGACCAGCTCGGCCGGCGGCTTCTCAAGGAGCGCATCGTCGTTCTCGGCCAGGAGGTCGACATCCAGGCCGATTCCGACCGCGACCGGTGGTTCACCGCGCAGGAAACCCTGGAGCACGGTTTCGTGGACCGCGTCGCCGAAGGGATGAACTGAAGATGAGCGGGCGTTACGTGTTGCCGTCGTTCACCGAGCGCACCTCCTACGGCGTCAAGGAGCTCGACCCGTACAACAAGCTGTTCGAGGACCGGGTGATCTTCCTCGGGGCGCCGATCGACGACACCGTGGCCAACGACGTGATGGCGCAGCTGCTGACGCTGGAGTCGATCGACCCCGACCAGGACATCAGCCTCTACATCAACTCGCCCGGCGGGTCGTTCACGGCGATGTCCGCGATCTACGACACGATGCAGTACGTCCGGCCGGAGATCCACACCGTCTGCATCGGCGAGGCGGCCTCGGCGGCGGCCGTGCTGCTCGCGGCCGGCTCGCCGGGCAGGCGGGCCGCGCTGCCACACGCGCGGGTGCTGCTGCACGAGCCGCACACCGAGGGCGGGCGCGGTCAGGGCAGCGACCTGGAGATCCACGCCAGGGAGATCCTGCGGATGCGCGACCAGCAGGAGGAAATCCTGGCCCGGCACACGGGGCGGTCGCCGCTGGAGATCCGCAAGGACATCGAGCGCGACCGGATCTTCACGGCCGAGCAGGCGCGGACCTACGGGCTGGTGGACGACATCCACGCCTCCAGGAAGCGGGTCCTCGCCCCCACCCGCTGATCTCCGGTCACCCCCAAGGCGGCGCGCCCCCATGGCGCGCCGCCTTCGTCGTTTCCGGAGCCCTCCGCAAGGGGGATAGCGTCATTTCTTTACTTGCGTTCGGGGGATTCCGTCAGTCAGCATGGTTCCCATGCAAGATGACGTCGAAGTCGATGAGCTGGACCGTGCCATAGCCGCCGCGCTCCAGCTCAACGGCCGGGCCCCCTGGAGCCTGGTCGCGCGGCTCGTGGGCGCGAGCGAGTCCACCGTCGTGCGCCGCGCCGCCGCCCTCGGCGAGCGCGGCCTCCTGCGCGTCATCGGCGTCGTCGACGTGCTGCGCTGCGGCCTCGGCGTGCCGGTGCTCAGCCGCTTCCGCTGCCGCCCCGGCACCACGTACGACGTGGCGGCGGCGATCGCGGCCCGCCCCGAGGCCAGGTTCGTGGCCGTCGTGTCGGGCAGTGCCGACTGCGTGGCCGAGTTCGTGGTGCCCACGCACGCCGCCATCGGCAGGGTGATGATCGCCGACGTGCCCGGGGGCGGCGACCGGGTCAGCGAGAGCGAGACGCACGCCGTCATGCGCACGTTCGTCTCCAACCACGACTGGAACCCGGGCGTCCTGGACGAGGCGGCCACCGCCGAGCTGCGCGACGCGGCCGAGCCGCCGTTCGAGGACTTCGTCGGCGAGGGCCCGCCGGACCGCCTGGACGAGCTGGAGCAGGCCATCGTCCAGGCGCTCGGCGAGGACGGCCGCCTGCCGTACAAGACGCTGGCCAAGATCGCCGGCAGCAGCGAGTCCACCGTCAAGCGGCGCGTGGAGTCCCTGGTGCGCCGCGGCTGCCTGCGCTTCCGCACCCTCACCGAGCCCGAGGTGCTCGGCTACGCGCTGGAGTTCATGCTCTGGCTGGAGGTCGAGCCCGGCCTGCTGGAACGCGCCGGCCGGCAGCTCGCCGCCCACCCCGGCACCCGCTACCTGTCGGCCACCACCGGTCGCTTCAACCTGGCGGCGCAGGTCGCGCTGCGCCACTACGGCGCGCTGTTCCGCTACCTCACCGACGACGTCGGCTCCCTGCCCGGCCTGCGCGCCGCCGACGTCACCCTCCAGCTCACCACGCTCAAACGCGCCTGGACCCCCACGCCGGCCGCACGATCAACGGAGAACCCCGCATGACCGCAACCCCCGACGCCCCGACTCCCGACGCCCCGACCCCTAACGTCTCGCAGCCCTGGCAGTGGGACGAGCAGACCTGGCGCGGCCACGTCGCGCGGGTGCGCGCCGGACGCAGCCTGCGCCCCGGCTCGTGGCCGGGCGGCGCCCGCGCCGCCGTGGCCCTGTCCTTCGACTCCGACCACGAGACCATCCCGTTGCGCGACGGCGAGACCCGGCCGGGCAAGCTCTCCCAGGGCGAGTACGGCGCCCGCGTCGGCGCCCCGCGCGTGCTGCGCCTGCTGGAGCGGCACGGCATCCCGGCCTCGTTCTTCATGCCGGCCGTCTCGGCGCTGCTGCACCCCGGCGAGGTGCGCGACTACGTCGCCGCCGGCCACGAGGTCGCCATGCACGGCTGGATCCACGAGCGCAACATGCTGCTCAGCCCCGCCGACGAGCGCGAGCTGGCGTTCCGCGCCGCCGACACCCTGGAGAAGCTGTCGGGCACCCGCCCGGCCGGCATCCGCACCCCGTCCTGGGACTTCTCCGACCACACCCTGGCCATCACCCGCGAGCTCGGCCTGAGCTACGACTCCTCGCTGATGGCCGACGACGAGCCGTACGAGCTGCTGGCCGACGGCGAGCCCACCGGCGTCGTCGAGATTCCCGTGGAGTGGATCAGGGACGACGCCCCCTACCTGATGATGGACCGCTACGCGGCGCTGCGGCCGTACACGCCGCCGCGCCAGGTGGCCGGGATCTGGCGCGATGAGTTCGACGCGGCCTACGCCGAGGGCGGGCTGTTCCAGCTCACCCTGCACCCCCACATCATCGGCCACCGCTCGCGCATGGCGGCGCTGGCCGAGCTGCTCGACCACATCGCCGCCCACCAGGGCGTCTGGTACGCCACCCACGCCCAGGTCGCCGAGCACGTCTGGAAGCACGCCCGATGAGCACCACCGCCACCGCCGCCCCGGCCACCCGGCTCAGCCCCGCGCAGCGCAAGGCCATCGTGGCCGGCGCCATCGGCAACACCGTCGAATGGGTGGACTGGGCGATCTACACCACGTTCGCGTCGGTGTTCTCCGCGAAGTTCTTCCCCACCGGTGACGCGACCGCCGCGCTGCTGTCCACGCTGGCCGTCTTCGCCGTCGGCTTCCTCATGCGGCCGATCGGCGGGGCCATCCTCGGCGCGTACGGCGACCGTCACGGCCGCAAGAAGGGCCTGACGCTGACGATCTCGCTCATGGCGGGCGCCTCGTTCGTCATCGCGATCTGCCCCGGCTACGACACCATCGGCGTCCTCGCCCCGATCGTGCTGGTCCTGGCCCGGCTGGTGCAGGGCTTCTCGGCCGGCGGCGAGTTCGGCACCTCCTCGGCGTTCCTGATCGAGTCGGCCGCGCGCGGCCGGCGCGCCTTCGCCGGGTCCTGGCAGCAGGTGTCCGTCGGCGGCGGCGTGCTCATCGCCTCCGCGCTCGGCTTCGTGCTCACCTCCACCCTCGACGAGGCGGCGCTGCACAGCTGGGGCTGGCGGGTCGCCTTCGGCCTCGGCGGGCTGCTCGGCCTGGTCGGGCTCTGGCTGCGGGTCTCGGTCCCGGAGACGGAGGCGTTCGCCAAGGCCGCCTCCTCCGGCCGTACCCGCGCCAACCCGCTGGTGACGATGCTGCGCGAGCACCCGCGCGCCGCGCTGCGCGTGGCCGGGGTGACCATCGCCGGGACGCTGATCTACTACGTCTGGGTCAGCTACATGCCGACCTACGCCCACGTCGCCACCGGCATCCCGCTCAGCCGGGCGCTGCTCGCCAACACCATCGCGGTGGTGATCTTCCTGGTGCTGCTGCCGTTCGGCGGGCTGCTGTCGGACCGGATCGGGCGCAAGCCCACGATGCTCGCCTTCGCGGTCGGGTTCCTGGCGCTGGCCTGGCCGGCGTTCCAGTTCCTCGACGGCGGGTTCGGCTCGCTGCTCGCCATCGAGATCGTCGGCATGGTGCTCATCGTCGGCTACTCCGCGAACTGCGCGGTGATCATGGCCGAGCAGTTCCCGGCCGAGGTGCGCACGACCGGGATCGGGCTGCCGTACGCGCTGTCCGTGGCGATCTTCGGCGGCACCGCCCCCTACGTCACGACCTGGCTGGCCTCCAACGGCCACCGCGACCAGGTCTGGCTGTACGTGGCCGCCGCCGCGCTGGTCGGCGTCGCCGTCTACGCCACGATGCCGGAGACCAAGGGCAAGGAGCTGACGTGAGCGAGCACATCCTGGTGACCGGGGCGGGCGGCGGCATCGGGGCCGCGATCTGCGAGCTGTACGCCGGGCAGGCCCGCGTGACCGCCGCCGACCTGCGCCCCGAGCCGCTGGCCGAGCTGGCCCGGCGCACCGGGGCCGCGGTGCTCACCGCCGACCTGGCCGACGCCGAGGCCGCCGAGGCGCTGGTCGCGCGGGCCTGGGAGGCGTACGGGCCGGTCGACGTCGTGGTCAACGCGGCCGGCATCTACCCGGCGACGCCGTTCCTGGAGATGACCGCCGCGCAGTGGGACCGCGTGCAGCACGTCAACGTGCGCGCCCCCATGCTGATCACGGCGGCGTTCGGCCGGGCCTGCGCGGCGAGCGGCCGCGGCGGGTCGGTGGTCAACATCGCCTCCGGGGCCGCGTTGCGCGCCCGCCCCGGCGCGGCGCACTACTGCACCTCCAAGGCGGCGCTGGAGATGCTGACCAAGGCAGCCGCCGTTGAGCTCGGCCCGCTCGGCGTGCGCGTCAACGCCGTCAGCCCCGGCTTCGTCACGGTGGACAGCGCCGCCAACCCGGTCACCGAGGAGTACGCCGCCGCCGTCTCGGCCAACCCCCTCGGCCGGCGCGGCCTGCCGCCCGACGTGGCGCGGGCGGTGCGCTGGCTGGCCGGGCCGGAGGCGGAATGGGTGACCGGCGCGGTGCTGCGCGTCGACGGAGGGGCCTCGGCGGGCACGACCGCCCTGCCCCTGCACTGGACGGGAACGAGCGAGGTACAACAGCCATGACCTACACCGTTGTGGGCGGCGGCGCCATCGGCGGCACCATCGCCTTCCACCTGGCGAGGGGCGGCCACCGGGTGCGGCTCGTGGACGCCGACGCCGCGCACGTGGCCGCCGTCCGCGAGCGCGGCCTGGTGCTGCGCAGGGCCGGCGGCGACGAGCGGGCCGAGGTCGACGCCGCCACCCCCGATGAGACGTCAGGGCCGCTGACGAAGGTGCTGCTGTGCGTCAAGGCCCAGGCCACGGCGACCGCCGCCGCCTGGATCGCGCCCCGCCTGGCCCCCGGCGGCTACGTCGTCTCGGTCCAGAACGGCCTCAACGAGCCGCTCATCGCCGGGCACGTCGGGCGGGAGCGGGTGATCGGCGCGTTCGTCAACCTGTTCGCCGACGTGGTCGAGCCGGGCGTGATCCGCGACGGCGGGCCGGGGGCGTTCGTCATCGGCGAGCTGGACGGCTCGGCGAGCCCCCGCGTCGACCACCTGGTGGCCGACCTCGCGCCGCTCGGCGCCAAGGCGACCGGCAACGTCCTCGGCCACCTGTGGTCCAAGCTCGGCTTCGGCGCCATGCTGACCGCGACCGCCCTCGCCGACGCCCCCATGGCCGACCTCATCGACCGGCACCGGCCGCTGATGCACGCGCTGGTGGCCGAGGTGTTCGCCGTGGCCGGGCGGCTGAGGCTGCGGCTGGAGCCGTTCGACGCGTTCGAGCCCGCCGCCTATCTTCCCGAGGCCCCCGAGCGGGTACGTGAAGAGGCGACGGACCGTCTGACGGCATGGCTGCGCACGCAGCCGAAGGACCGCAGCGGCATCTGGCGCGACATCGCCGTCCGCCACCGTCCCGTCGAGGTTCACGACCACTACCGTGCCGTCCTGGCCGAGGCAGAGGCCGGGCAGGTGGACACGCCGCTGCTGCGCGGCGTGCTCGCCCGCCTGGCCGACGTCGAGGCCGGACGCGCGCCGATGGGCGAGGAGCACCTCGCCGCGCTGGAGGGCGCCTGATGACCACGCAGAACGAGGCGGCGAACGAGGAGAGCGACAAGGAGGGCGTCGCGGTGAAGCTGCGCGACTGGATCGGCGGGCATCGCGAGGACCTGCTCGCCGACCTGGCGGCGTACGTGTCGCTGGAGACGCCCAGCAACGACAAGGCGCTGCTGGACGCGGGCCTGCGCTGGCTCGACGGCTGGCTGGAGGAGCGGCTCGGGCCGCCGTCGGCCACCCACAGGGTGGACGGCGGCGCGAGCGGCGGGGCCGGGGGGCGCGGCGAGCCCGCCGTGTACGGCGACGCCCGCGTCAACGACTACCCCGGCCACGGGGACGCGCCGGTGCTGCTGCTGGCCCACTACGACACGGTCTGGCCCGCGGGGACGCTGGCGGGCTGGCCGTTCACCGTGGACGGCGACCTCGCCACCGGCCCCGGCGCGTTCGACATGAAGGCCGGCCTGGTCCAGCTCGTGTGGGCGCTGCGCGCGCTGGACGCCGCCGGGCTGCCGCGCCCGCCGGTGCGGCTGCTGCTCAACGGCGACGAGGAGATCGGCAGCCCGCTGTCGCGCCCGCTCATCGAGGAGTCCGCCAAGGGCGCCGCCGCGGTGCTCGTCTTCGAGGCGAGCGCGGACGGCGCGCTGAAGACCGCGCGCAAGGGCGTCGGCATCTTCCACCTGTCCATCACGGGCGTCGAGGCGCACGCCGGGCTCGAACCGGCCAAGGGCGCGAGCGCCATCGACGAGCTGGCCAGGGTCGTGCGCCACCTGCACGACCTCGCCGACCCCGACGCCGGCACCACGCTCAACGTGGGCGTCGTCTCGGGCGGCACCGGCTCCAACGTGGTCGCCGGGGCGGCCCACGCGGAGGTGGACGTACGGGTGGCCAGCCAGGCCGAGGCCGCCCGGATCGGGGCGGCGCTCGCCGCGCTGCGGCCCCACGACGAGCGGGCCTCGTTCGAGCTGCGGGGCGGCTGGAACCGGCCGGTGATGGAGCGCGGCCCCGGCACCGCGCGGCTGTTCGGCCTGGCCCGCGAGGTGGCCGGCGGGATGGGGATCGAGCTGCTGGAGTGCGCGGTGGGCGGGGCCAGCGACGGCAACTTCGCCGCCGCGCTCGGCGTGCCCGTGCTGGACGGCCTCGGCGCGGTGGGCGACGGGGCGCACGCCCGGCACGAGCACGTGAGCGTCGGCGGAATGCTGGAACGGTCCGCGCTGACCGCGGGCCTGCTCCACGCCCTGGCCGCCGGCTGATCCCGGAGGGGCCCGGCCGGGCCCCTCCGTCACCAGCCGAAGGGGCACTTGTACACTCTTGGGGTTTCTCGGGGGAAATCGGGGGAGTGGCGCGTGCCGCTGGAGCAGATCCTGGTGCTGCTGGCCGCGGCGGCCGCCGCCGGCTGGGTCGACGCCGTCGTGGGCGGGGGCGGGCTCGTGCAGCTGCCCGCCATCATGATCACGGGGCTGCCGCCCGTGGAGGCGATGGCGACCAACAAGCTGTCGTCGGTGTTCGGCACCGCCTCGGCGGCCGTGGCCTACGCCCGCTCGACCAAGGTCGACCGGCAGGTGGCGCTGCCCGGAGCCGGGCTGGCGGTGCTGAGCGCGGGACTCGGCGCCTGGGCCGCCGCCGCGATCTCCACCGAGGTGCTGCGCCCGGCCGTGATGGTGGTGCTGCTCGGCGTGGCCGCGTTCGTGACGCTGCGGCCCTCGCTCGGCGCCCTGCCGCAGCCGCAGCTGCGGACCGACCGCCGGGTCGTGGCCGCCGTAGCGGTGGCCGGCGTGGGCATCGCCTTCTACGACGGGATCATGGGGCCGGGCACGGGAACGTTCCTCATCATCGCCTTCACCACCATCCTCGGGCTGGACTTCGTCTCCGCGTCGGCCTCCGCGAAGATCATCAACGTGGGGACGAACATCGGCGCGCTGCTCGTCTTCGGCCTGCAGGGGCACGTGCAGTGGGCGCTCGGGCTCGGCATGGCGGTGTGCAACGTCGCCGGCGCCCAGCTGGGCGCGCGGATGGCGATCAGGCGCGGCGCGGCCTTCGTCCGGGTCGTGCTGCTGTGCGTGGTCGTCGCCATGGTGGCCAGGCTCGGCTGGCAGCAGTTCGCCGGCTGACCCTTTTCCTCCTGAACACGGCAAGGGGGCGGCAATACAATGGAATGGTGCGTGCCAGCCGGTTGCTCTCGCTGCTCCTGCTCCTGCAGACGCGGGGCCGGATGACCGCGCCCGAGCTGGCCGCCGAGCTGGAGGTCTCGGTCCGCACCGTCTACCGCGACGTCGAGGCGCTGTCGGCGGCCGGCGTGCCGGTCTACGCCGACCGCGGCCCCGCCGGCGGCTACCAGCTCCTCGACGGCTACCGCACCCGGCTCAACGGGCTCACCGCCGAAGAGGCGTCCTCGCTGTTCCTGGCCGGGCTGCCGGGACCGGCCGCCGAGCTCGGGCTGGCCGACGTCGCCGCCACCGCCGAGCTGAAGCTCCTCGCCGCGCTGCCGCCCGAGCCCCGCTCGCACGCCTCGCGCATGCGCGAGCGGTTCCTGCTGGACGTGCCGAGCTGGTACCGCTCCGGCGACGACGTGCCGCACCTCGGCGAGGTCGCCGAGGCGGTGTGGGACCAGCGGCCCATCCACATCACCTACCGGCGGTGGGGTCAGAAAGAGGTCGACCGGGTGGTCCACCCCTACGGGCTGGTGCTCAAGGGCGGCTCCTGGTATCTCGTGGCCGCGCCGCCCGGCGGCCCGCCGCGCACCTACCGGGTGGCGCGGGTGCTGACCCTGGAGACGCTGCCCGGCCGTTTCCAGCGGCCCGAGGGCTTCGAGCTGGCCGCGTTCTGGGCCGGGTACGCCAAGGAGTTCCGCGAGCGGATGTACACCGCCGAGTGCGTCGTCAAGCTCGCGCCGGGGCGGGGGGAGCTGCTGGCGTACACGCTGGGCCGCGACGTCGTCGAGACCGCGCTGGCCGCCGCCGGCGAGCCCGACCCGGAGGGCTGGCTCACGCTCACCCTGCCCGTCGAGTCGATCACGCACGCGCGCTGGCTGCTGCTGCGCATGGGCGCCGACGTCGAGGTGCTGGAGCCGCCCGAGCTGCGCGCCCTCATGCGCGAGGCCGTCGCCGAGCTGCACAAGCTCTACGGCTGACCGGACCGCGGCCGGAAAAGGGGCGGCGCGGGACCGTCCGGCTCTGTCACGATGCCCGCCATGCACCTACTCGCGTTCGCCGGCGCGTGCGTCCTGATCGCCATGGTCCCCGGGGTCAGCACCGCCATCATCCTGCGCCAGACCATCCGCTCCGGCCGCGGCGGCGGCCTCGCGGCCACCCTCGGCAACGAGACCGGCATCCTGCTGTGGGGCCTGGCCGCCGCGTTCGGGCTGTCGGCGCTGCTCGTCGCCTCCCAGCTCGCCTACGACGTCATGCGCGTCGCCGGCGCGGCCGTCCTGGTCGTGATGGGCGTGCAGGCGCTCCGCCAGGCGCGCAAGGGCGCCCCGGCCCCCGAGGTCGCCACCGCACCCGGGCGGCGGGCCGCCTACCTCGCCGGGCTCGGCACCTGCCTGGCCAACCCCAAGGCGGCGGTGTTCGCGCTGTCGTTCCTGCCGCAGTTCGTCCCGCAGGGGCAGGAAGGGCCCGCCACCCTCGTCACCCTCGCCGTCGTGTGGGTGCTCATCGACCTGCTCTGGTACAGCCTGCTCATCTGGGCCGTCGCCAGGGCCGCCGACTGGCTCGGCCGGCCCGCGGTGCGCCGCCGCCTGGAGCAGATCTCCGGCGTCGTGCTCATCGGGCTCGGCGTCCGGCTGGTCGCCGAGTCCCGGTGACGACCGGCCTGGACTACCTTTAGGGGCATGAGCGACGACCTGGCGACCCTGATGCGGCAGACGCAGGACGACGACCCCCTGCTGGCCCTGCGGGCCACCACCGCGCTGCGCCGCGAGCTCGAACGCCTGGAGGCCGGCCAGGTCCGCCGGGCCCGCGTCGCCGGGCTCGCCTGGTCGCAGATCGCCGACGCGATCGGGGTCAGCAAGCAGGCCGTGCACAAGAAGTACGGCCGCCGCTGACCGCTCTCATCGGCTCGCGCTCTGGGCCGCGACCAGGCGGGCGTAGCCGCCGCGCAGCGCCAGCAGCTCCTCGTGCGTGCCGCGCTCCACGACCCGCCCCCGGTCCACCACCAGGATGAGATCCGCGTCGCGGACCGTGCTCAGGCGGTGGGCGATGACGATCCTCGTCTGCGCGAGGCCGCCCAGATTCGCCTCGATGGCGGCCTCGGTGGCGCTGTCGAGGTTGCTGGTGGCCTCGTCCAGCAGCAGCACCTTGGGGCGCGGCAGCACCGCGCGGGCCAGGGCGAGACGCTGGCGCTGGCCGCCCGACAGCCCGCCGCCGTCGGTGAGCATCGTCTCGTACCCCATGGGCATGGCCATCACCTCCTCGTGCAGCTCGGCCAGACGGGCCGCGGCCACCACCCGCTGGAGGGGCGCGGCCGGGTCGTTCAGCGCGATGTTCTCCCTGATCGAGCCGTTGAACAGGGACGGGTCCTGGGTGACCACGCCGAACTGGCGGCGCAGCGTCCGCAGGTTCAGCTCACCGGCCGGGACGCCGTCGTAGCGGATCTCGCCCTCCACCGGCAGGTGCAGCGCCAGCAGCAGCCGGGCGAGCGTGGTCTTGCCCGAGCCGGACGCCCCCACCAGCGCCACCTTCTGGCCGGGCCGGATGGCGACCGAGACGTCCCGCACCGTCCACGGGCTGCGCGGGTCGTGACGGAAGCTCACCCCGCGCAACTCGATCGCGCCGCGCAGCCGCAGCACCTCGATGCCCTCGCTCGGCTCCGGCTCCGAGGCCAGGATGTCCGACAGCCGGTCGAAGTGCGCGCCCGCCTGCTGCAGGCTCTGCAGCCCCGTCATGAGGGAGCCGAGCGGGGTCAGCGCGGCCAGGGCGATCGCGTTGAGCGCGATGAGCGCGCCCACCGTGAGCTGCCCGTCGAGCACCCGCCAGGCGCCCAGCCACAGCAGCCCGAGCGGCGCCATCACCCGGATCGCCGCCAGCGACGACTCCAGCAGGCCCCGGGTCAGCCCGGTGCGCACGTCCGCGTCGACCTGCCTTGCGAAGTACGCCGACCACTGCTCCACCGCCCGGCGTTCGGCCCCCGACGCCTTCAGCGTCTCGATCCCGTTGATCGTCTGGATGAGGCTGCCCTGCGAGGCCGACAGCGCGTTCAGCTCCTGCCGGGTCAGCGTGGCGACCCGGCCCGCGGTGACCAGCATGAGGACCGTCTGCACCACGGCCACCCCGGTCAGCGCCAGGCCGAAGACCGGGTCCCACAGGTAGACCACCACCAGGTAGCCGACCGCGAGCGGCCCGTCCAGCAGCGCCGCCACCACCTGACTGGTGAGGATGTCGCCGAGCTGCGCCACGCTGGCCGCCCGGGTCACCAGGTCGCCCTTGCCGCGCTGGGTGAAGTACCGGTACGGCAGCGCCACCAGATGCTTGACCACCCCCTCGGTCAGCTCCTGGTCGGCCCGCGCCCGCACGGCCACGAGCAGCGCGCTGCGCAGGTAGCCGATCGCGAGCTGGGCCGCGCCCGCCAGCAGCACCGCGCCGCCCAGCAGCGTCAGCACCTCCACGCCCCGCGACGGGACGATCAGGTCAAGCAGGAGCTGGGAGAACAGCGGCAGCGCCAGCCCGAGCACCTGCAGCAGCAGCGAGGCGGCCACGATCTGCGCCAGCAGGCCCTTGCGCCGCCGGAACAGCGTCCGGACGAACTCCCTGCGCCAGGCGCTCGCCATCGACGTCGTGCCGCGCTCGAACCCCTCGCCGGGCTCGAACACCAGCAGCACGCCGGTGAACCCCGCGCCGAACTCCTCGGCGGTCATCCTGCGGCGGCCCGTCGCCGGGTCCACGACGTCCACGCGGTCCGGCGCCCAGCGCTCCACCACCACGAAGTGGCTGAACTCCCAGTGCGCGACCGCCGGGAGGGGCACGCGGGCCAGGTCCTCGGGGGCCAGGGAGAAGGCGCGGGCCTTGAGCCCGTGCTCGCGGGCGCCGTCCACGACGGCCTTGGCGCTCAGGCCGTCCCTGCCGACCTGGAGGCGTTCGGCGACCTCGTGGAGGGTGACGCGGCGGCCGTGGTGGCACAGCACCATCGCCAGGCACGCGGCGCCGCACTCGGTGGTGGTGTTCTGCAGGATGACGGGCAGGCGGCGGATCACGCGGCGGCTCCCGCGGCGCGCAGGGTCAGCACGGTGAGGACGACGGCGGCCGCGAGGATCGCCATCACGATCAGCCACAGCACCAGGAACGACGGGCCGCCCACCGTGGGCCCCGTCTCGGCGGGGCCCCGGCCGGCGGCCCTCCTCCGCAACGCCTCCTCCCGGTAGATGCCCCGCCCGCCCGTCCCGGGCCGCGCGCCTTGAGGAGCGGGGGCCGGAGCAGGGGGAGAGGGCGGCGAGGCCGGGAGTGGCGGGGGAGCGGAGGCCGGAGCAGGGGCCGAGGGCGGCCGGGCTGAAGGCGGCGAGGCCGAGGGCGGCCGGGCCGGGGGAGGCGGGGCCGGGGGCGGCGGGGCGGCGTGGCGGGGGTGGTGGAGGGGACGGGTGGCGTCGTACGGGTCGCTCATGACCAGTGCCATTCGACCTTGGCGGCCGCGCGCCGCTCCGCCAGCCACCGCCCGAACGCCGCCCGCCCGGCCGCCGCCAGCGTCTCCGGGTCGTCGCCCGCGGCGGTCCTGGACAGCACGGCCCCGGTCAGGAACCCCCTGGAAGCCAGGGGCACCGGTCCCACCACGTCGCCGGGGGCCGCGCCGCGCAGCGCCTCGGGAAGCTCGTGCTCCCAGCGGGCGCCCACCGTCACCACCGCCTCCTCGTGCGAGGCCGCCGCGCCGGCCAGTTCGCCGGCGTCGGCCGCGACGACCTGCGCCGGCCCGGTCACCCAGACGGCCCGCACCCGCGCGAAGTCCGCCCGGTGCGCGGCCAGGTGCCGCGGGGCCAGCTCGGCCTCCTTGTCCGCGCGGAAGCGCCGCCGCCGGGCGATCACGGCGAGGTAGGACTCGAACTGCTCGCCCGACATGCCCGCCGCCGCCATCCAGGCCAGCGTGGCCGCCCGGTCGTGCAGCCCGCGCCCCCGGCGGAACGCGTCCGCCGTCGCCTGCAGGTCCGCCGCGCTCACGGGCACGTCGTCGCCGCCGGCCTCGTCCAGGGCCGCCGCCAGCAGGCACTGGTCCACGATCTCCTGGTACGGCGAGGCGTCGCCCCTCGACAGCGTCCGCAGCATGGTCAGCGCCTGCGACACCGACACGTGCACCCCGTCCACGCTGACGAGCTGCCCGGCCGCCCAGTGCGTCGAGTGGTCGACCAGCCACGGCACCCCGTCCTCGGCGGGCGCGGTCACCGCCACGGTCCCGCCGCCGGGGTGGTCGAGGAGCAGGTCGTAGTCCACCACCGGCGTCCCCGGCCGCTCGTCCACGACGAGCTGCGCCGCGACCGCCGGATGCCGCGCCGCCCAGTCGCGGGCCGCCGCCCGCGCGGCGGGCACGGCGGAGCGGCGGCGCGGCAGCGAGCGCAGCAGCTCCACCCCCGACTCCAGGGCCTGCGCGAACGCGCTTCCCGTCACGGTTTCCCTCCATCCATCAGCCCATCCATCAACCAGGCCGCGATCGTGTCGCTGACCGGCAGCCCGGCCCACAGTTCGACGAACCCCCACGCGCCGTTGGAGTTCAGCTCCAGGAACACGTACTCGCCGCCGGGCGTGACGATGAGGTCCAGGGCGGCGTAGGTGAGGCCGACGTCGGCGACCAGCCGGGCACAGCGCCGCGCCACGTCCTCGGGCAGCTCGTGCGGCCCGTACCGGACGCGGTCGTTGTCGTAGTGCCGCCAGTCGTCCCGGGCCGTGGCGGAGGCGGAGACGTCGATCTCGGCCGCGAGCGCCCGCTCACCGACCACGATGACGCGCAGCTCGACGGCCTTGTCCACGTACGGCTGCAGGATGACGGGCTCGTGCCGCAGCCGGTGCCGCGAGGTCAGGTGCCGCCGCCCGACCACGGTCGTGTACGCCCGGTGCGGCTCGCCGTCGATCCTGAACCGCTCGGCCGCGATCTGCTTGGCCACCAGGCGTCCGCCCGCGGCCTCGTACGCGGGCGCGAGCCGCGCCGGGTCGTTGGTGTAGATCGTGTCGGGCACGGTGAAGCCGAGCGCGGCGGCGCGCGCCAGGTGGAAGACCTTGTTGTGCGCGCGCAGCTCGTCGGCGCGGGTGCCGGGCAGCCAGCGGGCGCCGAGCAGGCTCCACACGCCGTCGAGCATGACCTCGGCCTGCAGCCGGGCGTGCTCCCGGTGGCTGTCCTCGCTCACCTCCGCGGCCGCGCGCGGCCCGCTCGGCCGGCTGCGCCACACCGCGGTGACCTCCGACAGGTCCACGGTGTGCTCGCCGGTGTCGAGGAGCAGCCGCCGCCGGTCGCCGGCGAGCTCCGCGGTGATCCGGCTCGCGCCGGGGAAGTCGCCGTTGTCCCACCAGAGCACGGGTACGCCGGGCCCGTCGTCGCCGAGCAGCCGGGCGCCGCGCCGCAGCAGCGCGCCCAGCACCTTCTCGGCGGCGCCGTCCCCGCGCGCGCTCATGATCATTATCACTGCCGGTCCCGTCCAGAACGTCCTCACGAAAGAGCGCGGTGGGACGTCGCCGTCCCACCGCGCGGTTCAGCTATCGGCTCTCGCCGGATCTCAGATCAGCCACCACTCGTAGGGCACGTCGTCGAGGGTCCAGGCGCTGGCGGTCCACTCCTTGCGCCGGCCGCCGGCCACCTCGCCCAGCTCGGCCTGCGAGAGCTCGGCCCCCTCGAACGGCAGATCGTCGATCGTGATCTTCGACATGACTCACTCTCCTGGCCGCGTCACCGCGGCCCTCCGGGTTCCCGGCGCCCACGATGAGCGCCGGTCGTCCCGAACGTTAGGGATGAGCACTTGAGACTGACTTGTGATCCACTACGGGCCCTTCTCAGTGGCCGCCGTGGACCTGGCGGTAGCGGGAGGGCGCGATGCCGTACCTGGTGGTGAACGCCTGGCGGAGGGTCTCGGCGGAGCCGAAGCCGCAGCGGGCCGCGACGGCCGGCATCGGCAGGGACGTGCCGGCCAGCAGGTGGGCGGCGGCCTCCAGGCGGGCGTGCCTGACGTACTGCGCGGGCGTGCGGCCGAGATGGGTGAGGAACAGCCGGGTCAGGTGCCGGACGCTGATCCCCGCGCGGGCGGCCAGCGCGGCGGCGGACAGGTCGTCGTCCAGGCAGGCGAGGACGTGCTCGACCACGCCGCGCACCACGTCGTTGCCGGGCGGCGGCGCGGCCGTGAAGATGCTCATCTGCGCCTGGTTGCCGGGGCGCTGCAGGTAGATCACCAGGTGGCGGGCGATCAGCCGGGCCATCTCGGCGCCGTGGTCCTCCTCGATCAGCGCGATCGACAGGTCCAGCGCGCTGGTAACGCCGGCCGAGGTGATGAGGTTGCCGTCCCGGATGTAGATGGGGTCGGCGTCCACGGTCACCTCGGGGTGGCGGGCGGCCAGCTCGCCGGCGTAGCGCCAGTGGGTGGTGACGCGCCGCCCGTGCAGCAGGCCGGCGGCGGCCAGGATGCCCGCGCCGGTGCAGATGGAGGCGATGCGGCGGCTCTCGCGCGCCAGCCGGCGTACGTGGGCGACGATCAGCGGGTTGCCCGCGGCCTTCTCGTGCCCGAGACCGCCCGAGACGAGCACGGTGTCGAACGGGCCGGTGGCGCGCTCCAGCGGGTGGCCGCCCTGCAGGCTCAGCCCGGTGGGCAGGCTGATGGGGTGGCCGCCCGGCGTCAGCAGCTGGGTGCGGTAGGGGACGCGGGCGCGGCCGTACTCGCTGACCATGCCGAGGCTCGTGGTGACGCAGGCGATGTCGATCAGCTCGGCGCCGTCGTAGCCGACGACGGCGACCCGGCGCACGTCCATGAGACGAATCTAGTTCGCTTTCCCGGCGGAAGCGGCGTAACGGCTCATGACCGGGTCCACGGCGGCCCGGACCGGCCGGCACACCGTCTGCCCGTGCTCCCGGAACAGCACGTCCCGCGCGACGAACCGGCCGAGGTCGGTGCGTACGTGCCAGAAACGGCCGTCCACCAGCAGGCCCCTGACCCGGGTGGGGATGCCGCAGGCCCGGGAGACGGCCTCCAGCACCGCCAGGCGCTGGCTGCACGACCCTCGGGCGCGGAGCAGGGTGCGGGACGCCGGCTGCTCGTCGTCCAGGGCGTACACGGGCCGCACCCGTGCGGCGATGAGCCGGTGCGCGGCGATCAGCAGGTCACGTCCCGCCGCCCCGGCCGCGCGGGCCTCGGCGGCGAGCGCGAGCACCCGCGGATGGCCGTGGTCGAGGATCGGCGTGGCGGCCAGGTACGGCGACAAGTCGCTCATGGAACGGGAGCATAGGGACGCTCCCGCCCCTGGAGAAGGGCGGCGTCTCAGGAACGGCGCTCGTCGTCCGAGCGCGCCAGGGCGGGCACCTTCGCCGGGTCGCCGGCTCCGGCGTCGGCCCGGCGGCCGAGGCGGCTCGGCCACCAGGCCCGGCCGCCGAGCTCCCGCACCAGCGCCGGGACCAGCAGCGACCGCACCACCAGGGTGTCGAGCAGCACGCCGAACGCCACGATGAACGCGATCTGCACCAGGAACGACAGCGGGATCACCACCAGCGCGGCGAAGGTGGCGGCCAGCACCACGCCCGCCGAGGTGATCACCCCGCCGGTGGTGACCAGGCCGCGCAGCACGCCCTCCCGCGGCCCGTGCCGCCCGGTCTCCTCGCGTACGCGGGACATGAGGAAGATGTTGTAGTCGACGCCCAGCGCGACCAGGAAGACGAACCCGTACAGCGGGACGGAGGCGTCGCTGCCGGTGAAGCCGAACAGGTGCGTGAAGACCAGCGCCGAGACGCCGAGCGTGGCCAGGAAGTTCAGCGCCACCGTGGCCACCAGGAGCAGCGGCATCACCAGCGAGCGCAGCAGGAGGACCAGGATGAGCAGGATGATCACCAGCACCACCGGGACGATGATGAGCGTGTCCTCCCGCGCCGTGTCCGTCGTGTCCAGGCGCTGCGCGGTGTAGCCGCCGACGATGGTGCCCTGCTCGCGGTCGAGGGCGGCGCGCAGGCGGGCGACCGTGTCGAGGGCGGCGTCGCTGTCCGGCGCGTCGCGCAGCGTGGCCTCGACGAGCACCTTGCCGTCCACGACCGTGGGGGCGCCGCCCGGCCGGCCGCCCGCGCTGACCGCCGCCGCCTCCGAGACGCCTCTGACGGCCTCGGCCGCGGCCACCACGTCCTCCACCCGCTCGGCCGGGGCGACGATGACGGCCGGCTGGCCCGAGCCGCCGGGGAAGTGCTCACCGAGCGTCGCCTGGGCGGCCACCGAGGGGGTCTCGCCGATGAAGGTCTCGTCGAGGGGCACGCCCCGCGCCTCCAGCTGCGGCGCGAGCAGGGCGAGCGCGGCCAGCGGCAGGACGGTGGCGACCCAGAGCCGGCGCGGGCGGCGGTCCACCCAGCCGGCGACGCGGCTCCAGATCCCGCTCGCCCCGGCCTCCGCCGAGCGCGGCCTGGCCGGCCACAGGGCGGCCCGGCCCAGCAGGACGAGGGCGGCGGGCAGGAACGTCAGGGCGCTCAGCGCGGCGCAGGCGATGCCGATCGCCCCGACCGGGCCGAGTGCCTTGTTGTTGGTCAGGTTGCTGAGCAGCAGCGCCAGCAGGCCCAGGGCCACGGTGGCGGCGCTGGCGAGGATCGGCTCGACCGAGCGGCGCAGCGCCACCCGGCCGGCGGCGTAGCGGTCGCGGCCGGCGGCCAGCTCCTCGCGGAAGCGGGCGGTCAGCAGCAGCGCGTAGTCGGTGGCCGCGCCGATCACGAGGATGGACAGGATGCCCTGGACCTGGCCGTCGACGCGGACGATGTCGCGGTCGGCCAGGACGTACACGACGGCGCAGGCCAGGCCGAGCGCGAAGACCGCGCCGACGATGATGACCAGCGGCAGCAGCACGCTCCGGTACACCGCGAGCAGGATGACCAGCACGGTCACCAGCGCCACCAGGAGCAGCAGCCCGTCGATGCCGGCGAAGGCGCCGGCCAGGTCGGCGCGGGAGGCGGCGGGGCCGGCGAGCTGCGCCCGCAGCCCGTCCACGGCCACCGCGTCGCCGATCCGGTCGAGGGCGTCACGGAGTTCGGAGCCGGAGAGCTCGGGGTTGAGCGGGACGACGCCCTGCAGGGCGCGCTCGTCGTCGGAGGGGAAGGCGGGGGAGGGCGTGCCGGCGACGTCCCGCGCGCCCTTCAGCGCGGCGATCGCCCGGGTGGCGGCGGCCTGCTGCGCCTCGGTGAGGGCGGCCTCGCCCCCGTCGGCCGTCCACACCACGATGACCGGCTGCGCCTCGCCCTGCCGGAACTTCTCCTGCTCCTCCAGCACCCGCGTCGACTCCGCGCTCTGGGGGAGGAAGGCGGCCTGGTCGTTCGTGGACACCTCGCCGAGCTTGCCGGCGAACGGCCCGAGGCCGCCGCCCACCGCCAGCCATACCAGCACCAGCAGCGCCGGGACGAGCCAGCGGACATGCCGCCGCGCCATCGTGATCACCTCTCCGTCACGACCGATAACTCAATCACTGAGTCTCTCAATTATTGAGTTAATGTAGCATGGGCGCATGAACGGCGACACCGCAGGGGGCGGGGATCTCGGGCTCCAGGCGTTCGCGGCGCGGCTGCGCCGCATGACGGCCGAGTTCAACCGCATCGCCCACGAGTTCGCCAACGAGCACGGGCTGCACACGACCGACGTCCAGGCGCTCATCATGATCTACGACGCGCCGACGCCGATCACCCCGAGCCGGCTGCGCGACGAGCTCAACCTCACCTCCGGCGCCGTCACGGCCTGCCTCGACCGGCTGGAGCGGGCCGGGCACATCCGCCGGGTGCGCGACGCGCAGGACCGCCGCGTGGTCCACCTGCACTACCTCGCCACCGCGCAGGAGTTCGCCGCCGCGTTCTTCCGGCCGCTGGGCCGCAGCACCGGCAACGCGCTGGCCCGCTTCGGTCCCGACGAGCTCCGCACCGTGGCCGCCTTCCTCGACGCCATGAACGAGGAGCTCGCCGTGCTGCGCTCGGCGCCCCGCTCCCGCTGACCCTGTCCTGCTGCTCTCTTCTTCGGGCGCGGGGGCGGGAACGGTTGCGTTCCGGGGCGCCGGATTACCGGGGGACCAGCGGGCGGGCCGTCGGGCGGATGCGGCGGGCGCGGTGGGCGGCCAGCTCCCTGACGATGTTCGTACGCGGCAGCCCGCGCGGCGGGGCGTCCTTCCCCGCGGCCATGAGGTCGGCGTACAGGCGGCGGCCCTTGACCCGCACCATCTCGGCGTAGCCGGGGTCCACGAGGTCGAGCAGGGCCGCGCCGAGCATCCACCGCGAGCGCCAGCGCGCGACGGCGAGGCCGCGTTCGGCGCTCGTGCCGGCCGTCTGCAGGTCGGCGCGCAGGTCGCCGACGGCGGCGATGAGGTCCTGGATCGCCCGGCGGGCGTGCTCCTGGCGCACCGCGTGCACTCTGGTCCGCCAGCCGATCGCGAACGTCGCCGCCGTGCACACGGCCAGCGCCACGACGGCCGCCACCGGGATGCCCGCCGCCGAGATCCCGGCGGCGCCCCAGGGGGCGGCCGTGTCCGTCCAGGTGATGTCTGCACGCATGTTCGGAACCTACGGCCTGCGGCCTCAACAGTGGATCAAGCGCACGTGCGAAAACGATCAACTTAGCGGCGCGGCCGGTCCCGTACAGCACGGTGTCCCGCGGGGGAGCTCCGCCCGCGGGACACCCGATCCTGGCGTTCCGGTCAGGTACGGCGCCAGCGGGCCTCGCCCAGGCAGTACACGCCGAACAGCAGCAGGCCCAGCGCCACCACCACGAGCAGCCACGGGCCGACCGGGGTGTCGGCGAACGCCCTGAGCGTGGCGTCGATGCCGCCCGCCTTGTCGGCGTCGTGGGTGACGGCCGCCTGGATGACGAACACGCCGGCGCCGGCCGCGATCAGCCCGCGGGCCAGGTAACCGGCCAGGCCGAGCCGGTCCATCATGGCGCTCGCCTTCGCCGGCATCGGCTTGAGGTTCTCGCGGAACTTCTTCTTGAAGCCGTAGTGCATCCAGTAGACGCCCAGCGCGATGATGCCGAGCCCGACCGCGCCGACCAGGAGCGGGCCGCCGGGAAGGTCGAGCAGCTTGCCCGTGATGTCCCTGGACTTCTCGTCGTCGGAGTTCGTCTCGCCGGTCAGGAGCATGGTCAGGAGCGCGACGCAGATGAACGCGTACACCGCGACCCGGCTGATCGCCTCGACCCGGTCCTTCACTTTGCGGGCCTTGATGGCCTCACCGACCTGCCAGACGATCAGGGCGGCGAACCCCACCACCATGATCCACAGAATGACCGAGCCGAACGGCAGCGACGCCACCTCGCTGATCGCGCCGTTCTTGTCGGCCTCGCGGCCACCGTTGCCGCCGAAGGCGATCTGGATCGCCAGCACGCCGATCAGCGCGTACAGCACCGCACGGCAAACCAGGCCGACGCGCGCAAGCCTGTCCACGGCCGGGCTGTCGGTCGCCCGTCGCGCCAGGGTCTCCGTCTCGCTCATACAATCCTCCGGTCATGCGTTGGAAGACCAACGAAGTTCCCCGTAACGGGGCGCCTAGGCGTTTTCCAGGTCAGGACGCCCGGCGGGGGCGTGGAAGGGCATGATCGTGAACGGCGCACGGGGACGGCCCCGCGGACGTAGGATCTGCGTCCGGAGAGCCGTCCCGACGTCGGGACCGCGTCCGCAGAGCCGTTCCGTCGTCGGGAGGGGAGCCCGCATGACCGTGACCCCCGCGCAGCTGCGCGCCCTCGCGAGCCGCGCCGACGCGCTCGCCGCCGAGGTGCGCGAGCTCTGCCTGAGCGCTCCCGCAGGGACGCCCGAGCGCGACCACCTCGGGGCGGCCTGGCAGGCCGTCGAGCGGCTGTCGGCCGGCGCCGACGACCTGGGGCGCGCGGCCGGCGACCTCGCCGCGCTCCAGGCCCGGCCGTGCGGCATGCCGTGGGGCGTCTGCCCGGAGCACGGCAACACGCTCTCCACCCGCGCGGGCATCTCCACCTGCCGGGTCTGCCGCCGCGAGTGGCCCCACGACCGCTTCGGCCACCCGTGCGAGGAGCCGGTGACCTGGAAGGTCATCGACGGCGCCGGCGCGGAGACGCGGATGTGCGACGGCCACGTCCTCGGCGCACGCGCCGTCTCAGCGGGCGCCACATTCGTCCGCCTGGAACAGGCGGACGCCCACCCCTGACCCGGGTTCGCCCAGAGCGAGGGACGCTCACCACTGACGCGCGTTCGCCTGGCGCGGCGGATGCCCGCCTCCGGTCCGGCTGTCACCCGCCGATGGCGTGGGCGAGCTCCTTCGGATGGGTGAGCTGCGGGTGGTGGCCCGCGCCTCGGATGACGGTGACGGTGGCTCGGGGGAGGGCGTCCAGGAGTTGCCGTCCCTCCGGGGTGAGCGGGTCGCGATCGCCGATGACGACGTGCAGCCGCCCCTCGTACTCGCGTAGCCGCTCCCGCAGGTCGGCGCGCCATCGGCGGTTGCCGGCCGCCGCCAGGGCGTGGGCGACGCGGGACGCGACGCCGGGCCGGCGTAGGTCGGCGGCGCTGGTCCGGAGGGCGTCCGCGTGCGCGGGGTCCCCCGTGAGGCGCCGGGCCAGTGTCCCGGGGCCGGCCTGTCTCAGGTACAGGCGGGTGGCGGGCGCCCACGACGCCGTACGCCGCTGGAGGAAGAACGGCGCGACCAGCGTGAGCCGGCCAGGTGAGACCCCTGCCTCCAGCGCCGCCGCCGCGCCGATCGAGTGGGCTACCACGTGGTCCACGCCCCCGGACACCAGCGCCGCCACCCACGACCCCCAGTCGCCGGGCCCGCCGCCGCTCAGCCCGAGCCCCGGCAGGTCGGCGACCCGTACGTCCCCCAGCGCGGCCGCCACTCCCGCCCACGTGTCGGCGTTGACCGGCAGGCCGGGCAGCACCACGGCCGGCGCGCCCGCCGGGCCGAGCTCGAACGTCCGCGCCCCGCCCACCGTCGTGAACCGCCGCCGCCCGTCCTCCGGCGCCTCCCCGAACCGGTGCGCCGCCAGCTCGTCGGCCCACCGGCGGATCGCGCCGGCGGTGTCCGGCCGGTCGAGCCCGTGCCGGGCGGCGAACTCGTCCGCCGGCGCCGTGGGATAGCGCTCCTCCGACAGGAACGTCAGCGTCTCGGGGTCGGTCCTGGTGAGGCGCGAAGGCAGCCGCCTGATCAGCGCCACCGGCACCCGCAGCCGGGGCGCGGGCACCTCGTAGTGGCGGGCGACGAGCGTGAGCAGGTCGGGAAGGGCGGGCGTGCGCTCGTCCAGCACCCAGTACGCCCGCCGCGCCGCCCCCGGGTCCTCCGGCAGCAGGGCCATGAACCGCGCGAGGTGACCGGCCTCGACCACGGGCACGAACGTCCGCCCGCTCCCGGGCAGCGCGGCCAGCCGGCCCCGCCAGATGTCGGCGACGCTCGCCGCGAGCCCGAGATACTGGCCGGCCTCGCCGATCACGCTGGACGGATTGACGATCGACCAGGGCACGCCCAGCTCGTCCGCCTCTGATTGCAGGACGGCGTCCGCCTCGGCCTTCGACGCCTCGTACGCGCCGAGCGCCGCGTACGCCGCCCGCCGCCGCTCCTCGCTCCACGCCCCCGGGTCCTGCCCGCCCACCCGGTAGCCGGACACGTGGACCAGCCGCCGCAGCCGGGGCAGCCGCGCCGCGAAGGCGACGATCGCCCGCACGCTGTCCACGTTGGCCTGGCGGGCCTGCTCGGCCGTCATCCCGAACCGGTAGGCCCCGGCGCAGTTGTAGATCTCCGTGACGTCGTCCCAGCTCCCGTCCGCCAGCAGCGACGGGGCCGCGAAGTCCGCGCGTACGCGGGCCGGCGCCGGGTCGTGCCCGCGCCCGGCCAGCCACCGGGCCAGCCGCTCGTACGACTCCCGACTCCGGGTGGCCACGCTCACCCGCGCGCCGGCCCGGCCCAGCTCCAGGACCAGGGAGCGCCCGACGTACCCCGCCGCCCCGAACACCAGGGCATGCCGCTCGCCCATGCTCAGGCCGCCAGCAGCACGGTGAGGGCGTGCGCGGCGCAGCGCATCGGCTCCACCGACCGCTGGGCCCGGGAGACGATCATCGCGCCCTCGACCGTGCTCACCACGGCGGTGGCCAGCGTCCTCGCCTCGGCGGGGGAGCGGCCGTGTGCCGCGAGGTGGGCGGCGACCGGCTCGATCCAGGAGTCGAAGGCCCGCGCGCACGCCTCACGCAGCCGTTCGCTCTGCCCGCCCATCTCCAGGGCGACCACCGACACCGGGCAGCCGAGTTGGAAGTCGCTGTCGGCGAGCATCCCGGCCAGCACCTCGACCACCTGTCCGACGACCTCGCCGGGCGGCCCGCCGGGCGCGTCGGCCAGCAGGGCACGGAACCGCTCGGCGGCCAGCTCGATCGCCTTCTCGCCCAGCGCCTCCTTGCCCTCGGGGAAGTGGAAGTACAGCGACCCCTTGGGGGCGCGGGCGTGCTCGGTCACGGTGGCGAGGCCGGTGCCGCTGTAGCCGCGTGCCTGGATGAGCTCCAGCATCGACTCCACCAGCCGGGCGCTCGTCCGGCCGCCCTTGGTCTGCTCGGTCATGGCGACATAATAGACCGGTCTATATATTTTTGCGAAACGGAAACAGGGCAGAATGCGGACGTGCGCGACGACGGCCTGCTCATCCACCGCTTCCACGTCGGCGACCTCGCCTGCACGGTGATCAGCGACGGCCAGCCGGGACCGCCCCTGGAGCCCGAGCTGTCGTCGTTCTTCACCCCCGGCAGCGGCGTGCCCGAGCCCGAACTGGCCGCCGCCGTCGCCGCGGAGGGCCTCGGCAGGCGTACGCTCACCTGCGGCTACAACTGCCTCTGCGTCGAGACCCCGGACGGCCTCGCGGTGATCGACACCGGCCTCGGCAAGGACTTCTTCGGCTACGGCCCCTACTTCCGGCCCCTCGTCGGCAGGCTCCCCGACGGGCTGCGCGCAGCACGGCTGCCGGAACCGGCCGCCGTCGTCCTCACCCACCTGCACGAGGACCACGTCCGCGGGGCCGTCTGGCCCGGCGAGCCCGCCTACCCCGGCACCGTCGGGCACGTGCACGCCGCCGAGCTCGCCTTCTGGTCCTCGGCCGCCGAGAGCGCGCTCCCCGAGCAGCGGGGGCCGGCGCGCGAGGCCATCCGCGTCCTCGGCGAGCGGCTGCGGACGTTCACGTACGACGCCGAGATCCTGCCCGGCCTCCACACCGTCGAGGCCGCCGGGCACACGCCCGGGCACACCGCCTACCTGGTGCGTTCGCGCGGCGAGCGGCTGCTCTGCCTCGGCGACACCTTCTACGACCCGCTCCAGCTGAGCCACCCGTCCTGGCGCACCCCCTGGGACTGGAACGCCGCCCGATCCGTACGCAGCCGCCGCCGCCTCCTCGCCCTGGCCGCCGCCGAGAACCTGCTCGTGCACGCCTACCACCTGCCCTTCCCCGGCCTCGGCCGGATCGAGCGGCACGGCGACGCGTTCCGCTGGCGCCCCACCGTCGTCGCGGCCTGATCCGGAGGCTCACGGGTAGGCGGAGCCCATGAGCGAACGACAAGCGCCCGTCATCGTCGTCGGCGCCGGCCTCGCGGGCCTGGCCTGCGCCGTCCACCTGCACGAGGCCGGCGTCCCGGTACGGGTCCTGGAAGCGTCCGACGGCGTCGGCGGCCGGGTGCGGACCGACGTCGTGGACGGGTTCCGGCTCGACCGCGGCTTCCAGGTGCTGCTCACCGGCTACCCCGAGGCGCGCCGCGTCCTCGACCTCTCGGCCCTGGACATACGGGCGTTCGCCTCGGGACTGCTCGTCTGCGGCGCGGGCGTCCGCTCCCGGGTGATGCTGCCGTGGCGCCATCCCCGGCACGCGTTCAGCGGGCTGCTGTCCGGGATCGGCACCCCGCGCGACAAGGCCGTGCTGGCCGCGATCACCGCCCGCGACATGGCCTTCCCCGCCTCCCGGCTGCGCCGCGGCCACGACCGGACCACCCTGGAGGAGCTGTACGCCTGGGGCATGTCCGACGCGATGATCGACGGCCTGCTGCGCCCGTTCCTCGCCGGCGTGCTGCTCGAACGCGGCCTGGAGACCTCCAGCCGGGTCTTCCACCTGCTCTGGCGCTCCTTCGCGCGCGGCAGGACCGGCGTGCCCGCGTTCGGGATGGGCGAGATCCCGCGCCAGCTCGCCGACCGGCTGCCGCCGGGGACCGTCACCCTCGGCGCCCGCGTCACCCGCGTCGCCTCCGACGGGGTCGTGATCGAGAGCGGCGGCACGTACGACGGCGCGGCGGTGGTGGTGGCCGCCGACCCCGGCGCGGCGAGCCGGCTGCTGCCGGGGATCGAGACCCCGCGGATGCGCCCGGTCACCACCTTCTACCACGTCGCGCCGCGCTCGCCGCTGAAAGAGCCCGTCCAGGTCATCGACGCCACCGGCGCGATCACCGACACGATCGTGCTCACCGACGCCGCGCCCACGTACGCGGCCGACGGGCGGGCGCTGATCTCCACGTCCGTCCTCGGCGTCACCGGCGACGAACGGCCGGTGCGCGAACGGCTGACCGAGATCTACGGCGACACCTCGTCCTGGGAGCACCTGGCCACGTACCAGGTGCCGGAGGCGCTGCCCGCGATGCCGCCGCCGCACCCGCTGCGCAGCCCCGTCCGGCTGCCCAACGGCGTGTACGTCTGCGGCGACCACCGCGACACCGGCTCCCAGCAGGGCGCCCTCGTCTCGGGGCGGCGCGCGGCCCAGGCCGTGCTGTCCGCACTCCACGCACCGGCGCCCCGCCGCGCACCGGCCGCGCGTCAGCACTGAGCACAGCCGTTGCCGTCAGCGGAGGACGGCGACCTCCTCGCCCGGCTCGCTCGCCGCCGACAGGGCGGCGACGCGGGTGCGCGTCACCGCGTACGGGCCCGGCGTCGTCCGCCCGTCCAGCGTGATCCGCGCGACCCCGCGGCTCCCTGCCGCGACGTAGTAGTGCCGGCCGGAGGGCGCCCGCCACCACGCGCCGGCCACCACGTCGCGCCGGAGCCGGCTGCAGTCCCAGGTGCCGCTCCGGCCCCCGGTGCGCAGAGCGGACGTACGCCCGCGAGCGGTGCTGAACAGCACGCCCCGCACCATGCTCCCGCCCCTGGCGTCGGCCAGCCGCAGGCAGATCCAGCGCCCGCGCGCCCCCTCGGGCAGCGCGCCGCGCCAGAACTCCCACGCCGCCGCCACCTCGGCGCCGCCGGCCGGCCACTCGGCCGCGCAGCCGAGCCCCTTCCAGACGCCGAACCCGTCCAGCGGGCCGCCCTCCGGCGGCCGGTAGCGGGCCTCGGCGGGGGAGATCCCGCCGAGATCGAGCATCGTGTACGGCAGTCCGGGCGCGATCTCCGGCGCCCGCAGCCGCAGCACCGGCCCCCGCAGGCACCGCCCGCCCGCCGCCGGCACGGGCACAGTCACCGGCGCGGTCACCCCGCCCTCGATCCCGACCGGACGCCACGCCGGGGACCGGCCGGCCAGCGGCGCGGCCGACAGCTCGCGCACCCACGGCGGCACCAGGTAACGGCTGCCCGCCGCCGTGACGCGCAGCGTGAGCGGGGGAGCGCCGCCGGGCCTGGCGCGCGGCGCGGGGAACACCTCCAGCCTGCCCGGCCCGCCCGCCTCGGTGTAGCGGGCGACCTGCTCGCCGTCGCGCGCCAGCACCACGGCCGCGCCGTCCACGCGCCCGGCGTACAGGAGCTGCCCGGTGCGCCGCCCCCAGGCGCGCAGGGCGCGGCCGACGAGCGCGGCGTCGCGGGTGAGCGCGCCGCGCGGCTCCCACGTGGACAGGTCCAGCTCGGTGCCGCGCCGCCAGGCGCCCGGCGCGGCCGACACGGCCGCGGGGACGGGCGGCTCGCCGGCCGCGCCGACGGCGACGACCTCGGGCGTGCCGAACACCACCGCCACCGTGACCGCCGCCGCCAGCGCCGCCGTGACCGCGCCGGCGACCAGCCGGGCCCGCGGCCGGCCGCCGGGCAGCCGGCCGTAGCAGCGGGCGAGCGTCGGGTCGGACGAGGGACGGAACATCGCCGCCGCGCCGTCGCCGAACCGCCCCTCCAGCGCCGCGACCTCCGCCAGCGCGCCGCCGGGATCGGCCACCCGCGCCCCGGCCAGGATCGTCGCCACCTCGCCGGCGGGCCGCCCCTCCAGCCGCAGCAGCGCGTACGCCGCCCGCGCCCCCGGCCGCAGCGCCATCAGCTCCTCGGTGAAGGCCGCGTCGGCGCCCCGGGTGGTCGCGGGCACCACCTCCAGCCGCGCGAGCCGCCCGGACCAGGGCAGGATCCGGGCCCGCAGCGCCCGCCGCAGCACCGTCCGGCGCAGCCGCGCCTGGTCGCGCCCGCGATGGCGGGCCAGTGCGGCGGCGGCGAGCCGGTGCGCGAGCACCAGCCTGCGCTCCTCACCGGCGGACGGCGGCAGGACCAGGTAGGCGAGCCACACCAGGTCGCGGTACGGCCGCGCGAGGCTCCTGCTGTCTCTGACGGACCGTCGCACAGGCTGCTCCTCACCTTCGGTGACGGGGGGATTGCGCACCGCGACAGCAGGGTAACGGCCGTTCTTTCCGCGCATGGGCAGGTTGCCGAAATTCGTCCACCGGTCCGGCGCGGCCGTCTGGACAGGGAGCGGCGACCCCGCCAAGCTGGGAACCTCTTCCCCCGAGCCGAGGTGAGCGGTGCCCGAAACCCTGCTGCGCAACACGTTCCACGTTCCCGCCCCGCCCGACGCGGTACGGGCGCACCTGAGCGAACCGGCCAGCTACATCGGCCTGTCGCCGCTGGTGGTCGAGGTGCGCGACGTGCGGCGCGAGGCCGGTCTGATCCACTACGTCAGCGTCGAGCGCTTCCGCTTCCTCGGCTTCCTGCGCTACGACAACCTCATCAAGGTCACGCTGCGGCCCACCGAGGACGCCGTCGAGGGCGAGGTGGACAGCCCCGGCGGGATCCGGATGACGTACCGGTTCGGCCTGACCGCCCGCGACGGCGGCACCGAGGTGACCGACGAGCTGCGGCTGCGGGCCGCCTTCGGCCCCCTGCTCGGTTACGCCGCCCGTACGGCCCGCGGGGTGCAGCTCGCCCGCGCCGGCATCCTCGCCGAGCGCGCGCCCGCCCTCTGAAACCCCGGCGCACAGCCGCCGGGGGCTGCGGTGCGCCGACGGCCGCCCGACCGAGCCGCGACGGCGATCAACTCGTGATGTGCGCCTGCCACGATCCGGCGTCATGACCCCCCGTCACCTGACCGTGGCCGCCTTCCTGGCGGGTGTGCTCGCGGGCTGCGCCGCCGCGCCCGCGCCCCCGCCCTCGGCCGTCCCCGCGCCCGCGGGGGCGGCGCAGCCGGGCGTGGAGCAGCTGCACGCCTCCGAACTGCGGCCCGGCGACTGCCTCGCGCCGATGCCCGAGAGCTTCGTCGTGACGCTCGTGTCCTGCTCGGAGCCGCACGCGGCGGAGTACGCCACCACGTACGTGGTGCCCGACCAGCCGTGGCCGGGCGAGGAGGCGGTGGACCTCCTCGCCCGCGAGGGATGCGCGCCCAGGATGCGGTACGTGCCCGAGCGCAGGGCGGCGCTCACCGTGGCCGCACTGGTGCCGGAGGAGGCGGACTGGCCCCGCTACCGGACCGCGTACTGCCTGGCGGTCCGGGCCGACGGCGGCGAACTCGTCGGCCGGGTCATCCTGTGACGGGGACCGGCCGGGAGACGGGCGCCGCCAGGTCGTGGCCGGAGCGGGCCAGCCAGACCACCTGCAGCGCCCCGGCGAGCGCCCCGACGCCGCCGATGAGGGTCCAGCCCGACTCGACCGGCGTGCCCGACATCGCGAGGACGGCCGGCACCAGCAGCCCGAGCCACGGCGTCACCAGGGCGGCGACGCCGTACGCGACCGTGCCGGGACGCCAGCGGCCGTCGTCGTCACGCTGCGCCCGCAGCACCAGCACCGTCCAGACCAGGGTCGCCACCGCGATCACCAGGTAGAGCAGGCCGATGTCGGGCAGGCCGGTCAGGTCCAGCAGCGCGACGACCGTCGTGCCCCCGAACCCCAGCGCGCCCGCGCTCCTGATCAGCTCCGCCCCCTTGAGCCGGGGCCGCAGCACCGGGCGGACCAGCACCGGGTGGATCAGCACGACGACCGCCCACATCGACAGCGCGCTGATCACCTCCGCCCACCCCGGCCACGGCGTCGGGATCGGGTGGAGCAGCAGCGTGGTGGCCGCGGCGGCGTACAGGGAGAACCGCGCCCGCCGGACCCTCGGCTCCTCCTCGTCGCGGGGCGCCGTCTCCAGGGGACCGCGCAGGACCTGCCACAGCGCCCAGGCCCAGGGGACGGCGGTCAGGGCGGCGATCGGCACGTCCGAGCCCGTCTCGCCGGCGTCGGGATCCCGCATGATCGTCAGCCGCCACAGCGGCGCCAGGTCGCCGGTGGCCGTCGCGACGACGGCGGCCACCGCCACCGCGGCGACGTAGACGCCCGTCACGATCAGGGCGGGCAGGGCGGAGCGGCGAGACGGCACGGGACACTTCCGAGGGGGGTGAGCGGAGGTCGGGCGCTCACCCTATCGGCGGTCCGGCGCGAAGTCGATCAAGCGCTGAGCCGGGCCAGCTCCTCCTCCGTGAGCTCCAGCTCCACCGCCGCGACCGAGTCGAGAATGGTCTCCGGGCGGCTCGCCCCCGGGATCGGGATGACGACCGGACTGCGGGCCAGCTCCCAGGCGAGGCAGACCTGCTGCGGCGAGACGCCGCGCTCGCCGGCGATCGCGTGGAAGGCGGGGTGGCCGCTCAGCTCCCCGGTGCGTCCGATCCCGCCCAGCGGCGACCAGGGCAGGAAGGCGATGCCGAGCTCGGCGCACACGTCGATCTCGGGCTCGCTGGAGCGGAAGCGCGGCGAGAACTCGTTCTGCACGCTCACCAGCAGGTCGCCGAGGATGGCGTGGGCGAGCCTGATCTGCGCGGGGTCGGCGTTCGAGATCCCGGCGAACTGGATCTTGCCGGCGTCGTGCAGGTCCTTCAGGGCGCCGATCGTCTCCTCGTACGGCACCTTCGGGTCGGGCCGGTGGTGCTGGTAGAGGCCGATGGCGTCCACGCCGAGGGCCTTCAGCGAGCGGTCGCAGGCCCGCTTGAGATAGGAGGGGCTGCCGTCCACGTCCCACCCGCCAGGCGTCCGGGTGTGGCCGCCCTTGGTCGCGACGAGCACGGCGGCGGCGTCGCCCGGCCACAGGGACAGGGCGCGGGCGACCAGCCGCTCGTTGTGGCCCACGTCGGTGTGGGAGGGCGTATAGGCGTCCGCCGTGTCGATGAGCGTGACACCGGCGTCCAGGGCCGCGTGGATGGTACGGATCGACTGGTCCTCGTCCGGCATGTGACCGGCCACCGACATCGGCATGGCGCCGAGCCCGATGGCTCCGACCTGCCGGTTTCCGAGGGTACGGGTCCTCATGGCGTTGTGCATGGGACCACCCTGTCCGCTGGAGCGCGCTCCAGGTCAAGCCCGGCGCTCACGCGGCGGTCTATCGGGCGGTCTATTGGGCGGCCCGTTGGGTGGCCCGCAGTTCGTCGAGGAGCTTGGCGGGCTCCTCGACGGTGACCGTCAGCGCGGGGTGGCGCAGCACGCCGAGCGGTTCGCTGCCCGACACCGACCGGCGGAAGCGGATGCACACCCCCAGCCGGGTGTTGCTGCCGAAGGTGAGGCCGCCGTCCGCGAGCGACAGGTGCGGCCCGATCGCCTTGATCGCCGAGTACGGCCCCGACAGCTCCGCGCCGGCCACGTTCGCGCGCGGCGACAGCACCACCCACGGCCCGAACCGGACCCGCAGCACGTCCGCGCTCAGCGTCAGCTCGCAGGTGTCCGGTCTGATGCCCAGCAGGCGCAGCAGCGGCCGGTAGCGGTCCTCGAAGGCGAAGGCGAAGCGCCGTGTCTCTCCGTCGTGATTCACGTTCCTGCGGCTACCCGGAGGTGGCCGTCCCACGCCTCACTTGGACAGGTAGAGGGTCTTCCAGGTGCCGGCGTACAGGCAGTTCAGCGACGGCTTGGCGGCCTTGGCCTCGGTGCAGACCTTGAGCTCGACCTGGTAGACGTCGTGGTGCTTGACGGAGAAGTGCTTCGGCGTGCGGTAGGAGCAGTCGCGCACCCAGTGGTTCCTGTTCGGCAGGTTGCTGCCGGAGCGGTAGGTGACGCGGAAGACGGCCCAGCCGCAGGAGGCGGACTTCGTGGAGTCCTGGATCGTGCCCGAGATCGTGACGACGTCGGCGGTGGGCAGGTCGGCGTGGTCCTCGCCGGTGGCGGTCAGCTTGCCGGCGGCCTTGGCCGCCTTGCCGGGCGCGTAGTACGGGCCCCAGGCGATGGGAGCCGACTGGGCGGCGGTGGGCTGTGTGGCGGCGGCCTGGGCGGCGGCCGGGGTCATCAGGAGGGCGGCGGAGGTGGCGGTGACGGCGAGGGCGGCGAGGGCGCGGGTGGCGGTCATGGGGAGCGTCCTTCCTGGGGAGGCGGTGACCACAGCATGCGCGGGACCGATTTCAAGCCGCTTGCCGATCCGTAGCAATCGCCTGCGAACGCCTTGATTCCGGCTAACAGTGCATGTGGTGCCATGTCCGGCTAAAGAGGGGTGGAGCGTTCCGATGGGCTGGTCTACCGTGGCGGGTGGCTCCCGTCGGCGCGTGGTGGAGGTCCGCGATGGCCCGCGTCCCGCTCACGGAACAGGACCGCCGCCGTCGTCAGGTCGTCGTGCTGGGCGTGGCGGTCGCCGTCCTGGTGGTGCTGACGGCCGGTCTGCTCGTACGGGCCACGACCGCCACGGGCGAGCGTGAGCGGGCCGAAGCCGCACGGGACGCCGCGCTCAGCCGGGCGCTCATGGCCGAGAGCGCGAGCCTGGCCGTGACCGACCCTCGGACCGCCCGGCTGCTCGCCGTCGCCGCCGCCAGGATCGTGCCGCCGTCGCCGTGGACGCGCGCCGCCGTCCGCGCCGCCGCGGCCCGGCCCGAGCTGGCGGTGCTGCGCGGCTTCCCGTCCGACGTGGACGCCGTGACGTTCAGCCCGGACGGCGCGTACGTCGCCGCCTCCGGCCGCGACGACCTGCTGCGCGTCTGGGACGCCAGGAGCCTCGCCCCCGTGACCTGGCCGATCCCCGGCGACGACGGCGCGAGCGGAACGGCGCTCGCCTACCGCCCCGACGGCCGCGAGCTGGCCGTGGCCGACACCTGGGGGCGGGTGCACTTCTTCGACACCGCCACCCGCGCCCGCCGCATCGGCGGCGAGACCAGGAAGTCGTCGCGTTCCTGGGCCGCGTACCGTCCGGACGGCACGCTCCTCGCCACCACCCGGACGCGCTTCGAGGAGTCCAGGCTCTGGGACCCGGCCGCCGCCGCGCCCGTCGCCGCCCTGCGCACGCTGGAGGGCACACCGGGGCCGGTCGCGTTCAGCCCGGACGGGACGCTGCTGGCCGTCGCCTACTTCGGCGGCCCCGTCCGCCTCTTCGACGCCGCGTCCGGCCTGCTGACCGGCGACCCGCTGCCGGCCACGGATGACGCAGTGGATGAGGCCGCCGCGCTCGCGTTCAGCCCCGACGGCCGGCTGCTCGCCGCGAGCACCGGCGGCGAGCAGGCCCAGCTCTGGGACGTCGCCACCCGCCGCCCCGCCGCCCGGCCCCTGACCGGGCACGCGGGGCCCGTCACCGCGGTCGCGTTCAGCCCGGACGGCGCGATCCTGGCCACCGCCTCCGGGGACCGCACGGTCCGCCTCTGGGACGCCGCCACCGGCGCGCCGCTCGGCGACCCGCTGACCGGCCACACCGGCGCGGTGACGGCCGTCGCGTTCAGCCCGGACGGCGCCACGCTGGCCAGCGCGAGCGCGGACGCCACCGTACGGCTGTGGCGCCTCCCGCGCGCCCGCGCCCGCCTCCTCACCCTGCCCGGCCCCGTCCCCGCCGACCGGCCCGTGTCCGGGCCCGGCGCCCGCGCGGTGCTGAGCGCCGACGGGACGCGGCTGGTGGTCCAGCCGTACGACGCCACCCGCCCGGGCCCCGGCCGGCTCTGGTCCTGGAACACCGGGTCCGTACGGTCCTGGGACGCGCCGGGCGGGCCCCTGCCCGGCGGGCTGTTGGCGATCCGTAAGGACACCCCCGTCGACGCCCTCGCCCTGAGCCGCGACGGCCGGACGCTGGCCGCCTCCGGCCTCGACGACCCCGCTCACGGCAGGGACGTCACGATCCGCGGCGGGCCCGCCGGCGCGCCGCCCGTCAGGGGACGGCCGCTCGCCTTCAGCCCCGACGGCCGGCTCCTCGCCACCGCGGTCTCCGGCAGCGAGGCACGCGTCTGGACCCTGGACGGAAGCGCGCCGGGGCGGACGCTGGCGGGGGAGGGCGAGCCGGTCGCGGCGGCGTTCAGCGCCGACGGCGCGCTGCTCGCGGTGGGCACGCCGGCCGGCCCCGTCCTGGTGTGGGACGTGGCCACTGGCCGCCGCAGAGCCGAGCTCACCGGCCACACGGGCGTCGTCACCGCCCTGGCCTTCGCGCCCTCCACCCCGCCCACGCTGGTCTCCGGGGGCGCGGACCGCACGGCGCGGCTCTGGGACGTGGGAACCGGGCGCGGCCTGCTTCTCGCCGGTCACGCGGGACCGGTGGACGCCGTGGCCTTCACACCGGACGGGACCGTCCTCGCCACCGGCGGCGCTGACCGTACGGTCCGGCTCTGGGACGCGCCCACCGGCCGCCCGCTGGGCCCGCCGCTCGCCGGGCACCGGGGCGCGGTGGCCGCGCTGGCCTTCACCCCGGACGGGCGCGCCCTGCTGGCCGCCGCCGCCGACCGCGCCGACGTGACCGGCGACTCCTACGCCCTGTGGCGGTGGGACACCGCCGCCCTCGCCGCCGACCCCGTCTCCACGGCCTGCGCGCAGGCGGCCCGCGCCCTCACCCCCGCCGAATGGTCGGCCCGCGTCCCCGGCCGCCCCTACCGGCGGGACCTCTGCCCCTGACCCGGGGCGGTTCGCGCGAGAATGCTCGCTGTGATTGTGGACAAGGCGATCTACCGCGACGGCACGCGCGAGACCATCACCGGCGACATCAGCGACGCCTGGAGCGCCGCCCGCGCCCGGGGCGGCAGCTTCCTGTGGATCGGCCTGCACGAGCCCACGCAGGAGGAGTTCGACCTGATCAGCAGCGAGGTGAGGCTGCACCCGCTGGCGGTGGAGGACGCCATCAAGGCCCATCAGCGGCCCAAGCTCGAACGCTACGACGACACCCTCTTCGTGGTGCTCAAGACGCTGCTGTACGTCGAGGAGACCTCCGACATCGAGGTCGGCGAGATCAACCTGTTCCTCGGCCACGACTTCGTCATCTCCGTCCGCCACGGCGGCGCCAACCCGCTGAAGGGGGTGCGCCGGCGCGTGGAGTCGGACCCCGACCTGCTGGCCGCGGGCCCGGCGGGCGTCATGTACGCGATCTGCGACGCGGTCGTCGACACCTACTCCCTGGTCTCGTACGAGGTCGAGCACGACCTCATCGCGCTGGAGCGGCGCGTGTTCAGCGGCGAGCAGTCCGACGTGACCGAGGACATCTACTCGCTCAAGCGCGAGGTGCTGGAGTTCCGTACCGCGCAGGACCCCCTCATCCCGGTCCTGGAGGAGATCGTCAAGGGCCGGGTGGAGCTGTGCGCGAGCAACCGGGAGCTGTTCCGCGACGTCCTCGACCACCTGCTGCGGGTGGACGGCAAGGTGGACGAGCACAACGAGCTGCTGTCCAGCGCGCTCAGCGCCCACCTGGCGCTGGTCGGCAGCGAGCAGAACAAGGTCGCCATGCAGCAGAACGCCGACATGCGCAAGATCTCCTCCTGGGCCGCCCTCATCGCCGTCCCCACGCTGATCGCCGGTGTGTACGGCATGAACTTCGACCACATGCCCGAGCTGCACTGGGCGTACGGCTACCCGCTGTGCCTGGGCACGATGGCGGTGGCGGTGCTCGTGGTGTTCCGGCTGCTGCGCAGGAGCGGCTGGCTGTGAATCAGGCGAGGGCGGCCAGGGCCTCCTCCAGGCTGCCGTGGAGCGGCAGGCGGTCGGCGAGGCCGGTGATCCAGATCACCCGGGCGCGGGCGTAGTCGACGCCGATGAGCGCGAACCCGCCGCCGGAGGAGAGCGCCGTCTGCCAGCGGTGCACGATCAGCCCCAGGGCGCGCGAGTCCATGAACGTCACCCCGGCCAGGTCGAGGATCAGCGAAGGGCCGGCCTGGGAGAGGAACTCCGCGAACTCCTCGCGCGTGGTGGCGTCGAGCAGCCCGTCGACGGTGATCACGGTGATGTCGTCGACGACCCTGGAGGTCAGGGTGAGGCTCCTCGGCCGGTCGCTCTCACCGTCCTGCGCGATCATGGCTGTCATCGTAGTGGTCGCGGTCCCGCCCGGCATCAGGGGTCGGGGCGATCGTTACCGAACAGGCAGGTCACCCGGCGACGGACGGCGGCTGCTGGTGTCCACGGCGGGAGCGAGGACGACGGCGGAGACGACGAAGGCGAGCACCACGAGCATGGCCGTGCGCAGCCCCCAGTGCTCGCCGAGGAAGCCGAGGCCGGGCGGGCCGACGAGGAAGGCGATGTAGCCGATGACGGCCACCAGGCTGACGCGGGCGGTCTCGTCGGGCCCGCTCTCCCCGGCGGCCGACAGCGCGACGGGGAAGCCCAGCGCCGCGCCGAGCCCCCAGAGCAGCACGGCCGCCCCGGCCAGCAGGGCGCTGTCGGAGAAGATCACCAGGAGCAGGCCGAGCGCCCCCGAGACGGCGCTGGCGCGGATGACCGTCGTGCGGCCGAACCGGCCGAGGAAGTACGCGCCGCCGAACCGGCCGGCGGTCATGGCGGCCGCGAACCCGGCGTAGACGAGGGACCCGGCCGCGGTGCCGAGTCCGTGCCCGTCCACCATGAGCAGCGGCAGCCAGTCGTTGGCCGCGCCCTCGGCGAGCGCCATGGCCAGCACGATGGCGCCGATCAGCAGCAGCCTGCCGTCCTTCCACACCGCCGGCCGCGGGCCGGACTCCCCGGCCTCGCCGGGCGTCCCGACTCCGGTGCCCGCGGGGACGGAGCGGGCGGCGTACAGGAAGATCGCGAGCGAGATCAGGGTGACGGCGGCCAGATGCCAGTGGACGGGGAGGCGGGAGGCGGTGGCCGCGATGCCCGCGCAGGCGCCGACGACGGTGCCGAGGCTGAAGCAGCCGTGCAGGGCGGGCATCGTCGTGACGCCGGTGGCGCGTTCGACGTCGGTGGCGTCCACGTTCGCGGCGACGTCACCGGCCCCGATGCCCGCGCCGAACGCGGCCAGGCCGGCCGTGACCAGCGGCACGGACGCCAGGAGGACGCCGGCGCTGATGACGGCCAGGCTCGCGATGATCGCCAGGGAGCCGGTGACGATGACGGGCCTCGTGCCGTACCGGGAGGTGAAGCGCCCGGAGAGCAGGATGCCGATCATGGAGCCCAGCGACAGGCCGAACAGGATCCAGCCCATCTGCGCGGTGGACGCCTCCAGCCGGTCGCGGATGTCGGGGGTACGGGTCACCCACGAGGCCATCGCGATGCCCGGCAGGAAGAACAGCAGGAACAGGGCGTGCCTGCGCCGGCGCATGGCAAGGTCCATCAACGAGGGCTCTCCGGGGGGCAGGCGTGGGCATCGGCGTACGAATGAATACTAACGGGGACAAACCGCCCCGCCTGCCCTCAGAATCAGTAGACGTACGGCCAGCCGGCCGCGTCGTAGCCGATCTTGTTGATGCCGAGCAGCGCCGTCCCGTTGTCGGCGTAGTAGTGGTAGACGAGGATGTCGCCGTCGACGTCACCGAAGACCGCCTGGTGGCCAGGCCCGTGCACCGAGTCGTGCCCGGCCAGCACCTGGGTGCCACCGCCCGAGGTCATCGCCACGCCGTTGCGGTCGAGATAGGGTCCGGTGACGCTGGCCGAGCGGCCCACCATGACCCGGTACGTGCTGGCCGCGCCGCGGCAGCAGGCGTCGAAGGACACCCACAGGTAGTAGTAGCCGCCGTGCTTGTAGATGTACGGCGCCTCGATCGCGGTGCTGCCGGGCCGCTGGGCGATGCCGCGTACGGTGTTGTCGAGCCGTTTGCCGGTGGCCGGGTCGAGCTGGATCAGCTTGATGCCGGTCCAGAACGAGCCGAAGCTCAGCCACCAGCGCCCCTGGTCGTCCACGAGCAGGTTGGGGTCGATCGCGTTGTAGGTGCTGGAGGAGCTGGTGGAGATGACCAGCCCGTTGTTCGTCCACGAGCCGGACGCACCGGTGGTGCTGGTGGCCAGGAAGATCGCCGAGTTGTTCGAGCCGAAGGTGGACGCCGAGTAGTACAGGTAGTACTTACCGTTGCGGTAGGAGATGTCCGGCGCCCACAGGTTCCGGCTGCCGCCGGTGTAGGAGGTCGTCCAGGGCGCTCCGTTCGGGAACACGACCCCGGCGTTGCGCCAGGCGGTGCGGTCGGTCGAGGTCTTCAGCGCGATGTTGTCGCCGGTGTGCGCGAGCAGGTAGCCGCCGCCGGGCCGGCGGGCCACCGAGGGATCGTGCACCCCGATGTCGCCGGTCACCACGCCGGGGCCGGGGTAGGCGGCGGCGTACCCGGCCGGGGCGAGCCCGAGCAGCAACGCCACCACCGATGTTAGCGCTAACATTCCGCGCCGGATTGACTGAGCGGTTTTCATGACTCCACCCATCTGTGTGAGGTCCGGGGGCAGGGCCGACGCTAGGAGCCTCGCCGGGCGCGGTCAATCCAGCGGACCCGGCCGCCCCGCCCGGACGGCCCCTCGCCTCAGGTCACGCCGGGTACGGCCCGCCGCGCGCGGGCCGAAAGTTTCATGAATGCGGCTCTCCCTCAGTGGCGCGGTAGTGATGGTGGGCTCATTGCGGGAGGAAATAGCCGAACCGGTGGCTCGCGAGATGACCACCAGATTCCACGGCGGTCTCGGACATCGAGCGTCTCTTCCTTGATCATCAGATCCGCCGTTACTGAGGTTGAACGCGTGATGTCGCCGGGTGGCTTAGGTGGGTCTGATCGTCGGGCCGGTCTCGGTGAGGCGGCCGTCTATGACCAGACCGCTGGCCGCCGCTGATTACCTGGTGCGCTCAGTGCGGTCGTCGTACTCTTCGCGGGCGGTGATGACTTCTTCGATGTGCAGCACGGACCACTCCGTGAGCGCCTTCAGCGGTTCCCGTAGCGTCTGGCCGAGCGCGGTCAGCTCATACTCCACGTGCGGCGGCACCTCTGGGTAGACGGTCCGGCTGACCAGCCCGTCGCGTTCGAGGGTGCGCAGCGTCTGGGTGAGCATCTTCTCGCTCACGCCCGCCAGCGCCTGCCGGAGATGACCGAACCGGGAGGTCCCGTTCCGGCCGAGTTCGCCCAGCACGAGGACCGCCCACTTGCTGCCGATGTGGTCGAGCAGGTCCCGCGACGGGCAGCCGCGCTCGTACGGATCGAATGACGGCATGGGCCCGGTCACATTCTTGACAGCAGCCATATGGCTCACCTCAATGCTTTCGCTGCGGTAAGTACCCTACCAAGAAGTGGCTACTCCCCAACAGAGAGTGTTCAGGTCATTCTGTTTTCTATCCCGCGGCGGGCGGACCGCGGCAGGCGTGCGAGGCACGCGCGGAAGGAAGGAATGACCATCATGCCGATCGTCGTCACTGGAGCCACCGGCCAGCTGGGCAGGCTCACCGTCGAGGCACTGCTGCGGCGCGGGATCCCGGCCGCGGACATCATCGCGACCGGCCGGGACATCGCCGGGATCAAGGATTTGGCCGACCGAGGCATCACGGTACGCCGCGCCGACTTCGCGGACACGGACGGCCTGGCCGAGGCATTCGCGGGGGCGGACAGGCTGCTGCTGATCTCGGCCTCGGTCCCCGTGGGCGAGCGGGTCGCCAACCACCGCCGGGTGATCGACGCCGCGGCATCCGCAGGCGTGTCGCTGGTGGCGTACACGAGCACGACGCACGCGGACACGGCCACCACCGTCATCGGTGCCACGCACAGCGAGACCGAGGCGTATCTGCGGGACCGCGGAATCCCCAGCGTGCTGCTGCGCAACGGCTGGTACTTGGAGAACTACACCAGCCAACTGCCGCAGATCCTGCGGAACGGCGCGGTCGTCGGCGCCGCAGGCGAGGGGCGGATCAGCGCCGCGTCCCGCGCCGACTACGCCGAGGCTGCAGCGGTCGTCCTCACCGCTGAAGGCCACACCGGCGCCGTGTACGAGCTCGGCGGCGACGAATCCTTCACCCTGACTGAGCTCGCCGCCGCGATCTCCGCTGCGGCCGGAAAGCAGGTTACCTACGCTGACCTCCCGGTGGCCGACTTCGCCCAGGTGCTGGACGCCGCGGGCCTACCCGCCGAGCTGGCGGAGGTCCTCGCTGACGCTGACCGCGGTATGGGCCGCGGCGAGATGTACACCGACTCTGGCGACTTGCGCCGCCTGATCGGCCGCCCGCCCGTGACCCTGGCCGAGGCACTCGCGGCCGCCCTGCATTACTGACGTTGAACTCGTGATGTGGCCGGGTTGCTCAGGTGGGTCTGATTGCCAGGGGGGTTTGTAGCAGGTCAGCGCGGCGATGGAGATCCGTCTGCGGGAGCGGCCGCGGACCCGCACCACCGGGGTCCGGCCGCGCTGTGACCAGGTCTTCGCGTGCGGCGACGTTATGGAGAATCCGGCTCCGTCCTCGAAGACGAGCCAGGCTCCACGGGCCGCCGCGAGTCTTCCGCGCAGGGCCACACCTCCTTGGCCCACCCGGCCACCACCCCGTCGTCCCGCTCCACGGCCCGTCGGCCCGGGACCTGCCAGGACCAGCCGTTACGCGCCAGCAGTTTCCGCACGCCCTGGATCATGCAGGCCCTGTGAAAGCGCCGACCGATCACCGTCTTGCCGGTGTCCTCGGCGGAGCGGAAGCGGTCCTCGGCTCGGGCGCGGCGGCGGTGCGTCGCCGGCGGTCGGCGTGCAGCGGCGATGTCGTCGGTGATGGTGAAGCCGATGGAGCATTTCAGCCAGCATCCGGGGCGGGTGAGCCAGTTCAGGAACTCGCGGGTGCCGCCACCGGAGTCGGTGCCGATGAGCACATCCTGGCGCGGGTGCTCGGGGAACTGGGCCAGGGCGAGCCGGTTGGTCGGCGATGGCGGTCATCGGGTGAAAGCCGGTGCCAGGTGCGGTCGCGGGCGGTGGCGCGGGCGGCGCGGATGGCCTCGTCCGTTCCGTGCGATTTTCAGATCTGACCTGGGGCACCTTCTTCAGTTATCGATCTTCAGGGGTCAAATCCCGGCTGAGTAGCCGAGTCCAAGGAAGAGGTGCACCCAACTTTCATGGCGGGGCCGCTCGCGTCACTCCCCGTCGGGTGGCGGTTGCAGCATCGGGACGAGGAAGCGTCGGGCCACGGAGGCGAGCTGCGCGTCGTCGTCGAGGTCGACGATCTCGCTGGGGATCGCCAGGAAGGAGGCCGACACCCGGACCATGAGCTCGGCCACGAGATCGATGTCGAGGTCGGCGCGCACGTTCCCGGCGCGCTGCTCGCGGCGGAGCTGGCCGGCGACGAACTGCCGGACGACGGCGAGCGTCCGTCCCCCGTCGCTGACCATGGAGGGGACCAGCAGGTCGGGCTCCACGTCGATCAGCCCGCCGATCAGCGGGTTGCCGCGGATCGCGCGCATGGAGCTCACGAAGCCCAGGACCACCCGCTCGGCGGGGGTGCCGGCGCGCTCGATGTCGATGAGGAACTGGTCGAAGTAGCGGCGGAACTCGCGCCGCACCACGTCCTCGACCAGCGCGTCCTTGGTGGCGAAACGCCGGTAGACGGTGATCCGCGAGACCTTCGCCCGCCGGGCGACGTCCTCCATCGTGGAGCGGCGGATGCCCATGCGGCTGAACTGCTCGTAGGCCGCGTCGAGGATGCGCCCGCGCAGCTCGTCGGTGTCGCCGACCTGCTCGACCGCATCAAGGTAGGCGCGCTCCAGCAACGACTCCGACTCGGACGGCGTCGAGAGGCCGGACAGCACAGATTCCACGATCACCTCCTGTCCTGATTCTGCCTCACGCGCCAACAGCCGCGGTCGCGGTCTTGTGATGTCCGTCACGGTGTGCTCTGATGATACGCAGAATCGTACGTTGTTTCACCGTATCAGAAGGCACTCCCCCCGGCCTCGGGAGAAGGAGGAACAGCGGCAATGGACGGACTCAGCCGGCGCAACATTCTGAAAGCGGGTGGCGCGCTCGGCGCGGTGGGCGCGCTCAGCATCGCGAGCCCGGCACACGCGTGGACCTGGTCGCCCACCGGATCGGTGGCCGGCACCGGAGCGGGCCTCGACCCGCGCTGGGTCTGGGACGAGGAGGCCGACCCGCTCGTCGCCTCGCTGCTCGACCGCGGCGACGTCACCCGGGTCAACACGCTGCTGCGCACCTGGACCAAGAACGGCCAGCCGCTCCCGGCCGGCCTTCCCGCGGACCTGCGCGACTTCATGGAGCGCGCCCGGCAGCTGCCCTCGTGGGCGGACCAGGGCAAACTCGACCTCGCCGTCGAGTTCAACAAGAAACGCGGGCTCTACCTGGGCGTCCTGTACGGCCTGGCCAGCGGCATGATGAGCACGGTCATCCCCAAGGAGGCGCGCGCGGTCTACTACTCGCAGGGCGGCGCCGACATGAAGGACCGCATCTCCAAGACCGCCAAGCTCGGCTACGACATCGGCTCCAACAACGCCTACCGCCCCGACGGCGAGATGATCGTCACGGCCGTCAAGACCCGGCTGGTGCACGCGGCGGTGCGGCACCTGCTGCCGCAGTCGCCCTACTGGTCGCAGGTCGCCGACGAGGAGATCCCCATCAGCCAGCGCGACATGATGGTCACCTGGCACAGCCTGCCCACGACCGTCATGCAGAAGCTGGTCGCCTGGACGGTGCCCATCCCGTCCAACGAGTCCGCGGCGTTCCTGCACTCCTGGCAGGTGGGCGCGCACATGCTCGGCATCAAGGACGAGTACATCCCCGCCTCCTGGGCCGAGGCCAACAGCCAGGCCGCGCAGGTGCTCACCCCGATCCTGGCGCCGACGCCCGAGGGCATCAAGCTCGCCGACATCCTGCTCAACCTCGGCTCGTCCGTCGACGCGGGCATCCTCAGCAAGCCCATTCTCGGCGCGTTCACCCGCTTCATGCTGGGCGACCAGATCGCGGGCTGGCTGAAGATCGGCCGCGAGCCCATCTGGGACCCGTTGCTCAAGGTCGCCTGGGGGCCCTTCATCGCCGTCCGCGAGGGCCTGCTGCCGTTCCCGCTGGCGCCCGAGGCGTACTGGCTCTTCGACGAGTTCCTCCGCAAGGCGGCCCTGCTCTTCCTGTCCGAGGCGCGGCCGATCAGCATCGAGATCCCGGACAGCAACCGCCCCTCCTGAGGTGAGGACCGAGGAAAGGAGCTCCCGCCCATGGCGGATCTGAGCAGGCGCAAGATGCTGATCACGGGTGGCGCCCTCGGGGCGATGGGCGCCCTGAGCATCGCGAGCCCGGCGCACGCGTGGACCTGGTCGCCTGCGGGCTCGGTCGCGGGCGCCGGAGCGGGCCTCGACCCGCGCTGGGTCTGGGACGAGGAGGCCGACCCGCTCGTCGCCTCGCTGCTCGACCGCGGCGCCGTCCCCGAGGTCAACCGGCTGCTCTGGGACTGGAACCGCAACGACCAGCCCCTGCCCGACGGTCTGCCCGCCGACCTCGTCGCCTTCATCGAGAAGGCCAGGCAACTGCCGCCGTGGGCGGACCGCGCCAAACTGGAGACCGCGGCCACTTTCAACAAGTCGCGCGGCCTCTACCTCAACCTGCTCAACGGCGTCGGCGGCGGCATGCTGAGCACCGCGATCCCCAAGGAGGCCCGCGCCGTCTACTACTCCAAGGGCGGGGCCGACATGGAGGACCGCGTCGCCAAGACGAGCCTCCTGGGCTTCGCCGTCGGGGCGCTCAACGCCTACCGGCCCGACGGCACGTGCATCGTCCAGTCCGTCAAGACCCGGCTGGTGCACGCGGCGGTGCGGCACCTGCTCCAGCAGTCGCCGCACTGGGGCGGCGACATCCCCATCAGCCAGGAGGACATGCTCGTCACCTGGCACACCCTGCCGACCTACGCCATGCGCAAGATGCTCGAATGGCAGGTGCCGATCAAGCCCGCAGAGTCGGCGGCGTACTTGCACGTGTGGCAGGTGACCGCGCACATGCTCGGCATCAGGGACGAGTACATCCCGATGACCTGGGACGCCGCCAACGCCCAGTCCGACCAGATCCTGCCCCGCAACATGGGCCCGACGCCCGAGGGCGTGGAGCTGACCGACATCCTGCTGGGCCAGCTCGCCGAGCAGACGAGCCCCGGCAGCGTCAGCCGGCCGCTGTGCAACGCGCTCGCCCGCTACCTCGTCGGCGACCAGGTGGCCGACTGGGACGGCATCCGGCGCGAGCCGGTGTGGGACCCGCTGATCAGCTCCGCCTGGCCGAAGCTGGTCAGGTTCCGCGAAGGGCTCATCCCGCTGCCGCTGGTGCCCTCGATCGCCTGGGTCATCGACGAGGCCGTACGGCAGTACATCCTGTTCTTCCTCACCAAGGGCAAGGAGACCAAGATCGAGATCCCGACGACCAACCGCCCCGGAACATGACCGGACCGGCCGCCGAGGCCATCGGGCGCCGCAGGTTCCTCGGCTACGTGGTGGCGGCGCCGACCCTGGTGGCCGCCGCCGAGATCGTCCCCTCAGCCTCCGCCGCGGCTGTCTCCCCGGAGACCGCGGCGGCGGCCGGGCTGCCCTCGCCCGACCTCACCGAGCTCATCGACCTCAACGACGTCATGACCGCGGCCGCCCTGCCGACCTCCAACCTGATCTCGGTCGAGGTCGGCGCGGACGGCATGGTCTCCTTCGCGCTGCCGCGCGCCGAGGTCGGGCAGGGCATCACCACCTCCACGGCCATGCTGATCGCCGAGGAGCTGGCCGTGCCCCTGGAGCGGGTCCGCGTCACGCTCGCCGACGCCCGGCCGGAGCTGCTGTTCAACCAGCTCACCGGCGGCTCGAACACGACCGTCTCGACGTACACGCCGATCCGGGTCGCCGCCTCCGTCGCCAGGCTGCGGCTGCTGGAGGCCGCGGCGGCCGAGCTCGGGACGCCCGCCGGTGAGCTGAGACTGGAGGGCGGAGCGGTCGTCGGCCCGTCCGGCCACCGGCTCGACATCGGCGCGCTCGCCGCCAAGGCCGCGAGCAGCCGCACCCGGCAGGTCAGCGTGGAGCTCGCGCCGCGCGCCGGCTTCACCGTCATCGGCCGGCCCCACAACCGGGTCGACGCGCTGGCCGCGGTGACCGGGCGCAAGAAGTTCACCATGGATCTCGACGTGCCGGACGCCAAGCCGACCATGGTCTGCCGCGCGCCGACCATCAACGGCAAGGTCGCATCCGTGAGCAACCTCGCCGAGGTCCGCGCCATGCCGGGCGTCACCGACGCCGTCGTCATCGCCACCGGCGTGGCGGTGCGCGCCGAGACGTTCGGACAGTGCATCGACGCCGTACGCGCCCTGCGGGTCACCTGGAAGCCCGGCACCGCGGCCGGCAAGTCCGACGAGAGCGTGCTGCGCGAGCTGGCCGCCGCGGAGCTGCCGCTCGGGCTCAGGCCGCCCACGCCGACCGTCGAGGCCACGTTCACCTTCCACTTCCGCGGCAACAGCGCGCTGGAGCCCAACTGCGCGATCGCCGACGTACGGCCCGGCCGCGCCGAGATCTGGTCGGCGCTGAAGTCGCCGATCGTCGCCCAGCAGGCCATCGCCGCCAAGCTCGGCCTGCCCGTCGGCAAGGTCACCGTGCACGTCACCGAGGGCGGCGGCTCCTTCGGCCGCAAGCTCTTCTTCGACGCCGCGCTGGAGGCCGCCGAGGTGTCGCAGAAGATCGGCAAGCCGGTCAAGCTCATGTGGCACCGCGCCGACGACGCCCGCCAGGGCCGCGTGCACCCGATGGCCACCTCACGGGTCCGGGCCGCCTACCTCGGCCAGACGGTGCTCAGCTACAAGCAGCGGCACACCAGCGTCTCCACCGACCTCGGCCACGGGCTCGGCGAGATCTTCACCGCCCTGGCCGCCCGGCTCCCCGTCGGCGACGTCGGCTTCTCCCAGACGTTCTTCCACCTCAGCCAGGCCATGTCGTACGACTTCGGCGCCGCCAGCCACCTGCTCGCCGAGACCGACAAGGACTTCAACACCGGCAGCATGCGCAACGTCTACTCGCCCGACGTCACCTGCGCCCGCGAGCTCGTCGTGGACCAGCTCGCGGCGCGGATGGGCAAGGACCCGTACCGGTTCCGGCACTCCTTCCTGCGCGACGACCGCGCGCGGGCGGTGCTGACGCGGGCGGCCGAGGCGGGCGGCTGGGGCCGCGCGATGGCGCCGGGCACCGCGCAGGGCATCGCCTTCCACGCCGAGTACAAATCGGTCAGCGCCTGCCTTGTGGAGATCGACTGCCGGCCCGAGACCGTCAACAGGACCGTCCGCGACGCCGTGACAGGACCCCGCGTCACCAAGGTCGTCTTCGCCGTGGACGTCGGGCTCGCCGTCAACCCGCGCGGGCTGGAGGCGCAGATGATGGGCGGCGTCTCCGACGGCATCGCGCTGGCCCTCACCTCCAGCCTGCACCTGCGCGACGGCTACTTCCTGGAGGCGAGCTGGGACAACTACTTCTACACCCGGCAGTGGAACACCCCGCTCGACCTCCAGGTCATCGTCATGCCCAGCACGTCCGAGCAGCCGGGCGGCGCGGGGGAGCTGGGGGTGGCCGCGTCGATGGCCGCCGTCGCCTGCGCCTACGGCCGCGCGACCGGCACGATGCCCACCACGTTCCCGATCAACCACGGCACGCTCTCCTTCACCCCCAAGCCCACCGTCCCGCCGGTCCCGCCGTCCCCGACCGACGGCCTCGACCACGCCCGCTGAACCCGAGGAGCCCCAGGAGTGCCCGAACACACCTTCCGCGTCAACGGCGAGCAGGTCACCGTGGACGTCGCCGACGACGTACGCCTGCTGTGGGTGCTGCGCGACGTCCTCGGCATCACCGGCCCGAAGTACGGCTGCGGCATCAACGTCTGCAAGGCCTGCACCAGCCACCTCAACGGCAAGGCGGTCAACCCCTGCGCCATCCCCGTCAAGGACCTGCGGCCGACCGACGAGGTCACCACCATCGAAGGCCTGCCCGCCACGGTCGGCCAGGAGCTGCACCCCATGCAGCGGGCCTGGCTGGAGCACGACGTCGCGCAGTGCGGCTACTGCCAGCCCGGCCAGATCATGGCCGCCGTGGCGCTGGTCAACCGGGTGGCCGCGGAGGGCCGTACGATCACCGACGCCGACCTCGACGGCATCCGCAACATCTGCCGCTGCGGCACCTACGTCCGCATCCGCCAGGCCATCAGGAAGGGCGCGGAGAACATGTGACGGCGGAGGACCGGCTGGGCGACTCCTGCCGCGAGTTGGGCTTTTCCGCGCGCCCGTCACTCTCCGTGCGTATACGTTTCCGGAATGGAGTTGTTCACCCCGACGCTCGACTGGAGCTCCGAGCTCTGGATCTCGCTGCTATGGATCGCCAAGGCCTGGGCGATCGCCGCGGTGTGCACGCTCGGCGTCCTCGTCCTCATCGGCCTCACCACCACGTGGGGACGGCAGTTCTGGCGCATCACCGGCGCGTACTTCACCGGCCGCGACAGCGTCAAGGTCTGGCTCGGGCTCGGCGCCCTGCTGCTGTCGGTGGTCACCGGCGTCCGGCTGGACGTGCTGTTCAGCTATCAGGGCAACGACATGCTCTCCAGCCTCCAGGTCGCGGTCCAGGGCATCGCCACCGGCAAGGCCCCGGTGCGCGGCTCCGGCGAGCAGGGCTTCTGGACGTCGCTCTGGGTCTTCTGCGTCCTCGCGGCCATCCACATCGCCCGGCTGCTGCTGGACCTGTTCCTGCTCCAGCGGTTCGTGCTGGCCTGGCGGGCCTGGCTCACCGACCGGCTCACCGGCGACTGGCTCGACGGGAAGGCCTACTACCGGTCGCGGTTCATCGACGACACGATCGACAACCCCGACCAGCGCATCCAGTCCGACATCGACGTGCTCACCGCCGGCTACGGGCCGCTGCCCAACCTGCCCAGCAACGGAGGGACGGCCGGGACGCTGCTGTTCGGCGCGATCTCGGCGGTCATCTCGATCGTGTCGTTCACCGCGATCCTGTGGCACCTGTCGGGCAGGCTCGTCCTGTTCGGGCTGGAGATCCCGCGGGCGATGTTCTGGATCGGGCTGGTCTACGTCCTGTTCGCCTCCGTCGTCGCGTTCTGGATCGGCCGGCCGATCATCTGGCTGGCCTTCAGGAACGAGAAGTACAACGCCGCCTTCCGCTACGCCCTGGTCCGCCTGCGCGACGCCGCCGAGGCGGTCGCCTTCTACCGCGGCGAGGTCGCCGAGCGCACGGGGCTGCGGCGGCTGTTCGCCCCCGTCGTCGCCAACTACAAGCGCTACCTGAACCGCACCATCGGCTTCAACGGCTGGAACCTCGCGATCAGCCAGAGCATCGTGCCCCTGCCCTACGTGCTCCAGGCGCCGCGGCTGTTCGCCGCCGAGATCCGCCTCGGCGACCTCACGCAGTCGGCGTCGGCGTTCAACGAGATCCAGAGCGGCCTGTCGTTCTTCCGCAACGCCTACGACGCCTTCGCCGGCTACCGGGCGGCGATCATCCGGCTGCACGGCCTGGTCGTCGCCAACGAGGAGGCCAGGGCGCTGCCGGAGGTGACGACCCGGCCGAGCGCCGGCGCCGAGGTCGAGCTGACGGCCGTCGAGGTCCGCACGCCGGACGGGCGGCAGCTCATCGACCCGCTCGACCTGCGGCTGGAGGAGGGCGACACGCTGGTCGTCACGGGGGCGTCCGGCACCGGCAAGACCACGCTGCTGCGCAGCCTCGCCGAGCTGTGGCCGTTCACCAGCGGCACGCTGACCCGCCCCGGCGGGGCCAACGAGACCATGTTCCTGTCGCAGCTGCCGTACGTGCCGCTCGGCGACCTGCGCGCCGTCGTCACCTATCCGGGCAAGGAGGGCAGCACCGACGACGAGGCCCTGCGCGCCGCCCTGCGCGACGTCGCGCTGCCGCACCTCGCCGACCGGCTCGACGAGGTGCAGGACTGGGCCAAGATCCTCTCACCGGGGGAGCAGCAGCGGGTCGCGTTCGCCCGGATCCTGCTGACCGGGCCGAAGGTGGTCTTCCTCGACGAGGCGACCTCGGCGCTGGACGAGGGCCTGGAGCTCCTTCTCTACCGGCTGGTGCGGACCCGGCTGCCCGGCACGATCGTGGTCAGCGTCAGCCACCGCTCGACCGTCGACCGGCACCACGCCCAGGAGCTCCGGCTGCTCGGTGACGGCGAGTGGCACGTCACGCCGGTGAGCGCCGACGACGGCGACTCCCTCGGCCGGCCCTCCAGCCCGGCCCACCCGTGATCACGCAGGGAGGAATGTCCGAAATCTGCAAGTGGTGAGGTCTGCTTCGGGAAAGACGGCGTCGGCCCCTCCGGGATTCACTTCCGGGAAACACGACACGAAAGGGGCCGTTCACATGCCCGACATGCCCACCGGTGAGTTCTGGAAGGACCTCAGGCCGATCGAGAACTCCTTCCGGCCCGACGCCCTCCCCGAGGTCTACCTGTCCGACGTCGCCACCGACGACGACCGCTACTACGTGCCGTTCACCGACACCGTCGGCTCCCGGCCGCTGTGGATCAACGTCAAGGACAACAGCTGGGCCGACATCCTGCGGGCCAAGGAGGCGGGGCTGGTCAACCGGCACTACCACCCGCACGAGGTGTTCGCGTACACGATCTCCGGCAAGTGGGGCTACCTGGAGCGGCCCTGGACGGCCACCGCGGGCGACTTCGTCTACGAGGCCCCGGGCGAGGGCCACACGCTGGTCGCCTACGACAGCGGCGAGCCGATGAAGACGTTCTTCATCGTCAAGGGCCCGCTCATCTGGCTGGACGAGAACGGCGAGCCCGACGGGTTCTTCGACGTCCACGACTACATCAAGATGTGCCGCGAGCACTACGAGAAGGTCGGGATCGGCGCCGACTACGTCAACTCCCTGTTCCGCTGAGCCCCCGGCGCACACCCCCTAAGTGAGATCGTCATGACCGACACCACCGTCGCGGCCGGCTCCCGAGCGGCCGACCGGTACGAGAACCGCCTCCTCGTCATCCTCTTCCTGTCGTTCGGGTTCGTCTTCTTCGACCGTCAGGCGCTGTCGTTCCTGGCGCCGTACATGGACGCGGAGTTCGGCCTGACCAACGCCCAGCTCGGCACGCTGTCCGGCGTGCTCGCGCTCACCTGGGCGCTGGCCGGCATGTTCGCCGGCCGCCTGTCGGACGCGCTCGGCCGGCGCAAGCCGATCCTGGTCGCGGCCGTGGTGCTGTTCTCGCTGTTCTCCGCCTCGTCCGGGCTGATGGGCGGCTTCGCCGGGCTGCTCGCGGCGCGGGCGCTCATGGGCACGGCCGAGGGCGCGGTGCTGCCGATGGCGCAGTCGCTCATGGTCGAGGCGTCGAGGGAGAGCCGCCGGGGCTTCAACATGGGCCTGCTCCAGGGCTCGTCGGCGGGGCTGCTCGGCGGCATCGTGGCGCCGCTGGTCGTGGTGTGGATCGCGGAGACCTGGAACTGGCGGGTCGCGTTCTACGTCACGATCATCCCCGGGCTGGTCGTCGCCGCGCTCATCTGGCGGTTCGTCCGCGAGAAGTCGCCGCGTACGCTCGCCGAGGCTCCTCAGGAGCAGCGGGCGGCGGCGGTCAAGGTGCCGCTGCGCGAGGTGCTCAGGCTGCGCAACATCGTCGTCTGCATGCTCATCGCCTGCTGCTACCTCACCTGGTTCGTCACCATCATCACCTTCACCCCGACGTACCTGACCGAGGTCAAGGGCTTCGACCCCGGCACCATGAGCGGCGTCATGACCTGCCTGGGAGTGGCGTGGGTGCTGTGGGGGTTCGCGACCCCGGCCATCTCCGACCGGATCGGGCGCAAGCCGGCGCTCATCGGGTTCACGGTGCTCGCGGTGTGCTGCCCGCTCGCCGTCGTCCACGTCGAGAGCCCTGTGCTGCTCGGCGCGATCATGGTGGTCACCTACACCGGGCTCGGCTGCTTCACGCTGTTCATGGCCACGATCCCGGCCGAGACGGTGCCCCGCGCGGCGCTGGCCACGGCGCTGGGCGTGATCATGGGCGTGGGCGAGCTGGCCGGCGGGTTCCTCGGGCCGATGGTCGCGGGCTGGGCCTCCGACCAGTGGGGGCTGCAGGCCGCCATGTTCATCGCGGCGGGCGGCGCCGTGGCCGTGGTGGCGCTCTGCTTCGCGCTGAAGGAGACCGCTCCCGCCGTGCTGCGCCGCCGCGCCGCCGCCGTGCCGGACGGGAGCGCGGCATGAGGGCGGCCGTCTGGCACGGGGCCGGGGACGTCCGCGTCGAGGACGTCCCGGTCCGGCCGCCCGGCCCCGGCGAGGTGACGATCGAGGTGGCCTACTGCGGGATCTGCGGCAGCGACCTGCACGAGTACGCCGACGGCCCGCACGCCGTGCCCGTCGGCGACCCGCACCCGGAGTCCGGCGTGGCCGCGCCGCTCGTCCTCGGCCACGAGTTCTGCGGGACCGTCAGCGAGACCGGCGACGGCGTCACCGGCCTCGCCCCCGGCGACCGGGTGGCGGTCGAGCCGCACTACCGGTGCGGACGCTGCCCGCGCTGCCTGGCGGGGGAGTACAACATCTGCCGGCACTTCGGGTTCGCCGGGCTCATGGGGCACGGCGGGCTGGCCGAGCGGGCCACCGTGCCGGCGTACATGCTGCACCGGCTGCCCGAGGAGGTCTCCCTGGAGCAGGCGGCGGTGTTCGAGCCGGCCGCCGTCGCCCTGCACGCGGTGCGCCGGGCCGCGATCCGGCCCGGCGAGAGCGTCGCCGTGCTCGGGCTCGGCCCGATCGGGCTGCTCGTCACCAGGTTCGCGGCCCGGAACGCGGCCCGTCACGGGGGCCGCGTGGTCGCCGCCGACCGGTCCGCGGCCCGCCGCGAGCTGGCCCTCCGCCTGGGCGCCTCCGCGACCGGCCCCGACCTCGCCGGCCTCGTGGGCGACGAGGGCGACGAGGGCGCGGACGTGACGTTCGAGGCGGTCGGCTCGCCGGACACCCTGCGGGCCTCCCTGGCGGCCACCCGGCGCGGCGGGCGGGTGATGTTCCTCGGGCTGACCGGCGCCGTCACGCTGGACGCCTTCGCCCTGGTGAACGACGAGCAGACGATCATGACCAGCGTGGGATACCGCGACGTCTATCCGGAGCTGATCCGGATGGTCGCCGAGGAGGGCGAGGACCTGAGCGCCGTCGTCACCTCCGTCATCCCCCTGGAACACGTGGTCAGGGACGGATTCGAGGCGCTGCTGCGCGGACCGGAGCAGGAGGTCAAGGTGTTGGTACGACCGGGGGAGCGGCCATGAGCGGGGAGTTCGCGGGCAGGCGGGCGTTCGTGACCGGCGGCACGTCCGGCATCGGCGCGGCCACGGCCGTGCTCCTCGCCGAGCTGGGCGCCGAGGTGACCGCGCTCGGCCTGCCGCCCGCCGACCCCGCCGACCTGCCGGACCACCCCCGCGTCCGTGTCGTCGAGCACGACGTCCTGGACCGGGCGGGGCTGGCCGATCTGCTGTCGGCGGGGGAGCCGCTGGCCGCCCTGGTCAACTGCGCGGGCGTCAGCCACGACCGCGAGGAGTACGACCTCGCGCGCTGGCAGCGGGTCATCGAGATCAACCTGACCGCGACCATGGTCGCCTGCCAGGCCGCCCGCCCGGCCCTGGCCGAGAACGGCGGCGCCGTCGTCAACGTCTCGTCCATGTTCGCCTTCTCCGGCAGCAGGGACCGGCCCGCCTACAGCGCCAGCAAGGGCGGCGTCTCGCAGCTCACGAAGTCGCTGGCGGCCGAGTACGCCGCCGACGGCATCAGGGTCAACGCCGTCGCGCCCGGTTTCGTGGTCACGCCGCTCGCGCGGGGCGTGCTCGACGACCCCGAGGCCAAGGCCCAGGTGCTGGCCCGCATCCCGGCCGGGCGGCTCGGCCGGCCGCGCGAGGTCGCCACGGTGGTCGCGTTCCTGTGCTCGGCGGCGGCGTCGTACGTCACCGGCGCGGTCGTCCCCGTCGACGGAGGCTACCTGGCCGGATGACGTTCGCCTAAGCTGAAGCCCCCCTGACATGCACGAACATCAGGAGGTCGCATGTCCGCCCTCTCCGTGATCTCCCAGGCCACCACCGAGCACCTCGAACCCGCCGAGCGCATCGGTTACTGGGAGGACTACAACCGCAAGGCGCTGGTCGGCCTGTCCTGCACCTCGTACTCGGAGCAGGGCCTGCTGGCCAGGCAGACCAACATCGAGCTGGGCGGGCTGCGGCTCGCCGACATCACCGGCAACGCCCACGCGATCGAGCGCAGCCCGCAGACGGTCAGGTCGGCGCCCAAGGACTCGGTGTTCGCGACCCTGCTGCTCAAGGGCGAGGCCGTGTTCCTGCACGAGAACGGCTGCCTCTCGGCCACGGCGGGCGAGCTCGTCGTCTACGACACGCGCCGGCCCTACCTGTTCGGGTTCTCCTCCTCGATGCGGCAGATCCTCGTGGACGTGCCGCGCGAGCTGTTCGCGCGGACGTGCGTGGGCGGCGGGCTGCCGGGGCCGATGCTGTTCGGGCGCGGCACGGCGCGGGAGGGCGCGCTCGTGGCCGCGCTCGGCTCCCTGCTCGGCGGGCTGACCGCGCTGCGCGGCGACCACGACCCCGCGGGCGCCGAGCGGACCGTGCTCGACCTGCTCAGGCAGCTCGCCGAGGAGCGCACCGGCGGGCGGCCCCGGCCCGACTCCTACCGCTCGCAGCTCATCGTCGCCGAGGACTACATCGAGCGCCACTTGCACGACCCCTGCCTCGGGGCCGCGCAGGTGGCGGGGGTCATGGGCATCTCCGTACGGCACCTGGCGCGCATCTTCGAGCCGACCGGGCGCACCCCGGCCCGGCACATCACGGAGCGGCGCCTGGCCAGGGCGCACCAGGAGCTCACCGGGCCCGGGGCGCGGGAGACGACGATCGCCGACGTCGCGCACCGGTGGGGGTTCTCCAGCCAGGCGCACTTCGCCCGGCTCTTCCGCTCCCGTTTCGGCCTCACCCCGAGCGAGGCCCGCGCGGAGGTGACGCGCTAGCCCAGCCCGCCCATGTCGATGATCTTCCACGGGGCGGCGTCCGACTGCCTGCCGAGGAGGAAGGTGTACGGGTAGTGCGGGTCGTCGTTCGGCGGCTCCTCGTCGCAGCGGCGGACGTCGACGGTCACGAAGACCCGCCGCACCTGCCGATAGCCGCCGGGCCCGTACGTGTCGGGAGCCGGCGCGCCGACCTCGGACACCCGCACGTCGATCCAGCTCCTGATCGGGTCACTCCAGTAGTCGTGGTAGCGCTGGTGGAAGGACGGCGCGGTCACGGCCCGGACCACCTCGGCGTCGCGTGCCCTGATGCCCGCCAGGTAGGCCCGGACCACGGCGTCGGCGGGCGCGCCGGCCGCCGGCGGGCTCACGGGCGGGCCCTTGACGACGGTGCACGCGGCGCAGCCGGTCGCGGCGACGGCGTTCGCCGCGAGCAGGGCGACGGCCAGGACGGCGGATGATCTTCGCCTCATGCGCCGTAGCCTCTCACGGAGGAGCGCCGGCCGGGGCGGGACGGTGTCGCGCCCCGGCCGGTCGCCTCACGAGGCGTAGGTCTCGAACTCGGCGACCTTCGGGGTGCCGGACGCGCCGGTGATCCTGAAGGTGATCTTGGTGAGCGGGGTCGCGGTGAAGGTGATGGTGCCCGCGCCGCTGCCCGACTTCAGAACCGCGCCGGTGCCGGCGTTGAGGAGCTGCCAGGAGCCGATGGCGCCCGAGGAGCCGGCCGCCTCACGGATGACGACCCTGGAGACCGTGGTGGCCGAGCCCCACTTGATCGAGATGTCGCCGGTCGAGCCGGACGGCGACCAGTACGTGCTCAGGTCGCCGTCGCGCACGTTGCCGTAGCTCGTGCCGCTCGCCTTGCTGGAGCCGTCGGAGCCGGCCCCGATGCTGAGGTTGGTCCCGCCGGGCGACGTGGTCGGGGTCGTCGTGGGGTTGGACGTCGGGGACGACGTGGGCGAGGACGTGGGTGAGGCCGTGGGGGACTGGGGCGTGCAGCTGCCGTTCGACACCTGCAGGCCCTTGTTGGCCCCCGCCGTCCGCCGCACGACGTCCGGCACGCAGCTCGCCGGGTCCAGGCCGTAGGAGTAGGGGACGCTGACGGAGGTGTTGGACTGCACGTTCGGCCCGGCCGGGTTGTTCTCGCTGCCGGGGCTCGACCAGGTCACGTTGTCGAAGATGTTGCCCGCGACCTGCCAGTAGCCGGCCTCGCTGGTGTAGAAGGTGCCGAGGACGTCCTTGGAGTCCTCGAAGTAGTTGTTCTCCACCTTGGCGCGGCCGCCGGCGCGGGAGTTGATGCCGGACTCGTGCAGGCTCACGTAGTGGTTGTTGTAGATGTGGGCGATGCCGCCGCGCAGCAGCGGGGTGCGGGAGTCGATGTTCTCGTACAGGTTGTGGTGGAAGGTGACGTAGCCGTTGGAGCGGTCGCTCTCGCTGGAGCCGATGAGCCCGCCGCGGCCGGAGTTGCGCAGGGTGCTGTACGACAGCGTCACGTACTGGACGTTGTCCTTCATGTCGAACAGGCCGTCGAAGCCCTCCGACTCGCCGCCCGACGCCTCCAGCGTGACGTGGTCGACCCACACGTTGCGGACGTCGCTCTCCATGCCGATGGCGTCGCCGCCGTTGGAGGTGGGGGAGCCGGACTTCTTGACGTTCCTGACGGTCACGTTCTGGATGATGATGTTGCTGGCCTCGCGGATGTGGATGCCCAGCTGGTCGAAGACGGCCCCGCCGCCGACCCCGACGATCGTGACGTTGCTGATCTGCTTGAGCTCGATCACGCCGGCGGCGGTGTTGCAGCTTCCGCCCGACACCTTGGCGGTGTTGCCGTGGTTGATGGTCCCCTCGACCTGGATGGTGATCGGGGTGCTGCTGCTGGCCCGGTTGCACAGGGCCTGGTGGATCGCGGTGCCCGTGGTGGCGCGCACCGTCTGCCCGCCCGCGCCGCCGGTGGTGCCGCCGTTGACGGCGGCGTAGCCGGTGACGGTGCCGGTCGCCGCCGACGCCTGGAGGCCCGGCGGGGCCGCGCCGACGGCGGCCGCGGCGGTCACCGCGGCCAGCGCGGCCGCGAGCCGTGCCGCGACCGCCCGTCTCGTCCTCGGTCCACGGGCGGCCACGGCCCTCCTGTCGAACTTGCTCATCACAGCCGAACTCCTTGCTGGTCCGGCAGGCCCGTCGGGCCTGCGTCCGGGTCCCCCCAGCGCGTGCGCATCGCCCCCACACCGTAGGAAAGCGCTTTCCTAGGTGTCAATGCGCCCTGAAACTTTCATCACGCTCCTCACGTACGATCGGTGATGCGGCTGTGACCTGCGGAAACGCCTGTGACCGTCAACGGATGAACAGGGCAAGAACCCCAACTCTGCTCATATGAGCAATCTTCGGCTCAAGTGTTGCACTGAGGTTAATTCACGACTTACGGTGCGTTACCTACGTCACATACGGAGGCCCCTATGAGTAAGTTTCGGCTGCTCACAATCCCCGCTCTCCTCCTGGTCACCGCGCTGAGCGCCTGCTCGGTGTCCTCGAACCCCGGCGGGTCCGCCGAAGCGGGCGACCAGAAGTCCGCCGGCCCCGTCGCCATCGGCTTCAGCCAGGCGACCCAGCAGTCCCCCTTCTACGTGCAACTGCGCGAGGGCGCGGAGGCCGCCGCCAAGGAGGCGGGCGCCACGCTCTACTTCGCCGACGCGGGCGGCGACGTGACCAAGCAGAACAACGACATCCAGGACCTGATCACCCGCCAGGTCGACGTGCTGCTGGTCAACCCGGTCGACCCCCAGGGCGTGCAGCCGGGCATCGCCGCGGCCAAGGCGGCCGGCGTGCAGGTCGTGACCGTGGACCGGCCGGTCCCCGAAGGCGCGGTCGCCCACGTCGGGCGTGACAACAAGGCGATGGGCGCGCTCGTCGGCAAGCGGCTGAGCGAGGCGCTCGGCGACAAGGGCGGCAAGGTCATCGAGATCCGCGGCGACGCGGGCGGCGCGGTCGCGCGCGACCGCAGCGCCGGCTTCCACGAGGCCGTCGCGGGCAACGACAAGATCAAGATCGTCGAGGGGCCGTACTCGGACTACGTCCGCTCCAAGGCGGTCACCGCGATGCAGGACCTGCTCCAGGTGCACCCCGACGTCGCCGCCGTGTACGCGCACAACGACGACATGGCGCTCGGCGCGCTGCAGGTCCTCAAGGAGAACGGCAAGGACGACGTCCTGGTCTCCGGCGTCGACGGCCTCATGGAGGCGGTCAAGCAGATCCCGGACGGCCAGTACGTCGCCACCGCGCTCAACGACCCCATCTCCCTGGGCTCGAAGGCCATCGAGACCGTGCTCAAGGTCCAGAAGGGCGAGCAGGTCGAGGCCTCCATCGACGCGGGCACCGAGCTGATCGACAAGGCCAACGCGGCCGGGTTCGTCGGCGAGGGCGAGTTCGCCCAGGCATCCACGAAGTAGGGGCCCGAGGCGCCCGCGACCCGGGCGCCCAGGACCCAGGCAATCGACAGTAGGAAGGCGAGACGGTTGTTCCAGACGGCGGAAACCATGCAGGCGGCGGTGCTCCACGCCCCGGGCGACATCAGGGTCGAGCAGGTGCCCGTCCCCGAGCCCGGCCCGGACGAGGCGCTCGTGCGGGTGGCGGCCTGCGGGGTGTGCGGATCGGACATCGCACGCATGCTGCACCCGGGAGTGGCCTACCACTTCCCGATCATCTGCGGCCACGAGTTCTCGGGGCACGTCGTCCGGCTCGGCGACCGTCTGGCCGCCAAGGGCCGGGTACGCGAGGGCGACCTCGTCACGGTCCCCCCGCTGATCCCCTGCAAGGTCTGTGAGCCGTGCAGCCAGGGCCACTTCAGCCTGTGCAAGAACTACGGCTACTTCGGCAGCCGCCGCGACGGCGCGTACGCCCAGTACGTCACCGTCCCCGACGAGAACCTCATGGTCCTGCCGGCCGACCTCGACCCCCGGGCCGCGGCCATGCTGGACCCGGCGGCGATCGCCCTGCACGCCCTCTGGCGGACGAAGATGCGCGGCGGCCGCCGGGTGGCGGTGGTGGGCGCGGGCCCGATCGGGCTGTTCGCCGTCCAGTGGGCGAGGCTCGCCGGCGCCTCCGACGTGCTGGTCGTCGAGCTGAACGAGCAGAAGGCCGCCATGGCGGTGGAGGCGGGCGCGACCCGCACCGCGACCGCCGCCGAGGCCGCCGACGAGGTGGCCGGCGACGGCTACGACATCGTGATCGAGTCGGCCGGCGTGCCCGCCACGGTGGACCAGGCGGTGGCGCTGACGGCCCGGCACGGCGAGGCGGTGTTCATCGGCATCCCGCACGATCCCGTGGTGCTGCCGAAGGCCACGTTCAGCTCGTTCCTGCGCCGCGAGGTGACCCTGCACGGCGCCTGGAACTCCTTCTCCGCGCCGTTCCCCGGCGAGGAGTGGCGGGTCGCGGCCCGCGCGCTGGCCTCGGGCGAGCTGGCGTGGAAGTTCATGATCACGCACGAGCTGGGGCTGGACGCCCTGCCGGAGACCATGGCGGCTCTCGGGGAACGTTCCATTTTCAGCTCCAAGGTTCTCTTCCTGCCGAACGAGGAGTGAGCATGGCTGGCTTCCTCGCCCTCGATCTGGGGACCGAAGGCGCCCGCGCGGCGGTCTACGGCGCAGACGGGGCGCTGCTGGGGTCGGGCGCCGAGCGGTACCCGACCCGCTTCCCCAGGCCGGGCTGGGCCGAACAGGACCCGGACGACTGGTGGCGGGCGAGCGTGTCCGCCGCCAGGCAGGCGCTCGCCGAGGCCGGCGGCCCGCAGGTCGAGGGCGTCGCCGTGGCGACCACCGCCTCGACGGTGGCCGTGCTCGACGAGCGGGGCCGCCCGCTGCGCCCGGCGCTGCTGTGGATGGACGGCCGGGCCGGCGAGGAGTCGGAGCTGACCGCGCGGACCGGCCACCCGGTCCTCCGCTACGCGGGCGGCAGCGACGCCGTCGAGTGGCTGGTGCCCAAGGCGATGTGGCTGGCCAGGCACGAGCCGGAGACCTACCGGGCGGCCGCGCGGATCGTCGAGGCCGTCGACTACATGGTGTGGCGGCTCACCGGCCGCTGGGCCGGCTCGCGCATGAACGCGGTCTGCAAGAGCAACTACGACCCGCGCGGCGCCGGCTTCCCGCACGACCTGTACGAGCGGCTCGGCGTCGCCGACCTGGCCGCCAAGCTCCCCGACGAGATCGTGCCCGTCGGCGACCCCGTCGGGCCGCTCGCCGCGGCCGCCCGCGAGGAGCTGGGCGTCACCGGCCCGGCCACGGTGGTGTCCGGCGGGATCGACGCCCACCTGTCGCTGCTGGCGATCGGCGGCGGCCACGAGGGCCAGGTGTCGATCGTCTGCGGCACCTCCAACGCCTTCGTCACCGAGATCACCGAGCCGGTCTTCCCGCCCACGGTGTGGGGGCCGTACCCGGACGCGCTGCGCACCGGGCGCTGGCTGGTCGAGGGCGGGCAGGTGAGCGCCGGCTCGGTCCTCGCCTGGACCGGCGAGAAACTCATCGGCCGCCCCCGCGCCGAGATCGGCGGGCTCATCAAGGCGGCGGCGGAAGTGCCGCCGGTCGAGCACGGCCTGATCGTGCTCGACTACTTCATGGGCAACAGGACCCCGCTGCGTGACCCGCGGCTGAGGGGCGCGGTGCTGGGCCTCACCCTGGCCAGCACCCCCGAGCAGGTCTACCGGGCGGCCGTGGAGGGCGTCGCGTACGGCACCCGCCAGGTCATCGACTCCTTCACCGCCGGCGGCGTCCCCGTGGAGGAGATCTTCGTCTCGGGCGGCATCCAGCACAACGAGCTGTGGCTGCGGACCACCGCCGACGTGCTCGGCCGCCCGGTCCACCTGGTCACCGGGGACAACCTGACGCTGCGGGCCTGCTCGGTGCTGGCCGCCGCGGGCACCGGGCGGCACGCCTCTCTGGCGGAGGCGGCGGCCGCGTACGCGCCCAAGTGCCGCACCGTCGAACCGGACGCCGCGCACGCGCAGGCGTACCGGGCCGGCTACGCCGACTACCTGGAGGCCACGGCCGCGACGACGGGCATCTCCCACAAGCTGAGCGGAGCCCGCCATGAGCGATGACGAGCAGCTCTACCAGGTGGCCGTGCGCTACTACGAGGACGGCGAGACCCAGGAGCAGATCGCGCACGCCCTGCACCTGACCCGCTGGAAGGTGGGCCGAATGCTGGCCGAGGCGCGCGAGGCCGGCATCGTGCGCATCGAGGTGCTGCACCCGCGCTCCCGGGTGCGCTCGCTGGAGCAGGCGATCAAGGAGCGGTACGGGCTCCGCGACGCCGTCGTGGTCTCGGTCGACGGCGACCCCGAGCAGATCCGCGACCGGGTGGGCGCGGCCGGCGCCGACCACCTCATGGAGATGCGGCCCGCGCCCCGCCTGATCGGCGTGTCGTGGGGCCGCACCCTGGACCGGCTGGCCGAGGCGCTGACCCGTGGCTGGGCCAACGGCGTCCACGTGGTGCAGATCAACGGCGCGCTCAGCCGTTCGCGGCAGCCGACCAGCGCGCACAGCATGGCCAGCACGATCGCCCACCGCGGCGGCGGCACCGCCACGCTGCTGGCCGCGCCGGCGATCCTCCAGCAGCAGAGCACCCGCGCGGTGCTGGAGAGCGACCGGGCCGTCGCCGACGTGCTGGCCCTCGCCACCCGGGCCGACCTGTTCCTCTACAGCCCCGGCGGCATGGGCAGCGACTCGGTGCTGGTGGACTCCGGCCAGATCGACGCGGGCGACCTGGCCCGGCTCGCGCGGGCCGGCGCGGTGGGCGACGTGCTCGGCCGCTTCATCGACGCGCGCGGGCAGATCGTCGACCCCGACCTCGACGGCCGCACCCTCGGCCTGTCCCTGGACGTGCTGCGCTCGGCCACCACCTCGGTGGCGCTGGTCAGCGGCACGGCCAAGCGGGCGGTGTGCCGGGCGGTGGTGTCGAGCGGGCTGTGCGACGTGCTCATCACCGACGACCAGAACGCCCGACACCTGCTGGAGGCGGCATGACGGCCACCACGGAACGCCTGCGCATGACGGGGATCGTCAAACGGTTCCCCGGCACCGTCGCCCTCGACGGCGTCGAGCTGAGCGTGCGGCCCGGCGAGGTGCACTGCCTGCTCGGCGAGAACGGCGCGGGCAAGAGCACGCTCATGAAGATCCTCGCGGGGTCGTACCGTCCTGACGAGGGCACGATCCTGCTGGACGGGCAGCCGTACGCGCCCGCCACCCCGCACGCCGGGCTGGCGGCCGGCATCGCCGTGATCTACCAGGAGCTCGACCTGCTGCCCGACCTCACCGTGGCGCAGAACCTGCTGCTGGGCCGGGCGCCCGCGCTCGGCCCGTTCGTCCGGCGGGGGCAGCGCGCCAAGCTGGCCCGCGCGGCGCTCGACCGGGTGGGCGCGACCTTCCCGGTGACCGCCCGCGTCGGCGACCTGCCGATCGCCTCGCAGCAGCTCACCGCCATCGCCAAGGCGCTGACGGCCGACGCCCGCGTGATCGTCATGGACGAGCCGTCGGCGACGCTCGGCGAGAGCGAGCTGCTGGCCGTGTTCGAGGTCATCAGGTCGCTCACCGCCGAGGGCCGGTCGGTGATCTTCATCTCGCACCGCATGGACGAGGTCATGGAGATCGGCGACCGGGCCACGGTGCTGCGGGACGGCCGCGCGGTCGGCGTCTACGACCTGGCCTCGACCGGCCCGGACGAGCTCGTCGCCGCCATGATCGGCGAGGCCGGTGAGCTCGTGGGCGCCACCGACCGGCCCGCCCCGCAGGGCGAGCCGCTGCTCCGCGTCGCACGGGCGCACGTGCCGGGGCTGCTCGACGTGCGCGACCTCGACGTACGGCCCGGCGAGGTCGTCGGGCTGGCCGGGCTCGGCGGCGCGGGCCGCACCACCCTGCTGCGCGCCCTGTTCGGCGACCTCAAGGCCCAGGTGGACGCCCGGCTGGACGGCCGCCCGCTCAAGGCCACCAGCCCGGCCGCCGCCGTCCGCGCCGGCCTCGCCCTGGTGCCGGAGAGCCGCAAGGAACAGGGCCTCATGCTGGGCCTGTCCGTGAGCCGCAACGCCGCCATCGGCGCGCTCGGCAGGCCGCCGTGGCTGCTGCCCGGCCGGACCGGCCGCCGGCTGACCGCGCCGTCGCTCGCCGACCTCGGTGTCAAGGCGTCCGGCCCCGGCCAGCTCGTCGGCCAGCTCTCCGGCGGCAACCAGCAGAAGGTCGTGCTGGCCAAGTGGATCACCCGCGGCGGGATCAGGGTCCTGCTGCTGGACGAGCCCACCCGCGGCCTCGACGTCGGCGCCAAGGCCGACCTCTACCGCCAGGTGCGCCACCTGGCCGACCAGGGCGTGGCCGTCCTGCTCGCCAGCAGCGAGCTGAACGAGCTGACCGCCAACGCCGACCGGATCGAGGTCCTGTACGAGGGCCGCAACGTCGCGCACTTCGACCCCCGGGTCAGCCCCGAGAACGTCATCGCGCACACCGTCATCACAGGAGCCGCACCATGACAGCTTCCACCGTGGCCGACACCGCCACCCAGGAAGGCCGCCCCCGCGCCCGCCGCGGCGCCGACCTGATCGTCAAGTCCAACCTGCTGCTGGTCTTCCTCGGCCTGTGCGTGGTCGCCTCGCTGCTCGCGCCGCAGTTCCTGACCGGCCGCAACATCGCCAACCTGCTCCAGCAGTCCTCGCTCACCGGGATCGTGGCCATCGGCATGACCATGGTCGTGCTCACGGCCGGCATCGACCTGTCCGTGGGCAGCGTGGCCGCCTTCGGCGGCATGACGATCGCGCTGCTCATGGGGTCGGGCGTGCCCGTGCTGCCGGCCATCCTCATCAGCGTGGCGGCCGGCGCGGCGTTCGGCGCGTTCATGGGCGGGCTGTCGGCGTACCTGACGCTGCCGTCGTTCATGACCACGCTGGCGGGGCTGACGGCGGTGCGCGGGCTCACGTACCTGCTGACCGACGGCAAGCCCGCCGAGGCGGGCGGCTCGGAGGGGTTCCAGCTCCTCGGCGGCGGGTTCATCGGCTACGTGCCGATCGTCGGCGTCATCTTCGTGGTGATCACCGTGCTCGCCGCCGTGGTGCTGCGCGGCACCACCTTCGGCGAGTACGTCTACGCCGTCGGCAGCAACAAGGAGGCCGCCCGGCTGTCCGGCCTGCCCGTACGCGGCGTGATCACGACCGTGTTCGCCGTGTCGGGCGGCCTGGCCGCGCTGGCCGGGGTGCTGCTCACCTCCCGGCTGACCGTGGGCCAGCCCACCGCGTTCAACGGGCTGGAGCTGGACGCGATCGCGGCCGTCGTGCTCGGCGGCACGAACCTGTTCGGCGGCCGGGGCGGGGTGTTCGGCACGTTCGTCGCGGTGCTGCTGCTGTCGGTGCTGCGCAACCTGTGCAACCTGCTCGGCCTCGGCTCCTTCTTCCAGATGGTGGTGACCGGCCTCATCCTGCTGGTCGCCCTCGTACTCAACCTGCTCATCGAGAGGCGTGGCGCTCGTGCCTGACACCATCCCCGGCTCGTTGCGGGCCTATCTGCACGGACTGCCGGGCGTCGACGAGGTCGGCGTCCAGCGGCGGGCCGCCGGCCTGGCCACCCGGTCGATCAAGACCACGGCCAAGCGGCAGGCCATCGACCTCGCCATCCGCATGGTCGACCTCACCACGCTCGAAGGGTCCGACACCCCCGGCAAGGTACGCGCGCTGGCAGCCAAGGCCGTGCGCCCCGACCCGGCCGACCCGAGCGTGCCGTCGGTCGCCGCGCTCTGCGTCTACCCCGACATGATCCCGACGGCGGCGCGGGCGCTGGCCGGCACCAACGTCGAGCTCGCCTCGGTCGCCACCGGCTTCCCCGCCGGGCGCACGTCGCTGGAGGTCAAGCTGAGCGACACGGCCTCCGCGGTCGCGGCGGGGGCGAGCGAGATCGACATGGTCATCGACCGTGGAGCGTTCCTGGCGGGCGACTACGCCAAGGTCTTCGACGAGATCGTCGCCGTCAAGGAGCAGTGCGGCGAGGCGCACCTGAAGGTCATCCTGGAGACCGGCGAGCTGGTCACCTACGACAACGTGCGCCGCGCGTCGTGGCTGGCGCTGCACGCCGGGGCCGACTTCATCAAGACCTCGACCGGCAAGGTCGCCCCCGCCGCCACCCTGCCGGTCACGCTGGTGATGCTGGAAACCGTGCGCGACTACCGGGCCGCCACCGGCCGGCAGGCCGGCGTGAAGCCGGCCGGCGGCATCCGCACCACCAAGGACGCCATCCGCTACCTCGTGCTGGTCAAGGAGATCGCCGGGGACGACTGGCTGGACCCCGCGTGGTTCCGGCTGGGCGCCTCGACGCTGCTGAACGACCTGCTCATGCAGCGGACCAAGCTCGGCACCGGCCAGTACTCCGGGCCCGACTACTACACCATCGACTAGGGAGAGGCGTGGAGATCTTCGAGTACGCGCCCGCGCCGGAGTCACGAGCCATCGTGTCCATCCGGCCGTCGTACGACCTGTTCATCGACGGCGAGTTCGTCGCGGCCGAGAGCGACGCGCGCATCGTCACCGTCAACCCGGCCGACGAGGAGCCGCTGTCGGAGGTGGCCGCCGCCGGCGACGCCGACGTGGACCGCGCCTTCGCCGCCGCCCGCCGCGCCTTCGACCGGGTGTGGTCGGGGCTGCCGGGCGCCGAGCGCGGCAAGTACCTGTTCCGCATCGCGCGCATCATCCAGGAGCGCGCCCGCGAGCTGGCCGTGCTGGAGTCGCTCGACAACGGCAAACCGATCAAGGAGACCCGCGACGTCGACCTGCCGCTCGTCGCGCAGCACTTCTTCTACTACGCCGGCTGGGCCGACAAGCTCGCGCACACCGGCCTCGGCACCAGGCCGCTCGGCGTGGCCGCGCAGGTCATCCCGTGGAACTTCCCCCTGCTCATGCTCGCGTGGAAGGTCGCGCCCGCCCTGGCCGCCGGCAACACGGTCGTGCTCAAGCCGGCCGAGACCACGCCGCTGACGGCGCTCGCGTTCGCCGAGATCTGCCAGGAGGCCGGCCTGCCGCCCGGCGTCGTGAACATCGTGACCGGCGCCGGCGACACCGGCCGGGCCGTCGTCTCCCACCCCGAGGCCGACAAGGTGGCCTTCACCGGCTCGACCGAGGTGGGCCGGCAGATCGCCCGCGCCGTCGCGGGCACCCGCAAGCGGCTCACGCTGGAGCTCGGCGGCAAGGGCGCCAACATCGTCTACGACGACGCGGCCATCGACCAGGCCGTCGAGGGCATCGTGTCCGGCATCTTCTTCAACCAGGGCCACGTCTGCTGCGCCGGCTCGCGGCTGCTGGTGCAGGAGTCGATCGCCGAGGAGCTGCTGCCGCGGCTGCGCGCCCGCATCGAGCTGCTGCGCCTGGGCGACCCCCTGGACAAGAACACCGACATCGGGGCGATCAACTCGGCCGCGCAGCTCGCCAGGATCCGCGAGCTGGCCACCGCCGGCGAGGCCGAGGGCGCCACGGGCTGGTCGCCGACCTGCCCGCTGCCCGAGCGCGGCTACTGGTTCCGTCCCACCGTGTTCACCGGGGTCACGCAGGCGCACCGGATCGCCCGCGAGGAGATCTTCGGGCCGGTCCTGTCGGTGCTCACCTTCCGCACGCCGGAGGAGGCCGTCGCCAAGGCGAACAACACGCCGTACGGGCTGTCGGCCGGCGTCTGGACGGAGAAGGGCTCCCTCATGCTCTGGACCGCGAGCCGGCTGCGCGCCGGCGTCGTCTGGTCCAACACCTTCAACGTGTTCGATCCCGCCAGTCCCTTCGGCGGCTACAAGGAGTCCGGGTACGGCCGCGAGGGCGGGCTGCTCGGATTGGAGGCCTACCTTGGCTGAGACCCCGCCGCGCCTCGCGGTGCGCAGGACGTACAAGCTCTATGTCGGCGGCGCGTTCCCGCGCTCGGAATCAGGGAGGTCCTACCCCGTGACGTCGGCGGACGGATCCCACCTCGCCAACGCCGCGCTGGCCTCGCGCAAGGACGTGCGCGACGCCGTGGTGGCGGCGCGCAAGGCGTTCCCCGGCTGGTCGGGCCGCACCGCCTACAACCGGGGCCAGATCCTCTACCGCGTCGCCGAGATGATGGAGGGGCGGCGCGAGCAGTTCGCCGCCGAGGTCGCCGCGGCCGACGGCGTGAGCGCGGCGCGGGCCCAGGAGCTGGTGTCGGCCGCCGTGGACCGGTGGGTCTACTACGCCGGCTGGGCCGACAAGATCAGCCAGGTGGTGGGCGGCGCGAACCCGGTGGCGGGCCCGTTCTTCAACCTCTCCGAGCCGGAGCCGACCGGCGTCGTGGGCGTGCTCGCGCCCGCCGGCTCCTCGCTGCTCGGGCTGGTCTCCGTGCTCGCCCCGGTGATCACGTCGGGGAACACGGCGGTGCTGGTCGCCGACGAGCGCGCCCCGCTGCCCGCGGTCACGCTCGCCGAGGCCCTCGCCACCTCCGACCTGCCGGGCGGCGTGGCCAACATCCTGACCGGCCGCCTCGCCGAGCTGGCCCCGCCGCTCGCCGGGCACGCCGACGTGAACGCGCTGGACCTCGCGGGCGCGGGCGGCCTCGCGGGCGAGCTGGAGGAGCTGGCGGCGACCACGCTCAAGCGCGTCCTGCGGCCCGGGCCCGAGGACGACTGGACGGACGCCGACCCCGGGCTCGCCCGCGTCCGCCCCTTCCTGGAGATCAAGACCGTCTGGCACCCGATCGGCCGCTGACCGCCCTCAACGCCATCCCCCGTGCCTTTCGGGGGATGGCGGCGGGGGTCATGAGCGGTGGATCGCCTGGGACGGCACGGACGCGGCCGGGTGGACCGGGATCGGTGACGAGGCCAGGCGCCTCTGCCCCGGGCCTACGCGCCGCCCCGCCGGCGCACCAGCTCCTCGATCCAGACCGGCGCGTACGGGGACGTGCACCCCGGCGAGACCGGGTAGTCCTTCAGCACCTCCAGGCGCTCGCCGATGCCGACGGCGCGGGCGCGGTGCTCGGGGTGCTCGATGCCGATCTGCGCCAGGCAGTGGTTCATCGCCCACTGCAGGCGGTCGGGTGCGGCCTTCATCTCGGCCTCGATGACGTCGAGCAGCCCCGCGAGGTCGAGACCGGCGGGCTTCTTCGCCACGCGCTCGGTGGTCAGCGCCCATCCGGCGCTCGCGACCACCGGGTCCGGGTCGGCGAGCCAGGCTTGCCGCAGCTCCTCGGCGTGCGGGCTCTTCTTCACCACGTAGTTGACGAGCCAGTCGTGCACCTTGGGCGCGCCCGCCTCGCGCACCATGGCGTCCAGCTCGTCGCGCTCGAACGCCTTGGGGCGGCAGATCAGCAGCGCCAGCAGCCGGGCCGCGGTGTCGCCGGTCTCCCAGAGCCGGCGCGCGAGCTCCTGCTGCGTCTTCAGCCGCTTGGCGAGGGCGCGCAACGCGCCGAGGTTGACGCCGTGATCGTCGCCGTGCCGCGCGTTGACCGCGCGGATCTTCGGGTCCTCCAGCGCGGCCAGCTCGGCCATCACCTCGGCCACCGTCACTTCGGCCACCGTCATGCCGGTCTCCTGTCGTTTCGGCGCGAAATCCCGGGCTGTTCACAACAAATGCGCGGTGGTTCTCGATGATGCCCCTCGCCGGGACCGGGGTGTCACGGCGAGGGCGCGGAAGCTGATACAGGAGTGGCCGGCAAATGCGGTCACTTCTTAATGCGCGGCCTCGTACTGCTTGATGAGCGTCGCGGCAATCCGGCCCCGCTCGCTCACGGGCAGGCCCTGCGCCTTGGCCCACTTGCGGATCTCCGTGGCCTTCTCCCTGCCCATCTCACGGGCCGAACCGGCGCCTCCGCGACGGCCGCGTTCCTTGCCCGCGCGGACGGCGCGCGCCTTGGTGATGAAGGGCGCCAGAGCCTTCTCCAATTTCTCCCTGTTCTCGCCGGACAGGTCGATCTCGTAGGCGGTGCCGTCGAGAGCGAACCGCGTGGTGCCCTCCGCTTCACTGCCGTCGAGGTCGTCGAGAAAAGATTCCACGATGCGCTTCGCCATAAGGTGCTCCAAACCCCGATGTTGCTTGCGGATACTGTAGTCCCCTTCAGAGACACACGCATCCTCACAAATGCCATGTCGCGAATAGCAGGCCGGGCTCGCGCGGCCCCGCGGGACCGCGTCAAAGCGCGGGCCGTGCTTGTCCCGTGATCTTCCGTGTCGCGCGAGTCGCGGTCCGTCCGCCGTGTTGATCCGCCTTTCCCCGGCGTTCACGTACGGCCGGAGCCGCGGTCCGCCCGGGTCCAGGAGAACGGTCGTGACCAGGCGAAAGGCGGGATCGGCCGGGCGTCTCCGCCCGCACGGGCCCGGCGCCCGGGCAACACCTGTCCGGGGTATCAGGGAATACGGGCATGTCGCGGGCCGCCCGCCCGTACGGATCCAGGAAGGCCGGCTGTTTCGGGCGTCGAGGCGCGCGGGCGGCAATCCCGTCCTGTTTCCGCCGAATCCGGAATTGAATCCGACTTCAAGACCCTCCTTGTCGTCCCTTCTTGTTCTCCCGGATCAGGAAGACCGCGGACGACACCAGCGCCCAGGCGCCCAGCACGAGGAACGGCGCCGGCCGCTGATGCCCGCCGAAGTAGACGGCGGTGTGCTGGGCGTTGACCGAGGCGCCGGGCGGCAGCCAGCGTCCGATCACGCCCAGCGGCGACGGCAGCAGCGGCCAGGACACCGCCCCGCCCGACGAGGGGTTGCCGAGCAGCACCATCAGCCCCCACGTGGGCACCATCGCCCAGCGCCCCACGAGCGTGCGGAACATCGAGAACACCATCCCCGACGCGAACATGGTCAGCGCCAGGATGAACCAGGACTCCGGCAGCGGCAGCCGGAGCGCGCCGAGCACCCAGTCGACGGCGGCCACGATGGCGAGGGCCCCCAGCGCCGCGTACGCCCCCGTGAACGCGATGCGCTCCCACGGGGCGAGCTCGCCCGCGTTCGCGTTGAGCTGGACGGCCCCGACGAACCCGATGACCACGGCCGCGAGCGTGATGTAGAACAGCGCCAGCCCGCGCGGGTCGCCCCGCTGCAGCGGTTTCAGGTCCCGCACGGTCAGCCGCAGGCCGACCTCCCGAGCGACCTTGGGTGCGGCCTCGGTGAGCAGTTGCGCCACCGACGCGCCGGAGGCGCTCGACACGTAGAAGGTGGCGTCGTCCCCGCGCACCACGACGACGCCGAAGACCTGCTGCTCCTCGACCGCCCGCAGGGCCCGCTCGAAGTCGGGCTCGAAGGACAGCGCGAGCGAGGCGTTCAGCCGCTGCTCAAGGCCGGCGGCGAAGGCCTTGCCGCGTACGGTCTGGTGGCTGATCCCCACCACCGCGACCGGCACGCGGTGCGGGGCCGGGGCGGCCATGGCGTAGGTGTAGGACCCGGCGAACAGCCCCGCCGCGGCGGCGACGATCAGCACGAGCACGGTCGCGGGGAGGAACGGTGATTCCCTGAAGTCCGCCCACCGCCGGCCCGTCCGGTCACGCATGCGCTCACGCTAAGCGCGCGACGGCCGCCGACCGCCCGCCGACACGCCGCACCCTGCGCCTTTCAGATTTCCCGGCAAAACCAGTAGGGAATATTGACTTATCGGGGACGTCGGCCTAGCGTCTGACGTATGAGGCAGGGTCTTCTCCTGACCAGGCGCTCCCACGTGGACTTCTGCCACGTCGCCAGCGCCCAGTGTCGCTGATCACGGTCGTCGGCGGGCCGGTACGAGCCCGCCCCGTCTTCATGTTCCCGGCGTGGCCGCCGCAGCCCACGCCGCCGATCCAGGTCAACGCCGCGCCTCCCGGACGAGCCCGGGAGAGGCGCGAGCATGCCGTTCGTCGTGAGGATCTCTCGTGATCAACTCTCCAGTCAGCTTCCCCAAGCCCCGCGTACGGACGGGGGTGGCGGCATGACCGCGGCCCCGTCCGAGCTCGCCGTCACCCCGGACCTGTTCCGCCGCGCGCTCGCCGTGCACGCCAGCGGCGTCGTCGTCATCACCGCCCAGCACGAAGGCCGGCCCTCCGGGCTGACCGCCACCTCCTTCTCCTCCGTCAGCCTCGAACCGCCCCTCGTCTCCTTCTACGTGGACCGTTCCTCCACCACGTGGCCGTCGCTGCGCGCCGCCGACCACTTCGCCGTCAACGTGCTGGCCCACGACCAGGCCGAGCTGGCCTCCCGCTTCGCCAGCAGGGGCGTGGACCGCTTCGCCGAGCCCACCCGCTGGCGGCCGGGCCCCCTGGGCGCGCCGCTGCTCCAGGACGTCTCGGCGCACCTGGTGTGCCTGCCGTACGAGACCGCCGAGGTCGGCGACCACATCCTCGTCGTCGGGCTGGTCGTCGAGGCCGACCTGCGGGGCCCCGGCCGCCCGCTGCTCTACCACCAGGGCCGCTTCGGCCGGTTCCTGGCCCACCCCGAATCCTGACCTGGAGCCTCTCCGTGACCACCATCAGCACCAGGCAGCCGGTGTACGCGAGCCCCGTCGACCACGTCGCCTACGGCCACTACGGCTCCGGCCGCCTGCACCTGTCCCCGGACTGGAACCGCCCCCTCTACCCCTTCCAGGGCCGCGTCACCGCCGACGGCTCCAGCGGCTTCCGCGCCGAGCCCGGCCGCTACCACCTCTACGCCGCCTGGGTCTGCCCGTACGCCCACCGCGCCGCGATCGTCCGCAAGCTCAAGGGCCTGGAGGACGTCGTCTCCCTGTCGTACGTGGACGACGAGCGCGACGGCCGCGGCTGGGCCTTCCGCGCGCGCCGCGGCCCCGACCCGGTCAACGGCTTCACCCTGCTGGAGCAGGCGTACGACGCCACCGAGAAGGGGTACGGCGGCCACATCTCCGTCCCCGTCCTGTGGGACAGGGAGAGCGGCCGCATCGTCAGCAACCACTTCCCCGACATCACCCTCGACCTGGCCACCCAGTTCGGGCAGTGGGCCACGGCCGAGATCGACCTCTACCCGGAGACCCTCCGCCCCGAGATCAACACGCTGAACGCCTGGATCTACCACGACGTCAACGCCGGCGTCACCCGCGTGGCCCGCGCCGCCACCGAGGACGAGCGCGAGCGGGAGCGCCACCGCGTCGTGGCCGCGCTCGAACGCCTCGACGAGCGCCTGGCCGAGCACCGCTACCTCACCGGCGACACGATCACCGAGGCCGACGTGCGGCTGTGGGTGACGCTGGCCAGGTTCGACGCCGAGCACAACCGCGGCCACCTGATCAGCGAGCGCGAACTGCCCGACTTCGAGCACCTGTGGCCGTACGCCCGCGACCTCTACCGGCTGCCCGCCTTCCGCGAGACGACCGAGGGCCTGCCCGCGTCCTGGGACACGCCGCCGGGGTGGCGGCGATGAGCCGCAGGCGCGTGCACCTGGCCGCGCACTTCCCCGGCGTCAACAACACCACCGTCTGGGCCGACCCCCGCTCCGGCAGCCAGATCGACTTCGCCTCCTTCGTCCACCTGGCGAAGACCGCCGAGCGCGGCACGTTCGACTTCTTCTTCCTCGCCGAAGGGCTGCGACTGCGCGAACTGAAGGGCCGCATCCACGACCTCGACGTGGCCGGGCGGCCGGAGTCGCTCACCGTGCTCAGCGCGCTGGCCGCGGTGACCGAGCGGCTCGGCCTCGCCGGCACCGTCAACACCACCTTCAACGAGCCGTACGAGCTGGCCCGCCGCCTGGCCACGCTCGACCACCTCAGCGACGGCCGGGCCGCCTGGAACGTGGTCACCACCTCCGACGCCTTCACCGGCGAGAACTTCCGCCGCGGCGGCTACCTCGACCGCGCCGACCGCTACCGGCGGGCCGCCGAGTTCGTCCGGCTCGCGGGCGAGCTGTGGGACTCCTGGGCGCCGGACGCGGTCACGGCGGACCGCGCGGCGGGCCGGTTCCTGCGCGACGCGGACGCCGTGGGCGAGGTGCGCTTCCACGGCGAGCACTTCGACGTCGAGGGCCGCTCCACCGTGCCGCGCTCCCCGCAGGGCCGGCCGGTGATCATCCAGGCGGGCGACTCGGACGAGGGCAGGGAGTTCGCGGCCGGCCACGCCGACGTGATCTTCACCCCGCACGGCTCGCTGGAGGACGGCCGCCGCTTCTACGCCGACGTCAAACGCCGCCTCTCCCGCTACGGCCGCCGGCCCGACCAGCTCAAGATCATGCCGGGCGCGACGTTCGCCCTGGGCGACACCGAGGAGGAGGCCGCCGCGAACGCCGCCGCCATCCGCCGCGCCCAGGTCGGGCCGCAGACCGCGATCGCGTTCCTGGAGCAGGTGTGGGGGCGGGACATGTCGGCGTACGACCCGGAGGGCCCGCTGCCGGACATCGAGCCCGACCTGTCCGGGGGCGTCTCCCAGGGCCGGGTGGCGATCAAGGACCGCGCCGCCGTGGCCGCCAAGTGGCGGGCGCTCGCCGAGGAGAAGCACCTGTCGATCCGCGAGCTGGTCATCGAGGTCACCGGGCGGCAGACGTTCGTCGGCACGCCGGAGTCGGTGGCCCGGCAGATCGACGAGCACGTGCAGGCCGAGGCGGCCGACGGGTTCATTCTCGTGCCGCACCTGACGCCCGGCGGCCTGGACGACTTCGTGGACCGGGTGGTGCCGATCCTGCGCGAACGCGGCGCGTTCCGCACCCACTACACCGGCTCCACCCTGCGCGAACACCTGGAGCTCACGTGACCACGCACCTCGCCGCACTGCACCTCGCCGTGGCCCTGGACGGCGCCGGCTGGCACCCCGCCGCCTGGCGCGAGTCCGCGGCCGACGTCTTCTCCGCCCGCTACTGGGCGGGCCTGGTCGCCGAGGCCGAGCGCGGCCTGCTCGACTTCGTCACCATCGAGGACGCCCTCGGCCTCCAGTCCACCCTGACGGACGGCGCCGACGAGCGTACCGACCAGGTGCGCGGCCGGTTCGACGCGGTGCTGCTGGCCGCCCGGCTGGCCCCGCTCACCAGCCGCGTCGGGCTGGTGCCGACCGCCACCACCACCCACACCGAGCCGTTCCACGTCGCCATCGGCATCGCCACGCTCGACCACGTCAGCGGGGGACGGGCCGGCTGGCGGCCGCAGATCTCCGCCCGGTCCTTCGAGGCGCGGCACTTCGGCCGCCGCGCCTTCCCGCCCCTGGAGGAGGTGCTGAACCGGCCGGGCGGCGCGGACCTGTCCGCCCACCCGCACGTACGCGAGCTGTTCGCCGAGGCCGCCGACGCCGTGGAGGTGGCGCGGCGGCTCTGGGACAGCTGGGAGGACGACGCCGAGATCCGCGACGTCGCCACCGGCCGCTTCCTCGACCGCGACAAGCTCCACTACGCCGACTTCACCGGGCCGTTCTTCTCGGTCAAGGGCCCGTCGATCACGCCGCGCCCGCCGCAGGGACAGCCCGTGGTGACCGCGCTCGCGCACTCCCGGCTGCCCTACGAGTTCGCCGCCGCCTCGGCGGACGTGGTCTACGTGACGCCGCACTCGGCCGAGCACGCCCGCGAGGTCGTCGAGGAGGTCAGGGGGCTGTCGGCGGACCTCAGGATCTTCGCCGACCTGGTCGTCTTCCTGGGGGCGGACGCGGCCCGGCGCAAGGCGCGCCTCGACGAGCTGAACGGGGCCGAGCTCGTCTCCGACGCCGCGATCTTCACCGGCACCCCGGCCGAGCTGGCGGACGTGCTGCTGGAGTGGCGGCGCGCGGGCGTCGAGGGGTTCCGGCTGCGGCCGGGGGCGCTGCCGTACGACCTGGAGCAGATCGCCCGGGGGCTCACGGCCGAGCTGCGCGGGCGCGGGGCCTTCCGGCACGCCTACGAGGCCGCGACGCTGCGCGGGCTGCTCGGCCTGCCGCGCCCCGCCAACCGCTACGCGGAGGTGTCATGAAATTTCTGCTCATCACGCTGATCGTGCACAACGACGACCGCTCACCCACCGAACGCTTCCGCGAGGTCGTCGGCAACGCGGTCCTCGCCGAGGAGCTGGGCTTCGACGGGTTCGGGGTGGGGGAGCGGCACGAGCGGCCGTTCATCTCCTCCTCGCCGCCCGTCGTGCTCAGCCACATCGCGGCGCTGACGTCCAGGATCCGGCTGTTCACCGCGGTCACCACGCTGAGCCTGCTCGACCCGGTACGCGCCTACGAGGACTACGCCACGCTCGACCACCTGTCCGGCGGCCGGCTGGAGCTGATCATCGGCAAGGGCAACGGCGCCGCCCAGGCCGAGCTGTTCCACGTCACCGCCGAGGACCAGTGGGAGCGCAACCGGGAGGGCTACGAGCTGTTCCGCCGTCTGTGGCGGGAGGACAAGGTCACCTGGCAGGGCCGCTTCCGCCCCTCGCTCACCGAGGCCGAGACCTGGCCCCGCCCCCTGCAGCGGCCGATCAGGGTCTGGCACGGCAGCGCCACCAGCAAGGAGTCGGTCGACCTGGCCGCCAGGTACGGCGACCCGCTGTTCTCGGCCAACGTCACCCACCCCATCGACCCGTACGCCGAGCTGATCGACCACTACCGCGAACGCTGGGCCTTCTACGGCCACGACCCCGCCGACGCGTTGGTGGGGGCCGGCAGCGCCGGCTACTACGCGGCCCCCACCTCGCAGGAGGCCATCGCCACCTACCGGCCGGTCTTCGACGCCCGCGTCGAGTTCCAGCGGAAGCTGGGCCTGCCGGTGGTCTTCCCCACCCTGGAGGACGCCATCGAACGCAGCTCCATCCTGGTCGGCAGCCCGCAGCAGATCGTCGACAAGGTGCTGCGCTACCACAAGCGCTTCGGCCACGAGGTGATGCACCTGCACGCCGACGCCGACGGGCTCACCCAGGCGCAGCACCGGCGGGCGCTGGAGCTGTTCCAGGCCGAGATCGCGCCCGTGCTGCGCGCGGAGATCCCCAGCCGGCCGTTCTCCACCGCTCCGGCCGCCGCCCCGTCCGGCCTCCCCGGCCGCCGTCCCTGCCGCCGCTCCCGCCGCTGTTCCCGCGGCTCCGGTCGCCGTCTCCTCCGGGGGTGCCGCATGACGCTGTCCATTCTCGACCTCGCCCCCGTCGTGTCGGGCGGCACCGTCGCGCGGGCGCTGCGCGACACCATCGACCTGGCCAGGCGCGCCGAAGGCTTCGGCTACCGCCGCTACTGGCTGGCCGAGCACCACTTCGCGCCCGGCGTGGCCAGCTCCGCCCCGGCCGTGCTCATCGCCCTCGTGGCCGCGGCCACCAGCACGATCCGCGTCGGTTCTGGGGCCGTGCAGCTCGGGCACCAGACGCCGCTGTCGGTGGTCGAGCAGTTCGGCCTCATCGACGCGCTGCACCCCGGCCGGATCGACCTCGGCATCGGCCGCTCCGGCCAGCGCCGCGCCGAACTCGCCGCCGGTCCGCCGACGGAGTCGCGCGCCGGTGAGGTCGTGGACGGGCTGCTCATCCCGCCGCCGTTCGACTACTCCCGCCTGGCGCAGCACCCCCACCTCGCCCACGCCGCCACCCTGCTGCAGCAGCCGGGCGCGCGGACGCCGGACTTCGCCGACCAGATCGACGACGTGCTCGCCTTCCTGGCCGGCACCCACGAGGTGCGGGCCGTGCCGGGCGAGGGCGCCGACCTGGAGGTGTGGATCCTCGGCAGCAGCGGCGGGCAGAGCGCCCAGGTCGCGGGGGAGCGGGGGCTGCCGTTCGCGGCCAACTACCACGTCAGCCCGTCCAGCGTCCTGGAGGCCGTCACGGCCTACCGGGAGGCGTTCAAGCCCTCGGCCACGCTGGCCGAGCCGTACGTCATGGTCTCCGCGGACGCGGTCGTCGCCGAGGACGAGGCCAGGGCGCGCGAGCTGGCCAAGGGCTACGACCTGTGGGTACGCAGCATCAGGACCGGCGCGGGCGCGATCCCGTACCCGAGCGCGGCCGAGGCCGACGCCCACGTCTGGACCGACGAGGACCGCGCGCTCGTCCAGGACCGGCTCGACACCCGGTTCGTCGGCACGCCCGCCCAGGTGGCCGACGGGCTGCGCGTGCTGCGCCGGGTGACCGGGGCCGACGAGCTGCTCGTCACCACCATCACCCACGACCACGAGGACCGCGTGCGCTCGTACGAGCTGCTCGCCGACGCCTGGGACCGCCCGTGAGACGCCTCGCCCCCGCCGCCGCGTCCGCCGTCCTGCTGGCGGTCCTGGCCGGCTGCGGCGCGCCGGCCGCCGAGCAGGCCGCTCCCGCCACGCTCACCTGGGCCGTCGAGACGCAGCCCATCACGCTCAACCCCCAGCAGTGGTCGCAGAACAAGGCGAGGCTGCTGGTGTTCAACCAGTTCGACGCGCTGCTCGCCAAGGCCGAGGACGGCTCCTACCACCCCTGGCTGGCCACGTCGTGGACGGTGTCGGACGACGGGCTGACGTACACGCTCGACCTGCGCGAGGACGTCACCTTCCACGACGGCGCGGCGTTCGACGCCGCCTCCGTCAAGGCCAACCTCGACCAGTTCCTCGTGCCCGGCTACAACGCGGCCGTGGCCGCCATCCAGCTCAGGTCCTTCAAGGAGGCCGAGGTCGTCGCGCCGCACCGGCTGAGGATCACCCTCAAGGAGCCGGACGCGCTGTTCCTGGACTTCCTCGCCTCGCCGTACGCGGGGCAGATCTCGCCGAAGTCGCTCAAGAGCGCCAAGGACCTCAAGTTCGGCGGCCCCGACCTGGTCGGGACCGGGCCGTTCATCCTCGACAGGTACGTCCAGGGCCAGGAGATCCACTACCGCCGCAACCCCGCCTACCGCTGGCCGCCCGCCGGAGCCGCCCACCAGGGCCCCGCCCACCTGGCCGAGATCACCTACCGGTTCCTGCCCGAGGCCGCCGTGCGGGTCGGCGCGCTCACCTCCGGCCAGGTCCAGGTCATCGAGGGGGTGCCCGCCACCGAGGTCGCCCTGATCGAGAAGGACCCCTCCCTGGCGCTGCACACGTCGCTCAACTCCGGCACCGCCTACTCCTACTACTTCAACACCTCACACCCGCCCTTCGACGACAAAAGGGTGCGCGAGGCGTTCCGCGAGGCCGTGGACGTGGACGCCGTGCTGCGCTCGGTCTACCGGGGCACCGCCACCAGGGCGTGGAGCGTCGTCGGCCGGCGCAGCCCCTTCTACGACGCCTCGCTGGAGAACTCCTTCGGCGGTGACGTCGCCAAGGCCAACGCCCTGCTCGACGCCGCCGGCTGGACCGCCCGCGACGCCGAGGGCTACCGCGTCAAGGACGGCAAGCGGCTCACCGTGCGCGAGATCGCCTCGGCCCCGTACGTACGCGACCGCAGGGACGTCCTCGCCCAGGCGATCCAGGCCCAGGTCAAGCAGAACGCGGGCATCGACTTCCAGGTGCGGATCGTCGACCAGGGCAGCGCGCAGAAGGCCCTGGAGGAGGACGCGTACGAGCTGTTCGGCAACTCCCGCGGCGACGCCGACGCCGGGGCCGCGCTCAACCTCATCCTGCCGGCGAAGGCCGCCATCAACCGCACCCACTTCTCCGACCCCCGGGTGGACAAGTGGCTGGCCGCCGCCTCGGCCACGTCCGAGCCGGCCGAGCGGAAGAAGCTGTACGCCCAGGTGCAGCGGGCCGCCGTGAAGGAGCACGCCGTGGTGTTCCCGATCTACGTCCCGGCCGACCAGATCGCGGCCAGCCGCAACGTGCAGGGGCTCGGCTTCGAGCCCGCCTCCGGCACGCCCGCGAGCGCGTACGACGTCCGGATCGGCACATGATCAGACGGCTCGGCGCGGGGCTCGCGGTGCTCTGGGCCGCCGCCACCGCCTCGTACGTCGCCCTGCTGCTCGCGCCGGGCGACACCGTGGACATCCTGGTCGGCGACGGCCCCGACACGCCCGAGATCAGGGCCAGGATCGTCGCCGAGTGGGGGCTCGACCGGCCCGAGATCGTCCAGTACCTGTCCTACCTGTGGCGGCTGCTCCACGGCGACCTCGGCCGCTCCTACCAGGCGCAGCGCGGCGTCGGCGAGATCCTGGCCGGCCAGGTGGGGCCCACCGCGCAGCTCACCCTCGCCGCGGCGGGCACCGGGGTGCTGCTGGCCGGAGTCATCGCGCTCGCCACGGCGGGCCGGGGCAGGTGGGCGCGCGGCGCGGCCTCGGCCGCCGAGCTGGTCGCGGTGTCGGTGCCGCCGTTCCTCATCGGGATCGTGCTGCTGGCGGTGTTCTCCTTCACGCTCGGCTGGTTCCCGGTCTCGGGGGCGCAGGGGCCGCGGGCGCTCGTGCTGCCGGCGCTCGCGCTCGGCCTGCCCATCGCCGGCGTGCTCGGCCAGGTGCTGCGCGGCGGGCTGGAGCAGGCGCTGGAGCAGCCCTTCGCGGTCACGGCCAGGGCACGCGGCCTCACCGAGCGCGCCCTGGTCGCCCGGCACGCCCTGCGGCACGCACTCATCCCGGCCGTGACGCTGGCCGGCTGGTTCACCGGCACGCTGCTGGGCGGCGCGGTGATCACCGAGATCCTGTTCGGGCGGCCGGGGCTCGGCCAGGTGGCCATGCAGGCGGTGACCGGCCGCGACATGCCCGTCGTGATGGCCGTGGTGCTGCTGTCGGCCGTCGTGTACGTGACCATCAGCACCCTGCTCGACCTGGCCTACCGGGCCATCGACCCGAGGATCCGGGCATGAGCGCGCCCTTGGGAGGTCCGGACATGAGCGCCCTCGCCCGGGCCGCGCACCTGGAGGTCCGGCCATGAGCGCGCTCACCCGGACCGCGCCGCCCCTGCGGATCCCGCCCGCCGCGGTGCTCCTGCCGGTGGCGTTCCTGGCCCTGCTCGCCGTGGCCGTGGCCGCGCCCGGCCTGCTCACCGCGGCCGACCCGCTGGCCGCCGACCCGCTGGCCGCGCTCGCCCCGCCCGGCGGCGCCCACTGGCTCGGCACCGACCACCTCGGCCGTGACGTGCTGGCCAGGGTCGTCCACGGCGCCCGCCACTCCATCAGCATCGGCGTGGCCGCCACCGGGCTCGCCGTCACCGGCGGCGTGCTGCTCGGCCTGGCGGCCGGGCTGTCGCCGCGATGGCTGGAGGAGACGCTGACCCGCGCGTTCGACGTGCTGTCCACGCTGCCGGAGCTGCTGCTCGCGCTGCTCGTCGTGGCGATCACCGGCCCCGGCACGGGCAACGTCATCCTGGCCATCGCCGTCGCCCAGATCCCCACCTACGCCCGCGTGATCCGCGCCCAGACCTTCGTCGTCCGCCGCTCCGGCTACGTCGAGCAGGCCGTCACCTTCGGCCGCCCCCGTGTCGCGATCATCGCGGGGCACGTGCTGCCCAACGTGCTCGGCCCCATCCCCGTGCTGGCCACGATCGGGCTCGGCACGGCGATCATCGCGGGCTCCGGGCTCAGCTTCCTCGGCATGGGGCCGCAGCCGCCCGCCGCCGAGTGGGGCGCGATGCTCTCGGAAGCCCGCAACTACCTGCGGGTCGCCTGGTGGGAGGCGGTCTTCCCCGGCCTCGCGATCACGCTCACCGTCGTCTGCCTGACCGTCGCAGGGCGCCGCCTGCAGCGCCGTTTCGAAGGGAGAACAACCCCATGACGTCACCGCTGGTGGACGTACGGGATCTGCGGGTGGGCTTCGGCCCGGCCGAGGTCGTCCGCGGCGTCTCCCTGTCCGTGGAGCCGGGCGAGTGCGTGGCGATCGTCGGCGAGTCCGGCTCCGGCAAGAGCGTCACCGCCCGCGCCCTGCTCGGCCTGGCCGGGCCGGGCTCCGCCGTGGGCGCGGCGTCGTTCCGTGTCGCCGGGCGCGACGCGCTCGCCTTCACCCCGGCCGACTGGCGGCGGCTGCGCGGCGGGTTCGCCGGGCTCGTCCTCCAGGACGCGCTGACCTCCCTCGACCCGCTGCGCACCGCGGCGGCCGAGATCGCCGAGGTGCTCGCCGTCCACGACGTCGTGCCCCGCGCCCGCCGCGCCGCCCGTGTGCTGGAGCTGCTCGACGCCGTGGGCGTGCCCGAGCCCGCGCTGCGCGCCGGGCAGCGCCCCCACCAGCTCTCCGGCGGGCTGCGGCAGCGCGTGCTCATCGCCTCCGCCATCGCCGCCGACCCCGCCCTGATCATCGCCGACGAGCCCACCACCGCGCTCGACGTCACCGTGCAGGCCCAGATCCTGCGCCTGCTCGCCGAACGCAAGGCCGCCGGCACGGCGCTGCTGCTGATCAGCCACGACCTGGCCGTGGTCGCCGCCGTCGCCGACCGCATCCTCGTCATGAAGGACGGCCTCGTCGTGGAGGAGGGCCCGGCCCGGCAGGTGCTGGCCGCGCCCGCGCACGACTACACCAGGACGCTGCTGGCCGCCGTGCCCTCCGCCGCCTCCCGCGGCACCCGGCTCACCACCGGCGCGCCGCGCACCCGCCCGGCCCCGAACCCGTCCGCCCAGGTCCTCGCCGCGACCGCGCTCAGCCACTCCTACGACCGGCGCCCCGCGGTGGCCGAGGTCTCCTTCACCCTCCACGAGGGGGAGACGCTCGGCGTCGTCGGCGAGTCGGGCTCGGGGAAGAGCACGCTGGCCCGCCTCGCCCTCGCCCTCCTCGAACCCGCGCACGGCCGCGTCGCCCTGCACCAGCGGCAGTGGAGCCACCTGCCGGAACGCGCCCGCCGCCCCCTCCGGCACCGCGTCCAGCTCATCTCCCAGAACCCGCTCGACTCCTTCGACCCCCGCCACACCGTCGGCAGGCTCGTCGCCGAGCCGCTGCGCCTGCCCGCGAAGGAACGCCGCGCGCGGGTGCTCGACCTCCTGGAGCGCGTCGGCCTGCCGCCGGGGACGGCCGACCGTCATCCGCGCGAGCTGTCCGGCGGCCAGCGCCAGCGCGTCGCCATCGCCCGCGCCCTCGGGCCGCGCCCCGACGTGCTGGTGTGCGACGAGCCGGTCTCCGCGCTGGACGTCTCCGTCCAGGCCCAGGTCCTCGACCTGCTCGCCGACCTCCAGGCCGAGTACGGCACCGCGATGGTGTTCATCTCCCACGACCTGGGCGTGGTGCACCACGTCGCGGACCGGGTGCTCGTCATGAAGGACGGCCGGGTGGTGGAGGAGGGGGACGTCGAGGACGTCTTCACCCGGCCGCGCCACCCGTACACGCGGGCCCTGGTCGCCGCGGTGCCCCGGCTGGGGGTGCCGGCGGCGTGAGCGGCTCTCGCACGGGGCGGGCGGGGTTGTCGTCACCGGCCGTTCCGGCGAAGGTGGCCGCTCGTCCCGTCGCCCGCCCGCGGGTCCCGCACGTGCAGGCCGAAACCCTGGCGACCCGGCACTTCCAGGCCCTCCTTCAAGCGCAGTGACGGGATCTCGTAGTCACCGGAGTTCTGGCGCCGGAACGCGATCGGCTCGGTCGTCTCCAGCGACAGCAGCCGCTCCTTCCACGCCTTCGCGGCGTCCTCGAAGTCACCGCGGGTCATCTTGTCGGCGCCGTGCAGCACGAACGGAGGCAGCACCTCCATGCCCGGGTAGTAGAGGATCCCGTGGTGGATCGGGAACAGCAGGTCCTCGATCGGGCCGTTGATCCCGCGATCGGTGTAGTGGGACTCCGGGCCCCCGACGGTCACCGACAGCATCGCTCGCCGCCCCCGCAGCGTCCCCTCACCGAAACGCTCGCCGTACCGGGTCTCGTCGTGCACTCCGACGCCGTAGGCGAAGTGGAAGGAGAACACCCGGTCCACCCAGCCCTTGAGGATCGCCGGCATCGTGTACCACCACATCGGGAACTGGAGGATCACCGTGTCGGCCCACAGCAGCTTCTCCTGCTCGGCCGCCACGTCGGGCGTGAGCGCGCCGGCGTCGTACGCCCCGGCCGAGCTCGGTATCACCCGCAGCGGGCTCGTGGCATGCTCGCCGAAGTCCGCCGCGTCCACCACGGCCTTCCAGTTCATCGCGTACAGGTCGCTCACCCGCACCTCGTGCCCGGCGGCTTCGAGAGTGGACACGGCGAGGTCCTTCAGAAAGCCGTTCAGCGAACGCGGCTCGGGGTGGGCGTAGACGATGAGCGTCCTCATGGCTGTCTCCTTCAACGAGGTGTCGCCATCGATGCTCGGCCGCCGGGACCTCGTCGTTCAGGGGCGCCTCTTCCATCGGACGGGACTTCCTGGTAACAGCAGGACCACCTTCACGTATGTCGCCGGAGCCATACTGGGGGCATGGACGATCTCGCGGGCTTCCTGCGCACCCGGCGCTCCCGAGTGGACCCTTCCGCCGTCGGCATCCCCATCGACAGCCGCCGCCGCGTCGAAGGGCTGCGCCGCGAAGAGGTCGCGCACCTGTCCGGAGTCAGCGTCGACTACTACGTACGCCTGGAGCAGGGCCGCGCCACCCAGCCCTCCGAACAGGTCCTCGACGCGCTCGCCCGCGTCCTCGGCCTCGACGAGACCGAACGCGGGCACCTGTACCGGCTGGCCCGGCAGCGCCGCCACCACGCGAAGTCGCCCAGCGGGCGCCCGCGGCCGGAACTGCTGCGGGTGCTCGACCTGGTCACCGACGCGCCCGCCATGATCATGAACCACCGGATGGACGTGGTCGCAGTGAACCGCCTCGCCGGGCTCCTCTACGGCCGGGAGATCCCGGGGCTGAACACCGCCCGGCACATCTTCCTCAAGGAGGCCGAGCGCGGCCTGTACGCCGACTGGGAGAAATGCACCCTCGACGTGGTCGGGCACCTGCGCCTGGCGGCCGGGAAGTATCCCGGGGACCCGCGCCTGGCCTCACTCGTCGGCGAGCTGGCCATGGGCAGCGGGCGTTTCCGCCGCCTCTGGGCGCGGGCGGACGTACGCGCCCGCACCCATGGACGCAAGGCGTACCTGCACCCGCTGGTCGGACTTCTCGAACTGCACCAGGAGAACTTCGCACTGCCCGATGAATCGGGCCTGGAGCTGCTGGTGCTGTCCGCGGCGCCCGGAAGCCCCACCGAGGACGGGCTGCGCCTGCTGGGCGCGCTCGGTGGAGCCGACCATCCCCCAGTGAAAGGCCTGCCGGCCGGGCGAAGCTGAACGCGCCTCAGACGCCGGGGAAGAGGAACCGCGCCGCGTCGTCGAGCGCCTCGCCCGCCTCGTCGACGAGCGCCGTCTGGTGCTGGAAGACGTGCGGCAGCCCGCCCCAGACCCGCAGCGTCACGTCCACGTCGGCCGCGGCCGCGCGGGCGGCGAGGCGGACCGCGTCATCCAGCAGGAGCTCGTTCGAGCCCGCCTGGATGAGCAGGGGCGGCAGGCCGGTGAGGTCCGCCAGCGCGGGGCTGGCGGTCGGCGCGGACGGGTCCTGCTCTCCCAGGTAGTGCGTGCGATACCCCTCCAGGTCCGACCGGACGAAGATCGGGTCGATCCCGAGCTTGGTCTCGATGCTCGCGCCGCTGAGCGTCAGATCGGTCCAGGGGGAGAACGTCACGACCGCCGCGGGCATCGGCAGCCCCTCCTCGCGCGCCGCCAGCAGCGTCGCGATCGCGAGCCCGCCGCCCGCGGAGTCGCCGGCCAGGGCGACGTGCGCCGGGCTCTCGACCTGCCCGAGCAGCTCGCGGTAGGCCGCCAGCCCGTCCTCGACCGCCGCGGGGAACGGGTGCTCGGGGGCGAGCCGGTAGTCGGGCGAGACCAGCCGGGTACGGGCCCGGCGCGCGAGCTCACCCGCCAGGGCGAGATGCGTGCGAGGGGAACCGACCACGTACCCGCCGCCGTGCAGGTAGAGCACCACGGTCCCGGCGGCCGCGTCCCCGGGCTCGAACTCCAGCGCGGGACGCCCCCCGAGGGTGACGTCGCGGACGGCGACGCCCTCCGGCGCCGGCGCCTGGAACAGCTGGTCGAACCCGGCCCGCGCCTCCGCGACCGTGGCGTCCGGGCTCTTGGGCGCGTTGCGGAGCAGGGCGTCCAGGGCTTGCCGCTGGTGACGGCTCATGAGCGACCTCCAGGTCACGTCGGATAGATTCCTTGGAATGCACCTCGCAACAAGATTCCACGGAATCTTGTTCCCGCGATCGGAGAGGAAGTTTTTGATGGCCGGAGAGGTGTTCGTGGACCTCGTCCGCGTCGAGACCCGGCTCTGGAACGCCGTGGACGCCCGGCTGCGGGACGAGCACGGCATCCGGCTGGGCCAGTACGACCTGCTGACGGTGATCGCCGGCCGTCCGGGCTGCCGGGTGCTCGACCTCGTGCACGAGGTCGCCATCACGGTCGGCGCGGCGAGCAAGGCGGTGGACCGGCTGGTGGCGGCCGGCTTGTGCCGCCGCGTCGCGAACCCGGCCGACGGCCGCTCGTCCTTCCTCGAACTCACGCCCTCCGGGGTGCGGGCCCTGAGCGGGGCGCGGCTGACGTACGAGGAGGAGATCGCGCGCTGGACCTCCGGCCTGCTGCCCTCCGGGACCCTGGAGGAGCTGGCGAACGGCCTGCGCACGATGCGGGCCGCACTGGAAGCCGAACAAGGGCCCTGATCCGGGCGGGGGTGGGCGGGGCGCGGCCCGTACGGCAGGATCGAGCGAAAGCGCGTGAGGAGCGTTCACATGGTCAAGGCAAGGATCTTTCTCGTCCTCGGCGTCCTGCTGGCCCTGACCGGGCTCGTGTGGACCCTGCAAGGGCTGGGCATCGTCGGCGGCAGCGTGATGAGCGGCGTCACGACCTGGGCGATCATCGGCCCGATCGTCCTCGTGGTGGCCCTGGTGCTCGTCTTCCTCGGCGTGCGGGGGCTCACCGGCCGCGGCCGCTGAGCCCTGCCCCCGTCAGTTGGCGCAGGAGGCGGAGACCGTGACGTCGTAGACGTACCAGCTGCTGTCGGGCGCCGCCCACACCAGGGCCGACGTGGTGGCCCAGCCCGTGCAGGACACGCCCGCCGCGAGGATCGCGGCGCGGGCCGCCTGGGAGCCGGCCTGGACGGCGGCCGACGGGGTGGATCCGCCCGCCTGGCGGGTCGCGCTGCGCGGCACGGGATAGCTTGGCTGCGGGGGCTGGGTGACGCAGGTGCCGGACGCGGTGGCCTGGTAGACGTACGCCGACCCGTCCGGCGCCGTGTAAACGAGGCTGGACGAGACGGACACGCTCGGGCACACCTCGCCCGCCTGGGCGGCCTGCCGGTTCAGCTCGGCCCGGGCGTTGGCCTCGGCGTTGGCGGCTCCGGCGGCCCGGGTGGCGCCCGAGCCGGTGGACGTGGCGGTGCGATAGGTGTCGGCGTACGCGGCCACCGGGACGGCCACGGCGGCCGACAGCAGGAGGGCCACGGGCAGGACGGTACGTCGGAGGAAGGCCATGGTGTCCCTCTCGCGAGCCGGGGGAGCGGGGATCGTCACGATAGGTCCGGTCGCGGGCCCGGCACCAGCGCCGCTCCCCGGACGGCCTCGTCCGGGCACGTCACACCTGAAACTTTCACCCCGTGTCAGGCCGGGCCGGTGGCGAAGTGCGCCAGGACCATCTCGGTCAGGGCGGCGACGTCGGCGTCCACCATCGGCTCGCCGGTCATGCCCATCCGGTGCAGCAGGGCTCCGACGACGACGTCGATGAAGAACAGGACCCGGCTCTCGGGCTCGCCGAGCGCGTCCTGGAGCGCCCGCCGGTAGGGGTCCTGCAGCCGGGTGGCCAGGACCTCGCGCAGACCCGGGTCGCTGACGGCGTCGCTGAACACGCCCGCGAACGCGTCGCCCACCCCCGGTTCGCCGATCTTCGCGGCGATCCAGCCGATGGCCGAGGACATCAGTTCGGCCCGGTCGGCGCCCGCCAGTGGCACCGGGCCGAAGGCGTCCAGGAGGCAGTCCACGATCAGCTCGCCCTTGGACGGCCAGCGACGGTAGATCGTCGTCTTGGCCACGCCGGCCGCGGCGGCGATGCGCTCGACGGTGGCGCGGGCGTAGCCGAGCTCGTGGACCGTGCGCAGCGTCGCGGCGAAGACCACGTCGTGGAGTCCGGCGCGGGGCCGGCCTGGCGGCCGGGTGGTGGAGGCCATGCTCCATACGTTACCGTTTGCGCTACCTTGAGTATCGAAACCTCAAGTATCGAAACTGACGGAAGGAAAGTCATGAGTGAGGTCACCGCGCAGCGTCCGCCGGAGCCGGACTGGGACACCGTCACCGACGAGGAGCTGATCGCCTACCGCGACGCGGAGAACCGCGTACGGGCGTCCCCCGCGGCCCGCGCGATCACCGGCGACCCGGAACCGGGCGCCTCGATCGACTGGTGCCAGGTGCCCCTGCCCGGCCGCGACCTCCCGGTACGCGTCCACCGGCCGGAAGGCGGCGGCGCGGACCTGCCGCTCGTGCTGCACGTGCACGGCGGCGGCTTCGTCGGCACGGCGGTGCAGAGCGACTGGGTGAACAGCCACCTCGCCGTACGGTTGCCCGCGGTCGTCGTCTCGGTCGAGCACCGCCTCCTCGCCCCGGGGACCCCGCTGGCGGCGGCGGCGGACGACGGCTGGGACGTCCTGCGGCACGTGATGGAGCACGCCGCGCAGTGGGGTGTGGACCCGGCGCGGGCCGCCGTCTTCGGCGAGAGCTGCGGAGGGCTGATCAGCGCCCTGGCGGCGATCCGGGCCAGGGAGGCCGGCCTCGGCCTGCGGGCGCAGGTGCTGGTCAACACCGCGGCCGACGTGACGGGGACGATGTTCGACCACCCCTCGACCGCCCGGCACGCCGGCAGCCCGGCGCTCTCCATGCCCCAGTTGCGGCTCTTCCGGCGGCTCGCCGTGCCGCCGGGGGCCGACGCCCGCGCGCTCTCGCCGCTGCACGCGGACGAGCTGGGCGGGCTGGCCCCGGCGCTCGTGGTGGTGCCGACCGAGGACCCGGTGGCCGACCACGGCCGCCGCTACGCCGAACGGCTGCGGGCGGCCGGGACGCCCGCGCGGCTCACCGAGTACGCCGGGGCGGGGCACGCGTTCCTCAGCATGCCGGGCCTCGCGCCCCAGGCTGAGGCGGCGCGGGCGGAGATCCTCGACTTCCTCGCCGCCCACCTCTGATCAAGGGACGGTCAGAACCGCACGGCGCGCACTTCCGTCACGGTGAAGTCGTCGACGACGCTCCGGTTCGCGATGAGGAACCCGATCAGCCCCGCCACCGCCTCCACCGCCTGGGCCGCCCGGGCCTGCCCGCTCAGCAGGAACACCAGGGGCGTCGAGGGCTGGTCGAGCAGGAAGTGGCGGCCGTGACGGTGCACGTCGTGCAGAACCTTGATCGGGATCGGTTTCGGCGAGGTGAACCACGCCACGGCGTCCCACAGCGGCAGCGCCGGGTCGGCCTCGGTCGCGGCGCGGTAGCAGGTCACACAGCCCTGGCCGACGTGCTGCCCGTGGGGGCAGGTCCAGTGGGCGGCCTCGGGGCCGGACCGGTCGCGGGCGCCGAAGACGGCGCTTTCGACTATGCGACGGCGTGTGGGGTGACCTGGTGCCTCGCTGATGGTGCGTCCTCCGGATGGTCGGACGGTCGGCCGAGGATCGTCACAGCTTCACGAGCTTGGCGTTCGGCGCGGGAACGCGGTAGGTCGCGGTGCCGAAGTCAATGAGAACGGCGACGTCCTGCTCGACCGCGAGGACCCGGCCGAGGCCGTACTTGTCGTGGCTGACACGGTCGCCGACCGTGTATTCCTCGACCGGCGGAGCCGGGATTTCCGGGGTGTTGAAGGGGCTGCCGGGCGGCCGCCGCCGGACTGTGGGCGCAGTACGTCTCATTTGAACAAGTATGCGCCCATCCTGCGGGTAAAGCGAGCCAGCTGGGAAAATGCGCCGCATGTCGCGGCGGTGATCCGGCTGGCGATCCGGGCGTGGCGAGCCGCCGGCGCCCGCGTCAGGCGCGGGCGCCGGCGGCGGAACGCGCCGGGGTCAGGCGGTGACGATGTTCTCCGCCTGCAGGCCCTTCTGGCCCTGGACGACGTCGAAGGAAACCTTCTGGCCCTCGACCAGCTCACGGTAGCCGCCGTTGGAGACGATGCTGGAGTAGTGAGCGAAGACGTCGGCGCCGCCGCCGTCCTGCGCGATGAAGCCGAAGCCCTTTTCCGAGTTGAACCACTTGACGGTACCGGTGGCCATGTCGATCTCCTTCTGACAGTGCCGTTTACTGAGAATTCACACCTCGTGAATCTCGTGCCGCCGCAATGAACCCCCCGGGGAAACCGGCCAACAAAAAACGCGCCCGAAGATCACTCTGTCAGGCGCGCATAAGTCCTATGGGTACCATAACTGCAACCCGTCCAGGCTAACACACTCGTCCCACCTGCTCACGCACCGGCACGCCGGTACGCGTCGAGCACCAGGCCGTGGAAGTGGTGCACGGCGTGCTCCGACAGGCCGGACCCGTCCGGGTCGTACACGATCTTCCCCTGGGTGAAGGCGGGGGTGCGCATGCCGCGCTGGACGCTCTCCACCAGGGCGATGTCCTCCACCTGGAGGACCTCGTCGATGTAGCGGATGCTGTCCAGCTCCGCCTCGTCCGGTTCGGCGGTCTCCAGGTAGAAGTCCCAGGTCTCGCGGGTGCGCTCGGGCCCGTCGGGGATGATCTGCAGCACCATGAAGTTCCCGCGCCCGGGGTAGCGCAGCAGGCAGGTGTTGGGCCACAGCCACCAGACCGCGTGCTCGGTGACCGTCGCGCCCGACACGTCGTAGGCGGAGTTCGCGGCCGTGCCGGCGCTGGCCATGTGGCTGGAGTAGATCCCGTACGTGGTGACCTTGTAGGTGCTCATGTCCACCAGGGACACGAAGTCCTTGTGCGCCACGTGGCAGTGGTAGCACTCCAGGAAGTTGTCGACGACGTTCTTCCAGTTGGAGGCGATGTCGTAGGTGAGCCGGCGGGCGAGGGTCAGCCCGGCCACGTCGGGGGCGCGGGCCAGGACGTCCGCCTCCAGCCCGGGCGCCTGCTCCGCCAGCGGCGCCGCCGCCGGGTCGAGGTTGACGTAGACCATGCCGGCGAACTCGGCCACCTGGACCCGGTCAAGGCACACCCCTGAGGGGTCGAAGCCCGGCATGCCGCCGGTGTTGCGCGCCCGCCGCAGCCGGCCGGTCAGGTCGAAGGTCCAGGCGTGGTACGGGCACACGATGCTGCGCCGCACCCCCGAGCCCGACAGCAGCTCGTGCGCCCGGTGCTTGCACACGTTGTAGAACGCCCGCAGCGTGCCGCCCTCGTCGCGGACGGCCACGATCGGCATGCCGGCCACCGTGGCCGTCACGTAACCGCCCGGCTCGCGCAGCTTCTCCCCGTGGCACAGCCACTGCCAGGTGCGCGCGAAGATCTCCCGCTGGTCGACGGCGAACCAGGCGGGATCGGTGTAGGCGTCGGCGTGCAGGGACATCGACAGCGCGGGATCGGGGTCGTATCCGGCGGCGATGCGCGCGAAGTCGGGGGATGTGTCCGGGCTCACCGGGCCTCCAAGTGCGGGCACGTGCGCAGACACCGAGACTAATGATCGGGACGGCCGCGGATCAATATCCGCCTTTCGCCGCACCTCGACATAACCCCGCTGACCTGCGGTTTCGGGCGAATTTCGATCGGGTCGGCGGGGTTCGGGGTAGGACGGCGTTGTCCCGATGGTATGGAGATCGAGATGAGAACCGAGCGGGGGAAGATGCGCGATTCGGCCACTCGGCCGGCCATGAAAAGGCGGGGGCCCCGTGCTGGGGCCTCGGGTCCGGGCGGGCGCGGATGGTGAGGCCGGCCGGGCCGGCCCGGCGCCCGGCCGCGCGGCAGGCCGGCCTGGCGCCGGCCCCCGACGCGGGGATGGAGCGGTTCGCCCGCCTCGCGGCCAGCGTCATGGGCGTGCCCGTGGCGATGGTGGCGCTGGCGGAGGCGGACCGGCTGACGCTGCCCGGCCTGGTCGGGCTCAAGGAGCGGCGGGACGCCCTGCGCCGGCTGCCGCTGTCGCGTTCGCTGTCCGGCCGGGTGACGGCGACCGGCGAGCCGCTGGTCGTGACCGACGTGCGGGCCGACGCCCGCTTCGCCGGGCAGCCGCCGGTCGCCGAGCGGCAATGGGGCCTGGCCGCCTACGCCGGGATGCCGCTGACCGTCGCCGGCCAGGTGCTGGGCGTGTTGTGCGCGGCCGGCCCCGCCGCGCGGGCATGGACCGACGCGCAGCTGGCGGACCTGACCGACCTGGCGGCGGCCTGCTCGGCGGAGCTGCGGTCGCGGGCCGCCGCCAGGAGCGCGCTGCTGGCGCAGCAGGACGCCGAGCGGGACCACCGCGTCGCGGAGCAGGCCAGGCTGGCGGCCGAGCAGGCGGGCGTGCGGGCCCAGGCCGGATGGGACGCCGCCGAGCTGCTGCTGCGCGCCTCGCAGGAGCTGGCGGGCGCGGCCACCCTGGACGACGTGCAGCACCTGCTGCGCAACCTGGTCAGCGACCCGCTCAAGCCCGTGCGTACGAGCCTCAGTCTGCTCCAGGACGGCCGGCTGCGCCCGATGCCGGACACGGGGACGGAGCCGGTGCCGCCCGGCGCCGGGCCCGCGCTCTCCTGCGCGCTGGACGAGAACCATCCGCTGGCCCACGCGGCGCGGGAGCGGCGGCTGGTCTCCGCCGGCGACCCCGGCGAGCTGGCCCGCGCGTACGGCGAGGGCGTCGCGGGCGCGTTCGCCCTGCTGGACGTCCGCGCGCTGGTGTGCGTGCCGCTGGCGCACGCCGGCGAGGTGCACGGGGTGCTGCTGATCGGCTGGGGCGAGCCGCACCACGCGGGCCCCTCGGAACGGGCGGTGCTCACCGCGATCGCCGGCTACGTCAGCCAGGCGGTGCAGCGGGCCAGCGTGCTGGACGAGCGGGTCAGCGTGGCCCGCCAGCTGCAGAGCGCGATGCTGACCGACCTGCCGGCCGCCCCCGGCCTGGACCTCGCCGCGCTCTACCTGGCCGCGGCGACCGACGACCTCGTGGGCGGCGACTGGTACGACGCCTTCCCGCTGCCCGGCCAGACCCCGGCGGCCTCCGCCCTGACCATCGCGGTCGGGGACATCACCGGCCACGACATGCAGGCCGCCACCGTCATGGGGCAGACCCGCGCCATGCTGCGCCAGGCCGTGCTCGACCATCCGGGGCTGGGGCCCGCGGCCGCCGTCACTGCGCTCCAGCAGGCCTGCGGGGTGCTGGACCTGCACCTGAGTGGAACGCTCCTCCTCGGTCACCTGGCCCCGGCCGCCAGGTCCGGGAGCTGGTGCTTCACCTGGACCAACGCGGGGCATCCGCCGCCGCTGCTGGCGCGTCCCGGCGCGCCGGCCGAGTGCCTGGAGGAGCACGGCGTCCTGCTGTTCCCCGGCCTGGACCCCGGCCCGCGCCACGACCATCAGCGCTTCCTCAAGCCGGGCGCCGTCCTGCTGCTCTACACCGACGGGCTCGTGGACCGGCCGGGCACCACCATCGACGAGGCGACGGCCGAGGTCATCGCCGTGCTGGGCGCCTGCAGGGACCGGCCGCTGCCCGACCTGCTGAACGCCGTGGCCGCGGTGGCCGGGGACCACCCGGACGACGACATCGCGCTGCTCGCCATCCGGGTGCCGCACCGGTAGACGGGTCAGGCGGTCCGCAGCCAGTCGAGCGTGAAGCGGGCGAAGACGATGCCGCCGGTGTCGCCGACCTCGTAGAGCACGCCGACCTGGCCGTTGGCGAGCACGGCCATGGTGGAGTAGCCGGCCGTGCCGGTCCTGATCAGCGCCCTGGTCGGCCAGGTGGCGCCGTCGTCGGTGGACAGGCGTACGGTCAGGTCGCTGCGCGCGCTCGGGTGCGCGTTGCCGCTGTAGAGGGTCGTCGCGGTGCGGACGGGCGCGCCGTTCGAGCCGCGCTGCGCGGGCGTGAGGTAGGACAGCTCGTCGGCGTTGCACAGCGGGTCGTTCAGCACCGCGCTGGCCGTGGCCGCGCCGAACGTCACCCCGCCGTCGGTGGAGGTGGCGAGGTAGCGGGAGCGGACGGAGTTGTGCCGCATGTTCTGGGTGACGGCGCCGGTGGAGCGCTCGACGGCCTTGCTCTCGTTCACGCCGCCGGCCGCGGAGGAGCCGCGCCGCCAGGTGACGCCGTGGTCGTCGCTGTAGATGTTCGCCGCGTGGCTGGTGCCCGCGGCGTCGCGGTAGACGATGGGCTGCACCAGCCGGCCGGTGCTGGTCTGGACGCCGTGCCCGGAGGAGGCGAAGAGCTGCTGCCAGCTCGGGTCCTTGACGGACGGGTTGAGCTCCACGGGCGCGCTCCACGTCACGCCGTGGTCGGTGCTCTTGACGTACTGAACGTGCAGGCTGTCGCGGTCGCCGGCGGCGTTCGAGCCGGACCCGGCGGACCAGAAGCTGATGCCGGGCCGCGGCGAGTAGGTGAAGAAGACGTAGGCGGCCCCGCTCGCCCGGTCGACCAGCACGCTGGGGTCGCCGACGCCCTCCGACGTGGTGGCCGCGTGGTGGATGACGCGCGGCGCCTGCCAGGTCAGGCCGCCGTCGGTGCTGCGCATCAGCACGATCTGGATGTTGTTGGTGCCGCCGCCGAGGTCGTACGAGCCGTCCACGCGGGCGTCGGCGACGGCGAGGATCGTGCCGTCGCCGGTGACCGCCATGCCGGGGATGCGCACCGACTTCACGGTGCCGGCGTACGTGCCGTCCGGGCCGTTGAGCCCGCTGATCGTGGTGCTGGTGCGCAGCAGCGTGGTCGAGTTGAGCTGCGGCGTGCCGGCGGCCAGGCCGCAGCGGGCGGTGCCGGAGCGGGTGGTGTCGAACCCGTCGGTCACGGTCCGCAGCGAGTAGGGCGTCCCCGCGGGCACCGTCCAGTAGAGCAGCGCGTTGCCGCCCGCGGCGATCGTGCGCGTCCACGGCGAGCCGCTGCGGCCCGGCCAGGTGACCGCGAATGTCCGCTGCGTGCCGGTGCGGTTCTCCAGGACGAGCTGGAGGCGGCTGTCGGTGCAGTCGAACCCGGCGGTCGCCGAGATGCCGGAGGCGTCCGCGGCGGCGGGCGCGGGGGAGAGGGCGGCCGTGGCCGCGAGGAACAGGACGAGGGCTAAGAGGCCGCGCAGCATGATCGCTCCTTGGTCGAGGGGGTGAAAGAGCAACCGAGCGTCAGACGTCAGACGTCCCGTACGCTAGATCGCCGGCGGCGACCCGTCAACGCCCCCCTCCGGCCCTAGGGTCAGAGCCCGCGGTTCTCCTTGAGGTGCCGCCGGACGGGCGCGTAGTGGGCGGCGACCGCGTCGGTGAACCCGTCGAGGTCGCGGGCGAACAGCGCCTCGACGATCGCGTGGTGCGCCGCCACCGTCTCGCGCACCGACGCGGGCGTGGTGTGCAGCGCCGGCGCCACGATCGCGTGCACGTCCCAGAAGGCGGCCGTGAGCTGGGTGACCAGCTCGTTGCCGAGCGGCTTCATGAGCAGCAGGTGGAACTCCCTGTCCTGCTCGATGAACGTCTTGCCGGCCCGCGCCCGCTCGTCCATCTGGTCGGCGAGCCGCCCCAGCTCCAGGTGCAGGTCCTGGTCGAGCGCGGTGGTGATGGCGGCGGCCAGCCCCTGCTCCAGCGTCTGGCGCACCTCGACCAGCTCGGCCAGCACCCGGAAGTCGTCGTCGCGGCTGAGCAGGCCGCGGAAGGTGAGGCTCTCGACCAGGGCGGCCAGCGACAGCGTGCCGACGTAGGTGCCGTAACCGTGCCTGACCTCGACGATGTCGAGCGCGGTGAGGATCCGGATCGCCTCGCGCACGCTGGACCGGCTCGCGCCGACCGCCGCGCACAGCTCCGCCTCGGTGGGCAGGGCGTCGCCGGGGCCGAGGCGGTTCTGCAGGATGTACTGCTTGATGCGCTCCGCCACCTCGCGCGGGCGTAGTTGCGCACTGCGAGCGGGTCGCGAGATGGGGTCGATCACGGCCAACATCTTGCCCTTTCGTTCATAAGTCGTCTACATTCGCGCAGACCGACGTTAGACGTCAGACATCGTATGCCCATGCGCCTCGGCGTGACATCCAGAACCCGCACCACCACCCGAGAGGGGACGCCATGCCCAACCCCCAAGCGTCCGTCAACCGCCGCGACTTCCTGCGGTTCGTGGGGGCCGTGAGCGCCGCCACCGCTTTCACGGGCTCGCTCGCCGCCTGCTCCGGCCCCGCCTCCACCGGCAGCGCGGCCCCCGCCGCCGGCGCCGACACGATCGAGGCGGGCATCTCGTACGCGCTGTCGACCGGGTTCGACCCGATGACCTCCTCCGGCGCCACCCCCGTCGCCGCCAACATGCACGTCTTCGAGGCGCTGTTCGACCTCGACCCGGTCACCCGCGAGTCGTACGCGGCCCTCGCGGCCGGCGAGCCGCAGCAGGTGGACGACACCACCGTGAGGATCGGCCTGCGCGACGGCGCCACCTTCCACGACGGCTCGCCGGTCACGGCCGCCGACGTGGCCTTCAGCTTCGCCCGCGTGCTGGACCCGGCCAACGCCTCCCTCATGGTGCAGTTCATCCCGTTCGTGTCGCAGGTCACCGCCGTGGACGACAAGACCGTGGAGATCAAGCTCAAGCACGCCTTCCCGCTGCTGAAGGAGCGGCTGGCGGTCGTCAAGGTCGTGCCGAAGGCGCTCGTGGAGAAGGACAAGGCCGGCTTCGACGCCAAGCCGGTGGGCTCCGGCCCGTACCGCGTGGTTGAGGCCACCAAGGAGGACAAGATCGTCTTCGAGCGGTGGGACAAGTACAACGGCCCGCGGCCCGCGAAGGTCAAGAGCATGACCTGGCGGCTGCTGTCCGACCCGTCGGCGCGGGTGACCGCGCTGGAGTCGGGGCGCGTCGCCGCCATCGAGGACGTCCCCTACCTCGACGCCGAGAAGGTGGGCCAGAAGCACAAGATGGAGTCGGTCCAGTCCTTCGGCCTGCTCTTCCTCATGTTCAACTGCTCCCGCAAGCCCTTCGACGACAAGCGGGTGCGCCAGGCGCTGCACTACGCCATCGACAAGGACAAGGTCATCCGGACCGGCATGCTCGGCAACGGCGCCGCCGCCACCGGCTACGTCCAGGAGACGCACCCCGCCTACGCCCGCGCCGCCACCGTCTACGGCTACGACCCCGACAAGGCCAAGGCCCTGCTCAAGGAGGCCGGCGTCGACAAGCTCGACGTCACCATGGTCACCACGGACGCCGGCTGGGTGAAGGACATCGTCCCCATCATCAAGGAGTCCTGGGACGCCGTCGGCGTCTCCACCACCCTCGACATCGGCCAGTCCGGCGGCCAGTACACCAACAAGATCGACCCCGGCGAGTTCGAGGTCCTGGTCGCGCCCGGCGACCCCTCGGTCTTCGGCAACGACATGGACCTGCTGCTGCGCTGGTTCTACGACGGCATCTGGCCTGCCAAGCGCTACCGCTGGGACGGCACCGCCGAGGCGAAGAAGATGCTGGAGCTGCTCGACGCCGCGGTCCAGACCGACGACGCCGCCGAGCAGAAGAAGCTGTGGGCCCAGGCGGTGGACCTGGCCGCCGAGGAGGCCCCGCTCTACCCGATCCTGCACCGCAAGCTGCCGACCGCCTGGGACGACAAGGTACTGTCCGGCTTCAAGCCCATCCCCACGACGGGCCTGTCCTTCCTCGACGTCGCGCGCGTCTGACCCCCGCTCCGACAAGAAAGCACCATGTTCGCATTCCTCCGGATGACCGCGAGACGGCTGGTGACGCTGCCGCCCATGCTGCTGGGCGTCACCCTGCTGGTCTTCGTGGTCCTCCAGTTCTCGCCCAACGACCCGGCCTACAACGCGCTGGGCGAAGGCGCGAGCCCAGAGGCGCGTGCCGCCTACCGGGCCGAGCACGGCCTGGACGACCCGCTCCCGGTGCGCTACGTGCGCTTCCTGGGGCAGCTCGTTCAGGGCGACCTGGGCTACACCGCCCCGCCGGCCGCCCCTGTGGTGGACCGGGTCGTCACGGCCTTCCCCCTCACCATGCAGCTCACCGCCCTCGGCCTGGTGCTCGCCGTCGCCGGCGCCCTGGCCTTCGGCGTCGTCGGCGCGCTGTACCGGGACCGGTGGCCGGACCAGCTCACCCGCGTGCTGTCCGTCGCCGGGGTGGCGGTGCCCTCGTTCTGGCTGGGCATCCTGCTCATCCAGGAGTTCGCGCTCGGCCTCGACGTCTTCCCGACCGGCGGCTACGTCAACCCGGCCGACTCCCCGGCGGGCTGGCTGCGGTCGCTCACGCTGCCCGCGGTGGCGATCGCCGTGCCCGTCGCGGCCTCGCTGTCGCGCCTGGTGCGCACCTCGATGGTGGAGGAACTCGACAAGGACTACGTACGGACGGCGACCGGCAACGGCCTGCCCCGCGCCGTCGTCGTCCGCGGAGCGCTGCGCAACGCCCTCATCACCCCGCTGACCGTGCTCGGCCTGCGGGTCGGCTACCTCCTGAGCGGCGCCGTCGTCATCGAGACGATCTTCGACCTGCCCGGGATGGGCAAGCTCATCCTCGAAGGCGTCACCAACGGCGACGTGGCGCTGGTGCAGGGCGCGGTGCTGACGATCGCGCTGGCGTTCCTCGTCGTCAACCTGGTGGTGGACCTGCTCTACCTCGTCCTCAACCCGCGGATCAGGGTGGTGTGAGACATGCTCAGAGCAGGACTGACCGCCCGGCTGTCCCGGGCCGGGATCGGCTTCCGCCGCCTCTCGCCGGTCGCCGCCGTCTCCCTGGCCGTGCTGGTCGCCGTCGCGCTGTTCGCGGTGCTCGCGCCGCTGTTCGCCGGCGACCCGCTCGCGACCGGCACGCCCGCCGCCCCGCCGGGTGGCGACCACTGGCTCGGCACCGACCGGGCCGGGCGCGACGTGTTCGCCAGGATCGCGCACGGCGCCCGCTCCTCGCTGCTCATCGGCCTCGGCGCCACCGCGCTCGCCGTGCTGGCCGGCGCGGTGCTGGGCAGCCTCGCGGCCACCTCGCGCAAGGCCGTCAACGAGGGCATCATGCGCGTCCTGGACGTGATCATGGCCTTCCCCGGCATCGCGCTCGCCGCGGTGCTCGTCGCGGTGTTCGGCCGCCACCTGCCCGTCCTCATCATGACGATCGCCTTCCTGTACGTGCCGCAGCTCACCCGCGTCGTACGCGCCAACGTCCTCGCCCAGTACGGCGAGGACTACGTCGCCGCGGAGCAGGTGCTCGGCGCGCCCCGCAGGCACATCCTGATCAGGCACGTCGCCGTCAACTGCGCCGCGCCGATCATGGTCTTCGCCACCGTCCTCGTGGCCGACGCGATCATCTTCGAGGCCAGCCTGTCCTTCATCGGCGCGGGCATCCAGGACCCGGCCCCGAGCTGGGGCAACGTCCTCGCCTACGGCCGGCAGATCGTGCTGTCCGGCGGCTGGTGGGCCACGTTCTTCCCCGGCCTGGCGATCCTCGTCACCGTCCTCGCGCTCAACCTGCTGGCCGAGGGGCTGACCGACGCCTGGGCCGCGCCACGCTCGGCCCGCCGCACGGCGGCCGCCCGCGCCGAGGAGGAGGCCGCACCGCGGACCGCCCCCGCGCAGGCCGCCGAGGTGGACGACGCGCTCGCCCGGCTCGCCGACCGGGTGCGCGAACGGGCGCCGCGCGTCCCGCCGCTGCCGCCCGGGGCCGCGCCCCTGCTGTCGGTCGAGGACCTCACGATCCGCTTCCCGCAGCGCTACGGCGACGTCCCCGTCGTCCAGGGGCTCTCCTTCGACGTACGCGTCGGCGAGACGCTGGGCCTGGTGGGGGAGTCCGGCTGCGGCAAGAGCCTGACCAGCCTGGCGATCATGGGGTTGCTGCCGCGCGGCGCCGAGACCAGCGGCCGCATCCTGTACGAGGGCCGCGACATCCTCGACCTGCCGCCCCGCGAGCGGCGGGCCATCTCCGGCCCGGAGATCGCCATGGTCTACCAGGACGCCATGTCGTCGCTGAACCCGTCCGTCCTCGTCGGCACCCAGCTGCGCCAGCTCACCAGACGGGGCGGCACCCGTACGCCGGAGGAGCTGCTCGAACTCGTCGGCCTCGACCCGCGCCGCACCCCGAGCAGCTACCCCCACGAGCTGTCCGGCGGCCAGCGCCAGCGGGTGCTCATCGCGATGGCGCTGTCCCGCAGCCCGCGCCTGCTGGTCGCCGACGAGCCGACCACCGCGCTCGACGTGACCGTGCAGGCCCAGGTGGTCGAGCTGCTGATCCGGCTGCGCGAGGAGCTCGGCTTCGCCATGGTGCTGGTCTCCCACGACCTCGGCCTGGTCGGGCAGCTCGTGCACCGCGTCGCCGTCATGTACGCGGGCCAGCTCGCCGAGGTCGGCGCCACCGGCTCGCTGCTGTCCGACGCCCGCCACCACTACGCCCGCGGCCTGCTCGGCTCGGTGCTCACCTTGGAAGCGGGGGCGAAGCGGCTGCACCAGGTGGCCGGCATGGTGCCCGCCCCGCAGGACTTCGGGCCCGGCTGCCGCTTCGCCAACCGGTGCCCGGCGGCCGACGCGCTCTGCCGCGCCGAGACGCCGCCGCTGGCCGGCGATCCGCGCGAGCACGCGCGGGCCTGCTTCCACCCTGGAGGGGGACAGTCGTGACCGAACCCGTCGTCAGCCTCGAACACGTGCACGTCGTGCACACCGCGCGCAGCGGCGGGCTGATCCACCGCGACAAGGTGCACGCGCTCAGCGACGCCACCGTGTCCGTACGCCGCGGCGAGATCCTCGGCGTGGTCGGCGAGTCGGGGTGCGGCAAGTCCACCCTGGCCAAGGTGGTGGTCGGCCTCCAGGCCCCCACCTCCGGAACGGTGCGCTTCCGCGGCGAGGACCTGTGGACGCTGCCGGCCAGGCGCCGCCGCCGCGAGGCCGGCGCCGCGGTCGCCATGGTGTTCCAGGACGCCTCCACCGCGCTGAACCCTCGCCTGCCCGTCCGCCGCATCCTGCGCGACCCGCTCGACGTGCACCGCAGGGGGACGCCCCGCCGGCGCGAGGAGCGGGTACGCGACCTGCTCGACCTCGTCGGGCTGCCCGGCCACGTCGCCGCGGCGCTCCCCGGCCAGCTGTCCGGCGGGCAGCGCCAGCGGGTCGCCGTCGCGCGCGCCCTGACCCTCGAACCCGACGTGATCGTCGCCGACGAGCCCACCAGCGCGCTCGACGTCTCCGTCCGGGCCCAGGTGCTCAACCTGCTGCTCGACCTGCGGACCGAGCTCGGGCTGGGGCTGGTGTTCATCTCCCACGACATCCAGACGGTGCGCTACCTGGCCGACCGGATCGCGGTGATGTACCTCGGCCGGGTCGTCGAGGAAGGCCCGACCGCCGAGGTGGCCGGGCACGCCCGCCACCCCTACACCCGGGCCCTGTTCTCCGCCACGCCCAGCCTGCTCGACGACGGCGAGCGGATCGTCCTCACCGGCCCGGTCCCGTCGGCCACCCACCCGCCGTCCGGATGTCCCTTCCGCACCCGCTGCTGGAAGGCCAGCGACGCGTGCGCCGCCGAGTTCCCTTCCGCGACGCACGCCGAAGCCGACCCGGCGCACTCCTGGCACTGCCTCCACCCCGAAACCCCTGTAAGGAGCGTCCTTTGAGTCCCCGCACACCCCGCTTCCGCGGCGTCGTCCCCCCGATCGTCACGCCACTGACGACGGAGGGCGAGGTCGACGCGGCATCGCTGGAGCGGCTGGTCGAGTTCCTGATCGAGGCGGGTGTCGACGCGCTGTTCGCGCTCGGCAGCTCCGGCGAGAGCGCCTTCCTCACCGACTCCCGCCGGGACAGGGCGCTGGAGGTCGTGATCCGGACGGCGGCGGGCCGGGTGCCCGTGCTCGCCGGCTGCATCGAGACCACCACCCCCCGCGTGATCGAACGGGCCGAGATCGCCGCCAAGCTCGGCGCGGACGCCGTCGTGGTGACCCCGCCGTTCTACGCCCGCGTCCACCCCGTCGAGGTCGACCGGCACTTCCGCGCCGTCAAGGCGGCCGTCGAGGTGCCGCTCCTCGCCTACGACGTGCCGGTGTCGGTGCACACCAAGCTCACCGTCGAGCAGACCCTGACGCTGGCCGCCGACGGCGTCATCGACGGACTCAAGGACTCCAGCGGCGACGACGTCGGCTTCCGCCAGGTCGTCCTGGGCACGTCCGGGATGCCGGGCTTCTCGGCGCTGACCGGGCACGAGGTCGTGGTCGACGCGATGATGCTGGCCGGAGCCGACGGCGCCGTGCCCGGCCTCGCCAACGTCGACCCGCACGGCTACGTACGGCTGCTGCGGGCCTGCGCCGAGGCCCGCTGGGCGGACGCCAGGGCCGAGCAGGACCGCCTGGCCCGGCTGTTCCGCATCGTCGAGGCCGCTTTCCCGGACAGCGCGGGCGGCAGCACGCGGGGCGTCGGCGCGTTCAAGACCGCGCTCGCCCTGCGGAAGGTCATCGACCGGGCCGCCGTCGCCGCGCCGATGCGCGAGCTGACCGCCGAGGAGACCCGGACCGTGGCCGCCCGGCTGGAGGAGGCCGGGCTGCTGTGAGTCTCGTCGTCGGCCTCGACATCGGCGGGACGAAGACCGCCGCCGGCCTGGTCGATCCCTCCGGCGAGCTGCTGGAGACCGCGACCAGGCCCACCCCCGGCGCCGAGGGCCGCGAGGCGATCCTCACCACGGCCGCCGGCCTCGTCCGCTCCCTCCTCCGGGATGGCGTGACCACCGTCGGCGTCGGCAGCGCGGGCGTCATCGACCCCGTACGCGGGGTGGTCGTCTCCGCCACCAGCGCGCTCGCCGGCTGGGCCGGCACCGACCTGCGCGGCGAGCTGTCGCGCGGGCTCGGCCTGCCGGTGGCCGTCGACAACGACGTGCACGCGCACGCCCTCGGCGAGCTGTGGCGCGGCGCCGCCGCCGGCCGCGCCGACGTCCTGCTCGTCGCCGTCGGCACCGGCGTCGGGGCCTCGCTCGTCCTCGGCGGGCGGGTCCGGCACGGGGCGCACGCGGTGGCCGGCCACGCGGGGCACGTCCCCGTGGCGGCGGCGGCCGGGCTGCCGTGCCCGTGCGGCGGCCAGGGGCACGTGGAGGCGGTCGCGTCCGGGCCTGCGCTGCTCGGCGCGTACCGCCGCCGGGCCGGGACGGAGACCCCCGGCGGCCTCGCCGAGGTCGCCCGGCTGGCCGCTGCGGGCGATCCGGTGGCGGCCGAGGTCCTGGCCACCGGCGCGACCGCGCTCGGCCAGGCGATCGGCGGGCTGATGAACGTCCTCGACCCCGAGATCGTGATCGTCGGCGGGGGCGTCGCCGGATGCGGCGAGCCCTGGTGGGGGCCGTTGCGCGCGGCAGTCGCCGCCGAGACGCTGCCCGCCCTCCGGGACGTCCCGGTCCGGCCCGCCGCCCTCTCCGCAACCGCCGCCCTCCTCGGCGCCGCCCGCCTGGCCCTGACCACGGACTTTCGCGGGCCGGCGCCAGAATGACCCCTACCGCCGCCCTCTCCGGGCTGCCCGCCTGAGCCTGATCACGGGCGGTGGCGGGCCAGGGCCAGAATGACCCCCACCGCCTCCCTCCCCGGGGCTGCCCGCCTGGCCCTGATCACGGGCGGTGGGGGGCCAGGGCCAGAATGACCCCTACCGCCGCCCTCCCGGGGCTGCCCACCTGGCCCTGACCACGGGCGGTGGCGGGTGAGGGCCAGAATGACCTCTCAGGAGAGACCGATGACCCCCATCGCACCCCTCCCCGGGGTTGCCCGTCTGGGCCTGCCTGCGGGCGGCGGCGGGTCGGGGGCCGAATGACCCATCAGGAAGGACCGATGACTCCCACTGCCGCTCATCCCGTGCTGGAGGCGATCCGGGGCCGGCTCGTGGTCTCGTGCCAGGCCTACCCCGGGGAGCCGATGCGCGATCCCGACACCATGCGCCGCGTCGCCGAGGCCGCCGCGGCGGGCGGCGCCGCCGGGATCCGCGCCCAGGGCGTCGAGGACCTCCGGCGCATCCGGGCCGCCCTGGACCTGCCGCTCATCGGCCTGTGGAAGGACGGCGACGGCGACGTCTACATCACCCCGACCCTGGAGCACGCCCTGGCCGTCGCCGAGGCGGGCGCCGACGTCGTGGCCGTGGACGGCACCGGCCGCCAGCGGCCCGACGGCCGCAGTCTCGCCGACACCGTGACGGCCGTCCACGAGCGGACCGGTCGGCTCGTCATGGCCGACGTGTCCACGTACGAGGAGGGCGTCGCCGCCGCCGAGGCCGGCGCGGACGTCGTCGGGACCACCCTGGCCGGCTACACGTCCTACTCCCGCAAGACCGACGGCCCCGATCTCGACCTGCTCGCCAGGCTCGCCGCCGACCTGCCCGTCCCGGTGGTCGCCGAGGGCCGCATCCACACCGTGGAGCAGGCCGGGGCGGCGATGGAGGCGGGCGCGTACGCCGTCGTCGTCGGCACCGCCATCACCCACCCCACGACGATCACCCGCTGGTTCGCCGAGCGCGTCACGAGCACCACGCCCCGCCCCTGAACGCCGTGCGGCTCAGGAGGTGAGCCGGCTGGGAGAGGCCGCCAGCGGCGGCTCACTCACCGCACGGACGCCGCCCCTCGGCGTCCGTGCCGCGGTCAGCCACAAACCGGTGAACACGGCGCAGGCCAGGGTCACGGCGCCCGCCGCGAGGAAGGCGCTGTTGAGTGCCGACTCGAAGGAGGCGCCGCCGGACTCCCGCGTGTGGACGATCGCCCCGAGCACCGCCACGCCGAGCACCGCGCCGATCTGCCGGGTGGTGCTGCTGACGCCCGAGGCGAGGCCCCCTTCCTGCGGGCTGACCGCCTGGACGGCGGCCCCGGTCAGCGGCGACATGGCGAGTGCGAACCCGATGCCGACGACCGCCAGCCGCCACCACACGTTCCCGTAGCCGGTGTCGGCGTGGACGAGGCCCAGCGCCAGCAGCCCCAGCCCGGCCAGCGCCAGGCCGATGCTGACGACGACGCGGAAGCCGTACCTGGCCGCGAACCGGCCCGCGAACGGGCTGACGATCACCATGGCCAGCGTGGCGGGCAGGGTCCGCAGCCCGGCGACCAGGATCGACGTGCCCTGGACGTGGACGAAGAACTGGGAGAAGAAGAACGACGAGCCCATCAGCGCGAACCCGACCACGACCATCGCCGTGTTGGACGCCGTGAACAGCCGCTCACGAAACAGCCGCAGCGGCAGCATCGGCGTCGGCACCCGGCCCTCGACCACGACGAACGCGGCCAGGAGCGCCAGCCCGGCGGCGAAGCTGCCCAGGATCACCGGCGAGGTCCACCCTCGGGAACCGCCCTCGATCAGGCCGTAGGTCACGGCGCCCACGCCGGCGACGGACAGGACCGTGCCGGGGACGTCGATCGGCGGCGCGCCCGGGTTGCGGGACTCGCTCAGCACGCGCAGCCCGGCCACCAGCAGGACCGCCCCGATGGGCACGTTGACCAGGAAGATGGCGGGCCAGCCGAAGGACTCCACCAGGATCCCGCCCGCCAGCGGCCCGGCGGCCAGGCCGATGCCGCTGAACCCGGCCCACAACCCGATCGCCCTGACGCGCTCCTTCGGTGCGGGGTACGCGGCGACGAGCAGCGCCAGCGAGGCGGGGCTCAGCGCCGCGGCGCCGACCCCCTGCAGCACCCGCCCGGCGATGAGCCAGCCGATCGAGGGCGCGAGCGAGCACACCACCGACGCGGCCGTGAACACCACCAGCCCGGCCAGGAACACCCGCCTGCGGCCGAACCGGTCGGCGAAGACGCCGCCCGGCAGCAGCAGCATGGCCACCAGCAGCACGTAGGCGTCGACGATCCACTGCAGGCCGGTCAGCCCGGTGTGGAGCCGCTGCTCCATGTCGGGCAGGGCGGCGCCGACGATCGTGTTGTCGAGCAGCACCATGAACTGACCTGCGCAGGTCAGCGTGAGCAACGCTTTCACGCACATCCCCTTCTAAAAGCAGTCAGTGACTGCGTTTAGAAGGGACCTTAACACAGTTCTCGACTGCGTTAAGGTGGGGTATGGACGAGCAGAAGCGGGCCAGACGGCCCGGCGGGCGCAGCGCGCGGGTCCGCGCGGCGGTGCACCAGGCCGTGACCGAGCTGGTCAGCGAGCGCGGCTACGGAAACTTCACCATCGGCGACATCGCGGCCCGCGCGGGTGTGGCCGACACCAGCCTCTACCGCCGGTGGGGCAACCTCCAAGCCCTGCTCGGCGATGTGCTGCTGGCCCGGCTCAACACGCAGGCGCCGATGCCCGACACCGGCAACCTGGCCGACGACCTGCGCACCTACGCCGCCCAAGTGGTCCGCGAGGTCACCGGGCCCGACGGGCTGGCGCTGGTGCGGCTCGCCGTCGCGCTGTCGGGGGAGGGGCAGCAGGGTCTTCAGGCGCGCGACGAGCTCCTGGCGGACCGAGCCAGGCAGATGCAGGTCCTGCTCGACCGCGCCCGCGACCGCGGCGAGGACCCGCCCGACGCGCTGGAGGTGCTGGACCATCTCCTGGCGCCGATCTACATACGCGTCCTGTTCGGCGCGGGCCCGCTCACCCCCGACTACCTCGACCGGCTGGTCGACCGGTTGCTCGCCTGATCCGGCGTCCGGCGGGTGGAGGATGGATCGGCGGCCGCCGCGGCGGCGGCGGATCTCGCCCGCCTCGTGGATGCCAGGGCTGGCGGGATGATCCGGCCGCTGCTGCGGTCGCAGGCGGGTATTCAGGCTCGTATGTGCGGAAGGTAGGGTGAGGGCTTGTGACGACGTTCCGGATCAGTGAGGCCGCGGCGCTGCTCGGGGTCAGCTCCGACACCGTACGCCGGTGGGTGGACGCGGGCCGGCTGACCGCCGAGCGGGACGAGCACGGCCACCGGCAGGTGAACGGCGTCGACCTGGCCGCCTTCGCCCGCGCCCAGGTCGAGGAGGTGGACGGCGGCCGTTCGTCGGCGCGCAACCGTTTTCGCGGGATCGTCACCGACGTGATCCGCGACGCGGTGATGGCGCAGGTGGAGATCGCCGCGGGCCCGTTCCGCGTGGTGTCGCTGATGAGCCGTCAGGCCGCCGACGAGCTGGGTCTGGAGCCGGGGGTGGTGGCGGTCGCCGTGATCAAGTCCACCAACGTCGTCGTGGAGATCCCCGGTCACGAGCGCGTGGCCGGTCACGTGTGAGGAGCTCCCCTTGGTGTTCAGGCGTCTTTCCCGATGGGCGATCGCCCTGCCCGTCGCGCTCGCGCTGGCGGGCCTGTCCGGTTGCGGCTCGGGCGAGCCGGCCGCGACCTCCGCTTCGAGCTCGGCCCCGGCCTCCGGTGGCGGGGCGAAGGAGGTGACGGTGTTCGCGGCGGCGTCGCTGACCGGGACGTTCACCGAGCTCGGCAGGACCTTCGAGGCCGCGCATCCGGGCACGACGGTGAAGTTCAACTTCGGCTCCAGCGCGACGCTGGCCCAGCAGATCGTCCAGGGGGCGCCCGCCGACGTGTTCGCCGCGGCGAGCCCGGCCACGATGAAGACCGTCACCGACGCGTCCCTGGCGGCCTCGCCGGTCACGTTCGTCCGCAACAAGCTGCAGATCGCCGTGCCGAAGGACAACCCGGCCAAGGTGGACGAGCTGAAGGACCTCACCGACGCCAAGGTGAAGGTGGCGCTCTGCGCCGAGCAGGTGCCGTGCGGCGCGGCGGCGGTCAAGGCGCTGGACGCGGCCGGGCTGAGGGTCACCCCCGTCACCCTGGAACAGGACGTCAAGGCCACCCTCACCAAGGTCGAGCTGGGCGAGGTGGACGCGGCGCTGGTCTACAGGACGGACGTGATCGCCTCGGCGGGCAAGGTGACCGGCATCGAGTTCCCCGAGGCGGACCAGGCGATCAACGACTACCCGATCGCCACGCTGGCCAAGGCCCCCGCCGGTGACCTGGCCGGGCAGTTCATGGACCTCGTGCTGTCGCAGCAGGGCAAGGACGTGCTGACCAAAGCCGGCTTCGAGGCTCCCTGACCGCCCATGAACCTCTCCCCACAGGAGCATGCCGACCTGCCGAGGTCCGGCGGCCGGCGGGCCGCGGGCCGTGAGATCGCCGGGCGGCTGCCGTGGATGCTGGTGCTGCCCGCCGTCGCGGGTCTGGTCTTCCTGGTGCTGCCGCTGGCCGGGCTGCTGATCCGGGCCCCCTGGCCGACGCTGCTGGAGCGGCTGGCCGAGCCGCACGTGCTGGAGGCGCTGCGGCTGTCGCTGGTGTGCGCCACCGTCGCCACCGCCTTCTGCCTGCTGCTCGGAGTGCCGCTCGCCTGGCTGCTGGCCCGGGTGGAGTTCCCCGGGCGGCGGCTGGTGCGGGCGCTGGTCACCGTGCCGCTGGTACTGCCGCCGGTCGTGGGCGGCGTCGCGCTGCTGCTGGTGCTCGGCCGGCGCGGCCTCGTGGGGCAGTGGCTGGAGTCGAGCTTCGGCGTCACGCTGCCGTTCACCACCGCCGGGGTGATCGTGGCCGAGGCGTTCGTGGCGATGCCGTTCCTGGTGATCAGTGTGGAGGGCGCGCTGCGCGGCGCCGACCAGCGCTTCGAGGAGGCCGCCGCGACGCTCGGTGCCTCCCGCTGGACCGTGTTCCGCCGGGTGACGCTGCCGATGGTCATGCCGGGCGTGGTGGCGGGGGCGGTGCTGTGCTGGGCGCGGGCGCTCGGCGAGTTCGGCGCGACCATCACCTTCGCCGGCAACTTCCCCGGCACCACCCGCACCATGCCGCTGGCCGTCTACCTCGCGCTGGAGACCGAGCCGGAGGCCGCCATCGTGCTCAGCCTCGTGCTGCTGGCCGTCTCGGTGATCATCCTGGCCAGCCTGCGCGACCGGTGGGTGAGCGCCGCATGACCCTCGACGCCCGCCTGGTGGTCACCCGGGCCGCCTTCACCCTCGATCTCGACCTGCGCGTCGCCGCCGGCGAGGTGGTCGCGCTGCTCGGGCCCAACGGCGCGGGCAAGACCACCGCGCTGCGCGCCCTGGCCGGGCTGACCGGGCTGTCGGAGGGCGAGATCGTCCTCGACGGCCGCCCGCTGCACACCCTGCCCGCGGAGCAGCGCCCGATCGGCATGGTGTTCCAGGACTACCTGCTCTTCCCCCACCTGTCGGCCCTGGACAACGTCGCCTTCGGGCCGCGCTGCCAGGGCGTGCCGAAGGCCGAGGCCCGCCGCGCCGCCGCCGCCCTGCTGGAGCGGGTCGGGCTGGCCGACCGGGCCGCCGCCAGGCCCCGGCAGCTGTCCGGCGGGCAGGCCCAGCGGGTCGCGCTCGCCCGCGCGCTGGCCGTACGCCCGGAGCTGCTGCTGCTGGACGAGCCGCTCGCCGCGCTGGACGCCCACACCCGGCTGGAGATCCGCTCCCAGCTCCGCCGCCACCTGGCGGACTTCGACGGGGCCACCGTGCTGGTCACCCACGACCCTCTCGACGCGATGGTGCTGGCCGACCGGCTGATCGTCATCGAAGACGGCGCGATCGTCCAGCAGGGCCCGCCGGCCGAGGTCGCCCGCCGCCCGCGCACCGACTACGTGGCCCGCCTGGTCGGGCTCAACCTCTATCGGGGCGTGGCCGAAGGGGCCCTGGTCAAGGTGGGGGAGCTGCCGCTGCACACCTCCGAGCACCTGGACGGGCCGGCGTTCGTCGCCTTCCCGCCGGCCGCCGTCGCGCTCTACCGCAGCCGCCCCGACGGCAGCCCGCGCAACCTGTGGCAGGCCACGATCGGCGGCATCGAACGGCACGGCGACAACGTACGGGTGCACCTCGACGGCCCCGTCACCGCCTTCGCCGACATCACCCCGGCCGCCGTCGCCGACCTCGACCTGACCCCGGGCCAGCGCATCTGGGCGTCGGTCAAAGCGACCGAGACCCACGCCTACCCGGCGTGAGCGAGCGCGGCTCAGACGCGTACGACGGCGGTGTGGGTGGCGCCGCGGCTGCCGCCGACCTCCACCCTGATCGACTTCTTGGACCTGTGCACGCTGCGGCCGCGCTTCACGACCGAGCGCACCGCCCACGGCAGCCTGATCCGCACTTCGTCGGCGGTCCTGGACGGGTCGGAGACGGCGACCCGCACCCGACCGCGGTCGCGGCGCAGCACCAGCGTGCACGGGCCGTCGGCGGAGAGCTTCCCGTGCGGGGTCTCGACGCTGCCCGCCCGCCAGAACACCGCGGCGATCAGGTCGCCGCGGGCGACGGCCTGGGCCGTGGAGTTGTTGGCCAGGACCTCGACCCCCCGCCGATAGGCGGCGGTCCGCTCGGCGCAGGCTCCGGGCAGCACCGCGTAGGCGTAGCGGGCCTTGCGCGGGTCGGCGCCGTGGTCGATCACGATCGTCGTGTAGTGCCTGGTGACGGGGGTCGTGTCGCCGCCGGTCGTGGCGCCCTTGTCGATGTCGCGCCAGCGGCCGGTGCGCTGCTCGCGGATGACCTTGACCTCGGCGCCGTCCAGCAGCGCGTACCCGGCCACGCCGGACAGGTGGAGCCACCGCTCGCCCCTGGTCAGCGGCGGGTGCTCGGCGTGGGTGTTGCGGTTCTCCACGATCGTCTCGACCCGGCGGCCGTCGGAGGCGGTGATGCCGGCGCCGAGCGCGATCACCGCGTCGTCGAGGAGGAACCACGCCTTCTTGGCGCGCAGCGACGAGCCGCCCGCGACCAGCTTCATGGCGGCGACGCCGTACTCGCCGTCCAGCGCCACCCCGCCCGCCCACGGGGTGGGGGGCAGGCGGCGCGTGCCGTGCGTGAGGTCGGCGCGCCTGCGGGTGTCGACCGTCGTGCCCGGCAGCCGGTACGGGTCGATCGTCGGCCAGAGGTCGTCGTTCCAGTGGGTGAGGTCGTCGGTGTAGAGGTACGTCATGCCGTCGCCGGTGTACCAGCCGTGCAGGTTCTCCTGGTTCATGGCCTCGGCCGCGCCGATGCGCTGCGAGCTCATCGCGATGGCGAAGGCCCAGCCGGGACGGCGGTGCACGACCCGGTCCATGTCGGCGAAGATGTACGTCCCCGTCGTCCGCGGCCCGACCGGCACCGAGCCGTCGGCCAGCAGCGCCTCGGCCCGCGCGAGGCTCGCCAGCGGCGCGTGCGTGCCGAAGGGGATCGCCTGGTTGCGGGTGAGCCAGCCCTTCACCAGCGGCCGCCAGCGCCGGGCGTGCCGTTCGGGTGCGCTGTCCAGCAGGGTGAGGACGGCCTCGACGGTCTTCTGCCCCGAATGGTGGTCGCGGTGGCCCTGCACCGAGATCTGCCGGCCGCGGACGCAGTCCATCATCAGCCCGTCGAAGACGAACGGCACGAACGAGCGGTCCACGATCTCGTACACGTTGCCGATCCGGGGGATCTCCCACGGCGAGCGCGCGAGCATGGCGATGAGCTTGGCGACGCTCTCCAGGTAGTCGACGCCGTAGCTGCCGGTGTAGGGGTAGACGTCGTGCTGGATGAACGACCCGTCGCGGTAGAAGCCGTCGCCGGGCCCCTTCGTGCGCCGTAACAGGTCGGAGACCGCGTCCCTGGCCCGCTTGACCAGGCGCGCGTCGTGGGTGAGCAGCCCGCGCATCGCCACGGCCATGGCCTTGCCCGCCCGGTTCGCGCCGGTCTCGATCACGCCGGGATGGCTGATCCGCCGCTCCGGGTCGGGGCACCAGCGGCGCAGCGGGCGCAGCCAGCGGCCGAGGTGGTCCTTCGGCAGGCCGTCGTAGAGCAGGGCGCAGGTGTCGGTCAGCGCGCGCGGCACGCCGATCTCCCACCAGTACCAGTTGCTGCCCCGCCGGTCGAGGTGCTCGTGGTAGGCGTGCTCGTACAGGAAGTCGAGCGCCCTGACCGCGGTCTCCGCGACCTGCGGGTTGCCGTGCATGGCGGTGCCCGGCGTGGCCCAGCCGAGGGCGAGCGTGCGCATGCGGTTGTAGGAGCGGTTGAAGTCGCCCGTACGAGGGTTGGCCAGCGGCAGGTCGGGCCACAGGCTCGGGCGGCGCGGGTCCGGCTTCAGCTTGCGCAGCACCGCGTTCGCCGAGCCCTCGATGGCCTGGATCTTGTCCGTGTGGCCGGGGTCGTAGGCGCCGCCGGCCAGCAGGCTCACCCAGCGCTCCCGAGCGGCGTCGAACGCGGCGGTGCTCACGGCGGTGCTCACCGCCTCAGCCGGCCTTTCCCACAGGGCGGCACCGGCCACGGCCGAGGCGCCCAGCAAGGCGGACCGCCGGCTGAGGGGGTGAATCATGGCGGCCTTTCGGGCATGCGGTCTGATGGCAGATGAGAAGATCCTATGTCGGCAGAAGGACCACTCATCGCGCCATCGCCGTCACCAATCGGCTGGCAGTATGACCTCCTGTGCGGTGGTGAGGGACACCTTCTGCACCAGCCGGGCCTTCCCGGTGTCGACGTTCACCGCGTAGCTGCGCAGTTCCTTGCCCACCTGGTAGTCGACCATCACCTCGGACGCGCTCGCCCAGATCCGCACGGAGCCGGGCGACTTCACGTCCGGCGCGCCCTTGACCGTCACCTTCCGCACCACCCGGCCGGTCTTGGTGTCGAGCAGCGTCACCTTCCTCTTCCGCATCTCGTCGAACTCGATCGCGGCCACCGTGCGGCCGTCCGGGGCGAGCTCGCTGAACATGATGTACGTGCCGGGGAAGCGCACCGGCTTGCCGCCGCCGGTGACCGGCATCAGCCACAGGTCGGTCTTGAGGTAGCGGATCAGCTCGACCAGCCCGTCCTTGATGCCGATCGCCTCGTACTTGCCGTTCAGCGTGGTCGTTTCGCCGGTGCGCACGTCGATCAGCAGCCCCGGATACTTGCTCCCCTCGCGCGGGTCGAAGGCGAGGTGGCGCCCGTCCTCGGAGACGACCAGCATCGCGCCGCGGTCGATCTTCGACTCTTTGACCTTGGCCCGCGAGACGACCTGGGTGCCGGCCACCAGGTCGCGGACCACGTACGTCCCCTCCTTCCTGCTGTAGTAGGCGAACATCCGCCCGTCCCTGCTGAGCGCGACCGGCGACCGCGAATCGGTGACGCTGGTGGCGAGCGCCTGCGGCACCCGGTACGTCCTGCCCGTGCGGGTGACGACCCGCCACTCGACCTGCGAACAGTCGAAAGACGGCGGCGCCTGCGACTCGTCGATCTCGCACTGCGTGAGGTAAGCGTGGCTGAGGGCGCCCACCTTGCCCGCGGGCAGGTCGGCGGGCACCGACGACGTGGCGGGGGCGGCCTGGCCGGACCCGTTCAGCGTCACGCCCGCCGTCACCGCCCCCACCAGCGCCACTGTCGCGAAAAAGGCCGTTGCCATGGTGATGTTTCTCCTGTGTCGTTGGTGGTTCGCCACCGCGAGCGCCGCCAGGTCCGTCGTGGGCGCCACGTCCGGCGCCTCCTGGGCCAGCTCGCCGAGTGCCGCGCGCAGCCTGCTCATCTGGACACCTCCTCGGCCGTGAAGTCCTCGCTCAGCTCCGGCGCCAGCGCGCGTAACCGCGCCAGCGCGTGATGGGTCTGGCTCTTGACGTTGCCGAGCGAGCAGCCCAGCGCCTCCGCGGTCTGGGCCTCCGTCAGGTCCTCCCAGAACCGCAGCACGATCACCGCGCGCTGCTTGCGCGTCAGCTTGGCCAGCGCCCGGCGCAGCACGACGCGGTCGAGCGCCGCGTCGTCGTAGGAGACGCCCTGCTCGGGCGGCTCCGCGCTCGGCACCTCGAAGCGCGGTCTGCGCCGCCACGAGATGTACTGGTTCACCAGCGCCCTGCGGGTGTACGCCTCCGCGTTCCCGCCCGCCGCCAGCTTGTGCCAGTGCCCGGCGACGTTCGTCAACGTGCTCTGCAACAGGTCCTCAGCGAGGTGACGGTCGCCCACGAGCAGGTACGCGGTCCGCATCAACGCCTGTTGCCGGGCGAGCACGAACTCGCGGAAGCCCTCGTGACGATCCAATGTGATCTCCTCTCGCCCGTTGCCAACGCGGCCGGGCGGGCGAAAGGTTGCAGTCGTGGGGTGGGCGGTGCGAGAAAAGCCATCACGCGGTCAATCATGTTGCCCGGCCGTCGTTCCTGGCCGTTGAATGGGAGCTGTGATCTCTTGCAGCGCCAGGGTCCGCCGCGTGCCCTCCATCGAGCTCAGCATCGGGGTGGGGTTCTTCGCGGCGGTGGCGGCCTGCGCGATCACCGCTCTGCTGGTGCCCATCGGCCAGCTCGAGGTGCGCTTCGCCGTCATGGGGCTGGCGGGGTGCTGCTACGCGGCGTTCGCGGCCGACCTGCGAGCCGCCGCCGTCATGGGCCTCGTCGTCTGGACCCTCGCCACCGGTTTCCTCATCCAGCCCGCCGGTGAGCTCATTGTGACCGGCGTCCCCGACGTGCTCCGGTTCGTCGCGGTCGTGGCCATGTGCCTGTCCGGCGGCCTCTACGGCATCGTGCGCCGCCACGCCCGCCCCGGAGGGAAGCGCGAGGCCCGGCGGCGCGACGCCCCCCAGCCGCCGCCGGCCCGGCCGGCACTGCGGCGCGTCCCTCCCCGCCGCTACGCGCCGGTGGGCTGGTGTCCCAGCGGGCCGGTGGCGCGCCCGCCCGCCGGCCGCTCCGGCCGGACCCTGGCCGGATGCCGGTGCCGGGGGCCGGCCGGCCCGCCGCGCTGAGCCGGTCGTCACCCGGCCAGGTGGAGACGCTGAGTCCGATCCTGGTCAGGGCCGTGGGAACCAGGCGGTGTGCGGCGCCTCCGCTCCGGCCAGCAGCCAGGCGGCCGCGGCGGCGGTGTCGCCGGCGACGGAGATCGGCGCGGCCCAGCGGGCCGCCCACCGCCGCAGGACGTGCTCCCGGACCGGGCCGTCCGCCGACAGGACGCCGCCGGCGAGGACGATCGGCGTCGTCTCGCCGGGCCCGCGCACCCCGGCCAGCGTGGCGAGCAGCCGGTCGGCGGCGGTCTCGACGATCCCGGCGGCGGCCGGGTCGCCCGCCTGGGCGGCCCGCGCGACGAGCGGGGCGAGCGGGGCGAGCGTCGGCACCGGCGCGGCCTGCGCCCGGATGATGACGGTCTCCGCGGTTCGCGGCGTCAGGGCCGCGCCCGGCCCGGCGACCGCCTCGGCGACCAGCCGGGCCAGCTCGCCCGGGGTCCCCGCCGTGAGCTGCCGGACCGCGGTCCGCGCCGCCGCCCGGCCGAGCCAGAACCCGGAGCCCTCGTCGCCGAGCAGCCAGCCGAGCGCGTCGCCGACGCGGGTCACCCGCCGGTCCTCGACGCGCAGCGCGCCCGCGCCCGTGCCGGAGAGCAGGACGTGCCCGGACGGCTCCGGGGTGCCCGCGACGAAGGCGAGCAGGGGGTCCTCGACCACGCGCACCGGAAAACGCAAGCCGCACGCGGCCCACGCGCGCCCGAACGCGGCGTGGACGGCCGGGTCCTCCAGCGCCCCGAGCCCGGCCAGCCCGATGACCCCGTCCGCGACCCGGCGCGGGTCCACGTCGCCGAGCGCCTGCCGTACGGCGGCGGTGATCTCGGCGAGCGCGGCCTCGACGCCGTGCGCGGCCGGGTTCCCGCCGCCGGCGAGGCCCTGACCGGCGCGTTCGCCGGTGGGCGTGGCGAGCAGGGCGCGGGTGGAGGTGCCGCCGGCGTCGATGCCGAGGAACAGTTCCATGGATCACTTCCTCCGAGGGGCAGGATGGCGGGCGCCGGAACGGCTGTGATACAAGTTTCGCCTTGTCTGGCGAATCATAAAAAAACCTACGATCCGGGGGAAGTGCCCATGTCATCGACAGGCGCCGACTACGTGGCCGTCGTCACGGAGCTGCTCGCGAAACTGCCCGCCCAGCAGGAGAAGGAGATCGCCGCGGCGGCCGACCTGCTGGCCGCCGCGCTGAACGCTGGCGGCGTGGTCAACGCCTTCGGCTCCGGGCATTCCGAGGCGATCGCGATGGAGATCGCCGGTCGCGCGGGCGGGCTGGTCCCGACGAACCGCCTGACCCTGCGCGACCTGGTCATCTTCGGCGGTGAGCCGCCGAGCGTGCTGCAGGACCCCGAGCTGGAACGCGACCCGCGCATCGCGCGGCGCATCTACGAGCTGGCCCCGGTCGCGCCCCAGGACGTCTTCGTGATCATCTCCAGCTCCGGCGTGAACGGCTGCGTGGTCGAGCTGGCCGGCCTGGTCAAGGAGCGCGGCCACGGCCTGATCGCGCTGACCTCGCTGCGGCACAGCCGGGCGGTGCCGCCCAGGCACCCGTCGGGACGCAAGCTGTTCGAGCTGGCCGACGTCGTGCTCGACAACGGCGCGCCGCGCGGCGACTCGGTGCTGGAGCTGCCCGGCGGCGGCTCGTTCGGCGCGGTCTCGACGATCACCTCGGCGCTGCTCGCGCAGCTCATGGTGGCCGAGACGGTGTCCCGGCTGCTGGCGGCCGGCCAGGCCCCGCCGGTCTACCTGTCGGCCAACATCCCCGAGGGCGACGCGCACAACCAGGCGCTGGAGGCCCGCTACGCCGGCCGCATCCGGCGCGGCGCCTGAGGCGGTCACCGTGGAAGGATGGCGCACGTGGCGCAGCTGTCTGACGTGACCCCGGTGCTCAACCGCATCCACACCCTCCTCCCGACGCTGCCCGACGCCCTCGTACGGGTCGCCGAGCAGGTGCTCGCGGACCCCGCGGAGATGACCACGCTCGCCCTGGTCGAGCTGGCCGACCGGGCCCGGGTGGCCCCGGCCACCGTCACCCGGTTCTGCCGGACCATCGGCTACGAGCACTACCGGGCGCTGCGCATCGCGATCGCCGCCGAGACCGGCCGGGCCGAGCAGGCCCGCTGGGAGATCGACCTCGGCCGCGAGATCGGCCCGCAGGACCCGCCCGAGCGGGTGCTCGAAGTGATCGCCGGCGCCGACGCGCGCACCATCCAGGAGACCGCCGCCCAGATCGACCTGCGCGTCGCCGAGCGGGTCGCCGACCTCGTGGCGGGCGCCCGCCGGGTCGACATGTTCGGCGTGGGCGGCAGCTGGCTGTCGGCGCTGGAGATGCAGTATCGCCTGGAGCGCATCGGCATCGCCTCCTGGGCCCGCTGCGAGGTGCACAGCGGGCTGACCAGCGCCGCCCTGCTCACCGGCGACGACGTCGCGATCGGCGTCTCCCACTCGGGCACCACCCGGCAGACGGTCGAGGTGCTGGCCCGGGCGCGGGCGGCCGGCGCGGTGGCGGTCGCGCTCACCAGCTTCCCCCGCTCGCCGCTGGCCGACGCCGCCGACCTGGTGCTGACCACCTCGGCCCGCGAGACGACGTTCAGGCCGGAGTCGCTGGCGGCCAAGCACTCCCAGCTCGTGGTGCTCGACCTGGTGTACGTGCTGATCGCGCAGCGCACCTTCGGCCGCACCACCGAGGCGTTCGACCTCACGGTGCAGGCCGTCGAGCCGCACAAACTCTGACCCCGCGCGGACTTCCGAAAAAATCTCGCGAAGTCGCGTAATCAAGGCGAGCAGCCGGACTCCTCCCTGGTGAAAGGAAAGGAGCTCTGCTTGAGCACGATGAGATCGATCTTCATGACGCTGCTGCTGCCCTCGATGGCGGCGGCGGTTCTGGTGGTTCCCCCGCCCGCCGTCGCCGAGACGGCCGAGGCGCCGGCGTCGAAGTCGCCGTTCGCCTGTGACGGCGCGGACGCCGCCGACAAGGGCTGGGTGCTGCCGATCTATGTCCACCAGCCGGGGCAGGACGCCTGGGCGGCCGACAGCGCCGCGCTGCTCAACACCCTCTGGGAGACCGACCAGACGGTGGACTCCAGCGCCGAGCGGTTCGGGATCTCCCGGCGGCTGCGGGTCGTGCAGGACGCCGGCTGCCGCCCGGTGGTGGCGAAACTGCCGTTCACCAAGGGCCGCAACCGGGCCGAGATGGGCAAGGCGATGGAGGAGAACCTCGACGCGCAGCCCGCCCAGGTGCGCGCCCTCTGGAAGGCCAACCGGGTCAAGCCGCTGTACTTCGTCAGGGACAACGACATCACCGACTCCTGCACGGGCGGCGGCGCGAACGCCGGGATGAGCGGCGGCAACGTCATCCTGCCGCGCTGGTGCTGGAGCGAGGCCGGGCTCACCCACGAGCTGATCCACAGCTTCGGGCTCTCCCACTGCGACGGCGGCGGGGTGAACGGCAACGACCCGGTCTGCCGCGACATGGGCACCCGCAAGGAGTGCACGAGCGACCTCGCGGCCAACTACCACCTCGACTCCTGCCGGATCGACGAGTTCCGCTACTTCGAGCCGACCCCGGTCAAGCAGCCGGCCCTGGAGAAGATCAGGAATGTGGCGTTCAGCCCGTACCTCGTCCAGGACCAGCCGAGCCCGGTGTGGCAGTTCCGCGTCAAGGCGGTGGACGGCGGCAGGTGCCTCGACGGGAGCGCGGCCCAGGTCGTGCAGCGCACCTGTACGAACGGCGCCGCGCAGACCTGGCAGCGCGCCATCGACGGCGACGGCTACCTCACGATCCGCAACGCGGCCACCGGCCGCTGCCTCGCCATGGCCGACACGGTGGTGACCGCCGCGTGCGTGAAGAAGGACAAGTCCCAGCAGTGGCTGCCGCAGGCCGGCCAGGACAAGACCAACTTCGCCAACCGGGCGGGCGGTAAGAAGCTCTCCGTCAAGGACAATCGGGACGGCGGCGCGGTGGTGGCCGACGGCAAGGGCGAGTTCGTGGCCGAGCTGCTCGACGGCCTCGACCCCGCGCCCGCCCGGCCGGGCACTCCGGCCCCCACGGCCACGCCCAAGCCCACGCCCACGTCGAGCTCGACGTCCCGGCCGACCGCAGCTCCGACCGCTGGGCCGACCACCGATCCGACCGCTGGGCCTACCTCTGAGCCGGACGTCGCCGTGCCGGGCAAGGTCCGGTTCAGGAGCTCGTACGGCACCTGCCTGACCGTGTCCGGCACCAGGGTGCGCCTCGGCTCCTGCGGCGCCACGTGGGACGTCGTCAACGTCGGCAAGCACGTGCAGCTGCGCCGGCAGAACCGCTGCCTGGCGCTCGGCAGGGTCAGCGGCGGCAAGCGCGCGGTCGTCATGACCGAGTGCAGCGGCGCCGCCAAGGGGCAGCGCTGGCTGCTGGAGCGGACCCGCGGCTCGGTCACGCTGAAGAGCGCGACCACCAGGGCCACCCGGATCGTCGCCGGCGCGGGCAGGTCCGCCGCCGTCTACGCCAAGGCCGCTTACCCCAAGAACTCGGTCAAATTCCTGCTCAAGTGACCGACGACCAGAAAGGCGAGGACTCGGCCCTGACCCGACTGGTCAGGGCCGGGGACGAGCGTGCCGTCTCCGAGCTGTACGAGCGGCACTATCCCGCCGTCCTCGCCTTCGCCCGCCGCCTGTGCCAGGAGCCGCACACCGCCGAGGACCTCGCCAGCGAGTCCTTCGCGCGGACCCTGCGCACCGTGCGCCACGGCTCGGGCGGGCCGAGCGGCGCGTGGCGGCCCTACCTGTACGCGGTGGCCCGCAACACGGCGATCGAGTGGGCCCGCTCCCAGCAGCGGATCGTGCTGACGGAGGAGTTCCGCGAGGACGAGCTGACCATGGCGCCGCCCGAGCCGCCCGACGATCTCGTGACGCGGGCCTACCGGTCGCTGCCGCCGCGCTGGCAGACCGTGCTGTGGCACACGCTCATCGAGGGGGAGGAGCCGGAGCGGGTCGCGCAGATCCTCGGCGTCACGCCGGGCAACGTGGGGGTGCTCGCCTTCCGGGCTCGGGAGGGGCTGCGCAAGGCGTACCTGGCGGCGCACGTGGCGGGCGCGTCGCCGCGCTGCCTGCAGTACGCCGAGCCGCTGGCGGCGGTCGTACGCAAGCGCAGCGACCGGCTGCCGCGCGGGCTGCGTACGCACCTGAGCGACTGCGCGAGCTGCGCGAGGGCGCACGCGGAGCTGCTCGACCTCAACGCCACGCTCCGCGCGGCGGTCCCCGTCGCGCTGCTCCCTCTCGCGCTGAGGGCGGGCGAGTGGACCGCCACGACGGCGACACCTTTCGCCACGACCGGAAACGCGTCCATCGCCGGAGAAGGCGCCGTCGCAGGGAAGGGGGGTGCTCTTTTCCCAGGGGTGCCGGGGTGGGCGGTTCCGGTGGTGGGGGCGGCGGTGGTCGTCGTGGCGGCCGTGGTCGGCGTGACGCTGGGGCCTGCGCCTGACCTGGCGGCACCGCCGGTCGCCGCGCCCGCGGCGAGCCCGTCGCCGAGCGCGGACCCGCCGTCCGTCCGGGCCACGGAACCGGCGCGGACGCGGAGGCCGACGCGGCCGGCCAGCTCCACGGCCAGGTCCACGGCGGGGCCGACGGCCACCGCCACCCCCGGAGCGACCGGCTCGCCGACGACCGGCCGGACGCGGACCCCGGCAGCCCGAAAAAGCACCGGCACCCCCGCCCCGTCCGCCATCACGCAGGCGGGTGCCCGGCTCGTGCACGCGGGCAGGTGCGTCGGCGCGGCGGGCGCGGAGGTGGCGGCGCTGCCGTGCGCCGACCCCCGCACGGCCTGGCGCACCAGGGGCTCCGCCCAGCAGTTCCAGCTCGTCAACGTGGTCACCGGCCGCTGCCTGGCCGCCGGCGAGCAGTACGACACCACCGCCTTCAACGGCGGCGGCATGCTCGCCGTCCGCCTGCGGCCCTGCGCCTCCGTCCCGGCCCAGCGCTGGCACCGCCCCACCTTCAGCGACGGCGTGCGCCGCCTGGTGAGCGTCCCTTCCGGCAAGGCCCTGTCCATCGGCAAGGAGTTCGTCGGCAAACGCCCGCCGACGGCGTTCATCCTGTACGGCCCCTACACCGGCTCGGCCGACCAGAGCATCACCTTCGCGAACGGCTGACGCGCCCGGCGAGCCGTCATGGCAGGTCTTTTGCCGATCGTTGTCATCGCGGGTGAAACAGTCGATTCATGATGTGGGGCCGGTCCATCAGAGCGCGGATGACGGTCGCGACGGTGACGCTGTTCGGGGTGATCCTGTTCGCGGGCGTCTTCGTGATCTCGTCGCTCTTCCTGGCGCGGGCGCGTGACGACCTGCAGGAGCGGGCGGCAGCCGCGGCCCGCCGCCTGACCGTGCTCATCGACCGGTCCCGCTTCACGGGCCCGATCCCGAAGCTGGACGACGTGAGGTTCCTGCAGGTCGTGGACAGCGCGGGCCGGGTGGTGGCGTCCGACGCCGAGCTCGCCGGCGCGCCGCCGCTCACCCGTGCCCGCCCCCGACCGGGGGAGTCGCTCGTGAACGACCGGGTGTGCGGCGAGGACACGCCCACGGACGCCGTACCGCCCGGCACCTGCCTGGTCGTCGCGGGGCTGTACGACGGGGTCAGCGCGTACGGCCCGGTCATGGCCTACGCCGCGGTCCGGGAGCCGTACGAGCTGCGCTCGCCGTTCCTGTTCGTCCTGCTGTACGGGTCCGCGGCGCTGCTGCTGGCCCTGATGGCCTGGGGCACCTGGTACGGCGTCGGCCGCGTCCTCGCCCCCGTCGAGCGCATCCGCCGCGGCCTGGAGCGGATCAGCGCCGAGGACCTGAGCCGGCGCATCGAGGTGCCCGCCACCGACGACGAGGTCGCCGAGCTGGCCGTCACCGTCAACGACACGCTGGAGCGGCTGCGGAACGCGGTGGACCGGCACCGCAGGTTCGTCTCCGACGCCTCGCACGAGCTGCGCAGCCCGATCACGGCCATGACGCTGCGGCTGGAGGCGGGGATGGCCGAGCGGCGGGACGAGGACTGGGCGGCGGCGCTGGCGGACGCGTACCGGCTGTCCGCCATCGTGCAGGACCTGCTGATGCTGGCCCGCCTGGACGCCGCGCCCCCGGTGCGCAACGAGCGCATCGACCTCGGGGCGCTGGTCAGTGAGGAGATCAGCCGCCGCGGCGAGACCCGGCTGCCGGTGACGACCTCGATCCAGCCAGGCGTGATCGTCCGGGGGCACCGGCTGCGGCTGGCCCGGGTGCTGACCAACCTGCTGTCGAACGCCGACCGCTACGGCGACACCCGCGTGCACGTCACCGTACGGGCGGCCGGCGAGCTGGCCGAGGTCGAGGTGCTGGACGACGGACCCGGCATCCCGCCGGACAAGCGCGAGCAGGTCTTCGAGCGGTTCACCCGCCTGGACGCGACCCGCTCGCGCGACACCGGAGGCAGCGGTCTGGGCCTGCCGATCGCCCGCGACATCGCGCACGCGCACGGAGGGACACTGCTGGTGGGCGAGGGGCCGGGCGGCCGGCTGATCCTGCGCCTGCTGCGCGACCAGAGCGACCCCGGCGCGGGGGACCCGCCCGGGGATGATCCGGATGTGGGGGGTCCGGACCGTTAGAGATCGCCCCGATAGGGAGCTAACTGGTAGGAATCGGACCCGTAGCAACCGAATGCCGGGCCCGGGTTGAGCGTCGATGTGATGTGAGGATTCAGGATGAGTTTGCACCAGTTGTACGCAGTCCTGCTGGCCGGCGGCCTGGTGTTACTCGCCAGCATCGCCGCCGCCCGCACGGCCACCAAGCTCGGCCTGCCCGGCCTGCTGCTGTTCCTGGCGCTCGGCGTGCTGCTCGGCGAGGACGTGCTCGGCATCGACTTCGACGACGCCCAGCTGGCCCAGCTCCTCGGGACCACGGCGCTGGCGATCATCCTGGTCGAGGGCGGCCTGAGCACCCGCTGGAGCGACATCAGGCGGCTGATGCTGCCCTCGGCGCTGCTGTCGGTGCTCGGCGTCGCGGTCAGCGTGGCGATCACCGCGTCGGGGGCGCACCTGCTGCTCGGCCTGGACTGGCAGCTCTCGCTGCTGCTGGGCGCGATCGTCTCCTCGACCGACGCCGCGGCCGTCTTCTCGGTCCTGCGCGCGCTGCCCCTGCCGCGCCGCGTCGCGGGGCTGGTGGAGGCCGAGTCCGGCTTCAACGACGCGCCCACCGTCATCCTGGTGATCGTGTTCTCCACCGGCGTCACCGACCTGCCTGACCCGCTGTCCATCGCCGGCCAGATCGGCTTCGAGCTGGTGGCGGGAGCCGCGATCGGGCTGGCGATCGGCTGGGCGGGTACGGCGGCGCTGCGGTTCGTGGCGCTGCCCGCCAGCGGCCTGTACCCGCTGGCCACTGTCGGCCTGGGCGTCATCGCCTTCGCCGCCGCCGGGGCCGTGCACGCCTCCGGGTTCCTGGCCGCCTACCTGACCGGGCTCCTGCTGGGCAACGCCGTGCTGCCGCACCGCGCCGCGACCCGGTCCTTCGCCGAGGGGATCGGCTGGCTGGCGCAGATCGGTCTGTTCGTCATGCTCGGCCTGCTGGTCACGCCGAGCGAGCTGCCCGCCGCGCTGCTGCCCGCGGTCATCATCGGCCTGGTGCTGCTGCTCGTGGCGCGGCCCGTCTCGGTGGCCGCCTGCCTCACCCCGTTCCGCATGGGGTGGCGGCACCAGGCCTTCATCGCGTGGGCGGGGCTGCGCGGCGCGGTCCCGATCGTGCTGGCCACCTATCCCATCGTCGCCGCGGTCCCCGGCAGCCATCAGCTGCTGAACATCGTCTTCGTCCTGGTCGTCATCTTCACCCTGATCCAGGGGCCGACCCTGCCGCTGATCGCCCGGCTGCTGCGCATCACCCAGCCGCACCAGGCCCGGGAGGTGGAGATCGAGGCGGCGCCGCTGAACGTGCTGGCCGCCGACCTGCTCACGCTCACCATCCCGTCCGGCTCGCGGATGAACGGCGTGGAGATCTTCGAGCTGCGGCTGCCGAAGCCGTCCATCGTCACGTTGATCATCCGGGACGGCGACACCCTCGTCCCCGAGCCCGACACCCCGCTCCGCGAGGGCGACGAGGTGCTCATCGTCACCACGCCCGCCACCCGCGCCGAGGTCGAGAACCGGCTGCGCGCCGTGGGCCGCGGCGGGCGGCTGGCCCAGTGGCACGACGGGCGCGGCGAGGCCGGACCGGCGCCCAGGCGGGTCGGGCGGGAGCCGCTGCCGCTGTCCGACGCGAGCCGCGCCGCCGCCCCGGCCCTCGTACGGGCGCGTGAGGCCGTCGCCTCCTGGTGGGCCGGGGTCACCCCCAAGGGCCTGCAGCGCGACGAGCCGTAGCCCCTGGTCAGGCGGGCTCGCGGTAGCCGATGGAGGACAGGACGAAGTCCACGACGGTCTCGGCGTAGCGCGGGGCGTCCTCCACCAGGGCGGGCATCTTGTCCAGCGGCGTGGACAGGACGTGGTTGACGAGGATGCCGTTGACCGCGTCGAGGACCAGGGCGGGTGAGGTGCCCTTGGGGATCTCGCCGCGCTCGATGGCGAGCAGGACGAGGCTGCGGAAGATGGTCCGCCACTGCCTGCCCAGGTCCTCCATGGCCTGGCCGAACAGCTCGGGATAGAACTTGGCCTCGATCTGCGCCCGGATGCCGACCAGCCCGTCGCGGCTCTGCTGCGCCCGCAGGGTCCGGATGGCCATGGCCAGCAGGTCCTCGCGCAGCGAGCCGGTGGACTCGGCCATCACCGGCGTGGTGAGCGAGGCGAGCGCCGCCACGATCAGCTTCTCCTTGCTCTGCCAGCGGCGGTAGAGCGCGGCCTTGCCCACGCGGGCCCGGCGCGCCACGGCGTCCATGGTGAAACCGGCCCAGCCCACCTCGGCGTAGATGTGCAGCGTCGCGTCGAGCACGCGCGGCTCGATGTCGGGGTCCGGCGGCCGTCCCGGCCGTGGCGCGGCAGCGCTCGTCATGAGGACCAGTTTGCCAGGAGAGGGCATCAGCGTCAGCGATCTTCGTCAAGGTTGCGGACAATGATCGTCCTTTTTATGGGGGGCCGCCCGGGCGGACGCCTCCCGCCGGTCGGGGCCCGGCGGGAGGCGCGCACGGTCGTCGTCCTCCGGCTCAGGAGGTACGGGCCGCGCGGGCGGCGCGGGCCGCCTCCACCTTGAGCGCGTCGCGCTCGGGGTTGGCCAGCAGGGCGAACAGCGCGCCGCCGATCAGCACGATGACGCCGGCCAGCAGGAACACCCCGGTGTAGCCGTCGGCAGGGGAGTCGCTGGAGGCCTTGGCGGCGTCGAGGACCATGCCCGCGAGCACCGGGCCGGGTACGCCGATCAATCCGCTCAGCGCCAGGCCGAGCGACAGGACGCCGGTGCGCTGCGCGGGCGGGGTGATCTGGGCGAGCGTCGGGTTGGCGATCGCGTAGATGCTGGTGCTCAGGCCGTAGCCGAGCATCAGCAGCGCCATGGGCAGCGCCACGCCGTCCACGAGGGGGAGGGCCATCAGGGACAGGCCGCCGCCCATCGCCAGCCCGCCGCCGATGAGGGTGCGCACCAGGCGGGCAGGGACGCCCCGCTTGAGCGCCCGGTCGCCCCACGCGCCGTAGGCGAACAGGAAGATCACCGAGGTGATGCTCGGCACCCCGAACAGCGACCCCGCGGTCACGGCCGAGAAGCCGAGGCCCGCCTCGAAGTACGACGGCAGCCAGGTGAGGACGATCATCACGAGCATGCCGACCGAGGAGAACAGCGCGAGGTAGCCGAGGAAGGTGCCGGTCAGCAGGATCGAGCGGAGCGGGGCCTTGGTGCCCGCCGTCGGGTCCTCGGGCGAGTCCTCGGCAGCCGCCTTCTTCGCCGGGCGAGGCGTCACCGGCTCGGCGTACGGGCCGGTCTTGCCGACGAACGCCCAGCCGACGCACCAGACGAAGCCCATGATCGCGACGCTGAGGAAGCCGTACTGCCAGCCGAGCGCGGCGATCACCACGACCAGGACGGGGGCGAAGATCAGCTTGCCGAACGAGGCCCCGGTGGTGAGCAGCGCGGCGGGCAGGCCGCGCCGCTCGTTCGGCCACCAGGAGTAGGCCATCGAGTGCATCACCGAGTTGGAGGGCGCGTCCGCCGCGCCGAGCAGCAGCCGGGTCACGACGAGCATGCCGGCCGAGGCGGCGAAGAAGATCGGCAGCTGGATCAGCGACCAGAGCATGACGAGGGTGAACAGCGTGCCCTTGAGCGGCAGCCGGTCGGCCACGGTGGCGAACAGCAGCGTCACGGCGGGACCGAGCAGGCTGGCGGCGGTGCTGATGGTGCCGAACTGGGTGGCGGTCAGGCCGAGGTCGGCCATCACGGGCTGGGCGACCAGGCCGAGGATCGCCTTGTCCAGGTAGGCGATCAGCGTGCTGGCGAGCAGCATGAGGGTGATCACCCAGGCTTTGACCATGCTGGGCTTCGACGGCGGGGCGGCCGTCGCGGAGATCGCTGGTTCGCTGGGGGGAACGCGCTCGCTGACCATGGTGGGGGGCTCCTTGATGAGGACGTGGCCGGCCAGGGGGTTCGGGGCAGGGTTCATCGGCTCCGCGACGACGGCCCGGGACGTCGGCGTGGAGCGAGTGGAGGTGCGGGGGCGTGGAGGCGCGGAGGGGTGCGGAAAACGGGGGGTGCGGAAAACGGAAGGGTGCGGGAAGGTGCGCCGGCGGGAAGGCGGGCGCGGGGCGGCAGGCGTCCGAGAGGGCTGCTTCGCCCCTGGAAAAGGGAGTTTGAGCTGCGCTTTTAATATGGACGAAACATGTCTGCAAAACAGAAGCTAGGTCAGCGTTCTCGGCGATGTCAAGAGTCCCCGCCTATTTACAGACAAAGTGCGTCCGCATTAGGGTGCGGGCATCGTCCCCAGCAGAAGGAGTACGGTGGCGGCACCCGTGTCCGGTCGCGCGTCGCATCTCGTGACCGCCGCGCTGGCCTTCAGCGGCATGGTCGTGGCGATGATGCTCACCCTGGTCGTGCCGATCATCCCCAACCTGCCGCGCCTGGTGTCCGCCTCCGTGGACGACGCGTCCTGGGTCATCACCGCCACGCTGCTGTCCTCCGCCGTGTTCACCCCGGTCAGCGGACGCCTGGGCGACATGTACGGCAAGCGGCGCATGATGCTCGTCAGCCTCGCGCTCATGTGCGCCGGGTCGCTGATCTGCGCGGCGTCGAGCTGGCTGCCCGCCGTCGTAGCCGGCCGCGCGCTGCAGGGCTGCGCGGTCGGCGCCATCCCGCTCGGCATCAGCCTCATGCGCGACCTGCTGCCGCCCGGACGGCTCGGCTCGGCCATGGCGCTGATGAGCGCGACCATGGGCGCCGGAGGCGCGATAGGGCTGCCCCTGGGCGCCCTGGTCGCGCAGTTCGCCGACTGGCACATGCTCTTCCTGGTGGCCGCCGCCATGGGCGCGATCGGCCTGGTGCTGACCCGCGTCCTCGTGCCGGACTCGCCGCTGCGGACCGGGGGCAGGTTCGACTTCCCCGGCGCGGCCGGCCTGTCGGCCGGGCTGGTGTGCTTCCTGCTGCCCATCACCAAGGGCGCCGCCTGGGGCTGGACGAGCCCGCTGACGCTGGGCCTGTTCGCCGCCGCGGCGGTGATCTTCCTGGTCTGGGGGCTCGTGGAGCTGCGGACCCGCGACGCGCTGGTCGACCTGCGCATGACCGTCCGGCGCGAGGTGCTCGTCACGAACGCGGCGTCCGTCGCGTTCGGGTTCGGCATGTTCGGTTCGAGCCTCGTCTTCCCCCAGCTCCTCCAGGCGCCGGCCGCCACGGGCTACGGCCTGGGGCTGTCCATGCTGGAGGCCGGGCTGTGGATGGCGGTGGGCGGCGTGATGATGATCGTGCTGTCGCCGGTCTCGGCCCGCCTCACGGGCGCTTACGGGCCCAAGGTGACGCTCGTGGTCGGCGGCCTGCTCAGCGCCGCCGGCTACGGCGGCGCGCTGTTCCTGATGGACGAGGTGTGGCACGTCGTGCTCGCCTCGACCGTGGTCTCGGCCGGCGCCGGCCTCGGCTACGCCGCCATGCCCGCCTCGATCATGAACGCCGTCCCGCGGTCGGAGACGGCCGCCGCCAACGGCATCAACTCGCTCATGCGCTCCATCGGCACGTCCCTGGCCAGCGCGGTGATCAGCGCCGTGCTGGCCGTGCAGACCGTCCAGCTGGGCGCGGCCGTGCTGCCCTCCCGCACCGGCCTCCAGCAGGCGCTGGCCGTGGCAGCCGCCGCGGTGAGCGCCGCCGTCCTCCTGAGCGTCCTGCTGCCCCGCCGGAGAGGCGGGCGCGTGGGGTCCGCGCCCCTGCCGGGCGGCGTCCAGGCGGAGCCCGCCACCAGCTCGGGCTGACCGGCGGTCCGGTGCTCCGCCTTGCGATCCTTGTCCTGACGCTCCACGGAAAGGTGTCATATGACGGCGTACTCCCTTGACCATGTCGCCCTCGCGGTACGGCGCTGGGCCCAGGCCGGGCCGGTGCTCGCGGGGCGGTTCGGCGGACGCTGGACCGGCGGCCACACCCAGCCCACCTTCAGACCGGCCCAGCTCCGGTACGCCGGCGGCATGGGCGTCGAGCTCCTGGAGCCCGGCAGCGAGCCGGGGGCGTTCGTCCAGCGCTTCCTCGACGGCGCGCGGGCGGCGGCCCGGCCGCACCACCTCACCTTCAAGGTGCGCGACATCCGGGCCGTCCTCTCCGCGGCCGGGTCGCTGGGCTTCGAGCCGATCCTCGTCAACCTGGGCAACCCGATCTGGCAGGAGGCGTTCCTGCACCCCAAGGCCACCGGGCTCGGCTTCCTCGTGCAGGTGGCCCAGTCGGAAGGGCTGCCACCGGAGCTGCCCGCGGACCTGCCGGGCGCGGAGCGGGCACCCTGGCCGGAGCCCGCGGCCGAGGCGGCCGCGCTGCCGGTCGTCGTCGGACGGGTCTCGGACGAGGACAAGGCGCGCCTGGTGCTCCGCGACCTGCTCGGCGGCGCCGAGACCACGTGGGGGCCTGGGCTCTCCTCCTACCGCTGGGACGGCGGCTCGGACCTGCTGCTCGCCGCCGCCCCCGGCGAGCGGCCCGGGCTCCGGCTCCTCGGCTTCCGCCAGGACGGGGCGGCGGCGTGGGAGCCGTCCGGCGCGCTGCGGGCGGCCGAGGCCGAGCCCGTCGTCCCCGAGCTCGGCATCCGGGTCGCCGACCTCGCGGGGGAGAGCCACGACCGCCTCACGGACCCCGTCCCCGCGACCCGCTGACCGCCCGATGGGCGGGGACCCCCTCCTCGCCCACCGGCGCTCGGACGTGTGATCCACCGGGGCCGGTCTCCGCTCATCGGGCCCGGGACGCGTGATCCACCGGAGCCGGCCCCCGCCCATCGGGCCCGGGACGCGTGATCCCCGCCCCAGCAGGACCGGCCGGGGCGGGGATCACAGGGCCGTCACTGGCCGTCGACGATGAAGTAGCCGCCCACGTCCGCCAGCGGCGTCAGCGGCGTCAGTTTCTTGGCGGCGGCGTCGTACTTCACCACGCCCGCGCAGGCCGGGGTGAGCACCCGGCCGGCCGGCCAGGACTGCGAGCAGGTGACGCCGGGGATGGCCTCGTAGCTGAACGAGCCGCCGTTGAGCACCGTGGCCAGCTTCTCCGCCGTGGGCTCGCCCTCGATCTTGGCGAACGCCTGCAGGAAGAGGTCGGCCGCCCAGTAGGTCGTCACCGTGCCGATGCCGTCCGGCGGCGCGTCCGACCCGATGGCTTTGAGGTCCTCCCTGACCTGGGCGAACTTGTCCTCGCCGAACGCCAGGGCGCCCTGGGCCGTGGTGCCGTACATGCCGTCCACCGTCTGCGCGGTGCCGGCGTTGTCGAGCAGCGCCTGCGCCGCCTGGCCGTAGAGCATGTCGCCGGTCCAGCCGAGCGACTTCAGCGCGCCGAGCACGCCGAGCAGCGCGGGCGCGGTGACGTTGGCCGACACGACGTCGGCGCCGGACGACATGATGCGCGAGGCGATGGGGGTGTAGTCGGACAGCGGGGGCTCGGTGGCGCTCGGCAGGTCCGCTTCCGCGTACACGACGTCGATGCCGAGGTTGGCGGCGATGGCCTTGGCCGAGATGACGCCGGCCTTGCCGTACGGGTCCGACGAGGCGAAGACGCCGAACTTGATCGACGAGGGGTCCTTGCCCGACGCCTTCAGGTACTGCTCCAGCGACGACGACGAGCCGACGACCTTGCCGGGCAGCGCCTCCGCGCACGACGCCTGGCCCGAGGTGCTGAACATCCACGGGTTCTTGTCCCAGGCGCAGAAGTCCTGCCCCAGCCAGCCGAACGTCGGCACCTTGTTCTTGACGATGTAGTCGCCGTTCACGCCGGACGCCGGCACGTACGGCACCAGGGCGAAGACCTTCTCGGACTCGACGAGGCTCTGCGTGGCGTGCTGGGAGGCGGCCGGCTGCCCGTTGTCGTCCTGGAAGCCCGCGTACGCGAAGGTGTAGCCGTTGACGCCGCCCTCGCGGTTGGCACGCTCCAGACGGGCCCTGGCGCCGACGTCGAGGCCGGGCAGCGTGTGCTGACCGGCCTTGGTGTTGGTGCCGGTCCCGCCGACGGTGACGACCTTGCCGTTGACGCCGCGTACGGTGTCGCCGGTGAGCTCGGGCAGCTCGCCGAGGATCTTGACGATCTCCTCGCCGGCCTGCTGCGCGGTCAGCGGCTTGGCCGTGACGGCCGGGCGGGATTCCGGTTCGGGGGAGCCGGACGAGCCGCCGCCGCACGCCGTGAGCGACAGGGCGGCCGTCACGGCGACCAGGGTGTTGACCCGCCGGAGCCGGCGGGTGCGCGCAGAGGTCATGCTGTGTGCCTTTCGAAAGGTTCGGTGGCCGGGGGGTCAGTGCACGACGGCGGACATGCCGAGGTAGGCGGCGGCGACGCGTTGCTCGTCGACGTCGGCCCGCTCGCTCACCCAGCGGAGGTGGCCGGTCTGCAGCGCGCCGACCTGGTCGGCGACGGTCAGGACGTCCCGTGCCTTCTCCTCGACGAGCACCACGGTGGTGCCCTCCTGCTGGAGGCGCTGGAACGCGGCCATGATCTCGGCGGTGACGAGCTGGGCCAGGCCGAGTGACGGCTCGTCGCTGATGAGCAGGCGGGGGCGGCGGACGAGGAAGGGGGCCAGGCTGAGCATCTGCTGCTCGCCGCCGGACAGGTTGCCCGCCGGCTGCCCGGCCCGCCGGGCCAGGGACTCGAACTGCTCGTAGACCTTGGCGCGGTCGGCCTTCGACGGGAGCCAGATGCTGAGGTTCTCGTCGACGGTGATGGACGGGAAGACGCCCCGGGACTCGGGGACGAGGACGAGGCCGCGTTCGACGCGCCGCAGCGTGTCCAGCGCGGTGATGTCCTCGCCGTCGAACACGATGCGGCCGCTCGTCACCGGCACCAGGCCGGCGATGGTGGCGCAGAGCGTCGTCTTCCCGGAGCCGTTGGCGCCCAGCAGGGCCAGGATGGCGCCCTCCCGCACGGTCAGGTCGATGCCGTGGAGCACCTCGACCTCCCCGTACGCGGCGTGCACGCCGTGCAGCTCCAGCAGGCCGGGCGAACGGCCGGCCGCCGGGAACGATCCAACCGGCGCCGCCGGCTCGCCGACCTCGATCGCGGGCTCGGGCGAAGCCGGGGGCGCGGCCTGAGCTGGGGCCTGCGCGGCGGCCTGCGCGGCGGCCTGCGCTGCGGCCTGGGCGACGGTCTGGGCGGCGGCCTGGGCGGCGAGCTTGGCGCGTTTGCGGTCGCGCCGGTGCCTGGCGGCCATGGACTGCGTGGCGAGCAGGCCGTTCGGCTGGGCGGCGAGCTGGATGGCGCCGAGCCCGAACAGCACCTGCGGGATGAGGTCGTTGCTGGTGCCGCCCCAGCTGATCGGCCCGAGGTCGAAGCCGTGGGCCATGATCCAGGGCAGGACGGCGCTGATGATGCCGGCCTCGATGGCGCCGCCGGGGCTGCGTACGCCGACGATGACGACGATCGCCAGCCACAGGAACGTGGCCTGCGGCGGGTTCGCCGTGTTCAGGATGGTGCCGTAGACCGTGACGGCGAGGACGCCGCCCAGCCCCGCGACGGCGGCGGAGATGACGAAGATGAGGAGCTTGGTGACCGGCGGCGAGACGGCCGAGGCGGACGCGGCCGGCTCGGCCGTCCGCACGGCGATCATCGCGCGGCCCGCCGCCGAGTCGGTGAGGTTGTTCGCCATCCGGACCAGCAGCAGCACGACGAGGAAGACGACGATCAGCAGCACCCGGTCGTCCGCGAGGTCGATCGGCCCGAACCGGGGGCGCGGGACCGACCAGCCGGCCGTGCCGTTGGAGAACCACTCCATCTTGAACAGCACGTTCGTCGCCAGCAGCGCCAGCGCCAGGGTGGCGAAGGTGAGGCTGAGACCCGACAATCGCAGGGCCGGCAGCGCGGTCAGCGCGCCGAGCGCGGCGGCGACCAGCACGCCGACCACCGTCGCGGGCACGTAGTGCCAGCCGTTGGCCAGCAGCAGGCCGACGGTGAGGCCGGCCGCGGTGGCGAACGCGCCCTGCGCGAGGCTCACCATGCCGCCGAGCCCGGTCACGATGGTGAAGGACAGCAGGATGATGCCGAGCGCGAACCCGTAGATGAACAACTGCCGCCAGATGCCGTTGGCGAGGAACAGCGCGGGCACCAGGACGACCGCCGACTTGATGATCCAGGGCAGCGCCTTCTTGAACGGGCTGAGGTCGTCCCGGTAGTCGGGGCTGGGCTTGGCCGCCGTCGCGGCGGTGCCGGCCTTGCGCCGTCTGCGGTCGTGGCCGAGCAGGATCAGCGCGATGAACAGCACGGCGTACGGGACGGACGCGGTCAGGCCGTACACCTTGGCGGCCCAGGCGCCGAACGCGCCGAGGTGGTCCGCGTTGACGTACGCCACGACGATGTTGCGCACGGCCCCGATGAGCAGCCCCGCGAGGAACGCGAGCGGGACGGAGCGCAGCCCCGCCACGACGGCGGCCGTGGTGGCGACGAACAGCGCCAGGGTGTAGTTGTCGTTGACCAGCCCGAACGGGCCGGGGAACGGCGCGGCCAGCACGCCCGCGACGGCGGCGAGGAAGAAGCTGATCACCCACGAGAGGGTCGAGACCCGGCCCGTGTTGATGCCCCGCAGCCGGGCGAGCACCGGGCTGTCCACCGCGGTCCGCATGTGCAGGCCGAGCGGCGTGAAGCGGAGGAAGGCCCACATGGTGACGAAGAGCAGGACGCTGGCGCCCAGGGCGACGAGCTGGTTGTTGCTGAGGACCAGGCCCGCGGCGATCTGGTGCTGCTGGGCCGGCAGCACGCCGGGCACCTGGTAGACCTCGGCCACGTCCTGGAAGGGGATCCCGAGGGCGTCCCGCAGGATCGCGCACACCAGCAGCACGAACGCCGGCACCACGATGAGCACCCCGACCCCGGCGACGATCTTCGTCGACTCCTCGGCGTCGGCCAGGCGGCGGAACACCAGACGGTCCCACGCCCAGCCCATGAGCGGGGCGAACAGGGCGACGATCACCAGGAGCGTCAGCCACTTGTTCCAGCCGAGCGCGACGTGGAACTGGTGGTAGAGGTAGGCCGCGGCGAAGGCGGTGGCCGCGTGGCCGAAGTTGAAGATGCGCGAGGTCGAGTGTGACAGGACGAGCCCGATCGCGAGCAGCGCGTAGATGGCGCCCGACACCGCCCCGCTGATCGTGATGCTGAAGAACTGCAACGAAGACTCCTAAGAGGGGGTGTCAGCTGCCGAGATAGGCGGCGATGACCTCGGGGTTCTTACGGATCTCGGCGGGCGGCCCGTCGGCCAGCACGCTCCCCTGGACGAGACAGACGATGCGGTCGGCGAGGCCCATCACGAAGTCGATGTCGTGCTCGACGAGGACGACCGTCAGCTCGTGCCGCTGGACCAGCCCGAGCAGGACCTCGCGCAGCAGCTCGGTCTCCCTCGGCCCCAGCCCGGACGTCGGCTCGTCGAGCAGGAGCAGCCGGGGCGCGTCCACGATGGCGCGGGCGAACTCCAGCAGCCGCAGCCGGCCGATCGGCAGGGTCGCGGCGCTCACGTCCCGGACCGCCGACAGCCCGCACAGCTCGATGACCTCGTCGGCCCGCTCCAGCAGGGCCGCGGTCTCGCGCCGGCGGTGCGGCAGGCCCAGCACGTCGCCGAGCAGCCCGCGCCCGCGGGTCCGCCACTCCAGCGGGACGAGCACGTTCTGCCGCACGCTCAGCCAGCCGAACGCCTGGTGCCGCTGGAAGGTGCGGCGGACGCCGTGCCGGGAGAGCCAGGAGGCCGACCGGGAGGTGACGTCCGCGCCGTCGAGGGCGACGCGCCCCTCGGTGGGGGTGCGCAGCCCCGAGATCGCGTCAAGAAGGGTGGTCTTGCCGGCGCCGTTGGGCCCGATGAGGCCCACCACCTGCCCGCGCGGCACGTCGAGCGTGACGCCGTCGACCGCGGTGATCCCCCCGAAGCGCACCGTCACGTCCGCCAGCCGGAGAACGGTCCCGGTGTCCGGTCCTGCAGGGGTGACGGGGGTGGTTTGTGCAACATCCATGGTGTGCTCACTTCCTGCGGAGACACAATAGGAACCCGTTTCCGTTGTAGGGAGCGTGACCAGACGCGTCGACATTGTCAATATCAAAGCTGTAGACAAGGTGTCTGCCTGCTCTTGACATCCGCTCCCGAACAGAAGAGCCTTCGCTAAACAGAACGTGTTTTCAAATGATGGGCGGACGCGGGCCTGCCTTCGCTCCCCCCGCCCCGGCGGCCTGACAGCACTCACGAGAGGAACGCCTATGACCTCCACCGACGAGTTCCGCGCCAGGGCCCGCGCCTGGCTGGAGCAGAACGCCAAACCCTTCGACGAGGCGGCCGACTACGACCTCGAGGGCACCGCCGTGCCGCTGGAGGAGTCCAAGCGGTTCCAGAAGGCGTTGTGGGAGGCGGGCTTCGCCGGCATCACCTGGCCCAAGGAGTACGGCGGCCAGGGCCTCGGCGCGGCCGAGCTGATCGCCTTCTCAGAGGAGGCGGCCGACTTCGAGCTGCCCACCGGGCCGTTCGTCATCGGCCTCGGCATGCCCGGCCCGACCATCCTGGAGCTCGGCACCGAGGAGCAGAAGAAGCGCTACCTGCCGCCGCTGCTCAAGGGCGAGGAGATCTGGTGCCAGCTCTTCTCCGAGCCCTCCGCAGGCTCGGACGTCGCCGGCCTGCAGACCACCGCGACCCGCACCGAGACCGGCTGGATCGTCAACGGCCAGAAGGTGTGGACCTCCGGCGCCCAGCACAGCGACTACGGCGCCATCATCGCCCGCACCGATCCGTCCGTGCCCAAGCACAGCGGCATCACGATGTTCATCGTCGACATGCGTCACCCGGGCGTCACCGTGCGGCCGCTCGTCGTGGCGACCGGGCACGCGCCGTTCAACGAGGTGTTCTTCGACGACGTCGAGGTCTCCGACGACGCGGTCATCGGGCGGGTCGGCGAGGGCTGGGCCGCCGCCGTGGTGATGCTCCGCCACGAGCGGGTCACCATCGGCACCGGCACCCGCGCCCGCTCCAACCCGCTCGGCTTCGACTCCCTCCTGGAGCTGGCCCGCGCCCGCGGCCTGGACCGCGACCCCGCCGTACGGCGCCGGCTTGCGCTGCTGTACGCCCGCGAGTCGGCGCTCGGCGCCTACGGCCGCGTGCTGCACGAGGAGTCGATGGCCGGCGTCCCGATCGGCGCCCGCGGCTCGGCCGCCAAACTGGCCGGCGCCGAGCAGGCCCTGTGGGCCGCCGACCTGGCACAGGACATCCTCGGCGCCGACCTCGCGCTCGGCGGGGCCGACCTGGAGCGGGTGGCCATGGCCATCGTGGCCGCGCCGGGCAACGCCGTCGCCGGGGGGACCAACGAGATCCAGCGCAACATCATCGGCGAGCGGGTGCTGGGGCTCGCCAAGGATCCCGGCGTCGACCGCAACACCCCGTACAACAAGTTGAAGCTCTCGCGCTGACCGTCCCACCCTCCAGGAGCTGATGTGTCTCTCATCTTCACCGACGACCAGAAGAGCCTCGCTCAGACGGTCAAGCGCTTCGTCGCCGAGCGCAGCCCGATGCCGCGGGTCCGCGAGGTCGTCGGCGGCGAGCACGCCTACGACGCGGAGGTCTGGTCGCGCCTGGCCGGGGACCTCGGCCTGGCCGGCCTGATCATCCCGGAGGAGTACGGCGGCGCCGGCGCCACCCACGCCGACCTGTCGGCGGCGCTGCGGGAGCTGGGCGCCGGCCTCGTGCCCTCGCCGCTGCTGGCCTGCGTGCTCACCGCCGGAGCCCTCCTCGCCCTGGACGACGAGCCGGCCAAGCACGACCTCCTGCCGCGGCTCGCCGAGGGCGGCCTGGTCGGCGCGCTCGCCGTCAGCGAGCCGGGAGAGCGCCGCTGGATCCCCGGGACGCCCGCCACCGCCGCGACCGGCTCCGGCGACGCCGTCACCCTGTCGGGCACCAAGATCGCCGTGCTGAACGGCGCGGAGGCCGGCGTGCTGCTCGTCCAGGCCGCCGGGCCAGGCGGCGCGGGGCTGTACCTGGTCGAGGGCGACGCCGCCGGCCTCACCGTGAGCAGGGACGCCGGGGTCGACCCGACCCGCAGCACGGCCACCGTGACGTTCGACGGCACCCCGGCCCGGCCGCTCGCGGGCGACGCCGACGCGGCCCTCGACCGCGTGGCCGACCTCGCGAACCTCGCGATCGCCGCCGAGCAGTCCGGCGCCATGCTGGCCTGCCTCACCATGACCACCGAGTACGCCAAGGTCCGCTACACCTTCGGCCAGCCCATCGGCGCCTACCAGGGCGTCAAGCACAAGCTCGCCGACATGTACAACCGGTGGGCGCTGTCGGACGCCGCGCTGCGCGAGGCCACCAGGGCGGCCGACGAGGAGCCCGCCAGGCTCGGCGCGGCCGCCGCCGCCGCGCGGGCGCTCACCTCCTCCGGCTACCTCACCTCGGCGAAGGACACGATGCTGCTGCACGGCGGCATCGGCTTCACCTGGGAGCACGACGCGCACTTCTACTACAAGAACGCGATCGCCGGAAACGTCCTCGCCGGCGACGGCGACTACCAGCTCGACCGGCTCGCCGACAAGCTCGGCGTGTGACCTCGGTGGCGGGCGCCCCTTCCCCGGGGCGCCCGCCGCGGCTCTACCTCCTGAGGTGATCCTTTGACCGCTGACGTGGACCGCCGTGCCCTGCTGGAACGCGCCCGGCTGCCGCTCGTCGCCGCGCCCATGCTGCTCGTCTCCGGCCCCGAGCTGGTGATCGCCGCCTGCCGGGCGGGCGTCTTCGGCAGCTTCCCGACGGCCAACTGCCGGGCCGAGGGCGAGCTGGACGAGTGGCTGCACCGCATCGCCGCCGCCTGCGGCCCCGACGCCGCGCCGTGCGTGCCCAACCTCATCGTGCACCGCTCGAACCCCCGCCTGGAGCAGGACCTCGACGTCATCCTGCGGCACCGCCCGGCCGCGGTGATCACCTCCGTCGGCTCGCCCGCCGCCGTCGCCCCCGCCCTGCGGGCGGCCGGGATCCAGGTCTGGTGCGACGTGGCCACCGTCCGCCACGCGGAGCGGGCCATCGACGCCGGGGCGGACGGCCTGATCCTGCTCACCGCGGGCGCGGGCGGCCAGACCGGGAACGCCAACCCGTTCGCGTTCGTCCGGGCGGTGCGGCGGCGTTTCGACGGGATCGTCGCGCTGGCCGGCGGGCAGGCCGACGGGCACGCCCTGCTCGCCGCGCGGGCCCTCGGGTGCGACCTCGGCTACATGGGCACCCGCTTCATCGCCACCCGCGAGGCGCGCGCCGACGAGCGGTACAAGAGCTTCGTCGTCGAGAGCGAGCTCGACGACATCCACCTCACCAACGCCCTCTCGGGGCTGGAGACCAACCTGCTGCGGCGGTCGCTGCTGGCCCAGGGGCTCGACCCGGCCGAGTTCGGGCTCGGGCCGAAACGGTTCTCCATGGCGGCGCTGGAGGGCCGCGACGGTGGCGCGCCCAAGAGGTGGCGCGACATCTGGAGCGCCGGCCACTCCGTCTCCGGCGTCCGTGACGTCCCCACCGTCGCCGACCTGGTTGACCGGCTGGCCGCCGAGTACGCCGAAGCCGCCCGCACCACCCACGCCCTGACCGCCGAGCCTGTCCTGACCGCCGGGCCGGCATTGGCCGCCGGTCCCGCGCGGATGGCCGGTCCCGCGCGGACGGCCGGGCCCGGCTCGACGCTCGGCGGGGCGCGGTGAGCGGGGCGCTGGCGGGGCTGCGGGTGCTCGATCTGACCACCGAGCGGGCCTGGCTGAGCGGGCGGGTGCTGGCCGACCTCGGCGCGCGGGTCACCCTGGTCGAGCCGCCCGGAGGCGATCCCGCGAGGCTCGACCGGCGGGCCGGCGCGCCCCCTGGCCGGCCCAACCCGGCGTGGCCGGCCTTCAACCGGGGCAAGCGCTCGGTGACGCTGGACCTGGCCAGGCCGGCCGCCCGCGAGCTGTTCCTGCGGCTGGCCCGCGCCGCCGACGTCGTCATCGAGTCGTACGAGCGCGAGACCCTCCACGGACGGGGGCTCGGCCACGCCGCCCTGTCCGCCGTGAACCCGCGCCTGGTGCTGGTCAGCGTCACCCCGTTCGGCCGGACCGGCCCCTACGCGGGTCACGCCGCCGCCGATCTCGTCGTGGCCGCCACGGGCGGCGCGGTGTGGACCAACGGCGACCCCGACCGCCCGCCCGTCCGCATCAGCTCGGGCCAGTACTTCCTGCACGCCGCGGCCGAGGCGGTCGTGCACACCCTCGCCGCGGTGCGCCACGCCCGGCGCACCGGCCGGGGTCAGCACGTGGACGTCTCGGCGCAGCTCGCCACGATCCGCACCCTGATGAACGCGGTGCCGGGACCCTACACCGACGGCTCGGTGGTGGACCGGGCCTCCTTCGGCGCGCCCGGCCCCGGCCAGCCCTACCGCCACCTGTTCGGCTGCCGCGACGGGCACGTCCTCGCCACCGTCCCCTTCGGCCCCGGCCCCGCCGGGTACGTCGCCTGGCTGCGCGACGAGGGCTTCCTGTCGCCCACGCTGGCCGCCTACGACGCCGCGCGGCTCGGCTCGCCGGCCCTCGCCGCGGACGACCCGTCGTTCCCCGGGCTGCTGACCGGGGCGCTGGCGGCGTACTTCCTGACCGAGACCAAGGCGGAGCTGACCCGCAAGGCGCTGGCGCGCCGGCTCATGGTGGCGCCGGTCAACACGGTGGCGGACCTGATGGCGGACGAGCAGCTGGCCGCGCGCGACTACTTCCTGACCCTGGGGGACCTGCGCGTCCCCGGCGTGTGGGCCCGGCTGCCGGCCAGCCCTCTCGCGGGGGCCGGCCACGTCGCCGGGCCCGGCGCGGACAACGAGACGGTGTGGCGGGACGAAGCGGGCCTGTCCGCCGAGGAGCTGTCCCGCCACCGCGGCGAAGGGACGATCTGATGGGCGGACCGCTCGACGGCGTCAAGGTGTGGGACGCGTCCTGGGTGGGCGTCGGCCCGCTGACGACGCGCTACCTGGCCGAGTACGGCGCCACCGTGGTGCGCACCGAGAGCACCCGCTCCGTGGACGTGCTGCGCACCGCGCCGCCGTTCAAGGACGGCGTGCCGGGGCTCAACCGCTCGCAGTTCTTCGCCGACTACAACGCCTCCAAGCTCGGCCTCGGCGTCAACCTGTCCACCGACGGCGGCCGGCGGGTCGCGGCCCGGCTGACGGCCTGGGCCGACGTCGTCGTGGAGGCGTTCACGCCCGGCGTGATGGACCGGCTCGGGCTCGGCTACGACCGGCTCCGCGCGGTCAACCCCTCCCTGATCATGCTCTCGACGTCCATGAACGGGCAGACCGGCCCGCGCAGGGGGTTCGCGGGGTTCGGCACGGTGCTCGCCGCCATGTCCGGGTTCTGCGAGCTGACCGGGTGGCCCGACCGCGACCCCGGCTCACCGTACGGGGCGTACACGGACTTCATCGGCCAGCGCTTCGCCGCCGTGGCCGTGCTCGCGGCCCTGGAGCACCGCGACCGCACCGGCGAGGGGCAGCACATCGACCTGTCCCAGATGGAGACCGGTCTGATGTTCCTCGCGCCGGAACTCGTGGACCACCAGCTCACCGGCCACGTCGCGACCCGCGACGGCAACCGCGACCGCGCGGCGGCCCCGCACGGCGTCTTCCCGTGCCTGCCGGAGGACGGCAGGGAGCGGTGGGTCGCCATCGCAGTGACCGGCGACGAGCAGTGGAACGCCCTGCGCCGCGCCCTGGGGGAGCCCGCGTGGGCGGCCGATCCCCGGCTCGCCACCCTGTCCGGGCGCAAGGAGCAGGAGGACCGCCTGGAACGGGCCCTCGCCGCGTGGACGTCCGCCAGGACGGTCGCCGAGGTCGTCGGGACGCTCCAGCCGGAGGTGCCCGCGGGGCCGGTGCACGACGCCCGGGGCCTGCGGTCCGATCCGCAGGTGGCGCACCGGGGCTACTTCCGGCCGCAGCCGCACCCCGTCATGGGGACGATGCCGTACGAGGGCGCCCAGGCTGAGCTGTCGCTCACGCCGTACCGCGTCACCAAGGCGGCCCCGCTGCTCGGCGAGGACAACGAGCGGGTCCTCACCGAGCTCCTGGGGTTCGCGCCGGACGAGGTCGCCGGGCTCGTCGCCGAGGGCGCCGTCGAGCAGGTCCTGGACTGAACCGCACGTGGAAGCAGGAAGAAGGAGAGCCATGCCGCAGACCGTCGATCTCACGGGGCAGACCGCCGTCGTGACCGGATGCTCCTCGGGACTCGGGCGGCGCTTCGCCGTCACCCTCGCCGAGCACGGGGCCTCCGTGGTCGCCGTGGCCCGGCGCGCGGACCGGCTCGGCGAGCTCGCGGACGAGATCGCCGCGGCCGGCGGCGCCTGCCTGCCGCTGGCCGCCGACCTCACCGACGACGACCAGCTCGGCGGCCTGCTGGACGCGGCCGAGGAACGCTTCGGCACCGCCACCATCCTGGTCAACAACGCCGGCATCCCCGACGCCCAGCACGCCACCAAGATGCCCGTCGACCTCGTGGACCGGCTGCTGGGGACGAACCTGCGCGCGCCCTGGCTGCTCTCCTGCGACTTCGCGCGCCGGCTCATCGCGGCCGGGACCGGCGGCCGGGTGGTGAACGTCTCCTCCATGGGCGCCTACGAGTACCGGGGCGGGGGAGCGGCACTCTACTCGGTGACCAAGGCCGCCGTCGTACGGATGACGGAGGTGCTCGCGGTCGAGTGGGCGAAGTTCCACATCAACGTCAACGCCATCGCGCCGGGCGCGTTCGCCTCGGAGATGATGGACGGCATGGTGCGGCGCATCGGCGGCGACCCGTCGCGGTTCTTCCCCCGAGCCCGCATGGGCGACCCGCGCCAGCTCGACAGCACCCTGCTCTACCTGGTGTCCCCGCACTCGGAGTTCGTGACCGGCACCGTGGTCAAGGTCGACGACGGCCAGGGCGCGCGCTGAGCTCCGCCGGGGGCTATCTGCCGGTCTCGGGCTCCGGCATGAGCAGCCGCCGCGCGGCGAACTTCATCCGCTCCTCGACGTACTCGGGGGTGAGCTGGTCGTTGAGCCAGCCGATGACGCTGCTGTTCCAGAGCGACTCCAGCATGTGCAGCGCGCGGTATTCGGCGGTCGTGATGCGGTGGTCGGGCCCCCACGCGGCGCGCCCCATCAGCTCGGCCAGGCTGGTCGGCGGCGGCGTCTCGGCCAGGAGCGGCGTCTCCTCACGCCGCTCGCCGAGCGGCTTGGGGATGTGGTAGGCGCTGAGCGCCGCGTGCGCCCAGCCGCGGTTGTACTGCATCGCGCGGAAGGCCCGGTGCAGCACCTCCGCGGCCCGCCCCTCCGGCGTGCGCTGCCGAGGGGGACGCTGCACGATGTCCTTGCGCAGCTCGTCGAGCTGCACCTGGATGGCCGCGGCGAGCAGGGCGTCCTTCGACGGGTAGTAGCGGTAGAGGGTCGACAGGGCGACCTCCGCGATCCTCGCCACCTCGCGCATCTGGACCGCGTCGTAGCCGCCGCGGGTGGCCAGGGCCATCCCGGCATCAAGAACACGTTCCGCACGGAAGGCCCGCGCCTCGGGCGTGCGGCCCTTCCTGCTGACCCGCGTCATGGCGGACCCCCTTTCCCTGTGGGTGAAGGACACGAGAGCCCGCTGACGGCCTGGGGTCAGCGGCTGCAAAGCTGGTACTAAAGAGTACACGTTCTCATGAGCGCCCGAGCGGCGCCGGGACAGGCTCCCGGCGCCGCCGCCGGGGGCTCAGCCCTGATGGCGGGAGAGCACCAGGCTGCCGGCCGCCGCGAAGAACATCCCGACGCCCTGCACGAAGCTGATGTCCGCCTTGGGGAGCTGCTCCACCGCCTCGCCGCGGAGCTGCCGCACGGCCTCCTGGATGGCGAACATGCCGTACATGCCGGTGTGGGTGTAGGACAGGCCGCCGCCGTTGGTGTTCATCGGCAGCGAGCCGCCCTTCATCGTGTTGCCCTCCGCCACGAAGTCGCCCGACTCGCCGCGCCCGACGAAGCCGAGGTCCTCCAGCATGTAGAGCGGCACGTGCGCGAAGGCGTCGTACGCCATGAGGTGGTCCACGTCGGCGCGCGAGATGCCGGCGGTGCGGAACGCCTCCTCCCCGGCCTTGCGGAAGGCCGCGAACGAGCCGGGGTCGGCCATCTGCGACACGAGGGGCCCTTCGGCCGACTCGCCCGAGCCGAGCAGGTAGACCGCGCGGTCGCCGCCCGGCAGGTCCCTGGCGCGCTCGGCGGTGGTGAGCACGAGCGCGCCGCCGCCGTCGGTCACCACGCAGCACATGTCCCTGGTGAACGGGTAGGCGATGGGCGGCCCGGCCAGCACCTCCTCGACCGTGGTGGGCTTGCGGCGGAAGGCGCGCGGATTGTTCAGCGCCCACGTCCGCTGCGCCACGACGACGTGCGCCAGGTGCTCGCGGGTCATGCCGCGTTCGTGCAGGAAGCGCAGCGCGGGCAGGGTGAAGGTCGAGTACGGCGTCTGCGCGCCGTAGACGGCCTCGAACTGCCCGGTCGCCGAGGCCGGGTTGGGCGCCCAGGGCGCCACGCCGACCCGGGAACGCCCGGACTCGCCGTGGGTGACGAGCACGACGTCGGCGGCGCCGGCCGCGATGGCGGCGGCGGCGTGACGGACGTGCAGCATGAAGCTGCAGCCGCCGACCATGGTGCCGTCGAGCCAGCGGGGCTCGATGCCGAGGTGGTGGGAGACCTCCAGCGCCAGCGGCCCCGCGGTGGCCACGCCGTCGATGTCCTTGGCGGTGAGCCCCGCGTCGGCGAGGGCGTTGCGTGCCGCCTCCGCGTGCAGGCCGAGGACGGACAGGTCGGGGCGGACGCCGACGTCGGTGGTCTCCGCCGCGCCGACGATGGCGATGTCGCCGTGGTGCATCGAGGTCATCGGGCCACCTCCCCGGCGGGGGCGAACACGGGCAGGGTGTGCTCGCCCCGCTCGACGAAACAGACCTGCAACGGCATGTCCAGCTCCAGATGCTCGGGCTCGGGCGGCACCCCGACGATGTTGGTCATGAGGCGTGGCCCCTCGGCCAGCTCCACCAGCGCCACGACGACCGGCGTGGCGGGGTCGAAGGGCGGCAGGGGGCGGTGGTTGATGACGTACGACAGCAGCCGGGCCGCGCCGCTGACGGTCGTCCACTCCACGTCCGCCGAGCCGCAGGCGGGGCAGAAGGGGCGCGGGTAGAAGTAGTGCCGCTCGCAGGACGCGCAGCGCTGGACGCGCAGCTCGCCGTTCGCGGCGCCCTCCCAGAAGGGCAGTGTCTCCGGGATGGGCACGGGTGCCGGGCCGGGCATGGCGGTTCCTTTCACGGATGGTTCCACAGAGGGGCTCACAGGTGACGGGGCGGCGAGCGTCTCGCGCATCGCCGCCGAGCTGACCACGACGACCCCGAGGATCAGCGTGGTGATGAGGAAGGCGGCCTGGAAGGACAGGGCGTCGGCGACCGCCCCCGCCGCGACCGGGCCGATGATCGCGCCGACGTCGGACGACATGTTGAACCACGCCACGTTCCTGGCGGGGCTGCTGCCGCTGATGTCGGCGAGGAGGGCGGCGGGCGTCGCCGACAGCCCGCCGCCCGCCACGCCGAGCAGCGCCATCGAGGCGAGGAAGACCGCCTCGCCGGGCGGCAGGCAGAGCAGCGCGACGGCGACGCAGCCGAGCACGCCGGCGGTGATCATCGCGGGCCGCCTGCCGCGCGCGTCGGCCCATCGGCCGAACGCCCGTACGGAGATCACCTGGGTGACGGCGGTGCCGAGCATCGCCACGCCGATGAAGGTGCCGCTGCTGCCCAGCTCGTCCGTGGCGAACACGAGGATGGTCGAGTTGCGCAGGCCGTAGAAGAGCCAGCCGACGGTGAAGCTGGCGACGAGGGCCGCGGTGAAGGCGCGGACGTACGTGCCGCGGGGCAGCGGCCCGGCCTCCGCCGCCGGGGCGCCGGCGGGCCGGGGCCCGGAGGGCGGCGGGACGCCGGGGGAGAGCTTGAGCTGCGAGATCGTGGCGGCCACGAGCAGGGTGGCCCCGTACAGCAGGAAGGGCAGGCGCGGGTTCACGTCGGCGAGCACGCCGCCCGCCGCCGGCCCGGCGATGGCGCCGAGCATGAAGCCGAGCTGGAACGTGCTGATGCCGCTGCCCCGCGCGTCCGGCGGCGCCGTGCGCAGGACCAGCGACATGGCGGCGATGGTGAAGGCCGAGCTGCCCATCCCGCCGATCGCCCGCAGGGTGATGAGCAGCGTGAAGTCGGGGGCGAAACTGGCGACGATCATCGTCGCGCCCTGCAGCCACAGTCCCCAGGCGATCACCCGGCGCTCGCCGAAGCGCTGGACGAAGCGGCTGTTGACGACGGCGGTGGCGAGCCGGACCACCGCGAACGCGCTGATCGCCGCCCCCACGACCGCGCTGCCCACGCCGAACTCCGCCGCGAGCAGCGGCAGGGCGGGCGCGATCACGCCGAAGCCGAGGGCGACCACGAACGCGATCAGGGCGGAGATCCGCAGATCGGCGGGCAGCGCCCGGAAGCGCCTCACCGCACAGCCATTTCAGGTCCTCCGGCAGGTGGCGGCCGGGCCGGCGGCCCGGACCCGGCTAAAGACAACATGTTCTGCTTATTGACAGGGTTGGAGCTGAACTCTCCGATGTCAAGAGCCTGCCAAGCCTTGCCCGTTCAGTCGTAACGTGTTTCACTTGGCACCTGATCGGGCCGGGCGGCGACGCCCGGACCAGGTCTTCCGAGCGTTCACGAATCGAGGTTCCATGCCCATCGACGCATCGCTGGTCGGCCGCAAGAGCGAACCCCTCACGAGATCCTGGACCTCCGACGACGCCCTGCTCTACGCCATCGCGGTCGGCGCCGGCCAGGAGGACCCGCTCGCGGAGCTGCAGTTCACGACCGAGAACACCGCGGGCACGCCGCAGCAGGTCCTCCCGACGTTCTGCAACGTGGCCATGGGCGCGGGGATGGCCCTGCCCGGCGACCTCGACCTCACCAAGATGCTCCACGCCGAGCAGGCCTTCGAGCTGTTCGACACCATCCCGGTCGCCGGCGAGGTCGAGTCCACGGGCGAGATCGTCGGCGTGTACGACAAGGGCTCCGGCGCGATCATCGCCACCGAGAGCGTCTCCAGCGTCCCCGGCGGCGGGCCGCTGGCGAAGATCCGCACCTCCCTGTTTTTCCGCGGGTACGGCGGCTTCGGCGGCGAGCGCGGCCCCGGCACCTCCTGGGAGCGGCCCACGGGCAAGCCCGACCACGTCGTCACCTACACCACCCGCGCCGACCAGGCGCTCCTCTACCGGCTGACCGGCGACCGCAACCCGCTGCACACCGACCCGTCCTTCAGCGGCCGGGGCGGCTTCCCGCGACCGATCCTGCACGGCATGTGCACCTACGGCTTCACCGGCCGGGCGCTGCTGCACACGGTCGCCGGCTTGGAGCCCAAGCGGTTCCGCGCCATGTCCGCCCGCTTCACCAAGCCGATACTCCCCGGTCAGACGATCACGGTGTCGATCTGGGCCGACGGCACCGACGTACGGTTCCAGACCACCGACGAGAGCGGCACCCCGGTCATCGACCACGGCACGGCGGTCATCCTCTGACCGCGCTGACCGTGCTGACCGTGCGCGCCGCGCGCCATCCTCTGACCGTGCGCGCCGCGCACGGCACCCCCTCCACCCCTCCGTCTGCGGAAGGACACCCCCATGGGATCACTTGACGGCAGAGTCGCCATCGTCACCGGCGCCGGACGCGGCATCGGCGCCTCCATCAGCCGCATGTTCGCCCAGCAGGGCGCGCGGCTCGTGCTCAACGACCTCGGCGCGGGCCCGGACGGCTCCGGCGGCGACACCGGCCCCGCCGAGGCCATCGCCAGGGAGATCAACGACCTCGGCGGCCAGGCCGTCTCCGACGCCGGCGACATCGCCGACACCGCGACCGGGCGGCGCCTGGTGGAGCTGGCGCTGGAGAACTACGGGCAGCTCGACGTGGTCGTCAACGTCGCCGGCATCCTCCGCGACAAGATGATCTTCAACCTGCCGGAGGAGGACTGGGACGCGGTCATCCGCGTGCACCTGCGTGGCCACTTCAGCACCATCAAGCCCGCCGCCGCGTACTGGCGGCAGCAGCGCAACCCCGAGGGCCACTACCGGATCATCAACTTCACCTCCGACTCCGCCCTGCAGGGCTCGCCCGGCCAGCCGAACTACGCCGCCGCGAAGATGGGCATCATCGGCCTGACCGCCTCGCTCGCCAACGGCCTGGCGCGCTACGGCGTGACGGCCAACGCCATCGCCCCCGGCGCGGCCACCCGCCTGACCGCGACCGTGCCCGACGACAAGAAGCTCGGCGAGGACCCCGCCGCCGAGGAGCTCATGTCGCCGGACAACATCGCGCCGATCGTCACCTACCTCGCCGGCACCGAGTCCGGCTGGCTGTCGGGCCGCACTCTCGGCGCCTCCGGGTACGACGTCCGGCTGTGGAACAACCCGGAGGTCGTCGAGACCGTCTCCTCCGACGGCCCCTGGGACCTCGCCGACCTCGGGGAGAAGCTGACCAAGTCGTTCCGCCCCAAGGCCGACGGGCTGCACCCGTCGATCTTCATGGCGCAGCTGCCCCGGTAACGGAGCCGCACGGGGGACGCGGGACCCGGCAACGGGACCCAGCAACGGGAATCGCAACGGGGATCGCATTCATCGGTCAAGCCGGACAGGGAGAGACGCACGATGTCCTCTACCACTCACCCGACCACGCCTCACCCCACCACGGAGCCCGTCGGCTTCTACCGGATCGCCGCGGCCGACCCCGGCCGGCCCGGCATCATCGACCCCGACGGGTCGATGCTCACGTACGGCGAGCTGCTGTCGCGGGTCAACCGCGTCTCGCGCGCCCTGCGCACCCACGGGCTCGGCAACGGCGACAGCGTCGCGGTCGCCCTGCACAACGGGCACGAGTACCTCGAGGTGATGCTGGCCACGGCGCAGGTCGGGATGTTCTTCGTCCCGGTCAACTGGCGGCTGACCCCCGCCGAGATGCTCTACATCATCAAGGACTCCGGCGCCAGGCTGCTGGTCATGGACGCCGAGCAGGCCGCCACGCTGCCGCTGGAGTCGCTGCCCGAGCACCGGTACGTGATCGGCGGCGAGGTGCCTGGCTGGCTGCCGTACCCGGAGCTGGGCGCGGGCGAGCCGGACGACGCGCCGGAAGAGCGCCGCTTCGGCGGCAGCATGGGCTACACCTCGGGCACCACCGGCAACCCCAAGGGCGTGCGCAGCCTGCTCTACCCCGACGCCGAGCCGGAGCCGGTGCTCGGCGCGTTGTACGGCGGCCTGTGCGCCCGCTACGAGGTCACCATGGACAAGGGCGTGCACCTGGTGTGCTCGCCGATCTACCACGCCGCGCCGAGCGGCCACGCCTTCGCCTTCCTCCAGCTCGGCCACACGGTCGTCATCCAGGGCAAGTTCGACCCCGAGGGGGTGCTGGCCGCCATCGAGAAGCACCGGATCACCACGGTCCACATGGTGCCCACGCACTTCCACCGGATGCTGCGGCTGCCGCAGGAGGTGCGCGAGAAGTACGACCTGTCCAGCCTGGAGGCGGTGATCCACGCGGGCGCGCCGTGCCCGGTGCCGATCAAGCAGCAGATGATCGAGTGGCTGGGCCCGGTCGTGTGGGAGTACCTGGCCTCCACCGAGGGCGGCGTCTCCCTGGTGGGCTCGGAGGAGTGGCTGCGCAAGCCCGGCACGGTCGGCCGGCCGACGCCGAACACCATCGTCAAGATCCTCGACGAGGACGGCAACGAGGTGCCGACCGGCACCGCGGGCGTCATCTACTTCGGCATCCCCGGCGCCGGCCCGACCTTCGAGTACAACAACGACCCGGCGAAGACCGCCGCCAGCCGCCGCGGCGACCTGTCGACCGTCGGCGACTACGGCTACTTCGACGAGGACGGCTACGTCTTCCTCCTCGACCGGCGTACCGACCTCATCATCTCCGGCGGCGTGAACATCTATCCGGCGGAGATCGAGCAGGCCCTCATCACGCACCCGGCGGTCGCCGACGTCGCGGTCATCGGCGTCCCCGACCCCGACTGGGGGCAGAGCGTGCTGGCCGTCGTCCAGCCCACTGAGGACGCCGTGCCCGGCGACGACCTCGCCGCCGACCTGCGCGCCCACTGCGCCGGGCTGCTGGCCTCGTTCAAGATCCCCAGGCGGTACGAGTTCCGCTCCGACTTCCCCCGCACGGAGACCGGCAAGCTGCAGCGCCGCAAGCTCCGCGACCTCTACGCCGGCTGACCCCGGCAGGGAAGGACAGGAGACGCCGTTGCAGACGAGTGTGCATGTGGCCGCCGGGCCGCCGGCGGAGGTGGCCGCCTTCGCCGCCCGGGCCGAGCGGGCCGGCTTCGACACCATCTCCAGCGCGGAGGTGGACCACGACCCGTTCCTGAGACTGGCGCTGGCCGTCCCGGCGACGAGCCGGATCAGGCTGGCGACCGGCATCGCGGTCGCCTTCGCGCGGACGCCGATGGCGCTCGCGTACGTGACCAACGACCTGCAGATCCTCTCCGGGGGCCGGTTCGTGCTCGGCCTCGGCACCCAGACCAGGCCGCACATCACCCGCAGGTTCGGCATGGAGTGGAGCAGGCCCGCGGCGCGGATGCGCGAGTACGTCACGGCGCTGCGCGCCATCTGGGACGACTGGAACACCGGCAAGGAGGTGCGGCACGAGGGGGAGTTCTACCGGCACACCCTCATGACCGCGACCTTCCGCCCGGAGCCGCATCCGCACGGCAACCCGCCGATCCACCTGGCCGCGGTCGGCCCGCTCATGACCCGGCTGGCCGGCGAGGTGGCCGACGGGCTGATCCCGCACGGGTTCAGCACCGAGCGGTACTTCCGCGAGATCACCCTGCCCGCGCTGGAGGAGGGGCTGGCCCGGTCCGGGCGGGACCGTTCCGACGTCGTGGTCCACTGCCCCGGGTTCGTGCACGTCCTCGATCCGGCCGAGGACGTCGAGCGGCAGCGGCGGGTGCTGCGCGGCCGGGTCGCCTTCTACGGCTCCACCCCGGCCTACCGCGGCGTCCTCGCGCTGCACGGCTGGGAGGACCTGCACCAGCGGCTGCACGCGCTGTCGGTGCGGTCCGAGGCCGACCGCTGGGACCGGATGGCCGACCTGATCGACGACGAGGTGCTGGACACCTTCTGCGTGAGCGGGTCGCTGACGGAGGTGGCGGCGGAGGTGGCGCGCAGGTTCGGCGGCCTGGTCGACCAGGTCGCGCTCCAGCCCCCGCCGGGCACGTCCGACGCCGACCTCGGCGCGGCCCTCGCCACGCTGCGCGCGGCGGGCCGGCCCTGATGGGGTCCGGGGACCTCCTGGTGGAGCGCGACGGCGGCGTCGTCACCGTCACGCTCAACCGCCCCGCCAGGAAGAACGCGATGACACGAGAGGGCTGGATCGAGCTCACCCGGGTGCTCGGCGAGGTCGCGGCCCGCGCCGACGACCGCGTCCTGGTGCTCACCGGCGCGGGCGGCGAGTTCTGCTCGGGGGCCGACCTGAGCGCCCAGGGCTCCGCCGACCCGCCGCGGCGCGCGATGCGGATCGTGAACGAGGCGCTGTTCGCGCTGCGGGACCTGCCCCAGCCCACGATCGCCGCCGTGTCGGGGGCGGCGGTCGGGGCCGGCTTCAACATGGCGCTCGCCTGCGACCTCGCGGTCGCCGACGAGACGGCCCGCTTCTCGCAGATCTTCTCCCGGCGCGGCCTGTCGGTGGACTTCGGCGGGACGTGGCTGCTGACCCACATGGTGGGCCTGCACCGGGCGAAGGAGCTCGCCTTCTTCGGCCGGATCCTGTCCGCGCGCGAGGTGCACGACCTCGGGCTGCTCAACAGGGTCGTGCCGGAGGGCACGGCACTGGCGCGGGCGGGGGAGTGGGCGCGCGAGCTGCTGGGTCTCGCGCCGCTGGCGCTGGCGCAGACCAAGGAGCTGCTCAACCTGGCGGCGAGCGGCGACTTCAGGGAGAGCGCCCTGCGCGAGGCGGCCGCGCAGAACCTCAACGGCGCCACCGAGGACACCAGGGAGGCGATCAGCGCCTTCCTGGAGAAACGGCCGCCGGTCTTCCGCAACCGCTAGCCGGGGCCGGCGTCCAGGTGCTGCTGGATGGCGGCCATCACGGCCTGGGGCGAGGCCGAGCGGCTGAAGGTGGCGACCACCACCTGCTCGCTGTCGCGCGGCTGTTCGAGCTGGCGGAAGGTCGCGATCACGTAACCGAGCGCGTGGTCCAGGGGTCCGCTCGGGTCGTAGGTCCCGCCGGCCCGCAGCCAGCCGCGCAGCACCTGGTTGTGGGCCGCCACCACGGAGGCGGCCATCAGCTCGGCGCGCAGCCCGGCGTCGGGCGAGTCGCCGAGCCAGGCGCCGACGAACTCGCGGAACAGCCGCTGGTAGCGGGCGACGCTGGCGATCTCGCGGTCGCGCAGGGCGGGCACCTCGCGGACCAGGCGGTAGCGGCGCAGCGAGACCTCGGCGTCGTCCACGTAGTGGGCGAGCACGATGCGGACGGCGTCGGTGATGGCCACGATCGCGGTGCCCGCCGTCGAGGCGCGCAGCCGGGCGTCGATCCTGGTCAGCAGCGCGTCGTGATCGGGGAAGATCGCGTCGTCCTTGGAGCGGTAGTGGCGGAAGAACGTGCTGCGGCTGACGCCTGCGCGCGCGGCGATGTCGTCGACGGTGGTCGCGTCGTAGCCGTTCTCGTCGAACAGCGTCACGGCGGCCTCGGCGAGGCGCTGGCGGATGGGCGGTGTCGGCACCCGGCCATTGTGACGGAACTTAGGGGTTGTCCCGCACCGCGCGACTGAGTACCGTGAACCTGAAACTGGGTCTTATCGGGTGGTGGTGAATGGCAGCGCAGGGCACCGCGGGCAGCCTGGCCCGTCTGAAGGAACGCCTGGACGAGGCGGTTCACGTGGGCGAGGCCCGCGCGGCGGCCAAGCAGCACGCCAAGGGCCGGCTGACCGCCCGCGAGCGCATCGAGCGGCTGCTCGACGACGGCTCGTTCGTGGAGCTGGACGCCCTGGCCAAGGGCTCGCTCGGATACGGCGACGGCGTGGTGACCGGCTACGGCACCGTCGACGGCCGCCAGGTGTGCGTGTTCTCCCAGGACTTCACGGTCGCGGGCGGCTCGCTGGGCGAGGTGTACGGGCAGAAGATCTGCAAGGTCATGGACCTCGCGATGCGCAACGGCTGCCCGATCGTCGGGATCAACGAGGGCGCGGGCGCCCGCATCCAGGAGGGCGTCGTCTCGCTCGGCCTGTACGGCGAGATCTTCCGCCGCAACATCCGCGCCTCCGGCGTGATCCCGCAGATCTCGCTCATCATGGGCGCCTGCGCGGGCGGGCACGTCTACTCGCCGGCGCTGACCGACTTCACCGTCATGGTGGACGAGCAGTCGCACATGTTCGTCACCGGCCCCGACGTCATCAAGACGGTGACGGGGGAGGACGTCACGTTCGAGGAGCTGGGCGGCGGCCGGGTGCACAACGCGCGCAGCGGCGTGGCCCACTACCTGGCGAGCGACGAGGAGGACGCGCTCGGCTACGTGCGGGCGCTGCTTTCCTATCTGCCGGACAACAACCTCGACGAGCCGGCGCACCCCGCGGCCGAGGCCGACCTGACGCTCACGGCCGACGACCTGGCCCTCGACGCGCTGGTGCCGGACTCGCCGAACCAGCCGTACGACATGCACGAGGTCATCACCGCGCTGCTGGACGACGGCGAGTTCCTGGAGACGCAGGAGCTGTTCGCGCCCAACATCGTGGTCGGCTTCGGCCGCGTCGAGGGCCGCCCCGTCGGCGTCGTCGCCAACCAGCCGATGCGGCTGGCCGGCACGCTCGACATCGACGCCTCCGAGAAGGCCGCCCGGTTCGTCCGCACCTGCGATGCCTTCGGCATCCCCGTGCTCACGCTGGTGGACGTGCCCGGCTTCCTGCCCGGCACCGGCCAGGAGTGGAACGGCATCATCCGGCGCGGCGCCAAGCTCCTCTACGCCTACGGCGAGGCCACCGTCCCGCTGGTCACCGTGATCACCCGCAAGGCGTACGGCGGCGCGTACGACGTCATGGGCTCCAAGCACCTCGGCGCGGACGTCAACCTGGCCTGGTCGACCGCGCAGATCGCGGTCATGGGCGCGCAGGGCGCGGTCAACGTCCTGCACCGCAGGCGGCTGGCCGCCGCCGACGACCCCGACGCGCTGCGCGCCGAACTGGTCGCCGAGTACGAGGACACCCTTGCCACCCCCTACCTGGCGGCCGAACGCGGCTACGTGGACGCGGTCATCCGGCCGAGCGAGACCCGCCGCGAGGTCACCAGGGCGCTGCGCCTGCTGCGCAACAAACGCGACGCCCTGCCGCCCAAGAAGCACGGGAACATCCCCCTGTGAACGGCACTGTGAACGGCCCTGTGAACGGCACTGTGAACGACGCCCTCGCCCTGACGGTGGTCAGGGGCGCGCCCTCGCCGGAGGAGCTGGCCGCGCTCGTCGTGGCCGTCCACGCCACCCACGCCGCCCGGCCGGAGCCCGCCGCCGCCCGGCCCGTGACCCACCTTTGGCGCATGCCGCGCCACCCCCTCGCCCGAGGCCCGCGCGGCTGGCGGGAGTCGAGCTGGAACCTGGGAGGACGTCTGTGAGCCTGCGCAAAGTGATGGTCGCCAACCGCGGGGAGATCGCCGTCCGCGTGATCCGCGCCTGCCGGGACGCGGGCCTCGGCTCCGTCGCCGTCTACGCCGACCCCGACCGCGACGCGCTGCACGCGCGGCTGGCCGACGAGGCGTACGCGCTGGGCGGCCGCACGCCTGCCGAGACCTACCTCGACATCGCCAAGCTGCTCGACGTGGCCGCCCGCAGCGGCGCCGACGCCGTGCACCCCGGCTACGGCTTCCTGTCGGAGAACGCCGCCTTCGCGCGGGCGGTCATCGACGCCGGGCTGACCTGGATCGGCCCGCCGCCCGCCGCCATCGCCGCGCTCGGCGACAAGGTGCAGGCCAGGCACATCGCCCAGAAGGTCGGCGCGCCGCTGGTCGCCGGCACCAAGGACCCGGTCTCCGGCGCGGACGAGGTCGTCGCCTTCGCCG
>NZ_BAAAMV010000003.1:0-852078 GCF_039529455.1 Nonomuraea bangladeshensis
TCCGCCAGTGGCAGACGCTCTTCTACGACCAGCGTTACTCCAACACCGACCTGCAGGCGACGCGCCGCATCCCGGACTTCGTCAAACTGGCGGACGCCTATGGTTGTGTTGGTCTCAGGTGCGAGCGTCCGGAGGACGTGGACGCCGTGATCAAGAAGGCCATGGAGATCAACGACGTGCCCGTCGTGATCGACTTCGTCGTCCACCAGGACGCGATGGTCTGGCCCATGGTCGCTGCGGGCACCAGCAACGACGACATCAAGATCGCCCGGGACATGGCGCCGAAGTGGGAGAACGAAGATGAGTAGGCACACGCTGTCCGTGCTCGTCGAGAACAAGCCGGGCGTGCTGGCACGCGTGTCCGCGTTGTTCAGCCGGCGCGGCTTCAACATCGACTCGCTGGCCGTCGGGCCCACCGAGCACAACGACATCTCACGCATGACCATCGTCGTGAGCGTCGAGGAGCTGCCGCTCGAACAGGTCACCAAGCAGCTCAACAAGCTCGTCAACGTGCTCAAGATCGTCGAGCTGGACCCGGCGCAGTCCGTGCAGCGCGAGCTGACGCTCATCAAGGTCAAGGCCGACGCCGAGAGCCGCTCGCACGTGCTGGAGCTCGTCCAGCTCTTCCGTGCCCGCTGCGTGGACGTGGCCGCCGACGCGGTGACGATCGAGGTCACCGGCACTCCCGACAAGCTCGACGCCTTCGTGAAGGTCCTTGAGCCGTTCGGGATCAAAGAACTCGTCCAGTCGGGCATGGTGGCTGTTGGCCGCGGTGCCCGTTCCATTACCGACCGGTCCCTCAGGGCACTGGACCGTACCGCCTGAATTCCGCCTGAAAGGTTCTAAGCAAGTGACCGAGATCTACTACGACGACCAGGCCGACCTGTCGATCATCCAGGGACGCCACGTGGCCGTGCTGGGGTACGGCAGCCAGGGCCACGCCCACGCGCTCTCCCTGCGTGACTCCGGCGTCGACGTGCGCGTCGGCCTGCCCGAGGGCTCCAAGAGCCGCGAGAAGGCGGAGAACGACGGCCTGCGCGTCCTCACCCCGGCCGAGGCCGTCGAGGAGGCCAACCTCACGATGATCCTCGCGCCGGACCACATCCAGCGCGACCTCTACGCCCAGCACGTGGCCCCCAACCTGGTCGAGGGCGACGCCCTCTTCTTCGGCCACGGCCTCAACATCCGCTACGGCCTCATCGAGGCCCCCGAGGGCGTCGACGTCTGCATGGTCGCCCCCAAGGGCCCGGGCCACCTGGTGCGCCGCCAGTTCGAGGCCGGCCGCGGCGTGCCCTGTCTCGTCGCCGTCGAGAAGGACGCCTCCGGCAAGGCGCTGGACCTGGCGCTGTCGTACGCCAAGGGCATCGGCGGCACCCGCGCCGGCGCGCTGCGCACCACGTTCAAGGAGGAGACGGAGACCGACCTGTTCGGCGAGCAGGCCGTGCTCTGCGGCGGCGTGTCCGAGCTCATCAAGGCGGGCTTCGACACCCTCATCGAGGCGGGCTACCAGCCCGAGGTCGCCTACTTCGAGTGCCTGCACGAGATGAAGCTCATCGTCGACCTCATGTACGAGGGCGGCGTCTCCAAGATGTACTGGTCGGTCTCCGACACCGCCGAGTACGGCGGCTACACCCGCGGCCCGCGCGTCGTCACCGAGGAGACCCGGCAGGAGATGCGCCGCATCCTCGGCGAGATCCAGGACGGGTCGTTCGCGCGCGAGCTGGTCGAGGAGTTCGACAGCGGGCAGAAGAAGTTCCAGCAGTACCGCGACGAGCTGGCCGAGGACGCCATCGAGAAGACGGGCGCCAAGCTCCGTCCGATGATGAGCTGGCTCAAGGGCTGAGCTCTCTCCGGCGTGAGACGCCCCCGGCGAAGCGGTCTTCGCCGGGGGCGTCTCGTGCGTAGGATGCCGATCATGGCAAGTCGCATATCCGAATTGATCATTCCTTGTCAGGACGCGAACGGGCTGGCCGCGTTCTGGTGTGAGGTGCTGGACTTCGTGGTGCTCGACACCGAGGACGACGGCTCGGTGGAGATCGGCCCGCGGGAAGGGTTCGGCGGGCTGCAGCCGACCCTGGTCTTCAGCCCCACCACCGAGCCCAAGACCGGCCCGCTGCGGATGCACTTCGACGTCAACGCCACCGACCGCGACCAGGACGCCGAGCTCGAACGCCTGCTGAGCCTCGGGGCGCGCCCGGCCGACGTCGGCCAGACCGGCGAGGAGTCCTGGCACGTCCTGGCCGACCCCGAGGGCAACGAGTTCTGCCTGCTGCGCGCCCGCCTGAGCTGAGGGCCGGGGTCAAGGGGCCGGCGAGCTGCATAACCATGCAGTGAACCGACTTGACTGGTGATCTTGCATGCACCAGATTGTTCGCGTTCCCGGAAAATCCCCCCTCAAGGAAACCATCAACCCATGAAGCGAACCATCGTCGGTGTCGCCGTGGTCGCCGGTGCGCTGCAGCTCGCCGTCGCCGCGCCCGCGCAGGCGGCGCAGAACATCGATCCGGTGAAGGTGCTCAAGTCCGAGCTGGCGCGGGGCAAGGGCGTCAACGTACGGGCCACGGCGAAGGTGACGTACTCGGCGGGCGAGTACATCTCCTCGACGCTCGACGGGACCGTCGAGTTCGACGCGCGCGGCGCGCGGGCGGCCGACACGAGCCAGAACCTGAGCTACAGCAAGAGCCTGCTCGCCAAGATGGCGAAGGTGAGCCCGCGCGAGACCGAGACGCTGCAGCACTCGCCGGTGCGGGTGCTCTCCTCCGGCCGGGTCAGCTACGTCTCCGGCGCGGTGGTCCAGGACGCCCTGCCCGAGGGGACGAGCTGGGTGCGCTACGGCGGCACCGACGTCCCGTCCGGCAACCTGCTGCTCGACGTCTTCGAGCCCGCCACGCTCAAGGCGCTCATGGACCACCGCGCGTCCTGGAGCGGCGGCGTGGTGAAGGGCACGATCAAGCCGCACGAGCTGGCCAGGGCGTCGGCCTCGTTCGTCGCCCGCTACGGCGAGCAGTGGATGAAGAGCCGTCCCGGCAAAATCTCCTACGCGCTGCGCCTCAGCGCGGGCGGCCGGGTGGAGCGCGTGTCGGTGACGGGTGAGCTGCCCTACGACAAGGGCTCGGTCCGGGTCCAGTCGGACACGACCTACACCGAGTGGGGCCGCCAGGTGACGGTCCTGCTGCCGCTGCGCGGCGAGGTCATCGACCAGCCGGAGGTCAAGGACGAGGTGCCGGCGCAGGCCCCCGCCCTCTGGAGCTGACGCTGCCGGTGCGCCCGGGGGCGCGGGACCCGCACCCCCGGGTTTTTTCTGTACGAAGATATATCGTTCGATATAGCATCCGACTCATGATGATGAACGCGCGCCGCGCCTCCGGCGGGTACGGACCCACCGGGCGCTTCTTCGGACCCGGCGAGCTGCGCCTCGCCGTGCTCGCGCTGATCGCCGAACGGCCCGGCCACGGCTACGACGTCATGAGCCGCCTGTCCGACCGCTTCAACGGCACCTACGAGCCGAGCGCCGGCTCCATCTACCCCACGCTCCAGCTCCTGGAGGACGAGGGCCTGGTCCGCGTCGAGCAGGACGAGGGCCGCAAGGTCCACCACGTCACCGACGACGGCCGCAGGGCCGTCGAGGAGCAGGCCGACGAGATCGAGCGGCTGTGGGGCCGGGCGGCCAGCAGGGGCGAGTGGGGCATGTTCCGCGACCCCCAGGCCGCCGAGATCGTCGCCCCCGCTCTGCGCCTGGTGAAGGCCGCGGTCAAGGCGCTGGCCCACACCCACGGCGATCCGCAGGTGGTCGAGCGCATCCAGCAGATCTTCGTGGAGGCCCGTCACCGCGTCGAGGAGCTGGACCCGAGGAGGGGGCGATGACCACGGCCAGGAAGAGCGTGGCCAGGCGGCTGCTCGGCCGCGTGTTCGTGGAGGGCGAGATCCTGGAGGTCGAGGAGGTGGCCCCGCGCATGCGCCGGATCAGGATCGGCGGCGAGGGGCTGGCCGCCCTCGCGTACGTGCCGGGCCAGCACGTACGCGTGCTCATCGGCGACGGCGGCGGCCTGGTGGGCGGGGTGCTGCGGACGTACTCGGTGTGGTGGTACGACCCGAGCTGGGAGTCCCTGGACCTGATCGGGCTCGACCACGGCGGCGACGCCCCCGGCGCCGTCTGGGTGCGCGGCGCCGCGCCCGGCCAGGAGGTCGTCTTCATGCGCCCCGAGGGCGGCTTCGTGCTGCGCGAGGACGCCCCCTACCACCTGTTCGCGGGGGAGGAGACGGCGTCGGTCGCGTTCGGGGCGATGCTGCGGGCCCTGCCGCCGGAGGCGGCCGCGTACGGCGCCGTGGAGGCCGAGCGGCCCGGCGACCACCTGGGCCTGCCGCGGGAGCTGACCCGGGTGTGCCGCGAGGGTGCCCCGGCGGCCGGCTCGCGGGTCCTGGTCGACGCCGTACGGGCGCTGGACCTGCCGGACGAGCCGGGCTTCGCCTACCTGGCGGGGGAGGCCCGCACGATCCAGGCGGTCCGCGCCCATCTGGTGGACGAGCGCGGCTGGAGCCGCAGGGACGTACGGACGAAGCCGTTCTGGACGCCGGGCCGCCGCGGCCTCGACTGACGGCGCCCCTGGCTCTCTCCTCGATAAAAATACCGGTATAGTTATCGCCACGCCGACCGGTGAACGACGAGGAGGGGCCCATGATCGAGCTGAAGAGCGCCGGGGAGATCGACGCGATGCGCGAGGCGGGACGGGTGGTGGCCGCCGTGCACGCGGCGGTGCGCGACCAGGCCGCCGTGGGCGTGACGCTCAGGCGACTCGACGAGGTGGCGCGGACCGTCATCGAGGAGGCCAAGGCCGGGGCGTCGTTCCTGGGCTACCACCCGTCGTTCGGCGCGACGCCGTACCCGGGGGTCATCTGCACCTCGGTCAACGGAACCATGCTGCACGGGCTGCCGACGGCCTACCGGCTGCGCGACGGCGACCTCATCAGCGTGGACTGCGGCGCGATCGTGGACGGCTGGCACGCCGACGGCACCGTGAGCTTCACCGTCGGCACGCCGCGCGCCGAGGACCTCAAGCTCATCCAGGTCGCCGAGGAGACGCTGGCCGCCGGCATCAGGGCGGCCGTGCCCGGCGGCCGGATGGGCGACATCGGCCACGCGATGTCCACCGTCGGGCGCGGCGCCGGCTACGGCATGCAGAACGACTTCGCCGGCCACGGCATCGGCCGGGCCATGCACGAGACGCCGTTCGTGCCGAACGAGGCCCGCGCGGGGCGGGGGCTGCGGCTGCGCCCGGGGCTGGTGATCGCGATCGAGCCGAGCCTGATGGCGGGCGGCGGCGACGACTACTACATGGCCGAGGACGGCTGGTCGGTGTGCTCGGGGGACGGCAGCCGCAGCGTCCACGTGGAGCACACCGTGGCCGTGACGGCCGACGGGCCCGTGGTCCTGACCCTTCCCTAAGCGGGGGTCAGCGAAGGGCCTGATGTCTCTCCGTAGCGCGCATGGTCGCGTCAAGGACGGCAGGGATCGGCATCGCTTCGCCCGGAGCGGGTGTTTGCCCTGGTCAAGGGTGAGATCGCTGGCGTTTGGTGCAAGAGGCCGTAGGGCAGATCTCTTCCCGGCAGCTACGGAGAGTAGTCGATAGGCATCAGAGGAGATACAAATGTACAGAGCAGGACTTGTCCTTGCCGGCCTCGTCGGCGGGATGGTTGTGTTCGGCGGCTCCGCGCTGGCGGCAACCAGTGGCTATGGCCCCGGCGGCTACGGCCCCGGCCACGGCCCCAGCTATGAGTGGGAGAGCGGCCAGTTCAACAACTTCGGCGACGACCGTGACCTCCTCGACCTGGACCTCCTGAACGGCCTCCTGGGCCAGGCGCTCAGCTGACGCCCTACGAGTCGTAAGCAGGGGCCCATCCTGAGGATGGGCCCCTTCGCTTTGTCCTGGGCCGGTGGGCGGGCCCGGCCGCGGTCCTATGCGGGGGGAGGCGCGGCCGAGCCCGCAGGGAGGGGAGCGCCGTGGGCGTGCGGTGGGTAACCGGCTCAAGGGTGAGGCCGGTGAAGGCCCGGGCGCTCCCGTGGTCCTCGGTGGGCTGTCCTGAGAAGGGATTCTGGTTCTCCGATGTCGGTCATGTCCTGAAAAGTCGGCCGATATCTGGAGCTCCAGGTAAACCCGCGTGCCCCCCTGGGCGTCAGGGGATCAGCACTGGACGGGCTTCAGCCACGAGCACTCCAGGTCGCCCGCCTGCCCCTCGGCCGCCGAGCGGAGCTGGGCCGGGGCATCGACGGCGGCGGCGCGGGTGAACTGCGCGAGCCGTACCGCGATCTTGTCCTCGATGTCCTTCGGCGAGCCCGACAGGTACTGGTTCAGCATGATCGAGAAGACCAGCGGCTCGCCGTCGGCGCTGGTGACGTAGCCCGACAGGGACGTCACGCCGGTCAGGGAGCCGGTCTTCGCGTGCACGTTGCCCGCGGCGGGGGTGCCCCGCATCCGGCTGCGCAGGGTGCCGCCCACGAAGCGGTCGGCGTCGCCGGCGATGGGCAGGGCCGCGTACCAGGTGGGGAACCACGGCTTGCCGCGTACGGAGGTCAGGAGCTGGACGATCGAGCCGGGCGAGAACCCGTCGCGGCGCGAGAGCCCGGAGCCGTCCCGCATGTTGATGACCTGCACGCCGTTCGCCTTGGCGAAGTCGGTCGCGACCTTGAGCCCGGCCGACCACGTGCCCTGGCCGGCGGCCTTGCGGCCCATGGCCTTGGTGAGGATCTCGGCGTGGATGTTGTTGCTCAGCTTCATGAAGGGCACCAGCAGCTCGCCCAGCGTCATGGACTCGTGCCGGGCCAGCTCCTTGGCCCCGTCGGGCGCGGCCCCCGTGGCGGTCGCGCCGAGCACCTTCACGCCGTGCTTGGCGAGCGACGCGCGGAACAGCGTCGAGACGTAGGCGGTCGGGTCGTCCACGGCCACCCACTCCTGGTACGGGTCCGCCACCGTGCCGGTGATGACGACCGTACGGGTGCCGTGCTGGCGCTCGATGAGCACGTCGGTCTCGGCGCCCGCCGTGGCCTTGTTGACGATCTTCAGGTAGTCGGTCTCGGGCGTCGTGGAGACCTTGACCTTGCCGCCGTCGGCGGCCACGGAGACGATCACCGATCCGGCGTCGTAGTCGCGGTCGGGCGAGGCGGTCAGCGCGGAGATCGGGGCCGCGTAGTAGGCGGTCTCGTCGTCCCAGGTCCAGTCGTTGCCGAGCCGCTGGGAGTCGAACCAGGTGTCGTCGGCCACGAGGCGGCCGGTGACGACCTTGACGCCGGCCGCGGCGACCTTGGCGGCGAGGGCGTCGTAGTCCTCGGCCAGCATGGTCGGGTCGCCGGTGCCGCGCAGCACGAGGTCGCCGGCGAGGACCGAGCCCGCCTTGCGTCCCGTGTTCAGCACGGTGGTCGGGAAGCGGTAGTCGAGGCCGAGGGTCTCCACCGCTGCGGCCGAGGTGAACAGCTTGGTGTTGGACGCCGGGATGAGCTGCTTGCCGGCGTCGGTGGCGTACAGCTCCTCGCCGGTGGAGGCGCTCTTCACCACGACGCCCGCGCGGGCGATGGTGAGCCGGGAGTCGCTGAGTATCTGGTTGAGGTCCTGGGTGAGGTCGGCCACGCCGGCCGTGGGATCCAGGGCGACGGCGGGTGAGGACGGGCTGGACGCCCACGCGAGGGACGCGACGAGCGCGCCCGCGACGAGGGAGGCTGAGGTGCGCCGCATGGGGTCTCCAAAGAAGACTGGGGGATCGCCTGAGAGCATGGATCAGCGCAGACAGCCTGTAATCCGCAAAATTCCGTATTTATTGGCCGGTCGGCACGCCGGACGTCAGCAGGAAACCGCAGTCCCCGAAGGACACCTCGTCGCCCGGCGTCACCCGCGCCGGCCCCACCAGCCGCCAGCCGTTGAGCCGGGTGCCGTTCAGCGACCCGAGGTCGACCAGCACCCACCGGCCCTTGTCGTCGCGCCGCAGCTCGGCGTGGACCCGGGAGACGGTCAGGTCGGACAGCACGAGGTCGCAGGCCGAGCCCCGCCCCACGACGTAACGCACCCGCTCGTCGTCGGGCAGCGCGAGCCGGGGCAGCCGGGGCCGCCGCCAGGCGGACTGCAGCTTGGTGGTGAACTCCGACACCGACGACACCGCGTCGGTCAGCCGCTGCCGTAACGTGGGCCGCTTCGGCAGGTCGGCCACCAGCTCGTCGAGCTCGTGCTGACTGCGGGCGCGCAGCGCCTGGTCGACGCGGCCGACGAAGGTGTCGTGGGAGATGCGGCCCTCCACCGCGCGGACCTTGAGCTCGTCGATCGCACGGTCGCGTTCCCCGTCGGAGGCGCGGAAGGGTGGATGGGTCGAGCTCATGTAGCGAGTATCGGCCTCAACCTCGGTTCGTGTCCAGAATACGCCGAATCGGGTGCCGCGCTCGGGTTCACGCGTCCGCGGGCGGCGCGACGGGTGGCGTGAGCCGGTACTTCAGCGTCACCAGCACCGACGCGAAGATGATCAGCGCGGGGATGGCGGTCTGCCCGATCAGCACGGCCGTCACGGCGCTGTCCGGCTGCCGTACGGGCGTGTCCGGCTGGGACTCGACGAAGCCGCCGATCGACAGGACGACACCGAAGATCAGCGCGCCGAACGAGCTGACCCCGCTCTCGATGGCCGTCCAGAGCCCGGTGAGCACGCCCGCGCGCCGCTTGCCGGTCTCCGCGGCGTCCATGGCGATGACGTCGGCCAGCATGGAGAACTGCAGCAGCTGCAGCCCGGCGTAGCCGACGCCGACGAACAGGATCGTCACGTGCGCCCACAACGCCCCGAACAGCGGCGTGGCCATGGCCGCTGCAGTCCCCGCGGCGAACAGCGAGGCCGCCAGCACCATCGCCCCGCGCTTGTCGAACCGCCTGGCGAGGCGCACCCACAGCGGCATGGTCAGCAGGATCGGCCCCACGAGCGCGGCGAAGAGCGTCTGCGTGGCCTTGGGATCGCCGATCGTGTACGTGGCGAAGTACGGCGCGGCGGCCAGCATCATGCTCACCGCCAGCATCTGCGTGCAGGCCAGCACGGTCAGCCAGAGGAACGGCCGGTTGCCCTTGATCGCGGCGAGCTGTTCGCGCCAGTCGCCCCGGTCGGCCTCCGGAGCGCCGGTCATGGGGGCGCGGGCGGTGCCGAAGAAGGAGCCGAGCATGGCGAGCAGCAGGATGACCGCGATGGTGAGCGCCATCGCCCGGTAGCTGCCCAGCGTCCCGTGCTCGCCCTCGCCGGTGGCGATGGCGGGGGCGAGCACGCCGCTGATCGCGGTGGCCACGCCGATGAAGACCATGCGCCACTGCAGCAGCGAGGTGCGCTCGTGGTAGTCGTGCGTCATCTCGCCGGGCATGGCCTTGTACGGCACCTCGAACAGCGCGTACGCCGTCGCCGTGGCGAGGAAGCACACCGCGACGTAGGCGGCGGCGGGCACCCCCGTCAGCGGCGGCCCCGCGAAGACCAGGAAGAACGCGACCGGCAGCGTGCAGGCCCCGGCGAGCAGCCACGGCCGGCGCGGGCCCCAGCGCGAGACGGTCCGATCGGACCACCGCCCGACCAGCGGGTTGATGACCAGGTCCCAGACCTTGGGCGCGGTCACCACCACGCCGGCCAGCCACGCGGGCACGGCCAGGAAGTTGGTCATGTAGTAGAGCAGCAACAACCCCGGCACGGCGTTGACCGTGGCCGTGCAGAAGGAGCCGACCCCGTAGCCGAGGCGCACGCCCCGGGGAACCGTGGCCGCGACCGGTGTGATCATCCCCACATTAGAGCCGAGCAACGGCTTGTTTGGGGAGACCCATTCGGCCGGCGGCGGCAGGATAATCCCGCCGCCGCAGGTCAGTCGTGCGCGTCGGCGCACACAGGTGAGTCATGCACGTCGGCGCGCACAGGTCAGTCGCGTACGTCGGCGCACACCACGTGCGCGCCGATCTCGATCATCCGGCGCTCGCTGCGCGCGTCGGCCACCCGGGCCATGAGGATCGGCGCGCCGCTGGCCGCGAACTGCGGCAGCCGGGCCCGCACCAGGCGGTGCAGGTCGCGTACGACGTCCTCGGCGGCCGACATGTGGACCTTGACGTGCAGCATGATCCCGGTGGCCCCGGAGGCGGTGCTCGCCTCGGAGATCCACACGTGGTGCACGAGCGGGAAGTCCATGAGCAACTGCGCGATCGCCTGCCGCAGCGCGGGCAGGATGGGATGGGTGCACCGGCGGTAGCCGGGGTCCACCTGCTGCATCGGGCCCGACAGGTGCGGCCTCGGCGCGGGCACCCACGGGAACGATGGCGCCTGCGGAGCCGGCGGGGCGACCTGGGCCAGCGCGGCACCCCGCGACACGGTGGCCATCGCGCCCGTCGCGTAGGCGGCGGGGGCCGCCCCCGACAGGACGGGCGTGGGCCCGGTCCGCGTCGTGGTGAGGAAGCGCTGGAGATCGTCGATGGGCACGGCCGCGGCGGCTGGTCCGGCCGCGTCGATCACGATCTCCCGCACGCCCGTGACGCGCTGGATGTCCAGGATGGTGTCGGCGTCGCACGCCGACAGGGAATGGCTGCCACGGTGCCGGGCGTAGGTGGTCGCGCTGGTGTAGCCGAGCAACACGCGGTCGCCGGCCTGGGTCGTCCCGAGGACGACCGAACGGTCAGGGCGCACTGCCACCAGGACGCCACCGTCGGCGAGGGCGCCCAGCAGCCGGTGGGGCGTGCCATGCTGGGCGAGAACGTCGGCAAGCGCAGGATTCCCGATGCTCATATGACGAACCATAGGTAGTCGGCCACGGCTTATCAGGCTAATGGCGAATAAATCTCCCGATCAAGACGAAGATGGCCCCGGAGTGGGTGACTTTGTCCTCTACCGGGTAGCCGCCCGTCCGTCTCACATCGTGGGTCCTTCGTGAATGCGTTCACAAGCGCCGGTTAGACTCGGTAGGACCGCCGGGGGATCCATGGACGTGTCCCCCTCATGACTCGCCGGAAGCCCCTAAGGATTCACCTGTGAACAAGCCCGTCGTACTGGTCGCTGAGGAGCTGTCCGAGGCCGGCCTCGCCGTTCTCGGCGCCGATTTCGAGGTCCGCCACACCGACGGCGCCGACCGTTCCCAGCTCCTGCCCGCCCTCGCCGACGTGGACGCCCTCATCGTGCGCTCCGCGACGCAGGTCGACGCCGAGGCCATCGCCGCGGCGCCCAAGCTGCGCGTGGTCGCCCGCGCGGGCGTCGGGCTCGACAACGTCGACGTCGAGGCGGCCACCAAGGCCGGTGTCATGGTCGTCAACGCGCCGACCTCCAACATCACCAGCGCCGCCGAGCAGACCGTCGCCCTCATCCTGGCCAGCGCGCGCAACACCGCCCAGGCGCACGCCGCGCTGAAGAACGGGGAGTGGAAGCGGTCCAAGTACACCGGCGTCGAGCTGGACGAGAAGGTCGTCGGCATCCTCGGATTCGGCAAGATCGGCCAGCTCGTGGCGCAGCGGCTGGCGCCGTTCGGCGTCGAGATCATCGCCTACGACCCCTACCTGCCGCCGGCCCGCGCCGCGCAGCTCGGCGTCAAGCTGGTGAGCCTCGACGAGGTGTTCAAGCAGGCCGACTTCATCACCGTGCACCTGCCGAAGACCAAGGAGACCCTCGGGCTCATCGGCGACGAGGCGCTGCACAAGGTCAAGCCGAGCGTGCGCATCGTCAACGTCGCCCGCGGCGGCATCGTGGACGAGGCCGCGCTCTACTCCGCGATCAAGGAGGGCCGCGTCGCGGGCGCCGGCCTCGACGTCTTCGCCAAGGAGCCCTGCACCGACAGCCCGCTGTTCGAGCTCGACCAGGTCGTCGTCACGCCGCACCTCGGCGCCTCCACCCACGAGGCCCAGGAGAAGGCCGGCACCCAGGTCGCGCGGAGCGTGAAGCTGGCGCTCGCGGGCGAGTTCGTGCCGGACGCGGTCAACGTCCAGGGCGGCGCCGTGGCCGAGGACGTCAAGCCGGGCCTGCCGCTGGCCGAGAAGCTGGGCCGGGTGTTCACCGCGCTGGCCGGCGAGGTCGCCACCAAGCTCGACGTCGAGGTGCGCGGCGAGATCGCCTCCCAGGACGTGCGGGTCATCGAGCTGGCCGCGCTCAAGGGCGTCTTCGCCGACGTCATCGAGGAGCAGGTCACCTACGTCAACGCGCCGCTGCTGGCCAAGGACCGCGGCGTCGCCGTCGAGCTGATCACCAGCTCCGAGAGCCCCGACTGGCGCAACGTGGTGACCGTCCGTGGCGTGCTGGCCGACGGCCGCCAGGTCTCGGTGTCGGGCACGCTGTCCGGTCCCCGCCAGATCACCAAGATCGTCGAGGTCAACGGCTACGAGATGGAGATCGAGCCGACGGCGCACCTCGCGTTCTTCACCTACGCCGACCGTCCCGGCATCGTCGGCGTGGTCGGCCGCCTGCTCGGCGAGCACGGCGTCAACATCGCCTCCATGCAGGTGGCCCGCGACGTCAAGGGCGGCAAGGCGCTCATCGCGCTGACCGTCGACTCGGCGATCCCGGCCGACATCGTCGACCAGATCGTGGCCGAGATCGGCGCCGAGAGCGGCCGTTCTGTGGACCTGGAGGACTGACACTCCCCGCCTCGCGCGAAAGGCCGCCGCCCGGATCGGGCGGCGGCCTTTTCGTCGTCTCAGCTGTCTCAGCATGCGGGATGCTAGGACATCCAACGAGATTCCTCGGTTAACGTGGAAGCACATGCGCCAGGTGCTCGTACTCATTACCTGCCGCGGCGAGGCCTGTTAGGGCAGGTCGGCGACTCGCCGCGGTGAACGGCGTCGCGTCGGCCGGTAAGTCCCTCCCGTCAGTAACGCCTCCTCGCGAAACGAGTTGACGATCATGTACGAGATGTACGCCTGGAACCGTGCGGAAGACCACAAGGACGAGGCCGCCGAGGCCCTGCAGACCGCGCTGGACCGCCGCGACAACGGCGGCGCCCCGCAGGAGTCCGGCCGGTAGGGCCCCGGCTCGCACATCAGGGACGTCGGTCAGAGCACCGACGCGACGGGCATGGGCGGTGCCGGCTCCTCCTGCCGCTCCGCCCACTCCCGCACGCCCTTGCGGTCGGGCCGGACGCCGCCGACGAAGACGCTTCTGCGCCAGCTCGACAGCTTCTCCTCCTTGATGACGTCGCCGGTGCGGGGCGCGTGCACCATGTAGCCGGGCCGGGAGATCATCCCGACGTGGCCGAGGTTGCTGAAGAAGACCAGGTCGCCGGGCTTGAGGTGGTTCCAGGAGACCTTCTTGTCGAATGCCGCGTACTGGTCGGCGGCGACGCGGGGCAGCTGGATCCCCGCCTTCTGGTACGCCCGGAGCATGAGGCCCGAGCAGTCGTAACCGCCCCTGCCGGTCCCGCCCCATAGGTACGGGATGCCCTGTTTTTTCAGGGCGAAGTTCAGTGCGATCTTCCAGGCGGGCCTGCTCTGCCGATCCCGGATCTTCTTGAGTTCCGGACCGGTGAGCGTGGTGGTGAGTGCGCGCTGGTCGAGGGTTTCGGCCTTGGGCGCGCGGCCGGGGTTGTTCTCGTCGGGGGTGGATGCCTGGGCGGGGGAGGCGAGCACGGCGAGGCCGGTCGCGCCCGCCGCCACGAGAATGGCGATGCGAGACAGGGGACTGTCCTTCCATACGGCCGACCGGGTTAGCTGACGGGCTCGGGCTTGGAAGCAGCCCTACGGCGCATGCCGATTCGCCCCTGGGGGAGAGTGGGTCCCCGGCTCCACGCGAACCGCCGCGTGGATTAGGCAGGGCACGGACGCTAACGAATCAGTCAAAAGATCGCAAACCTTCACAAATCGGACTTTTCTGGAACAGTCCGAAAAATGAGACCGAGTGTTCGTCAGGCGAGACGAGCCGGTAAGGTACCGGCATGGAGTCGCGTAACATCCGCTTGGCCGTCATCCCCGGCGATGGCATCGGCACCGAGGTCGTCACCGAAGGGCTCAAGGTCCTCGAAGCCGTCGGCACGAAGATCGAGCCCACGCACTACGACCTGGGCGCGGCGCGATACCACCGCACCGGCGAGACGCTGCCCGACTCGGTGCTGCAGGAGCTGCGCGGCTACGACGCGATCCTGCTCGGTGCGGTGGGCGACCCCAGCGTGCCGCCGGGCATCCTGGAGCGCGACCTGCTGCTGCGGCTGCGCTTCGAGTTCGACCACTACGTCAACCTGCGCCCGGTCAAGCTCTTCCCCGGCGTCGAGACCCCGCTGGCCGACACCACGGCCGAGGACATCGACATGATCGTGGTCCGCGAGGGCACCGAGGGCCTCTACGCGGGCACCGGCGGCGCCATGCGGCGCGGCACGCCGCACGAGATCGCCACCCAGGAGTCGCTCAACACCGCCCACGGCGTCGAGCGCGTCGTCCGCTACGCCTTCGACAAGGCCCAGAGCCGCCCGCGCAAGAAGCTGACGCTGGTCCACAAGACCAACGTCCTCACCTACGCCGGCGACCTGTGGCAGCGCACGGTCAACCGGGTGGCCGAGGAATACCCCGAGGTCAGCACCGACTACTGCCACATCGACGCGGCGTCGATGTTCTTCGTGACCCAGCCGGGGCGCTTCGACGTCGTCGTCACCGACAACCTGTTCGGCGACATCATCACCGACCTCGGCGCGGCCATCGCGGGCGGCATCGGCCTGGCCGCGAGCGGCAACATCAACCCCGAGCGCACGGCGCCCAGCATGTTCGAGCCGGTGCACGGCAGCGCCCCCGACATCGCGGGCCAGGGCAAGGCCGACCCGACCGCCACCATCCTGTCGGTCGCCATGCTCCTCGACCACCTCGGCCTGAGCGCCGAGGCGGCCAAGGTCGAGCAGGCGGTCGCCGACGACATCGTCGAGCGGCTGACCGGCTGGACCGGCCGCACCACCTCGCAGATCGGCGACGACATCACCGCGCGAGTATCCGGCTAGGGCCGCCTAGCCTCCCCACGCGCCTGGCGGTCCGCACCCGGATCGCCAGGCGCTTTTTGCTGTCCGAAGTGGCCGAATCGCCCAACGGCAGCTTGTCATCCCATATGGCGAGACAATAGGAAGTACTAGCTGCCTTCGGGCAGCACTGCCGCGCTGTAGCGGGTCCACGGACCCTCAGGATTCGGTAGATTTTCGCGAAATCGCAGAGAGAAGGACCATCGTCATGACCATCGCTCAGAAGCTCAGCTTCGACGTGCAGCTATCCGACCACGCTCGCACCGCGGCCGAGCGGGAGCAGGTACTGACGAACCCCGGATTCGGGCAGTCCTTCACCGACCACATGATCATCATCGACTACACCGAGGGGCGCGGCTGGCACGACGCCCGGCTGGCGCCGTACGGGCCGCTCTCGCTCGACCCGGCCACCGCGGTCTTCCACTACGCGCAGGAGCTGTTCGAGGGCCTGAAGGCGTACCGGCAGGCCAACGGCTCCATCGTGATGTTCCGCCCGTACGCCAACGCCGCCCGCTTCAACCGCTCGGCCGCCCGCATGGCCATGCCCGAGCTGCCCGAGGAGACGTTCGTCGAGTCGCTCGAACTCCTCGTCCGCACCGACGAGGAGTGGGTGCCGACCACCGAGGGGCACAGCCTCTACCTGCGGCCCTTCATGATCGCCACGCAGGCGGGGCTCGGGGTCAACTACCCGTCCAGGACCTACTCGTACATGGTCATCGCCTCGCCGGCGGCGTCGTACTTCAGCGGCGGCGTCAAGCCCGTCTCGGTGTGGCTGTCCACCGAGTACACCCGGGCCGCCCCCGGCGGCACCGGCTTCGCCAAGTGCGGCGGCAACTACGCCGCCGCCTTCGTCGCCCAGCGCCAGGCCGTCGAGAACGGCTGCGACCAGGTCGTGTGGCTGGACGCCCAGTCCCACGAGTACGTCGAGGAGATGGGCGGGATGAACCTGTTCTTCGTCTTCGGCAACAAGCTCGTCACGCCCGCGCTGACCGGCACCCTGCTCCCCGGCATCACCCGCGAGTCGATCCTGGAGCTGGCCGGCGACCTCGGCCTGGAGACCGAGGAGCGGCTCATCTCGGTCGACGAGTGGCAGTCGGCGTGCGAGTCGGGCGAGCTGACCGAGGTCTTCGCCTGCGGCACGGCCGCCGTGGTGACCCCGGTCGGCTCGGTCAAGGGCGCCGACCGGGCCTGGACGGTCGCCGACGGCACGCCCGGCCCGGTGACCATGCGGGTGCGCGAGGAGCTGGTCGGCATCCAGTACGGCGCCCGCCCCGACGCCCACGGCTGGGTCCACAAGATCGCCTGACCTCGGGGACCCGCGCCCGTCTCAGTGCTTGGTGATCAGCGTCATGCCGTCGGCGACCGGCAGCATGAGCACGCTCACCCGCGGGTCCTCGATCACCAGGTCGTTGAACTGGCGGATCTCCACCGTGGTCGGCTCGTCGTGGGACGGGTCGGCCACGTGCCCGCGGCGCAGCGTGTTGTCGGCGATCAGCAGCCCACCCGGCCGCATGCGCTCGATCAGCAGCTCGTAGTAGCCGGGGTAGTTGCCCTTGTCGGCGTCCACGAAGGCCAGGTCGACGGTCTGGTCGAAAGCGGCGAGGGTGTCCAGCGCCGGGCCCAGGGTGAGCGTCACCCGGTCGGCCACCCCGGCCTCCGCCCAGTAGCGGCGCGCGATCGAGGTCCACTCCTCGCTCACGTCGAAGCAGTGCAGCCGGCCGCCCCGCAGGCCCCGGGCGATGCAGACCGACGAGTAGCCGGTGAACGTGCCCACCTCCACGGCCACCTGGGGGGCCATGAGCTGGGTGATCATCGTGAGGAACGTGCCCTGGTCGGGGGAGATCTGCATCCCCGCGCTGTCGCCCGTGACCTCCATGGTCTCCTGGGCCAGTCGCTCCAGCAGGGGGTCGGGCTTGGTCGAGTGCTCGTACACGTAACGCGCCACGGCCGGGGTCAGGAGGTCTGCCTTCATACGGACATTGTTTCCGTTCCGGTAGGGTCTGCGCGATCGACAAGCTGAGAGTGGGCGAATGATGAAGCGGTTGGTGGCGGTCGCGGTCGCGTGCGCGGTGATCGCGGTGCTCGGTGTGCTGGCCTTTTCCGAGCCGGGGGAGAGCTCGGCCGAGGTGCGGCTGACCCGTCAGCTCGACGGGTCCATGGTGCTGGCGGACCGCGGCGGCGATGCTCCCGTCCTGGACGTTTACGAAGATTTTGACTGCCCGGTCTGCAAGGACATGCACGCCAAGGTGGATCCGACGATCCAGCGGCTGGCGCGTGAGGGCAAGGTCAAGGTCGTCTTCCACGCCGTGACCATCTTCCGCGACGAGCCCATGCGCTCCAACTCCATCCGCGCCGCCGCGGCCGCGCGCTGCGTCCCCGAGTCGAGCTGGCTGGCCTTCCGCGACGAGCTGTACGCCATCCAGCCGGCCCCGCACGGCGTCGCCTCGGGCTTCACCGTCGAGGAGCTGGTCGGGGCGGCCAGGAAGGCGGGCGCGCAGGTGGACAGCTGCGTACGCGACCAGTCGTACGCCGACGCGCACCTGGCCGAGACCGCGAAGGTCCGGCTGGAGGGCACCCCCACGCTGCTGCTGGACGGCAAGCTGCTGGGCGGCGAGGCGTTCGACCCGCAGGCCCTGGAGCGTGCCGTCACGGGCGGTGGCGGCGTCACCGTGTAGGCGTCCGAGCAGTGAGATCCTTGTGCCGAATGGTGGAAACGTATGGCAGACTGATGAGCACCATGTTCTACGGTCTGCTCATTATCGGCAGGCGCGCTGGCTGACACAGGGACACCGCCAGCGCGCAGACCTCTCACGTCCGTGAGGGGTCTTTTTGTTTTCCAGGGATCTCCAGAAGGAAGAAGCTCATGGCCGATGACCGGTTCCACGTATATGACACGACACTGCGTGACGGCGCGCAGCAGGAAGGGCTCAACCTGACCGTCGCCGACAAGCTGGCCGTCGCGCGTCACCTGGACGGACTGGGCGTCGGTTTCATCGAGGGCGGCTGGCCCGGAGCCAATCCCAAGGACACCGAGTTCTTCAGGCGTGCTCGCACCGAGCTCGACCTGAAGCACGCGCAGCTCGCCGCGTTCGGCGCGACCCGCCGGGCCGGGGTGAAGGCCGCCGACGACCCCTTGGTGGCCGCATTGCGCGAATCCGGCGCGCCCGTCGTGACCCTTGTCGCCAAGAGTCACGACCGGCATGTCGAACTGGCCCTCCGCACCACGCTGGAGGAGAACCTCGCGATGATCCGCGACACGGTCTCCCACCTGCGTGCGGAGGGCCAGCGGGTCTTCCTGGACGCCGAGCACTTCTTCGACGGCTACAAGTCCAACCCCGCGTACGCGCTGGAGGTGCTGCGCACCGCCGCCGAGGCGGGCGCCGACGTCATCGCGCTGTGCGACACCAACGGCGGCATGCTCCCCGACGAGCTGGCCGACATCGTCCACGAGGCCGTCCAGGCCGGGGCCAGGGTCGGCATCCACTGCCACGACGACACCGGCTGCGCGGTCGCCAACACGCTCGCCGCGGTCCGTGCCGGCGCCACCCACGTGCAGGGCTGCGCCAACGGCTACGGCGAGCGCTCGGGCAACGCCAACCTCTTCACCGTCGTCGCCAACCTGCAGCTCAAGCGCGGCTTCGACCTGGTGCCGCAGGCCGCGCTCGCCGACATGACGCGCATCGCCCACGCCATCACCGAGGTGACCAACGTCACCCCCAACTCGCACGCCCCCTACGTCGGCATGTCCGCCTTCGCGCACAAGGCCGGCCTGCACGCCAGCGCCATCAAGGTCGACCCCAACCTCTACCAGCACATCGACCCCGCCGCCGTCGGCAACGACATGCGCATGCTGGTCTCCGACATGGCCGGTCGCGCCTCCGTCGAGCTCAAGGGCCGCGAGCTGGGCTACGAGCTGACGGGCGAGCACACCAAGGCGCTGGTCGAGCGGGTGAAGGAGCTGGAGTCGCGGGGCTTCACCTTCGAGGCCGCCGACGCCTCCTTCGAGCTGCTGCTGCGCGACACCGTCCACGGCGAGCGCAAGCGCCACTTCGAGGTGGAGTCCTGGCGGGTCATCGTCGAGCGCACCAAGGGTGGTGAGCTGGTCAGCGAGGCCACCGTGAAGGTGCACGCCAAGGGCGAGCGCATCGTGGCGACCGGCGAGGGCAACGGCCCCGTCAACGCCCTCGACAAGGCCGTCCGGCTGGCGCTGGAGCAGCTCTACCCCGAGCTGGCCAAGGTGCAGCTGGTCGACTTCAAGGTCCGCATCCTGGAGGACACCCACGGCACCGACGCGGTCACCCGCGTGCTCATCACCAGCAGCGACGACACCGGCGAGTGGGCCACGGTCGGCGTCGCCGAGAACATCATCGACGCCTCCTGGCAGGCCCTGGAGCAGGCGGTCACGTACGGCCTGCTGCGCGCCGGCCGCGACTGCTGAGCCAGGGAGTCCGAGGTCAGAGCAGGCGGGCGGAGAAGGAGACCCCTTCGACCGTCACCTTGCCGCCGGAGCACGACACCTTCGGTGCGTCCGTCCCAGGCACGACCACCGTCAGCAGGGACTTCGCCGCAGGCGAGACCACCACCGTGGCCGCCTGCCTCGACAGGTAGGTCGGCGACACCCAGCCGAGCTTCCCGCCGCGCTCCACCCGCTGCCCGCCCACCTTCGCGCACGACGGCGACAGCTGCAGCAGCGTGACCTTGAACTTGCCGTCGGCCAGCACGACCTTGCCGCCGCCGTTCGAGACGACCTTGAGCGACGGGGCGAACCGCCACAGGTTCCGCACCTGCTTGCCGCCCCCGGCGGTGTCGAGCACCGCCATCAGGTCCTCGCCGTGGTCGACCAGCACCGACCGCGTACGGCTCACGCCGTAGGCGTCGTCCGTCACCCGGAACGCCTGCCGGTCGTCGCCGAGCGAGGACTTCGTCAGCCGCGAGGAGGTGCGCGGCCGGAACTTCGCCCCGACCACCGTCGGCACGTTGTGCGCCTCGGGGGAGAGCGTCCAGTAGCGGTAGGCGCTCTTCTCGTAGGAGTGGAAGCCGGCGTCCACGAGGATGTCGCGGCCCTGCGCGTAGTAGGTGACGCCCAGGTGGTCCTCGTGGCCGTGGAACTTCATCCCGGGCCCGAACCTGATCGAGTAGTACGCCGAGTCCTGCTTGTCGAAGGCCGTCCGGCCGAACACGTAGCCGGCCCGGTAGACCTTGACCTTCTGCTTCGGCGTGCCGGTCTCCATCTTCGGCTCGGTCTCGGCGCTGCCGTCGCCGAGCGGCGCCATGTAGCCGTTCGGCATGGTGGCGTGCGCGATGAAGTCCTTCAGCGCCTCGGCGCGCTTGGCGATCTCGCCGGGGACCTTGCGGCCGCAGGACTTCATGTTCGTCATCGCGACCTGGAGGCGGCCGTAGACGTAGACGGCGTAGCGGGGCGCCTGCTCCATCAGCGCGCCCTGGGCGTCCACGTCCAGCTTGACGGTGCCGGTCAGGCGCCTGGACGCCAGGTCGGCCCAGTCCTTGCGGCCGTAGCGGCAGCCGATGCCCATGAGCGCGATGTCCTGGTCGATGCCGTGGTTGTGGCCCTTCTTGTACAGGGCCGGGTTCGCGAGGAGCTTGGCGTGCACGGCCAGGCTGTCCTTCAGCCAGGAGTCCTTGACGTGCTCGCTCAGGCACAGCAGCGGCTGGGTGCGCAGCGAGACCGGGTGGTCCTTCCAGACGTAGGGCTTGGTGCCGCGGGCGCCGTACTTGTTGTTCGCCACCCAGTCCTTGGCGAGCTCGGTCGCGCGGTCGAGGTAGCGCCGCTCGCCGGTGTTCTCGTACTCGACGACGAGCGTGCCGAGCCAGCGCAGCGACTGGAAGACGAACTCCCAGGAGCGGTTCTTGTACGGGCTCGCGGCCCAGTCGACCTTCTCACCCAGTTTGTACGCCGGCAGCCCCACCAGCGAGATCTCGCCGCCCATGACGTCCGCGGCGGTCGGCGTGCCGGGCAGCCAGTCGCCCTGGCACGCCGCGGTGCGCGCCACCTTGCCGTCCCCGTCCGCGTACGCGGGGGTCCCCGCGAGGCCGCCGAGCGCGAGCGTGAGGGCAAGAGGGATCGCGAGGCGGCGCACGCCAGTTCCTTTCAGCACGAACCAGGACACACAAGCTTGAGGCGGGACATGCTTTCGCGTGCGCGATCATCCGGTCAAGCCGAGTGCCCGATTCGTTAACCGCCCGCTACGCCTTGGGGGTGGCGCTCTCGACCACCTCGAACGTCCACAACTCGGACCCGCTCGCGGCCGGACCCTGACCGTGCCCGTGGCCCTGGCCCTGGCCCTGCTGGGCGGCCTCGCCGGCGGCCCGCGCGTGACCGCGGGCGAACTCCTGGCTCTGCTGCCACGCCTCGAAGTCCGCCTCGCTCCGCCAACGCGTGTAGACGAGGTAGCGCTCGGTCCCGTCCACCGGCCGCAGCAGCTCGAACCACTCGAACCCGTCCGCGGACTCCACCATCCCCGCCCGCCCGGCGAACCGCCGTTCGAGCTCCTCCCGCATGGCGGCCGGCACGGTCAGCACGTTGATCTTCACGACGGACATGGGAAACCCCTCTCGTCAGCGCACCTGCGCAGGTCAGGGGTCCAGGCTAACCCGTCGTACGTGACCCGCGCGGGCCAGGTGAACGGACTCCCACGGCGGCGGCGATAGCCTGGACAGGTGCGTATAGCGAGGTTCTCCACAGGCGAAGGCGTGTCGTTCGGTGTGGTCGAAGGCGGTCCCGGCGAGGAGTTCATCTCCACCGTCGCCGGTCACCCGTTCAGCCAGGTGCAGTTCACCGGCGAGCGCCAGCCGCTCAGCCAGGTCAAGCTGCTGGCCCCGATGCTGCCGAGCAAGGTCGTCGCCATCGGCAGGAACTACGCCGAGCACGCCCAGGAGATGGGCAACGAGGTGCCGGAGGAGCCGCTCATCTTCATGAAGCCGTCCACCTCGGTGATCGGCCACGGCGAGCAGATCGCCTACCCGGTCCACCTGTCCGACCGCGTCGACTACGAGGGCGAGCTGGCCGTGGTCATCGGCCGGCTGTGCCGCGAGGTCCCGGTCGAGCGGGTCAAGGACGTCATCTTCGGCTACACCTGCGCCAACGATGTGACCGCGCGCGACCTGCAGAAGAAGGACGTGCAGTTCACCCGGGCCAAGAGCTTCGACACCTTCTGCCCGCTCGGGCCGTGGATCCAGACCGACCTCGACCCGAGCGACCTGGCCCTCACGACCACGGTCAACGGCGAGGTGCGCCAGAGCGGCCGCACCACCCAGCTCATCCACGACATCCCCGCGCTGGTCGCCTACGTCAGCGCGGTCATGACGCTCATCCCCGGCGACGTCATCCTGACCGGCACGCCGGCCGGCGTCGGCCCGCTCCAGGTCGGCGACGAGGTCAGCGTCGGCATCGAAGGCATCGGCACACTCACGAACAAGGTGGTCTCCCGTGACTGACGTACGGGTCAGGTTCGCCCCGTCCCCCACCGGCATGTTCCACGTCGGCGGCGCCCGCACGGCGCTGTTCAACTGGGCGCTGGCCGAGCAGTCCGGCGGCCGGTTCGTGCTGCGCGTCGAGGACACCGACGCCACGCGCAACCGCCCGGAGTGGACCGAGGGCATCATCTCCGCGCTCGACTGGATCGGTGTCAACGGCACCAACCCGGCCTTCGAGGGCCCCTACTTCCAGTCGGCGTACGAGCCGCAGCACCGCGAGGCCGTGGCCAAGCTGCTCGCCGACGGCCGGGCCTACTACTGCGACTGCACCCGCGAGGCGCTGGTCGCCCGCACCGGTTCCGAGCACCGCGGCTACGACGGCCACTGCCGCGAGCGCGGCCTGACCGAGGGCGCGGTCCGCTTCCGCACCCCCGACGAGGGCGTGACCATCGTGTCCGACCTCATCCGCGGCGACGTCGAGTTCCCCAACGAGGCCCAGGAGGACTTCGTCATCGCCCGCACAGACGGCTCGCCGCTCTACGTGCTGGCCAACGCGGTCGACGACATCACCCAGAACATCACCCACGTCGTACGCGGCGAGGAGCACCTGGGCAACGCGGCCAAGCAGATGCTGCTCTGGCCGGCCCTCGGCGCCAACCCGCCGGTGTGGGCGCACCTGCCGGTGATCGTCAACGAGCAGCGCAAGAAGCTGTCCAAGCGCCGCGACAAGGTGGCCCTGGAGGACTACCGCGCCGAGGGCTACCTCGCCGAGGCCATGGTCAACTACCTCATGCTGCTCGGCTGGGGTCCCGGCGAGGACCGCGAGATCATGCCGTGGTCGGAGATGGTGCCGCTGTTCCGGCTGGAGGACGTCAACTCCTCCAGCGCGTTCTTCGACGAGAAGAAGCTGCGGGCCTTCAACGGCGAGTACATCCGGGCGCTGCCGCTGGAGACGTTCGAGGAGCGCTGCGCCCCCTACCTGGAGGAAGGCTGGGACCGCGAGCTGTTCAGCAAGGTCGCGCCGCTCGCCCAGACCCGCATCGGGGTGCTGTCGGAGATCCGGCAGAACGTCGACTTCCTCTTCCTCGACGAGCCGGTGTTCGACCAGGCGTCCTGGGACAAGGCGATGAAGAACTCCCCGGTGGAGATCATCTCCGGCTACCTGGCGCGCCTGGAGCTCGTGAGCTGGGACCCCGAGTCGCTGAAGGAGGCCCTGGAGGAGGTCGGCGCGGCCCACGGGCTCAAGCTGGGCAAGGCCCAGGCGCCGGTGCGGGTGGCCGTCACCGGCCGCACGGTGGGCCTGCCGCTGTTCGAATCGATCGAGGTGCTCGGCCGCGAGCGCACCCAGGACCGCCTGCGCGCCGCCCTGGCCCGCCTCGGCGCCGTCGGCGTCTGACGTGCCCGCCGGGCGGCCCGCTCTCGTGGCGGGCCGCCCCGGCCGGGCCGTTTGTCAGTCCAGGCCGCGCCGCTTCAGCAGCGGCTCGATGCGCGGCTCGCGCCCCCGGAAGTTGCGGAAGGCGCTCAGCGGGTCGAGGCTGCCGCCCCGCGACAGCAGCTCACGGCGGAAGTGCTCGCCGTTCTCCCTGCGCAATCCGCCGTTCTCCTTGAACCACTCGACGCTCTCGGCGTCCAGCACCTCGCTCCAGATGTAGGAGTAGTAGCCGGCGCTGTAGCCGCCGGCGAAGATGTGCGCGAAGTAGTTGGTGCGGTAGCGCGGCCGCACCTGCGGCACGGCGATCCCGGCCCGCTCCAGCGCCGCCGCCTCGAACGCCTCGGCGTCGGCCACCTCCTCGCCCGGCGCGAGCCGGTGCCAGGCCCAGTCGAGCAGCGTGGCGGCGAGATATTCGACGGTCTTGAAGCCCTGGTTGAACGTCTCGGCCGCGGTCAGCTTCTCCACCAGCTCGGCCGGCATCGGCTCGCCCGTCTCGTGGTGCCTGGCGTAGTTGGCCAGCACCTCGGGCCAGGTCACCCACATCTCGTTGACCTGCGAGGGGTACTCGACGAAGTCGCGCGGCACCGAGGTGCCGGACACGCGCGGGAAGCGCACCTTCGAGAACAGGCCGTGCAGGGCGTGCCCGAACTCGTGGAAGGCGGTCGTGACCTCGTCGTAGGTGAGCAGCGTCGGCCCCGAGGCGGGCTTGGTGACGTTGAGGTTGTTCAGCACCACCGGCCGCAGCCCGAACAGCAGCGACTGGTCCACCAGGTTGTTCATCCACGCCCCGCCGCGCTTGTTCGCCCGCGCGTACGGGTCCAGCAGGAACAGCCCGAGCGCGGAGCCGTCCTCCTCGAACACCTCGAACACCTTCACGTCCGGGTGGTAGCCGGCCAGGTCGGTCCGCTCCTCGAAGGTGACGCCGTACAGCTTGCCGGCCGCGAAGAAGATGCCGTCGCGGTAGACCCGCTCCAGCTCGAAGTACGGCCGCACCGCGCTGTCGTCGAAGTCGTAGCGGGCCTTGCGCACCTGCTCGGAGTAGTAGGGCCAGTCCCACGGCTCGATCGGGAACCCGGCCTGCGCGGCCAGCTCCTCGGCCTCCCGCCCGGCGTTGCGCACGGCCGGGCCGACGAGCTGGCCGAGCATCTCCTCGACCGCCTCGACGGTCTTGGCCGTCTGGTCGGCCACCACGTAGGAGGCGTGGTCGGGGAAGCCGAGCAGCGCCGCCCGCTCGGCGCGCAGCGCCGCCATCCTGGCCGCGATCGCGAAGTTGCCCGGCGCGCGGCCGACGCTCAGCTCGAACAGGCGGCGGCGCACGTCGCGGTTCGTGAGCTGGGAGAGCGCGGGCTGGGCGGTGAAGTTGAGCAGCGGCAGCGCGTACGTGCCGTCGTCCTGCCGCAGCGAGTCGATCCTGGCCTGGTCGAAGCCGTCCAGCTCGGCCGGGTCCTTGACCACCAGCGCGGCCTCGGTGGCCGCCTTCAGCAGCGCCTGCGCGAACTCGGTGGACAGCCGCGACAGCTCCTCGTTGAGCTCGCGCAGCCGGGCCTGCTCGGTCTCCGACAGGTCGGCGCCGGCCCTGATGAAGTCCTCGCGGTATTTCTGCAGCAGCCACGCCTCCTCCGGGTCGGAGGTGGTGACCTGCTTGATGCGCGCCCACAGCGCCCGGTTGAGCCGGATGCTGTCGCTGTGCCGGGTCAGCTCGGGAGAGATCTCCTTCTCGATCTCCATGATGCCGTCGCTGGAGTTGGAGGAGGCGATGCTGAAGAAGGCCGTGGCCGTGCGGTCGAGGACGCGCCCCGACCGTTCGAGCGCGGCGATCGTGTCGTCGAACGTCGGCGGCTCGGTGCTGCCGGCGATCGCCTCGACCTCCGCCAGCTGCTCCGCCATGCCGCGCCGGAAGGCGGGCAGGTAGTGCTCCTCGCGGATCTCGGCGAAGGGCGGCAGCTCGTACGGCAGGTCACTGGGGGCGAAGAAGGGGTTCTCTGCCAAAGCTCGGGCTCCTCCACGTGGTGTTTTGTCCCCCACAGCTTGGCACGGCCACGCCCCCGCCGCGCCCGCCGGTCACCCCGTCCGGCAATCGTTTTGGTCTTACCCCCGGAGCTGGGCTATTCTTTCGGACGTCGCCAAGCGCGCTCCACGGAGCTCGTGACAGCGGTGGGGTATGGTGTAATTGGCAGCACGACTGATTCTGGTTCAGTTAGTCTAGGTTCGAGTCCTGGTACCCCAGCAAGGCGCCATCTGCGGCGGGAGTCTCATCGAGACCCCCGCTTTTTTGTTTTCCGCCCGCGGGTCAGCGTGCCAGCTTGTCCAGGATGTCGGTGATCTGGCGGTAGTCCTCCGGGGTCGGGGCGTGGGAGGTGTCCACGGTGAAGACCTCGAACCGGTTGCCCGGCGTGGCGGCGTCCGCCTCCCTGATCATGCGGTCCTGGAGCGCGAGCGGGATCACCCGGTCACGGGAGTGCCGGATGTAGACGCGCGGCACCCGCCCCCAGGCGTACGGGCGGCCACGGGAGTCCGCGCCGGACACCAGCAGGCTCTCGTCGGGCAGCAGCGTGTTCAGCATGGCCAGCAGCTCGCCGTCGGTCCCGCCGGCCATGTACGCGGCCTTGGCGGCCGCCAGGAACGCCGGGTCGTTCGTCCGCCAGTTCACCCGGATCGCGCCCAGCTCGCGGGGGTCGCCGACGATCGCGCCGAGCACGCTGCCCGCCAGGCTGCCCGCGTTCTCCGGCGTCTCCATGTACTCCGCCGGGGAACGCAGCTCCGTGCAGCAGAAGGCGGCGTCGTAGACCAGCAGGTCGACCAGGTCGGGCACGGCGTCGGCGGCCTTCGTCACGGTGGAGCCGCCGAGGCTGCCGCCCACCAGCACCACCCTGCCGTGCCGCGCGGCCCGGCGTACGGTGTCCACCGTGGCCGCCACGTAGTCGTCCAGCGTCACCCGCGCCACCGGCGAGGGCAGCGCCGCCAGCGCCGCAAGGTCCTGCGGCGCCTGGTAGGCGACGTGGAACTGCTCGGCGGGGCCGTGCCCCGGCAGGCTCACGCCCACCGAGCGGTGCCCGCGCAGGGTGAGCTCGGCGTCGGCGGAGGCCACGCCGTTCGAGCCGGTCACGAAGACGAACGTGGTCACCTCCCTGCCCCGCCGGGGAGGCCCGCCCGTCATGGCGGCCGCCTGGACGCCGAGCGCGCCCGCGGCCGTGGCCAGCTGGATCGTCTTCCTTCGTGTGGGATCGCTCATGTCCCCGATCGTCGCCCGCGCGGACCCGGCGCCGCTTCGCCCGGCCGGCTCCGCGATCGGTGGAGGCCGCGTATCCACCGATCGGTGGATGCCGTGCCAGGCTGGAGGGCATGAGCCGGCTTGACGGGCGCGAACGGTGGGTCTTCCTGGGGCTCGCGTACGCGCTGCTCGCGACCTCCGCGACCGCCGCCGCCCTCACGGGCACGAACGGCGGCGACGCGGAGCCGTCGTCGTGGCCGCTCCCGTGGTCGTTCTCGGGGTCGTCCGGCGGCGCGGGGTGGCCCGTGCTCGCCGTGGCCGCCGCCGTGTGGGTCGCGCCGCTCGCCTGGCTGCACCCGCGCCGCGACCGGCGTCGCGTGCTCGTCGTCGGCCACTACCTCGTCCTCGTGGCCCTCGCCGGAGCGCTGACGGCCGCGCACGCCGCCTTCGCGGTGTTCGCCGCGGTCGGTTATCCGCTCGCCCTCGCGCTGCTCCCGTCCCGGCTGGTGATGGCCGGGGTGACGGTCACCGCCGTCGTCGTCGTGGCCGCCCAGGCGGCCCCCGGCGACCGCGCCGCACTGCTCACCGTGATCGCCGGCGTCGCCCTGCCCCTGGCCGTCGCCGGCTGGTACGTCGCCGCCGAGCACGACAAGCGCCGCCGCCTCGTCGTACGCCTGCGCGCCGCCATGGACGAGAACGCCTCCCTGCACGCCAGGCTGCTGGACCAGGCCAGGCACGCGGGCGTACGCGACGAGCGGCACCGGGTGGCCGGCGAGCTGCACGACACCCTGACCCAGGACCTCGTCGCGCTGATCCGCCAGCTCGACGCCGCCGCCGGCGCCACCGGCGAGGAAGCCGGCCGCCACCTCGGCCAGGCCGCCACGCTGGCCCGGCGCGGGCTGGCCGAGGCCCGCCGGTCGGTGAACGCGCTGCGTCCCGGCCCGCTGGAGCGGTCGAGCCTGCCGGAGGCGCTGGAGCGCATGGCCGCGTCCTGGTCGCGGATGTCGAGGGTGCCGCTGGCCTGCGAGGTCACCGGATGGCCGGTCGCGCTGTCCGCCGACCTGGAGGCCACCCTGTTCCGCGTCGCCCAGGAGGCCCTGGCGAACGTCGCCAGGCACGCGGAAGCCACCAGGGCGGCTCTCACCCTGTCGTACACGGACGATCTCGTGCTCCTGGACATCCGGGATGACGGAGCCGGGTTCGATCCGCAGGCGGCCACTGACGGCTTCGGGCTCGACGGCATGCGGCAGCGGGTCCGGGCCGCCGGCGGCACCCTGGAGATCGAGTCACAGCCGGGCGCGGGCACCGCGATCGCGGCCGCCGTCCCAGCCCTGCCTACTGCCGTTCCCCCCTCTCCAGCCGATGAGACGATGGCGGGCGGAGGGGAGGACTCATGACGCCACCCGTGCGGGTGCTGGTCGCCGACGACCACCCCATCGTGCGCGACGGCCTGCGTGCCGCCCTCGGCCCCGGCTCCGGCGTGGAGCTCGCCGGCGAGGCGGCCGACGGGGAGCAGGCCGTGCGCCTGGCCGCCGAGCTGCGTCCCGACGTCGTGCTGATGGACCTGCGCATGCCCGGCCTGGACGGCGTCGCCGCCATCAGGCGCATCGCCGGCACCGGCCCCCGGGTGCTGGTGCTGACCACGTTCGACACCGACGTGCTGCCCGCGCTGGAGGCGGGCGCCCACGGCTACCTGCTCAAGGACGCCCCGCCCGGCGAGCTGGTCCGCGCGGTGCTGGCCGTCCACCGGGGCGAGACCGTGATCGCGCCCGCCGTCGCCGGCCGGCTGGCCGAGCAGGTACGCAGGCCGTCCAGAGGCGCCCTGAGCAGGCGCGAGCTGGAGGTGCTGCGGCTGGTGGCCGGGGGAGCGACCAACAAGGAGGCGGCGGCCGCGCTGTTCATCAGCGAGGCCAGCGTCAAGACGCACCTGCTGCACGTGTACGCCAAGCTCGACGTCCGCGACCGGGCCGCGGCCGTGAGCGAGGGCTACCGGCGCGGCCTGCTCACCGCCTGACCGCCGGTAAGGGCGTACGGAGCGCTGTTAAGCGGTTTGGTTGTGGTCTGCGGGGTGCGGTAGAGTTACCTGCGTCGCCGGGGAGATCCGGCGACGAAAGCTTGTGGACAGGGTCCCGTCGTCTAGTGGCCCAGGACGCCGCCCTCTCAAGGCGGTAGCGCCGGTTCGAATCCGGTCGGGACTACCACTTGTCACAAGCTCGCGAAGGTCCCGTCGTCTAGTGGCCCAGGACGCCGCCCTCTCAAGGCGGTAGCGCCGGTTCGAATCCGGTCGGGACTACGTCTGCTCCATCAACGCTCCGGCGCCTCTGGCCCGGGGCGTTTTCGCGTTTCACGGGGCCGTACCGCAAGCGGAAAGCCCCCGCCGCGAACGGCGAGGGCTTTCCGCGACGTCACACCGAGCGGGCCTTGAACAGCGCCCGCCGGGCCGCCTTCGCGATCTGCTTGTCCGGGTGGACCTGGGAGATGAGGTCCAGCAGCTCCTCGACGTGCGCGTGCGGGATCTTCCAGATGACCTCGAGCAGCTCGGTGACCATCTCGGGGCCGATGTCCTGGAGGCTGCTCACGAACTCCGACCGGCCGAGCCCGGCCGAGATCGTCCACATGTCGAGAATCAGCCAGCGGGTGTCGTCCTGCGTCGGCTCGGGAGCGCCCTCCACCTTGAGCTGGCTGAGATGCGTGGCCGCGTAGGGCCGCAGCGACGGCTGCTTGAGCGCCTCCTGCCAGGCGGGAAGCGCGGCCTCGCCCAGCGTGCCGACGACGCTGGCCGCCTGCACCCGGATGAGCGCGTCGCTCTCGTCCTCGGCCGCGGCCTCCAGCAGCTCCTCGGCGGCCTTGGCCGGCTCGCGCAGCCGCATCCAGGCGGCGAACTCGGCGTCGGCCTCCTCCTCGGGCAGCTCGGCGCTGAGCGCCAGCAGCTCGTGGGCGCTCATCGACTCGATGGCGGGCCGGGCGTCCACCTCGATGTCGGCGTCGTCCACCAGGTGGACGACCCCCTCGGTGCCGAGCGGCGTGAGCTTGAGCGTGCGGCCCTCGACCTCCACCATGCCGTAGCCGACCAGCCAGTCGACTGCGGGGGCGAGCGGGTCGCCTGCGGCCTCCCAGGCGTCGGCGCCGAGCTCCTCGTCCAGCTCGGCGGCGGCCTCGGACAGCTCGCGCGCCAGCTCGTCGAGGTCGCGCGAGCCGCCGGCCAGCAGCAGCCTGACCAGCACGCCGCGGGTCAGGCCGGCCAGCGCCATGGTCAGGTCGTCGTCGGACAGCTCGGGGTCGCCGTAGTCGACCGAGTGGAGCCCGAGCATCCAGGCGTCGAGGACGTCCTCGTCGTCGTCGAACGGCCACTCGGCCGTGTCGTCCTGGACCGCGACCGTGTTGCCCTCGCCCGGCTCCAGGAACTCGAGGTCCACGGCGAGGTTCCAGATGTTCCACAGGTAGGGCACGGCCTCGGCGATCGGGCCCTCGACCTCGGGCCTGGGCAGCCCGACGGCGGCCAGCGCCTCCTCCACCTCGGTGTCGCTGAGCAGGGTGTCCTCGCCCACGCGGCGGCCGGAGCCGACCCAGAGGGCCAGGTCGCGGGCCTTGGCGATGAGCGGGGCCTGCCGGGCGGCCGCGGCCAGCTCGGAGTCGGGCCGCAGCCGGATCGTGTCGAGGTCGGCGAGCTCGTCGGCGAACGGCTCGAAGTCGCCGAGGTCGCCGGTCTCCTCCTCGCCGTCCGCCTCGTCGGCGTCGTCGCCGTCCTCGACGAGCTCGTCCATCAGCTCGACGAACTCGTCCTCGACGTCGTCGAGCTCGGCCTGCAGATCGGCGAGGGAGTCGGAGCGCTTGGTCAGCCTGCCGGTCTGCGAGAGGAACGTGAGGTAGGCGTCCACGGCCGGGAGCATCCCGTCGGCGGCGGCGTCGGGATCCTCCACCACCTCCGGCATGCGGTCGAGCAGCAGGTTGCGCAGGTCGGCGCGCTTCCAGGTGCCCGGGTCCGGCGAGAAGGCGAGACGGTGCCACAGGGCGGCGGGCCCCACGAGCTCGGGGTCGCTGTCGGGCGCGTTGACGCGCGCCCACATGATGAACTCTTCGAGCAGGGGTCGCAGCTCAGTGGCGGCTACCTCGATGCGATCTGTCACGCACTCAGGCTAGTGCGCTCCCGACGTTGACGGCTCCCGAAATACATCCTTTTGCTGATCATGACGTGCGCCGCATGGCCTCGGTGATGCGTTCGGCGGCGGCCATGACCGGCACCGCGTGCAGCCGGCCGGGGGCCCGGGTCAGCCGTTCGATGGGGCCGGAGACCGACACGGCCGCGATCACCTTGCCGCCGCTGCCCCTTATGGGCGCCGAGACGCTCGCCACACCCTGCTCGCGCTCGCCGACGCTGTGGGCCCAGCCGCGCCGCCGTACGGAGGCCAGGGTCGCGGCGGTGAACTTGGCGCCGCGCAGGCCGCGGTGCAGCCGGTCGGGCTCCTCCCAGGCGAGCAGGATCTGGGCCGCCGAGCCGGCCGTCATGGGCAGCGCCGAGCCCACCGGGACGGTGTCGCGCAGGCCGCTGGCCCGCTCGGCCGCGGCCACGCAGACCCGCTCATCGCCCTGCCGGCGGTAAAGTTGCGCACTCTCCCCGGTCAGGTCCCTGAGCTGCATGAGGACGGGGGAGGCCACGGCGAGCAGCCGGTCCTCGCCGGCGGCGGTGGACAACTCCGACAGCCGCGGCCCCAGCACGAAACGGCCCTGTGTGTCCCGGCTGACGATGCGGTGATGCTCCAGTGCGACGGCCAGACGGTGGGCCGTGGGGCGGGCCAGACCGGTGGCCTGGACGAGCTGCGCCAGTGAAGCGGGTCCCGCTTCTAGGGCATTGAGTACAAGAACGGCCTTGTCGAGTACTCCGACTCCGCTAGAGTTGTCCATGTACCGATACTGCAGTCTCGACATATGAGAAGGCAAGTCGGAGGCAAACTCCCGCAAAGATGCACCGGGACCCGGAGCGGCAGACGGGGGCGGGCCTTGAGCGGGCGATGCGACGGCGCATCGCGAAGACACAGGAGGAGATCATGGGCCGCACACTGGCCGAGAAGGTCTGGGAGCAGCACGTCGTGAGGCGTGCCGAGGGCGAACCTGACCTGCTCTACATCGACCTGCACCTCATTCACGAGGTGACCAGTCCGCAGGCGTTCGACGGGCTCCGCCTCGCCGGCCGCAAGGTGCGCCGCCCCGACCTCACCATCGCCACCGAGGACCACAACGTGCCGACCGTGCTCGGCCCGATCTCCGACCCCGTGTCCAAGACGCAGGTCGAGACGCTGCGCAAGAACGCCGCCGAGTTCGGCATCCGGCTGCACCCGATGGGCGACGCCGGGCAGGGCGTGGTGCACATCATCGGCCCGCAGTTCGGCCTGACCCAGCCGGGCATGACGATCGTCTGCGGCGACTCGCACACCTCCACGCACGGCGCGTTCGGCGGCATCGCCTTCGGCATCGGCACCTCCGAGGTCGAGCACGTGCTCGCCACCCAGACGCTGCCCGCCTACCGGCCGAAGACGATGGCCGTCGAGGTCAGCGGCGAGCTGCCCGCCGGCGTCACCGCCAAGGACCTGATCCTGGCCATCATCGCCAAGATCGGCACCGGCGGCGGCCAGGGCCACATCATCGAGTACCGCGGCGAGGCCGTGCGCAAGCTCTCCATGGAGGGCCGCATGACCGTCTGCAACATGTCGATCGAGGCCGGCGCGCGGGCGGGCATGATCGCCCCCGACGAGACCACGTTCGCCTACCTCAAGGGCCGCCCGCACGCGCCCGAGGGCGAGGCGTGGGACCAGGCCGTCGCGTACTGGAAGTCGCTGCGCACCGACGACGACGCCGTCTTCGACCAGGTCGTGGAGATCGACGCGACGACGCTGACCCCCTACGTCACGTGGGGCACCAACCCCGGCCAGGGCCTGCCGCTGGGCGAGTCCGTCCCGAGCCCCGAGTCCTTCGCCGACCCGGTCGCGCGGGCCGCCGCCGAGCGGGCGCTGGAGTACATGGGCCTGTCGGCCGGCACGCCGCTGCGTGAGATCGAGGTCGACACCGTCTTCGTCGGCTCGTGCACCAACGGCCGCATCGAGGACCTGCGCTCGGCCGCCGAGATCCTGAAGGGCCGCCAGGTCAAGACCCGCACGCTCATCGTGCCCGGCTCGATGCTGGTCAAGCTCCAGGCCGAGCAGGAGGGCCTGCACGAGGTGTTCAAGGCCGCGGGCGCCGAGTGGCGCGAGGCCGGCTGCTCGATGTGCCTCGGCATGAACCCCGACACGCTCCAGCCGGGCGAGCGCAGCGCCTCGACCTCCAACCGCAACTTCGAGGGCCGCCAGGGCAAGGGTGGCCGCACCCACCTGGTGTCGCCGCAGGTCGCCGCCGCGACCGCGGTCACCGGCCGCCTGACCGCCCCCGCCGACCTGTAAGGAGTCACGACCGATGGAAGCCTTCACCACCCACACCGGTACGGCGGTGCCGCTGCGCCGCAGCAACGTCGACACCGACCAGATCATCCCGGCCGTCTGGCTCAAGCAGGTCAGCCGCACCGGTTTCGAGAAGGGCCTGTTCGCCGCCTGGCGCGAGGACCCCACGTTCGTGCTGAACGACCCCGCCTACGAGGGCGGCTCGATCCTCGTCTCCGGCCCCGACTTCGGCACCGGCTCCTCCCGCGAGCACGCGGTGTGGGCCCTGCAGCAGTACGGGTTCCGCGCCGTGATCGCCGCCCGCTTCGGTGACATCTTCCGCAACAACTCCACCAAGATGGGCCTGCTGCCGGTCGTCCTGCCCGGCGACAAGGTCGAGGCCCTGCAGGCCGCCGTCGAGGCGGACCCCAAGCTGGAGATCACCGTTGACCTGGCCGAACGCCAGGTCCGCTGGGCGGACGAGGTCGTCGCGTTCGAGATCGACGACTACACCCGCTGGCGGCTGATGGAGGGCCTGGACGACATCGGACTGACCCTGCGTCACGCCGAGGACATCACGGCGTACGAGAATGGTCGGCAGCCATGGCTGCCGACGACCGTCTAGAGGACGACGAACTGGCGCGGCGGTTGCGCGAGGCGCACCGCCGCGTCCGCCTGCTGCCCGCCGCCGATCCCGCCGTGGACAAGGCGCGGCTGGCCCGCCGCTATCTCGCCATCTGCGACCTCGCCAAGCGTGACCCCGAGCGGGCGGCGGCCCGGCTGGAGGCGTTCCTGTCCGCGCTCGACACGCCACGTAATGACGAAAACACCGTCGGTGATTGAGTTCCCCCGCGATCCCGCCTACTTTCGACTCGCGTAAGGGGTTTCTACGTCGAACTCGTGTGCTGGAACCCTGACCATAACTGGGGGAGCAGGACTTTCATGAACAAGCGAGAACTCGTCGAGGCCATTTCGGACCGGGTGGGCGACAAGAGGACGGCCACCGAGGCCGTGAACGCGGTCATCGACACCATCCAGAAGGCCGTGGCGAGCGGCGACAAGGTCTCGATCACGGGCTTCGGCGCGTTCGAGATGGTGAACAAGCCGGCGCGCACGGCCAGGAACCCGTCCACGGGTGCCGAGATCAACGTCGCGGAGAGCTGGGCTCCCAAGTTCCGCCCCGGTTCGGAGTTCAAGGACCTCGTGAACGAGGGCGGCAAGAAGAGCGGCAAGAAGAAGTAGCCGCAGCAGATCGTCAGCGGACCGTCACGCCCGGGCTCCTCGCCCGGGCGTCGCGCGTTGTGCGGCCTCCTAGGGCAGCGGGAACGTGGACAGCGTGATGTACGTGACCCGCTCCCCGGTCAGCGCCAGGTTGACCCGCTGCCCGGTGCGCAGCAGCCGCAGCGGGCCCGCGTCGAAGGCGGGGGCGTCGAACTCCAGCACGGTCCCGTCGTCAAGGAAGACCGTGCCCGACCTGGTGGCCTCGTCGAAGCTGCGTACCGTGCCCTGCACGCCACCAGCGTAATCCGTGCGCCGGGGGCGCGGCGAGCGGTCAGGCCCCGGAGCCCGGCCACAGCTCGGCGACCAGCGCCGCCGTGTGCGGCCCCAGCCCCAGCGCGATCGCCGCCGCCAGGTCGGCGGGGGTGTCCACGTCGCGCCGGACCGATTCGATGCCCGGCACGCACAGCTCCTTCGCGCCGCCCGCCAGATGTCTGGCCCGCGACTCCCCGCCGAAGCGCGGCGTGAACGGGACCCCCGGCCGTACCCCGTAGAACGTGGTGCCGACGTCGAGCGCGTCGGGCACGAACGCCTGGTCGAACTCGGCCGCCGCCTCCAGCGCCGTCGCCAGCTCGGCCGGGCGCAGCGCCGGCAGGTCGGCCTGCAGCGCCCCCACCGCCTCGCCCGGCGCGACGGCCACGGCGTGCGCGGCGCCCGTGCGGAGCGCGGTGTTCAGCCCGCGGTCGGGGTCGTGCACCACCTCCGCGCCCAGCGCCGCGAGCGGGCCCGCCGCCGCGGGATCGGCGGTCACCACGATCACCCGCGCCACCGCCGGGCAGGACAACGCGGCCGCCACGGTGTCGCTCGCCACCGCCACGGCGAACCTCGTGCGGTGCGGTCCCGTCGCGTCGGCCAGCCGGGTCTTCGCGGCGACCAGCGTCTTGACCGGAATGACCAGGGACCACCGAGAGCTCATACCCTTAAGCATCGCGCCTCGACATCCTCGGCGGGCAACCGGGAGACTTGGGGCGCATACCCGAGGAGGAGTCCATGAGCCGCCGCACGCGACCGTCGCGTTTCTGGGAGACCCTGGCAGTCGTCGTCGTGAAACCACTCTCCCGGCTCCTGGTCAAGCGGGACTGGCGGCACGGCGAGCGCCTCCCGCGCACCGGCGGCATCATCATCGCGGCCAACCACCTCTCCTGGACGGACCCCGTCCTGCTCGCGCACTTCCTCTTCAACAACGGGCGCTGGCCGGTCGTCCTCGCCAAGTCCGCGCTGTTCCGCGTCCCTCTGCTCCGCCAGGCCCTGATCGGGCTGCTGGCCATCCCCGTCGAACGCGGCAGCGCCGAGGCCGCGCGCTCGCTGCGGATCTCCTCCGAACGGCTCCGGGACGGCTGCGCGATCCTGTTCTATCCCGAGGGCACCTGCACCCGTGACCCGGCCCTCTGGCCGATGGTGGGCAAGACCGGCGCGGCCCGGCTGGCGCTGGAGAGCGGCGTCCCGGTCATCCCGATCGCCCACTGGGGCGCGCACGAGCTGCTGCCGTACGGCGAGAAGAAGCCGCGGCTCTTCCCCCGCAAGACCTTCCGCGTGTCGGTGGGCCCGCCGGTCGACCTGTCCGCATACGCCGGCCGGCCGCCGCAGGGCGACGTCCTGCGCGAGGCCACGGCCGACATCATGGCGGCGATCACCGCGCAGCTCGCCGAGCTGCGCGGCGAGAAGGCCCCCGAGGCCCCCTACGACCCCGCGAGGCGGTGACCGCATGACGAGAGTCGCCGTGTTCGGCCCCGGCTCGTGGGGCACCACGTTCGCGATGATCCTCGCGGAGGCGGGCAACGAGGTCACGCTGTGGGGGCGCAGGCCCGAGCAGATGGAGGCCATCGAGCGCACCCACGAGAACGCCGACTACCTCCCCGGCATCCCCCTGCCGCCCACGCTGCGCGCCACCACCGACCCCGAGCGGGCCCTCGACGGCGCCGACTTCGTGGTGTTGTGCGTGCCTTCGCAGACCCTGCGGGCCAATCTGGCCGCCTGGCGCGAGCACATCCCGCGCGGAGCGGTCCTGGTCAGCCTCATGAAGGGCATCGAGCTCGGCACCACCAAGCGGATGAGCGAGGTGATCCGCGAGGTGGCCGAGGTGCCGGAGGAGCGGGTGGCCGTCGTCTCCGGACCCAACCTGGCCAAGGAGATCGCCCAGCGCCAGCCCGCCGCCACCGTCGTGGCCTGCGCCGACGAGTCCGTCGCCGAGAAACTGCAGGCGATCTGCCACCTGCCGCCGTGGTTCCGCCCGTACACCAACCCCGACGTCGTCGGCGTCGAGCTGGGCGGCGCGGTCAAGAACGTCATCGCGCTCGCCGTCGGCGTCTCGGCCGGCATGGGCATGGGCGACAACGTCAGCGCCATGCTCATCACCCGCGGGCTGGCCGAGATGCAGCGGCTCGGCGCGGCGCTGGGCGCCGACCCGCACACCTTCGCCGGGCTCGCCGGCATGGGCGACCTCGTCGCCACCTGCAACTCGCCGCTGTCGCGCAACCGCACCTTCGGCGAGAACCTCGGGCGCGGCATGACCCTCGCCGAGGTGGTCGCCGCCACCCGGCAGACCGCCGAGGGCGTCAAGTCCTGCGAGTCGGTGCTGGCGCTCGCCCGCAAGCACGACGTCGAGATGCCGATCACCGAGGTCGTGGTCGGAGTGGTGCACGACGGCATGTCGCCGGCCGAGGCCGGCATGCTGCTCATGTCCCGCTCGCCCAAACCGGAACGGTACGGCGTCTGACCGGGCGCGCCGTGCGCCGGGGCTGACTCGCTGTACAGGGGACACCCCGGTAGATTCGGACACCATGAGCAAGCCACGCGTCGCCGTCGTTTTCGGAGGTCGCAATTCCGAGCATGCCGTGTCCCTGATGGGCGCGGGCAGCGTGCTGGATGTGATCGACAGGAGCAAGTACGAGGTGATCCCGATCGGGATCGCCCAGGACGGCAGGTGGGTGCTGGCCGCGTCCGACCAGCGGTTCGCCATCGAGGAAGGCGAGCTGCCGGTCGTCGACACCTCGGGGGCGGCGCTCGCGCTGCCCTCCGGCGGCAGCTCCCTCGTGGCCTACGACCCCGGTGCCATCCCCGTCGAGCTCGGGACGGTCGACGTGGTGTTCCCCGTGATGCACGGCCCGTTCGCCGAGGACGGCACCATCCAGGGCCTCCTGGAGATGGCCGGCGTCCGCTATGTCGGCTCCGGCGTGCTGGCCAGCGCCGTCGGCATGGACAAGGCGTACATGAAGACCGTCCTCGCCGCGGCCGGGCTGCCCACCGGCGAGTTCGTCGCCGTACGCGACCGCGACTGGCGGCTCAACCGCGAGCTGGTGCTCAAGGAGGCCGAGGAGCGGCTCGGCTACCCGGTCTTCGTCAAGCCCGCGCGGGCCGGCTCCTCCCAGGGCATCTCCAAGGCCGCCGACCGGGCCCAGCTCGAACAGGCCGTGGAGTTCGCCCGGCAGCACGACCCCAAGGTGCTCATCGAGGCCGCCATCGAGGGCCGCGAGATCGAGTGCGCGGTGCTGGAGTCGCCCGGCGACGAGCCGGCCGCCGCGTCCGTGCCCGGCGAGGTCAAGGTCGAGGGCGGGCAGGAGTTCTTCGACTTCGAGGCCAAGTACTACCCCGACCAGATGTCGCTCACCGTCCCCGCCGACATCCCCGCCGAGACGGCCGAGGAGCTGCGGGCCCTCGCGGTGCGGGCGTTCGAGGCGCTCGACTGCGAAGGGCTCTCGCGGGTCGACTTCTTCTACACGCCCGACGGGCGGCTGATACTCAACGAGATCAACACCATGCCGGGCTTCACCTCGCTGTCGGTGGCGCCGCAGCTCTGGGCCGCCACCGGGGTGTCGTACGCGGAGCTCGTGGACCGGCTCATCCAGCTCGCGCTCAACCGGCCGGCCGGGCTGCGATGAGCGTCATCCCGCCATCCGGCCCACCGGGCCGGACAGCTCGGCGAGCACGTCGCCGGGCGTGTGGCCGCCGCCGATCGTGACCTCCACGTACGCGGTGTCCGTCACGGCGGTGTACAACGCGGGCCGCTCGGGGTCGGCGAACCAGCCGACGCCGTTGATCTCCTGGAGCTGGTCCGTCGGCGCCATCCGCACCGGGCGGGGCACGCCGCAGCGCAGCGCGATCGCGCCGTCCCCCCAGACGGCGACGTACGGCGAAGGCGGCTCCGACGTGCCGCGCTCGGCACCGTCGAGGGACGCGGGCAGCAGCGTGGCCAGCTTGTCGCAGGCGGCGACCGCCGGGCCCGCGGGCACCGGCGGCTCCACCTGGACGGTGCCGCCGCAACCGGCGAGCGCTAGGAGAACGAGCAGGACGGCGGCGGCACGCATGCGACGACTACCTTCGGAACGGGACGGCTCAGATGTGGACGATCGGACACGTCAGCGTACGCGTGATCCCTTCCACCGCCTGAATCTGGGCCACCACCAGCTTGCCCAGCTCGTCCACGTTACGGGCCTCCGCGCGGACGATCACGTCGTAGGGACCGGTCACGTCCTCCGCCTGCGTCACACCGGGGATCCCGGAGATCTCCCCGGCCACTGCGGCGGCCTTGCCGACCTCGGTCTGAATAAGGATGTAGGCCTGCACCATCACGTCCTCCCGGGCGATTGGATCACGCCGAAGGGCCACCGTACCCTGTGTGCGTCAGGAGGTGCGTCATCACAGTCGGGGATCTCGGCGAATTCGGCGTGGTAAATCGTATTACCGGCCGTCTTCCCCAGGGAGCGGCAGTAATGCTGGGTCCGGGGGACGACGCGGCGCTCGTCGCCGCCCCCGACGGGCGGGTCGTGGTCTCCACCGATCTGCTGCTGGAGGGCCGGCACTTCCGGCGCGACTGGTCCAGCCCGTACGACGTGGGCCGCAAGGCCGCCGCCCAGAACCTCGCCGACGTCGCCGCCATGGGCGCTGCCCCGACCGCGCTGGTGATCGGCCTCGGCATCCCCGCCGACCTGCCCGTGACCTGGCTGGACGGGCTGACCGACGGCTTTCGCGACGAGTGCGCGGTCGTCGGCGCGAGCGTGGCCGGGGGCGACGTGACCCGGTGCGACCTGGTGGTCCTCGGGGTCACCGCGCTGGGCGACCTGGGCGGGCGGGCCCCCGTCCGGCGGGACGGCGCACGGCCGGGGCAGGTCGTGGCGGTGGCGGGGCGGCTCGGGCACGCGGCGGCCGGGCTCGCGCTGCTCGACGCCGGGGTGCCGGCCCGTACCGAGGCGCTGGAACGGGCGGTGGCGGCGCACCGGCGGCCCTGCCCGCCGTACGAGGAGGGGCCGCGCGCCGCCGAGCTGGGCGCGAGCGCGATGCTGGACGTCAGCGACGGGCTGCTGCAGGACCTCGGGCACGTGGCCACGGCGAGCGGGGTGCGGATCGAGCTGGATCCGCAGGCGTTCACGGTGGGCGAGCCGGTGCTGGCGGCGGCCAAGGAGCTGGGGGCCGATCCCTTGGAATGGGTGCTCACGGGTGGCGAGGATCACGCGCTCGCGGCGGTCTTTCCCGCCGGGGTGCGGTTGCCCGCGGAGTGGCAGGTCATGGGGCGGGTGGTCGAAGGTGAAGGGATTCTCGTGTACGGGCGAGAAATGGGACGTGGCGGCTGGGATCACTTTCGGTAGTGATCTGTCCCGATTTTTGGGATATTTTCCCGGTTTGGGGTACGACTAGTGGGATTGCTGTGACAACGGCGTAGCAAAGGTGTTATGAAGATTGGCGGCCAACTGTAACCGGCAGAAAGGGCAGCCATGGGCCGCCACGGCACAGGTGGATCCGACGACGGGGATGAACGGGGGAGCAGTAGCGCATTCTGGGGTCCTGACGAGGAGGCCGAGCCGCCGGGCTGGCCGTCCCTGCCGGACCGGCCCGAGGTCACGGGGCAGTGGGCCCCGATGCGGCGCCGCGAGGGCGAGCCGCCGCGCGGGCCGGGGGCCGAGCCGTTCGAGGTCACCGGAGCTTTCGCGCTGCCCACCGACTCCGCCGGCGGACCCGCGAGTGCCTTCCCGCCGCCCCCTGGCGACCAGGCCGGCCCCTTCGAGGTGACGGGCGCCTTCGCCCGCCCCGCAGATTGGGACGCCCCCTCTCCCGGCACCCCCGCCCTCCCTGGCGACCCCGCCTTCGGGCCTGGAGCCCCTGGTTCCGCCTTCCCCGGCGACCCCGCTTCCGGCCCTCGGCCCGCCGGCTCCGGCTTCCCCGGCGATCCCGCCGGCTCCCGCGGCCCTGGGGCCGGCTTGCCTGGCGATCCCGCCGGCGGTCCGCGGACTCCGGGCGGAGCCGCCTCGTTCGGCGGGCCCGCCACAGGTGACTTCGACGTACCAGGGCCGGTTGACAGGGCTCCGGGACGTGGCGACGGCCCCCGGCCTGGTGGCGGCTTCTTCGACGCCCCCGCCGAGCGCACCGCCGCATTCCCCGGCCCGTCCGGCCCGCAGGACGCCCAGAGCGGCGCCCCCTTCGGCCCCGGCTCGTTCGGCGCCCCCACCGGCCCCGGCGGCACCGGCCCCTTCGACCGGCCCGGCGGCACTGGCCCCTTCGACCAGGTCGGCGGCCCCAGCTCCGGTCGTCCCGGCGGTACTGGCCCGTTCGACCAGCCCGGCGGCACTGGCCCCTTCGACCAGGTCGGCGGTCCTGGCTCTGCCGACCGATCCGGCGGCACCGGCCCCTTCGACCGGCCCGGTGGCACCGGCCCCTTCGACCAGCCCACCGGGACTGGTCCTTTCGGCCGGCCGAGTGGGACCGGTCCCTTTGACCAGCCCGGCGCGACCGGGCCCGGGAGTGACCCCTTCGCGCGGCCGATGCGCGGTGAAGGGTTCTTCGACGATCAGGAAGGGCAGGCCGGAGGCGCGTTCGACGGCCCGGCCGACCGTACCGCCAGGTTCGACGCGCCCCCTGCGGGCCCGCCCATGCCCGGCGACATCAAGGTGGCCGGCGAGCCCACGGCGGCGGTCAGGACCCCGGCGTGGGCGGAGGCCGAGACCGGCTTCCTCACCTCCGGCTGGTCCGCCGACTCGGGCCTCGACGACCTCGACGACCAGGACGAGCCCAAGGGCCGCCGCGGCCGCCGCAAGGACCGCGACGGCGACAAGGACCGCGACAGCGACAGCGGCCGGGGCGGTGGCCGCGGCGGCAGGGGCAGGGGCGACGACCTGGCCGCCCCGTCGTCGTCCGGCGGCGGCAAGGGCCGCATGGCGTTGCTGTCCGTCGCCGCCGTGGCCGTGGTGCTCGGCGGCACGGTGGCGGGCGTGAAGCTGATGAGCTCCGGCGACCCGGCCAAGTGCGAGGGCGCGACCTGCGCGGCCGTACAGAAGACCCCGGCCGCCCCCGGCCCCTCCGTCGCCGACCCGGCGGCGGAGGAAGAGGAGAGCGAGCCCGAGGAGGAGCCGACGGCGGACGAGGAGAAGACCACGCCGTCCGGCCGTCCGACGCCCACCGCCTCGTACGTCGCCCGCGCCCCCCGCCGCACCACCTCGCCCACGCCGAAGCCCACCAGGACCAGGGTGAAGGCGTCCGCGCAGCCGACCAAGCGGGTGACGGAGGAGCCGACGGGCGCGGAGGAGAGCGACACGCTCACCCCCAACCCGAACCCCGAGCCCTCCTCGGACGGCGGCGCGACCGAGGCCCCTTCGCAGCCGACTCCCGTCGACACCGACCGCCCCGGCCCGTTCGGGCAGGGCGGCGCCGCCGGCGGCTCGATCAACGTCCAGCAGACGATCAAGCAGCGCGTCGGCTCCTACTCGGCGAGCCTCAAGGTCGCGAACACCTCGACGCGGGCGCTGGCCGCCCCCACGGTCTCGGTGCCGGTCGAGGGCAAGGTGCTGAGCGTGCGCGGCGCGACCTGGACGCAGGACGGAGACCTGCTGATCCTGGACGTGCCGAGCACCCTGGCGGCCGGTGACTCGGCGGAGGTCACGTTCACCGCTACGGGCAAGGGCGAGCAGGCGGAGACCTGCGGCATGGTCAGCGGGGAGTGCGCCGTCACCTGACCGGGTCAAATGGTTGGATGGGGGACATGACGGTTTCGACCCCTCCACGCGTGCTCACCGTCGCCGGCTCCGACTCCGGGGGAGGCGCGGGCATCCAGGCCGACCTGAAGACCATGATGGCCATGGGCGTCCACGGCATGAGCGTCATCGCGGCGGTGACCGCGCAGAACTCGCTCGGCGTCCAGGGCTACTGGGAGCTGCCGCCCGAGGCTGTACGGGCGCAGCTCGACTCCGTGCTCGGCGACATCGGCACGCAGGCGGTCAAGACCGGCATGCTGGCCTCGCCCGTCCTGGTCGAGGTGGTCGCCGAAGTCCTCGGCCGGTACGGCGCGCCGGTCGTCGTCGATCCCGTCGGGGTGTCCAAGCACGGCGATTCGCTGCTCGCGGAGGAGGCCGTGGAGACGATGCGCACCCGGCTGCTCCCGGTGGCCACGGTGGCGACGCCGAACCTGTGGGAGGTCGAGCAGCTCACCTCGGTCAAGGTCGAGGACGAGAACGGCCTGCGCCGCGCGGCCGACGCCGTCCTCGCGCTGGGCCCCAAGTGGGCGCTGATCAAGGGCGGCCACCTGCCGGGCGCGCCGGTGGACCTGCTGACCGACGGCGCCGAGGAGCACCGCTTCGCCGCTGAGCGCCACGACAACCGCCACACTCATGGCACCGGCTGCACGCTGGCCTCGGCCATCGCCTCCCGCCTCGCGCTGGGCGACGACGTGCCGGAGGCGGTGCGGGCGGCCAAGGAGTACGTGACCGGCGCCATCGCCCACGGCTTCCCTCTGGGCGAGGGCATCGGCCCCGTGGACCACGCCTGGCGCTGGCGCTGACCCGCCGCCGCAACGCGGGCGAAGGCCCAACGACGGGCCCAATGACGGATCCATTGAAGGGCCAACGACGGACCCAACGACGGGGACGCCTGCACTCGTGCCTGACGGCGGGTCTGGCCGCGCGGGCCCGGACGACGGGCCTAACGACGGGCACAACGACGGGGACGCCTGCGCGCGTGCCTGACGGCGGGTCTGGCGGCGTGGGCCCGGACGACGGGCCCGACCAAGGCCCGACCGTGGGCCGACCAAGGGCCCGGAGGCGGGCATGACAAAGGCCCGCTGCTCCCGAAAGGGCGGCGGGCCTTCGCGCGGTGAAAGAACTTAGCGGGTGACCTTGCCCGCCTTGATGCACGAGGTGCACACGTTCAGCTTCTTCGGCGTGCCGCCGACGACCGCGCGCACCGTCTGGATGTTGGGGTTCCAACGACGGCGGGTGCGGCGGTGGGAGTGGGACACGTTGTTACCGAAGGTCGGCCCCTTGCGGCAGACATCGCAGACGGAAGCCACGGTATCGCTCCTTAAAACAGTCGATGTAGCCCTGTCCGCTGATGCTTTCCGGGCGGAGGGCATGCCGGGACAACCGGCCAGCCAGACGAGAATATCCGATCCATACCGCTGGGCGCGAACTGGAGCACTGGCCGGGAGACCTGATCAGCCCCGGCACGGAGATATTCTCCATCGACAACGGTAGCGCACGCGGGAGCACGGAGGCGCCGGATGGAGATCCTCGACCCGCCCGCGGTGCGCCGCTGGGCGCGGCTGGCGGCCGACGCGCTCGGCCGGGCCAGGACGGACATCGACGCGCTCAACGTGTTCCCGGTGGCCGACGGAGACACCGGCACCAACCTGCACCTGACCCTGCTGTCCGCGGCCGAGGCCGTCGAGTCCCTGCCCGACGACGTGGACGTGGCCGTGGTGTGGCAGACGCTGTCGTACGGCGCCCTGGTGGGCGCGCGGGGCAACTCCGGCGTGATCGTCAGCCAGGCCCTGCGCGGCCTGGCCGAGGTGCTGAAGGACGGCCACGACCTGCGGGCCGCGCTGCACCGGGCCGCCGCGCTGGCCAGGGAGGCCGTGGCCAGGCCCGTGGAGGGCACGGTGCTGAGCGTGCTGGAGTCGGCCGCGCTGGCCGTACAGGAGCTGGACGGCGACCTGGCCGAGGTGGCGCGGCGGGCGGCGGGCGAGGCCAGGGCGGCGCTCGGGCGCACCACGCGCCAGCTCGACGTGCTGGCCCGCAGCGGCGTCGTGGACGCGGGCGGCGCCGGTGCGGCGATCGTCCTGGAGACCCTGGCCGCGGTCGTCACCGGCTCCTACGACGGCCACTACGACGTGCCCGCCCCGGCAGCCCGGCTCAAGCCGATGACCGAGGCCGGGGGAGGCTACGAGGTGATGTACCTGCTGGACGCCGACGACGACGCCGTGGCGGCGCTGCGCGCGGAGCTGGACGCGATGGGCGACTCGCTGGTCGTGGTCGGCGGCGACGGCCTCTGGAACGTGCACGTCCACGTGCCGGAGGCCGGCCCCGCCGTGGAGGCGGGGATGCGGGCGGGGCGGCCGCACCGGATCCGGATCACCTATCTGGCCGAGCGCGCCCGCCACGCCGAGGCGGGTCGGGGCGTGGTGGCCGTGGCCGCGGGCGACGGCATCGCCGCGCTGTTCGAGGAGTGCGGAGCCGTCGTGGTGCGCCGCGAGCCCGGCTCGCGGCCGCCGCTGCCCGCCCTGCTGGCGGCGATCCGCCAGGCGGGCAGCGAGGTCGTGGTCCTGCCCAACGACGAGGGCGTCGGCGACGTGGCCGCCGCGGCGGCCGAGATCGCCCGTCAGGACGGGCAGGCGGTCAGCGTGCTGCCCACGCGGGCGACCGTGCAGGGCCTCGCCGCGCTCGCCGTGCACGATCCGCTGCGCCGCTTCGCCGACGACGTGGTGGCGATGGCGGACGCGGCCGGCCAGACCCGCTGCGGCCACGTGACGGTGGCCGGCGAGGAGGCGTTCACCAGCGCCGGGGTGTGCCGCACCGGCGACGTGCTCGGCCTCATCGAGGGCGACGTGGCGGTGATCGGCGGCGCGCTCGATCAGGTGGCGGCCCTGGTCGTGGACCGCCTGGTGGCGGCCGGCGGCGAGCTGGTCACCCTGATCACGGGCGCCGGCGCCCCGCCGGGCCTCGCCGAGGGCGTGGAGGAGCACCTGCGGCTCACCCGGCCGGACGTCGACCTCGCCGTGTACGCGGGCGGCCAGGGCGGCTACCCCCTGCTCATCGGAGTCGAGTGACGCGCCGGGGGATGGCGGGATTCCTGTCGGCCGCAGGCGGTAGAACTTAATGCCGTGAGCCGTTTCGACGAGCCTCTGACGAAGGCGCTCGACCCGAAGACCGCCAAGCTGCTGCACAGCGTGCTCGGCCTGGAGACGGTCGGCGACCTGCTGCGCCACTATCCACGCCGCTACGCCGAGCGCGGCGAGCTGACCTCGCTCGCCGACCTGGAGGTGGACGAGCACGTCACGGTGGTGGGCGAGGTCACCCGGCTGATGCGCAAGCCGATGCGCAACCGGGGCGGCACCTGGCTGGAGGTCGAGGTCGCCGACGGCAGCGGCGACAAGATCTACCTGTCGTTCTTCGGCAAGGGCTCCCATGCGGCCGAGTCGCGGCTCAAGCCGGGGCGGCGCGGCATGTTCGCCGGCAAGGTGGGGCTGTTCGGGGCGCGCGGCCGGCCGCGCTGGCAGCTCGCGCATCCGGAGTTCGAGCTGTTCGAGGAGGAGGACGAGGGCGGCGCGGCGGAGTTCGCGGCCGCGCCGGTGCCGATCTACCCGGCGGGCAAGGACCTCACGCCGTGGGCCATCCGGCGGGCGATCGGCGTCGTGCTCGACACCCTCGGCCCGCTCGACGATCCGCTGCCCGCCGAGCTGCGGGCCCGTCACAAGCTGCAGCCGCTGGCCGAGGCGCTGGCGGGCATCCACCGGCCGAAGGACTTCGCCGAGATGGGGCGGGCACGGCAGCGGCTGAAGTTCGACGAGGCGTTCGTGCTCCAGTCGGTGCTGCTCCAGCGCCGCCAGGCGGCCACCGCCTGGCCCGCGCGGCCCCGGCCGCGGCGCGAAGACGGCCTGCTGGCCTCGTTCGACGAGCGGCTGCCGTTCGCGCTGACGGAGGGGCAGGCCGCGGTCGGCGAGGAGATCGCCGACGACCTCGCCCGCGAGCACCCGATGCACCGCCTGCTCCAGGGCGAGGTGGGCGCGGGCAAGACCGTGGTGGCGCTGCGCGCGATGCTCCAGGTCGTCGACGCGGGCGGCCAGGCCGCGCTGCTGGCGCCCACCGAGGTGCTGGCCCAGCAGCACCACCGCTCGATCACGGCCATGCTGGGCGACCTCGCGCAGGGCGGCATGTTCGGCGGCACGGCGGTCACGCTGCTGACCGGCTCGATGGGCGCGCCCGCCCGCCGCGCGGCCCTGCTCGACGCCGCCTCGGGCAACGCCGGGATCGTGGTCGGCACGCACGCGCTGCTCCAGGAGCACGTGCAGTTCGCCGATCTCGGGCTGGTGGTGGTGGACGAGCAGCACCGGTTCGGGGTGGAGCAGCGTGACGCGCTGCGCGAGAAGGCCGGTGACGCCCGGCCGCACGTGCTGGTCATGACAGCGACGCCGATCCCGCGCACGGTCGCGATGACGGTCTTCGGCGACCTGGAGGTCTCCACGCTGTCGCAGCTCCCGTCCGGGCGGGCGCCGATCACCACGCACGTCGTCCCGGCCGCCGAGAAGCCCCACTACCTGGAGCGCACCTGGGAGCGGGTGCGGGAGGAGGTGGCGCTGGGCCGGCAGGCCTACATCGTGTGCCCGCGCATCGGCGACCTGGAGGGCGACGAGGGCGACCTGCAGGTGGCGGCGGCCTCGGGCGACGACGAGCGGCGCCCGCCGCTGGCCGTGCTCGACGTGGCCGAGCTGCTGACCCAGGGGCCCTTCCACGACCTGCGGGTGGGCGTCCTGCACGGCAAGCTGCCGCCGGAGGAGAAGGACGCGATCATGCGCTCGTTCTCGCGCGGCGAGCTCGACGTGCTGATCGCGACCACGGTGATCGAGGTCGGCGTCGACGTCCCCAACTCCTCGGTGATGATCATCATGGACGCCGACCGCTTCGGCGTCTCCCAGCTCCACCAGCTCCGCGGCCGGGTGGGCCGGGGTGGCCTGCCCGGCCTGTGCCTGCTGGTCTCCGACTTCCCCGCGGGCACCCCCGCCCGCGCCAGGCTCGACGCGGTGGCCGCCACGCTCGACGGTTTCGAGCTGTCCCGGGTCGACCTGGAGCAGCGCCGCGAGGGCGACGTCCTGGGGGCCGCCCAGTCGGGCAAGCGCAGCTCGCTGAAGCTGCTGCAGCTCCTGCGCGACGAGGACGTGATCGCCGCGGCCCGTGAGGAGGCCGCCGCGCTGCTCGCCGAGGACGCCGACCTCGCCGGCCACCCGGCCCTGCGGGCCGAGATCGACCGGCTGCTGCAGGACGAACGGGCCGAATACCTGGAGAAGACCTGAGCGGGCGGCGCAGGAGAGCCGGAGCAAGAGCGCTGGAAGAGAGCACGGGAGCAACAGCGCTGGGAGAGAGCGCGGGAGTAACAGCGCGGAAGCAGAGGAAGCAACAGCACGGAAGCAGCAGCGGGGAAGAAAGAAGAAACCCAGCCGCGGGGACGGCCTCCCCCCGAATGCCGTCCCCGGCTGGGCCCACCCTCGGGTCAGGTGCCGAGGGAACCGGCGTGCGGAAGGGCTCACGATCACGCCGGTCGGCCTTCATGTGGGTCATCTTGAAGGCCGCAGACTCATCATGCGTGCCGTCCCGGCCGAAGCCAACGACCCTTGCTCAGCCGAGGCCGACACTTGTCCACTCTTGACCTGCGGGAACATGCGAAAGAATGGGGCACATGACTCGGATCATCGCGGGGAGCGCAGGTGGCAGGCGGCTGGCGGTGCCGCCGGGGCGTGGCACGAGGCCGACCAGCGACAGGGCCAGAGAAGGCATCTTCTTGACGCTCGGCTCCCTGTACGGCCTCGACGAGGTCCGTTTCCTCGACCTCTACGCGGGCTCCGGCGCGATCGGCCTGGAGGCGCTGTCGCGCGGGGCCGCCGAGGCGGTGCTGGTCGAGTCCGACCCGAAGGCGGTGCGGACGATCAAGGACAACGTCCGCACGCTGGGCCTGGAGGGCGCGCGGGTGGTCGCGGACAAGGTCACCCGGCTGCTCGCCAAGCCGCCCGAGGGCGGCCCGTTCGACGTCGTCTTCGCCGATCCCCCTTACGCGGTGCCGGACGCGGAAGTGACGACCGTGCTTGAGCTGCTGCGGGACCACGGCTGGCTGGTTGACGACGGGCTGGTGGCTTTCGAGCGGGAAAGCAGGGGAAAAGCCCTTGTGTGGCCTGACGGGTACGTTGAGGAGAGGGTCCGTCGTTATGGCGAAGCGTCCGTTTGGTACGGTCGCGCCGCCGGGAACCCGTAGACCTGGGAGGCGTCTTGCGCCGCGTAGTCTGCCCGGGGTCGTTCGACCCCATCACCAATGGCCATCTCGACATCATCGGACGTGCGGCCCGCCTGTACGACGAGGTGACCGTGGCGGTCCTCATCAACGTCGAGAAGAGCAGCCTGTTCACCGTCGACGAACGCATCGAGATCCTGCAGACGGTCACGAAGGATTTCGCGAACGTCACCGTCAGGAAGTTCCACGGCCTGCTCGTGGACTTCTGCAAGCAGAACGACATCCCCGCCATCGTCAAGGGCATCAGGGTGGTCAGCGACTTCGACTACGAACTGCAGATGGCCCAGCTCAACTACCGCCTGTCGGGGGTGGAGACGCTGTTCATGCCGACCAACCCCGAATACTCGTTCCTGTCCTCCAGCAGGGTCAAGGAGATCGCCCGCTATGGTGGAGACGTGTCGGGCCTGGTGCCCGACCTCGTGCACAAGCTCCTCGTCGAGCGGCTCAGGGGCTGAACGCGACCTGCTATCCTTTCATTTCGGCCTTGTACGACGGCGAGCATCTTCGCCATGCCTAGCGAGATCAGGATGACTCAGCACCTCGACCCCCGCTCCCCGTGGGTGATCTCCACTCATGACCTGGGCAAGCGGCCGGGCACGATGCGGCAGATGACCCTGACGCTCCCGGCACCGGCAGACCTCGGCGTCGACATGATCGGTGTCCCCAAGGACGCCGAAGTCGAGCTGGATCTCCGGTTCGAAGCAGTGATGGAAGGCGTGCTCGTGTCCGGCACGGCGCGCGCCCCGCTCGCCGGGGAGTGCGCCCGCTGCCTCGACCCGATGTCCTCGGACATCGAGGTCGATCTGCAGGAGCTGTTCTTCTACTCCGACGAGGACGCCTCGGAGGACGACTCGCTGCTCGACGGCGAGCTGCTCGACCTCGAGCCGACGTTCCGCGACGCGGTGGTGCTCGCACTGCCGCTGAGCCCCGTGTGCCGCGAGGACTGCGAAGGGCTCTGCGCGGAGTGCGGGGTCAAGCTGGCCGAGGCCGGCGACGACCACCGGCACGAGGTGATCGATGCCCGCTGGGCGTCGTTGCAAGGTCTGATTTCCGACAAAGATAACGATCAGGAGAAGTGACGTGGCCGTCCCGAAGCGAAAGATGTCGCGGAGCAACACCCGCGCCCGTCGCTCCCAGTGGAAGACGACTGCCGTCGCCCTGGTGAGCTGCCCGCAGTGCCGTTCGCCGAAGCAGCCGCACATCGCGTGCCCCACCTGCGGCACCTACAACCGCCGTCAGGTCATCGAGCCGTCCGCCTGATCCGCCGGCACGACCGGACCTCTGCCGGATGGACCGCCGCCGCCTTTCGTGCTTGGTTGAAAGCGTGGCGGCAGTCACACGGCAGGTTTCTCGTCAGCAGTTGACGTGATGCCGACCGAGTGCCATTGTGCCTCGGTCGGCGTTACCGTCTCAGATGCGTGCGGCGGCGGTTCGCCCGCGGCCGTGGTGGACGCCGGGGCCAACGCGATCACCCCGACGCCCACCACGTTTTCGGGCATCTTCCCGCCAGTCGGCGCGCCATCGCCATAGGAAGATGTCCGAGGAGGAAGCACGTGGGCGCAGGTCCTAAGCCCGTGGCCGTCGAAGTAGCCAGGGACGAGCTGGAGCGGGTTCTGTCGGTCGGGCTCGACCACGACATTCTTGAGCGGGCGCTGACGCACCGCTCCTACGCGTACGAGAACGGCGGCCTGCCGACCAACGAGCGCCTGGAGTTCCTCGGCGACTCGGTGCTCGGCCTGGTGGTCACCGACACCCTCTACCGCAACCACCCTGACCTGCCCGAAGGGCAGCTCGCCAAACTGCGCGCGGCCGTGGTCAACATGCGCGCGCTGGCCGACGTGGCCCGCAACCTCGGCCTCGGCCGCTTCCTGCGGCTCGGCAGGGGCGAGGAGGGCACCGGCGGGCGCGACAAGTCCTCGATCCTGGCCGACACGCTGGAGGCCCTGATCGGCGCGATCTACGTCGACAAAGGGCTCGGCGAGGCGTTCCGCGTGGTCCACCTGCTGTTCGACCCGCTGATCGTGCGCTCGGCGTCGCTGGGCGCCGGGCTCGACTGGAAGACCTCGCTGCAGGAGCTCACCGCCTCCGAGGCGCTCGGCGTGCCCGAATACCACGTCGAGGAGAGCGGGCCCGACCACGCCAAGTCGTTCACCGCCATGGTGCGGGTCGGCGGCGAGTCCTACGGATCGGGCACCGGCCGCAGCAAGAAGGAGGCCGAGCAGCAGGCCGCCGAGGCGGCGTGGACCCGCATCAGGGCCCGCCGCGACGAGCGCGAGAAGCAGCGCGAGAGCCAGCCCGCCGCGGGCTGACCCGCGCGAGGAGCGGAGTCCCTGTGCCGGAGTTGCCGGAGGTCGAGGTCGTCAGGCGCGGCCTCGCCCAGTGGGTCGTCGGCCGTGAGATCGCCGACGCCGAGGTGCTGCACCCGCGCGCCGTCCGGCGGCACGCGCCCGGCGCCGACGAGTTCGCGGCCCGGCTGAAGGGCCGCACGGTCCTGTCGGCCGAGCGCCGCGGCAAATACCTGTGGCTGCCGCTGTCGGGCGCCCAGGAGGCGCTGCTGGCGCATCTGGGGATGAGCGGCCAGCTCCTGGTCGTCGATCCGCAGGCGCCGCCGGAGAAGCACCTGCGGGTCCGCCTCCGCTTCGAGGACGGCGGCCCCGACCTGCGCTTCGTCGACCAGCGCACGTTCGGGCACGTCATGCTCACCGCCCTGGTGGACGGGGTGCCCGAGCCGATCGCGCACATCGCGCCCGACCCGTTCGAGCCGGCCTTCGACGACGAGGAGTTCGCCAGGCGGCTGCGGGCCAGGCGCACCGAGGTCAAGCGGGCCCTGCTGGACCAGTCGCTGATCAGCGGCGTCGGCAACATCTACGCCGACGAGGCCCTCTGGATCTCCCGGCTGCACTGGGCCCGCCCGACGCAGACCCTCAGCAAGCCGAAGATCGCCGAGCTGCTGGCGGCGGTCCGCACCGTGATGGCCGCCGCGCTGCGGCAGGGCGGCACGTCCTTCGACAGCCTGTACGTCAACGTCAACGGCGAGAGCGGCTACTTCGAGCGCTCGCTGGAGGTCTACGGGCGGCGCGACCTGCCCTGCTCCCGGTGCGGCGCGGCGATCCGGCGGGAGGCGTTCATGAACCGCTCGTCCTACTCCTGCCCCAGATGCCAGCGGCGGCAGCGGCCAGCAGGCTGAGTGCGGCGGCCGGCCACATCGCGGCGGTGATCGACACCCCGTCCACCACCCGGCCGCCGGCCAGGGCGCCGAGCGCGATCGACAGGTTGAACGCGCTCACGAACAGCGCCGTCCCCAGCTCGCCGCCGCCTGAGCGCATGATCCACAGTTGCAGCGTCACGCCGACGCCGCCGTAGCCGAGCCCCCACACGACGACCGCGGCCAGGGGAGGGGCGGCGAGCGCCAGGGCGGCCGTGGCCAGGGCGATGAGGACGGCCAGCACGACGAGGACGGCCCTGGGGCTCCTGGCCGCACGGGCCCCCGCCGCGAAGTTGCCGGCCACGCCGGCGGCGCCGTACAGCAGGAGGGCGGCGCTGACCAGGCCGGGACCGGCCTGCCCGACCTGCTCCATGAACGGCCGCAGGTAGGTGTAGGCGGCGAAGTGGCCGCTGATGATCAGCACGGTCAGCACGACCACGAGGACGAGCGCCCGCGACATCCGGAACCCCGCCTTCGCGCCGGCCTCCGGCGCGGCGCCGGGCAGGGCCGGGAGGGTGGCGGCGAGCAGCGCGAGCAGGGCCAGGGCCACGACGCCCAGGGCGGCGAAGGCCGCCCGCCACCCGGCCGAGGAGGACACCAGCGCCGCCGCGGGCACCCCCAGCACCGACGCCACGGACACCCCGCCCAGAATGACCGACGTGGCCCGCCCGACCTGCCGCTCGGGCACCAGCCGCGCCCCGAGCCCGGCCGCGAACGCCCAGAACCCGCCGATGCTCACCCCGGTCGCCACCCGGGCCGCCAGCATGACCGCGTAGCCGGGCGCGAGCGCCGCCGCGAGATTGGCCACCGCCAGCAGCGCCATCAGCCCCATCAGCAGGGTCCTGCGGTCGGCCCGGCGGGCGGCCAAGGCCAGCGCCGGCGCGACCACGGCGGCCACCAGCCCCGGCGCGGACATGGTGAGGCCCGCCGTCCCCGGCGAGATCCCGAGGTCCGCGGCGATCGAGGTGAGCAGGCCGACGGGAAGCATCTCGCTGGTCACGATGGTGAAGGTGCCGAGGGCGACCGAGGCCACGGCGAGCGGGCGCGCCCGTACGGGGCCCGCGTCAAGGGTTGTCGTCATGCCCCTCAGCCTTCTTCCGGCCCCGTGTCGGGAACAACGGCGAAGTCCGAAGGCTTCGTTCAGTCAGGCTTAATGATCCACAGGAGGCGGACCAACCTGCCGTACGCGGACGAATATCGTGGACGAGGCCGTCACCACCAGGCGGATATGATCGCGACGCAGCGGGGGAAGCGGAGGACATGAACCGGGCGCCAGGCATGGTCGACGTGGCACGCGAGGCGGGCGTCTCGCACGTCACCGTGTCCCGCGTGCTCAACAACCACCCGTCCGTGCGCCCCGAGACGCGCGCCAGGGTCGAGGCCGCGATCGAGAAGCTCGGCTACCGCCGCAACAGCGTCGCCCGCGCACTGAAGAGCCGCCGCTCCTCGACGGTCGGCGTGGTGCTGGCCGGCACCGAGCTGTACGAGCTGCCCCGCATCCTGCGCGGCGTGCAGACGGCGGCGCAGCGCGCCGGCTACTGGGTCAACCTGGCGAGCTGGCAGGGCGGCACCACCACCGACCTGGCCGAGACGCTGCAGCGGCTCACCGACCAGGCGGTCGAGGCGATCGCCGTCATCGCCGACCGGCCGATGGTGATGGACGCGCTGACCGGCGTCGTCACGGGCGTCCCGATCTCGGTGATCATGTCCGGCAACGTGCCCAACCCGGACATCGGCTTCGTCGAGCTGGACCAGGAGCTGGGCGCGCGGCTGGCCGTCCGGCACCTGCTGGAGCTGGGGCACCGCCGCATCGTGCACCTGACGGGGTCGCTGCGGACGTTCGACGCCCGGGCCCGCGTGGAGGGCTGGCGGGCCGCGCTGAAGGACGCGCCCGAGGCTCAGGGGGAGCTGCTGGAGGGCGACTTCACCGGCAACAGCGGCTACCGGCTGGCCCACTACCTGGTCACCAGGCCCGGCGGCGAGCGGCCGACCGCGATCTTCGCGGGCAACGACCAGATGGCGATGGGCGTGCTCGCGGCCTTCGCCGAGCTGGGCGTCAAGGTGCCTGGTGACGTGTCGCTGGTCGGGTTCGACGACATCGCGGGGGCGGCCTACCTGGTGCCCGCGCTGACGACCGTCCGGCAGGACTTCTTCACGCTGGGGGAGCGCTCGATCGAGCAGGTGCTGCGGATGATGCGCGGCGAGCCGGCCTCCTCGGAGCGGATCCCGCCGGAGCTGGTAGTCCGCCGCAGCACCGCCCCGCCGAGACCGACCTCCTAGTGCTGGAGCGGCCGGTAGTCGAACCAGCGCACCAGGGCGCGGCGGCCGTCGCCCCGCCCTTGCGCGTAGAGGCCGAGGTGGACGCCGACGAACCCGCCCGCCCGCTCGGTGCTGAGCAGGGCCCGTTCGACGTCGCCGAGCCGGGTCCACTGGTCGCCGATCCGGACGCGGAAGGCGTACGCGCGCTCGTCGCCCTCGACGGCGAGCACCACCTCCTCCCCTGGAGGCAGCGGGACGGCCGCCAGGCGGGTGCCGGCCCCGGCCTCGCGGACGGTCAGCACGGCGTGCGGCGCACCGGCGGCGTCCGCGGTGAGGGCGAGGCCGGCGTGCTGGTCCTGGCTCTGGAAGACGGCGAGCCCGGCCTCCTCGTCCGGGCCGGACGCCGCGAAGCGGACGCGCGCGGCGGCGTGGAAGCGGACGTGCTGCTGCCGCCGCCCGACGAAGGCCGGCACGCCGGTGCCGCTCAGCGGCTCGGGGGCCGCCTCGATCTCCAGGCCGTCGGCGCCCGGGCGGACGAGGTGGTCGACGGGCCCGCGCAGGCTGCTCCACTCCAGGCCGGGCCCGGCGCCCTCGAAGGACGTCAGGGCGGGCGCCGGCGGGTCGTGCGGCGCGGCGGGGAGCGCGGGCAGCCGCTCGCTCAGCCGGACGCCGCCCGTCTCGGGCGCGAACACGGGCCCGGCGGGGGTCCAGGCGACGGGCACGAGGAAGACCTCGCGGCCCAGCGTGTGGGTGCCGTCGACGGGACGCACGCCGAGCGCCACGGCCCACGTCTCGCCGCCGGGCGTGTCGACCAGGTCGACGTGGCCGACGTTGTGGACGGGCTCGTCCGGGCCGCGGTGCCGGTGGGTCAGCAGGGGGCTGCGCGGGTCGGTGACGTACGGGCCGGTGACGTGGGCGGCGCGGGCGGCGGTGACGCTGTGGTTGCGCTCGGTGCCGCCCTCGGCGGCGATCAGGTGGTAGACGCCGTCGCGCTTGTACAGGTGCGGCGCCTCCACCCAGGCGCCGCGCACCGCGCCGTTCCAGAGCACGTGGGTGGGCCCGACGAGCTTGAGCCGTTCGAGGTCCAGCTCGCGCATCCACAGCTCGCCGGGGCCGCCCTCGCCCGGCGCGTCGCGGCAGGCGGTGAACCAGCAGCGGCCGTCGTCGTCGAAGAACAGCGACGGGTCGATGCCCTCGGCCTCCAGCGGCACGGGGTCCGACCACGGCCCGGCCGGGTCGGTGGCGGTGACGACGAACGTGCGGCTGCCCCGCCTGTTCACCGCCAGCGTGGAGACGACGTAGAAGGTGCCCTCGTGGTGGCGGATGGTCGGCGCCCACACCCCGTCGGAGACGTCGAGCCCGTGTAGCGGGAGCTGCCCCGGCCGGTTCAGCACGTGCGTGAGCTGCCGCCATCGCACCAGGTCACGGCTGTGGAAGAGGGGAAGCCCCGGATAGTACGCGAAGGAGGAGGTCACCAGGTAGAAGTCCGCGCCGACCCGGCAGACGGATGGGTCGGGATGGCAGCCGGGCAGGACGGGGTTGCGGAAGGTGGGCACGGGGACGGGCTCCGAAACGTTTTGCGGCTCTGTTACGAGCGGGGGGCTTGACAGCATGACAACGTTAACATCAGGTTAGATCCCAACGCACGACCCGGTATCCGCCGCGGGACGCATCACCTTGCCGAGGAGCTCGTCATGACCTCACCCACCCTCCCCCAGCCCCGACGAGGGGGACGCCGCCGCGTCCTGCTGGGCGCCGCGCTCGCGCTCGCCCTGACGGGCTCGCTGACCGCCTGCTCGTCCGCCGACGCGCCCTCCCCCTCGCGGAGCGCGGGCGAGAGCGGGCCGGTCACGCTGGAGTTCTGGACCTGGAGCCTCAAGGGCAGCGACCCGGCGGCCAAGGCGATCGTCGACAAGTACCACCAGGAGCACCCGAACGTCACCGTCAAGCTGTCGGAGGTCGGCGGCACCACCGAGACCGCCTCCAAGCTGCTGGCCGCCGACCAGGCCGGCGGCACCCCCGACGTGGTGCAGATCGAGTACCGCGGCCTGCCCGCCCTGGTGGTGGCCGGCGCGGTCAAGGACATCACCGCCGACCTGGCCGGCGTGAAGGCGAACGTCGACCCCAACATCTGGGCCCAGACCACCTTCAACAACCAGGTGTACGGCGTCCCGCAGGACATCGGCCCGATGGTGCTCACCTACCGCAAGGACCTGTTCGACAAGTTCGGCATCAAGGTGCCGACCACCTGGGACGAGTACGCGAAGGCCGCCGAGCAGATCCGCAAGAAGGACAAGGACGCCTACATCGCCAGCTTCGCCGCCAACCAGCTCGAGTTCTTCGCCGCGCAGGCCGCACAGGCCGGCGCGCAGTGGTGGAGCACCGACGGCAACGCGTGGAAGGTCGGCATCGACAGCGAGCCCTCGCTCAAGACCGCCGACTTCTGGCAGGACCTCGTGGAGCGCGACCTGGTGAAGGTCGAGCCGCTGCTCACCCCGGAGTGGAACGCGAAGGTCAACGACGGCAAGATCCTGAGCTGGGCCGCCGCGGCCTGGGCGCCCAGCGTGATCTACTCGGTGGCGCCGGACACGGCCGGCAAGTGGGAGTCGGCGCCGCTGCCGCAGTGGACGGCGGGCCAGGCGGCCGTGCCGTTCCTGGGCGGGTCGGCGTACCTCGTGCCGGAGAAGTCGAAGCACGCGAAGGAGGCGGCGGCCTTCGCCGCGTGGCTGGGCGCGTCGGAGGAGGGCTCGAAGCTGCTGCTCGGCCTCGACCTCTTCCCCGGCGCGAACGCCGGCCGCCAGGCGACGCTGAGCCACGAGCCGCCGAAGCTGATGCCGCAGCAGAAGGACTTCTACCAGGTCACCGACCAGGTGATCAGGAACACCACGATCCCGGTCACCTGGGGGCCCAACGTGAACGTCGCGCAGACCGCCTTCGGTGACGCGCTCAACAAGGCCGCCCTCGACCAGACCTCCTTCCGCGCCGTGTACCAGGCCACGCAGCAGGCCGTCGTCGCCGACCTGCAGAAGACCGGCTACACCGTCACCAAGTAGCCGCCGGGGGCCCCGCGCGGGCCCCCGGCTCCGACCCCAGCTCTGGATGTCCTCATGCCCGCTGCATCCGCAGGACGGCGGCCGCGCCTGCGCGCCGCCGCCACCCCGTGGCTGTTCGCCACGCCCGCGATCGTGTTCTTCGCCCTGTTCCTGATCATCCCGATCGGCTACGCCGTCTACCTGAGCTTCCGCGGCTTCCGCATCGAGGGCGGCGGCGCGTTCGGGCGGCGGACGCAGACCTTCGTCGGCCTCGACAACTACACGGCCGCGCTGACCGACCCGGAGTACGTCGCCGGGCTCGGCCGGGTGCTGCTCTACGGCGTCATCGCCATCCCCAGCGTGCTCGGCCTGGCGCTGCTGTTCGCGCTGCTGCTCGACACCCCGCGGGTGCGGGCGCGCGGCTTCTCCCGCACCGCGATCTTCCTGCCGTACGCGGTGCCCGGCGTGATCGCCAGCCTGCTGTGGGGCTTTCTGTACCTGCCGAGCACCAGCCCGATCAGCTACGTGGCCCGCGAGCTGAACGCGGGGCCGCTGGACTTCTTCTCCTTCCCCGCGCTGTACTTCTCGCTGGCCAACATCGCGCTGTGGTCGGGCGTCGGCTTCAACATGATCATCATCTTCACGTCGCTGCGCGCGATCCCGACCAGCGTGTACGAGGCCGCCCGCATCGACGGCGCGAGCGAGCTGCAGATCGCCTGGCGCATCAAGATCCCGCTGGTCGCGCCCGCGCTGGTGCTGACCGGGCTGTTCTCCGTGATCGGCACCCTGCAGCTCTACAGCGAGCCCGCCACGCTGCGGCCGATGACCACCACCATCAGCTTCACCTGGGTGCCGCTGATGAAGATCTACCAAGAGGCATTCGTGAACGACAACCTGGGCGGGGCGGCCGCCGCCTCCGTCGTGCTGGCGGTCGGCATCCTCGCCCTGTCGCTGCTCCTGCTGCGTTTCTTCCAGCGCCGCACGTTCGGGGACAACGCATGACCGCCGTCACGCGCACCGGCGACCGCCAGTTCCGCCAGGTGCGCCGCCGGCCGCGCGCCGGGCGGCGGCCGCGGCTGCCGCTGGTCGTGCTGCTGCTCGGCGCGCTGTACTGCCTGACGCCGGTGGCGTGGGTGGTGCTGGCCGCGTCGAAGACGCCGCGCGAGCTGTTCACCACCTTCTCCTTCGCGCCGGGCAGCGGCCTGCTGGACAACCTGGCGAGCCTCAGCGCGTACGGCGACGGCCAGTTCTGGCGGTGGGGGCTCAACTCGCTGCTGTACGCCGGGCTCGGCGCGGTGCTGTCCACGCTGGTGTCGGCCATGGCCGGGTACGCGCTGGCCAAGTTCCGCTTCCGCGGGCGCGAGGTGCTGTTCTCGGTGATCCTGGCCGGCGTGCTGATGCCCGGCATCGTGCTGGCCGTCCCGCAGTACCTGCTGCTGGCGAGCGTCGGCCTGGCCGGGACGCACTGGTCGGTGCTGCTGCCGGTGATCATCAACCCGTTCGGCATCTTCCTGTGCCGGGTCTTCGCCACCGCCGCGATCCCGGAGAGCACGCTGGAGGCGGCCCGCCTGGACGGGGCGGGCGAGCTGCGCATCTTCGCCACGATCGTGCTGCCGATGATGGTGCAGGGGCTGGTCACGGTGTTCCTGCTGCAGTTCGTCGGCATCTGGAACAACTTCCTGCTGCCCTTCATCATGCTCTCCGACCAGGAGAAGTATCCGATCACCCTGGGCCTGTACACGTTCCTGTCGAAGGGCGCGGGCGACAGCGACCTCTACCCGCTGGTCATCATGGGTTCGGCCGTGTCGGTGATCCCGCTCATCGCGCTCGTCCTGGTGCTGCAGCGTTTCTGGCGTGCCGACCTGCTGGCCGGCGGACTGAAGGGATGACTCCGCAGTGAAGTTCACCGACGGGCTCTGGCAGCTCCGGCCCGGCGTGACCGCGCTGTACGCGGCCGAGGCGTACGACCTCGACGCCGCCGAGGGCGAGCTGACCGTCACCGCGCCCACCACCGTGATCGGCCGCCGCGGCGACACGCTCAACCGGCCGGTCCTCACGCTGCGGCTGTCGTCGCCCCTGGAGAACGTGATCCGCGTCCGCGTGGAGCACCACGCGCGCGGCGGGCGCGGCTTCGACCTGCCCGGCGCCGAAGACGGGGGTGGGCACGGCGTGGTCAAGACCGCGGCCGGCGGCGGCGCGACGCTGACCAGCGGCGCGCTCGCCGCGACCATGGCGCCGGGAGCGCCGTGGGAGCTGAGCTTCCACGCCGGCGGCCGGACGCTGACCTCCAGCGGCCACAAGTCGGTCGGCTACTTCCGGCTCGCCGCCGACGCGCAGACCGACCCCGGACCGGTCGGCAAGCCCAGGACGGGCCCGGCCTCGTACCTCGCGCAGCAGCTCTCGCTCGGCGTGGGCGAGGTGGTCTACGGGCTGGGCGAGCGCTTCGGCCCGCTGGCCAAGAACGGCCAGACGGTCGAGATCTGGAACGCCGACGGCGGCACGTCCTCCGAGCAGGCGTACAAGAACGTGCCGTTCTACCTGACCAACCGGGGCTACGGGGTGCTCGTCAACCATCCCGGGCACGTCTCGTTCGAGGTGGGGTCGGAGGCCGTGCAGCAGGTGCAGTTCTCGGTCGAGGACGAGAGCCTGGAGTACCTCGTGATCTACGGGCCTGAGCCGAAGCAGATCCTGGAACGGTACACGGCGCTGACCGGCCGTCCCGCGCGGCTGCCCGCCTGGTCCTACGGCCTGTGGCTGTCCACCTCGTTCACCACCGACTACGACGAGCGGACCGTGACGTCGTTCATCGACGGCATGGCCGAACGCGACCTGCCGCTGTCGGTGTTCCACTTCGACTGCTTCTGGATGCGCGAGTTCAACTGGTGCGACTTCGAGTGGGACCCGCGCGTCTTCCCCGACCCCGAGGGCATGCTGGCCCGGCTGCGCGCGAAGGGCCTGCGCGTCTGCGTGTGGATCAACCCCTACATCGCGCAGCGCTCGCCGCTGTTCGCCGAGGCGGCCGCGCGCGGCTTCCTGCTCAGGCGGCCGGACGGCACGGTCTGGCAGTGGGACCTCTGGCAGGCCGGCATGGGGCTGGTCGACTTCACCAACCCCGATGCCACCGCGTGGTTCCAGTCGAAGCTGCGCGCGCTGCTGGACCAGGGCGTGGACGCGTTCAAGACCGACTTCGGCGAGCGCGTGCCGCTCGACGTCGCCTACTTCGACGGCGGCGACCCCGAGCGCCTGCACAACCTCTACACGCATCTGTACAACCAGGCCGTGTTCGAGGTGCTGGAGGAGCGGCGCGGGCGGGGCGAGGCCGTGGTGTTCGCCCGGTCGGCGACCGCCGGCGGGCAGCGGATGCCGGTGCACTGGGGCGGCGACACGGGCTCGACGTACGAGTCGATGGCGGAGACCCTGCGCGGCGGCCTGTCGCTCGCGTTCTCCGGGTTCTCCTTCTGGAGCCACGACATCGGCGGCTTCGAGGGCACCCCGGACCCGGGCGTGTTCAAGCGGTGGGTGGCGTTCGGGCTGATGTCGTCGCACTCGCGGCTGCACGGCTCGTCGTCGTACCGGGTGCCGTGGGCGTTCGACGAGGAGGCCGTGACGGTCACGCGGTTGTTCACCAAGCTCAAGCTGCGCCTGATGCCGTACCTGTACCAGGCGGGCCTGCGGGCGCACGAGAGCGGGACGCCGGTGATGCGGCCGATGGCGATGGAGTTCCCCGGCGACCGCAACGCCGCCCACCTCGACACCCAGTACATGCTGGGCCCCGACCTGCTGGTCGCGCCGGTCTTCACGGCGGACGGCACCGTGGAGTTCTACCTGCCAGAAGGCACGTGGACGAACTACCTGACGGGCGAGCGGGCCGAGGGCGGGCGCTGGCGCACCGAGCGGCACGGCTTCACCTCGATGCCGATCTACGTGCGCGAGGGCGCCGTGCTGCCGGTCGGCGCGCGCGACGACCGGCCGGACTACGACTACCTGGACGGGCTCACGCTGCGCGTCTACCCGGGGCCGGACGGCGAGAAGACGATCACCGTCACCGACCAGGCGACCGGCCTGCCGGCCCGCTTCACGGTCACCCGCTCCGGTGACGAGGTCTCCGTGTCCTCGGACCTCGCCTTCGGATGGTCGTACGAGATGGCCTGATCAGCGAGCCGGCCGGCGGATCGGGAACAACGGCGACGTCCGGAGGCTTGGTTCAGTCAGGCTCGGTGATCCACGGGAGGCGGACATGGATTTCAGGGAGCTGGAGTGCTTCCTGGCGCTCAGCGAGGAGTTGCACTTCGCCCGTACGGCCGAACGCCTCTACCTGTCACCCGCCCGGGTCAGCCAGCTCCTGCGCGCGCTGGAGACCAGGATCGGCGGCCGGCTGGTCGAGCGGACGAGCCGGCGGGTGCGCCTGACGCCGCTCGGCGAGCGTTTCCTGGCCGACCTGAGGCCCGCCTACGAGGGCGTGACGGGCGCCGTGGGCCGCGCCAGGGCCGCCGCGCGGGCGGTGACGGAAGTGCTGCGGGTCGGCTTCCTCGCGACGCCCACGGAGGTCGTGACGGGCAGCGTACGGGCTTTCGAGCGCCGCAATCCGGGCAGCACGGCCGAGCTGGTGGAGATCCCGCTCGCCGACCCCTTCACCCGGCTGCGCTCCGGCGAGGTGGACGTCGTCTTCACCCTGCTGCCGGTGGACGAGCCCGACCTCGCGACCGGGCCGGCGCTCAACAGGGTCCCCTATCGGCTCGGGCTCCCCGCCGGCCACCCGCTGGCGGCGCGGGCGGCCGTCACGGCGGAGGAGCTGGCCGGGGTGCCGCTGCTCGGCCTGGCGGGGCCGGCGCCGCGCTGGTGGAGCGAGCGGACGGCACCCTCCGTGACGCCTTCCGGTCGTCCGATACCCCGGGCCGGCGCGGTCGCCACCCTTCAGGAGGGCTTGACACAGGTGGCCCTGGGGCGGGGAGGAATGCTTTTGTGCGCCCCCACCGCGGAGGTCGCCGAGCGGGCCGACGTAAGCTTCGTCCCGGTCAGCGGGCTGATGCCGTCGATCTTGGGACTGGCCTGGGTGAGGACGGCGGAGAGCGCCGCGGTCAGGGCGTTCGTGACGGCGGCTGACGGTTGGGCGTCCCTCGGGGAAGGGCGCTCGGACCGCCTGAGAACGGCCTGAGGGGGAGGGGAAAGATGACGGAAAATCAGGAAAACGCCAGGTTGACGGCTTGGGTCCGGGGGAGGGTGCAAGGTGTCGGCTTCCGCTGGTGGACCCGTGCCAGGGCACTGGAGCTGGGCCTCACCGGATGGGCGCGTAACACCGACGACGGCCGGGTCGAGGTCGTCGCGGAGGGCCCTCGCGCGAGCTGCGTCAAGCTGCTGGAGCTGCTCAGAGGTTGCGACACGCCGGGCAGGGTCGATGGAGTAGTGGAACGTTGGAGCGAACCCCGAGGTAGTTTGGGCGGTTTTGTAGAGAGGTAGCCGCTTTTGTCTAACCGCCCAAATAGGGTATAGTTGTATGTCGGGAGTGCCCATCAGTAGGGCGCAGCGGTTTGTTCGACTTGACCGCCCACACTGCCGGTGCGACTCTTGTTAGGTACCACGCGCACCCCTCCCGCGGAATAAGAAGTGCGCGAACCAGTCTGGTCACTCAGCGTGGAGGACCCTTTACCATGGCGAAGGCTCTACTCGGCCACGTCGGCGGTCCTGACCCTCGTATGGTCTCGGAGATGCGCCGCCTGCAGCAGCGCATCCGTGACCTGGAGGCAGAACTCATCCGACTTCAGGCCACGAACGACGCTCTTGCGGCGCAAACCCGCGACGAGGCGCTCAGCCGCATGCAAGAGCGCGAGCCGGCACTCACCTGAGAGTGATCGGAGCGCAAGACCCAGGGACGTCTCGACGAGGCGTCCCTTGCTATTTGCCCTTGTCCCACCCGGTGCCGCCTGCGCCGGGTGGCCAGGACCAGTAGGCTTTTCCGAAGGTCCGGGTCAGGGAGAAGGGGGTCGTGCTTTTGTACCTGAAGACCCTCACCCTGCGCGGATTCAAGTCCTTCGCCTCCGCCACCGCCCTGCGCTTCGAGCCGGGCATCACCTGCGTGGTCGGCCCCAACGGCTCGGGCAAGTCCAACGTGGTGGACGCCCTCGCCTGGGTCATGGGCGAGCACAGCGCCAAGTCGCTGCGCGGCGGCAAGATGGAGGACGTCATCTTCGCCGGCACCTCCTCCCGGCCGCCGCTCGGCCGCGCCGAGGTCACGCTGACCATCGACAACACCGACGGCGCGCTGCCGATCGACTACACCGAGGTCACCATCAGCCGGCTGATGTTCCGGTCCGGGCAGAGCGAATACGCGATCAACGGCGACACCTGCCGCCTGCTCGACATCCAGGAGCTGCTGTCCGACTCGGGCATCGGCCGCGAGATGCACGTCATCGTCGGCCAGGGCCAGCTCGACGCCGTGCTGCACGCGGGTCCCGAGGACCGCAGGGCCTTCATCGAAGAGGCCGCCGGCGTGCTCAAGCACCGCAAGCGCAAGGAGAAGGCGCTGCGCAAGCTGGACGCCATGCAGGCCAACCTGACCCGCGTCCAGGACCTCGCGACCGAGCTGCGCCGCCAGCTCAAGCCACTCGGCAGGCAGGCCGAGATCGCCCGCAAGGCCGCCGTCATCCAGGCCGACCTGCGCGACGCCCGGCTGCGGCTGCTCGCCGACGACGTCGGCACGCTGCGCGCCACCCTGGAGCGCGAGGCCGCCGACGAGGCCGCGATCATGGCCAGGCGGGCCCAGGTCGAGGCCGAGCTGTCCGAGGCCCAGCAGCGGGAGGCCGCGCTGGAGGCCGCCGAGGCCGAGGCCCAGCCCCGGCTGGCCGCCGCCCAGGAGACCTACTTCCGGCTGTCCTCGCTCCGCGAGCGCACCACCGGCCTGGAGCAGCTCGCCGCCGAGCGGCACCGCCACGCGCTCGACGCCGCCTCCATCGAGCGGCGCGGCCGCGACCCGGAAGACCTCGAACGCGAGGCGGCCGAGGCGCGCGAGCGCGAGCTCGTGTTGCGGGCCGAGCTGGAGCAGGCACGCGAGCTGCTGGAGGAGGCCGTCGAGGCGCGGGCCGGGCACGAGGCCGAGCTGAGCGCCGAGGAGCGGCGGCTCGCGCTGGCCGCCAGGGCCGCCGCCGACCGCCGCGAGGGCCTGGCCAAGCTGCGCGGCCAGGTCGACTCCGTACGCAGCAGGGCCCGCGCCGCCGAGGAGGAGATCGGCCGGCTCCAGCAGGCCGTGGCCGAGGCCGCCGAGCGCGCCAGGCAGGCCGGCGAGGACCTGGAGACCCAGCGGCTGGAGGAGCCCGCGGTCGATCCCGCGCTGGCCGAGGAGCTGGCCACGGCGCAGGCCCTGGTCGAGGAGGCCCGCGCGGTCGCCGACGCGGCCAGGGCGGCGGCCGAGGAGGCCAAGGCCGCGCTCGACGGGCCGCGTTCCGCGCTGCAGGCCGCCCGTGCGGCGGTCGCCACCGCGCGCTCCGCCGACCAGGAGGCACAGCGGTCGGTGGCCGCGCTGGCCGCCCGCCGCGACGCCCTGGAGCTGGGCCTGGCGAGGGGCGACGGCGGGGCCGCGCTGCTGGAGGCCGACCTCGCCGGGGTGCTCGGGCCGCTGGCCGTCGCCCTGCAGGTCACGCCGAGCGCCGAGGCGGCGGTCGCCGCCGTGCTCGGCCCGGTCGCCGAGGCGATCGCCGTCAAGACCATCGACACCGCCGTGGAGGCGCTCGCCCTGCTGCGCGAGCACGACTCCGGCCAGGCCACCCTGCTGGTCGCACGCCCCGACAGGCCCGGCGGCCACGGCGGACCGGGCGGCCACGGCGCGCCGGGCGGCCCCGGCGTGCCGGACGGCCCTGGCGATCCAGGTGGCTCCGGTGGGCCGGACGGCCACAGCGGGCCGGACGGCCCTGGCGATCCGGGTGGCTCCGGTGGGCCGGGCGGCCCCGGCGGGCCTGACAGGGCGCGGGCCGGGAGCGCGCGCGGGGCCGCGCCCGCGGGGGCGCGGTGGGCCGCCGAGCTGGTCACCGTCCCCGATCACCTGCGGCCGGCGCTCGACCACGTGCTCGACGGCGTCGCCGTGGTCGCCGACCTGGAGGCGGCGCGGGAGCTGGTCGAGCTGCACCCGCGGCTCAGGGCCGTCACCATGGCGGGAGACGTCGTGGGCGCGCGGGTGGCGAGCGGCGGGGCCGCGGGCGGGCAGTCCGTGCTCCAGGTCCGCGCCGCGTTCGACGAGGCCGTCAGAGACCTGGAGGAGGCCGAGGCGCGGGCCGAGGAGACCGCGGCGGCGCTGGACGAGGCGATCGCCGGGGAGCAGCGCGCGCAGGCCGCGCTGGAGGCCGCCCAGGCCGGGGTCAACGAGGCCCAGACCGCCGTCACCACCGCCCAGTCCAGCGTGAGCGCCGCCCAGGGCGCGCTCGACCAGGTCAGGGGCCGCCAGCGGGAGGCCGACCAGCGCACGGCCGCCGCCGCCCGGCGGCTCGCCCAGCTGGAGGCCGCCGAGGGCGCGGCCCGCGCCGAGGCCGAGCGCCTGACCGCCAGCGTGACCAAGGCCGAGGCGGCCCGCGCCGAGGGCCTGGAGGAGCTGGCCGAGCTGGAGATCCGCCTGGCCGAAGCCGAATACGCCCAGGAGCTGGAGACCGAGCCCACCACCGACCTGCGCGACGAGCTGGCCGCCGCCTGCGAGGCGGCCAGGCAACGCGAGATGGACACCCGCCTCCAGGTCCGCACGGCCGAGGAGCGCGTCAAGGGTGTCGAGGGCCGCGCCGACGGCCTGCTGCGGGCCGCCCGCCGCGAGCGCGAGGAGCGCGCCCAGGCCGCGGCCCAGCGGGCCAGGCGGCGGCGTCAGGCGGCGCTGGCCGAGGCCGTGAGCAAGGGCGCCCAGCGGGTGCTGGCGGCCCTCGCCGAGTCGGTGGCGCTGGCCTCCAGGGAGCGCGACGAGGCCGACCTCGCCCGCGTCGCGATCGACGCCGAGCTCAAGCAGGTGCGCCTGCGGGTGCGCGAGCTCGGCCAGGAGCTCGACAAGCTGGTCAACCGCGTCCACGGCAGCGAGGTCGCGCGCACCGAGCAGCGGCTGCGGCTGGAGCAGATGGAGCAGCGGGCGCTGGAGGAGTTCGGCGTCGAGGTCGAGTCGCTGCTCGCCGAGTACGGCCCCGACGCTCCGGTCCCCGGCGACCCGCCCGTCCCCTACGTACGCGAGGAGCAGGAGAAGCGGGCGCGGGCCGCCGAGCGGCAGATGAACCAGCTCGGCAAGGTCAACCCCCTCGCCCTGGAGGAGTTCGCGGCGCTGGAGGAGCGGCACGCGTTCCTGACCTCGCAGCTGGAGGACCTGAAGAAGACCCGGCGCGACCTGCTGACCGTGGTCAAGGAGGTCGACGACCGGGTGGAGCAGATGTTCGCCTCCGCCTACGAGGACGTCGCCCGCGAGTTCGAGCAGATCTTCACCCGCGTCTTCCCCGGCGGCGAGGGCCGGCTGGTCCTCACCGAGCCGGACGACATGCTGACCACCGGCATCGAGGTCGAGGCCCGCCCGCCGGGCAAGAAGGTCAAGCGGCTGTCGCTGCTGTCCGGCGGCGAGCGCTCGCTCACGGCGGTGGCGTTCCTGATCTCGATCTTCAAGGCGCGGCCGTCGCCGTTCTACGTGATGGACGAGGTCGAGGCGGCCCTCGACGACACCAACACGCAGCGGCTGCTCACGCTCTTCGAGGAGCTGCGGCAGAGCTCGCAGCTGATCGTCATCACGCACAACAAGCGCACGATGGAGATCGCCGACGCCCTCTACGGCGTGTCGATGCGCGGCGACGGGGTGACGCAGGTCGTCAGCCAGCGGCTCAGAGAGCGCGAGTCGGCCTGAACGGTGTGGCCCTGGGCGTGACCATGACAGTCGATCTGGAAAACTGACATGTTGTGGAGAGTTACCTCGGCGTCATCGTGATCGTGGCCGTCGTCGCCCTGCTGGCGGCCGGCGGTCTCTTCCTGCTGCTGCGGCCGAGCCGTAAGGCCCCGCCGGTCAAGCCGCCCGAGACCCTCCCGATCCCGGAGGAGAAGGAGCAGCCGCCCGCGGCGGGCGAGGAGCGCGAGGGTGGCGCCACCACCACGCTGCCGCCGCCCGCCCCGCCCGCGGAGCCCATGGTCGTCGCCCCCGCGATCGAGGTGCCGCCGCCGTCCGCCGGCCGCATGGTGCGGCTGCGCTCGCGGCTGGCCCGTTCGCAGAGCGCGCTCGGGCGCGGCCTGCTGGAGCTGCTGTCCCGCGACCGGCTCGACGACGAGGTGTGGGACGAGATCGAGGAGCGTCTCATCACCGCCGACGTCGGCATCGCGCCGACGCAGGTGATCGTCGAGGAGCTGCGCACCCGCGTCAAGGTGCTGGGCACCCGCACGCCCGCGGAGGTGCGGGAGCTGCTGCGTGAGCAGCTGCTCGCCCAGATCGACCCCGATCTCGACCGCACCCTGCACGTGCAGAAGCACGGCGAGCGGCCGGCCGTGGTGCTCGTCGTCGGCGTCAACGGCACCGGCAAGACCACCACCACGGGCAAGCTCGCGCGGGTGCTGGTCGGCGACGGCAAGAAGGTCATGCTCGGCGCCGCCGACACCTTCCGCGCCGCCGCGGCCGACCAGCTCCAGACGTGGGGCGAGCGCGTGGGCGCCGACACCGTGCGCGGCCCCGAGGGCGCCGACCCGGCCTCGGTGGCCTTCGACGCGGTCGCCAAGGGCATGGAGGAGCACGTCGACACGGTCATCGTCGACACCGCCGGCCGCCTGCACACCAAGACCGGCCTGATGGACGAGCTGGGCAAGGTCAAGCGGGTCATCGAGAAGAAGGCCACGGTCGACGAGGTGCTGCTCGTCCTCGACGCGACCACCGGGCAGAACGGCATGCGCCAGGCCCAGGTGTTCGCCGAGGTCGTCAACATCACCGGCATCGCGCTGACCAAGCTCGACGGCACCGCCAAGGGCGGCATCGTGATCTCGGTGCAGAGGGAGCTGGGCGTCCCGGTCAAGCTCGTCGGGCTCGGCGAGGGCCCCGACGACCTGGCGCCGTTCGACGCGGAGGTCTTCGTGGACGCGATTCTGGGTGAGTGATCGATTACGGTCAGGACCTATCAGGTCATGTAAGGGCCCTTACCAGAAGATGCCTTGATGGGTGAGTTTTGCGTGTGCTGACATGTACCGGTCATCAATGATCCTCTGGTCATGAGCACGTGAAAGGGCGCCACCATGAAGAAGATCGTCGTTCACCGGCCAGGAACCATGAAGGTCACGGCCGCGGCCGCGCCGAGGCACATGTCCTGAGCCGACCGCGCCGGCGCCTCCCCGCACAGAGGCGCCGGCCGCACCGGAAGAGGTCGCGTGAACACGATCGTCATCGACGCGGACCGCCGCGTCGCAGGCCCCTACACCTTCGCCGCCGCGCTCCTCGGCCGCCTCGTCCCTGAGGCGCTGGAGAGCGGGTCCGGGCTGCCCGCCGCGTACGACATCGAGATCAGGGCGGCGGCGCCCGCCCTGCGGCCCCTCGTGCCGGCCCGCAGGCGCTCGCTGGCCGACGCGCTGCCCCGGTCCCAGCGGGTGCTGGTTCCCGGGGCGCGGCGTACGCTCCGGCTGGCCAACGGGCTCGCCGAGTTCGTCCGCGACCACCTGGTGAGGACGGGCCCGCTCGCGGTCACCGTCACGAACCTGGCCGAGGCCGACCCCACCGACGCCGAGCTGGTCGCGGTGCTGCGCCGCCGGCTCGACCCCGCGTTGCTGCGGATCGAGGAGGGCCCGTCCGCGCCGTCGGCGGGGCCGCTGCCCGAGGACTTCGACCGCTACCGCGACGAGGGCTTCCACCACGCCATGGCGGAGTCGGGGCTGGCGAGGCTGCGCGCGACGGCGTACGAGGACGACCCCGGCGGCTGGGAGCGGCTGCTGCAACGGGTCGCCGGCGCGCTGGAGGCCGTCGAGCGCGAGGACGAGGCCCGTGCGCTCTACGACGAGGCCCGCCGCCGGGTCACCGACCCGAGGCACCGCGCCACGATGGCCTACGCCACGGCCATGATCCTCGTCCGGCACCACGACCCGGCCCGGCGCGACCCCGAGGAGGCGCTGGCCTGGGTCAACGAGGCCGTCACCATCACCTCCCTGCTGCCCGACCCGCGCGAGCGCGCCTTCCACCTGGGCTTCGACCTCAACGGCAAGGCCCTCGTCGAGGTGCGCAGGGGCCGTGCGGAGGCCGCCATGGAGCTCGTCGAGCGGGCGATCGACCTGGCCGAGACCGACCTCGCCGGCGAGCACCCGATCCACCGGCTCGTGCTGTACGCCAACCGCGCCCAGCTCCACGCCATGGCCGGTCGGCATGAGGAGGCGCTGGCCGACTACGGGCGGGCGATCGCCGCCGATCCCGGCTACCCCGACTACTACCTCGACCGGGGCAACCTGCTGCACAGGCTCGGCCGCCCGGCGGAGGCGCTGGCCGACTACGAGGCCGTCTTGCGGCTCAGCCCGCCCTTCCCCGAGGCGTACTACAACCGTTCCGAGCTGCGTTACGCGGCGGGCGATCTGGCGGGCGCCCGCGCCGACCTGGACCACACGCTGGAGCTGGACCCGGCCTTCGCCCCCGCCTACGTCAACCGGGCCGGGATCCACGCGGCGACCGGGGCGTACGCGCTGGCCAGGAAGGACGCGCAGGCCGGGCTGGCGGCCGCGCCGCGCGACCCGCACCTGTTGTGCGTGCTCGGCCAGGTCGAGCAGGCCGAGGGCCACCCCGAGCAGGCGCGGGCCGCCTACGACCGGGCGCTGGAGCTGGACCCGCGCCTGGTGGCGGCGTGGGCCGGCCGCGCCGAGCTGGCCCATGAGCGCGGCGACCACGAGGGCGCCCTGGCCGACCTGGACCGCGCGCTCGCCGTGGAGGAGAGCGCGGAGCTGCTGTTCAACCGGTCGGTGGTGCTGCGGGCGGCGGGCCTGCCCGAGCGGGCGCGCCGGGATCTGCTGCGCGCCGCCGACCTGGCGCCGGGCGACGAGGACGTGGGACGCGCGCTGACCGAGGTGTGAGTCGGCGTCCGCACGGGGTACGTGGCGGCGATGGGCAAGATCCTCGTCGGCACCGCGTCGTGGACGGACAAGTCGCTGCTCGCCTCCGGCTGGTATCCGCCGGAGGCCAGGACCCCTGAGGCCAGGCTGGCCCACTACGCGAGCCGCTTCCCCCTCGTCGAGGTGGACGCCACCTACTACCACCCGCCCGCGCGGCGCACCGCCGAGCTGTGGCGCGAGCGCACGCCGGACGGGTTCACCTTCAACGTCAAGGCGTTCTCCCTGCTCACCCAGCACCCGACCCGGCCGGACGCGCTGCACAAGGACTTACGCGCGGCGCTCGGCGACAGCCCCAAGCGCACCCTCTACCAGCGCGACCTGCCGCCGGAGATTGTGGAGGAGGTGTGGGACCGGTTCCTGAGCGCGCTCACGCCGCTGCACGAGGCGGGGCGGCTGGGCGCTTTACTGTTCCAGTTCCCGCCGTGGTTCCCGCCGGGGGAGAGCAACCGCCGCTATCTGCTGCGCTGCCGCGACCGGTGCCGGCCGATGCGGATCTGCGTCGAGTTCCGCAACGCCGCCTGGATGGACGACGCGCACCGGGAGGACACGCTCGACTTCCTGGCCGCGCACGACCTGCCGTACGTGTGCGTGGACATGCCGCAGGGGCACCCGTCGTCCGTGCCGCCCGTGCTCGCCGCCACCTCGGACCTCGCCGTCGTCCGCCTGCACGGGCACTCCGAGCGGTGGACGAGCAAGGTCATCGAGGAGCGGTTCGGCTACCTGTACGACGAGGACGAGCTGCGCGACTGGGCGCAGCGCATCGCCGGGCTGTCGGAGCGGGCGGCCGTGACGCACGTGCTCACCAACAACTGCTGCGGCGACAACTCCCAGCGCAACGCCGCCCGGCTGGCGGAGCTGCTGGGCGCGGACCGCTGAGCGGCGCTACTGGTCCAGCCAGGCGCTATTGGTCCAGCCAGCGCTATTGGTCCAGCCAGGCGCGCAGCTCGGCGAGGTGCGGCTCGATGTCGAGCGACTGCGCGGCGAGCCAGTCGGGGTTGCCGTAGGTGCCCTTGTAGCGGTCGCCGCTGTCGCAGACGAGCGTGACGACGCTGCCGCGCTCGCCCGCCTGGCGCATCTCGTCGACGAGCTGTACGCAGGCTGCCAGGTTGGTGCCCGTGGAGCCGCCGACGTCGAGCCCCGTGACCTCGCGGGTCCAGTGCATGGCGGCGATGGAGCGGGCGTCGGGCACCGCGATCATGCGGTCGATGACCGACGGCTGGAACGACGGCTCGACGCGCGGCCGGCCGATGCCCTCGATCCGCGAGCCGGGCGCGGTGAGCGTGGCGTCGCCGGTGGTCCAGCTCGGGTAGAAGGCCGAGCCCTCGGGGTCCACCACGGCGAGGCGCGTGGGGTGGCGGCGGTAGCGGATGTAGCGGCCGATGGTGGAGGAGGTGCCGCCGGTGCCCGCCCCGACGACGATCCAGGCCGGCTCGGGGTGCGGCTCCATCGCCATCTGGGAATAGATGGACTCGGCGATGTTGTTGTTGCCGCGCCAGTCGGTGGCGCGTTCGGCGTAGGTGAACTGGTCCATGAAATGGCCGCCGGTCTCGGCGGCCAGGCGGTGAGATTCGTCATAGATCGTGGCGGGGTCGCGTACGAGATGACATTTGCCGCCGTAGAACTCGATGAGGTGGATCTTCTCCGGCGAGGTGGTGGCGGGCATCACCGCGATGAAGGGCAGGCCCAGCAGCCTGGCGAAGTAGGCCTCGCTGACCGCCGTGGAGCCGCTGGAGGCCTCGACGACGGTGGTCGTGGGCCCGATCCAGCCGTTGGCCAGACCGTAGAGGAACAGAGAGCGAGCGAGTCGGTGTTTGAGTGAACCTGTAGGGTGCACCGACTCGTCTTTCAAGTAGAGGTTTACTCCCCAGTGCGAGGGCAGCGGAAAGACGTGAAGGTGTGTGTCGCAACTCCGGTTGGCATCGGCCTCCACCTTGAGTATGGCCTCCGCCACCCAGCGGCGCGTACGCGAGTCGTGACGGTCTACGAAAATCATGCTCTTACGCTATCCCCTGTGATGCTGGCCACTATTACTGCGGAATTGGGTGGGTAGTGTTATGATAACGAGACTTGTCCGGCCGTGGACGTGATGATGCACGCCGCGAGCAGATGGACGGAAACCCCTTCTGACCTTGGCGGACTCTCGCTAACGCGTCCCTTAGCAGGGACTTGCCATGATGAGAACGTCGGCAGACGGCCTTTGCCGAGACGGGGGACAGCGCAAGGGGGAATGAAACTTTGATCACCATGACCGATGAGCAGCGCCAGGACTGGTTCGAGCGCGATGTCGTGCCCGTGACGTCGCAGCTTTTCGCGTCCGCCATGCGCTTGACCCGGAACGCCGCCGACGCGGAGGACCTCGTCCAGGAGACGGTGGCCAAGGCGTACACGTCCTACCACCAGTTCCGTGAGGGCACCAACCTCAAGGCGTGGCTGCACCGCATCCTCACGAACAACTTCATCAACGACTATCGCAAGAAGCAGCGTTCGCCGAAGCTGTCCGCGGCCGAGGAGATCGAGGACTGGCAGCTCCACGCCGCCGAGTCGCACAGCTCGACGGGTCTGCGCTCGGCCGAGACCGAGGCGCTCGACCGGCTGCCCGACAGCGTGGTGATGAACGCGCTCCGTTCCCTGCCGGAGGACTTCCGGGTGGCCGTCTACCTGGCCGACGTGGAGGGGTTCGCGTACAAGGAGATCGCCGAGCGGATGGGCACGCCCATCGGCACCGTCATGTCCCGCCTGCACCGGGGCCGCCGCCAGCTCCGCGGCATGCTGGAGGACTACGCCCGCGAGGAGGGCGCGCTGCGCGTGCCCAGCCCGCGTGCCGCCTGAGCACTCACGCGCCCAGGGACAGATGAAGGCGGACGCGCAGCACGCCGCCTTCCGCGCGCAGCTCCACCAGGTCGCAGAGCTGCCTGCTGATCCAGAGCCCGTATCCCCTGGGGGACTCGGGCTCGGGTGGTATGTAGCCGGGTAAGGGGTCGTCCAGAGCCCCGCCGGGGTCGGCGATCTCACAGATCAGCTCACCGCCGTCGTTCCACATCGTGATCGTGCCGAACCCGGCGCCGTGCTCCACGCTGTTCGCGGCGATCTCCGAGACGCTGATGACCAGCGACGTCACCAGTGCGTCGACCATCCCGGCGGTCCGCGCCCACTCGCCGACGCTGTGGCGCAGCCGTCTCAGCTCACGGGCGGTGAAGCGGATCGTCACCGCGCCGGGCCCCGGGTCGGGCAGCGGCGCGCGGTCGCCGCTCAGCACCAGCTCTCCCGGCGGGACGAAACCGGCGCTCGGCGTCTCACCCGCCGCGTCGAGCAGCAGCGGATGGTTGGCCTCGCGGTACTCCAGCGCGGCCGGGGGAGCCCGGCGCAGGTCGTACATGCAGAACAGCAGCGCCGCGTAGGGGGCGAGCGCCGCGTTGAGCACCGACTCGTGGCGGATCAGCTCGCGGACCTCGCGCTCGCTTCTGCCCTCCCAGACCGGCTCGCCGACGACGAGCGTGCGCCGGCCCCGGGTGTAGTCGTGCAGGGCGGCCACGGTGCGGTAGGGGTGCGCGTACCAGGAGGCCGCCACCCGCCGGTCCACGTGCCCGGCGTCGCGGCCCAGGGCGTCGGTCAGCCGGTCCAGGTTGTCGGGGCAGGCGATCACCAGGACGCGCCGGCCCTCGGTCAGGGCGGTCCGCACGCGCGGCACCACGAGCCGGACATAGGCGTCCTCGGAGTCGTACGGCACGCCGACGTGCCTCAGACCCTCGCCATTGATCCGTGCCCGGTCGGGCCGCACGGGCGAAACGTAACAAGCGCGCCGGGGCTACGCAACGGCTATCAGGGCCACCGCGCCGAGCGCGCATGCCACGCCCGTCACCTGGATGCCGTTCAGCCGCTCCCCGAGCACCCGCCTCGCCAGCAGCAGCGTGCTGGCCGGGTAGAGCGAGACGAGCACGGCCACGAGACTGAGCAGCCCCTGCCGCTGCGCCAGCAGGTAGAGGACGTTGGCGACCATGTCCAGGACGCCCGCCGCCACGATCACGCGCAGTGCCCCCGCCCCCGCCCGAGGCCGCAGCGCGCGCCCCGTGGCGAGCGCCACCAGCGTCACCGCCGTCACCGACGACAGGCGCGCCCCGACCAGCGGCCACAGCCCGGCGTCCGAGGGGGCCATGGCGAGCAGGATGAAGAACCCGCCGAACCCGGCGCCGGCCAGCAGCGCGGTCGCGAGCCCGCCGGAGGGTCTCTTTTCTCCGCCGGCCGAGCGGTCCTGGCTGACCAGCAGCACCGAGCCGAGCGCCAGCGCCACGCCCACCAGCGCCCAGAACTCCGGCCGCTCGCCGGTCGCCAGCCCGAACAGCACCGGCAGCGCCGCCGAGGTCACCGCCGTGGTCGGCGCGACCACCGACATCACGCCCGTGGCGAGCGCCCGGTAGAACAGCGCCAGCCCGGCCGCGCCCGACAGCCCGGCGGCCAGGCCCCACAGCAGCGCCGGCCCGCCGGGCGTGCCGGGCAGCACCGGCAGCAGGACGAGGATCAGCGCCAGCCCGGCGAGCTGCGAGAGCACGACGACCGCGAGGACCTGGGTGCGCCGGGTGGCCAGGCCGCCGAAGAAGTCGGCGGTGCCGTACACCACCGCGCAGGCGGTCGCGAGGATCACCGCGGTCATCCGTCAGCTCCTTCCGGGAGTCCAATGTGTTGCTCATCCAGTACAACACATTGAGTGCAGTGCGTTGTCCCTGAATATCACTACACTGCACTGCATGGAAGACCCCGAGCTCATGAACCAGGCCATCGCCAGCAACGTCCGCTACCTGCGCTCCTACCGGGGGCTCACGCTGGACCAGCTCGCCGCCCGGTCAGGCGTGAGCCGGGGCATGCTCGTCCAGGTCGAGCAGGGCCGGACGAACCCCAGCGTGTCCACGCTCACCAGGATCGCCTCCGCCCTCGGCGTGACCGTGGCCCGGCTGGTCGAGGTCGGCGACGCGCCCGTGGTGCGCATCGTCGACAAGTCCGACGTGGTCACCTTCACCCAGGACGGGGTGCAGGCGCGGCTGCTCGTCGGCGCCGACTCGCCGATGATCCTGGAGCTGTGGGACTGGCGCATCGCCCCCGGCGACCACCACGACGGCGACGCCCACCCGCCCGGCACCCGCGAGATGGTGACCGTCCTGGAGGGCGAGCTGACCCTCACCGTGTACGGCAAGAGCCACGTCGTCGGCAAGGACGACGCCGTGCTGTTCACCGCCGACCGCCCCCACCGCTACGCCAATCAGGGCACCGCCGAGCTGCGCATCGTCATGGTCGTCGCCGAGCCGCGCGAGACGCATGACCAATAACGTCGAACGGCCTGCGGATCACCCGCCGGAGTTTCATGATTACCCCGTGTCCTGGACGAGCCGCAGGTAGGAGGTGGCGTATGAGTGAGGCCCGAGCGGCGACGGAGAAGCTGCACGCCGAGCTTCATGGCCGGGGCGTCGTCAGCGCGTACGAACTGGGCGACGACGAGACCATCCCCGTGTGGATCGGACTGGTCGTGCGCTATAGAGATGGTTTTTACCGATGGCAGGAAGGACTGGTGAAACGTCGGCATCTGGGTACGGATCCGGTCGGATGTGCCATACGCGTGGCGCGCCGCTACCAGGAATTGCAGGCCGATATCCCACTCTGGTGGGACGACCTGGCCAGGGAGCTGCGGGGGACGCCGGCCCGGGACTATCCATGATGTGAGCCCCCCGCCTGTGGCGCCTCGGGGGGAATCATGCGTGTATGGGCCTTGCCGCTGGCCCTGCTCGCCCTGGTGGCCTGCGTCACCCAGTCGGCGGCGCACCGGCGCGCGGCCAGGCCGCCCGCGATCGTGCCGATGCGGGCGGCCCACGTCGATCCCGAGCGGCTCGCCAAGCGGCTGGCGGCCATCCAGCCCGGCTGGCCGCGCACCCGCTCGTACGACTGCGGGCGGATCAAGTGCGTGGCCCTCACCTTCGACGACGGGCCGGGCGAGCACACCGGCCGGCTGCTGGACATGCTCAGGCGGCGCGGCGTCCTGGCCACCTTCTTCGTGCTCGGCCAGATGGTGGCCGCCGACCACGGCCCGCACCTCGCCCGGCGCATCGTGCGGGAGGGCCACGAGATCGGCAACCACTCCTGGAGCCATCCGGCGCTGACCGGGCTGTCCGACGATGGGGTGCGGCGCGAGCTGCGGCGCACCGGGGAGCTGGTGCGGCGGCTCACGGGGGTGCGGATGCGGCTCATGCGGCCGCCGTACGGGGCCACCGACGCGCACGTGGCCAGGGAGGCGCGCCGCGAGGGCCTGGCGCAGATCCTGTGGAACCTCGACACCCTCGACTGGCGCGACCGCGTCTCCGAGATCGTGGCCCGGCGGGCGGGGCGGGCCAAGGCCGGCTCGATCGTCCTCATGCACGACATCCACCCCACGACCGTCCGGGCCGTGCCCCACCTGCTGGACACGCTCGCCCGCAGGGGGTTCACCTTCGTCACGGTCTCCGAGCTTTACGGCCGCCCGCCCGTGCCCGGCAGGGAGTACACCGAGCGCCGGTGATCGGATTGCCGCCCTGTCGGTGCGACGTGGCACTCTGGCGGCATGGGTTTCACCGGTTTTCCCGACGAGGCGTTCCTGTTCTACGAGGGACTTGAGGCCGACAACTCCAAGACCTACTTCGCCGAGCACAGACGCGGTTACGAGGAGGCCGTGCGGGCGCCCATGCTCGCGCTCACCGACGAGCTGGCCGCCGAATTCGGGCCGGCCCACCTGTTCCGGCCGTACCGGGACGTGCGGTTCGCCAAGGACAAGTCGCCGTACAAGACGCATCAAGGGGCGTTCGTCGAACGCCTGCCCGGCATCGGGCTCTACGTGGAGATCAGCGCGGCGGGCCTGTACGTCGCAGGCGGCTGCTACACGCAGGCGTCCGACCAGGTCGCCCGCTACCGGGCGGCCGTGGACGAGGACCTGTCGGGAAAGCCGCTCGCGGCCCTCGCCGACGCCCTCACGGCGGCCGGCTACGCCGTGGAGGGCGCGCGGCTGAAGACCCGGCCGCGCGGCTTCGACGACGACCATCCCCGCATCGGGCTGCTGCGCCACAAGTCGCTGTACGCGGGCATCCGCTTCGACCCCGAGCCCTGGGTGTCCACGGCCGGGGCGCGGGAGCGGGTGGCGGCGGCGTGGCGCGACTTCGCGCCGCTGGTCGACTGGCTCTGCGCCCACGTGCGGGGCAGCGAACTGCCCCGCCGATGAGCGTCGGGCCCGTTGTGCGGGCACTCAGCCCTGCGCGCGGGCACTGAGCGCTGCGCGCGAGCGACAGGCCCGCTGACGTGCGGCTCAGGCCCGCTGTGCGCGGGCGTCAGGCGCGCTTGGCGCGGGCCGCGGCGCGGGCGCGGGAGGAGGCGTCGAGCACGACCTTGCGGATGCGCACCGCGTCGGGGGTGATCTCCACGCACTCGTCCTCGCGGATGAACTCGAGCGCCTGCTCCAGCGACAGCACGCGCGGCGGGATCACCTTCTCGGTCTCCTCCGAGGTGGAGGAGCGCATGTTGGTGAGCTTCTTCTCCTTGGTGATGTTGACGTCCATGTCGTCGGAGCGGGAGTTCTCCCCGACGATCATGCCTTCGTAGACGTCGGTGCCGGGGGAGACGAACAGCGCGCCGCGCTCCTGCAGGTTGAGCATCGCGAACGCCGTCACCGGGCCGGAGCGGTCGGCCACCAGCGAACCGCTCGCGCGGGTGCGCAGCTCGCCGAACCACGGCTCGTACGAGTCGAACACGTGGTGCACCAGGCCGGTGCCGCGGGTCTCGGTGAGGAACTCGGTGCGGAAGCCGATCAGGCCACGCGCCGGCACCACGAACTCCATCCGGATCCAGCCGGTGCCGTGGTTGGTCATGTGCTCCATGCGGCCCTTGCGCACCGCCAGGAGCTGGGTGATCGCGCCGAGGTATTCCTCGGGGCAGTCGACCGTCAGCCGCTCGACCGGCTCGTGCACCTTGCCGTCGATCTCCTTGGTGACCACCTGCGGCTTGCCGACGGTCAGCTCGTAGCCCTCGCGGCGCATCTGCTCGACCAGGATGGCCAGCGCCAGCTCGCCGCGGCCCTGCACCTCCCAGGCGTCGGGCCGGTCGGTCGGCAGCACGCGCAGCGACACGTTGCCGACGAGCTCCTTCTCCAGGCGGTCCTTCACCATGCGGGCGGTGACCTTCGTGCCCTTGGCCTTGCCGACCAGCGGCGAGGTGTTGGTGCCGATCGTCATCGAGATGGCCGGCTCGTCGACCGTGATCAGCGGCAGCGGGCGCGGGTCCTCGGGGTCGGCCAGCGTCTCACCGATCATGATGTCGGGGATGCCGGCGATGGCGATGATGTCGCCGGGGCCCGCCTCCTCGGCCGGCTTGCGCTCCAGCGCCTCCGTCATCATCAGCTCGGTGATCTTGACGCGCTGGATCGAGCCGTCGGTGCGGCACCAGGCCACCTGCTGGCCCTTGCGGATCTGGCCCTGGTGGACGCGGCAGAGCGCGATACGGCCGAGGTAGGAGGAGGCGTCGAGGTTGGTGACGTGGGCCTGCAGCGGGGCGCTCGGGTCGTAGGTGGGCGCCGGGATCGTCGACTTGATGATGTCGAACAGAGGCTCCAGGTCCTCGGAGTCGGGCATGCCGCCGTCGTCGGGACGGTTCATGGAGGCCCGGCCGGCCTTCGCCGAGGCGTAGACGATCGGGAAGTCGATCTGCTCCTCGGTGGCGTCGAGGTCCATGAACAGCTCGTAGACCTCGTCCACGACCTCCCTGATGCGGGCGTCGGGACGGTCGACCTTGTTGATGCAGAGGATGACCGGCATCTTCGCGCCCAGCGCCTTGCGCAGCACGAAGCGGGTCTGCGGCAGCGGCCCCTCGGAGGCGTCGACCAGCAGCACCACGCCGTCCACCATCGACAGGCCGCGCTCGACCTCGCCGCCGAAGTCGGCGTGGCCGGGGGTGTCGATGATGTTGATGGTCATGCCGCCGTGCTGCACGGCGGTGTTCTTCGCGAGAATGGTGATGCCCTTCTCGCGCTCAAGGTCGTTGGAGTCCATGACGCGGTCGTCGACGTCCTGGTTGGCGCGGAAGGCCCCGGACTGCCAGAGCATCGCGTCGACCAGTGTGGTCTTGCCGTGGTCGACGTGCGCGATGATCGCGATGTTCCGCAGGTCGTCGCGGCTGTTCAGAGGCATGATGACTTCTCGCTCTTTGTCGTGGGGGCGGCCGCGCGAACTCGCGACCCACCAATTCTAGTTGATTCCCTTCTGTGGGCAGGTTCGGTCGCCCGTCCCTCCGGGGACGCACCTACATACCCGGCTGCACATTTGTACGCATGGCAAGCGCGGGCCCGCTCCCTAAATTGGCGGGCATGACGTGGACAGAGCTGGTGACGGCGTCGGCGCCGATCAAGGGCGACGATCCGGCGGTGAGCGACGTCAGGACCGGCGAGGTGCTGTCGTACGCGGGGTTCGTGCGGCGGGTGACGCGGGCCGCGGCCGGGCTGCGTCACCACGGCCTGCGGACCGGCGACCACGTGCTCGTCGACGTGCCGCTCGGGGCCACGCTGCCGGTCGCCGTCCACGCCGTGGCCTGGGCCGGCGGCGTCACCGTGCTCGGCAACGCAGGCAAGGCCCGCATGATGATCACCCAGGGCTTCCACGACCCGTCCGCCGTACAGGTCGAGCAGGTCTTCTCCTTCCAACGCGCGCCGGGCGCCCGGCCGTTCGGCGACCTGCTGACCGCCGGGGCCGTCGAGTTCGGGCCGCTGGCGGGGCCGGCCGTCGCGTTCGACGGGGGGCGGGTGCTCGACCACCTGCAGCTCGCGGGCGATCTGCGGCGGCTGGCCACCCGGCTCGTCATCGACAAGGACGACGTCGTCGTCAGCGCGGTCAGCGAGCCCTTCCGCGGCCTGCGGGTCATCGATCTGGCCATGATGGCGGGGGCCCACGTCGTGGTCGCCCACGACCCCAGCTTCGTCGGGTGCCGCGTGCTCGCCGAGGAACGGCGGGCGACGGTGGTCGTGGCGCCGTACGACATGGCCAGGCGGCTGCTCGGCGATCCGCTGCTGCGGGTCGTGGACGAACGCGCGATCGTGAGCTCACTCGGCCTGTGAAAGTGCGACACTGCTGTGGGAGAGTGTGATCCTTCCGCGACACAGGGTGACCGCATGCCAGAGCCCCCCAGGCACAACCTGCCGGCAGAGCCCAACCGGTTCGTCGGGCGTGAGCGTGACCTCGACGACCTGCGCGGGCTGTTCGGGCGGACGCGGGTCGTCACCCTGTGCGGGGTGGGGGGCATCGGCAAGACGCGGCTGGCGCTGCGGGTCGCGGCGGGGTTGACGGGCGCGTACCCGGACGGCGTCTGGCTGGTCGAGCTGGCCCGGCTCGGGCGGGGTGAGCTGGTCGTCCCCGAGATCGCCCGCGTGCTGGGTGTGCGGGCCGAGACAGGGCGGCCGCTGCTCGACACCGTGACGGCCCGGCTGCGCGATCTGCGGTGTCTGCTGCTGCTCGACAACTGCGAGCACCTGGTGGACGCCTGCGCCGAGGTGACGGCGGGGCTGGTGGCCGCCTGCCCGCGCCTGAGCGTGCTCGCCACCAGCCGGGAGCCGCTGCGCATCGCCAGCGAGCTGATCTGGCGCGTCCCCCCACTCGACCTTCCCGACCCGGACCTCGCCCTGGACGCTGACCCGGAAGCCGGCCCGGACCTCGCCCTGGATCCTGACCTGGAAGCTGACCCGGACCCCCACCCTCATCCCGTCCCGGGTTCTGCCGCCGCCCTCGCCTGCCAACACGTCCCCGCCGCCCCGCCCCCTGCATGGCCCCTACCCGAGCGGGAACCCGGCTCCGCCGGTGCGGGCGACCGCGGTCAGGCACCACCGGGCAAGGCGCCCCCTGAGGCAGCCGGGGCCGCTGCCGGCGACGGCGGGAGCTTAGGAAGAGGAGGGCCGGCCGGCGGGGGGCCGGGCGCGGCGGCTCGTGGTGGGGAGGCCGCGAGCGGTGCGGAACAGGACGTGGGCGGTGGGACGCGGAGCAGGGCGGGCAACCTCGGCGGCGAGGTGCTGGGCGCCGGTGGTGGTGCGGCGCGCGAGGCGAAAGACGGCGGGAGCACGGCGCGCGGTGGGGTGGGCGCTGACGCCGGCGAAGGCGCGGCCGCTGAGGTGATGGGGCGGAGGGACGGGGTTGAGGAGGAGGGGGGTGATGGGGGGTGGGGGAGGTGGGGTGGGGTGGTGGAGGTGGAGTCGGTGCAGTTGTTTCTTGATCGGGCGGCGGCCGTGGGGACGCGGCTGGGGCCGGAGAGCATCGCCGACGTCGTACGCCTGTGCCGGGCGTTGGACGGGCTTCCGCTGGCCTTGGAGCTGGCCGCGGCGCGTACGAGTCTGCTCAGTCCCGGTCAGATCGCCGACCGCATCGACGACCGTTTCTCGCTGCTCACCACGGGTGGGCGGACGGCGCCCGCGCGGCAGCGCACGCTGCGCGCGGCCGTCGAGTGGAGTTACGACCTGCTGTCGTACAAGGAGCAGGTGGTGCTGCGGCGGCTGGCGGTGTTCGCGGGCGGGTTCGATCTCGGGCTGGCCGAGCGGGTGTGCGCCGTGCGGCCCGTCGCCGAGGCGGAGATCGTCGATCTGCTCGGCGGCCTGGTCGACAAGTCGCTCGTGCTGTGCGACGAGAACCGCACCCGCTACCGGCTGCTGGAGACCATCAAGCGTTACGCGCTGGAGCGGCTGCGGCAGGCGGGTGAGCACGAGCTGCTGCGCGAGCGGCACCTCGGCGTGATGTGCGAGCTGCAGGAACGTCTGTTCGCCACCGAGATGATGGACCCCGGCGTGCCCTGGCCGGAGCGGCTGCGGGCGCTGACCGCGAGCCGGAGCCTGCTGGACGACCAGCGGGCGGCGCTCGACTGGGCCGTCGAGTCCGGCGACGTGGCGCCGGGCCTGCGGCTGTGCACCGTGAGCACGGCCCTGCTGCCGCTGGGCGGCAATCCCGCGGAGATCGTCGGCTGGATCGAGCGGCTGCTGTCGCTGGACGTGTCGGCGGTGTCCCCGGAGCAGGTCGCCCACGCGAAGGCATACCTGGCCTACGGTCTGGAGGCGCGTGACGAGCTGAGCCGGTCGCTGGAGGCGGCCGAGGAGAGCCTGGCGGGCCTCGCGCCGGACAACGTGTTCCCGCGCTGCGTCATGCACAGCCTCGTCGTCGTGGTGCTGCTGCGCATGGGCCGCGCCGACGAGGCCGTGCGCCACGCGGAGGAGGGGCTGGCCGCGGCCACCCGTACCGGCGATCCGTGGAACCAGGCGGCGGGCCTCGCCGGGCTGTCGGCGGTGGCGCTGACCCGCGGCCGGCTGCGGGAGGCGCAGCGGCACGGCGAGGAGGCGCTGGCCCGCGCCCGCGAGCACGGCCACCGGTGGATCATGGCCCGTGCCGCCGCCCAGCTCGGCGCGGTGGCCGAGGCGCGCGGCGACCTGGTGACGGCCAAGGCCAGGTACGAGATGGCCGTCCCCTGGCTGCGCGAGGTGGGCACCGACGCCGACCTGGCCCGCTGCCTGGCCCACGGCGGGCGGGTGGCGGCGATGCTGGGCGAGTTCGCCGTCGCGCGGGCGCGGCTGGCCGCGAGCCTCGCGCTGAGCAGGGAGACCGGCCAGCGCCAGGGCGTGGCCCGCTGTCTGATGGGGCTGTCGGTGCTGGCGGAGTGCGAGGGCGACCTGGAGGGCGCGCTGCCGGCCGCCGCCGCGGCCGCGGCGCTGCGCGAGTCCATCGGCCAGCAGCACGCCACGCTCCGCATCGAGGAGCTGCTCGGCCGGGCGCGCGCCCGGCTCGGCGAGGGTCGTACGGCCGCTCTGTGGTCGCGCGGCCGGGTCATGGGCCCCGACGACGCCGCCCGCCGCGTCCTGGAGGGCGAGCGGCGGCCGCGCCGGGAGCCGCCGGTGCCGGTCGAGCCGGTCGAGCCGGTACGCCGCCCGCTGCTCACCGCCCGCGAGCAGGAGATCGCCGGCCTGCTCACCCGTGGCCTGTCCAACCGGGCGATCGCCGGGGAGCTGGTCATCAGCCCCGCCACGGTGGCCCGACATATCGCCAACATCATGGAGAAACTTGGCTATACCTCCCGCGCCCAGATCGCAGTGTGGGCGGCCGAGCAGGCGTCAGGTCCTTCTGCATAGGGATCTGCATATTCCGCCCCATGTACGCACGAGACGCCCTCCCTACGGTGGTCGGCATGGATGAGCGCTACGTGATCGTGGACGCGGACACCGGAGTGAAGTTCACCGAGGAGCAGCTCGACGAGCGGTCGGCCGTCGCGATCGTCCAGCTCCGCCGCCGTGGCGTGCGGACGGGCGACACCGTGCTCATCTGCCTGCCCGTCGGGCCCGACCTGCTGGTGGCGACCGACGCGGTGATCGCCGCGGGCGGCGTGGCCTACCCGGTGCCCGCCGACCTTCCCGCCGCCACGCTGAGGGACCGCGTACGCGCCAGCCGCGCCCGCGTGCTGATCTCCGACGTGCCGCACGCCATCAGGGCCGCCGAGGAGTCGTGGGTGCGGATCGTGCTGGGCGTGGCGGACCTGGGCGTGCCCCGCAGGGACGACACGGCGGGGGAGGGGGACGCCGGTCGCGGGCAGGGCGCGGGCCGCGCCTAAGCTCGCATCCATGCCTTTCGCGCCCAGTTTCCCCGTCATGCTCAGGACCGAGGACGGCGTCCGCATCGACGCCGCCCACACCCCGCACCGTCACAACGGCGGCGCGCCTGGGAACGGGGTCGGGATCGTGGTGGCGCACGGCTTCACGGGCTCGTGGCGGGAGCGCAGCGCGCGCCGCATCGTGCACGTGCTGAGCGGCTACGGCGGCGTGCTCGCCTTCGACTTCCGCGGCCACGGGCGCTCCGGCGGCGAGACCACCGTGGGCGACGCGGAGATCCTGGACGTCGAGGCGGCCGTCCGGCACGCGCGGACGATCGGCTACGAGAAGGTGGCGGTGGTCGGCTTCTCGATGGGCGCGGCGGTGGCCGTGCGCCACGCCGGGCTGCTCAAGGGCGTGGACGCGGTGGTGGCGGTGAGCGGCCCCGCTCGCTGGTACTACCGGGGCACCAAGCCGATGCGCCAGGTCCACTGGGCGATCGAGCAGCCGGTGGGCCGGTTCGCGGCGCGGCTGGTCAAGCGGACCAGGATCCGCCGCGGCCCGTGGGACCCGGTCCCGCTGCCGCCGTACGAGGCCGCCGCGCTCATCGCGCCGGTGCCGCTGCTGGTCGTCCACGGGGACGCCGACACGTTCTTCCCCCTGGAGCACGCGCACCAGATCTACGCCGGGGCGCGCGAGCCGAAGGAGCTCTGGATCGAGCCGGGCTACGGACACGCGGAGGCCGCGGCGACCCCCGATCTCGTCCGCCGGATCGGCAAATGGATCTCCTCGAACTTTTCCTGAGTAATACACGTCGTACTGAGGCGTATGGAAGGAAACCGCCGGGAGAAAGTCCCTGGGGATGAAATCCGGCTACAGGCCGGACATGGGACATACTTCGGTAGTCAGGCGGTTGCCCAGCGTCGCGGGGGCGCGCTGGGTGGCCTTCGGCACGGGAACGGCCCCGCACTCGACGGGTGCGGGGCCGCTTCTCACGCGCGGGCTCAGCCCAGGCGGGCGATGCTCTTGTACTCCAGGTAGCCGGACAGGCCCTCGGGGCCGAGCTCCCGGCCGATGCCGCTGGCCTTGAACCCGCCGAAGGGCGTGTTCGCGCCGAGCATGTAGCAGTTGACGCCGTAGGTGCCGGTGCGGACCTGGCGGGCGATGTCCATGCCGTGCTCGGTGTCGGCGGTCCACACCGTGCCGGCCAGGCCGTAGTCGCTGTCGTTGGCGATGCGGACGGCGTCGGCCTCGTCCTCGTACGGGATCACCGCCAGGACCGGGCCGAAGATCTCCTCGCGGGCGATGCGCATGTCGTTGGTGACGCCGGAGAAGACGGTGGGGGCGACGTACCAGCCGCGGTCCTGGGGCCGGTCGAGGCCGCCGAGCACGACCTTGGCGCCCTCGTCCATGCCGATCCTGATGTAGCCCTCGACCCGCTCCTGCTGCCGCTTGGCGACCAGCGGGCCGATGCCGGTCGTGGGGTCGGCCGGGTCGCCGACCTGCTGGGAGGCGACCATGCCGGCGACGGCGTCCACGACCTCGTCGTAGCGGTTGCGGGAGGCGAGGATGCGGGTCTGAGCCACGCACGCCTGGCCGTTGTTCATGAGCGAGGCCATGGACAGGAAGCCCATGCTGGAGGCGAGGTCGGCGTCGTCCAGGATGATGGCCGCGGACTTGCCGCCGAGCTCCAGGCTGACCCGCTTGAGCTGCTCGCCGCAGATGGAGGCGATGCGGCGGCCGGCGGCGGTGGAGCCGGTGAAGGCGACCTTGTCCACGCCGGGGTGCGAGACCAGGTGCTCGCCGACCTCGCGCCCGGCGGGCACGATGTTGAGCACGCCGGCCGGGATGCCGGCCTCGACGACCCACTCGGCCAGCAGGTACGCGTCCAGCGGCGTCTCGGGAGCGGGCTTGAGCACGACCGTGCAGCCGGCCAGCAGGGCGGGCGCGAGCTTGGTCATGGTGACGAACTGCGGGACGTTCCACGGCACGACGGCGGCCACGACGCCGACGGGCTCGCGGCGCACGGTGACCGGCCCGAACAGGCCGGGCCGCTGCTCCTCCTGCTCGAACGTCCGGCCGAGCTCGGCGTAGAAGTTGAGCATCTCCAGCGGCTGCGGCGCCTGCGCGAGGTTGGAGAAGGTGATCGGCGAGCCCATCTCCTCGGTGATGAGCTGGGCCATCTCGCTCTGCCGCTCGTTGTAGATCGCCGCGAGCCTGGCGATGACCTCGGCCCGCTCGGCGAACGTCATGCGCGGCCAGGGCCCGTGGTCGAACGCCTCGCGGGCGGCGGCGACGGCGCGGTCCACGTCCGCGGCGGTGCTGTCGGGCACCCGGCCGACGACCTCCTCGGTGTGGGGCGAGATGACGTCGATGGTGCCGGTGCCCGCGGGGGCCACCCATTCGCCCCCGATGAAAAGCGTGTCGTGCTGGCGCATGTCGAGAGCCTCCTGCTGGACGGGATGGGTGTATGCCTCAAAGGCGACCGAATCATGTTCTGCTCGCGCACGCAAGAGGGGCGCGGCCCGCGCCGCGCCCCTCCGCTTCGCGTCCGCTAGCGCCGGTCGCCGAGCAGGTGCCGCATGGACCGCTTGACGAGGTCCGTACGCGCCGCCTGGTCGGTCACGCTCTCGACGCCGAACCCGAGGTAGACGGTGTCCTTGGTGACGATGCCGCCGCCCTCCTCGAAGACCTGGTCCGTACGGAACCAGTTGTTGATGGAGACCGAGGTGCCGGCGGGCGGCGCACCGACGGCCCAGCCGCCGAGATCGCTCTCGAAGGAGGTCTCCGCGGCCGTCGCGCCGTCCAGCGTCACCTTGGCGTCGTCCAGGAAGACGCCCGCGCCCTGGGTGGCCCAGTCGCTGATGTAGGAGATGGACAGCTCGACCCGCTTGCCCGCGTACGGGGTCAGGTCGATCCGCCACTGCTGCCAGCCGGCCGAGTTGCCCGAGGCCGCGTGCCAGGCGCCGGAGGAGCCGGTCGGCTCACAGGCCGGGCCCTGGTAGCGCTGCGTGAACGGGTGGATCACGCGCCAGCCGCCGCTGTTGGCGGTCTGGCAGCTCTCGCCGGTGCTCTGGCTGGTGTGCCCGTTGGCGTCGGGCAGCGTGGTCCAGTCGTCGCCGCCCGCCGTCCTCGCCTCCACGGTCAGGAAGTCCCAGTCGGCCTCGGTGTCGTACGACGTCCAGAACGTCAGCTCGCCGCTGCTCCTCCCGGTGAGGTCCACGGTCGTCGTCAGCCGCTTCCACGCCACGTCGGCGATGCCGCTGTAGACGTCCCAGGAGCCGGTGTGCGGGTCGAACGGGCCGCCGGGGCGTACCCACTTGACCTGGGCGGAGCTGGCGAACAGCGGGAACTGCGCGGCCGGCAGGATGGCCGAGGCGGCCACGAACGAGTTGGTGTGACTCGGCTCCAGGGTCGCCTGGAAGCCCTCGAACGCGCCGCCCTGGCCCCGCAGCGGGAACGGCTGGCCGGTGTCGTGGTCGGTGCCGGCGTCGTCGAAGAAGACGTAGGCGCCGAGGTAGTACTGCTGGAAGTCGTTGAAGACGGGGATGCACGGCGGGTCGTCGGGCACCGTGCACTCGGGCTGGCCGGCGTCCGGCTCGTAGTAGTAGGCGCCGTTGTTGTTGGCCGCGTACGACGGGTACTTGCCGGCGTGCAGCAGCTTGCCGCCCTCGTTGAGGTAGTCGCGCACGGCGAGCTCGGTCTGCACCCCGCCCTTGGACGTGGTGCCGGGGACCTGGCCCTGCGACCTCGGGATGACGTCGTCGCCGGTCTCCCAGACCACCGCCTTGTAGTGGCTGAGCACGCCGAGCGGATGTGGCGGCACCCGGCCCATCTTGTCCATGTCGTAGACGTCGGAGGTGTATCCGGCGGCCGTGAGCGCGGCGGTGTAGGCGGCGGCGTACTTGGCCTCGGTGGCGCCCTGGGCGGGGCTGAGGCCGGTGACGTCCTCGGTGGCGAGCACGAGCACCTTGCCGCCGATGTCGGAGGCGACGGTGTAGGTGAAGTCGGCGCTCTTCTTGCCGATCGCGCTGAACCAGACCTTCACCCGGTCACCCGGCCTGGTCCCGGTGATCTTGCCGCGCATCCAGTGGTAGTAGCGGTCGTAGCCCTTGCCGTAGCGCTCGCCGCCCTTCCACTCGCCGGTGAGCGCGGTCTTCGTACGCCCGCCGTTGACCTGCCAGTTGAGCAGCACCGGGCCGAGCTTGCGCTTGGCGTTGACCTGCACGACCTGGTCCTTGCCGTGGCTGACCTGGAACGGGTCGAGCACGAAGTCGGGAGTGGTGTTGCCCAGGTGGTTGACCGGCTCGACCGGGTTGACCGCCGAGTTCGCCACGTCGAGCGCGAACGGCAGGTTCTTCTCGAACTCCGCCTGCACCAGGGCCTCGTCGTCGGGGAAGACGAAGCCGCAGCCGTCGCAGCCCTCGTCGAGCTCCGGCGTCCAGGACAGCGTGCCGTACGTGTAGTGCGCGTGGTCGGTGGTCTCGCCGTTGGTGGTGTAGAGCTCGGCGCCGAGGTCGGGGTCGAAGCCGGGGACGGCCGGGTGCTCGTCGTCACCCGTGATCGCCTCGTAGATCGGGTTGTCGGCCGTGGGCGTGGCGATCTGGAAGCCGGCGGGGTAGAGCAGCAGCGGCCCGAAGGAGTGGTAGTTGAGCTGCATCTCGAACCCGACCCGCTTGAGCAGCCCGTCCAGCGCCCGGGTCTCCGGCTCGCTGGCCGGGCCGGAGCCGCGGTAGGTCTCGCTGCTCGGGATGCTGGAGGAGCCCTCCTCGTCGTAGTGGAAGTTCGTGGGGTAGTTGCGGTTGGGGTCCACGCCGTCGCCCACGGTGATCTGGCCGTCGCCGTTCACGTCGCGCAGGTTCTTGCGCCACAGGCGGTTGCCCTCGGTGAAGGTGAAGTCGTAGCCGTCGGGGTTGGCGACCGGGACGAACCACAGCTCGGTCCTGTTGAGCAGGTCGCGCAGCCGGCCCTTGTTGGCGAGGACGTACTTCAGCAGCCGCATGTCCACCTCGGTGGCGATCCACTCGCGGGCGTGCTGGGTGGCGGAGTAGAGCGTGGCCGGCTTGAGGCCGTCAGGCAGCAGCCTGGCCCCGGTGCTCACCTTGGCGGCGAGGATGTCCTGGCCCCGCAGGGTCTTGCCGATGGACTGGAGCTTGACCACGTCCTTGTTGGCGCTCGCCAGCGCCTTGAGCTGGTCGGCGATGCCGCCGGGCTCGGAGTAGGACCGCCAGACGGTGTAGCCGCCTGACGCCTGCGACTTGGCGGCTTCGAGCTGGGTCTGGCCCTGCGGGTTGCGTACCGGCTCGGGTTTGTAGCCGAGCTTCCTGAGCCCCGCGAGCCCGGCCGCGGCGGCGGTCAGCTCGACGTGCTCCTTGCCCCCCTCGACCTGCTGATGGACGACGTCGAAGCCCTTCTCCCTGAGCGTCTGCCCGGTGCCCGGCGCGCTGTCGAGCTCGTAGAGCTCGATGCGGTCCGAGGGCGGGAGCGGCGCCGCGGAGACCTGGGCCGGCAGGGCCACGACGGCCGTGGCCACGCCCAGCACGACGGCCGAGGCGAGGGTCGTTAATCGAGTCACGCTTGTTGCCCCCCTTGCGAGACGGATTCGACCGCCATCTCAGACCGTTGGAGCGATCCCTACAAGGCCCAACTTTTTACGTCCTCCTTAATTCCGACAAATCACCGGAACCTCGCTAAAGGTGCAGCAGTTCGGTCGTTCGGATGACAGATATCAAGATCATCTTCTATAGTTTCGGACCGACCATGAAGGAGGGGACGGGTGTGAGAACCGGGCGCGTCGCCGTTCTGGTCGCCGTCCTCGCCGTGCTGCTCACCCTCCCCGGCGCGCCGCCCGCCTCCGCCGCCCCGAGCCCCGCCGAGCTGCGCAGGCTCACCAAGCAGGCGGCCCAGCTCAACGAGCTCTACCGTGGTCAGATCCAGAGCCTGGAGGAGATCAGGATCCAGGCCAAGAAGGCCACCGACACGAGCGGCGACCTGGAGGCGCAGCTGCGCGCCGCCCAGGCCGACGTGGGCCGGATCGCCCAGAGCTCCTACATCCTGGGCCCGCTCGACACCACCAAGCTCTTCGGCCTGCGCGCCCAGCCCCACCAGATCCTGGGCCAGGCCGCCAACCTCTCCTACATGGCCGCCGAGCGCACCGAGAAGGTCAAGAGCATCCAGCGCCTGATCAAGAAGTCGAAAGAGGCGAAGCTCAACGCCAACGACAAGATCCAGAAGATGAAGAGGGAGATCAAGCGGCTGCAGAGCAAGCGCGACGAGATCCAGCGCCTGCTCAACAAGTTCGGCTTCCAGCAGCCCGGCGGCGCCGACGGCCTGACCCCCCGCATGGTCGCGGTCCGCGCCGAGATCATGGCGAACTTCCCCATGAAGTATGGTGTCGGCTGCCTGCGCCCCGGCGACCCCGGCGAGCACGGCAAGGGCCGGGCCTGCGACTTCATGATGTCACGCGGCGGCACCATGGCCACGGGCGCCGACGCGGCCAACGGCGACGCCCTGGCCGCCTGGCTGATCAGCAACGGCGCCCGCATCGGCGTCATGTACATCATCTGGAAGCAGCGCTACTACGACATCCGCTCGGGCGGCGGCTGGGACATGATGTCCGACCGCGGCGGCATCACGGCCAACCACTACGACCACGTTCACGTGTCGGTGTTCTGACTCCTCACGAACTCCGCGTACCACCGGTAGGACGCCTTCGGGGTGCGCCGCAGCGTCGCGTAGTCCACGTGCACCAGGCCGAACCGCTGGTGGTAGCCCTCGGCCCACTCGAAGTTGTCCAGCAGCGACCAGACGAAGTAGCCGCGCACGTCCACGCCCTCGTCCATGGCCCGGCGCATCGCCGCTATGTGGTCGCGGAGGAAGGCGATGCGGCCCTCGTCCTCGATCGTGCCGCGCGCGGTGAGCGCGTCCTCCTGCGAGCAGCCGTTCTCGGTGACGTGGATCGGCGGGAGCGCCGCGCCGTAGCGAGCCTTGAGCCCGGTGAGCAGCTCGCGCAGGCCGTCGGGGACGACCGGCCAGCCGAAGGCCGTCGTGGGGTGGCCGGGCAGGCCGGCGTCGGCGAAGGGCAGCCCGGCCCCGGCCTCCGGCGCGGCGATCCTGGTGGGGTTGTAGTAGTTGACGCCGAGCGCGTCGATCGGCGAGGCGATGACCTCCAGGTCGCCGTCCCGCACGCAGTCCAGCCCCGGCGGGTACGCCGACAGGTCCGGGTACGCGCCCAGCAGCACCGGGTCGAGGAACAGCCGGTTGTGCAGGATGTCGTACGCCTCGGCCGCCCGCAGGTCGGGCTCCTCCCGCGAGGCGGGCCGCACGGGGGTGCAGTTGTTGGTGATCGCCACCTCGCGCGCCCCGGCCGCGCGCAGCGCCCGCACCGCGAGGCCGTGCCCCAGCAGCTGGTGGTGCGCGGCCGGCAGGGCCTCGGTGAGCAGCGCCCGGCCGGGGGCGTGCACGCCCATGGCGTAGCCGTAGGCCATGTGCACGAACGGCTCGTTCAGCGTGATCCACAGCGGCGCCCGGTCGGCCAGCCGCGCGGCGACGACGGCCGCGTAGTCGGCGAAGCGCGCGGCCGTGTCGCGGCTCAGCCAGCCGCCGCGCTCCTCCAGCGCCTGCGGCAGGTCCCAGTGGAACAGCGTCGGCACCGGCTGGACGCCCTTCTCCAGCAGGGCGTCCACCAGCCGCTCGTAGAAGTCGAGTCCCTTGGCGTTCACCTCGCCCGCGCCGCTCGGCAGCACCCGGGGCCAGGAGACGGAGAAGCGGTAGGCGTTGACGCCGAGGCCGGCCATGAGGGCGACGTCCTCGGGCCAGCGGTGGTAGTGGTCGCAGGCCACGTCGCCGGTGTGGCCGTCGCGTACCCGGCCGGGCTCGTGGGCGAAGACGTCCCAGACGGACGGGCCGCGGCCGTCCTCGTCGGCGGCCCCCTCGATCTGGTAGGCGGCCGTGGCGGTGCCCCACAGGAACATGCGCGCTCCTCAGTCGGTGCGAGTGTGGCTCATGTTAACGCCGTCACGGCGGATTCCCTTTACTTGCAGGTAATAGGCAAGGATGGAGGCATGACGAGTGTGTTGCGCCGCCGTCCCGCCCAACGTCGCAGCGCGGTCCGCGTGGAGCGCATGCTCGACGAGTGCGCGCTGCTGCTCGACGAGGTGGGCTACGAAGCGCTCACCACCAAGGAGGTCGCGCGCCGCGCCGAGGTGCCGATCGGCACCTTCTACCAGTTCTTCCGCGACAAGCAGGCCCTGGTGCGGGCGCTCGCGCTGCGCAACCTCGACGCGTTCCTCGATCGGATCACGCAGCGCGTCGCCGGCGCCGACCTCGGCCACTGGACCGACCTCGTCGAGCTCGCGGTCGACGAGTTCGTCCACATGAAGCGCACCACCCCGGGCTTCGGCGTCGTCGACTTCGGCGAGGTGCTCATCACCCCCGGCGGGCCCGCGCTCGCCGGCACCCACCGGGCGCTCGACGAGGCCAGGGACAACAACGAGATCGTCGCCGACCGGCTGCGCCTGCTCACCAAGGAGCTGCTGGACGCGCCCGCCGGGTCCGGCCTCGACCGCGCGCTGCTGGTCGCGGTGGAGGCCACCGACGCGGTGCTCAAGCTTGCCTTCCGCGCCGACCCGGCGGGCGACCCGCAGCTCATCGCCGAGTGCAAGCAGCTCGTCCGCCGCTACCTCGCCGACCACCTGCCCTGAGGCGTCAGCGGGGCGCGTCCAGGCGGGCCTTCAGCTCCGCGTCCAGCTTGAGCCCGGCCCCGCCGATCGCCTCGTCGAGCTGAGCCATCGTCGACACCCCCACGATCGGCACGATCCCGTCGGCCATCAGCCACGCCAGCACCACCTGGTTCGGGGTGGCGCCCAGCTCCCCGGCCACCTCGCGCAGCGTGGCCAGCCTGGCCGTGGTGCCGGGGTGGTCGTAGATCTCCGGGATCGGCCGGTCGGCCCGCGTGTAGGCGCCGAACATCAGCGTGTTGTACGCCCACAGCGTCACGTCAGGCTCGGCGGCCAGATAGTCGAGCAGGTCGTCCGTGACCAGCCGGTGCCCGGCCTCGGCGGGGCTGGTGAGCGGCCGCGGGCGCAGATAGGTGTGGCGGAGCTGCACGTACGTGTACGGCAGCCAGCCCCGCGCCGCCGACACGCTCCGCGCCCGCTCCAGCCGCCAGGCCGCCGTGTTGCTGGCCCCGATGGCCCCGACCTTGCCGGCCCGCGCCAGCTCGTCGAAGGCCCCCAGCGTCTCCTCCAACGGCACCGAATGATCCTCGATGTGCGCCCAGTACAGATCGACCCGGTCGGTGCCGAGCCGGCGCAGGCTGCCCTCCGCCGCCCGCGCCACGGCGGCGGCCGACAGGCCCTCGGCCGAGTCCAGGGTGGTGTCGCCGGGCACGGTGGGCCGCGCCCCCGCCTTGGTGCTGATGAAAACCTGGTCGCGGTTGCCGCGGGCGGCCAGCCAGGCCCCGATGGCCTGCTCGCTCTCGTCGCCGGTGCGGCCCTCGACCCAGAACGGGTAGTTGTTGGCGGTGTCCAGCATCGTGCCGCCCGCCTCGTGGAAGCGGTCGAGGAGGGCGAAGGTGTCCTCCAGGCCGACGCTGGTGCCGAAGGGGATCGTCCCGAGTGCGAATCTCATGGCTCAGACTCTCGGACCTGGAGCGCGCTCCATGTCAAACGGTTGACCTGGAGCACGCTCCAGGTGAAATCCTGGAGGGGTGAGCGTGTACACCCCCGCCGAAGCCGTCGAGGAGACCGGCTTCTCCCTCGACACCTTGCGTTACTACGAGAAGATCGGGCTGCTGGAGCGCGTCGACAGGAACGCCGCCGGGCAGCGCAGGTTCAGTGAGGAGGACATCGGCTGGCTGGGCACGTTGCGCTGCCTGCGCGAGACCGGCATGCCCATCGCCACCATGCTCCGCTTCGCCGAGCTCGTCCGGGCCGGCGACCACACCGTGCCGGACCGGATCAAACTGCTGGAGGAGCACGACCGGCAGGTCCAGGAGCAGATCGCCAACCTCGCCGAACGGCAGGACTACATCCACAACAAGATCTCCTACTACCGCAGCCTGCTCTAGCCCGCCCTTTGCGCTCCGGCTGTTAAACGAGAGCTATGGCGGGAGCGCGGGCCGGGAGGATCAACGAGTCGGTGGGCCGCGTGGCCCTGTTGTGCGGCGGCCTGCTGTTCGCGCTGCTGGGGCAGGTCACCGTGATCCAGGCGTTCGGCACGTCCGCGCTCAACTCCGACCGCAGGAACGAGCGGCCGCTCATCGAGCGTTACTCCCACCCGCGCGGCGACATCCTCACCTACGAGGGCACGCCCGTCGCCGTGAGCCGCCCGTCCGGCGGCGGCCCCTACCGGTTCCGGCGGGTCTACCCGCACGGGCCGGTCTACGCGGCCGTCACCGGCCATCTGTCGTTGCAGCGGGCCACCGGCATGGAGCAGGCCGAGGACGGCGTGCTGTCCGGCGCCGACGCCCGGGTCAAGGTGCGCTCGCTGGTGCGGGCGGGCGAGGTCGAGGGGGCCGACGTCCGGCTCACGATCAGCGACCGGGCGCAGCGAGCGGCGTACGAGGGGCTGCGGGCGGCCGGGGTGCCGGGGGCGGTGGTGGCGCTGCACCCGGCGACGGGGGCGGTGCTGGCGCTGGCGTCGTACCCGTCGTACGACCCGAACGCCTTCACCACCTTCGACCGGGACCTGCTCGACGCGACCGGCCGGCGGCTCAGGGAGGACCCCGGCCGGCCGCTGCTGAACCGGGCGCTGAACCGGCCCTATCCGCCGGGGGCCACGTTCAAGCTGGTCACCACGGCGGCGGCGCTGTCCTCGGGCGAGTACACCCCCTCCAGCCTGCTCGACGCGCCGGCGCTGCTGTCCCTTCCGGGCGGGCGGCAGACCGTGCGCAACAGTCCCACCTGCGGCGACGCCCACCCGACCCTCATCTACGCCTTCCAGGTCTCCTGCGAGACCGCCTTCGCCGGCATCGGGCTGCAGCTCGGCCAGGACCTGCTGCGCGACCAGGCGGAGGCGTTCGGCTTCAACGCGGGGCCGCTCGCGATCCCGCTGCCGGCCACGCCCAGCAGGTATCCGCTGAGCATGGACCGGGCGCAGACGGCGCTCGCCGCCATCGGGCACCACGACAACCGGGCCACGCCGCTCATGATCGCCATGCTGTCGGCGGCGGTGGCCAACGGCGGGGTGCTCATGCGGCCGTACCTGGTGGAGGAGGTACGGCTGCCGGACGGCTCGGTGATCAACCAGTCCGCGCCCGCGCCGTGGCGGGTGGCGATGCCGCCGGCGCTGGCCAGGCACCTGGCCGCGATGATGACGACGGTGACGCGGGCGGGCGGCACGGGGACGAGCGCGGCGCCGGCAGCGGTCCAGGTGGCCGCCAGGACGGCGAAGTCCGCGGCCCCGGATCAGGAGCAGGCGCTCGTCACCGCGTTCGCGCCCGCGGACCGGCCCGAGGTGGCCGTCGGGGTGGTGCTGGAGCGGCCGGGCGCGCGGGCCGCCGCCGTGGCGACGATCGCGCGGGCGGTCATCCAGGCCGCCCTCTCATGATCACCGGTAGGCGGTGGCCTGGAGGCTGTAGAGGTCGGCGTAGAGCCCGCCCCTGGCCATGAGCGCGTCGTGGTCGCCCTCCTCGGTGACCCGGCCGTGCTCCAGCACGTAGATGCGGTCGGCGTAGCGGACGCTGGCCAGGCGGTGGGTGATGAGCAGCACCGTGCGGCCGTCGGCGTGGCCGCGGATGCGCTCGAACAGCGCGTGCTCGGCGCGGGCGTCGAGCGCGGCGGTGGGCTCGTCGCAGATGAGCAGGTCGGCGTCGCGGTGGAAGCCGCGGGCCACGGCGATGCGCTGCCACTGGCCGCCGGACAGCTCGTGGCCGTCCTTGAACCGGCGGTCGAGCAGGGTGCGGTAGCCGTGCGGCAGCCCGGCGATCACCTCGTCGGCCCCGGCCACCCTCGCCGCCGAGTGCAGGGCCCGCTCGCCCTTGTCGGTGCCCATCGTGATGTTGTAGCGGGCGGCGAGCGGCCAGCGGGTGTGGTCCTGGGCGATCACGGCGGTGCGCAGGCGCAGCTCGTCGGGGTCCACCAGGCGCAGGTCGGTGTCGTCCCAGTGGACGGTGCCGGAGTCGGGCTCGTACAGGCCGGCCAGGATCTTGGACAGGGTGGTCTTGCCCGAGCCGTTCTCGCCGACGAACGCGATGATCTCGCCCCGCTTGATCTCGACGGAGACCTCGCGCAGCGCGGGCTCCTCGGCGCCGGGGTAGGTGAAGGTGATGTTCGCGGCGGTGATGCGCTGGAAGCCGGCCGGCATCGGGGTGGCCCGGCTGCCCGGCACCCGGCGCTCGGCGTCGGCGCAGAACTCCAGGAAGTCGGTGAAGTACAGGCCCTCCTCGTAGAGGCGGTTGGTGGCGTACATCAGGGTGGCCAGTGACTGCTGGGCCGACCGGATGGCGAGGACGGCGGTGCCCGCCACGGCCAGCGGGATGGCGCCGATCGCGAGCAGCACGCCGAGCGCGACGTAGACCGCGCCGGCGCCGAGGCCGCTCAGCGCCTCGCCCGCGACCCGCGCGTACGTCTGCCGCCGGGCCAGCCCGAGCATCACGTCCTGCTCGACCTTGGCGACCGCGTCGTACATGCGCAGCAGGAAGCCGCGCATGGTGAACGCGCGCACCTCGGCCGCGGGGTCGCGGTCGGCCAGCAGCTCGCCGATGATCCACTTGCGGCGGGCGGCGGGGATGAGGGCGTACAGGGTGGCGTAGCGCATCTTGGCGCTGCGGACCATGGCCCAGGCGTCCGGCAGCACCGCCAGCAGGAGCAGCGGCAGCAGCGCCGGGTGCAGCACGCCGAGCACGCCGGCCACGGCGGCGATGCCGACGGCGGCGGTCAGCACGTCCACGGTCGCCGACACCACCGAGTCGGCCATGGCCACGCCGCGCAGCCGGGCCCGCTGGAGCGCGTCGTGGAAGTCGGGGTCGTCGTAGGCGGCCAGCTCGACGCGGCTGGTCAGCCCGTACAGCCGCTCCTCGGTGAGCCGGCTGACCTGCGGGTCGAGGCGGGCCTGCGCCCAGCCCGCGCCGGCCTGCACGGCCGCGCGCAGCGCCGCCGCCGCGCCCACCAGGGCCAGGCTGGGCAGCGCGGCCATCACCCGGTCGGCGGTCGGGCCCGCGCTGAACAGCGCGGTGAGCACGCCGGTCGTGGCGAGCAGCCCGAACGCGGTGAACACCCCGCCGAGCAGGTTGAGCGTGATCGCCAGCGCGGTGTCGCGCGGGCTCGCCCGCCAGGCGATGCTCATGGCCTGGGACACCAGCGACGGCAGCCGCCTGGCGATGGTGAGGAAGCCGACCTCGGCCAGTTTGCCGGTGTGGGCGTGCCAGTCCGAGAAGGAGATCTCGCCGAGTTCCAGGGGCTCGTCGGGCATGCCAGGAAGTGTGCCCAGCGTGAGCGCCGCGCCCCCCGGAGTGACAAGGAACAAGCGCCCGCGTCAGGGGGAGTATGCGGAGCTGTTACCACCTCATCCCTTGACGTCCCGTTGGGGGAAGTGGGTTGATAGCCCCGTTGACAACGTTGTCAAGAACCACCTGCTTCGGGGGACTTCGAAGGGATGGTGTGCGATGCGACGGTGGTTGGCAGCCGCCTCGATCATGATGGCGGGCGTCCTGGGATTAGCCGCGTGCGGCGGCGGTGGCGGCGGAGGAGAGACCTCCGAACCGCCCGCGGCCGGCGGCGGCAAGCAGCAGGTCGAGGTCTTCTCCTGGTGGACCGGGCCCGGTGAGGCGGACGGCCTCGCCGAGATGCGCAAGATCTTCGAGCAGCAGAACTCCGCCTACTCCTTCTTCGACGCCGCCGTGGCGGGCGGCTCCGGCGACAAGGCCAAGGCGCTGCTGGAGTCCAAGCTCCAGGCCGGCCAGCCGCCGGACACCTTCCAGGGCCACGCGGGCGCCGAGCTGCAGGGCTACATCAAGGCGGGCAACCTGGAGGACCTCACCTTCCTCTACGACGAGCTGAAGCTCAAGGACGTCTTCCCGCAGCAGCTCGTGGACCAGATCAGCGTGGACGGCAAGATCTACTCGGTGCCGGTGAACATCCACCGCTCCAACGTGCTCTGGTTCAACCCGGCCGTGCTCAAGGAGGCGGGCGTCGCGGCCGCGCCGAAGACGATCGACGAGTTCATCGCGGCGCTGGAGAAGGTCAAGGCCACGGGCAAGATCCCCCTGTCCATCGGCTCGGAGTGGACCGTCACCCACCTGCTGGAGAACGTCCTGCTCGGCAGCCTCGGCACCGACGCCTACAACGCGCTGTTCAAGCCGGGCGGCAACTGGGCCGGGCCCGAGGTGGACAAGGCCCTGGAGAGCTTCAACAAGATCATGTCGTACGCGGGCGACCCGCAGGACGACTGGCAGCCCGCGGCCAAGCAGGTGGCCGACGGCCAGGCCGCGTTCAACATCATGGGCGACTGGGCCTACGGCTACTTCCACAACCCGCCCGAGGGCGGCCTCGGCAAGACCTCGAAGACGGACTTCGACTGGGCGCCGGCCCCCGGCACCGAGGGCACCTACCTCTGGCTGTCCGACAGCTTCACCCTGCCCAAGGGCGCCAAGCACCGCGACGGGGCCATCGCCTGGCTCAAGGTCGCGGCCAGCAAGGAGGGACAGGACGCCTTCAACCCGAAGAAGGGCTCCATCCCGGCGCGCACCGACGCCGACAAGTCCCTCTACACCGACTACCTGGCCGACGCGCTGAAGGACTGGTCGGGCAACAAGCTGGCCGGCTCGGTCCAGCACGGCGTCTCGGTGAACCAGCCGTGGCTGGCCGCCATCACCGAGGCGGTCGGGCTCTACATCAGCAGCAAGGACGTCAAGGCCCTCCAGCAGGGGCTCGCCGACGCGGCCACGGCCAACGCCCAATAACTCTCATCGGCGTATCGAGCGGGACGCGGCGGCCCGGCCGGCCGTCGCGTCCCTGGAGGGAAGAATCGTGAGGCGGGCGCGTACGTGGCTGCCCGGGCTGCTCCTCGTCACCCCGTCGATCATCCTGATCGGCGTCTTCGTGTACGGCCTGCTGGGCTGGAACTTCCAGCTCGCCATGACCGACAAGCACAGCCAGGTGGCCGAGGGCGAGTTCGTGGGGCTGAAGAACTTCGTCGACATCTGGGACCAGCCCCGCTGGCACCTGTCCGTGAACCACACGATCCAGTTCACGATCGTGTTCGTGCTGGGGGCGCTGCTGCTCGGCTGGCTGCTGGCGTTCCTCATGGAGAAGGGGATCAGGGGCGAGGGGACGTTCCGGGCGATCTACCTGTTCCCCATGGCGATCTCGTTCGTGGCCACCGGCATCGTGTGGCGGTGGCTGATGAACTCGGGGACGGGGGAGCGGGCCGTCGGGCTCAACCGGCTGTTCGGCTACCTGGGGCTGCCGGAGTGGCAGTGGTTCCGTGACCAGGACTGGGGCATGGCCGCGATGGCGCTGCCGGCGATCTGGCAGATGTCCGGATACATCATGGCGTTGTTCCTCGCCGGCTTCCGCGGCGTGCCCGAGGAGCTGCGCGAGGCGGCACGGGTGGACGGCTGCACCGAGTGGGGCGTCTACCGCCACGTCGTGCTGCCGCTGCTGCGGCCGGTGCTGCTGTCGGCGCTGATCATCCTGGGGCACATCTCGCTCAAGGTCTTCGACCTGATCGTGGCGGTGTCCGGCAAGCAGATCATCACCGACGTGCCGGCGGTGTTCATGTGGGTGGCGGTCTTCGACTCCCACGACCCGGCCAAGGGGGCCACGATCGCGGCCTACATCGTGGTGAGCGTGGCGATCTTCGTGATCCCGTACCTCATCTGGTCCGTACGCAAGGAGAGGACGTCATGACGGCGGTGGCCGGGCGGCGGGGAGCGGTGTTCCGGTGGACGCGGTTCGGCGTGCTGTGCCTGTTCGTGGTGGTCTTCCTCATCCCGATCTACGTGCTGCTGGTCACCAGCTTCAAGCCGCTCACCGAGGCGGACCCGAGCCAGGCGTGGAACCTGCCGCGGACGTGGACGGTCGAGGCGTGGCGGGTGGCGTGGGAGAAGCTCGCCCCTGGGCTGTGGAACAGCGTGCTGCTGGCCGTGCCGGGCTCGCTGCTGTCGTGCGCGCTCGGCTCCATGAACGGCTACGTGCTGTCGAAGTGGCGCTTCCCCGGGGCGGACGTGCTGTTCACGCTGTTCCTGTTCGGGATGTTCATCCCGTACCAGGGGGTGATGATCCCGCTGGTGCAGCTCCTCGTCGGGCTCAACGACCTGACCGGGCTGGACGGCGTGTTCTACGGCGGCATCCCCGGCCTGGTGCTCGCCCACGTCGTCTACGGCATCCCGATCTGCACGCTGATCTTCCGCAACTACTACGTGACGATCCCCACCACGCTCATCGAGGCCGCGCGGGTGGACGGGGCCGGGATGCTGCGGGCGTACCGGTCGGTGGTGCTGCCGGTGTCCGGGCCCGCGATCGCGGTGGTCGTCATCTGGCAGTTCACCTCGCTGTGGAACGACTTCCTGTTCGCCGTCTTCCTCACCGGGCCGACGAGCTGGCCGACGACCGTGATGCTCAACAACATCGCGGGCGCGCAGGCCACCCCGTACAGCCAGCAGATGGCGGCGGCGATCCTGGCGTCGATCCCCACGATGGTGATCTACGTCCTGCTGGGCCGGTTCTTCATGCGCGGGCTCATGGCGGGGGCGCTCAAGGGTTAGCTCAGGGATTGGCGACGTGGAGGAGGGGTTCGCCGCGGACGTAGCGGGCCACGTCGGCCGCGACGATCGCGGCGGCCTTCGCCGCCGTCTCCTTGCTCGCCCCGGCCAGGTGCGGGGTCATGACCAGGTTCGGCGCCGTGAGCAGGCGCGAGCCCTCGGGGATCGGCTCCTCGGGGAAGACGTCCATCGCGGCGCCGAACAGGTGGCCGGACTCCAGCGCGTCGCAGAGCGCGTCGTAGTCGAGCAGCGCGCCGCGCGCGCAGTTGACCAGCACCGACCCCGGCGGCATGGCGGCGATCTCGGCCGCGCCGATCAGGCCGGCGGTCTCGGCGGTGGCGCGGGCGTGCAGGGAGACGAAGCGCGAGCGGCGCAGCAGCTCCGGCAGCTCCACCTTGCCGGGGACGTCCACGTACGGGTCGTGCACCAGCACCTCGGCCCCGAACCCTGCCAGCATCCTGGCCACCCGGCGGCCGATCGCGCCGTAGCCGATCAGGCCGACCGTGCCGCCCTCCAGCTCGGGCCCCACGTTGTCGTAGGTGTAGTAGTCGCCGCGCCACACGCCCCCCGCCAGGTCGGCGTGGGTCCGGGGGATGCGGCGGGTCGCGGCGAGCAGCATGGCGAGCGTGTGCTCGGCGGTGGCCACCGCGTTGCGGCCCGGCGCGAACGTCACCCGGACCCCGGCCCGCGCCGCCGCCTCCAGGTTGGCGTTCACAGGACCACCCCTGCTGACGCAGAACAGCCGCAGGGCGGGGGAGGCGTCGAGGACGCGCTTGGTCAGCGGGGCCATCTGGGTCACGCAGACCTCGACGTCGCGCAGCGCCTCGATCAGCTCGTCCTCGACGTCCGACGCCTCGTCCACCTCGCCGACGCGGCCGAACGGCACCACCGGCCACGGCAGCGTCAGCTCGCGGACGTCCACCTCGCCGGGGACCTCGCGCCGCAGCGCGTCCACCAGCAGGCGGTTGGTGACGAAGTGGTCACCTGCGGCAAGGACTCGGATGGTCAACGAACGGCTCCCATCGGGCAGTTGTAGTGAAGCAGTGCGGGCCGTCCGTCGTCGCGGAGCCGCAACTCGGTCAGTGCGCAGTTGTCCAGGCGCGGGAACAGCCGCCGGTACTCGCCGAGCGGCACCCCGATCAGCGCGCAGAGCGCCAGCCTGATCGCCGTCGTGTGCGCCACGACCAGCACCCGCCCGCCGGGGTGCGCCGCCGCGGCGTCCCGCAGTGCGGCCACGAACCGTTCGGCGGCGGCGCGCGGGTCCTCGCCGCCGGGCAGCGGATGCGCGGCCGGGTCGGCCTCGAACGCGGCCCGCGCCTCGGGGAAGCGCGCCGCCATCTCCGCCGAGGTCAGCCCCTCGCCCTGGCCGAAGTCCAGCTCCACGAGGCGCGCGTCGGTGCGCAGCTCGCGGCCGGCCCGTTCGGCGGCGGCGGTGGCGGTGATCACGGCGCGGCTGAGCGTGGAGGCGAGGACGGCCGTCAGCCCCGCGTCCGCGGCCCACTCGGCGAGCGCGGCCGCCTGCTCGTGGCCGCGCGGGGTCAGCTCGACGTCGCTGACGCCCGCGTAGCGGTTCTCGGCGTGCCAGACGGTCTCGCCGTGGCGGACGAGCACGAGGTCGGTCATCGGGTGGTCCTCTCGCGGGCGTGTGCGGCGACGTGGGGGTCCAGCCAGCCGCGCCGTTCGAGCTCGGCGACGAACCGCAGGTAGAGCTCCGGCCGCCCGGCCCCGGACGGCTCGACCACGGCCCTGGTCCTGATCATGCGGGCCGGGTCGCCGCCGGCCAGCACGGCCATGCCGAGCGCGGGCTCGGCGTTCTCGCGCAGCGTCACGGGACGTCCGAGGACGTCCGCGCGCAGCCGGGTCCAGTGGTCGCTGCGCGTGGCTCCGCCGGTGAGGATGATCTCGCCGTCCACGGGCGCGCCGAGCAGGTCCAGGTAGTCGAAGCACAGCCGTTCGACGAACGCCGCGCCGAGCAGGATCGCGGCGTACCGTTCGACGTCGTCGGCGGGCTCGCCCAGCGTGAACGCCTCGGCGGCGGGCGCGTCGAACGGGAAGCGCTCCCCGCGCGAGACGAGCGGGTAGGTCACGGCGGCGACCGGCTCTCTGCGGGCGGCCGCCGCGCTGAGCGCGTCGAGGTCGCGCCCCGGCAGGTCGCGGGAAAGGACGCCGGCGCCCGTGCTGGACGCGCCGCCAGGCAGCCAGGAGCCGTCGGGGGCGCGGTGGGAGTAGACGACGCCGAGCGGGTCGTGGATCAGCTCCTCGGTCACGCCCTTCAGCACCAGCGTGGTGCCGAGCACCGAGTTCCAGCTCCCGACGCGGGTCGCGCCCGCGCCGAGCTGGGCCGCGCAGCCGTCCGTGGAGCCCGCGACCACCGGCGTGCCGGACGGGATGCCGGTCTCTGCGGCGGCCTCGGCGCAGACCGTGCCGAGGAGCGCGCCGGGCCGGACCACTTCGGGCAGCACGCCCGCGGGCAGCAGGTCCAGCACCTCGTCCGGCCAGCGTTCGGCTTCGAGGTCCACGCCGGTCTTGAGCGCGTTGCCGAGGTCGGTGGCGACCTCGTGGCCGACCAGCCGCCGGTTGACGAAGTCGCTCTGGTGGGCGGCGCGGGCGCCCGCCGGGGCGTCGCGGAGCAGCCAGAGCAGCTTCGGCAGCGCCCAGTTGGGCTGCATGCGCCGGTAGCCCAGGCGCTCCCACACGGCCGCGCCCGCCTCGTTGGCGCGCTCGGCGGAGGCGCGGCGGTCGTCGTACATGAGGGCGGGTGTCAGCGGGCGGCCGGCCGCGTCGGTGAGCAGGATCGTCCCGCTGGTCGCGGCGACCGCGACGCCCCGCACCCGCTCCGGGGCCACGCCGGCCAGCGCCTCGCGGGTGGCGGCGGCCAGCTCGCGCCACCACTGCTCGGGGTCCTGCTCGTGGCGGGGTCCTTCGCGCCGGCTGGTGAGCGGGCGGGCGGCGGCGCCGGCCACCTCGCCGTCGCCGCCGGCGACCAGGGCGCGCACGCTCTGCGTGCCGAGGTCGACGCCGATCCACACGCTCATGCCCGGCCCCGCATCTCGGCCAGCAGCGGCCAGGCGTCCGCCTGGCCCGCGCGGAGCGTCAGGAAGTCCTCGAACAACCGGTCGTAGCGGGCGCGGCGGTCCGGGTGGGGCTCAACGGCGTCGCGCAGGCGTACGTGCTCGGCCGCCGCCGCGGCGAGCGACGGGGCCGCTCCCGTGGCCGCCAGCGCCGCCACGTACGCGCCCCGCGCCCCCACCTCGGCGTCGGCCGGCCGCCGCACGGGCAGCCCGGTGACGTCGGCGATCAGGCCGAGCCAGGTGGCGCTGGCCGAGCCGCCGCCGCACACCCGCAGCTCGCCGGGGTCCGTGCCGGTGGCGGCCAGGCAGTCGCGGATGACCAGGGTGAGCCCTTCGAGCGCGGCCCGCGCGATCTGCTCGGGCCCGTGCTCGAACGACAGGCCCAGCAGCGCGCCGCGCGCCAGCGGGTCGGAGAACGGCGCCCGCTCCCCGGCCGGCGACAGGTAGGGCAGGAACGCGAGCCCGCCCGCGCCGGGCTCGCTCCGCCCGGCCAGCTCGCCCAGCTCCTCGGGGCCGCCGAGGCCCAGCAGGCGGCAGGTCCACTGCACCACCTCGGTCCCGGCGAACGTGGGGAAGGCCCGCAGGTAGCCGCCGGGCAGCGCGATCGTGATGCCGGTCGGCTCGCCGTCCAGCGCCGGGGACTCGGCGACGACCTCGGTGCACAGGGTGGTGCCGAGGATGGCGCACGCCTGACCCGGAGCGACCGCGCCCGCGCCGAGCGCGGTCGTGACGATGTCGTACGGGGCCATCACCACGGGAACGCCGGCACGCAGGCCGAGCGCGTCGGCGGCCCGCCGCGTGAGCCCGGCGACCGGGCAGGAGCGCACCGGCGGCAGCAGCCGTCCGGCCCACTCCATGCCGAACAGGCGCAGCAGCTCCGGCGCGTACGCCCGCGCCCGCAGGTCCATGAACGGCGCCGAGGCGTCGGACTCCTCGGCCGCGAGCTCCCCGGTGAGCCGCGACCAGATCCAGCCGCCGCAGGTGAGCAGGGCGGCCGACCGGTCGAGCCTGGCCGGGTCGTGGGCGCGCAGCCAGGACAGGACGGCGTGCGGCAGCCCGGAGGCGGCCGAGGAGCCGTTGATCTTGAAGGCCGCGGCGGCCAGGCCGTCGCGGGTCCAGGCGTCGACCGTGGCGGCGGCGCGGGCGTCGTTCCAGAGGACGGCGGGTCCCGTCGGCTCGCCGCCCGCGTCCACGAGCCAGCAGCCGTCGCCCTGGGCGGTGACGGCGACCAGCTCGACCGGCTCGGCGACGGCGGCGGCCACCTCGCGCACCGTGGCCGCGACCGCGTCCCAGACCGCGCCCATGTCCTGCTCGGCGTGGCCGGGGGCGGGGCGGGAGACGGCGGTGGCGCGGCGGGCGAGCGCCGACTCCGCGCCGGTGTGGTCGTAGGCGACCGCCTTGATGACCGTGGTGCCGGCGTCCACGCAGACGACCGCCATCAGGTCCTGCCCTCGCTGCTCACGCGACGACGTTAGCGTGCAGTCAGAAACTTTGTCCAGCACACATGTTCAGCGCCTAGAGCTGGTGGGCGGCGGCCACGAGCCCTTCGGCCGTCGGGGTGTCCGTGACGAGCTCGTTGAAGTAGCCGCCCCTGGCGCCGGCCACGATCGACAGGACCTTCTCCGCGCCCACCGCGACCGCGATGACGGACGGGATGCGGCGCAGCTCCTCGGGCTTGGCGGCCACCAGCCGCTCGCTCCCCGGGTACGTCACCGGCTCGCCGTCGCGGTCGTAGACCCGCATGCACACGTCGCCCACGGCCCGGCGCAGGCTCTCGGCGTCGCGCGGCATGAGCGAGGGCACCATCTGCCGCATGAGCGGCGCCGAGCCGACCCCGACCAGCGCGCACTTGGCCCGCGCCCACAGATCCATCACCCGGCGCACGGACGGCTCGTGCTGCAGCGAGTAGAACAGCTCGGGGCCGGGCAGCGCGGGCGCGTAGAGGTAGGCGGGCACGCCGCCGACGCGCTCGGCCAGGATGCGGGTGGTCTCGTTGGTCTGGAACCAGGGCTGCGGCTCCTCCTGGCCGCCGACGGCCGGGGCGATCGTGACGCCGGGGAACTGGCCGAGCCCTTCGCGGGCGCACTCGTACACGGTGGTGCCGGAGGCGACCAGCACGACGTCGCCCGACTCCAGCCCCACGCCGGCGAGGGCGCGGGCCACCCCGGGCGCGAGCCACGGGCCGAGCGCCGGGCCGCTGACCTTGGGCACCAGGTGGACCCGGCGCAGGTCGAGCGCCTGAGCCACCTCGTCGGCCAGCGGGCCGTCGGCCATGGTGTCGGGGCGGTGCACCCTGATCTCGACGATGCCCTGCCTGCGGGCCTCGGTGAGCAGCCGGCTCACGGTCGCGCGGGAGACGCCGAGCCGCTTGGCGATGTCGCCCTGGGTGGCGTCCTCCAGGTAGTACTGCTGCGCCGCCGCGTACATCAGCTCGTGCGGGAACCTGGCCTGCTGGGTGTCGGGGGCGGCGTCGGCGGCGTTCATGCGCCCTCCTTGAACAGGTTTGCAGAACTGATGCTCAACGAGCATACCTTTGATGTCCCAGGCTAGCCGTTGATCAAAGCGTCGCCGAGCGGCGTTCGGGTGTAGAGGACCCCGCGGCCCACGCGGGCCCCCGCGATCAGGCCGGTGCGGCGCAGTGCCGCGATGTGCTCGCCCGTCGTGCCGGGGCTCTGGCCCAGCAGCGCGGCGAGCTGCGTGGTCGTCGCGGGCTCGGCCAGCTCGGCGAGGATGCGGGCCCGGCTGCGGCCGATCAGCAGCGCCAGGCCGGCGTCGGCCCGGGGCGGTGCCGCGCCCAGCCCGCGCGCGGGATAGAGCAGCGCGTACGGCCACGACTCGTCCAGATAGGTGGCGATGGACGTCATGAACGCCGACGGCAGGAACAGCAGGCCCCTGCCCCCGAGGTCGTGCCGCTCCTCGCGCCCGGAGAGCATCCGCACCTCGATGTGCCCGCTCCGCCGCCACCGGACCCGGGGGCTGAGGTCGTCCAGGGCCGCCGCCCAGCCGTAGGCGGCCAGCCGGCCCGCCCGATAGGCCACGTCCCGCTGCAGGATCGCGTGGAGGCGCGCCCAGTCGTGGACGAGGATGTCGGTCCACAGCGCCTCGTACGCCTCCGCGAACAGCTCCACCACCTCCGGGCCGAGCAGCAGGTGCCGTACCCAGCCGGTGACCGGCGGGCGCTGGGCCAGCACCCGCTCGATCTCGGCGTGCGCCCGCGCGACCGGGGTGGCGCGCACGGCGGCCAGCTCGTCGGCGAAGGCGACGTCCACGGCGGTCGGGGGAGGGGCGATGAAGTCGACGTTCGCCGCCCCGATGTTGCCGCTGACCGCGGCGGCGGCCCGCAGCGCCGGGTAGCGGGCGGCGAGCCGCGCGTACGTGCCCCGCCACCGCTCCACCCACTCCGCGTGCGGGCCCGCCTGGACGCGCCCGGCCAGCATCCACTGGGCGTGCATGGTCTCGATCAGCGGGGAGATGGCGAACCTGCTGGCCATCAGGTCCTGCGAGGTCACGTCGATGCGCACCGGCACCTTTCGGTTATATCCGAAGAAGTCGCGCGAGTGGGGGTGCGGTCCGCACCATCGGTCGGGTGAAGGGCGCGACGTTCGGCGAGGTGTTCGCCGTCAAGGAGTTCCGGGTGCTGTTCGGCAGCTTCGTGCTGCTCATCGCCGGGGACGTGGTCAAGATGCTGGCGCTGTCCGTGCTGGTGTACGCGCGGACCGGGTCGGCGGGGTTGTCGGCGGCGGCGTACATGGCGGGGTGGCTGCCGTTCATCGTGGGCGGGCTGTTCCTGCTGTCGCTGGCCGACCGGGTCGCGCCGCGGGCGCTGATGATCGCCGGCGAGGTGGTGCGGGCGGTGACCTGCCTGGTGCTGGCGTACGCGGAGCTGCCGGTGTGGGCGCTGCTGGCGCTCGTGCTGGCCACCGGGCTGTTCTCGCCGGTGTTCATGGCGGCGCGGGCGGCCATGCTGCCGGAGGTGCTGCCCGGGGACGCGTTCGTGCTGGGGCGGTCGGTGCTCAACGTGGCCTCGGCGAGCGCGCAGATCGTGGGGCTCGCGGCCGGGGGCGCGTTCCTGGCGGTCACCGGGCCGTCCGGGGGGCTGGCCGTCACGTCGGCGCTGTCCGTCGTGGCGGCCGTGGTGCTGCGCGTGGGCCTGCCGCACCGGCCGGCCCGGGTCGTCCGGGAGGCCGGGCGGGTGCTGTCCGGGTGGGGCGACGCGGTGCGCGAGACGCTGCGGGTGAACCGGCGGCTGGTCGGCGACCGGCGGGTACGGGGACTGCTGCTCGCCCAATGGCTGCCGTGCGTGTGCGTGGCCGGGGCCGAGGCCATGGTCGTGCCCTACCTCGACGGCGAGGGCCGAGCCGGGATGGTGCTGGCGGCGGCCGCGGGCGGGATGGCGGTGAGCGAGTTCGTGGTGGGCCGCTTCGCCCGTCCCGAGCTGCGTGAACGGCTGTCGCTGCCGCTCGCGGTGCTGCTCGGGGCGCCCTGGGTGGGCTTCGCGCTCGCGCCCGGCGTGGGCTGGGCCGCGGTGCTGGCCGCGCTGGGGGCGGCGGGGCTGGCGTACCAGCTCGGGCTGCAGCGGCGGTTCGTGGACGTGGTGCCGGAGGAGACGCGCGGGCAGGCGTTCGGGCTGCAGTCGGCGGGGCTGATGACGGGGCAGGCACTGGGCGCGGCGGTCGTCGGCGCGCTCGGCGAGGCCGCCGGCCCGGCGACGGCCATCGCGGTCGCGGGCGTCGCGGGCATCCTGGTGGCCCTGGCCCTCACCGGCATCCTGCGCCCGCCGGCACTCACGGCGGAACCCCGCCCGAGTCGCGCGCGCTGAGCACTCATGAGGGAAGCTCGCCCGAGTCACGCGGGCTGAGCACTCATGGGGAAAGCTCGCCCGAGTCACGCGGGCTGAGCACTCATGGGGAAAGCTCGCCCGAGTCATGCGGGCTGAGCACTCACGGCGGAAGCTCGCCCGAGCCGCGTGGGATGAGGCGGACCGGGAGCCGGATGTGCTCCGGCGGGCCCTCGTCGCCGAGCAGGCGGCGGAACAGGAGCTCGGCCGCCACCCGTCCCATCCACGCCGGGTCCTGCGCCACGACCGTCACCCCTGGCCGCAGCAGGTCGGCCAGCTCGAAATCGTCGAAGCCCACCAGCGCCACCTTCCGCCCGGCGAGCGCCCGTAGCGCCGTCACCGTGCAGCGCCCGTTGCCGGTGAAGAGCGCGGTGGGCGGCCGGTCCAGGGCGAACATGCGCTCCAGGTCCGCCCGCATCGCCTCCTCGGCGGGCGGCCGCATCGCGACCAGGCGGGGGTCGTACCGGTCGCCCAGCGCGTCCCGGTAGCCGCGGTGGCGCTCGGCGGCGGTGTAGATGGCCGGGGCGTCCCCGACGAACGCGACCCGCTCGTGCCCCTGCCCGAGCAGGTGGCGTACGGCCCGCCCGGCCCCGCCCGCGTTGTCGGCGAGCACGGTGTCGGCGTCGAGTCCCGCCCCCGGCGGCCGGTCGGCGAAGACCACCTTGGTGCCCGCGTCCAGCTCCGGCCGCAGATAGCCGTGGTCGGCCCCGGCCGGCACGACGACGATCCCGTCCACCCGCCGCGCGCAGAACGTCTCGACCAGCTCGCGCTCGCGCCCCGGCTCCTCCCCGGACGAGCCGCTGAGCAGCAGGCAGTCGTGCGCGATCGCGACGTCCTCGACGGCCCGGCTGAGTCCCGCGTAGAACGGGTCGGCGACGTCCTCGATGACCAGCCCGATCGTCGCGGTCCTGCCCCTGCGCAGCACCCGCGCGCTCTCGTTGCGGCGGTAACCCAGCCGGTCGATGGCCGCGCGCACCCGCTCGGCCGTGGCCGGATGGACGCCGGGCTCGCCGTTGACCACCCGCGACACGGTCTTCAGCGCCACCCCCGCCGCCGTGGCGACGTCCTTCATCGTCGGTCTCACGCCTGGATCATGTCTCACCGTACGGGGGCGGACAACGCTGTCAGGGCGTGTGCCAGAGTGGACGCTTATGTCGTTGCGATCTGTGGTGCTCGTGGCCGGGTTCGTGCTGGCCGCGCTCAACCTGCGCCCGGCCATCGCGGGCGTCTCCCCCCTCCTCGACGAGATCATGGGCGACGTGGGCCTCTCGCCCGCGGGCGGCGGCGCGATCACCACGGTGATGGTGGTCTGCCTGGGCGTGTTCGGCTCGGTGGCGCCCGTGCTGGCGCGGCGGATCGGGCTCGACCGCACGCTGCTGGCGGGCCTGCTCGTGATCGCCTGCGGCGTGACGCTGCGCGGGCTCGACGGCGCGCCGATGCTCTACCTCGGCTCGGCGCTGGCCGCCACCGCGATCGCCGTCATGAACGTCTCCATGCCCGGCGTCGTCAAGCAGCACTTCCCGACCCGGATCAACGTGATGACCGGCGTCTACGTCTCCGCCGTGGTGGCCGGCGCGGCCATCGCCTCGGCGGCGGTGATCCCGGTCGAGCGGCTCACCGGGTTCAGCTGGCGCGGGGTGACGGCGCTGCTGGCCGTGCCCGCCCTGCTGGCGGCGCTGCTCTGGCTGCCGCAGGCGCTGCGCGCGCAGCCCCCTCAGCCGAGCGGCCCCCGCCCCTTCCGCACGGTGCTGCGCAGCCGCGTCACCTGGTACGTCACCGCGCTCATGGGATTGCAGTCCCTCACCTTCTACGTCGTCCTGGCCTGGCTGCCGACGATCTTCATGGAGCGGGGCGTGCCCGCCGAGCAGGCCGGCTACCTGCTCAGCCTGACGAACCTGGTGCAGGTCGCCGCCTCGCTCGCGGTCCCCGTGCTGGCCGGGCGGCGGGCCTCGCAGGTGCCGTACGTGGTGGCTTCGGGCGTGCTGACCGTGCTCGGCTACCTCGGCGTGCTGCTGGCGCCGACGACCCTCCCGTGGCTGTGGATGATCGTCCTCGGGCTCGGGCAGGGCGCGTCGTTCGCGCTCGCGCTGCTCATCATCGCGCTGCGTCCGGCGGACCCGGCCGCGGTGACGGCGCTGTCGGCCGTGGCCCAGTCGGTCGGGTACGTGATCGCCGCGCTCGGCCCGCTGCTCTTCGGCTACCTGCGCGAGCTGTCCGGCGGCTGGAACGTGCCGCTCATGGTGGCGCTGGGGGTGCTGGCGGTGCAGATCGTGGCCGGCTGGTTCGCCGGCCGCCCTGCTACGTTGGGGCCGGGCCGACCGTGAAGAGTACGGAAAGGGGTTTCGGGGTGCTGACCGACGTGCTCCAGCGCATGGCCGACGACCGCGGCGGCGTGCTCGGGGTCGAGCCCGGCCTGGTCATCGAGCCGGACGACACCTGGACACCGGTCACGGAGCTGATGCGGGAGCCTCACACGCTGCTGGACGAGCTGATCGACGAGACGGCCCGGCGCTGGAACGCGCCGCACCACGTCGGCGCGGCGCTGTTCTGGAAGACGTACGGCTACTGGCACACGCTGCCGATGGCGCTCGGCTGGGCGCTCGACGGACGGGTGCCGATCATGCGGCCCGCCGAGACGTGGTTCAAGGTCTCCGAGGCCGGCGTGACGATCGCGGCCACCCGCGTCATCTGGACCGAGGGCACGGACGCCATCGGCGAGTCGCTGGCCGAGGCCCAGCAGCCGCTGGTCGCCGCCATCAGCCGCCGGGCCAGGGTGGGCGAGCGCACGCTGTGGGGCTCGACGGCCGAGGCGTTCGCGCAGCCGCTGACCTCCGTCGTGCCCGGCGACTACATGGAGCTGCTCAGGCGGATCGGCCCGCCGGTCGACGGCCTGATCGAGCCGGCGGGCGACGGCTACTTCCGCAGGACCTGCTGCCTGTGGATCACGCTCCCCGGCGTGGAGCCCTGCGCGAGCTGCTGCGTGCTGCGCCCGCGCTGACGTCAGGCCACCCCGACGGCCACCTCGGCGGCCACCCCCACGTCGTCCAGGGGCCGCAGCTCGTCGGCGTAGCTCACGGACACGCGCCGCATCACCCCGGTGCCGTCGATCGAGTACTGCCCGAGCCGCCAGAGCGGCGGCGAGTAGGCGTGGATGGAGACGCTGCGCTCCACCGCCCCCGTCAGCCGGTGGATGTGGTCGGGCCCGAACGAGAACGACTGCCCCTCCGTGACCACCGTCTCCAGGTGCTCGCCGCCGATGCGCGGATTGCACTCGCGCAGCGCCCCCTGCACCACGCGCACCGCCCCCGAGGAGATGTCGTGGTCGTGCCACCCTGTGTCGTCCTCGGGACGCCAGCACAGGACCCATACGTCCACGTACGCGTCGCGGTGCAGCGAGGCGTAGTGCCGCCCGCCGTCCTCGGGGAAGTCCACCAGTTCCTCCCACTCCTGCGGGCTGGCGGCCAGCCGGTCCACCAGGTCGCGCAGCTCGCGCCGGTCGAGCGTGCGCTCGGGGAGGGCGTGGCAGGTCCCCCCGTCCTGCTGGATCTGGTCGGTGCTCACGTACGTGTCTCCTCTCTGGACGATGGAACGGTCGCCCCGGGACGGATGCCCAGCAGGCGGCGGGGATTGGTGACGCGGATGGCGTGGGCGGCGGCGGCGCCGAGGCCCGGGTCGGGGGCGGTGGCGTAGGGGGCGTCGGAGCCGTTGACGACGACGTCGACGCCGAGCTCCCTGACGATCGCGTCGATCGCGCGGGGGCCGTAGGAGGAGGTCTCGACGAAGGCGCCGGGGTCGACCAGGCCCCGGCCGGTCCCGCCCCTGGCCAGCAGCCGCTCCGAGTGCAGCGGCGCGAGGCCGGCGAGCAGCGCGAAGCACACGCGCAGCCTCGGGTGCCGGGGCCGGACGACGGCCTGGAAGTGGTGCCACGCCTGGTGCATCTGCTGCACGTACGGCACCACCGCCGGCCACCACGGCGGCGCTCCCTCGGGGACGCGCGCCGGGCCGGGATGCACGAACAGCGGCAGGTCGCGGTCGGTCAGCACCTCCAGCAGCCGGTCGTCGGGCACGGCCGTCGCCGGGATCTGCAGTCCGGCGCAGCCGCGGTCGAGGTCGGCCGCCAGCCGGTCGGGATCGGGCTCGCTGTGGCAGGTGGCCGCCCAGACCCCGAACGGCGCCCCGAGCGCGAGCGCCCCCTCGTGGTGGGCGTCGAGCAGCGGCCAGCTCTCCTCCGGCGGCAGGAACTCGATGCCGAGCGGGCTCGACAGCGACACGAGCGCCAGGTCCAGGCCGGTGGTGTCGCGGTGCTCGTGGTCGGCCGGGTTCACCTCGTAAGGCGGCTCGCCGTCGAGGATCAGCGTCCAGCCGTCGAGCCGGGGCGGGGCCGTGCGCGCCCGCAACGCCGCCACGAACGCACCCGTCCACAGATGCTGATGGACGTCGATCCCACCGCTCACGATCACCCCTCCCCTCATTTCCTACTGATATTACATACAAACCTGCTGTCCAGGGACACCGGGAGAGTGAAGCGATTCAGTGATACGGTTCAGTGAAACGCTTCACCTGATCGCTGTCAACGGCCGGCCCGTCGCGCTCACTCCCGGGGAAACCCGATTCTGTCGGTGGCAGGCCATAGGCTGGTCCAATGCCTCGCAAGAGAGCGACGATCCGTGAGGTGGCCCAGGCCACCGGCCTGTCGCCGGCGGCCGTCTCCTACGCGCTGCGCGGCCTTCAGGTCTCGGAGGAGACCATGGAGCGCGTGCGCGCCGCGGCGGCCGAGCTGGGCTACGAGGCCGACCCCATCGCCAGGGCCCTGGCCAGCGGGCGCAGCGGGATGATCGGGCTGCTCTGCGGATCGCTCGAAGACCTCTGGCAGCAGTCGCTGGCGGTCGGCATCAGCAGAGGGCTGCGGGAGAAGGACCGCTACGCCCTGATCCTCGACGCCGTCGGCGACCCCGCCCGTGAGCGCGTCCTCGCGCAGCAGCTCCGCGACCAGCGCGTCGACGGCCTGATCGTGCAGCCGCTCGACCCGTCGGCCGGGTTCTGGAGCGAGCTGTGCGAGTCGCTGCCCGTGATCGCGATCGGCGACTCGCTGCCCGGCACCGCCGGCGAGGTCGTCTTCGACAACCGGCGCGGCGTCACCCTCGCCCTTGAGCACCTGCGCGACCTCGGCCACCGGCGCATCTCCGTCCTCACCCCCACCCGGCCCAGCACCCCTGACCGGCCCGCCGACGTCCACGTCACCGCCGAGGCCGAGCGCCTGGGGCTCGACATCGCGGTCACCACCGCGCCCCACGGCATGACCGCCGCCACCGCGGCCGCCCGCGACATCCTGCTCGACCGCAAGCCGAGCGCCGTCTTCTGCTTCGCCGACTCGATCGCCTACGGTGTCTACGCGGCGGCGCAGGAGCTCGGGCTGTCGATCCCCGGCGACGTGTCCGTCATGGGCTACGACGACCATCCGATGTCGGGGCTGCTGACGCCGGGGCTGACGACGGTCGACTGGGACATCGACGGGATCGTCCGCGCCGCCGTCCGCCTCACGGCCGCCGCCGCCGACGGGGCGACCCGCCGCCGCCGCGTCGTCCAGGCCCCGACCCTGCGCCCGCGCGCCTCCACCGCCCCTCGCCCCTGAGCTGCCTGGTCACCAGGCGGTGAGGGCCTGGCGGGAGGCGGTGAGGTCGGCGGTCAGGGTGCGGTCGGGCGGCGGTGGATGGAGGGCGCGGGTGGCCGCGGTGCGCTCGCAGGCCAAGACGATCTCCAGGGGTTCGAGGCAGCGCAGCGCGTGCCGGGCCGCCTGGGTGGCGAAACTGGCGTGGTCCTCGACGCCGAGCGAGATGACCGCGGTGCCGGTCGTGACCGGGGCGGCGAGGTGGCGGAGCTCGGCGAGGGCGTCCTGGGCGACGTACTCCAGGATCAGGACGCCGGAGGCGCCCGGCCGGTCGGCGAGGAAGCGGTGGCGGCCCGTGTAGTCCGGGTCCATGAGGGTGGCCAGGCGGGCGGTGCTGAGCTGCGCGGTCTGGGCGACCGCGGCGCGCAGGCCGTCCAGGGCGAGGGCGATCGGGGCCGCGTGGAAGTTGCCGTTGTGCCAGGCGAGGGAGCCCGCGATGAGCGGGTTCTCGGCGGCGGCGTTCAGGTCGGTCTCGACGGCCTCGCGGGCGCGGCCGAGCGCGTCCAGCGCGGCGCCGTGGACCTGGGCGAAGGCGCGGAAGCCGTACGGGTCCTGGATGCGGGCGGCCTGCTCGCGGGCGAGGAGGCCGCGCAGGCGGGCGGCGACCGCGGCCTGCCCGGGATGCGGGCGGGCCTCCTGTACGACGGCGGCCAGCGGCTCGGCCGAGGCCCCGATGGCGGTGTAGGACAGGGCGGCCACGTCCACGGCGCCGTCGAGGAGGACGCGGAGCCGGTGGCAGGCGAGGGCGGCGTCGGCCAGGGTGGCGGCGCCCGAGCTGATGAACGGCAGCGCGTCCTCGGAGGCGAGCGCGAACCGCGGCTCGGCAGGCGCGGGGGCTGGGGTGGCCGGGGAGTGGAGCCAGGGGAGTTCGCCGAGCAGGCACAGGGCCGTCGTGGCGAGGGCGGTGAGGTCGCCGGTGCCGATGGCCCCGTACGTGCTGACCGGCGGGACGAAGCCGTCGTTGACCGCCGCCGCCAGCACGGGAAGGACGGCCGGGTCGAGCCCCGAGCCGCCCGCGAGCAGTTGGTTGAGCCGGACCGTGAGCATCGCCCGCGCACGGGCCGGCTCGATCGGGGGACCGGCGCCGATGGCGTGGCTGCGCAGCAGGCCGAGGCCGGGCTCCCGGACCGGGACGTCCTTGTTGGCGCCCGCCCCGGTGCTGCGCCCGTACACCGGGCCGGTCAGCTCCTGGGCGGTCACCCACGCGGCCCGCGCCCGGTCCAGGGAGCCGAGCTCGACGCGGGCGTCGCCGTGGGCGACGTCGTGGACCTGCGCGCACGTGAGCCCGGAGCCGTCGAGCAGGACCGCCGTCGCCATCGGAGGGTCAGTCGCCGTCGGGGAGGATCAGCCCGAGCAGCCAGCTCACGAGGCTGACGATGATCGCGCCCCAGAACGCCGACGGGTAGAAGTCCTCCACATGGAAGGGGATGCCGAGCTGGCCGGAGATCCAGCTCGTCAGCAGCAGCATGGCCGCGTTGATCACGAGCAGGAACAGCCCGAGGGTGAGGGCGATGATCGCGCAGCCGAGCGCCTTCACGATCGGCTTGACGATGGCGTTGACGACGCCGAAGATCAGCGCCACGAGCAGCAGGACGCCCCAGTACTGTGCCGAGTTGGCGGGGGTGTTGACGTCGATGCCGGGGATGAACTGGACGGCCACCCAGAGGGCCACCGCCGCCGCGAGGGTTCGGATGATGAACTTCACGCTGGTTGATACTCCCACTTTGCGCTCGGCGCCGCGATAGGGGCTGCCGGTGACTACGTGCCCGGCTTGATGGTCGCTGATCGGTTATCGCCGCCCCCGCGAGGGGAAGGGGCGGGCGGGGGAAGGAGCGAGATGAACGCGAACGGGCTCGAATCTCTGCCGGCACACGAGTTGCACGAGCGCGCGGTGCGCTACGCCGTGCGTCATGGCGATCTGGGGTTCCTGTGGGAACTGCTGAAGGTGATCCCGGCGGCGGAGGCCGCCTCCGGTCACGAGACGGACGCCGATCTGACCAAGGTGTCGGCGCTGCTGGCGGACGCCATCGCGGCCGGGGAAGGCGAGCTGGGCGAGGCGCTGCGCCCGGTGTACCTGAGCTATCTGCGCGAACACCCCGACGCCTAGCGTCCTTCACGGGAGAACGGTCACCTCGCCTCCTCGTCCATCGGGAGCGGCGGCAGCTCGGCGCCGAGTGCGGGCCGCGCCTTCAGCCGCGAGGTGAACCGGATCTGTGACCGGGGCACGGCCAGGCGGGACAGCGCGCCCCCGACATAGCGCTGGAACGGCCGGGGACCGGCCACCACGACGTCCCGCTCGGCGAGGTCGGGGATCTCGCGGGCCAGCCCCGAGGCGCTGATCCGCTCCTTGGCGCGCGGGTCGTGCTCGGCGCCCTCGACGAGCACGAGCCGGTGCCGGGCCGCGAGATCGCGCAGCTCGTCGGTGACCCGGTCGGTACGGTAGATCGCGATCGTGTCGGCGTCACCGGCGCCGTCGCCGCCGGAGCCGCCGTCGAGCCGGGCCCGCAGCGCGCCGGCGTCGAGGCCGGTGGCGATCAGCAGGGTGCCCTTGGCGGTGGCGCGGGAGGGCGCGTGGCCGTGGAGCGCCGCCACCGCGGCCACGACGTACAGCAGGAGCGAGCCGGCCTGGACGGGGCCGGCCGTCCCGGTGAACGCGCCGGCCTGCTGGGCGACCAGCAGCGCGCCGGAGAGATAGCCGGCGAGCAGCAGCCGCTGCCTGGCCCGCGGGCTGCTGAGCCGATCCGCGGCCTCGGCGGTGAGGAAGCCGATCGCGACGAGCAGCGCGGCGGCCACGTACGCCGTGGGCCGCCAGAGGAGACCGGGGCCCGGCTGGATCGCGCCGAGCTCGGCGACCGCGACACCGCACCAGAACAGGACGGGACCGTGATGATGAGCGTGCGCCTGGCTTGCCATGTCTCCACGGTGCTGAACGAACATGAAAGCTTTCTGAGTAGTGTCTGAAACATGGCTAACGTGTGGGTCGAACGGACCGAGGACGGCGGATTCCGGGCCACCAACGCCCGTGGGGCAGAGGTGCGGATCGGCGGCGGCGACGACGAAGGGGCGTTCACGCCCGTGGAGCTGCTGCTGGCGGCGGTGGGCGGCTGCAACATCGTCACCGTCGAGCCGCTCACCGCTCAGCGCGGGCACCGGCTGGTGCGGCTGGCGATGACGGTGGAGGCGCAGAAGGTGGAGTCCAACAGGCTGGGCCCGGTGACGGTGACCTACGACGTGGAGCTGCCGTCGGAGGCGGCCGGCGAGGTGTTCCGCGCGGTGGCCGGGCGGGTGCACGAGAAGTACTGCACGGTGAGCACGTCGCTCCAGGACGGCACGGAGGTTCGGCTGGAGCTGCCCTAGTCGGGAGCTTCCTGAGTCGGATTAAACAGATATTCGACCCCGTTATGACGCGACCGTTGCATTCGTCTCGGTAGCGTTATAGCAGGTCAGGAGCACAGCACTGGGTTTCTGGCCGACCGACCTTCACCGAAGCGGACGCGGAGGGGGACCGCGAGCCGCAAGTGCGGGACCGCCGGTGTTTTTGGGGGAAGACACCGGCCTGGACCGCCACCGATCGGGCCGGGCAGATTTGGGGGAACTGCCCGGCCCGATCCATGCCCGCACCCGGGCGCCGAGCGCGCCCGGGTGCGTATCCTCCCGTTACGTGAAGAAAGTTCTGATCGACTGCGACCCCGGCATCGACGACGCACTCGCCCTCGCCCTCATCGCCGGCTCCCGCGACGCCCTCGACCTGGTGGGCGTCACGACGGTGGGCGGCAACGTGGACCTCTCCCTGACCACGGCGAACGCGCTGGCGCTTCGGGAGTTCCTGGACCTCGGGGACGTGCCGGTGACGCCGGGCAGCGCCGGCGCGCTGCTGCGGCACACCGTACGGGCCACCGTCCACGGGACCAGCGGGCTCGGGACCGTGGTGCTGCCCGCACCGCTGCGCGGCCCGTCGCCCGGTCACGCGGTCGACTTCATCGTGGACGCGCTGCGCGCCGCCCCCGGCGAGATCACGCTGGTGGGCGTGGGCCCGCTGACGAACCTCGCCCTCGCCGTACGCAAGGAGCCCCGCGTCGTCGAGTGGGCCCGCGACATCGTCATCATGGGCGGCTCCTACACGCGCGGCAACCACACCCCGGCCGCCGAGTTCAACATGCTCGCCGACCCGGAGGCGGCCGCGATCGTGTTCGAGGCCGGGTGGACCGTCACGATGCTGGGCCTCGACGTGACCCTGTCGGCCGTGGTCGACACCGCCGTGCTCGACCGGATGCGCCCGCTCGGGCGGCTGGCGGAGCTGCTGGTGCCAGGGGCGCAGTCGTACAAGGAGGTCACGGACGACGACGGGCCGGCCATCCACGACGCGTGCGCGGTCGCGTACGTGCTGGACCCGTCGCTGTTCACCTGCGTCCCCGCCGTCGTGAACGTCGAGACGGCCGGCATCCACACCCGCGGCATGACCGTGACGGACTTCGCCGTGACGGGCCGCCAGGCGAACGCCCTGGTGGCGACCGCGCTGGACGTGCCGCGCTTCTGGGACTTGATGATCGCCGCGTACGGGAGGCTGGCCGCCCGCCTCGGTTGATGTGCGGGCACCGCTCGGCGGCTGATACAGTTACTCGTGTTGCGCCGCTAGCTCAGTTGGTCAGAGCAGCTGACTCTTAATCAGCGGGTCCGGGGTTCGAGTCCCTGGCGGCGCACTCATCGTTCGAAGGCGTTCTCCCTCCGGGGAGGGCGCCTTCGCTCGTTTCGGCGGCAACCGGATCGTCCGCTGCTCGTAACCGGCTCAACCCCGAAAGAGCGACGTACGTCACCCTTGATGTCATAGCCTTCCGCAATGCTCGATCAACTCTCCGACGAACTTCACCGCGCCGCGGCCGACCGGAACCCTCTTCGTCTCCTCGACACCCTGCCCAGGCTGTACGCCGCCGCCCGATCCGCCGACGAGCCGGCGTTGTCGGCCGTCCTCGCGCGGCTCGGGGACCTCTTCGAGCGGGTCCCCGTACGCATCGGCGCCCGCCTGGGCGTGCTCTGCGGCGCGCTGGCCGAGCTGGGCGGCGATCCCGAGCCGGTGGCCGCGCCGCTGGTCGCCGAGCTGGCCGACTGCCTGGAGCTGGCCGGCACGTTCGCGGCCCACTGGCGTACGGCGACCGGCGAGGCGCCGCCCGAGCCGGTGGCCGACGACCACGACTGGACCGAGGCCGCGGCCGACCGGCTGGCCGCCGCGCCGCTCACCCGCGAGGCCGCGGTGGAGCTGGCCGACGCCTGGTCGATGGCGCACCTGCGGAGCCTGCCCGTGCTGTCGATCCTGCAGCTCTCGCCCCGGCTGCGGCACGCGCTGCCGGGCCGCGAGCGGCTGATCGCCGCCCTCGGGACGGTGCTGGACGAGCGCCCCGACCTGGAGTTCCTGGCCGGGCTGCTACGCGTGCTCGACGACGAGCGGCTGATCGTGCTGCACCGGCCCACCGGGCGCGGCTACGAGGTCGTGATCGGCGGGATCGGCGACAACGCCCAGCTCCACACGCTGCTCGCCGACGTGCTGAGCGGGCCGGAGGCCGAGGGCCTGCTGGAGGGGGTGCGGCCGGACCCGGCGTGGGTGCGGGCCTCGACCGACGGGCCGGCGGACCCGGCCGCGCCCACGGTGCGGGGCTCGTTCGCGCTGCTGGACGGCCGTGGCGGGCGGATCTGGGACGAGGGCCGCCCGGCCGACATCCCCCGCGTGGCCGGGGTGCGGGTGCTCGTCCTGGACCGGCCCGCGTACGAGCGGTCGTGGCGCGCCGGCCGGATCTACCCGCTGATGCGGCCGGACGTGCGCCTGCGCCGGATCCTGCCCGCGGGCGAGGCCGCCGGCTGGCTGGCCAGGGTCGCCAGGGAGACGCGCGTGCCGGCGTGAGCGGTCGGGAGGCGCGTAGCGGCGTGAGCGGCCGGGAGGCGCGTGCCGGCGTGAGCGGCCGGGAGGCGCGTGCCGGCGTGAGCGACCGGTAGGTGCGTGCCGGCGTGGGCGGCCGGGAGGCGCGTAGCGGCGTGAGCGGCTGGGCTGGTCGGCGCTCCTGGAGTGGCCGCTTTTGTCGTGATCGTCGCCTTGGGCGTTGACCTAGGCTGTGGACATGGCCGAGATCGCGATCCCCGACGGGTCATGGACGTTCGACGGTGACCTCCTGCGCGTGGTGCCCGGCAGCGGCAAGGAGGTGCACGAGCTCCGTCGCACGCTGGGCGCGGTCACCGTGCCGCGCGAGGCGATCGCGGGGGTGACGTTCGAGCCCGCCCGTAAGGGCGGTCACCTGCGGCTGCGGCTGCGCAAGGGGGCCGATCCGCTCTCCGACGCGGTGGCGGGCACGCTCGGGCCGCCCGCGGACCCCTACCGGCTCGCGGTTCCGAAGGCCCGCGCCGGCGCGGCCGAATACTTCGCCGACGAGGTGCGCGACACGCTGGAGATCTACCAGCAGCCCGCCGGCCCCTGCGAGGAATACCTGCTGCCCGGCCCCGACGTCCCCATCTCGGCCACCGCGGGCGACGGCACGGTGATCTTCGACGGCGAGCGGGTGCGGCTGGAGTGGACCGGCTTCGCCGCGTCGGAGAAGGAGAAGGCGGGGCCGCAGGAATACCCGCTGTCGGCGGTGACCGGCGTGGAGTGGAAGCCGCAGTCCGGCATGGGCTACGGCACGCTGCGCTTCCGCATCAAGGGTGAGGGCCCGGCGCAGCCGCCGCAGAAGGACCTGCGCTGCGTGTCGTGGGGCATCCAGCGCTTCGGCGGGGCGACCGCCCTGGTGGCCGCGGCGGTGCTGGCCCGCCTGCCCCGCGAGCTGCCGAAGGAGCCGCCCGAGCTGCCGCCCGCCCCGCCGCCCGGTGGTGACGCGCACGACGCCGTTCTGCGCCGCCTCGCCGAGCTCGGCGAGCTGCACCGCGCGGGCGTGCTGACGGACGAGGAATTCGCCTCCGCCAAACAGGTCGTGATCCGCCGCCTGCACGAAATCTGACCTACCTGGCTGACCACGGAACGGCCTTTCTGTAAAGGGCGACGTTCCGTCAATCACGGCGGGGAAATTGAGCACTTTCTGCTTCTGCGTTACCCGGTTTTCCCCTTCATCGTAAGGACGTCACGCGAATCTGATCGAGTCCTCACGTTTCCCGGCAGGAGAAGCAGATTCCCATGGTCCGACGTTGCCTCGCCACGCTCTTTTTCGCCGCGATCTCCCTGACCACCGTGTACGGGCTGCCCGCCCACGCGGTGACGCTGGAGCAGAAGCTCGCCGCGCTCTCCGGGTTCAGCCAGCCCACGACGCCGAGCGCCGTCGCGTGGCGCTCCGCCTGGGAGAACCAGGCGGCCTGGGCCGACTACGCCTTCGACTGGTCCACCGACCTGTGCTCGAGCAGCCCCGACCAGCCGCTCGGCTTCGACTTCCGCATGCCCTGCCGCCGGCACGACTTCGGCTACCGCAACTACAAGTCCGTGAGCCAGTTCCCGGCGAACAAGTCGCGGATCGACGACGCCTTCTACTACGACCTGCGGCAGGTGTGCGCCGGGTATTCCGGGGTCTCCAAGACGACCTGCGACGGGCTCGCCTGGACGTACTACCAGGCGGTCAAGCAGTTCGGCAGCCTCGTCGTCACCGACGAGCAGATCGCCGAGGTGGAGCGGACGGCCGAGCTCTCGGCCGCCTCCGACGCCTGATCAGCCCATGGAGGAGGCGTTGAAGAAGGCCACCTCGTGCTCGTCGCCGGGCGCGAGGAAGGCCAGCAGCGCCAGCGCCTCCTTCTCGACCTCGTCCCGCTCCTTGATCGGCTGCCAGGCGTGCACGTTGAGCGTCGCGACGCCCTGGGCGCGGCGGTACGTCCAGTCGCCGACGGTGAAGCCGTCGACCAGGATCATCCGGGGCTGGACGTTCGTCCCCGAGAAGCGGGTCAGCACGGCCCCGCCGAGGTCGCTGATGACCCGCGAGCGGTCGGCGTACGACAGGAACAGGTTGTCGAAGTCGTACATCAGCCGCACCGGCGCGGGGACGTCCTCCGGCGGGCGGGGGGCGTCCGGCAGGTCGTACAGGACGCGGCCGGACCCGTCGCCGAAGCGCCTGAGGTCGAGCGTCTCCACGACCTCCGACAGCCGGGTCAGCCCCGACCAGGTCTGCATGTCCATGACCGAGGCCGGCCCGAACGCCGCCAGGTAGCGCTCGACCAGCTCGCCCGCCGTCATCGGCGTGGTGCGGAAGCGGAGCCACGACTCGGCGTCGGCGTGGGCGACCGGCCCGCTGCGGCCCCACACGCCGCGGGGCGGCACCTGCACCAGCGGCACCAGCGAGCGCACCCCCTGGCCGAGCGCGTGCGGATCGGCCTCCGGCCAGCGCGCGGCGAGCTCACGTCCCAGCTCGGCGAAGGTCATCGGCCGCGACGCGAGCAGCTCGCGCCCGGCCTCGGCCAGCTTGTCCAGATCGACCCCTGACAGCCGCTTGCCGAACACGCTGCGCGTCATGCGCGTCGTGACCGGCTGCAGCAGCGGCCGCATCGCCAGGCAGTCGCGGGCGCTGACCAGGTGGATGGTGGACCGTTGCAACGCGATGCGGACCAGCTCGCGCTTGAGCAGCAGGTCCCCGGCCGCCACCGGGTCGAAGCCGGCGATCCTGTTCCACAGGCCGGTGTACCAGGTGTGCGGGGTCTGCGCCTGCAGCCCGGCGAGGTGCTCGACCACGTCGACCACGCCGCGGTCGGTGCGGCTCAGCAGGAGCTGGCGGTCCAGCGTGGCCCGGTTGAGCGCCCGGCGGCTGATGAGGGGATCCATGAGCACAAAGGTAGGGGCAATCGGCGTCGATCACAGGCCGCAATGACTCCTTTCCTCTAAGTGAATTCTCCCCGCGTCCGGCGATGCGGACGCGGGGCCCGGACGACGGAGGCGTGATGACGGGAGGAGCGTGGCGGCCCTACGCTGCTCCTCATGCAGAATCGGGTGATCGACGGCCGTTTCGAGCTGCTGGAGCGGCTCGGCGGCGGGGGCATGGGCCTGGTGTGGCGGGCCCGCGACGTGGCCCTGCACCGGGAGGTCGCGCTCAAGGAGGTCCGCCCGCCCGACCCCGCATACGACGACGCGCGCGACCCCGCGGCGGCGGCCGAGCTGCGCGCCCGCGTCCTGCGCGAGGCCCGCGCGCTGGCCCGGCTCAACCACCCGCACGTGGTCACCATCCACCACATCGTCGATCCCGGCGAGCACGCCTATCCGTGGCTGGTGATGGAGCTGGTCACCGGCGGCTCCCTGCAGGACCGCCTCCAGCGCGGCCCCATGACGCCCGCCGAGGCGGCGAGGCTCGGGCGGGAGGTGCTGTCCGCGCTGCGGGCCGCGCACGCCGTCGGCATCCAGCACCGCGACGTCAAGCCCGCCAACGTGCTGCTGCGCGAGGACGGCGGGTCGGTGCTCACCGACTTCGGCATCGCGGCCGTCCGCGAGTCCACGAGCCTGACGGCGACCGGGTCGTTCATCGGCTCGCCCGAGTACATGGCGCCCGAGCGCATCAACGGCCACGAAGGGGATCCGGCCTCCGACCTGTGGTCGCTCGGCATGCTCCTGTACGTCGCCGTCGAGGGGCGGCACCCGATGCGCCGGGCCACGCCGCTGGCGACGCTGGCCGCCGTGCTCAACCAGCCGGTGCCGCCGGCGGAGCGGGCCGGGGCGCTGACCCCGGTGCTCCAGGCCCTGCTCCAGAGCGACCCGCGCGCCCGCCCGCACCCGGACGTGCTGGACCGCATGCTGGCCACGGCCGCCGGCGCGCCCGGTCCTGCCGTTCCTCCCCAGCCGGGGCCGGTGGGGCCGCCCCAGGTCGCCACCGGTCCCGGGCAGGGCGGCTTACCGTACGGCTACGCCGCCACGCCGCCGCCGTACGGCGCGAGGCCCGTGTCGGAGAAGGACACCGTGCGCTCCCGGCGTTCCGGCCGCGGCGTCCGCAACGCGATCGGCGCGGCCACGATGGCGGCCGTGGTGGTGACGGGCGTCCTGGCCTGGCGGTTCCTCCCGCTCGACGACGCCGTCGGCAACACCGGGCCCACCACACAGGCCTTTTCCCCGCAGGCGAGCGAGGACGCCGAGCAGACCACCCCCGAGCAGACCTCGACCGGCGAGGCCGAGCCCGCGCAGGAGAACCTGCTCACCCCCGACGGCATGCGGGCCATGATCGCCAAGCTGAAGCCGGCGATCGGCGGCGGCAAGGTCGCCGAGATGGTGGTCTACCCGACCTACGCCGTCATCCAGGCCCCGAACAAGGACGACCCGGAGGTCTCCGACTCCTACGACTACCGCGGCGGCAAGGTCACTCTGTCACCCGGCTTCGGCAGGGAGATCAACGACCCCATCGTCGACCTGGACAAATACGGCTGGAACGCCCTGCCGGCCCTGCTGAGGAAGGCCGAGAAGGACCTCGGCGTCAAGAAGATCACGTCCCGCTACGTGATCGTGGGTTCCGACACCTTCTCCGCCAACCCCCGCCCGATCCTGCGCGTGTACGTCAGCGACGACCACCAGCGCGGCGGCTACCTGGTCGCCGACGTCAAGGGCAAGGTGCTGAGGCTCTACCCGCACGACTGACCCCGGCGCGGGGTCAGCACACGTCCCGGTAGCCGCTCTCCGGGATGAGCCGCGACCACTCCGCCCGGCTCAGCGACCCGCCCGCCCGGTCGCACACCTCCCGCGCGGCCAGCGCCGGGTCCACGGGGCTCTCGCGTACGGTGCCGTCCAGCGCCACGCCGCGCAGCCGCTTGCCGTCGGGGCTGAAGGCGAGCCCGGACGTCCACGAGGCGACCTGCCCGACCTCGCGCAGCGTGCGGACGTCCCAGAGCGTCGTACGGGCCGCCTCGACGGCGAGCAGGTCGCCCTTGGGGGAGAAGCGCAGCGCGCCGACGGCCGAGGTGCCGGTGTCGATCGTGCCGACGCGCTCGCGCTCGCGGGTGTCCCAGAGCAGCACCCGGCCGCCGTCCAGGCCGAACGCCAGCGTGCGGCCGTCGGGGGAGTAGGCGAGCGCCGTCGGCACCGGCGCGTCCGACGTGGCCCCGCCGGTCCGCAGGTCCAGCAGGGTGACCCGGCCGCTGCGCAGGTCGAGGAGCGTGGAGCCGGCGGCCAGCGTCGCGCCGTCCGGGCTGAACGCGAGCGCCAGGTCGCCCGAGCCCTCGTAGACCCTGACGCGGCGGCCCGTCCGCACCTCCCACGTCTCCAGGGTGCGGCCGCGCGCCGTGGCCAGCAGGTCGCCCTTGGGGGAGAGGGCCACGGCCAGGACGTCGCCGCCCGCGTCGACGGAGCTGACCAGCTCGCCGCCCGGCACCTGCCAGACGGTCACCGGGTCGCCGGCGACGGCCAGCAGCCTGCCGCTCGCGTCGAACGCCAGGTCGCCGTCGGCCGCGATCCTGCCCACTTTCGTACGGTCCTCGGTGTCGGTGACCTCGATCGCGTCGCCGACCGCCTTGGCGGCCACCTTGCCGTTGCCGGAGAACGCCGCCGCCTCGCGCGCCTCTGACGGGACCGGCAGGCCGGAGACGTCCAGCGAGACCACCGAGCCGGTGCCGCTCAGGTAGCGCAGGCAGTGGCCGTCGGCGGAGAAGGCGAGGCCGGGCTGGGGGTCGCGGAGGGGGTAGGAGCCGGACAGGCGGCGCTCCGCGACGTTCCAGACCCGTACCTCGCCGGCGCCGGGGAGGGCGAGCAGGCGGCCGTCGGGACTGAAGACGGGCGGCCCGGCCGGGGCAGCCCCGCCCACCGGGCCCGCCGGCCTCCCCACACGCCCACCCCCGGTGAGGGAGGGGGTGGCCTCCGGGGTCGCGTCCTTGGTCGGTGGGTCGGTGGGGAGCGCGGTCCTGGTCAGGGGGCCGATGGGGCCGGGGGCCGGGGGTAGGGAGGCGGTGACGTCGGGGGCGGGGTGTGGGGGGAGGGGGCCGGTGACGGAGCTGCGGGTGTCCACGAGGGTGACGCCGGCCCGTCCCGCGACCGCGAGCAGCCGCCCGTCCGGGCTGAACGCCATCGGCGGCGCCGCCGGCTCCGGCGTCCGGGGCGGCCGGACCGTGACGGTGGCCGTACGGGTGTGTCCCGCCAGCTCCCACAGCTCCACCCGCCCGTCGGGGAGCGAGAGCGCCGCCCGCGCCCCGTCCGGGGACAGCGCCACCTCGCGGCCGGTGACCTCCAGCAGCACCCGCCCGCCCCGGTACACGCGGGTGCGGTCGCCGCGGCTGATCGCGTACACGGCGGCGTCGCCCGGCGTCCGGCCGGTGGCGAGCTCGAACGGCCGCCCGTCCACGCCCTCGGCGAAGCGCCCGTCCTCGCTCAGCGCCGGGTTGCCCGGCGGCAGCGCGTGGCGGGCGGTCTGCCGCCCGGCGACGACGTCCCACACGGTCACGCCGTCGGCGTCCCTCTTGACGAGCTCGTCCCCGCGCAGCAGGTAGCGGGCCCGCGAGTCGGGCGCGGGATCGGTGAAGACGCCCAGCTCCGGCTGGACGAGCGAGGCCTGCAACGCGGCCCGCGCCTCGAACACCGGCGACAGCCGCCAGGCGGCCACGCTCAGCCGCATCGCGGTGCGCGGGTCCGACGACCGGAGCGCCTCCGCCCGTGCCGCCACCGCCCGCGCGTTCGCCTCGACGAGCCGCCCGCGCAGCTCGTGCTGCCCCAGCACGGACACCACCGCCATCGACACCGCGACGGCCAGCACCCCGGCGGCCACGCCGAGCCCCGGCACCAGCAGCCGCCTGCGCTGCTTGGACAGGGCGACGCTGCCCGCGATGAAGTCCCGTTCGAGCTGGCTCAGCCGCAGGTGGCGGCGTTTGACGGCGGCCCAGCCGAGCGCGGTGTCGAGCGCCTCGCCGCGCAGCAGGTGGCCGCGCCCGCGCCGGTGCGCCGACCAGCGCCCGGCGGCCTCGCGGATGCTCCGCAGCACGATCAGGCTCTCGCGCTCGTCGGCCACCCAGCCGCGCAGCCGGGGCCAGGCCCGGTAGAGCGCGGCGCTGGCCGGGGCCACCCGCCCGTCGCCGACCGCCACCAGCTTCCCGACGGGGGTCTCTGCGGGCGGCACGCGCACGCTGCGCCGCACCACCAGCCCGGCGGCCAGGAGCGGGCCCAGCACGTCCCCCTCGTCGTGCGGGCTCTCGCCGTCGAGCAGCCGCAGCAGCAGGCTGGGCACCTGCTCCTGCTGGGCGGGGGTGAGCGACTGGTACGCCTCCTCCGCCCGCTCCCCGAGCGACCGCGGCCCGGCGTGCCCCTCCGGCGGGCGCAGCACCACGGAGGCGCCGATCCGCAGCCGGGACGCCTCGGGCCGCTCGGCCGGGTCCTTGGCCAGCGCGCTCCCGACCAGCTCGCGCAGCCCCTCGGGCAGGACGTCCAGGTCGGGATCGACGGTCAGCAGCCGGTGCATCACCCCGCCGAGGCTCCCCCCGGCGAACGGGTCGTGCCCGGTGGCCGCGAAGAGCACCACCGCGCCCCACGCGAACACGTCGGCCGCCGCCCCCGCCTCCCCGCAGGTCAGCGTCTCGGGCGCGAGGTAGGTGAAGGTGCCGTCCACGGTGCCGGCGGCGGGCAGCCCCAGCTCGATGACCTTGGGGCCGTCGGCCGCCAGCAGCACGCTCTCCGGGTTGAGCCCGCGGTGCGTCAGGCCCGCCGCGTGCAGCGCCTCCAGCGCCTCGCCGAGGGCGTCGGCCAGCGCGAGCAGCTCCTCGCCCGCGTACGGGCCGTGCAGCTCGACCGCGCGCCGCAGGTCGGGACCGTCGACGAATTCGGCGACCACGTAGGGGACCCGGCCGTCCACGCCGACCGCGACCACCTCGGCCAGCCGGGGGCACGAGACCCGCTCGTAGCGCCGGCCGGGGGCCTCGCCGCGCGGCACGGTGACGACATGGCGGCGGCCGTCGTCGTCGTAGGCGTCGTAGACGACCCCGCGCCCGCCCGCGCCGAGCCGGCCCGCCAGCCAGAAGCCGCCAAGCCGTTCGGGGTCGCCGGGCACCAAGCGCATACTCACTAGCGTTTAGATGCGTGACGCGCGTGGATGGTTGACGAGAGGGACGCCACAGGCCCCCCGCGCGCCTCGGGGGGCCCATGTGTCATGATCATTATGCCAGGCCGCGCGAGCGCAACTCCCTCAGCACCTCGTCGCGCACCTGCTCCGGCCGCAGGACGCCCACGTCGCAGCGCATGTCGGCGATCTCCTTGAAATAGGGCTCGCGCCGGGCCCGCATGACCTTGGGGTCGAAGCCGGGGCGGTGGTCGCTCGACTTCATGCGCTCGGCGAGCACGGAGTCGTCGGCGTCCACCCACACCACGAACACCTCGCGCAGCGCCCGGCGCACCTCGGAGTCCTCGACGGTGCTGGCGGCCGCCGCGATCACCTTGGGCTCGCCGGCCAGCTCGATCAGGACGTGCTGGGCCTCGTAGCGGTGGAGGGCGTCGGCGCCCTCGCGGGCGACGATCTCTTTGGCGGTGCCGCCGTGGCGGGTCCGCAGGAAGGGGTCGCTGTCACTCAGGGGGAGGTGGAGGGCGTCCGCGATGAGGCGACCGGCGGTGGTCTTACCCGATCCCATCAGCCCGATCACCACGACTGGTTTGTTTTTCGACATGTGGATAGAAGTTCCTCGTGTCAAGGAGGTAAATCAGATGACCATCGCCGGAAGCATCATCCTCATCATGCTCGGCGCGATCCTCACCTGGGCCGTCGAGTTCGACCTCGCCGGTCTCGACATCAACGTGGTGGGGGTCATCCTCATGCTCGGCGGTCTGGTCGGTCTCCTGTTCGGAATCTACCGGATCACCGTGACCCGCAGGGCGGTCGGTCCGATCGACGAGCCGGTGCACCGTCACGACATCGTCGCTGAGCCGGAGACCCGCCGCACCACCGTGTACGAGGAACGCCGCCGCTACGACGAGCCGCCCCTGTAGGAGGTGACAGGAAATGCCGGGAGTCGAAGAGCTGCCGTCGACGATCAAGCGTTCGCCGAAGAAGGCGCAGCGCACCTGGATCAAGGCGCACGACAGCGCCGTGGAGGAGTACGGAGAGGGCAGGCGCGCTCACATGACCGCGTTCGCCGCGTTGAAGCACTCCTTCGAGAAGGTCGGCGACCACTGGGAGCCGAAGTCCGAGAAGGGCCCGTCCGACCAGGGCGCGAAGGACCGCTCCGGCCGCACGGCCGAAGGCGTGGACGCCAACGCCAGCAAGGAGCATCTGCAGGACGTGGCGAAGCGTCTGGGCGTGCCCGGCCGATCCAGGATGAACAAGAAGGAACTGGTCGAGGCCATCAAGAAGGCCAACAGGAAGGCCACCGCGAAGTCGCGGTGACCTTCCCCGTACCGGGCCTGATCACAACAGCCGCTTGACCGCCGCGACGATGGCGCGGCGGTCAATGCGTGCGTCGGCCAGTTGTTCCTCCGGCGTCGCCGAGGCGGGCAGCCCGGTCACCCCGAGCTGAACCACCCGGGGCCCGAGCTCGCTGACGGCCTCCAGCACGGCGTCGCCGAGCCCGCCCTCCGGCCGGTGGTCCTCGACCGTGATCAGGTTGCCGGTGGTGGTGGCCGCCTCGGCTAGCGCGGCCGCGTCAACCGGCTTGATCGAGTACAGGTCGATCACCCCGACCGGGACGTCGGCCTCGGCCAGCTCGTCGGCCGCCGCCAGCGCCTCGTGGACGGTCACCCCGGCCGCGACGATCGTGGCCCGGTCCTCAGCCGAGCGCCGCAGCACCCGCGAGCCGCCCACGGGGAAGCGCTCGCCCGGCTCGTAGATCACCGGCGTGGCGCCGCGCGTGGTGCGCAGGTAGGACACGCCCTCCAGGTCGGCCATCTCGGCCACCAGGGCCGCCGCCTGGTTGGCGTCGCAGGGGTAGAGCACGGTGCTGCCGTGCACGGGCCGCATCATGGCGAGGTCCTCCAGCCCCATCTGGGACGGCCCGTCCTCGCCGATGGCCACGCCCGCGTGCGAGCCGACCAGCCGGATCGAGGCCCCGCTCACCCCGGCCATTCTGATGAAGTCGTAGGCCCGGGTCAGGAACGCGGCGAACGTGGCCGCGTACGGCCTCCACCCGCGCACCTGCAGCCCGACCGCGGCGGCGACGAGCTGCTGCTCGGCGATGTACATCTGGAAGAAGCGCTCGGGGAACGCCTCGGCGAACAGCTCGGTCTTGGTCGAGTCGCCCACCTCGCCGTCCAGGGCCACCACGTCGCCCCTGGCCGCGCCGAGCGCCGCCAGCGCCTCCCCGTACGCCGTCCGCGTGGCCACCGCCTCACCGACCTTGTACGCCGGCAGCTCCAGCGGCCCGTCCTCGAAGCGGAACGGGGCCGGGGCCTCGTCCGGCACGTGCACCTCGACCCGCAGGTCACGGACGCCGCCCAGCTCCTCGACGGCCTTGCCGGGGTCCTTCAGCGCCTTGCCGTGCGCGCCCTCGCGGTTCTCCACCTCCAGCACGCCCTCGCCCTTGCGGGTCTTCGCCAGGATGACGGTGGGGCGCCTGCGGGTGTTGGAGGCGTCGGACAGCGCGAAGTCGATCTGCCCGGGATCGTGCCCGTCGATCTCGATCGTGTGCCAGCCGAACGCGCCGAACCTGCGGGCGTAGGCCCCGGTGTCCCAGCCGTGCCGGGTGGGGCCGCGCTGGCCGAGCCGGTTGACGTCCACGATGACGGTGAGGTTGGCCAGGCCCTCGTCGCCGGCGTGCTCGGCGGCCTCCCATATCGACCCCTCGGCCAGCTCGCTGTCGCCGCACAGCACCCACACCCGGTACGGCAGCCGTTCCATCCGCGCGGCCAGCGCCACCCCCACGCCGACGGGAAGCCCTTGGCCCAGGGAGCCCGTGGCGACGTCCACCCAGGGCAGTCGGGGGGTGGGGTGCCCCTCCAACCGGCTGCCACGCTTGCGGAAGGTCAGCAGCTCCTCGTCGTCGATGGCGCCGGCCGCCTTGTAGAGGGAGTAGAGGAGAGGGGAGGCGTGCCCCTTGGAGAAGATCAGGTGGTCGTTGGCCGGGTTGCCGGGGTCGGCGAAGTCGTAACGCAGGTGGCAGGCGAACAGCACCGCCATGAGGTCGGCCGCCGACATCGACGAGGTCGGATGGCCGGAGCCGGCGGCCGCGGCGGCGCGGACGGAGTCGACGCGTAGTTGCGCGGCCAGCTCGGCCAGGTATTGAAGATCGCGCTCGGGCATCTTGACCTCCTCGGAGACGGGTTCCGCCCCGTCTACCCGCGTCGGCCGCGTTAACGCCGTGCGCGCGCGTCCGTCAGGGCCACTTGGAGTCGCCGGAGGGCTCGACCGGGCCGTTGAGCACGCCGAGCCGTTCCAGCAGGGTGATGAACGTGGCCGCGTACGGGGAGTCCTCCGTCACCGCGGCCACCCGCGGCCAGTCCACCTGCTCGCGCAGCGCGCGCACCTGGGCCAGCAGCGCCCCGTAGTCGCAGGCGTGCTCCGACAGCGGCAGCAGCCACGAGATCACCAGGTCGGTGGCCTCCAGCACGGGCACGATCACGGCCGACGCCTTCAGCGGCTCGGCCCGGTCGAGCAGCTCCTCGGTGATGTCGAGATCGGACACGCGGAAGATCAGGTCCACCAGCCGGCCCTCGTCGTAGGCCTTGACCAGCCAGTCCTCCGGGGGCTTGGCCGTCTGGAAACCGAGCTGGCGCAGCGCGTCCAGGGCGGCCGGCACGTCGTGCTCGGTGAGGACGAAATCGACATCATGGAGGGAGGGGGCGGCGCCTCGGGCGTAAGCGGCGCAACCTCCGGCCAGCGCGAACTTGACCCCGGCGTCCTTGAGCCCGGAGCTGGCGCGCTTCAAGGTGTCGAGGATGGCGTCGGTGACCTCGTGACCGTGGCTGCTCATAGGTTCGGGCTACCCAGCGGATGGTCAAGTAGACGTTGGATGCGGCCCTTGCCGGGTAGTCACAGGCCCTATGACGGAAATCCTGGAGAAGACGGAAAGGGCCTATGACGGCGGGCAGAATCGTCCGCTCCGCGGCTACCTCGGCATCCTCGCCGCGTACGGCGGCACGGTGGCCGTCGCGGCCGCCGTGGCCGGCCTGGCGAACCGGCGGGTCCCCGACCGGATCGGCATCCTGGACCTCGCGCTCATGGCGGCGTGCACGCACAAGGTGTCCCGGCGCATCGCCAAGGACCCCGTCACCAGCCCCATCCGAGCCCCCTTCACCCGGTACGAGGGCCAGGGCGGGCCCGCCGAGGTGCAGGAGAGCCCTCGGGGCGCGCTCGGCGAGCTGCTGGCGTGCCCGTTCTGCCTGGCGCAGTGGGTGGCGACCGGGTACGCCGCCGGGCTGGTCATCGCGCCGAAGGCGACCCGGCTCATCGGCGCGACGATGACGGCGGTGGCGGTGTCGGACTGGCTCCAGCTCGCCTACGCCAAACTCATGAAGTCGGCCGAGTAGCCCGCACGCTTCCCCCACGATGAGCCCCGGCGCGGGCCCCGATGCGGACGGGGGCCCGCGCCGGTCCAGCTCTCCGCCTGTTCAACGCTGCCCGCTCACCGCTGCTCGTCCGGGGGCCCGCCCGCCTTCAGCCCCAGCTCGGCCAGCTCGCGGCGCAGCGCGTCCAGCTTGCCCAGCACCTCGTGACGGGCCGGCTCCAGATGCTCCTCTGCCTGCCGGGTCAGCTCGCCGACCTGCCGGCCGAGCGCCGTGAGCCCGTGGCTGACCTCGTTCCTGAGCTCCAGGAGCTCGGCTCTCGTTCCGGCCATCCGGCTCCAGAGGCCGTCCCCGCCGCCCGGCGGCTCCGTCGCTGCGTTCACGCGCTCCCGCCTTCGCGCTCGCATGAAGGGACCCCGGACCCGTCCCGGGCCGGGGTCCCGCCGTCCTCGCGAGCCTATGGTGGCAATCGCGCGCATCTCTGGCGATCGGCGAACCGATCAAGAGGTGTGCTTTCATCCCTCTGGGGAGGAAAAATCTGGACCTGCGAGCCGCTTACCTGCGGCGCAGCAGTGCCAGCGCGCCCGCCGCCGCCGCGCCTCCGGCCAGCCCCATCAGGACCGGGCGGCGGTGCTGCGACAGCCAGAGCTGCGGGCTGCGCGTGGTCGAGCGCCGGTCGAACGTGCCGTGCGCGCCGTAGTCGGTGTCGTCGTCGGCCGGCTCCCACAGGTTGGACACGCCGCTCGGCGGCTTCTCGTCGGTCTGCTGCGACTGGATGCCGGTCCGCGCGAGGTAGCGGTCGACCAGCGCGGGCGCCACCCGCTGCGCCATGAGGGTCGCGGCGGTCATGCCGCCCACCCAGTATTCCTTGCGCTCCGGATGCTCGGCCGCGAACACCACCGCCCTGGCCGCGACCTCCGGCTGGTAGATCGGCGGCACCGGCTGGGGGTGCTTGCGCAGCTTGCTCAGCACCCACTCGAACTGCGGGGTGTTGACCGCCGGGAGCTGGACCACGGTGATCCTGACGTTGCTCCCGTCGGCCAGCAACTCGGTGCGGACCGACTCGGTGAAGCCCTGGATCGCGTGCTTGGCCCCGCAGTACGCCGACTGCAGCGGGATGGAGCGCTGCGCCAGCGCCGAGCCCACCTGCACGATCGCGCCCTGGTTGCGCGGGCCCATGAGGTCCAGCGCCACCTTCGTGCCCCACACGTATCCGAGGTAGGTGACCTGGGTGGTCCGCTCGTACTCCTCCGGCGCGATGTCGGTGAAGCGGCCGAAGACGGTGGAGAAGGCCGTGTTGATCCAGACCGAGATGGGGCCCATCTCCGTCTCGATGCGCTCGGCCGCCGCGCGTACCTGCTCGTAGTCCGCCATGTCGGTCTCGTAGACCTGGCCGACGCCGCCCGCCGCGCCCACGTCGACCGCGGCCGCGCCCAGCCCCGTCGTCCCGCGCGCCAGCAGCGCCACCTTCGCGCCCTGCTTGCCCAGCTCGCGCACGACCGCGCGGCCCACGCCGCCGCTCGCGCCCGTCACCACGACGACCCGCCCGCGTAGTGATGCCATGGAACCGATCAGCCCGCCTCTCCGTCTCGGCCCTGCTTCTGACGTCGTACGGCGAAGATCATGTCGACGACCGTGACCACGGCGAGCGCGACGGCGATGCCGGTGATGACCGGCGCCTGCGCGATGAGTCCCAGCACCGTGAAGGCGAACAGGAACACCAAAATGAACGAGCCCACCCGGATGTGCACCACGTCGCGCGGGGTCGCCGGCACCATGGCGTGGCCGCGCGAGGACCGTTCCTCGTGCCATTCTCCCTTATCAGCCATGCCCGCTCCTCTGCCCTTCTCGTTTGCCCATTAACGTCCTGGGTAGCCCGCCTGTCGTGCCCGAGCTGCGTCCTAGCGATCACAGTGAGCCGGGGATCGTCCGGCGACGCCGGGGACGCGGGTTCAGCTACGCCGACCCCGACGGCATGCCCGTCCGCGACGCCGAGACACTGGCCCGGATCAAGGCCCTCGCCATCCCTCCGGCCTGGACGGACGTGTGGATCTGCACCGACCCGCGCGGCCATCTGCAGGCCGTCGGCACCGACGCGGCCGGGCGGCTCCAGTACCGCTACCACGACCTGTGGCGCGAGCAGCAGGACCGGGCCAAGTTCGACCGGGTGCTGGAGGTGGCCGAGCGGCTGCCGGAGTTCAGGAAGACGGTGGACGAGCAGCTGCAGGGGCGCGGCCTGACCCGGCAGCGGGTCCTCGCCGCCGCGGCCCGGCTGCTGGACATCGGCTTCTTCCGCATCGGCGGCGAGAGCTACGACAGCTACGGCCTGGCCACCCTGCGGATGGAGCACCTGAGCTTTCACAAGGGGTACGTGGTCTTCTCCTACCAGGCCAAGGGCGACATCCCGCGCGAGGTCGAGGTGGCCGACCCGGGGGCGTGCGCGGTGCTGCGCTCGCTGAAGCGGTCCGGCCCCAAGGAGGGCGAGCTGCTGCGCTACCGCCGCGACGGCGACTGGTCCGACGTGCGCAGCGAGGACATCAACGACTATCTCAAGGAGATCATCGGCTACGAGGTCACGGCCAAGGACTTCCGCACCTGGCACGCGACGGTGCTGGCGGCCGTCGGGCTGGCGGTGTCCCGTCCGGCCGGCAGGGCGGGGCCGACGAAGAAGAAGAGAGCCGTCACCCGCGTCATGCGGGAGGTCGCCGAGTACCTGGGCAACACCCCCACCGTGGCCAGGGCGTCGTACGTGGACCCGCGCGTCATCGAGGCGTACGACCAGGACAGGACCATCGGCGCGGCGCTGACCGAGCTCGGCGCGGACGCCGACTTCGGGCAGCTCGCGACGGCGGGACCGGTGGAACGGGCGGTCATTGACCTTATTCGTACCGTTTGAGGCGTTAATGCACGGGCACGCGACGACAAAGCGAGGAGGAGAGACGATGGAAGCTCCGCAGTACGTCGCGGCCCGCGTCCAGGCGGCGCTGGCCGAGGACGGGCGCACGCACGAGCTGGGGATCCGCGTGGACATCCGCGGCGACCAGCTCTTCCTGCGCGGTCAGGTGAGCGGGGCCGAGCAGCGCGAACGGCTCGGCCTGGTGGCGCACGAGGCCGCACCCGACCTGCGCGTGCACAACGAGATCATGGTCGTGGAGGTCACCGAGCCGGGGGAGGACGAGCATCTTGACTGAACTGCGCATCGCGGCCGTCGGAGACATCCACCTGGGCGAGGACGTCCGCGGCCAGTACCGGAAACACCTGGAGGGCATCGAGGAGCGGGCCGACGTCTTCATGCTCACCGGCGACCTCACCCGGCACGGCACCCTCGAAGAGGGCCGGCTGGTGGCCGACGAGCTGCGCGGCCTGCCCATCCCCACGATCGCCGTGCTCGGCAACCACGACTACCACTCCGACCTCCAGTACGAGATCGCCGCGGCGCTCCGCGACGCCGGCGTCATCGTCCTCCACGACGACGGCGTGGTCATCCAGTGCGGCGAGGTCAAGCTGGGCGTAGTCGGCGGCAAGGGCTTCGGCGGCGGGTACGCGGGCAAGTGCGCGAGCGAGTTCGGCGAGCGCGAGATCAAGAACTTCGTGGCCCACACCCGCTACATCGCCGAGGCGTGGAAGGTCGCGCTGAAGGAGATGACCGCCGACCTGAAGGTGGTGCTCTCGCACTACTCCCCCGTCAAGGAGACGCTGGAGGGCGAGCCCCACGAGATCTACCCCTTCCTCGGCAGCTACCTGCTGGCCGAGGCGGTCGACACGGCGGGTGCCGACCTGATCCTGCACGGGCACGCGCACAAGGGCAGCGAGAAGGGCATGACGCCGGGCGGCATCCGGGTGCGCAACGTGGCGCTGCCCGTCATCGGCCGCGCGTACGCGGTCTACTGCCTGGGCGAGAACGGCCACTGCTGAATTACCCGAGTATCGGACGGCGAGGGCGCCTGTGGCGTCCTCGCCGTCGTCCGGTGAAAAACGTGCGCTCTTATTTCAGCAAACAGGCAAGATGGAGCCGCTGGACCGGTCTCGGAGATCGGCCCAGCGGCGTTGCCGAACGGATGTGCGGGCGGCCTGCGCCCCTAGACATTGAAGATGCTGACGCCACCCGGGCCGACCAGGAACCCGAGGACGATGAGCACGATCCCCCAGAGAAGGTCGCGGCGGGCCAGGATCACATAGATCCCGGCGATGACGAGGATTACTGCGATGATCCAGAGCAAAGTAGCCATGGCCCCTCACTGCCCTCAGCCGCGACCCCATAACATCCTTTTTCCTCGCCTTGAAAGACTCGGGGATTAGCCGTGGCGGGTGGCGTTCTTGACCCGCCGCAGAATGCGGTCCCATTCGGTGCCGAACGGATTGTCCTGCACGAGATAGGTCCAGGTCGCGGAGGGCCGCTTGAGATCCGGCTCCGGCGACTCGAACGCCTCAAGCGAGCGCCGCTCCACTTCGGCCAGCAGCGATTTGTACTCGGCCACGGCCTCGCGGTGGAACTCGTCGACCGGGCTCATCCGGCCCAGCGCCCGCAGGTGGATGCCCTCGCGGAGGTCCTGGAGGAAGGCCAGGTGCTCGGTCCAGCACGTGTCGATCGCGTGCAGCACGATCTGCCTGGCGGTCTCGTCGCGGGTGTCCTCGGGCAGCTCGGCCCAGCGCTCGGGATCGGCCTGCTCCAGCGCCCTGGAGGCGGCGTCACCGTGCAGGACCTTGTCGCGCCACTCCAGGATCAGCTCGCGCTGCTGCTCAAGCAGGCGGGTGTAGCGCCAGGTGTTGCGGTGGATCTCCAGGTTGACGCCCTCGGCGACGCGCTGGGCGTGGCCCACGAGGTAGGCGCCGCGCCGGTGCCGCACGATCCCGTCGGGGTCGGCCGCGGGCGGCCGCTCGTCGGGGACGAACTGCGTGATCAGGTCGTCCGTCATGCTGACGAAGAACACCGAGGCGCCGGGGTCGCCCTGGCGGCCCGCCCGGCCGCGGAGCTGGTCGTCGAGGCGGCTGCTGGCGTGCCGGCCCGAGCCGATGACGTAGAGGCCGCCCAGCTCGGCCACGCCCTCGCCGAGACGGATGTCGGTGCCGCGGCCGGCCATCTGGGTCGAGACCGTGATCGCGCCGCGCTCGCCGGCCCGCGCGATGATCTCGGCCTCCTCGGCGTCGTTCTTGGCGTTGAGCACGACCGGCTCCATGCCGCGCCGCTGCAGCAGCTTGGCGAGGTTCTCCGACTCGGCCACGTCGAGCGTGCCGATGAGGATGGGCCGGCCGGTGGCGTGCGCCGTCTGGATCTCCTCCACCAGCGCCGCGTCCTTGTCGGGCACGGTCGGGTAGACGCGGTCCGGCTCGTCCTTCCGCACGCAGGGCCGGTTGGGCGGGATCACCGCGACCTTCAGCCCGTAGAACTCGCCGAGCTGCTCGCTCACCGCGACCGCGGTGCCGGTCATGCCGCAGATCTGCGGATAGCGGCGGATCAGGCCCTGCACGGTGATCGAGTCGAGGATCTCGCCCTTCTCGCTCGGCGGCAGCGCCTCCTTGGCCTCGACGGCCGCCTGGAGGCCGTTGGGCCAGCGCTGGAGCAGCGCGACCCGGCCGCGCGAGGGGTTGATGAGCTGGACCTTGCCGTCGCGCACGATGTAGTCGACGTCGCGGGTCAGCAGCGCGTGGGCGTGCAGGGCGAGGTTGAGCTCGATGAGCGTGCCGGGCTCGTTCTCGTCGTAGAGCTCGACGCCGAGGAGGTTCTCCACGCTGTCGGCGCCCTTGGGCGTCAGGTAGACGTTGCGGGCCTGCTCGTCGATCTCGTAGTGGTAGCCGCGGACGAGCTGCCGGACCAGCGCCGCCATCTCCGGCACCGCGTCGCCCGCGTCGCCCGCGCCGGCCATCACCAGCGGCACGCGGGCCTCGTCGACGAGCACCGAGTCGGCCTCGTCGATCACCGCGACCTCCGGGGCCGGCACGATGATCTCGGCGGCGTCGGTGCGCAGCCGGTCGCGCAGCACGTCGAAGCCGATCTCGCTGACCGGCCCGTACGTCACGTCCTTCGCGTACGCCGCCCGCCGCTCCTCCGGCGTGGAGTTCTGGTCGATCCAGCCCACGCTCACGCCCAGCGCCGTGTAGAACGGCTCCATCCACTCGGCGTCACGGCGGGCCAGGTAGTCGTTGACGGAGATCACGTGGACCCGCTTGCCCTGGAGGGCGTAGCCGGCGGCGGCCATCGCGCCCGACAGGGTCTTGCCCTCGCCGGTCGCCATCTCGGCCACCTTGCCGTCGAGCAGCGCGAGCGTCCCGAGGAGCTGCACGTCATATGGGCGCAGCCCCAGCGTGCGGTCGGCGGCCTCGCGCGCCACGGCGCAGAACTCGGCCAGGTCGTCCATCCCGGGCCGCGGCAGCTCGTCGAGCTTCCTGATCCGCTCGGCGCGCTCGCCGGCCGCCTTGACGACCTTCTGGTAGGGGGTCAGGGGCACGCCGCCCGGACGGTCCAGGAGGTTCCTGAATATTCCCTTGAGTGAGGCCACAGTTCCTCCAACGCACGCTTCGCCGACACCGTTCCCCCGATGGCGGGGTGGGAGCGCAGCGACGGCACGGCACGCGCCGCCGTACCGGACCTTAACCCATGTTGCGGCCCGGACCGCCACAAGCGCTCCCACCGTGGCTCAGCCCGCTTCCGGCCGGGCCGCGAGCACCGCCACGGCGGCCAGCAGCAACGCGCAGCCGCACCAGGCCGGCGGCGTCAGCCGCTCGCCGAACAGCAGCACGCCGAGGAGCGCCGCGCCCACCGTCTCGCCCAGGGAGATGACCGAGACGGTGGTCGCGCGCAGCGCGCTCAGCGCGCGGAAGAACAGCCCGTACGCCAGCGCCGTCGGCACCGCGCCCAGGTAGAGCAGCAGCGCCACCGACGTCACGCTGACCTCGGGCAGCACGTCGCCGGCCGTCGCGAACGGCGCCAGGCACGCCGCGGCCACGACGAACCCGCCGGTCGCCGTGGCCGCGGCGTCGTCCTGGTGACGCCGGGAGAACAGCCGGGACAGCAGGGTCACCCCGGCGTACCCGGCGGCCGAGGCCAGCGCCCAGCCGATCCCGGCCGCGGAGGCGTCCGCCTCCCGCGCGGTCCCGGCCGTGAGCAGGACCAGCCCGGCCAGCGCGGCGGCCAGCGCGCCGAGCGCGATCCCGCTGAGCCGCTCGCGCAGCAGGAAGCGGCTGCCGAGCGCGGCGAACACGGGCGTGGCGCCCATGGTGACGACCGTCGCCACGGCCACCCCGGTGTGGGCGATCGCCGCGAAGTACGCGGTCTGGTAGACGGCCATCCCCGCACCGATCGGCAGGACCCGCCAGCTCAGCGGGCGAGGAGAGGCCGGACGGGGAGCGAGGAGGAGCAGGAAGGCGGCGCCGAGGAGATAGCGCCACAGGGACACGCCGACGGGGCCGAGCCCGCCGGTCTCGAACAGCAGCGAACCGGCCGCGCCGCCGGTGCCCCAGGCGGTGGCGGCCACGGACACGTAGACGGCGCCCCGCCGGGCGGAGACATGGGTCATGACAGGAGCTCTCCGGAGGAGGTGGTGGGAAAAGGGCCCGTACGCGGGCAGCAACCACCCCCGGATCGCCAGGACCCGGATGTCGCGTGAGAGGCCGCCCGCTAGCGGGCGGGGGGCGGAGAGCAGATCAGACGTCGCGGCACGCGGATCAGCGTAGCGGGGGCCGGGGCCGCGCGCCGGACATTTACGGCTTGCGGGCGACGCCGCCGAGCAGCAGCTCTTCCCAGGGCGCGAGCGGCCCCGGCACGCGCTCGTCGGGCCGCCACTCGGGGAAGTGCACCACGCCGGGCTCCTCCAGCACGAGGCCGTCGAAGTAGGCGGCGATCGCCTCCCGCTCGCGGAACCAGCCGGTGCCCATCGTGGCCTGGAGCAGCACCTCCAGGGCCTTGGCCTTGGGACTCGGCGAGGCCATGAAGTTGGAGGCGGCCAGGTAGCTGCCGGACGGCAGCGCCGCCATGTAGCGGCGCATCAGCCCGTGCGGGTCCTCGTCGTCGGAGAACAGGTGCAGCAGCCCGATCGCCAGGATCGCGGTGGGCTGCGACAGGTCGATGAGCCGGGTCAGCGTGGGATGGCCGAGCACGGCGGCGACGTCGCGGGCGTCGGCGGTGAGGGCGTCCGCGTACAGGTTGCCCTTCATGATCGCGCGGGCGTGCGGCTCGACCATGGGGTCGAGGTCGACGTAGACCACCCGGCAGAGCGGATGGGCGAACTGGGCGACCTCGTGAGTGTTCTCCACGGTGGGCAGCCCCGCGCCGAGGTCGATGATCTGGCGGATGCCCGCCTCGCGGACGAGGAAGTCCACGACCCGGCCGATGAAGGCGCGGTTGCACCAGACCAGGTCGACGACCTCCGGCACCGCGTCCTTGAGCCGGCGGGCGACCGAGCGGTCGACGGCGAAGTTCTCCATGCCGCCGAGCAGGGCGTCGTGCACCCTGGCCATGGACGAGCGCGAGGTGTCCACGCCGGGCGGTGCCCACTCCTGCGCCCACTCCTGCGCGCCGTCGAGACTCACCTGGACCCCTTGTCATGGTCGGATGCGCGGATCGTATCCACACCCGTAGCTCCGCCGCTCTGCCTGGCCGAGGTTCGTCAGGAGAGTCAGGTCGCCTTGTCAATTCTTGGCACGACGTTTGGACCCCCGTTGCCGGGTAGTGGACGTGAGCCCGAGGAAGAAGACGACGAGGAAGAGAGAGGATGAGCTACCTCATGGAGCTCTGGGACTATCGTCCTGACGTCTACGACCGCGGCCAGAGCCTGGACCTCGTGGGTTACCACGTCCAGGCGACGGACGGCAAGATCGGGTCCGTCGATGAGGCGACGTACGAGGTCGGCGAGAGCTACATCATCGTCGACACCGGCCCCTGGATCTTCGGCAAGAAGGTCATGCTCCCGGCTCAGGTCATCACGAGCATCGACCCTCAGGAGCGCAACGTCCACGTGGCGCGCACCAAGGCCGAGATCAAGGACTCGCCCGAGTTCGACGAGGCCAGGTTCAAGGAGCCCGAGTACCGGTCCCGTCTTGGGGACTACTACGGCCGGTTCCCGCGGTGATCCCTGACCTGCCGTTCAGAGGGGCCGCGCCCGTGAGGGTGCGGCCCCTCGCCGTTTCCGCACGCATACCTGACGGAAGATGACAGGTACGCCTGGAAGGCTCGAACCATGACGACGAAGGCGAAGCTCCTCGCGGTCTCCCTCGACTGCCAGGAGCCCAAGACATTGGCCGAGTTCTACCACGCGATCACGGGCTGGGAGATCACGTACGCGGAGGACGAGTACGCCGCCGTGAGCGACGGCACGACCAGCATCTACTTCGGCCGGATCGCCGAGCGCGAGCCGGTGGCCTGGCCCAGCCCGAACAAGCAGTTCCACTTCGACTTCCGGGTGCCGGACGTGGAGCGGGCGGCCGAGGAGTACGTCGCGCTCGGCGCGACCAGGCCCGAGTTCCAGCCCGGCATCACCGAGGAGGGGACGCGCTGGATCGTGCTGCAGGACCCGGCCGGGCACGCGTTCTGCGTCTGCCCCGAGCCATCCTGAAGGAAAGAAGTTCCCCCAGGTGGCGGGCGATATCTAGCTGATGTTCCACCGAAAGTATGATTCGTCCGCTCCGCTGTCCTCCTAAGCTGGAGCAATGCTCGTGCAAGGATCTCTGCCCCCGCGTCGGCGCCCATGACCTGGGCCGGCCTGCTCATCGCCCTGGTGGGAGCGCTGGGCTACGCGCTCGGCGCCGCGCTCCAGCAGTACGAGGCCGTGGCCGAGGGCGCCTCGCTCAAGCTGGTCCGACGGCCCCGCTGGTGGATCGGCGGCGTCATCGGCTTCGCCGGCGCCTGCCTGCACGCCGTGGCGCTCAGCCTCGCCCCGCTGGTCGTGGTGCAGCCGATCAGCGTGGCCACGCTGGTGTTCGCGGTGCCGCTGGCCGCGTTCATGTACGGGCGCAAGCCCTACCGGGCGGAGATCCTCGGCTCGCTCGCCGTGGCCGTGGGGCTGCTCTGGCTCATGCTGCTGGTGCCCGAGCACAACGTGACGCCGCATCTCGGCAACGGCGCGGCGCTCGGATTCCTGGCCGTGATCGGCGTGATCGTGCTGGTCACGCAGGTGGCGGCGGGCCGCATGAGCGGCGCGGGGCGGGCGATCGTGCTGGCCATCGGGGCCGGCGTGGTCACCGCGAGCGTGTCGACGTTCGTCAGGGTCGTGGGCGGCGGCCTGGAGGGAGACTGGGGGCGGCTCGTCCACTGGTTCACCCTCGCCGTGCCCGTGCTGCTGGTCTGCGCCGTGGTGCTGCTCCAGCGCTCCTATGCGGTGGGCTACTTCGGCATCGCGTACGCGGGCGTGCAGGTCATCGACCCGATCACCTCGGTGCTGGCCGGGGCGCTGCTGCTCGGCGAGCCGCTGCCGACCGCCCCGGGCACGGCGGTCCCCGCGCTGCTGGCCGCCGCCCTGACCATCGGCGGCACGATCACCCTGGGCCGCCTGGCCCCCGACCACACCCGTCCGGTCGTCCCGGCGAACCCGGCCGCCCCGATCGAGGCCACCGCCGGCTCCGGGAGCGCGGTCACGGCCGCCTCGGACGCGAGCTGACCGTCTCCTCCGGGGGCCGCCAGCCCAGCACCTCGTCCATCGACCGGACGAGCAGGTCGGGCCGCGCCCTCGCCCCCAGGCTCAGGGCGGCGTCACGGGCCGCGACGAGCAGCGGGTTGCGCAGCTTCGTGGCCCGGCAGACGTCCCACGAGCGGCGCATGATCCGCCGGGTGCGCGCCAGCCTGGCGGCGGTGTAACCGGCGAGGTCGCCGGCCGCGTGCGCCAGCACCACCGCGTCCTCGATCGCCTGGCAGGCCCCCTGGCCGAGGTTGGGGGTCATGGCGTGGGCCGCGTCGCCCACCAGCGCGATCCTGCCCCGGTGGTAGGCGGGCAGCGGCTCGGCCAGGTGGTACACGTCGTTCCGGATGATCATCTCGGGCCGCGCCGCTTGCAGCAGCGCGGGGATCGGCTCGTGCCAGCCGCCGAACCTGCGGATCAGCTCCTCCCGCTCGTCGGCGCAGGCCACGCCCTCGGGCAGCACGTCGGTGGCGTAGACGTAGACGAGGTCGCCGGCCAGCGGGCTCACCCCGAACACCCGCCCCCTGCCCCAGCTCTCGCTGACACCGACCTCCAGGCCGCCGCGCGGCACGAGACCGCGCCACGCCGTCACGCCCGCGTACGCCGGGCCGGGATGCCCGGGGAACAGCGCCCGCCGGGTGCGGGAGCGGATCCCGTCCGCGCCCACGACCAGGTCGGCGGGCAACTCCTCGCCCGCCTCGGTGCGGACCACGCCGGTCTCCGGGTCCGCCTCCGTCACCCCGGTGCCGAGGCGCAGGACGTCCGGGCCGAGCGCGCCGGTCAGGACCTCCATGAGCGCCGCCCGCGGCAGGACCACCACCGAGTCGTCGTAGCGGCCCGCCGCGGCCTCGGGCGTGGTGTGCGTGAGCCAGCGCCCGTCGGCGCGCCTGATCCCCACCTGGCCCTGGATGCGCGACAGCGCGCGGACGCGGTCGCCGAGGCCGAGCGTGTCGAGCGCCTTGAGCGCGTTGGCGGCGATCGCCAGCCCCGAGCCGACCGGCTCGATCGCGGGCGTCCGCTCCAGCACCGTCACCTCCCAGCCGCGCTGCCGCAGCGCGATGGCGCTGGTCAAACCGCCGATGCCGGCTCCGATGACGACGGCGTCCGCCATGTCAGGACCTCCTGCTCACTACGTCTGTAGTGTGAGCGTACTACGGGTGTAGTATCGGCTGCCATGAGACGTTCGGAGCTCGTCGCGGACACGGCCATCGCCCTGCTGGCCGAGCGCGGCATGCGCGGCCTCACCCATCGGGCGGTGGACGAGGCGGCGGGCCTGCCGCCCGGCTCCACGTCCAACCTCGCGAGGACGCGGGCGGCCCTGCTGGAGCTGACGCTGGCCCGGCTCACGGAGCTGGAGTCCGCGGTCTTCGCCCCGGAGGCGCTCGACCCCACGGTGGGCGTGGACGGGGCGGCCCGGGTGTTCGCGCGGGCGCTGCACGCGCAGCTCCTCGACCGCCGGCGTACGCTCGCCCGCTACGAGCTGGCCCTGGAGGCCACGCGCCGGCCCGAGCTGCGCGCGGTCTACGACCTCGCGGGCCGCCGCTTCCGCGAGGTCGCGGCGGCGCTGCTGGCCGCGATGGGCTCGGCGGAGCCGGCGCGGCACGCCGGCGAGCTCGTGGCCTTCGCCGAGGGCCTGATGTTCTACGCCGTCGCGGGCGCCGGCGGCCCGTCCGCCGAGGACGACCTGCGCCGCGCCGTCGCCGACCTGCTCACCGGCATGCTCCGCCCGGTCAGGTGAGCGTGACCGGGCCGGTCCGGCCGGTCAGCTCGGCCACCAGGCGCGGCGCCGGCTCCTTCGTCAGGGGGGCCGTCGCGCCGACGGCCGCCAGGGCCGGCCGGACCGCGCCGGGGTCGGGGCAGGCGACGGTCAGCGACACCGGCTCCACCCGTGGCAGGTCGTCCTCGGTCGGGTGCCGGGCGGCCCCCCAGTCGATGAGGAACGACCGCGGCCCGGCCGGCTCCTCCTGCTCGGGATCGGGCCCGATGACCTCCAGGTAGCTCCGGCCGCCGAGCCCGATGAGCCGGTTGCGGGTGCCGAGCCCCGGGTGCCGCCCGCCGACGGCGGCCCGCACGCCGAGCCGCCGCTCCAGCTCGGCCACGGTGGCGTCGAGGTCGGGGGTGGCGTACACGAGATGGTCCAGCTCCATGACCGGCATTCTCGCGCAGGGGGTCCTACGGGCGGCTCAGCAGGCGGGCGCGGTGCTCGGGCCACTCCTCGTCGAGGATGCCGAAGACGGCGGTGTCGCGCCAGGTGCCGTCCGGCCGCCTGCGGTGCCGGCGCAGCGTGCCCTCGTGCACGCCGCCGATCCGCCTGATGGCGTTCTGGGAGCGTACGTTGAGCACGTCGGTCTTCAGCATGACGCGGTTGAGCCCGAGCCCGAAGGCGTGCTCCACGAGCAGCAGCTTGCAGGCGGTGTTGACGGCGGTGCGCCAGACCGCGCGGCCGTACCAGGTCCAGCCGATCTCGACGCTGGCCTCGAACCCGGGCACGTCGCCGTAGGTCGTCCAGCCGACCGCCCGGCCGCTCTCCTTCGCGATCACGGCGAACGGGACGTGCTGGTCGTCGTGAATGAGGGACAGCGCCGTCTTGGCCAGCTCCTCCTCCGTACGCGGCGTGGTGACCGGCAGCCACCGCCACACCTCGTCGTCACCGCCGCCGGCGGCGAACAGGTCGGGGACGTGGGCGAGGGCGAGCGGTTCGAGCCGTACGACGTCGTTCTCGAGGACGACGGGCTGAGGGAGCGTGGCGGTCATGGGGCAACCCTAGGTGGCCCGGCTTGGCACGGATGATGGCCACATGACGGTTTTTATGAGGATCCACCTGTCGACACTCATACCGGCCGGTCGGTAGGCTCACGGCATGGACTTCGCCTATGACCAAGTCACCGAGGACCTGCGGGAACGCCTGCTGCGTTTCATGGACGAGTGCGTCTACCCCGCCGAGGCGGCCTTCGAGGAGCAGGCGGCCGACAGCGGCTGGAGCATTCCGCCCCTCCTGGACGACCTCAAGGACGAGGCCAGGAAGCGCGGCCTGTGGAACCTGTTCCTCCCCGGGGAGCACGGCGCCGGCCTGACGAATCTCCAGTACGCCCCGCTGGCCGAGATCCTCGGCCGGAGTCCCAGCATCGCCCCGGCGGCCACCAACTGCGCGGCCCCCGACACCGGCAACATGGAAGTGCTGGCGATGTTCGGCAGCGAGTGGCAGCGCAAGGAATGGCTGCGGCCGCTGCTCGACGGCGAGATCCGCTCCGCCTTCGCGATGACCGAGCCGGACGTGGCCTCCTCCGACGCCACCAACATCGCCACCTCCATCGTCCGTGACGGCGACGAGTACGTCATCAACGGCCGCAAGTGGTACATCTCCGGCGCGATGAACCCCAACTGCAAGATCTTCATCGTCATGGGCAAGACCGACCCGGAGGCGCCGAAGCACCGCCAGCAGAGCATGGTCCTGGTGCCCCGCGACACCCCCGGCCTGCACGTCAAGCGCGGCATGCACGTCTTCGGCTACACCGACGCCGACCACGGCGGCCACGCCGAGGTCGTCTTCGAGGACGTCCGCGTCCCGGTGGCCAACCTCATCGGCGAGGAGGGCGGCGGTTTCGCCATCGCCCAGGCCCGCCTCGGCCCCGGACGCATCCACCACTGCATGCGCCTCATCGGCATGGCCGAGCGGGCGGTCGAGCTGATGTGCCGGCGGGCGCTGTCGCGCACCACGTTCGGCAAGCCCGTCGCCCGGCAGGGCGTGGTCCAGGACTGGATCGCCGAGTCCCGCATCCGCATCGAGCAGCTCCGGCTGCTCGTGCTGAAGACGGCCTGGCTCATGGACACGGTGGGCAACCAGGGCGCCCACACCGAGATCCAGTCCATCAAGATCGCCACTCCGATCGCCGTGGAGTGGATCCTCGACAAGGCCGTGCAGGTGCACGGGGCGGGCGGCGTCTCCCAGGACTTCCCGCTGGCGGCGCTCTGGGCGCACGCGCGCACGCTGCGCCTCGCCGACGGCCCCGACGAGGTGCACAAGCGCTCACTCGCCTACCGCGAGCTCAAGAAGTGGATGTGAGGCAGAGGTGAACGAGGCGGAGATCAAGGAGCGGGTCGCGGAGTTCCTGGCCGGGCACGACCCGGCCGGGGACCGGCTGGAGTTCCTGCGGGCCAGGTTCGACGCCGGGCTCGCCTGGGTGTGGTTCCCCAAGGGGCTCGGCGGGCTCGGCGCGCCCCGCGAGCTGCAGCAGGTCGTCGAGCGGGAGCTGGCCGACACCCCGCAGATCAACGGCGGCAAGCAGGGCATCGGGCTCGGCATGGCCGCGCCCACGATCCTGGCGTTCGGCACCGAGGAGCAGAAGCGCCGCTTCCTGCGTCCCCTGTGGACCGGCGAGGAGATCTGGTGCCAGCTCTTCAGCGAGCCTGGCGCCGGGTCCGACCTGGCCACGCTCGCCACCCGCGCGGTACGCGACGGCGACGAATGGGTGGTGGACGGCCAGAAGGTGTGGACGTCCGGCGCCCACCACGCCCGCTGGGCCATCCTCGTCACCCGTACCGATCCGGACGTGCCCAAGCACCGCGGCCTCACGTACTTCGTGTGCGACATGCAGGCGCCCGGCGTCGAGGTGCGGCCGCTGCGGCAGATCACCGGCGAGGCCGAGTTCAACGAGGTCTTCCTCACCGGCGTACGGCTCTCCGACGACCTGCGGCTCGGCGAGATCGGCGACGGCTGGCGGGTCGCGCAGACCACGCTCATGAACGAGCGCGTGGCCATCGGCGGCGCGCCCACCCGGCGCGGCGGCGGCGTCATGGCGACGGTGCTCGACGCCTGGCGCGAGCGTCCCGAGCTGCGTACCCACGACCTGCACCAGCGGCTGCTGTCGCTGTGGGTGGAGGCCGAGGTCACCCGCCTGTCCGGCGCGCGGCTGCGCGAGCAGCTCGCCGCGGGGGAGCCGGGGCCCGAGGGGTCGGGGATGAAGCTGTCGTTCGCCAAGCTCAACCAGGCGCTGTCCGGCTTCGACGTCGAGTTCAACCGCGACCTCGGCTACGACGACTGGGCGTTCCGCCGATCCGAGGACGTCGACTTCTTCGGCCGCGGGCCCGGCTACCGCTACCTGCGGGCCAAGGGCAACTCGATCGAGGGCGGCACGTCCGAGATCCTGCGCAACATCATCTCCGAGCGGGTGCTCGGCCTGCCCTCCGAACCCCGCGTCGACAAGGACGTCCCCTGGAAGGACCTGCCGCGATGACCCTGCTGTACACGGAGATCGAGGAGGAGCTGCGCGCGAGCGTGCGGGCGCTGCTGGCCGACCGCTGCCCGCCGGCCGCCGTGCTCAAGCGGGTGGAGTCCGAGCCCGCCGACCTGGACCTGTGGAAGACGCTGGCCGGCGAGATCGGCGTGGCCGGGCTGCTGATCCCCGAGGAGCTGGGCGGCGCGGGAGCCGGTCCCGGCGAGGCTGGCGTGGTGCTGGAGGAGCTGGGCCGGGCCGTGGCGCCGGTGCCGTTCCTCACCAGCGCGGTGCTCGCCACCCGGGCGCTGCTGCCGACCAGGGACGCGCTGCTCGGCGAGCTGGCCGAGGGCCGGCGTACGGCGGCGCTCGCGGTGTCGTTCGCGGCCTCGCCGTACCGGCCGCAGCGCGGCTCGGAGGTGCGGGCGGAGGGCGGCCGGCTGTCCGGCACGGTGACCGGCGTCGCCGGCGCGGACGTGGCCGACGTGCTGCTGGTGCCGGTGGACGGCGAGCTGTACGCGGTCGAGGCGGCGGCGGCCCAGGTGACGGTGGTCCCGTCGCTGGACCTGACCAGGCCGGTCGCCACGGTGACCTTCGACCGGGCCGAGGCCCGGCACGTGGGGGCCTGCGACCTGGCCGCCGTGCTGCGGCTCGGCGCGGCGCTGCTGGCCAGCGAGCAGCTCGGCGTGGCGGAGTGGTGCCTGGAGACGACGCTCGGCTACGTCAAGGAGCGTCATCAGTTCGCCCGGCCCATCGGCTCGTTCCAGGCGATCAAGCACCGGCTGGCCGACCTGTGGCTGGACGTCGTACGGGCCCGGGCCGCGGCCCGCAACGCGGTGGCCGACCCCTCGGCCGTCTCGGTGGCCGTGGCGCAGGCGTGGAACGCCGGGGTCGCGGTGCGCGTGGCGGAGGACGCGCTGCAATTGCACGGCGGGATCGGGATGACGTGGGAGCACCCCGTACATCTCTATCTCAAGCGCGCGAAGTCCTCGGAGATCGCGCTCGGCACGCCGGGCGACCACCGGGCCGCCCTGGCCTCACTCGTCGACGTGCCCGGCCCCGAGGGAGGCGAGCAGTAGGTCGGCGAAGTGCCTGCCCACCTGGGCGCCGGTGAGCGGCCCGTCCGCGTGGAACCACGTGCCCAGGTGGTGCACCGAGCCGAAGAAGTAGTCGACGACCAGGTCGGCGGGGACCTTGCCGGAGAAGACGCCGGCGCGCTGCCCCTCGGCCACGAGGTCGCGGAAGCGCTCGTGGTAGCGGCGGCGTTCGGCGCGCACGGTCTTCTGGGTCTCCGGAGCGAGCAGGTGCATCGACCGGAAGAAGATCTTGGAGTCGTCGAGGTTGGCGGTCGTGGTCTCGACGACGTCGGCGGCGGCACGGTGCAGGCGCTGCTCGACCGTGCCCGAGCCCTCCGCGATCGCGGTGAGCCGGTCCATCTGCATGCGCAGGACCCGGCCGTAGATCTCGCGCAGCAGGTCGTCCTTGGAGTCGAAATAGTGGTACATGGCGCCCTTGGTGACGCCCGCCGCCACGACGATCTCCTGCACGGAGGTGCCCTCGAACCCGCGCTCGGCGAACAGCCGGGTCGCCTCGGCGAGCAGTCGCTGCCGGACCGGTTCGTCTTTCCCATGCTGCCCCTTGGTCACCGGGACAGCATACCGACTGGTCGGTAGACGCAGGGGGAACCCCTGCTTGCCGGTGCCAATCGTCTCACCTTAGGCTTGCCTTGGTTGCGAGCCGGGTATCCCTTGACCGGCGAGGGATCTTCGGCGTGGCAGATCCTGCACATTTCCTACTCTTTTGGGGGAGTTTGCCGTGCCCGGTGGCTCGATCTACGTGCAGCCAAGCGACAAGTACACAGGAAACTCCGCGCAGTGGTGGTACGAAAAACTGTGGCGTGAGGACGCCAAGAACCGCCGCAGGTCCCGATACGTCAAGACGGGCGTGGGGTTCGTCGTCGGCGTCGCGGTGGCCCTGCGCTTCGACCTCTCCGGAGCCTCGGTCGCGGTGGGCCTCCTGGTCGCCGCCCTCGTGGCCGCGGTCGACTGGTTCCTCGACTGGCGCGCCTTCTACGCCACCGCCGTCTGGCGCGGGGCCAAGCACGGTGAGACCATCACCGCCCGCATCCTGCGCCGCTCCCTGGGCCGGCAGGGCTACACCGTGCTCGACGGGCGCGCCGTCAAGGGCGAGGCGTCCATCGACCACCTGATCATCGGCCCCGCCGGGGTGTGGATCGTGGACAACGAGTCCTGGAGCCCCGACACCGACATCAACGTCTACGGCGGCCGGCTGTTCTTCGGCGAGAAATACGGCTCCACGTACGCGAGCAAGCTCGTCAAGACCGCCGAGTCGTTCGGCGACCTGCTGACCCGCGAGACCGGCGTCCAGGTGACGATCTCGCCCATGCTCGCGGTCCACTGCGGCCTGCTGCCCAGGGGCGGCGTCTTCGTGGCCGAAGGGCTCACGGTGCTCAAGCCGCGCGTGGCCCCCAAGGTCATCAAGGCCGTCGAGGGGCGCGTCTACACCGACGAGCAGATCGAGCTGCTCACCCGCACCGCGGCCAAGGAACTGCTCAAGGCCGCCGCCGTCTGAAGACTCGCCGTCTGAGGCTCGCCGTCTGAGACCTGCCTCCCCGCGATCCCGGCCCGGCCCCGGCCGGGATCGCCGCTCGTGCCGCCGGTCCATGGCCCGGCGGCACGACGGCTTCGCGGACCCTCAGGCCAGGGTCTCGATGAACGCGGTGAGCTGGGCGACGTTGCGGCACTCGTGCATCGGGACGATCGTGGCGTAGTCGCTCGCCACCGAGTCGCCGGTGTCCCACTGCGGCCGGGGCTCCGGGTTCAGCCAGTAGGCGTGGCGGGCCTTGCCGGCCAGCGACTTCAGCAGGTCGAGCGCGGGCGGCTGATAGTTGGAGCGGGCGTCGCCGAGGATCAGCAGCGAGGTCTTGGGACCGATCGCGTCGCCGTAGCGCTCGGCGAAGGTCTCCAGGCTGTGGCCGTAGTTGGTGCGGCCGAAGCGGACCATGTCGGCCTCGTTCGCGAGCCGGGTCATCGCCTCGACCACGTCGGCGCCGGGCTGGAAGAACCGGGTGATCTCATCCACGGTGTCCACGAAGCCGAACGCCCGCACCTTCGTGAACTGCTCACGCAGCGCGTACGTCAGCAGCAGCGTGAAGTGCGCGAACGACGAGACCGAGTCGCTGGTGTCGCAGAGGATGACCAGCTCCGGCTTGTGCGGCCGGGGCGGCTTGAAGTGCGTGGTCAGCGGGACGCCGCCGCTCTGCAGCGAGGCCCGCATGGTGCGGCGGAAGTCGAGCCGCCCGCGCCGGCCCTTCCTGTGCTTGATCGTCAGCCGCGCCGCCAGCCGCCGCGCCAGCGGGTGCACCTCCCGGCGCAGCCGGGACAGGTCGGCCTTGGTGATGCGCAGGAAGTCGATCTGGTCGAGCGGCGGGCGTACGGCGGAGCGGGCGATGCGCTCCACGCCGGAGTCCTCGGCGATGCGGCGGCGGACGTCGGTCGCCACCTCCTCCTCGAAGCGCCGGATGCCGGAGTTGACCCGCTGCCGCACGGTCTTCTCCGCCAGCCCGCCGCGTTCTTGCCCGGCCAGGACCTCGCGCAGGATGCGGGCCATCAACGTCTCGGGGGACAGGGCCCGCAGGACGCTGTAGGAGAACCAGTTCTGCCGGCCGGGCCCGGACGCATGCTGCCGCCCGAACCGGCTCACCATCGCCTGCGCGAACGCCCGCATCTCGGCCTCACCGCCGTCGGTCAGCAGCTGCGCGAGGTAGGCCCGCAGCTCCTCGACGGTCGCCGTCTCCGGGTCCAGCGGCTCCTCGCGCGGGGCGCGCATGCCCGTCGTCGTGGCCGGGAACCAGAGGTCGAACAGCACGTCGAACCCCGGCCGGTAGGCGGGCTTCTTGACCAGCGTCGCCGCGTACGCGGCCCGCAGCGACTCCCGGTCGGCCAGCTCGACCACGCGCAGCGCGTTGGCGGCGTCCAGCCCCTCGGCGACCGACACGGGCACCCCGGCCTCGCGGAGCGCCCGTACAAACCCGACGTGCCGGTCGACCAGCGAGCCGGTCTCAGGCATCGGGAAGCCCCAGCTCCTTGACCGCCCGCGTGTGGTCGGCGGCGTGCTTGAGCACCACGCCCAGGGTGCCCGCCACGGTGGCCTCGTCCAGCTCGTCCCTGCCGAGGGCGCGCAGGGTGTTGGCCCAGTCGACGGTCTCGGCCACCGACGGAGCCTTCTTCAGCTCCAGCGCCCGCAGCGTCGCGACGGTCCGCGCGAGCTGCTCGGCGAGGTCGCCCCGGATGCCCGGCACCTGGCTGAGCACGATGTCGCGCTCGCGCTCCGGCGTCGGGTACTCGATGTGCAGGTAGAGGCAGCGCCGCTTGAGCGCCTCCGACAGCTCGCGGGTGGCGTTGGAGGTCAGCACGACGTACGGCCGGCTCCGGGCCACGACGGTGCCGAGCTCGGGGATCGTCACCTGGAAGTCCGACAGCAGCTCCAGCAGCAGGCCCTCCACCTCGACGTCGGCCTTGTCTGTCTCGTCGATGAGCAGCACGGTGGGCCGCTCGGACCTGATGGCCTTGAGCAGCGGGCGCTCCAGCAGGAACTCCTCGGTGAAGATGTCGTCGTCGGCGCTGGTCGCCTGGATGCGGAGGAGCTGCTTCTTGTAGTTCCACTCGTAGAGGGCGCGGGCCTCGTCCAGGCCCTCGTAGCACTGCAGCCGGATCAGCTCGGACCCGGTCGCCGCGGCGACCGCCTTGGCGAGCTGCGTCTTGCCGACCCCGGCCGGGCCTTCCACCAGCAGCGGCTTGCCCAGCGCCGCGGCCAGGAACACCGAGGTGGAGATGGCGTCGTCGGAGAGATAGTCCACGGCGGCGAGCCGTTCCGTCACGTCGGCGGGCGAGTCGAACATCTATGCTCCTGTCTGCGGGCCGAACTTTATTCTAGCAACAGAGCGTCGCAGATGACCGATTCGACCAGGATGAGGATGACCGGTATATTCCTTCTCGCAGGCGCCGCTAGCTCAGTTGGTCAGAGCAGCTGACTCTTAATCAGCGGGTCCGGGGTTCGAGTCCCTGGCGGCGCACCGCACCAAAACCCAGCTCAGTACGCTGAGCTGGGTTTTTTGTGTTGGGGTGGGCACGGCGGCCCATCGGGCGTGGCCGGCCGCCGCCGCAGGGCGCTTCTGCTCGGCGATGCTCTCCTGCTCCGCGATGGCCTGGCACAACTTCACCAGGTCGTCGGCATCGACCGTACGGTGCGCGCCCGCGTCCTCGACCGCCCGGGGGAACGCCCGCTCGCGCGTCGCCCACCACCGTCCGGCATCACCGCGCATGATCCGCCATCCCGCGAACACCGGACGAGGGGCGGCAACAGTCCTATCGTGGGTCATGGGTCAGGACCACCATCCTGATCAAGGGGTCCGTACGGCGGTGCCAGCGTCTACGGACCCCGGTTTCGATCTCGTCACCTCCGATTACAGCGGTAAGTAATCCTTTGATCACAGATGTGATTGGGGGACACTAAGGGTCGTCAGCACGTCCCCCTGGTCTGACAGCGAGGTGTCAGCGGTGGTCACAGAACTCCCCGCCTGGGCCGTACGGCTGCGCGCTGAGCGCCGCAACCGGTTCTGGAGTCAGAAAGAGATGGCCCGACGCCTGGCCGAGGCCGCCGACGACGACGTACGAGCCCGACTCCCCTCGCGCGAGAGCATCGTCCGCCGCATCAAGGCGTACGAGGCCGAACACAACCAGCCCGACGACCCCTACCGCCTCCTGTACGCCCGCGCCCTCGGCCTCGCCGAGGACGAACTGTTCGAGCACAACCCTCGCAGCGTCGGGTTCGCCGGTGACGACGAGTGGGACGCTCTGGACCTGGCACGTCGCGTCGCCGCCACCGAGGTCGGACGGGAAACCCTCGAACGTCTGGAACTGGCGGTTGATGACCTAGCGGTGGCCTACCCGAGGATGCCGCCTCGCGAGTTGCTGGTGCGGGTGCGCCGTCACCTCTCCTACGTCTCCCAACTCCTGGACTCCAAGAAGACGCTCAGCGAGCATCGGCGGCTCCTGGTGGCCGGCGGCTGGCTCTCGCTCCTCGCCGCGACCTGCCTCATCGACCTGCGCCGGTTTCCGGCCGCCGCCGCACGGCTCCGAACGGCCGCCCAGCTCGCAAAGGAGTCAGAGCATCGGGAGATTGCTGCCTGGTGTCTGGAGACGGAGGCGTGGCAGGTCCTCACCGACGGCGACTTCGGGCAAGCCCTGGCCCTCGCCCAGGCGGCGCAACGAGTCGCGCCCGGCGGCAGCTCGGCGTACATCCAGGCGACCGCCCAGGAGGGCCGGGCCTGGGCACGCCTCGGCCGGGCCCGGGAGACCCACGAGACGCTGAACCGGCTGATGCGGCTCGTCGAACCTCTGCACGTCCCCGACCGGGCCGAACATCACTACCGGTACGACCCCGCCAAGTCCGACGCCTACCTCGCGACCACTTTGTGCTGGCTCGGTGATCCATCGGCCGAGCCGTACTCCCGGGGAGTGCTCGCCCGGCTGGAGTCGGCGACCGACGGCCCGCCACGGCCGCGCAGGGCCGTGGCCGCGCGGCTCGACCTGGCTCTGGCGCTCCTGGTCGCCGACCAGCCCGACGAGGCGGGACATCTGACTCTCGCCGCGATGACCAGCGGACTCCTCGTACCCTCCCACTATTGGCGGGCAGCCGAGGTGGTCAGTGGCCTGGAAGCAAGGCGTGCCCCCGAGGCCGCCGAACTGCGCGAGGCGTACCGCGAACTCTGCGGAGGCTCGGTAGTGCAAAACCGCTCGTAAATAAACAAATGTCGATAAGGGGGGTTATCGGAATTAATTTAGCGCTCATCAAGGAGCCTGAACCACAGTTCTCTCGTCAACCCCTTCGGGCTCAGAAGTCCGACCGCGAGAGGACTCGACATGACCAACCAGAACCTCGGCACGGGTCCTCACCCGCAGCCGCCGTACCAGCAGTCCTTCGCCCAGCCGGGCTGGCAGCCTGCTGCTCCCGTGGTGCCCCCGGCCCGGCCGGGCCGGCGTTTCCTGGCCCACGGTCTGACCGCGATCGTCTCGTTGACCATCGGCGTGGCGATCGGCGCGGGTGGCGACACCGGGACCTCGGCCTCCCCGCGCCCCGTCGTCACGGTGACCGAGACCGCGCAGGCCGAGTCGGTGCCTGCCGCGACAGAGACGGTCACCGCTGAGCCCGTGGTGGACCCGGAGGAAGAAGACGGCCCGCAGACCACCTTCTCCGGTGACGGTCAGTATCTCGTCGGCGAGGACATCAAGCCCGGCACCTACAAGACGGCCGGGGCGGACGGCTCCAACTGCTACTGGGCCCGCCTGAAGAACGCCTCCGGCGAGCTCACCGCCATCATCGCCAACGGCAACGTCCAGGGACAGACCAGAGTCGCCGTCAAGAAGGGCGAGTTCTTCGAGACCAACGGGTGCCAGGACTGGAAGCGGGTGGCCTGAGATGACTCCCTTCTCCCTTGTCGTACTGGCGATCGTGCTTGTGCTGGTCAGCGCCACGATCGCGTATCTGATCGCCCGTAGCCGCGCGGCGGACGAGCGCGTCGCGTTGAAGCTCGCCGAGGAACAGCGAGCCCAGGCCGCCGAGCAGGCGGCCGCGCTGCGCGCCGAACGGGACAGGGCCCAGCGGCAACTGGCCGATTTGAGCCAGGCACACACCACCGCCCTGACCGAGCGCAGGACACTGGACGAGCGACTCGGCCGGCTCGGTGCCGAGGTGGAGGCGACTCGGAGCAGCCTCCAAAGGAAGGCGGCCGACGCGGAGCGGCTGCGAGCGGAACTCCAGGCGGAGCAGGCGCGAGGAGCGGAAGCGGGTCGTCTTCTCCGCGGCACCGAACTCTCGATCACCGAGCTGAGGGCGAGGGAGTCGGTCCTGCGCTCGGAGATCCAGGACCTGAAGACGCAGCTTGCCGAGTTGGTCATGCAGAAACAGGCGCTGCTGGAGCAGGCCGCGACGGTGCAGGCTGTCCGCCAGGAGCTCGATCAGACCCGCTCGGACAACAACCGGCTCCTGGAGGAGACGCTGCGCGCGGCGACCAACCAGATGCTGAAGCAGTCTCAGGCCGAGCTGGTGACCAAGGCCGAGGCGACCCTGAGCGCGGCCAGCAAGCCGGTCCGTGATCAGCTGGCGGAGATGGACCGGCAGCTCAAGGAGTTCTCCACCACCCGCGTGGCGGCCGAGGCCACACTGAGCCAGCAGCTGATCACCCTGACCGAGGAAGGCCAGCGGACCCGGAAGGAGACCCGGGCGCTCGTCGAGGCGCTCAAGAAGCCGCAGGTGCGCGGATCCTGGGGCGAGATGCATCTCAAGAGGGCCGTGGAGCAGGCGGGCCTGGTCGAGCGGTGCGACTTCGACACCCAGGTCCACTTCGCCGACAGCGAGGGTTCACTCCGGCCCGACATGCTGATCCATCTGTCGGGTGGCAAGCACGTCGTCGTGGACTCCAAGGTTCCGATGGCCGCGTTCATGTCAGCGGTCGAGGCCGACGATGAGACCGAGACGGACAGGCACTGGGCCGACCATGCCCGGCAGCTGCGCCAGCACGTGGATGCGCTCGGGGGCAAGGAGTACTTCCGGAAGGTCGCCGCATCACCGGAGTTCGTCGTGCTCTTCGTGCCCAGTGACGCCTTCCTCCAGCCGGCGCTGGAGAAGGAGCCGGCCCTGCTCGAGTACGCGATCGCCAAGAACGTCCTGATCGCGACGCCGACCTCGCTCATCGCCCTGCTCCGCACCGTGGCGTTCGCGTGGACCCAGGCGGCGCTGCAGGACAACCTCAAGCAGGTGTACGAACTCGGCCGGGAACTGTACGAGCGGCTTTCGGTCATGGGCTCGCATCTGAACGCTCTGGGCAGGTCCCTCGACCGGTCGGTCAAGGCGTACAACGACACGGTCGGGTCGATGGAGGGGCGGGTCATGGTGACCGCGCGCAAGTTTCACACGCTCAAGGTCGTGGAGAGCCAACTGGTCGAGCTCAAGGCGGCCGAGCAGAGTACGCGACCCCTCGGCAGCCCCGAGCTCGTGGAGTCGGCGAGCGCCACGACGGGTGTCCGGGCGATCCCGCCGGCACCGGGCACGGAGAACGGGCTCGCCGGTTGAACATCGCGGGGGTCCTTCCCTTCGACGGGTGCCGGATGCGAATTGACAAAGCAGAGCACGTATATCGACTAGCTCTGTGAAAGTTCCGCCTGGATTGGTACTCTCCGACAATCGGACCGCGGAGGTTGAGAGCATGGCGCATTGCAACGGTTGCGGCAAAGAGGTGTCGGAGGGAAGCCTCTGCGCATTGTGCGCCGCGAAGATGGTCGCCTACCACGACGGGGATTACGACGACGAAAACGATCCCGCCGTGAAGCTCTACCACCAGACCGCTGCCAAAATGAACTCGAATTCATCCTCGTCGAGCGGATGCGCTCTCGTCGTGCTCGCCCTCACGTCTGTCTCCGCCGCCCTTGCGGCCACGGGGATCGGCATAGAACACCTCATCGGTTGATCGAGAAGAGGCAGGGTTCCCTCGACCGGGTGCTGGTCGCTCAGCACAATGTGTTTTCGCGCGAGATCGTGCCGGTAGGCATTCTTGAGAGCGCCGCCGACAATTTAGTCTTGCGCTGTTTTCGGCGGGCGGCGAGCTGAACAACATGCCGCCAGAGGAAACTCTGCGGAAGCTTCACGTGATGGCGTCCGGTGGTGGGCCGAGGATCTGGTAGCCGTGGCGGGCGGCCACCTCGGCCAGCAGGGCGGGGTCGGGGCCACCGTCGGCGATGTCGGCCGCGAAGTGTTCGAAGCCGGCCGGCCAGGTCAGTTGCAGCAGGCGGAGCGGGGAGTCCTGGCGGTTGGCGAAGGCGTGGGGCAGGTGGCGGGGGAGCAGGACGAAGTCGCCGGGTCCGGCCTGCCAGGTCCGGTCGCCGCAGTACAGCTGGACGGTCCCCGACAGCACGTAGAACGCCTCGTCGTCGTTCTGGTGCACGTGCCAGGGGGTGGCGAAGTCCGGCGGGCATTCCTGTTCGATGAGGGTCAGGGCGCCGGCGGTCTCCGACGTTCCCGCTTTCACGGTCATCGTGGTGCCGAGGAAGTGATGGGTGGCGCCGGTGCCGGCGGGGAGGTGGAGTGCGCTCATGGTCGCCTCTGCTGGGTGTAGAGCCGGATCTCGATGCCGTCGGGGTCGGTGATGCCGCTGATCAGCCATCCCGCGCTGCCTTCGGCGATGCCGGAGTGGCTGATCTCGAGTGCGTCCAGGTGGTCGGACCAGGTGTTGAGGGCTTGCAGGGTTGGCACGGCCAGTGCGATCGGGTCGAACCCGTACCAGCCGGCGGTCCGATCGGGCTCCTCGCGCAGCGCGAGCATGAGTGTCCGGCCCGGGTCGGTCAGCGCGACGCCGCGCAGCACGCCGTCCTCGACGAACTCGATCTCCACCTTGAGGCCGAGCGTGCGGCGGTACCACTCCAGGCTCTTGTGCACGTCGGAGACCGGCAGCTTGACGTGGTGGAACCCAGCTAAGAGCGCCATGATTCACCTCTTGTAGTGAGACTCTAAGGCCACACTTTAAGGTGCTACTCTAAACAAATGGAAGAGGCCAGGAGTCCGAAACGCCGTTCGGCGGAGACCAGAAACCGCATCGTGAGCGCCGCCCACGAGCTGTTCGTCGTGCGCGGCTACGCCGGGACGACGTTCCAGCTGGTCGCCGACGCGGCCGAGGTCTCGGTGCAGACGGTCTACTTCCATTACGGAACCAAGAGCGAGTTGCTCAAGCACGTGGTCGACGTCGCCTCCGCCGGGGACGACGAGCCCGTCCCGCTCCTGGAACGGCCCTGGTTCGCGGCCTTGCAGGCGACGGAGGAACCGGCGAAGGTCGTAGCGGGATGGGTTCACGCGAGCGGGGTCATCCTCGACCGGGTGGCCCCCGTCCTGGCGGTGGTGCGGGACGCGGCGGCCGGTGACGCCGGCATGGCCGCCCAATGGGCCGCCAACAGCCGGGAGCGGCACACCGCCCACGGCACGGTCGTCGCCATGCTGGCCCGCCTGGGGGCCCTGCGGCCCGGCCTGACCGAACGCCGGGCCACCGACATCACCGTCGGGATCCTGTCGCCGGACCTGTTTCTGGTGATGCGGCGCGAATGCGGCTGGACGACGCCGCAGTGGGAGGACTGGGCCGCCGACCAGCTCTCCCACGGCCTGTTGACGCGCTGATCAGCGGGTGCGCAGGTGCTGGAAGTCGGCCAGGCTGCGGCGGTAGAAGGTGAGGTCGCGTTCCAGCTTCTCGCGGGTGAGACGGGCGGGGTCCGAGGCCCGCAGGGTCTGGCCCTCCTCGGTCCAGAACGCCTCCGGGGGCAGCTCGGCGGCGCCCTCGGGGAAGAATTTCAGGGCCTCGGCCAGGGCGTCGGCGGCGAAGCGCCAGTTGGTGGTCACCTTCGTGTAGGCGTCCTCGCCGGCCGCCACGCTGGCGGCGTACATCAGCCCGCCCTCCAGCGCGCGGTCGGCGTAGGTGGCCGCGACCAGCGTCCACTGGCCGGGGTCCACGAGCTCCGACAGGCCCGCGCCGAAGGTCAGCCCCTCCGCGCGGGCCGCCTCCTCCGCCTCGTACGGCACCAGCACCTCGGCGGCGCCCAGCCGCAGCATCAGCCCGTCCGGCTCGTGCGTGACCTCGGCCGCCGCCGAGCCCTGCGGCTGGAGCAGGTCGAAGTGCACGTACGCCTCCACCAGCGAACGCGCCAGCCCGCGCTCAGGCATAACGGCCCGCCAGTTCCTGGTAGGTGTCGCGGACGATCAGTAGCCGGTCGAGCGCGAACCTGCCCGGCTCGGCCGCCCGCACCAGCAGCCCGCGCTCGGACCAGAACCCGTCGTCCGGCACCGCGTCCGCGCCCGGCGGCACGAACTTGACGGCCTCCTCGACGGCCGCCGCCGCGACGCGCAGCGAGCGCAGCGCCTCGTCCCGGTCGTCGACGGGGACGTTGCCGGCCGTGAGGTCGGCGACCCACAGCCATTCGCCCGCGTCCAGCAGCTCCGACGGCTCGGGACCGCCGAACGTCGGGTAGCCGGACGGCATCACCGGCTGTTCCGGCAGCCCGAACACGTACTCGCGGGCCGCCCCGCACACCTCGCACACCCCCGTGTAGCGGTTGGCCAGGGTCCCCTCGACATTCACCAGGCCGCTGCGCCAGGTGGTGTCGACCGACCCGCAGGCGCATGGGTGCAGGTCGAAGTAGAGATGGGCCTCGTCCCTCGTCCGGGCCACCGCGAATGCCATACCCGTCCTTTCTTCGGCGGAATTTCCATGATGCCCGACCCCGTGGGGGCGCTCATGCTCCTAGTCGCTGCTGCTCGTCGGGACGCTGCCAGAGGTTCGGGCGCAGGCCGCAGCGGCACGGCTCGTTGTCGGGGCAGATGCACTCCGGCGGCGGGTTCCAGCCGGTCGTGTCCGCCAGCCTGCGGGCCCGTGCGTAGCGGGCGGGGCGGTCCACCGGACGGGGGCCCGCCGCCAAGGTGCCCAGCTCGGCCGCGACGGGTTCGGCGATCAGCCGCCACACGCCGGGGCCCGAGGCGGCGAGCAGATCGTGCAGCACCCCCAGCCGGGCGGGGCGCTGTGCGGCGGTGGCGGAGCGCACCTGGCGGACGGCCTCGTGCACCTCGGCCAGCGCGGCGAGGTCGACTTCCGGCCGGCCCTGGGCGCGGGCGACCGCGGCGGCGGCGGCCGCGGCGGCGGCGCGCTCGTTCGCGCCGATCGTGCGGGTGGCGTCGGTCCGTACGGTGAGTACGCCCGGATCGGGGGTGCCTGCGTTGTCCGGGCGGATCTCGACGGGGATCGGCGGGCGGCCGGGCAGCACGAGGTCGGCCAGGTCCGGGCCGTACAGGTGGACGCGGGCGCCCATCAGCGCGGCGCCGCGTACGAAAGCCTGGGCGGCGGCGGCCTCCGGCAGCGCCGGGCGGTTCCTGATCGCCGCGACGTGGGCGGAGGTGAGCTCGCCGGTCCGCGCCAGCGCGAGCAGCGCGGCCGCCGCGCCGGGCTGCCCCGGCGCGAGTCCCGCCCGCTCCGCCTCGGCCCGCAACGCCGCTTGCGCGTCGCGGTTCCCTCCCTGGTTCACCGCGACCGCGAGGCCCCGGATGCGCGCCAGCGTCGCTGCCCCGGCCGGGCCCTCCATCGTCGTGGCCGCCGTCCCGCTCGTGGCGGCGGGCTGGGGAGCGGCGGGCTGGGTGGTGGTGGTGTGGGTGGCCAGGTGTTCGGCCACGGACATGGTGGTCCTGTGGTCGGGGTTCGCCGGGACGCGGAGGGTCAGGCGGCCCGGCGTGGCCTCGGTGGCACGCACGTCCGTCGTTCCCGAGGGTGCCGGTTCCAGGGTCAGGGTGAAGGCGCCGCCTCGGGTGGTGACGGTGAACTCGCCGGGGCGGCCCGGCACCGGGGACAGGGCGGCGACGCCGGCGATCTCGGCCAGCCGGGACAGCCCGGCCGCCGAGGTGTCGAGGCCCGCCGTGATCTCGGCGTTGAGCAGTCGCGCGATCCGCCCCTGCGACCGGTCGGCCACGGGCACGCGCGGCCCCGTGCCCCAGGGCGGCGGTGGCGGGGTGTGGCCGCGGCGTTCGAGGTCGGTGGCGACGGCGTCGATCGCGTCGGCCAGCAGCGCCCGCCGGGCCGGGTCGGTGGCCGCCCGCCACTTGTTCGACAGGTGGGCGTGCTCGTCCAGCCGGGGGATCACGCAGAGGTCCGTGCCCTCCGCCTGGCCGGGCGACAGCGACGGCCTGACCACGCCCTGCGGGGCGCCCGCCGTGATCGCCGCGACCTCCTGGGCGATGTGCGACAAGTCGTGCACCAGGACCGACGACACGACGTCCGGGTGGACGCGCGGCCAGACGCGGAGCACGTGCGGATCGTCCGGCGTGCCCGCGTGCAGCTCGGTGGAGGCGTTCAGCCCCGCGCCGGGCTCGCCCACCACCACGTGGACGTGCTGGTCGGGCGCGGCGGCGAAGCGCATGGTGACCGTCTCGTCCCCGCTCCAGGTCACGCGGGAGACGGCGCCGCCGAGGTCGGCCGCGGTGACGTTCTGCGCGCGCAGCTCGTCCAGGGTCAGGTCGGGGTCCCCGTCGGGGCGTCCCGACCTGGCCAGCGGCGTGTTCTCGATGGCGGGCGAGGACACGCCGGCCGAGATGCCCTGGCCGACGCTGCCGCCGACCGCCGCCTGCCCGCTGACGTGCTGGACGGGCCACGCCGCCCTGCCGTCGACGACGAAGGTGCCGCGCGCCGTCAACTCGGCCACGACCTGCTGGGTGAACGTGCCGGGCACGCCGGAGGTCATGAAGACCTCGCGCAGGTTCAGGCCGATCCGGTCGGCTGCGGTCAGCACCGGGGGCGGGACGGTGGCGAGCGCCTGCGCGAACCCGCCGTCCGGGGTCTGGCTGAGCAGGGAACCGTCGGGGAAGGCCAGGTAGCGGTGGACGCCGTCCGTCTCGCGGACCGCCACGCGGACCGCCTCGCCGCGCTCGCGGGCGGCCAGCCGGGCGGCCTCCACGATCTGGACGAGCCCGTGCACGTTCCGGGTGGACACGAAGACGGCCGTCCGGTCGGGGGCGACGGGCGCCGGGGTGAGCCGCACGCCGTTCTCCATCCGGGACCGCAGGTCCGCCAGCTCGTTCTCCGTCAGCGTCACCTCGACCTCGCCGCTCGTGGCGCCCGGCAGGTGGATGGGGTCGCCGACGACCCGCTCGTCCTGGCCGCGCAGCCGGGCGACGTACTCGAAGGTGAGGTCGTAGTCCACCCGGAGCCGCACGTTGTAGAGGCGGCCGCTCTCGAACTTGCTGCGCTCGCGGCGGGCCCCGTGGTGGTCGGACACGCTCTCGGACGTCTGCTCGCCCGTCCGCACGCCGCCGTTCAGGCCGGTGTCGGCGTGGTCGGCGTTGCCCGCCACGCCGACGGGCAGCACGCGGCCCCGCGAGACGGTGGTGTTGGTGGCGTCGGCCGCGCGGTCCACCTCGCCCTTCTCCCCCTCGTACGGGCCGGCGACGACAGTGAGGTCCGACAGGCGGGCCTGGATCCGCACCTGGGCGCCCTGGTCCTTGAACTTCAGCCGCGAGATCCGTTCGATGTGCCCTTCAGGCCCGGCCATGCGCTCGAACGCGGTCACCAGTCCCGACGGTGACAGCCGCCTGACCAGCTCGTTCCTGCGCTCGGCGACGGCGGCGCGGCCCAGCATCTTCGTGAACTGCGCGGTGACGACCTCCAGGAGAGTGGGCCTGCCGGGGTCGTCCCAGAGTCCCTGCGGGAAGTGCCCGGGGTGCAGCTCGACCCGGCGCGGGTCGATCGTGAGGGCGACCGGGCCCGGGTCCCGGGCCGCGTTGACGACGAAGCCGGTCGGGATGCGCCGGACGAGGCGGGCGTGGTAGGTGGCCTTGGCGTAGCGGACCCTGCGGGTGAGCTTGGCCGCGGTCTCGGACACCCTGCCCTTGCGCACCTGCCGCCGCTCGACCTCGATGACCAGCCTCGGCGTCTGCTCCACCCGGTAGTGCCCGGCGAACTGGCTCATCCGCTGGAGCCGTACGTCCTGCTGGTTCACCGCGACCGAGTACGAACGGTTGCGGTCCGTCGACAGGCCGACGCCCTGCCCCTCGCCGTTGTCCGTCGCGCTGACGTCCACGCCCGCCGAGTAGGAGCCGTTGTAGGACGCGGACCTCGTCCGGTCGAAGTAGCGGTAGTGCTGGACGATGGTGCCGGCCTGGGAGGTGTGCGTGAGCATCCTGCCCTGGCGGGAGTCGCCCTCGTCGTCGTACATCAGCCGCGCCCGGACCGTCACCTCCTCGGCCCGGGAGTCCTGCGCCCCGGCCTGTACGTGGTAGGTCCGCTCGTAGCCCGTCCGCGACCACATGTCGGGAACCTGGATGAGCAGCGCGTCCCGAGAGAAGTCGACGTTGATCTCCTCGCGCAGCGTCGGGCTGGTGTCCGTCATGCCGGGATAGGCGGCGTCCACCGTGCCGAGCACCGCGTCCAGCGGGTCGACCGGATCGCCCTGCTCATCCGTCAGTTCCAGTGACTCGGTGGTGCCGATGCCCGTCGCCCGGTCGTACGACGAGGCGATCACGACGTCCCTGGAGCTCTCGATCTGGGCTGCGGCATCCCGCAGTGCCTCGTCGAGCTGCTGGTCCACGCCGCCCTGCTGGGCCGTGGTCGCCGCCGGCCCGAGCCCCGTCACCTCCCTGATCTTGGCGAGCAGGGCCTCCGGGGTGTGCCGGGCGGCGTACTGGACGTCCTCGCCCGCCGCCCGCGCCGCGGTGAGGTCCTGGAGGTAGCGCTGCACCAGGGGCACGGCGAGGGTCGGGTCGAGGGTGAGGCTGCCGTTGAGGAACCGCTCGACCGCGTCGCCCACCAGGCGGCCGGACAGTGCGAGGTCGTGCTCGGCGTACATGAGCAGAGCGTCGTACTCGGGGAGCGAGAACAATCCGTTGCCCCGCGCCTTGGCCGTGCGGATCTCGCCCAGCGGGATCCGGCTGTCCGTGGGCACCGCGTTCATCCTGCTCTCCGCCCCGGTCAGCGTGAGGTCCACGGGGGCGCGAATGATGTACTGGCGGCCGTGCTCGATCGTCAGCTCCTCGGTGCCCCAGATGTCGAGGAGCGAGGTGGACTCGGAGGTGCCGCCCGAGCGGGAGGGCAGCGTGAGCCCGCCGCCGTCCCGCGAGGCCCCGCTGTCGTCGAAGTCGGACCCGCTGACGGAGGCGCCGACGTTCACGCCGGAGGAGCCGCCCCAGGAGACGCCCGCGCTGTTCAGCCCGAACAGGATGTTGCCGTTCACCTGGTCGACGACGGCCAGCACCTCCGCCTCGCCGGTCTCGGCGGACACCGACAGGGCCGACCGGGTCGGCACCCCCTGAGGGCGGACCGCGACATCGGTGGTGAGCGGCTGGTTCAGCAGCTTGGGATGGGCGACGAGGTTGCGCCCGCTCAGGAATGCCGCGAAGTGCTGGTAGGCCGCCGAGTCCCCGCGCATCGCCTCCGGGACCACCTGCCGCGCGGCGGGGATCAGCCCCCGCACGTCCATGTAGAGCAGCCGGGCCCGCGAGAGCAGCCTGCCCCGCATCGGGCCGAGCGGGACCGACACGGGCGCGGGCGCGCCGGCGCTGGTGTCCGGCGGGAGCATGTCCGCGGCGAACAGGAGCTTCGCCCGTCCCCGGCCCGTGGCCAGCGTCTCGGCCTTGCCTCTGTGCACCAGCCTGTACTTCGAGTCGTGCGCCACCGAGACGGCCGCCAACGGACCGGTGGTCTCCTGGAGCGTCACCACGTTGGTGGTGCCGCCGGCGCTGGAGCCCACCGTACGGGTGACGTTGCCGCCGCCGTTGACGCCGATCTCGTGCGCCAGTCCGTCATGGCCCTGCTCCGGTCCGTCTCCCACGGAGACGGAGCCGCCGCCCGCGTACGTGCGCGACCTGCTGAACCCGCGTGCCGAGGTGTCGGAGCCGATGCCGAGGCCGGCCCTCGTCTCGTGGACGGTGTAGCCGAGGTAGCGCACGTCATTGAAGTCCTGCCGCAGCGACATCTCCAGCGTGTAGTGCTCCGGGGCGCTGTTGCGGCTCTGCATCACCAGGTCGACGACCAGGCCGCCGCTGCCGTCCGGCTCGGCCTGGGCCAGCGTGTCGTACGCCGACCTGATCCGGTGCGCGGACAGCTGCTCCAGGACCTCCTGCTGGTTGAGTATCTGGCTGGCCCGTTCGAGGGGATCGGAGGAGTACTGCGGCACGCCGTTCACGATCTTCGGGATGAGGCCGCGCTCGGCCAGTCCCTTCATGACCTGCTTACGGTCCTCGTCCAGCCCTTCGATGTCCTGGACGAGGGCGGTGCCGGCGCCACGCAGCTGCTCGGGGCCGTCACCGAGCCAGTACGGCGCCGCCGCCAGGCGGCCGGGCGGCGCTTCGGGCAGCAGATCGCCCTCCAGCACCTGGCGGCCGTCCCTTCCGACGAGCGGCTTGCCGTCCCGGTGCACCAGCGCCTCCCGGGACACGGGCAGGCCATAGCGGTAGGCGGCCGACTCCCGCATGCTGACCACGACCTTGCTGTGCACCGGCGGCAGCTCGACCGGCCGCCGGCCGATCCGCTCCACGGTGAACGTCGTCCGCGTCTCCAGGCGAAAGGCCTGCTTCGGGCTGGTCTTGCGGTGCACGCCCACATCGAGACCCTGCTTGTTCGCGGTCGCCGAGTACGAAGATCCCGCCGACCTGGAACCCCGCGCTCTCGGGCCGATGTTCGGCGAGTAGTCGCCAGGGCCGTTGACCCCCTGGAGACCGGCGAGGTTGAGCCCGGCCGAAGCGTTGAACTCCAGCGACCTGCCGGCTGAGGTGCCACCGGGCGTCGCGACGAAGTCGACGAGCACCTCCTCCTCCCACTCCTCGGAGGTGCGCCCGCCCACCGGCTCGGCGGTCACCAGGATGACCTCCGTCTTCGCGGTCACCCGGAGATCGGGCTCGCCGGTGACGCCGAAGACCCGCTCCAGCCCCTCCGGCGTGGCCGCGGTGCGCAGCCGGTGGGACAGCTCGGTCATGAACGTACGCAGCTCGCCGTGGGCCCTGCTGCCCACCTGGGCGTACTCGCCGCCGGCCGCCTTCATGACGTCGGTGAGCGCGTCGTCCATGCCGGTCATGGCGCTGACCAGGACGTGGTTCGGCATCCTCGGGTCCCGCTGGTCGTCCGGGATCCAGATCAGGTCGCTCGGGGCCGCGTCGGTGTAGGAGTGGGAGACCCACAGCCGCTGCGCGGAGGCGTCGCCCGGCGCGCCCGAGTCGACCACCGTCGTCCCCTGGTAGCCGCCGCTCTCGCTGGTCTGGATGTCCACGGTCCAGCGCGCGGCGGCGTCGAACAGCAGCGACTCGCTCCGGTTGTCGGCGACCGAGCCGCCCTGCGCGAACACGCCGGCGCCGCCCGTCGTCGACGCGTTGCGTCCGCTCCCCATGCCGAGGCTCACGCCCAGCAGCTCCATCAAGTGCCGCGGCACTTCGCCCTCCGGCAGGAGCTGCGCCAGGACCGCCGTGTTGAAGCCGCGTGAGAACCCGAAGCTGCCCGCCTCCGTGGCCGACACGATGTGGGAGGCCTGGAAGAACAGGCCGACCATCATCTCCGACGCCTTGACGCCCGGGTCCAGCACCTCGACCAGGTCGCTGAGGGTGAGCCGGACCCGCACCTCCACCGCCTTGGCGCCCTGGCCGACGCGCAGCACGACGCCGTCGCGGGAGGCGGTCTGGTGGAAGTCGGCGCGCAGCGCGCGCTCCAGCCCGTCCGGCGTGAAGCGGTGGGCCGACCCGTGGCGCGCCAGCAGGTCGTTCACCGTGGAGGTCAGGGCCGACAGGTGGGCGAGCCGTCCCGTGGGCATCGCGCCGGGCAGGGTGTCCGGGTCCGGCAGGGCGGCGGCCATCGCGTCCAGATACTGCTGGTGCAGGCCGAGGGCCTTGGCGGTCACCCACTGGGCGACCGTGGCGACGGGGACGTCGCCGGGCGGCGTCGGGCGGCCCTTGGCGGCGTACGTCATCGCCTGCAGCGCCTGCTCGTACGCCTGCCGCGTCTCCTTCGCCTGCTCCAGGGCGGCGCTGTACGCCTCGGCGATCCTCGTGTGCCGGGCCTGCGTGGCCTGGTGCACCAGGACCTCCTGCAGGGCCTTGCGCGCCCGCTCGAAGCGGGCCTCGTCGTGCTGTTCGAGCGCCTTCTTGGCCTCCTCGGACTTCTGGCGGGCCTGCTCGCCGGCCTCCTCGGCGCTCTGCTCCTTCGCGGCGATCTGGAGCTGGAGGTGCTGCTCGGCCTGGGCGAGCGTCTGCAGGATGTCGCGTACCTGCTGGATGGTCGGGTTCTTGCCCGGTAACGGCGGCGTGTGTTGCGCCCGGGTGGCCTGGGTGGGGGCCCAGGGCGGGGGCGGCAGGGTCTGCCCGCGCAGGGCGAGCTGGCGGGACAGGCCGTCGATGTCCACGGCGAGCAGGCGCTTTTCCTGGACCGTCGGCGCCTGGTGCCACTTCTCGGACAGGAAGGCCAGCTCGTTGAGCTGGGCCGGAACGCACAGGTCCTCGGTGACCTCGGCCTTGCGGCGGCGACGCCGGCGGCCCTGTTCCGCCTGCGTCGCCTGGAGGGTGTCGGTGATCTCGTGCAGCCAGACCCGGGAAAGCTGGTCGTTCGCGACCCTCGGGTTGAAGTGGACCACGTGCGGGGCGTTCTGGTCGGTGCCCTGGGCGACGTTCTCGCCCTGGGCCAGGTCGGTCTGGCCCATCAGGTCGGGCGACAGGCCGCCCACGACCGGGCGGAAGTGGTGGGTGCCGTGCTCGCGGGTCTCGACCACCAGCGTGCTGCCGTCCTGCGACCAGGTCAGGCTGAGCACCCCCTGGGTCAGGAAGTGGCGGGCCATGAGCTCGGCGACCGCGGTCTTCACCTCGTCGAGGGTCAGGTCGGGGCCCTGGCGGCCTTCGGTGACGTAGCGGGTGCCGGGGGTCGGGCGGGAGGTGACCGTGCCCGGTTTGCTGGTGGCGGGGGCCGGTGTGGGGCCGGGGTCCGGTGCGGGGGCCGTTTCCTGGTCTGCCGCGGCTTGGGAGATCAGGAGCAGGGCGGACGCCTCGGCCTGCAGGTCCGCGAGGCTGTCCACCTGGGTGGCGCGGGTGTTCAGCGCGGTCCTGATGCGGTTCATGGTGGCGACCGGGATCGTCCGTACGCCGTCGGCCGTGGGGACGAGCAGGTCGCCGGTCGGGCCGAGCACCGCGCCGGGGAAGTCGGCGGTGAGCGCGCCGATCAGCGCCGTACGGGCCCGCGCGGCCGGCGTCACGGAGGCGACGGGGGCGTCGGCGGGGCCGACTCCATCGGTCAGCCGCGTGGTCGCCCCGGCCGCCGCCGGCTGGACGGCGGCGGCGTTGTCCGGCTGCGGCGCGGCAGCGGTGTTCGGTTGCGGTGTGGTGCCGGCCTCTGGCTGGACGGCGCCCTCCGGTTGCGGCGCGGAGGTGGCGTCCGGCTGCGGCGCGGCCTCCGGCTGCGGCGCTGTGGCCTCCGGCTGGGCGGGGGTGGCGTCAGGCCGGGCAGGGGGCGCGTCCGGCTGGGCGGGGGTGGCGTCCGGCTGGGAGGCGGCGGTCGCGTCGGGTTGCGGCGCGGAGGTGGCGTCCGGCTGGGAGGCGGTGGCCGCGTCCGGTTGGGAGGCGGCCGTCGCGTCCGGCTGTGGCGCGGTGGCGGAGTCCGGCTGCGACGCTGTGGCTTCCGGCTGGGCGGGGGTGGCGTCAGGCCGGGCAGGGGGCGCGTCCGGCTGGGCGGGGGTGGCGTCCGGCTGGGCGTCGGGGGCCGGTTGCGAGGCAGAGGTGTGGTCGGCCTGCCTCGCCGGCTGGCCCTGCTGCCCGGTGCGCCGGGGTTCGGAGCCGTCCGCGTCCGGGGCGGAGGGCGCCTGGGGCTGCTGGTCGGGGTTCGCGGGCTGGGAGGCGTTCCTGGCGGGGCGGCGGTGGCTGGACGCGTCGGCGTCCGGAGCGCCGGTGGCCGTACGCCGGGCGCCGTCGTCCCCCGTGAGGTCGTTCGTGGCGACGGGGTTCGCCGGGGCGCGGCCGGGCGTGGAGACGGTGCTGCGGACCTGCGCCGGATCCGCGCCCCCAGGGCGGCCGACGGCGGCGGCGGCCGGGTCGCCGCCGCTCGGCCCGCTGCCGTTGGGCCCGCCGTTGACCGGGCTCCCGGCGGCCGGGTCACCGGGCGGGGCGCCACCGGCACGGGCGGCGTCGGTGCGGGCGGCGGCGTCGTACGCGGAGGCGAGCGAGGTGATCGGATGCGCGAGCGCCGTGTACACGTCCGGGTTGAACGGGCTGATCGTGCCGGTGCGCCCGGCACCGCCGAAGAAGCCCCCCAGCAGCGCGTCCGGCGTGAACGGGTTCCCCCACTGGTCGTACACGAGCCCGTTGGCGATGAAGCTGCCGGCGGGCGAGGCGATGGTGTTGGTGAGGCCGGTGGTGAGCGCCCGCCCGGCGAACCCCGGCACCCGGCTGGTGACGCGGGACATCGGCCCGGCCACCCGGGTGCCGATGATCGCGCCACCGCCCGCTCCGATGATCGCGGCCTGGGACTTCTTCCAGTCCCACTCCTGCCGCGTCCCCATCTTCATCTGCTGGTACTGGGCGGCCGCGTCGATGAAGAACTCCTCGCCGATCTCCTCGATCAGCTCGCGGCCGATCGAGGAGGCGAGCAGCCGGGTGATGAGGCCGCGTCCGGTGGCGCCGTTGAGCACGGTCACCCGGGCGAGCTGCCGGGCGGCGAGCGGCCTGCCGCCCGCCATGGCGAGCCGGACGAGGATCCGGCTGATGGCGGCGCGGGCCGCCGCCGCGTACGGGCCGATGAGCGCGGTGCTGGACCCGGCGGTGAAGAAGGCGGCGTACAGGGCGATGGCGATGGCGACGACGGTCACCCAGAAGGCGACGTTGACGGAGAGCTTGGAGTATTGGGTCTCGACGGCGAAGTCGCTCGCCTGCTGCGTGTACGCCCGCGCGTTCTGCGACACGCCGGTCAGGCCGCCCTCGTGGCCGTACAGGAACTGCGCCCTGGAGACGAAGTCGGCGGTGGCGGGCGCGGCCCAGCCGGACGCGACCACGCGCACGGCGGCTCCGGCCTCCGGCGCGGAGGAGACGGCTCCCGAGCCGAGCGCCTGGTACGCCTGGGCCAGCTTCGACAGCCCGCTCTCGCTGGCCTCCGGCCACTTCTGCCCGGCCGACAGCATGGGGATGAGCCAGGTGACCACCCACTCGGGCAGCGCCTCGGTCTCCCAGGCCGGTCCGACGTCCCGGTCGATGCGGACGGCGGCGACCGCGCTCGGCAGTCCGCCGCCGTTCTGGCTGCCGGGGTTGGTGAGGCCGCCGGCGTTGTTGGTCGCCACGTCGCCGGGGTCAGACCTGCATCGTCAGGTTGGCCTGCAGGTCGTTCTTGATGTCGGCGTCGGTGAGCAGGGTGTTGTCGACGTTCGCGCGCACTCTGGTGCCGGCGTCGACGATGGCCTCGGCGAGGTCCTCGTACTGGGTGAGCATCCGGTTCGGGCCGTCGCCCTGGAAGTGGGCGGCGTAGAAGGACCGGCCCTCGGCGCCCGCGCCCCACGGCTCGGCCGCGAGCGCGGCCTTGACCTGGGCGATCAGGCGGGCGGCCTCCCCGCTCAGCTCGTCGGCCATCGTCGTCCACTGCGTGATGCCGCGGTAGACGACGGGCTTCGCGATCTGCGTGCCGTCCCAGAGCCTCACCTTTTGCCCTCCATCCGTTCGGCGAAGCGGGCCATGGCGGTGTCGAGGTCGCCGTCGAGGTGGGCGAGGAGCTCGTCGCGTGGGACGACCGGCTCCAAAATCTCCACGACGCGCTCGCGCGCCTGGTCCGTGGCCCGCTGTACGGTGTCGAGGATCGTGCCGGCCAGGCGGCGCGCGTCAGGGTGGCGGTAGATGCGCGGATCGAGGTCGAGCCCGACGAGCTCGCCGCGGGCGCCGACGGTCACCGTCACCAGGCCGTCGCGCGACTTCGCGGTGGTCCGCAGGGTTCTGGCCTTCTCGTGCAGCTCCTGGCCGGCGTCGGAGATCTGCCGGAACATCTCGCGCAGTTCGTCGGCGTAGGCGCGCATCGCGGCGGCGTCCGGCCGTTCCGACGACTCCACGCGACAAACCCCCGTTGCCAAGCTCACACGTCCCCGACGTCACTCACGTGTTACCGATCAGTTTCCGTCACATGAACAACAGAAGGCAAGAGATCTATCAAAAGTGTTGAATCCCGACATCTAGCGGCATGGCGTGCTCGCGCAGATCCGACACCTCCTCCCGGGGAACCCATCGCCGGTAGACCCCGCGCTCGATCCGCTCCAGCCCGAGCCCGCGTGCCGTCAGCACGGAACCGCCGAGGTACTCCAGGCACAGCTGCCCGTCCCGCTCCTCCCGTACGAGGAACGACTCCTGCCGCCAGCGGCAGACGGTCCGCACCAGGTGCAGCGCCTCGCACTCCGGCGCGGGCACCGTACGCACGTGGCAACCGGGCTCGACCTCCTCGAACCCGTCCAGCGGCTCGGGGCTCCGCAGCCGGATCCACAGCTCCATGGCGTGCGGCTCCGGGCTGGCCGGGTAGTCGGCGCCCTGCCAGCGGGCCAGGTAGAAGCTCCCGCTCATGCCGCCCGCGTCCCGATGAGCAGCCATCGCCGCAGGTCGCCGTGGTACATCGCGCGCCGGTGCTCGGCGCCCTCGGCGGTCAGCTCCCAGATCTCCGCGCCGTGGGGGAGCGGCACGTCGTACACCTTGTACTCGCGGATGACGTGGTCGACGCTCGGCACCAGGCCCATCCCGACGAACGGCGGCTCCTCGACCACCCAGCCGGCGACCGCCGCGCGGCTCTCCTCGTCGGTCCCGCCGTAGGGCGTGAGGTAGAGCTCCAGGCCGGCGGGCCGCCAGCGCAGCACGTTCAGCGAGCCGTCGTCCGTCAGCATGCCGGGCTGCCCGAGCGCCGCGGCGAGCACGTCCGGCGTGGCGATGTGCGAGACGTCGAGCGCGTGGTGGCAGTAGCCGGAGATCCGCGGCTCGCCGCCGGTCAGCAGGTCGTGGATGTCGGCGGGCGCGAGCAGCTTCTGCACCGCCGGCACCCCCGAGTCAGGGGCGAGCCGCAGGTCCTGGATCAGCGTGGGGACCGCCAGCCTGGCGACCGTCCCCGGCTCCAGCAGGAAGGCGGCGGACAGCCCGGGATTGACCGCCAGCCCCCACCAGGGGTCCGGCCAGCCCGCCGCCAGCTCGGGCAGCGCGGCGATCCGGCCGTGCTGAGCCGCCCCGCCGGTGGCCAGCCGCATGCCCTCCACCGACGTGTACGCCACCACCCACGTACGCGGACCGTCCGCGACCGTCGCCCACGCGGGCGGCTCGTCCCCGGCCGCCGCGGCCGCGGTGATCGGCAGCGCCAGCTCCGTGTCCCGCAGCAGGGCGAGGCACAACGCGGTCTGGCCGTCCTGGTGGGCCGCCCACAGCCGCTCCTCGAACGGGCTGACCGGTCGATGATCGGTTGATGTCATCCGTCCAGTCTGCCCCGGCTCGCGGCGTACGCCTCAGCTCGCGTCGGCCTGGGCGCGGGCCCGCCAGAGCAGGTAGACGAAGTACGGCGTGCCGATCAGCGCCGTGACCAGGCCGGCCGGCACCTGGGCGGGGGCGATGACCGTACGGCCCAGGGTGTCGGCGAGGCTCACCAGCAACGCGCCGAGCAGGGCCGCCACCGGCAGCACCCGCGCGTGCCGCGAGCCGACCAGGGCGCGGGCGGCGTGCGGCGCGACGAGGCCGACGAAGCCGACCACGCCCACCGCCGACACCGCCGTGCTGGTCAGCACGACCGCCGCGCCCAGCGCGGCCAGGCGGACGGGCTCCAGGGGCACGCCCAGGACGCGCGGGGTGTCCTCGTCCAGCGCGAGCAGGTCGAGGTCGCGGCGCAGCCAGGCCAGCAGCGGAACGGCCACCAGCAGCGCCAGCACCACCGGGACGAGCTGGGCGGGCACCCGGCCGTACGTGGAGCCGGACAGCCAGGTCAGCGCCAGCGCGGTGTTCCACGGGTCGGACTTGACGATGATCAGCACGGTGACCGACGAGCAGGCCGCCTGCATGGCGATGCCGATCAGGACCAGCCGGTCCGAGTGCAGCCCGCCGCGCCACGACAGCGCGTACACCACGGCGAACGCGACCAGCGCGCCCGCGCCGGCGGTGACGGACATCATCCAGACGCCGGCCAGCGGCGCGGCGGCCAGCAGCGAGATCGCCCCCACCCCGGCCCCGGCCGTGACGCCGAGCACGCCGGGCTCGGCCAGCGGGTTGCGGCACACGGCCTGCACCGCGGCCCCCGCGACGGCCAGCGCGGCCCCCGCCAGCACGGCGGCCAGCACCCGGGGCCAGCGCTGGTCGAGCACGAACGTGAGCGCCCGCCCCGAGCGGCCCTGCAGCCAGTTGAGCACGTCGCCGGTGAGCAGCCACCGGTCGCCGCCGAGCAGACCGGCGACCAGCGCCGCGACCAGCAGCGCCGCGCAGACCGCCACCACGGTGAGGAAGGCCCCGCGACCGCGGGCCCCGCCGGTCCGTACGGCAGGCGGCCTGCGGGTCGGCCCCGCGTCCCGGTAGCGCCGCGCCAGCCAGATCATCACGCCCGCGCCGAGGATCGTCGTGACCACGCCGGGCGGCACCTCGACCCCGGCCTGCCCGCCGAGCGCGGCCCGCAGCAGGATGTCGGAGCCGAGCACGATGAGCGCGCCGGCCAGGCCGGACAGCGGCAGCAGCGCCCGGTTGCGGTGCAGTCCGGGGATGGTCCTCGGCAGCAGGCGCACGATCACCGGCGCGCAGAGCCCGACGAACCCGATCGGCCCCGCGATCGTCACGGCGGCCGCCGCCAGCAGCACGGCCATCAGGACGAGCCAGCCGCGCATCCGGCGCACGTTCACGCCGAGCACTGCGGCGGTGTCGTCGCCCAGGCCGAGGATGTCCACCCGCGGCCCGATCAGCACCGCCGCCACCAGCACCGCGGCGATGAGCGGCCCGAGCTGGGCGACGGCGCCGAAGTCGCTCTGCACGAGCGAGCCGCTGCCCCAGGCGTACAGCCCGGTGGTCTCCTGCTCGAAGAGGATCATGACGAGGTTGGTGAGCGACTGGAGCGCCAGGGCGGTGGCGGACCCGGCGAGGATGAGCCGGGTCGTCCCGGCGCGCCCGCCCGCCGACAGCGCCATCACCAGCCCGGCCGCGGCGAGGCCGCCGACCAGCGCGAGCCCGCCCGACAGGGGCAGCGGCAGCGCCAGCCCGAACGCCGCCGCCGTCGCCACCGCCAGGTACGCCCCGGAGCTGACGGCCAGCGTGTCCGGCGCGGCCATCGGGTTGCGCGCGACCGACTGCAGCAGGGAGCCCGCGACGCCGAGCGCGACGCCCACGGCCACCCCGGCGAGCAGCCGGGGCAGCCGGGAGGCCAGCAGCACGCGGGCTGCCTCCTCGTCGCCGCCGAACGGCAGCGCCAGCAGGTCGAACGCGCCGATCGACGAGGTGCCCTGCGTCACGTGCACGGCCGCCACCACGACGACGGCGACCAGCGCGAGCACGAAGACCCCGGCGGCGCCGAGCCGCCGCAGCGGCGTGCCCGGCGGCTCGGGCGCGAGAACCGGCCCGGCCGGCGCGCCCGAGCCGGGTCGTGGCGCGTTGCTCAACCCGCGTACGCCTTCACCAGCGCGTCGGCGAACTGCTGGCCCGACAGCGGCCCGCCGAAGGTCCAGATGCCGTTGGGCAGCTTGTGGACCTGCTGGCTCTTGACGAACGGCAGCGACTTCCAGATGGCGTTGGAGGCGAGCCCGTCGGCGAAGACGTCGTCGCCGTCGGAGGCGTTGTAGAAGAAGCGGATGTCGGGGTCCTTGAGCGCGGTCAGGCCCTCGACGTCGGTGGTGCCGAGGCCCCACTGCTCGTCCACCTTGCCGGTCCAGGCGTTGGTGAGGCCGAGCTGCCCCGCGATCTCGGAGACCAGCGAGCCCTTGCCGAACAGGCGGACCGAGATGGTGCTGCCCTGCTTCCACCCGTCGGCCATGACGAACGGCTTGCCCGCGGCGCCCGCGTCGGCCAGCTTCTGCTTGCCGGCGGCCATCGCGGCGTCGAAGTCGGCCATCAGCTTGGTCGCCTGGTCGGTCCTGCCGACCGCCTTGGCGATCATGTCGACGTCGTCACGCATGCGCTTGATGTTGTCGCTGCCATCGCTGCCCTTGGTCACCAGCACCGGCACGAACTTCTCCAGCTGCCCGATCAGCGGCGCGTCCCGCGAGGCCTCCATCACGACGAGGTCGGGCTGGAGGGCGCTGATGGAGTCGACGCTGGGCTCCTGCCGGGTGCCGACGTCCTTGACCGAGTCGTCGAGCTTGGCGGCGGTGTCCCAGGTGGCGTAGCCCTTCACGTCCGCCGCGCCCACCGGCATGACGCCGAGGGAGGCGAGGATCTCGGTCTCGGCCCACTCCAGGCTGACCACCCTGGTCGCCGGCCGGTCCAGCGTGATCTCCTTGCCACGGCTGTCGGTCACGGTGATCTTGGTGGCGGCGGAGGGACTGCCGCTCGGCCCCGCCTGTTCGGTCACGGGGGCCTCGGTCGTCCCGCACGCGGTGGCGAGCAGGACGGTGGAGGCGAGGGCGAGCAGGGTCTTGCGCATGGTCTTTCCTGACGTGTGGTGAATCGGGGGAGAGGGTGCTGAGGGAGATCAGACGGCGACCGGGACCGCGCGGGTGTGCCGGCCGACCGGGCGGGTGCTCACGGTGCCCGTACGGGGGTCGCAGGCGACCTCGATCCGGATGCCGTAGGCGGCGGTGAGCAGCTCGGTCGTGAGGACCTCGGCGGGCGTGCCCTCGGCGCGGACCCGGCCGCCCTGCAGGAGGACGACGTGGTCGGCGATCTCGGCGGCCTGGTTGAGGTCGTGCAGCACGACGCCGATGGCGACGCCGTGGTCGTCGGCGAGGTCGCGGACGAGGTCCAGCAGCTCCACCTGGTAGCGCAGGTCCAGGAACGTGGTGGGCTCGTCGAGCAGCAGCACGCCGGTGTCCTGAGCCAGGCAGGTGGCCAGCCAGACGCGCTGCAGCTCGCCGCCGGACAGCTCGTCCACGGGACGGTCGGCCATGACGGCGACGCCGGTGAGCTCCATCGCGCGGGCGACGGCCACCTCGCCCTCGGGGTCGCCGGCCCGCCAGCGCCGGCGGTAGGGGTGGCGGCCGTAGCCGACGACGTCGCGTACCTGGACGCCGCCCGGCGTGGGGCGGCTCTGGCAGAGCAGCGTCACCCGCTGGGCGAAGTCGCGGGGCGTGAGGTCCAGGGCTGAGGAGCCGTCGGCCAGGGTCACCGCGCCGCTGTCGGGGCGGTGCAGCCGGGCCAGCGCGCGCAGCAGGGTCGACTTGCCGCTGCCGTTCGGGCCGACCAGGGCGGTGACGCGGCCGGGACGGAGCGCGATACGGGCGTCCTGGACCACGGGGGTGCCGTGGTAGCTCAGGCACAGCTCCGCGCCGCGGAGGGAGATCTCCTCAGTCATGAAGCTAAGGTTAGGCTAACCTTCGCAACCGGGGAATACCGGGGCCCCCTCTCGGGCACGTGCTCCTGGTCACATTCGCGATCACGCTCATGACGCCGGCCGGCGGCGGCGCAGGACGAGGCCCGTGCCCCCGGCCAGCAGCAGCAGGGAGCCGGTCAGGATCAGCACCCGCCCGTCGGGACCGGCCTCGCCGCCGCCTCCCGTGGAGACGCCGCCGGACGGCACCGCCGTGGAGCTTTCCGTGGCGTCGTCCTCCGGGTCCTCCTCCTCGTCATCAGTGGGAGTGGGAGTGGGGGTGGGAGTCGGGGTCGGGGTCGGGCTCGGGGTGGTGCTCGACGTCGGGGTCGGACTGGGCGACCCGCCCGTGGCGCTGATCGTCAGCGGGTGGTCCACCGGCTTGGCGGTGCTCGGGAGCTCGCACTCGATCACCGGATCCTGCGGGCTGGGACCGAAGTTGACGGACGCCGCGTGCACCTTGCCCGTGCCCGCCTGCGACGGGGTGGTCGTCAGGTTGACCGTCGTCGTGGGGAGCGTGATCGGCGCGCCGGGGGAGACGCCGGTGAGCTGGGCGACGCCCGTGGCCGAGGTCAGGCCGGGGATGCCGCTGATGCCGGCGTAGGCGAACAGGTTGAGCCCGGCCTCCAGGCCGGTCGCGGGCGCGAGAAGCTGCGCCGACCCGGAGTAGGAGCCCTTCCAGGTGATCGTCAGGTGCTGCTGGACGCCGCCGGTGGCCGGCACGGTCAGCTCGACGCTCAGCTTGACGTTCTGCTTGTCGCCGGTCGCGGTCGTGGTGCACGTGTAGTCCAGCACCTCGGGGGCCGCGGCGGCCGCGGGGGCGCTTCCTAACAGCAGGGCGGCGAGGGGGACGAGCAGGGCGACACGCACGGAAGGCTCCCGGACGGATGGGGACGAAGGGTTCAAGTTTCCACTATCCGTGCGTGTCGGCAAGGTCTCGCCTAGCGGGTCTGGCGCACTCCTCGACGCCAGACGTCCACGATGGAGGCCGTGGCGGTGATGTCACGGGTCGGGTCGCCGTCGACCAGCACCAGGTCCGCGCGGAGACCGGGGGCGATCCTGCCGCGGTCGTCCAGGCCGAAGTGCCGGGCGGGCACGCTGGTCGCGGCGGCCAGCGCCTCCTCGGGGCTGAGCCCCGCCTCGGTGAGCAGCTCCAGCTCGCGGTGCAGGCCGGCGCCGTGGGTGGGCGTGAACGGGGTGGCGTCCGTCCCGGCGAGCAGGGGCACCCCGGCCCGGTGCAGGTCCCGCAGCGCGCCGGCGGCGTTGGCCGAGCTGCCGGGACGCGCGCAGTCGGCGGTCCTGACGTGCTGAGCGGTGATCGCCTCGAAATAGGCGAGCGTGGTCACCACGAAGACCTCCTGGCGGCGGGCCCGCTCGGCCAGCCGCCGAGAGGCCGGGTCGCCGGGCGGGAGGTCGGTCCACACGTGGGCCAGGCCGTCCACGCCGGCGTCGAGCGCGATCTCCACCTCGGACGCGGTGATCGCGTGGGCCACGACCCGCAGCCCGGCGTCGTGCGCCGCCCCGGTGAGGGCGGTGGCGACGTCCGGCGTCATCGCCGGCAGGTCGGCGCCGTGCACCCTGCCGTCGTCAATGACGATCTTGAGGTAGTCGGCTCCCTCGGCCAGCCGGGCCCGGACGAACGCCGGCGCCTGCGCGGGGTCGGACACGAACTCGATCTCCGGAGCGTCGAGCCCGGCGAACACGGTGCCGGCCAGGGCCGCCAGGAGCTGGGTCGGGTGCCCGCCCGGTGCGGTGGCCAGGGTGCCCGCGCTGCGCAGATCCGCCACGTCGTCGCTCTCCGAGGCGAGCCGGCGCTGCTCGCCGAGGATCCGCGGCAGGCAGAACATGTCGAGCTCCGTGGTGACCCCGTGCCGCAGGGCCTGGGCCAGGCTGCCGTCGAACACGTGCGTGTGCGCGTCGATCAGCCCCGGCAGGAGCGTCCTGCCCGCGCCGCTCACCTCGGCGTCGGCCAACCGGCCGGGGCCGACCGCGGTGATCGACCCGCCTTCGATCATCACGTCGGTCCTCGGGACGGACCGTTCGCCGTCGAACAACCGGACGTCGCGGATCAGCGTACGCATCGAAATCTCCTCCATCAGTCGTGACGCCACCAGAGAGGAGTCCCGGCGGACGGGTGTGACATCGGGCGTCGATGTCACACTTCGGGCGTGACGGAGCTCTTCGGCGGCGGATGAGGAGGTTCGCCATGACATCGACCCCAGGGGACGCGACCGCCACGGAGCAGTTCCTCGGCCATCGCGAGCTGCTGTTCTCGGTGGTCTACAACATGCTCGGCAGCGTCGCCGACACCGAGGACGCGCTGCAGGAGGTGTGGCTGGCCTGGTCCGCCCGCCGCGACAGGCTGGCCGCGGGGCCGGTCGAGAACGCGCGGGCCTATCTGGTGCGGATGGCGGTGAACCAGGCGCTGGCCCGCCGCGCGGACCTGAGCCGCCGGCGGGAGACGTACGTGGGCCCCTGGCTGCCGGAGCCGCTGATCACGGTCGAGGAGGACGCGGCCGCCGCCGCCGAACGGGCCGAGTCGTTGTCGATGGCGATGCTGGTGGTCCTGGAGACGCTGTCGCCGCTCGAACGGGCGGTGTTCGTGCTGCACGAGGTGTTCGGGTACGGCCATCCGGAGATCGCGGGCATCCTGGGCCGCACGCCGGCGGCGGTCCGCCAGCTCGCCGCCCGTGCCCGCCGCCACGTGCACGCGCGGCGCCCCCGTAGGCGGGCCGAGCCGGACGTCCACGCCCGGGTCACCGAGCGGTTCGCCGAGGCCGCGCTCGGCAGGGACCTGAGGGCCCTGCTGGAGGTGCTGGCGCCGGACGTGACCCTGTGGACGGACGGCGGCGGCAAGGGTCCGGCCACCAGCCTGCGTCCCGTGCACGGCCGCGACCGGGTGGCCGCCCTGTTCGTGTCGGTCGCCGCGACGTTGCCCGACGGGAGCCTGGACCTCCGCTACCGGCGGGTGGCGGGCGATCCGTGCGCGCTCGTCTTCTCCGGCGACAGCCCGCTGGCCGTCGTCGTCGTGGAGCTCGCGCCCGACGGCGATCTGATCAGCGGCATCTACTCGGTGACCAACCCCGACAAGCTGGCCGGGATCGGCTCCCGCTAGGCCCGGTCGGGAATCCGGCGGCGCGGCGTGTACGGCGGCAGCCCGCCGAGATCGCGGTCCGCGTCCGGCCAGCGGCGGCGGAGCAGTCCGGCGGTCCGGTCCGCCCAGCCCGCCAGGTGCGGCAGCGCGCCCTTCGCGACGCCGGCCGCCGCCTCCAGGGTCGCCACGAGCTGGGCCCGGCTGTCGTCGCCCGGCGGGCGGGCGTCGAGGGCCGGCAGGCGTTCGGCGCGGACGAGGGCGTACCAGAGGCAGGCCGCGGCGAGGCCGAAGCCGTAGCGGCGGTCGTCCTCGGCCTCGGGCACGCCCGCCGCCAAAGCCCGCCGGTGCGCGGCGGCCGGCCCCGGATCGGCCACCGAGAGCCAGCCGGGTCCGGGGACATGCAGGCAGACCGCGTCGTGCAGGCAGTGCGTGTACCCGGCGAACTCGAAGTCGATGAGCCGGGCGTCCGGCTCGCCGGCGGCGTGGACGAGCACGTTGTTGCTCTCCGGGTCGCCGTTGCTCAGCGCCAGGAACGGTCCGGGCTCGCGCAGCTCGGCCACGGCGGCGGCCAGCTCGTCCGCCGCGCGGCCGGTGACCGGCGCGCCGAAGTCGGCGGACGCCCGCAGCCCCCGCTCGTGGTGCCCGGCGAGGTGCCCGGCGCGGTCCTCGGCGGGGGAGACCGGGCCGAGCGCGGCCCGCCGGGCGTAGTAGGCCGCGGCCCGGCCGGCGGTGGCGGCGCTCAGGGTGCCGCGGGCGCGGCCGAAGGCGGCGAGCCGGGCGGCGTGCGGGGCCGGGCCGTCCGCGTGCAGCAGCCCGTCCAGCGGCGTACGCGGGGACAGGTCCTCCAGCACCACGAGGCCGCCGTCCAGGTCGGCGGCGAGGACGCGCGGCGCGAGGTCGAGTCCCAGGTCGTCGGCGAGGAAGCGCAGCGCGGCCACCTCGGTACGGGTCCGCCGGCCGTCGTCCCGCGCCTGGAGCACGTGCGGGCGTGTCCACTTGGCGATCGCCGACCCGCCCGCGCCGAGCCGCGCCCGCGCCACGGACCAGGGCGGCACCGGCTCCCAGCCGACGACGGCGGCCGACAGGAGGGACTCCACCTGGGCGGCACGGCTGATCACGCGGGCAGCCTACGACCCCGACGCCCCAGATTCGCGACATATTGCCTAATTCGGACGGAAGCCTTATTTTCTCACCAGTAGTTACTTAAGGGGCGACGATGGGCGAGCGGATCTCACCGGTCCAGGACGTGCGCAGGCACCACCTGCGGCTCGTGCTGCGCAGCCTGCGCGACGACGGCGTCCAGCCGCGCGCCGACCTCGCGCGGCGGCTCGGCCTGTCGGCCACCACCATGACCAAGGTCGTCGGCCAGCTCCTCGACGAGGGCCTGGTCGCCGAGGGCGCCGTGGAGGGGGCCGGCCAGCGGGTCGGCCGGCCGTCCACGGGCATCGGCATCAGGGCCGACGCGCGCAACGTCATCGGCGTACGGGTCGGCGCGGGCACCGTCGAGCTGGGGCTGTGCGACCTCAGGGCCCGGGTGACGCGGAGCGCGTCTTTCGCCTTCGACCCCGCCGAGCGGCCCGGACGGGTGGTCGCGCGCATCGCCGAGGAGGCGTCCCTGCTGGCCAAGGGCCTGCCCGACGGTCGGCTGCTCGGCGTCGGGGTCGCCGCCCCCGGCCCGGTGGACGCCGAGCACCGCCGCAACGTCCTGTCGGTCAACCTCGGCTGGCGCGACGTGCCCTTCGCCGACCTGCTGGAGCCCGCGCTCGGCGTCCCCGCGGTCGTGGACCACAACGTACGCGCCATGGCGCTCGCCGAGAGCCGCTACGGCGCGACCGGCGGCGCGGACCCGCTCCTCTACGTCCACGTCCGCACCGGCGTGGGCGCCGGGCTGGTGATCGGCGGGCAGCCGTTCCGTCCCGGCGCGTACGGCGTCACCGAGCTCGGCCACCTGCGCGTACGCGAGAAGGGCAGGACCTGCGCCTGCGGCGCGACCGGCTGCCTGGAGACCGTCGTGTCGGAGGCGTACCTCGCGGAGCGGCTCGGCCGCCCCTCGCCCGACCCGCTCGCCGAGCTGGACGACGAGCTGCTCGGCGAGGTCGCGGGCCACCTGACCACGGGCCTGGCCAGCGTGGTCAACCTGCTCAACCCCGAGCTGATCCTGCTCGGAGGCATCTTCCGCACGGCTCCCGAGCCGGTCTTCGACCGGGTGCGCGCCGCGCTGCGCGCCAAGGTGTTCCCCGTGCTGCGCGACATGGTACGGGTGGAGCGTCCGACCCTCGGCGGCGACGCCGGGGTCGTGGGCGGAGCCGCCGTCGCCCTGGACAGTTTCTTGTACGAAAGGTAGACAAAGTGGCAAATCGTGTGTTCGCTCCGCTGTCCGCGTTCGATCCGGTGGCGGGCTCCGTGGTGATGGAGCCGGAGAAGGACGAGCCGGGCTACTGGAGCGGCGCGGCCGGGGTCCTGCACGACGGCGAGCGGTTCTGGCTCACCTACCGCCGGCGGCGGCCGAGGGGCGCGGCGGCCGAGCGGGGCTGGCAGTGCGCGGTGGCCGTGAGCGACGACGGCCTGCGGTTCACCGACGTGTGGAGCGTGCACAAGGACGAGCTCGGCACCCCCTCCATGGAACGCTTCTGCCTGATGCCGGTCAGCGGCGGCTACCGGCTCTACCTGTCGTACGTGGACCCCGCCGACAACCGGTGGCGCATCGACGCGCTCACCGCCGAGCACCCGTCGCGGTTCGACGTCACCCGGGCCCGGCCGGTCCTGACCGCGGCCTCCACCGGCACCGAAGGGGTCAAGGACCCGTTCGTGCTGCGGGCCGGGCCGGTCACGTACCTGTTCGCCAGCTACGCCGCGCCCATGGACCGCCCTGACCCGGAGGCGCACGCCACCGCCGACATCTACAACGTCGGCGCGACCGTCCACCCGACCGGCCTGGCCACCAGCCTCGACGGCGAGTCGTTCACCTGGCGCGGCACGGTCCTGCCCGTCGGCACCGGCTGGGACCGCTACCAGGCCCGGCTCAACAGCGTCGTCCCCGTGCCCGGCGGCGGCTACGTCGGCTTCTACGACGGCTCGGCCTCCCACACCGAGAACTACGAGGAACGCTGCGGGGTCGCCGTCTCCGCCGACCTGTTCTCCTGGCGGCGGCTGTCCGAGTACGGCCCCTGGGTCACCTCCCCGTACGGCACCGGCTCGGTCCGCTACCTCGACGCGCTGCTCCACGACGACCACTGGTGGCTCTACTACGAGATGACCCGCGCCGACGGCGCGCACGAGCTGCGCGTCCACCGCGTTCCCGTCACGCGCACCGGCGGCTGAAAAGGGGTACCGGCGGCCGAATGAGCCGGACGCACCCCGCCCGCCCTACTACCCTCCTTGGGAAGGGCGTTGGTTGGGGGCGGAGGGATTGGTGACGGTCAACGGAGCGGCGAGCCCGCAGGCGGCGACAGCGGCAGGCGGGGCGCAGGTGACCGGTGAGGTGGTCGGGCGGGTCCTCGGCACGCAGGCGGCCTCGCCGCTGTCGTTCTGGGTGGGCCTGGAGCCGGGCAGGGTGCTCCAGCTCGACGACGTGGTGGTGACCAGGCGGGAGGTGCCCGGCCACGGCCCGGTGCTGGTCGCGGGCGTGGTGACCACGGTGGAGGCCCGGCACGAGGGCGCCGCGTACGACTCCGACGTGTTCCTCATCGCCGACGGCGCGCTCCCGGCCGCCGTGGTCGAGGTGGCCGAGGTGCGGGTGACCCGGGTCGAGCCGGAGGTGTTCGTGCCGCCGCTGCCCGGCTCCCAGGTCTACCTGGCCGGCTCCGGCGACCGCGACCAGGCGCTCTACTTCGACGTGATGGAGCGCCGCATCCCGCTCGGCATGGGCCGCGACGGCCAGCCGCTCTACGTCAACTTCGACTTCCTCGACGGCACCCGCGGCGCCCACGTGTCGATCTCCGGCGTGTCCGGCGTGGCCACCAAGACCTCCTTCGCCACGTTCCTGCTCTACTCGATCTTCAACTCCGGCGTGCTCGACGCCGAGTCCGCCAACACCAAGGCGCTCATCTTCTCCGTCAAGGGCGAGGACCTGCTCTTCCTCGACCACGACAACACCCGGCTCGACCAGCGCGCCCGCGACGGCTACGCCAGGCTCGGGCTGCCCGCGCGGGCCTTCGGCAGCGTCCACGTCTTCGCCCCGCCGCGCCCCAACGACCCCAACGGCGTCCCGCACGTCGCCGCCCGCACGCAGGGCGTCAGCGCCTTCTACTGGACGCTGGTCGAGTTCTGCCAGGAGGAGCTGCTGCGCTTCGTCTTCGCCGACGCCGACGACGAGCGGGCCGGCTACTCCCTGCTCGTCGGGCAGGTCGCGGCCCGGCTGAAGTCGTGGGCCGAGCCGATCGGCGACGGCGGCGCCGTACGCGTGCAGGGCACCACCTGCCGCACCTTCGCCGACCTCGTCGAGATGCTCTCCGACCAGCTCCAGGAGGAGGACACCCGCAGGGACTGGACCGGCGCGCAGACCCCGCTCGGCACCGTCAACGCCTTCCTGCGCCGCCTGCGCAGCGCCGTGCGCCCGCTGTCCCCGATCGTCCGCGGCGACCTGCCCTTCTACCGCAGCCACTCGGTCAGCACCTCCGACGCCCAGGTCTCCATCGTCGACCTGCACAACCTGCCCGAGCGGGCGCAGCGGTTCGTGGTCGGCGTGGTGCTGCGCGGCGAGTTCCACCGCAAGGAGTCCTCGGGCAGCGCCAAGCCGCTGCTGTTCGTGGTGCTGGACGAGCTCAACAAGTACGCGCCGCGCGAGGGCGACTCCCCGATCAAGGAGATCCTGCTGGACGTCGCCGAGCGGGGCCGCTCGCTCGGCGTCATCCTCATCGGCGCCCAGCAGACCGCCTCCGAGGTGGAGCGGCGGATCGTCTCCAACAGCGCCGTCCGCGTCGCCGGGCGGCTCGACCCGGCCGAGGCCGCCCGCTCCGAGTACGGCTGGATGCCCCCGGCCGTCCGCGAGCGCGCCACGATCGCCAAGCCGGGCACCATGTTCGTGGCCCAGCCGGAGATCCCGGTGCCGCTGGCCGTGGCCTTCCCGTTCCCCGCCTGGGCCACCCGGCCCGCCGAGGCCGCGCCCCGGGCCGACGACAGACCGGGCGCGAGGACAGGCGGCGACCCGTTCCAGGGCCTCCCGTCCGCCATCGAAGACGACATCCCGCCCTTCTGACACACAGGTGGTCTCGTGAAGATCCTGCACACCGCGGACTGGCACGTGGGCAAGGTGCTCAAGGGCCGGTCCCGTCTCGACGAGCACCGGGAGGTGCTGCGCGAGCTGGTCGCCGCCGCCCGCACCCACGACGTGGACGCCGTCATCGTGGCCGGCGACCTCTTCGACACCTCCGCGCCCACGCCGGAGGCGCAGTCGCTGGTGCTCGGCGCGCTCATGGCGCTGCGCGGCGACAACCGCGACGTCGTCGTGCTGGCCGGCAACCACGACAACGCGCAGCTCCTCGAGGTCTACCGGCCCGTGCTGGGCAAGCTCGGCCTGCACGTGGTCGGCGTCTTCCGCCGCCCCGACGCGGGCGGCACGCTCGCCTTCACCGCGCGTACGGGCGAGCCGGTACGCCTCGCGGTGCTGCCGTTCCTGTCGCACCGCTACGTCGTACGCGCCGCCGAGGTGCTGACCGGCACCGCCGCCGAGCACAACCGCGACTACGCCTCCCGCATCGGCGAGCTGATCGGCGCGCTCACCGCCGGCTTCCACGGCGACACCGTCAACCTCGTCACCACCCACGGCACCCTGCCCGGTGGCGCGTTCGGCGGCGGCGAGCGCGAGGCCCAGTCGATCTTCTCGTACTACTTCGAGCCGACCGCCTTCCCCACCACCACTCAATACGCCGCGCTCGGCCACCTGCACCGCCGCCAGCAGATCCCCGGCCCCTGCCCGATCTGGTACAGCGGCTCGCCGCTCAACGTCGACTTCGGCGAGGAGGGTAACGTGCCCGGCGCGCTGCTGGTCGAGGTCTCGCCCGGCCGGCCCGCCGTGGTCCGCGAGCTGACCTTCTCCTCCGCCCGCCGGCTCCGCACCGTACGCGGCACGCTGGAGCAGCTGGAGGGCATCGACCCCGGCGACGACTGGCTCAAGGTCGTCGTGGAGGAGAAACCCCGGGTCGGGCTCGCCGACGACGTACGCGAGCTGCTCGCGGGCGCCGCCGTGGACGTCATGCTGGACGAGAAGTTCCGCCCGGTGCCCGCCACCCGCCGGGCCGGTACGGCCGGCCGCAGCCCCCGCGAGCTGTTCCGCGACTACCTCGCCGCCACCGGACGCCACGACGACCAGGTGGCCGGCCTGTTCGACCGGCTCTACGACGAGGTGACCGGCTGATGCGCCCCCTGCTGCTCCACCTCGACCACTTCGGCAGCTTCCGCGAGCCGGTGGTCGTCGACTTCTCCGACACCGACTACTTCGCACTCGTCGGCCCCACCGGCGCCGGCAAGAGCACGATCATCGACGCGGTCTGCTTCGCCCTCTACGGCACCGTGCCGCGCTGGGGCAGGGAGGGCGCCGTCGCGCACGCCCTGGCGCCGTCCGTCGCCGCCGGCAAGGTCGCGATGGTCTTCGACAGCGACGGCCGCCGCTACGGCGTGGTCCGCGCAATGGTGCGCGACGCCAAGGGCGCGGTCCGCACCAAGGAGGCGCGGCTCGACGAGCTGGACCCGGCCGCGCCTCTGGAGCAGGCGTTCGAGGCCGTGGTCAAGCCGCTCGCCGAGGGCGAGGGCGTCACCCCCGAGGCGCAGCGGGTCACCGGACTCGAATACCGCTTCTTCACCCAGTGCGTGGTGCTGCCGCAGGGCCGCTTCGCCGAGTTCCTGCACGCCGCCCCGCGCGAACGCCAGGACCTGCTGGTGCAGCTCCTCGACGCCGACGTGTACGAGTTGATCAGGCAGCGCGCCGCCCGCGAGGAGGAGAGCGCCAGGCAGGAGGCGTCCTTCGCCCGCGACCAGCTCGCCAAGCTGTCCGGCGCGAGCGAGGAGGCCGAGCGCGAGCTGGCCGAGCGCATGGAGGCGCTGCGCCGGCTCTCCGACGCCATCGGCGCCGACCTCGACCTGCTGCGCGCCCGCGAGGGCGACATCCGCCGCGCCGAGCAGGAGCGCGCCGCCGTCGCCGAACGGCAGGCGGTGCTGGCCAGGCTGGCCATGCCGGAGGCCGTCCCCACCCTGGCCTCGGCCCGCCGCGCCGCCGCCGAGGCCGTCGAGACGCTGGCCCGCGAGGTCGCCACGCTGGAGGCCGACGAGCACGAGGCGTTCGAGGCGCTGGCCGCGCTGGGCGACCGCGGCGCGCCGCGGGCGGAACTGGCCGCGCTCGACGCCCGCGAACGCCTCGCCGCCGACGCGGCCCGCACCCGCGCCGAGGCCGAGGCCGCGCTCGCGGGCCTCGCGGACCTCGTCGCCGCCGCCGAGAGCGCCGAGCAGGCCGCCGGCGCGGCCGAGGAGCGGCGCGAACGGCTGCGCGACGCCCACGCCGCCGCCCACCTGGTGCACCGGCTGGCCGTCGGCGAGCCGTGCCCGGTCTGCCACCACCCGGTCGCCGAGCTGCCGCTGCACCGCTCGCCCGCCGACATGCGCACCGCCGACCGCGCCCTCGCCCAGGCGCGCGAGCAGGCCCAGCGCGCCCGCGCCGCGCACGCCAAGGCCGAGACGTCGGCGTCGCTGCTGGCCAGGCAGGCGGAAGGGCTGGAGTCCCGGCTCGCCGCGCTGCCCGCGCCCGGCGACCGCGCCGAGCTGGAGGCCCGGCTCGCGGAGATCGCCAAGGCGGACGCGGTGGCGGGGGAGGCCCGCGCCGCCGTACGCGCCGCCCGCGGCCGGCTGCAGCGCGCCCGCGACCACGCCGACCAGGTCGAACGCCAGACGGCGTCGGCCTGGCAGACGCTGGAGTCCGCCCGCGACCGCCTCCTCGTCTCCGGCGGCCGCTTCGGGCCCGGAGCCCCGTCGGACAGCGGCGAGGAGACCCAGGGGGACGAGCAGGTCCAGGGGGACGCGCCGCCGCCCCTCGTCCGTGACGACCTGCACCGGGCCTGGAGCGAGCTGCTGGCCTGGCGCGACCGGGCCGCCGAGACCGCCCGCGCCGCCCTCGCCGCCCGGGAGAAGCAGCTCGCCGACGCCCGCGACCGCCTCGCCGCCGACCGCCGCAGGCTCGCCGAGCGCCTGGCCGAGCACGGCGTCGCCACGCCCCGCGACGCCTCGCCCGACCAGCTCGGCGCCGCCGTCGCCGGCGCGCTCGCCCGCGCCGAGAGCGACCTCGACCGGCTCAGGGAGGAACGCAAGCGCGCCGCCGACCTGGAGCAGCGGGTCGCCATGAAGGAGCACGAGGCCAAGGTGGCCCACGAGCTCGCGCTGCGGCTGCGCGCCAACGCCTTCGAGCGCTGGCTGTGCGCCGAGGCCCTGGCGGTGCTCGTCGCCACGGCTTCGGAGACGCTGCGCGAGCTGTCCGACGGCCAGTACGAGCTCGCGCTCGCCGACCGCACCGGCGACATCGAGGTCATCGACCACGCCGAGGCCGGCCTGCGGCGCAGCGCCCGCACCCTGTCAGGCGGCGAGACCTTCCAGGCCGCGCTCGCCCTCGCCCTCGCGCTGTCCGGGTCCGTCGCCAAGAGCCTCGACTCGATCTTCCTGGACGAGGGCTTCGGCACCCTCGACCCGGCCACCCTCGACACCGTCGCCACCACGCTCGAACGCCTGGCCGCCGGCCAGGACCGCATGATCGGCCTGGTCACCCACGTGCCCGCGCTGGCCGAACGGGTGCCGGTGCGCTTCGAGGTCAGCCGCGACGGCAAGGGCTCCCACGTCCGCAAGGCCGGGATCGCGTGAGCGGCTTCACGGTCGACCCGTGGGACCCGGGCTACGCCGCCGCGCTCGCCGTCGAGAACATCGCCGAGATGGGCGCCACCAGCGCCGAGCTGGTGCTCGACGTCGAGCTCCAGCCCGCCGCCTGGCAGCCGGTCACGCCCGCGCCCGACGCGGTCCCGCCGACGACGCTGCTGGTCGCCGACGGGGTACGCCGCGTGGACGCGCGGGTCTGGGTCGAGGACCCCGGGGCGCCGATGCCGGTGCCGGGGATCGCGGCCTCGTACGCGGCCGGGATCGTCCGCTGCGGCCCGGAGGGCGCCGACCTGGCCGCGATCGAGGTCAGCAGGACGCTCATCTCCGCCTCCCCGAACACCCCCGAGGTCAAGACGCCGCACGCCACATACCACCCGAGCAAGGCCGCCGACGCCAGCTTCGAGGAGCTGTCCCTGGCGTTGCAGCGGCAGGTCACCCAGCTCGAAGTGGACCTGGCGGTGCGCCACCGCACGGAGAGCGACGACCTGCTGCTGGTGGACGGCCCGCTGCGGGGCCGCACCCACCTGCCGCGCACGGTCGGCTACATCAAGACGCACCACACGGCCTACCTCCCGCCACCGCAGTCCTCGGTGGTGGCGGCGCTCGCGCCGGGGCAGCGGACGCCGGTGTTCCTCATGGGCACGAGCTGGCGGCGGCACGCCTGGTACGTCCGGCTGCCGGTCCGCTCCTCCGCCCCGTGGGCGGGGGTCGCGCGCTGCGAGGCGAGCGCCGAGCTGGAGCCCGCCCAGGTCGTACGGCTCGCCGACGCCGTGACCCTGGCGCTGCCGCCGCTCGCCGGCGTCGACTACAAGGACCCGCGGGCGCCGCAGAACCTCGTGCCGATCGGCGGCCTGGAGAAGCTGCTGCGCCACCACCTGGGCGACGCCCGCCTGCTCTACCGCTCGCTGCGCACCGCCGCCCTCGGCTAGTGGACCGCGAAGATCTGCGCGTCGTCGGCGAACGCCTTGAACTCCAGGGCGTTGCCCGCCGGGTCGAGCAGGAACATCGTCCACTGCTCGCCCGGCAGGCCCGCGAAGCGCAGGTACGGCTCGATGACGAACGCGACGCCGGCCGCCCCGAGCCGGTCCGCCAGCCGGTGGAACTCCGGGATCGTCAGGATCAGCCCGAAATGCGGCACCGGCACGTCGTGCCCGTCCACCGGGTTGCGCGCCCGTTCCCCGGCGGCGCCTGGCGCGAGATGGGTGACGAACTGGTGCCCGTACAGGTTCCAGTCGATCCACCTGTCGGAGCTGCGGCCCTGGGCGCAGCCGATGAGCTCGCCGTAGAAGTGCCGGGCGGCGTCGAGATCGTCCACGGGCACGGCCAGGTGGAAGCGGGGGATCGAGGGAGCGGACATGAGCGACTTCCTCCCGTGCGTTTCCGCGATCACTACCCGCGCCCCCGGCCCCGATACCCCGATTCTGTCGGCCCGGCCTGGCAGGGTGGTGCCCGCACAGCGCGAGCCGCGAGGGAGAAAGGCGCCCGAGGTGAGTGATCGACCAGCCGATGAGAGCCCGCCGGTGCTGCACGTGCTGCTGGTGCGTTACACCGCGCCGCCCGCCGAGGTCGCGCCGCATGTCCCCGGCCACGTCGCCTACCTCCAGCGGTGGCATGCCGACGGCATGTTCCTGCTGTCCGGGCAGACGGTCCCTGACGACCTCGGCGGCGTGATCCTCGCCGTCGGCGACCGGGAGCGGGTCGAGCGGGCGGTGGCCGAGGATCCGTTCGCGGTGGCGGGGGTGGCGGCGTACGACATCGTCACCGTCGAGGCCGGGCGGGCCGACGCGACGCTGCGGGCGCTGCTCGGCGGGGACTGACGGCCGGTCACTGGCGGGCGCGGGGGAGGGTGGCGGTGACGACGAGGCCGCCGTCCTCGCGGGGGCGGGCGCTCACGTCGCCGCCGTGCGCCACCGCGATCGAGCGCACGATCGACAGCCCGAGCCCCGCGCTCCGCGCCGTCACCACCCGCTCGGCGCCGTGCCGGTGGAAGGGCTTGAAGAGCGGCGGCACCTCGTACGGCGGCACCTCCGGCCCGGTGTTGCTGACCTCGATCTGCGCCTTGCCGTCGGCCACCGTACGGCTCACCACCCGCACCCACCCGCTCCCGTCGTCCAGGTTGTACCTGATGCCGTTCTCGACCAGGTTGTGCACCAGCCGTTCGAGGAGCAGCGCGTCCCCGGTGACGGGCGCCTGGCCGGCCACCTCGTACACCGTGACCTTGGCCGCGGCGGCGTCGCCGGCCGTCTGCCGCACCACGTGCGTCACCACGTCGGCGAGGTCCACCGGCGAGCGGTCGGCGATCTCCTGCTCCGAGCGGGCCAGCAGCAGCAGACCGGAGATGAGCCGTTCGTGCCGGGCGTTGATCTCCAGCAGGCTCTCGCCCAGCTCCTTGACGTCCGGCGAGGCCGTACGCCGGTGCATGGCCAGCTCGACCAGCGCCCGGTTGAGCGTGAGCGGCGTGCGCAGCTCGTGGGACGCGTTCGCGACGAATTTGCGCTGCCCGTCGAAGGAGTGGTCCAGCCGCTCGACCATCGTGTCGAAGGTGTCGGCGAGCCGCTTGACCTCGTCCGCCGGGCGGCCCTCCAGCGCGATCCGCTCGTGCAGCCCGCGCTCGGCCAGCGGGGCGGCCGCGATCCGGCGGGCGGTGTCGGTGACGCGGTGCAGCGGGGCCAGCATCCGCCCGGCCACCACCCAGCCGAACGCGATCGCCGCCCCGCCGACCACGGCCAGCGCGAGCACGCCCTGCGCGAGCAGCGAGGTGCCGGCGGCCCCGCGCAGCTCCAGCTCCTGCCGCCGCAGCCACTCGACGGCCGCGTCCCCGGTGAGCTGCACGTCGCCGTTGACGATGAAGAACTGCTTGTGCAGGCCGGGCGCGGCGACGAACCGGTCCTCGAACGACCGTGTGAGCTGCTGGTCGAACAGCACGTACGTGACCCCGAGCAGCGCCAGCCCCGCCACCAGGAAGATCGCGCCGTACCCGAGAGTGAGCCGCAGCCGCAACGTCCGCGGCCCGCGCGGCCGCCAGCGTCCGGTCATCCGATCCGATACCCCACTCCCGGCACGGTCTCGATCACGGGCGGGCCGGCGAGCTTGCGGCGCAGCTTGAGCACGGTGAGCCGGACCGCCCCTGTGAACGGGTCGGCGTGCTCGTCCCAGACCTTCTCCAGCAGGTGCTCGGCCGAGACCACGCCGCCCTGCGCCCGCAGCAGCTCGGCGAGCACCGCGAACTCCTTCCTCGCCAGCGGCACGAACCGCCCGTCCCTGAACACCTCGCGGCGCGCCGGGTCGAGCGTGATCCCGGCCCGCCGCAGCACCGGCGGCGCGGCGGGCCGCGACCGCCGGCCGAGCGCCAGCACCCGCGCGGCCAGCTCGGGGAACGCGAACGGCTTCGGCAGATAGTCGTCGGCCCCGATGGACAGCCCCGTCACCCGGTCGTCGAGCTGGGCCGCAGCGGTCAGCATGAGCACCCGCGTGGCCGAGTCGGAGGCCACCAGCTCCTTGCACACGTCGTCGCCGTGCACGCGCGGCAGGTCGCGGTCCAGCACGACCACGTCGTAGTCGTTGACCGCGAGGCGTTCGAGCGCCGCCTCGCCGTCGTGCGCCAGGTCGACCGCGTGCGTCTCCTCACGCAGCCACTCGGCTATCGCGTCGGCGAGCACGTGCTCGTCCTCGACCACCAGCACCCGCATGGCTTCTCTCCGGCCCTTTCCTTCGGCTACGGAGCCGAGTGTGGCTCAGACGGCGTTCGGCGGAGGTAAGCGGCGGGGCCGGACACCAGGAAACGCGGAGGAAACAGCCCGGCCTATTGCATCTCCCATCGAAGACCTACATGACGTACCAACCAGATGGGGGAGACCACTCATGCGAGGACGAGCCCGCAGTGCCCTGGCCGCCGCGCCCGTCGTGTTCGCCCTGCTCCTGACCGGCTGCGCGGCCGGCGGAGGCGGCGGCTCCGAGGTGGCGTCGGTCACCGGCACCCAGGCCGCGACCAGCGCGCCGCCGAGCGCCGATCCGCAGGACAAGGGCATCAAGTACGCCCAGTGCATGCGCGAGCACGGCATCGACATGCCCGACCCCGAGCCGGGCAAGGGCGTCACGATGAGGATCGGTCCCGGCACGCCGAAGGAGAAGGTCGACCAGGCCGCACAGGCGTGCAAGCAGTGGGCCCCGGGCGGCCAGCTCAAGGGCGGCGGCGATCCCAAGCGCGCCGAGGCGCTGCGCAAGGCGGCGCAGTGCATGCGGGACAACGGCGTCGAGAAGTTCCCGGACCCCGACGGCGGCATGATGCGCATCACCCGCGACGTCGGCGAGGACCCCGACTTCAAGACCGCCCAGGAGAAGTGCCAGAAGGAGATGGCCGAGGCCGGCATGGGAGGTCTGGGATGAGAGGCCGCCTGTTCGCCGGGCTGCTGGTCGTGCTGGCCGCCGCGGGCGGGGCGTTCGTCACGTTCAACGCCGCCGGCCCGCTGGCGGGCGGGGCCGGCCCGACCGGCACAGCCGCGATCCTGCCCCCGGCCACCGCCACGGTGACCAGGCAGACCCTCGACGACACCGTGGACGCCGACGGCGAGCTCGGCCACGGCCCGGTCACCGGCGCCGTGGCGAGAAAGCCGGGCACGATCACCTGGCTGCCCGCGAGCGGCGCGCGGATCGCCCGTGGCCGCTCGCTCTACCGGGTGGACGACGAGCCCGTGACCCTCATGTACGGCGACACGCCCGCCTACCGCGACCTCAGGGTCGGCACGGAGGGCTCGGACGTCGAGAACCTGGAGCGCAACCTCCGCCGCCTCGGCTACGACGGCTTCACCGTGGACGACGAGTACACCTACGGCACGGCCGCGGCCGTCAGGGAATGGCAGGCCGACCGCGGCCTGGAGGAGACCGGGGTGGTGGAGCTGGGGCGGGTCGTGTTCGCGCCGGGGAAGGTGCGCGTGGAGAGCCTGGAGGCCGAGAAGGGCCAGCCGGCCCAGCCGGGCCAGAAGATCCTGACCTACACCGGAACGTCCAAGGTCGTCACCGCCGAGCTGGACGCCGAGGACCAGCGGATGGCGCGGAAGGGCGCCAAGGTCCGGGTCACGCTGCCCGACGGCACGACGGTGCCGGGCAAGGTCACCGAGGTCGCCACGGTCATCAAGCCGGGCGAGGGCCAGGGGGCCGACCCCGAGACCCGGGTCGAGGCCCTGGTCGCCCTCACGTCCGCGAAGGCCGTGAAGGCCGCCAAGGGCCTGGATCGGGCGGCGGTGGACGTGACCTTCACCGCCTCGCGGCGCGAGAACGTGCTCACCGTGCCGGTCGCGGCGCTGGTCGCGTTGCGGGAGGGCGGGTTCGGCCTGCAGGTCGTCGAGGGCGGCTCGGCCCGGTACGTCGCCGTCGAGACCGGCCTGTTCTCCGGCGGGCGGGTCGAGGTCGAGGGCGAGGGGCTGCGTGAGGGCATGACGGTGGGGATGCCGCGATGACGTACCCGATGATCGCCCTGACGGAGGTGTCCCGCGCCTACCCCGGCGGGGTGGCGGCGCTGCGGTCGGTGTCGCTGCGCGTCGAGCACGGCGAGCTGGTCGCGGTCGTGGGCCCGTCGGGGTCGGGCAAGTCCACGCTGCTCAACGTCGTCGGCACCCTCGACCGGCCGACCTCCGGCGCCGTCCGGCTCGACGGCCACGACGTGGCGGCGCTCTCGGACGGCCGGCTCTCGGCGCTGCGCGCGACCACGATCGGCTTCGTCTTCCAGCACTTCCACCTGGCCGCCAGGGTCCCGGCGCTGGACAACGTGGCCGACGGGCTCATCTACACGGGCCTGCGCCGGTCGGAACGCCGCCGCAGGGCCGCCGAGGCGCTGGAGCGCGTGGGGCTGGGGCATCGCCTGGACCACGAGCCGCACGAGCTGTCCGGCGGGGAGCGCCAGCGGGTCGCCATCGCCCGCGCGGTGGCCGGCGAGCCGCCGCTCCTGCTGGCCGACGAGCCGACCGGCGCGCTGGACTCGGTGTCCGGGGCGGGCGTGATGGAGCTGCTGCACGAGCTCAACGCGGCCGGCACGACCATCGTGATCATCACGCACGACCACGAGATCGCGGGCAGCCTGCCCCGGCAGGTGAGCATGCGCGACGGCCGCATCGTCGCCGACTCGGCCGCAGGCGTCCTCGCGACGGAGGGGCGGGTGACCCGATGAGCGCCCTGGAGCCTCCCGGGCCCGCGCAGGAAAGGACGCGGCCGATGCCGGTGAGGACGCCGCCGGCGCCCGCCAGGATGCGGCCCGGGGACGTCGTGCGGGTCGGCGCGGTCGGCCTGCGCACCCGCCCGCTGCGGGCGTTCCTGTCTGCGCTGGGCATCGCCATCGGGATCGCGGCCATGGTGGGCGTGGTCGGGCTCTCGTCCTCCTCCGGGGCCGAGCTGGACCGTACGCTCTCCGCCCTCGGCACCAACCTGCTCACCGTCTCCGCCGGCGCCACGCTGACGGGGGAGGCGGCGCGGCTGCCGGTGGAGTCCGAGGCCATGATCGAGCGCGTCGGGCCGGTGCAGGCGGTCTCGTCCGTCGGCAAGATCCCGGAGGCGAAGGTCTACCGCTCGGAGCGAATCCCCGAGGTCCAGACCGGCGGGCTCAGCACGTACGCGGCCCGCCTCGACCTGCCCGCCACGATCGGCGCGACCCTGCGCGACGGCACCTGGCTCAACGCGGCCACCGAACGCCTTCCCGCGGCCGTGCTCGGCGCGTCGTCGGCGCGGCGGCTCGGCGTCGGCGCGGCAGGACCGGACACGCAGGTCGTCGTCGGCGGGGTGCGCTTCACCGTGGTCGGCGTGCTGAACCCGGTGGCCCTCGCCACCGACCTCGACAACGGCGTGCTGGTCGGCTGGCCGGTCGCCGAGGAGCGGCTGGGCTTCGACGGCCATCCGACGACCCTCTACACCCGCGCGGAGGAGGCCGGGCTGGAGGCAGTGCGCGAGGTCCTGCCCGGCACCGCCAATCCGGAGGCGCCGAACGAGGTGGACGTCTCCCGCCCGTCCGACGCGCTGGCCGCCAAGCAGGCCACCAGTCAGGCGTTCGCCGGCCTCCTGCTGGGCGTGGGCGCGGTGGCGCTGCTGGTGGGCGGGGTCGGCGTGGCCAACACGATGGTCATCTCCGTCCTGGAACGCCGGGCCGAGATCGGCCTGCGCCGCTCGCTGGGGGCGACGAGGGGGCAGATCCGCACCCAATTCCTGGCGGAGTCGCTGCTCCTGTCGCTGCTCGGCGGGGCCGGCGGCGTCCTGTTGGGCACGGCCGTGACCATCGGGTACGCGCTCTACAGCGGCTGGCCTCCGGTGGTGCCCGTCTGGGCGACGGCGGGCGGCCTCGCGGCCACACTGGCGATCGGCGCGGTGGCGGGCCTCTATCCGGCCGTACGCGCCTCGCGCCTCTCACCGACCGAGGCCCTTTCCACCCCGTAGAAGCGTTGCGCGCCGGCACAAAAGTGGACTACAGTCCGCTTACATGGAGGAGCTGGAGATGCTGGGCGCGCGGCCGCCCAAGGAGCGCGCGGACGCGGCCCGCAACCGGCGTAAGGTGCTGGCCGCCGCGGCCAGGCTGTTCGCCGAGAAGGGCGTGGAGTCGGTCTCCATGGACGCCGTCGCCGCCGAGGCCGGGGTGGGCAAGGGCACGCTCTTCCGCCGCTTCGGCGACAAGTCGGGGCTCGCGGCGGCACTGCTCGACGAGCGCGAACGCGACCTGCAGCAACGCATCCTGTCCGGATCGCCGCCGCTGGGGCCGGGCGCGCCCGCCCGCGACCGGCTGGCCGCCTTCTTCGCAGCCTACCTGGAGTACGTGCTCGGGCACCTGGACCTGGTCAGGATGTCCGAGACCGCCAGCCCCGGCGCCAGGTTCCGCATCGGCGCCTACCGGTTCTGGCACCGCCACGTCGCCATCCTGCTGGCCGAGGCCCGTCCGGACGCCGACGCCGAGCCGCTGGCCCACGCCCTCCTGGCGGCCGTGAGCGCGGAGGTGACGGGGGTGCTGCGGGCCGAGTACGGCCCCGGCCGCGCCGCCGCCGCCGTGACCTGCCTCGTGGAGTCGGTCTCTCACCAGCCGCGGGCGACCCACGACTCCAGGTGAGGGCGTTCCGCCGCGACCGTCGTGTCAGGGCCGTGGCCGGGGTGGACGCGGGTCGTCCCCGGCAGGTCCAGCAGCCGGCGTACGGACCGGATGATCGCCGGGAAGTCCGACAGCGGCGGCCCGGTGAGGCCGGGGCCGCCGGGGAAGAGCGTGTCGCCGGTGAGCAGGTGCCCGTCCACGGCGAGCGACACGCCGCCGGGCGTGTGCCCGGGGGTGTGCAGCATCCGCACCTCCAGCGGCCCCACCCGCAGGATCTCGCCGTCCGCCACCGGCGTGACCGCGCCGTCCCACAACACCGCCCCGGCGGGGAAGGCCAGGGACGCCGGATCGCGGGCCAGCAGCTCGGCGGTCGCGGTGCCCGCGTCCCAGTGGCCGGCGCGCCGCGCGGCGGCGACCTCGTGCGGCCACACCGGCGCGTCCGCCGGGTGCGCCAGGACGGGGACCCGCCACGCGGCGGCCAGGTCCGGCACGGCCAGCACGTGGTCGAAATGGGCGTGCGTGAGCAGCACGGCCACCACGTCGAGCCCCCGGGCCGCGACCAGGATCCGGCCCGGCTCGTCCCCCGGGTCGACGACCAGGGCCCGGCGGTCGCCGCGCGCGTGCAGGATCCAGCAGTTGGTGGCGAGCACCCCCACCACCACTCGCTTGAGCACGAGCCCGCCGCTCACCGGGCCGCGCGCTTGAGCAGGTCGTCGTAGGCGCCGGCGTCGAAGGAGTCCACGACCGGGAAGCCGGCCGCCCACGGCCCCTGCCAGGAGACGCTGATGCCGGGATTGTGCGCGCTCGTCTCGTCGGCGAAGCGCAGCGTGGGGCTGCCGGTGATCGCGTCGGTGCCGGAGATCGCGAAGTCCCGCATGACGTCGGCGCGGTGGCGGCCGTCGTCGAGGGCGGCGCGCAGCGCGGCCACGTCCACGACCCCGCCCGGCACCCCGGCGGCGACGTCCAGGACGACCTGGCGGTGGCTGATCGAGCGGGAGTGCGTCCAGAACGCCTGGCGCAGCGCGAGGTCCAGTTCCTCCCCTGCCTCCAGGCTCTGCGCGCTCGCGGCGTGCACGGCCTCGGCGGCCAGGAGCACGGTGTGGGGGTAGAGGTCGTCGGGGGCGGTCCAGACGCGGAAGTTCGCGTCGGGCTCGATCTGCCCGAGCCCGACGGCCTCGGTGTCGGTGCCGCGCCGGGGGTGCGGGCCGTTGAACAGTTCGAGGGGGAAAACGCGGTGCTCGACCCTGACCCGGCCGTCGAGCCCGAGCCGTGCGCGGGCTCGGCGCAGCCAGATCAGCCCGACGTAGGCGAACGGGCACAGCAGGTCGGACCAGATCTGGATGGTGCCCGCCGCGACCGGCGGCGCGGCGGGTGCGAGGTCGTCCGTCATGGGTGCTCCTGGTGCTCGGTGCCCGGCGGGTTGGTGGTGAAGCGCTCCGGGCGCAGCAGGACGGCGGCCCGTCGCTCGGCGGCCATCGCCCGGTCGTACGCGCCGAGGTCGGGATGCTCGCCCCCGGCCGCGTGGTAGATGTCGCGCAGCAGCGCGGGCAGCGCGGCCGGGCCGAGGCCGGGCAGCGGGTCGTCCGGGCCGGCCAGCTCGACCGGCCCGCGGACCGCCGCCCATTCCCAGCCCGACCGGAACACGAGCGTGGCCCGCGGCAGGGCGCGCAGGTTCGCGAGCTTGGCCGTGCCGCCGCGCGCCACGAACGCGACCACCGTCTCCCTGCTGACCGGGTGCGGCAGCACGCCCGCGTTGACCACGCTCACGGACGGCTCGCCGTCCGCGCGGGTGGTCACCAGGACCGCCAGCCAGTGCTCGGCGGCGCCGTAGCGGCGGATCAGCCGCAGCCCCTCCTCGCCAAGAGCCATCAGAAGCCCTTGGCCAGCTCTCGGGCGTGCGCCTCGGCCTGCCGGCGCGTCTCGTCACGGTCGCCGGTGAGCGTGGGGTGGAAGCGGATCTCGCTGATGTCGGTCAGGCCGGTCCAGCGCAGCCAGTCGGTGAAGTACGTGGACTGGAAGTCGCTGCCGAACTCCGGGCCGAGCCCCGGCCCCCACACGGCGCTGGTGTAGACGACGGCGACGCGGGTGCCGCGCCCCTCCAGCAGGTGGCTGTAGCCCTTCTCCGGGTCGACGCCGAAGATCCAGCCGGGCTGGCTGACGACGTCGATGAGCTGCTTGAGCACGTACGGCACCGATCCGTTCCACATCGGGACGCTGAACAGCAGCCGCTCGGCGGAGGCGAAGCGCTCGAACGCGCGCCGGGCTGCGGCCCACGCCGCGGCCTCCTCGCCCTGCGGCTCGCCGCCGCCGAAGACGGTCATCTTGGCGCGCGCGCCGGCGGCGAAGTCCGGCAGGGAGCCGTCCCACAGGTCCCAGTGCTCGATCTCGTCGCCCTCGTGGGCGTCGCGGTAGGCGTCCGTGAACGTGCGGGCGATGCGCAGCGAATCGGAGTTCTCGCCGCGCGGGGAGGCGGAGACGTGCAGGAGCTTCGGCATGGGAGCACCTCTTTCTCGACAGTATCGGACCGTGGTCCGGTTAGTTGCGAGAACTATATGGACCACGGTCCGGTTACGTCAAGCGGTCAGGTGCGGGTCCAGCGCTGGTTGGCGGCGCCGTTGCAGGACCAGATCTGGAGCCTGACGCCGTTGGCCGTGGAGTAGTTGGGCACGTCCAGGCACTTGTTCGCGCCGACCGCGGTGATGCTGCCGTCGGCGTTGAAGCGCCACTGCTGGTTGTTCTGGCCGTTGCAGTCCCAGATCAACACCTGGGTGCCGTCCGCGGTGCCGCGGCCGGACACGTCCAGGCACTTGCCGCCGTAGACCCGCAGCTCGGCCGCGCCGGTGGCCTCCCAGCGCTGGTTGGCCTGGCCGTTGCAGTCGTAGATCTGCACCGGCGTGCCGTTCGCCTGCGCGGCGCCGACCACGTCGAGGCAGCGGCCCGAGCCCACGCCCCTGATCGCGCCGGCCGTGGAGCCGGGGTCGCCGGGCTCGCCGATGCTGCCGGGCGCCGACTGCAGCGCGGCGTACCAGGCGGCGGCCATCTTGTCGTAGCCGCCGGCGGTGGGGTGGATGCCGTCGATCAGGTCGGCGGTGGTGAGCTTGCTGTGCATGTCGACCAGGCGGACGCGCTTGCCGGCGCTCACCTTGCTCTGGACGATGCCGGGGATCGCCGCGTTGAAGGTGCGGGCGGCCGACTCCTGACCGGAGTTGGACAGCGGGATGATCGTCGCGACGAGGACGTCCGCGTTCGGCGCGCCCGCGGTGATGCGGTCGATCAGCGTGGACAGCCGTTGCGGCGCGCCGGCCAGGTTGTAGTTCTGCAGGACGTCGTTGGTGCCGATGTGCAGCAGCACCGTGCGCGGCGTGTACGAGCGCAGCCAGCCGGCGATGTTCGCGTCGATCTGGTCGATCCGCCAGCCCGGATGGCCCTCGTGGTCGTGGTCGCCCAGGCCGGCGGGCCCGTTGAACTGCGAGCCGACGAAGTCGACCATGTACCGGCCGCCGAGCAGGCGCTGCCACAGCCCGATCCGGTACCCGCCCGGCACCTGGGTGCCCTCGGTGATGGAGTCGCCGAGCGGCATGACCCGCGTCCCGCCGTTGGACTCGGCGGCGGCGGTGCCCGCCCCCGTCGCCAGGGTGGCCAGGACGAGCGCCAGGGCCGTGAATGCGGCGGCGCAGCCGCGTCTCCAGGCGCGCGGGCCCGCCGTCCGGACGGGGGCCGAATCGATAGGGGTCAAGGGAGCCTCCTGACGTGTTGTTAGCGCTAACATTTCGCGGCCCGATGCGGCGCTCCTTCCGCGTGGGCTGCTGGGGTGGTGGTGTGTGGCGGAGCAAATACCTCGCGGCCGCATCCGTCAAGCGCCCGCCCCCGCCTGTGGTGGCCCCCGCCGGCCCGCCGGGACGCCCCCACCAGGCATGACCCGGTGACAAGCGCGCGGTGGCGTGCGATGAAACGTTCACGCCGCGGCGGCCGGTCGTCGCACCGATCCGCTCACCGCCTTGACGGCGTTCGTGGGGGTTTTCGCTGTCGTGCTAGGAGGCCGCGTAACAGGTGGTCGAGCCGACCAGGCGGACGCCCGTGCCGCGGGCGACCGTCAGCTCGAAGGTCAGCAACGTCCTCGGGTCGCGCAGCACCGTCACGTCCTGGTGCCCGTCGCGCAGGTCCAGGTCGTCGGCGATCTCGGCGTACCCCATGGCCTGGAGCTTCTCCCGCAGGCCGGAGGAGGCGTCCACCCGCTCGCTCTCCGCGCGCAGCGACGCGCGCACCTCGCCGGGCGCGCAGGAGCCGTCGTCGATGTGCTGTGGCGCGGAGCGACGCAGGCTGGAGGAGCGCAGGAGGAGGTCGGCGTCGGCGGCGAGCCGGCTGGTGGCCTCGTCGAGCGTCGGGAGGCCGCGGCCCGCCGTGCACGCGCTGATCGCCGCGGCGCAGGCGAGCGCCACGGAGGCTGCGTATCGGCGGGTACGCATGCTCCGGACCCTACCGGAGGCCTCGCGCCTCCGGCAGGCCGCGCGGGATCAATGGATGATCGACTTGAGCCGGCTCACCAGGTGCTGGTCCTCCACGCACCGGCCGAGCCCGAGCGCCACCGAGTACAGGGGCCGCTCCGCCCGCCGCACCGGCATGTACAGCGCCGCGCGCAGCCGCCGGCCCAGGCCGCGCAGCAGCGCGCCGCCCCCCACCAGCACCGCGCCGCGCTCCCCGAGGTCGGCCACCAGCTCGGGAGGGCATCCCTCGACGGTCCCGACGGCGGCCCGCACGATGGCCTCGACCGGCTGCCGCGTCGCCTCGTAGATGAGCTGCACGGGCAGCGACACGGCCCGCTCCTGGCCGGTCTCGGCGTCCCGCCCCTCGACCGTCACGTGCCGCTGCAACGGCTTCCAGTCGGTGCCGGCCCGGCGTTTGGCCTCCTCCGCCTCGGCCTCGTCGAGCAGCAGCCCGTGCTCGCGCTCGACCATGCGGACGATGGCGAGGTTCATGGCCCGGCCCCCGAAGGGCACCGTCGCCGAGGCCACCACCGCGCCGTGGGACAGGACGGCCACGCGGGCCACGTCCCGCCCGATGTCGATGACCATCCGCCCGGTGCCGTCCCGCACCTGGACGCCCGCGCCCAGCGCCGCCGCGAGCCCGTGCGGGACGAGCAGGAGCCCGCGGGCCTCGGCGTCGTAGGCCACGTCCCGGAGGGCCGCCCTGTCGATGGACGTGGCGCCCTCCGGCAGCGCCATGACCAGGCGCGGACGGATCGCGAAGGGCCTCCGGTGCACCTTGCGCAGGAAGTGCCTGATCAGCCGCCGGGTCAGCTCCCCGTCGGCCGGCAGGCCGGCGCTGACGGGCCAGCAGGTCTCGTGGCCGCTCGCGGGGTCGGCCTCCGCGCCGTACTCCACGATCTTGCCTGTCCTGGCGTCGCGGACGACGGCGGAGGGCTCGTCCAGGACGATGCCCTTGCGCTTGACGTAGATCCGGGTGCGCGCGGCCCCCAGATCCACGGCCAGGTCCAGCCCCAGGATGCTCATGGCTGTCCAGGTGATATGTCCACCATGTCGGGATTTGTTTCCGGCGGACCATCAACGCAACACCACGAGCAGAACGTTGTCCTTTTACCCGGCCGAATCCCTGAGCTCCGCCAGGACCTCGTCGGCCCACTGGAGACTGGTCCGCGTCTGCGCCAGCCCAAGCCTCAGCGCGTACGCCCCGAACGAGGCGGGGGACTGGCTCTCCAGCGTCGCCAGCCGCCTCTGGAACCCGGCCCGGATCCGCTCCATCACCGCGATCGCGTCGTCCCGGCCGAGCAGCGGCAGCATGAACGCCTGGAGCGCGACCTCGCTCCGCGTCACGCCCACCGCCGCGTGCTCGATCATCCACTCGTGGAGCCGCCGCGTCCCCTCGGGGGTGATCGTGTACGTCTTGCGCCCCCTCGCGCCCTCGGAGCCGGCGTCGACCAGCCCGTCGGCCGCCATCTTCACGAGCTCCGGATAGATCTGCGTGTGCCCGGCCTGCCAGACGTGGTTGAGCGAGATCTCGAACTTCTTCGCCAGGTCGTAGCCGCTCGCCGGGCCTTTCACCGAGAGCAGCCCCAGGAGCGCCATCCGCAGGGACATGGCCGTCAGCTTATCGAAGACTTGACATGTAAGAACTTACATATCAATCTTCACATGTGACTAATGACATGAAGACGCGGGACGGCAGCACGCTCGTCCTCGTGGCCGCGCTCGGCGGCATGTTCCTCGCGATGCTCGACCAGACGATCGTCGGCACGGCGCTGCCGCGCATCGTCGGCGAGCTGGGCGGCGGCGAGCTCTACACGTGGGTGGTGACGGCCTACCTGCTGACCTCGACGGTCACGGTGCCGCTCTACGGCAGGCTGTCCGACCAGCACGGCAGGAAGCCCTTGCTGCTGGTCGGGATGGTGGTGTTCGTGGCGGGCTCGGCCCTGTGCGGACTGGCCCAGGACATGACGCAGCTCATCGCCTTCCGCGCGCTCCAGGGGCTCGGCGCGGGCGCGCTGGTGCCGTTGTCGCTCGCCCTGGTGCTGGAGATGTTCCCGCCCGGCAGCCCGCGCGGCGCGCGCACCCAGGGGGCGCTCGGCGGCGTGATGGCGCTGGCGTACCTGGCGGGGCCGTTCCTCGGCGGGGTGTTCACCGACCAGGCGAGCTGGCGCTGGGGTTTCTACGTGAACGTGCCGCTCGGCGCGGTGGTGATCGCGATCGTGGCGCTGCGCCTGCCCTGGAGGCCGGGCACCGGCGGCGGCGGGCGTCCCGACTACGCGGGCATCGCCGTCTTCACCGTGGCCATCACCGCCCTGCTCGTGGGGCTGACGGAGAAGGGGCTCGACGGCCACACCTGGACCGACGCGCCCGTGGCGGGGCCGATCCTGCTGGCGCTGGCCGGGCTCGCCGCGTTCGTGGCGGTGGAGCGGCGGGCGGCCAACCCGATGATGCCGATGCACCTGTTCGGCAACCGGACGTACACGCTGGTCAACGTCACCTCCTTCGTCACCGCGTTCTGCCTGTACGCCGGGGTCGTCTTCCTGCCGCGCTACTTCCAGGAGGCGCTGGGCGCCGGCGCCACCGAGTCGGGCCTGCGGATCTACCCCATGACGCTGGCCATGGTCGTGGGCAGCGGCGTCATGGGCCTGCTGATGTCCCGTACCAGGGTCTACAAGCCCTGGCTGCTGGCTTCGCCGTTCCTGCTCGCGGCCGGCACCCTGCTCTGCGTCAACCTCGCCCTGGACACCGGCGGCCTGGCGCTCGCCGGGTGGATGCTGCTCATCGGGCTGGGCATGGGGCCGATGCTGTCGGGGCTGACCGTGGCCGTCCAGCAGGCGCTGCCGCCCGCGTACCTCGGCACCGCCTCGGCCAACCTCACCTTCTTCCGCCAGATCGGCGGCTCCGTGGCGCTGGCCGTGGGCGGCGCGCTCTACACCTCCACGGTCACGGCGGAGGCTCCGGCGCAGGGCCTCGCCGCCGCGCACGCCTCCGCCGCGGCCGTCGCCGTGCCGTCGATCGGCGTGGCCGGGGCGGTGATCGCCCTGGTGGCGCTGGCGGCCATGCCGGGACGGCGGCTGGAGTTGCCGGCCGTACCGCAGACCAAGATTGACGCCGGTTTCGCGTCGTAAGGGACCCCGTGCGAAGCTGGGGGTGTCCCAACACCATGGAGGTCCTCAATGGCGGAATCACCGGAGCCGGAAGTCAGCGAAACTCCCGAGGACGAGATGAAGCGCAAGTTCCGCGAGGCGCTTGAGCGCAAGCGCGGCCAGCAGGCGGCCGGCGGCGCGGGTGGCAGGGGCGGCGATCCGTCGAAGATCCACGGCACGCACGGCCCGGCCGCGAACAAGCGATCCTTCAGGCGCAAGAGCGGCGGCTGAGTCAGACAGTTCCGGCAGGTCCAGAGGGGCGCGGTTATTCCGCGTCCCTCTTTTCTTTGCGCGCGGCCAGGTAGATCTTTTGTCCGATTCATGACGATTCGTTTGCGTTCGTCCCGGCGTGCGTGGTTTAGTCTTGCCATTCAACCAGCCGAATCCCGAACCACTCGGGAACCGGGGACCCACTTCGTTGGGGTGAATCCGGCAGCACGCCGGTAGGGCATCTCCTCGCCCGAACCCGTCAGCTAACCCGGTAGGCGTGATGGAGAGGACCCCCGCATGTCGTACCGCGTCACACCCCCGGACGCCGGCTCCCCACCGGTCGAGATTCCCGAGAGCGTAGTGCCGGCCGCCGGCTGAGCGGCCCTTCACCCCAGGCTCTTTTCCGCGCTCCGCGCAGCCTCCCCCGTCAGGTGCTCACCCCTGGCTGCGCCTTTCTCCCCTGAGCGCGTGTCCCTGTCCCCTCGCAAAGGACTCACTGCTTCATGTCTCCCCGCTTTGGCCTGCGTTCCTGCGCCGTGCTCGCCGCCTGCTCGTTCGGCGCGCTCACCGCCGTATCCACCCCCGCCCACGCCGACACCGACGAGAAGATCCTGCTCAAGGGCTCGACCACGGCCTCCTACTTCTGGGACGACGCCTCCGGCCGGGCCGGGGACACGGGCCTGCCGGCCAGCGGCAAGCCCATGCAGAAGGGCCTGGCCGCCAGCCCGAGCTGGCCCCTGCTGACCGAGGGCTACGTGATGTACAAGGGCAAGAAGATGCCCTTCTTCGTGGGTGACCGCGGCCCCGGCGTGCCCTCCAACTCGGGCATCATGCTCGACCTGGACGCCAAGACGTTCGCCGAGCTGACCGGCGGCAGGTTCAACCCCTCCACGCTGTACGTGGACGGCAACGGCGGCCAGGGCCACATCAAGGTCGACTACGTCATCACCAAGTGGGGCCCCGGCGTCGGCAAGAAGAACTACCCGGTGCCCTTCTCCACCGGCGCCTGGTCGCGCCGCGACAACAACCCGGCCGAGCCCCCGAAGGTCGCCGAGAAGCCGAAGACGACGCAGACCGCGCAGCCGGCGAGGACCGTGGAGAAGACGGCGGTCGCACCCCAGGCCAAGACGCAGAACCAGGCCGGCGCTTCCTCCGGCGGCGCGGCCGTCGAGCTCGCCGCCGGCCGGACCGTGCCCGCCCCCGCGGCCGAGTCCGAGCAGGTGAGCACCGGCGTGAGAGGCGCCGTGCTGTGGTTCGTCCTGGCCCTGGGCGGCGGGGCCGTGGTGGTGGCCGGCACTCGGCTCCGGCGCCTGATCAAGGGCTGACCTCGGCCCTGACGCTTTACGTCACCGGACCAGAATGAGATTCTGGCCCGGTGACGACCCGCGTAACCGCCAACGGCATCGACATCGCCTACGAGAGCTTCGGCGCCCCCGGAGGCCGCCCGCTGCTCCTCATCATGGGTCTCGGCGCCCAGCTCATCCATTGGGACGAAGGGCTCTGCGAGCTCCTGGCCGAGCAGGGACACCACGTCGTCCGGTTCGACAACCGCGACGCGGGGCTCTCCACCCACTTCGACGAGGCTGGGGTGTCCGGCCCTGGCGCGGCTCCGCCGTACCTGCTGGACGACATGGCCGACGACACCGCCGGCCTCATGGACGCTCTCGGCTGGCCACAGGCCCACATCGTGGGCGCGTCGATGGGCGGGATGATCGCCCAGACGCTGGCCATCCGCCACCCGGAGCGCGTGCTGACCCTCACCTCGATCATGTCCACCCCCGGTCCGGAGGTCGCGCCGCCGACCGCGGAGGCCTCCGCGATCCTCATGGCCCGGCCCCCCGCCGACCGTGACGGCGTGCTGGAGCAGGCCGTACGGACCTGGTCGGTGATCGGCTCGCCCGGCTACGAGCTGGACCACGAGCGCGTCACCACCCTCGCCGGCCTCGCCTACGACCGCTGCTTCGACCCGGCGGGCACCGGCCGGCAGCTCGCCGCCATCATGGCCTCGGGCAGCCGCGTCGAGGCGCTCGGCCGGCTGGAGGTGCCCACCCTGGTGGTGCACGGCGAGGCCGACCAGCTCGTCCCCCTGGCGGGCGGCCAGGCCACCGCGGCGGCCATCCCGGGCGCCCGCCTGGTGACGTACCCGGGCATGGGGCACGACCTGCCCCGCGCGCTCTGGCCCGACCTCGTGGCCGAGATCACCAAGCTCACCACCGCCTGAACGCGCCGCGGCCCGCGCCCCCCGGCGCGGGCCGCGCAGGTGGTCAGACCTCCAGCTTCTCCTCGATGGCCCGGAGCTGGTGCCGGGACATGGCGAGGTTGGCCCGGGCGCGGTCGAGGGCGAGGTAGAGGAACAGCCCCTTGCCGCCGCGTCCGGTGATGGGGCGGATGATGTGGTACTGGCCCCCCAGGGTGATGAGGATGTCCTCGATGCTGTCCTTGAGGCCCAGCGAGTCCATCGTGCGCAGCTTGGCCTTGACGACCTCGGTGTTCCCCGCGGCGGCGACCTGGAGGTCCAGGTCCTTCGATCCGCCGAGGGTGCCCAGCGCCATGCCGCTGCCGTAGTCGACGACCGCCGCTCCGACCGCGCCGTCGATGGTCATCATCTCCTTGAGAGAGACGTCCATGCCCGCCATGACTCCTCCTTCTCTGCCGGGTTCACTGCTTGTGTGCTGCGACGGCCGCCACGGCGGCGGCCGTCTTCCTGCCCTCCAGCCGCAGGAGCCCGACGTTCGCGCCGGGTCCGGCCAGGACTGTGAGGACGACGGTGGGGCCGGCGGCGTAGAAGGCCACGAAGCCGGCGGTGCCGGAGATCAGCGTCTCCTCGAAGGCGCCGTGCTGCGTCATGATCAGCATGCGCCTGCTCATGGCGAGCAGGGCCGCCGCGAGGGCCGCCGCCTGCTCGCCGATCTCCTCGGGCAGGTCGCAGGCCACCTGCAGGCCGTCCACGGTGCAGGCGACGCTCCCGCGCACGTCCGGCGTGCGCTCGCGCAGGAGCCTCATCTCCTCCAGGACCTCGTGCGTCGGTTCCACCCGTGGCCTCCTCCTGAGTGAGGGAAACCTCACGACAGCTCCTCTAGCGCTTTCTTCAGCCGCAACAGCAGCGCTATATCGGTCGGGTCCCCCGTGACGGGCGGCCCGGCGGGCAGCCGCGGGGCCTCCGGATGGTGGGGCGGGCGCGGCAGCTCGCCGCGGGCCCGCCTGGGCAGCGTCCGCTCGTCCTCCGCGGAAGGCGGGTCCGGATCCTGGCCGGGCGGATCCGGCGGGCACAGCAGGCCGGCCGCGGCCAGCCGGCGCACCGCCAGCAGCACCGAGTAGCCCGACCGCCCGATCTGCTTGGCCAGCTCCAGCGGGGTCGCCCGCCGGTCGGCCCGGACGAGCACCTCCCACTGGACCCGGTCGAGCGTCACCCCGTGCCCGGCCAGGGCGGTGGCCGGGCGCACCGGGCTGGTGTCGACGTCGGCGGAGGGCCAGATCCCCGCGAGCTGGGCCCGCCGCCTGGCGCACTCGCGCACCAGCCCCGCCACGTCGAAGAACCACTGCCCGCCCAGCCAGTGCTCCTCGCCGGGGCGGAACTTCGGCCGCGTCCCGCTCATCGGCAGCAGGAAGAAGGCCGCGTCGAGCACCACGCCGAGCACGGCGTACTGGAGCTCTCCCTGGGTGATCGAGCCCTCGCGCAGCAGCCGGTCGCAGCCGCCGTCGGACTGCGCGCCCCGCAGGGCCGCCTCCGACATCCGTCCCCTGGCGGTGAGCAGCCGTTCGAGGCTCGGGGTCTGGGCGCACTCCATGTACGTCACGCGCCCGTCCGACAGGAAGATGGTGCCGCTCCGGCCGACCCGCAGCGCGCCCGTCGAGCGCTCTCGGGCGAGCCCGGCGAGGAGGGAGTCCAGCTTCGTCATGGCTCACGTCGTCAGACGGCCGGCGATGGACTGGAGGCGGTGCCTGGCCAGGGCGAGGTTGGCTCGCTCCAGGTCGAGGCGTACGTAGATGACGAGCGGCCCCTCGAAGACGGTCTCCATCAGCCGGAGCAGATGGTGGCCCTTGTCCGTGGTGACCATCATGTCGTCGATGCGTACGACGTCGCCGGGACAGGTGCGGGCCAGCCCGTCGGAGGTGGCGCGCAGCGCCTCGGTGAGCGCGGCGGCGGAGCGGTCGGCCTCGACGCCGGACGCCTGGCTGAAGGCCACGGCCATGCCGCTGGTGTGGTCGACCAGCATGGCGTCCAGCGCGCCTGGTATGGCCATGACCTCCGCCAGGCAGGTGTCGATCCCGAGCACGGTACCTCCCTCGCCATCGGTGGGACGGAGACAGCGTAGAGGTACGGAACCGCCGCGAAGCGTGATCAGTTGCTGGAGTTAATGTTTTGTACGGCGATGGCGGAGAAAAACAACACCAGTGCAGATAAATATACGATTTACGAGAATTTCTCGCGGCAGCGGAGGATTTCCGCGACGTTCTGCTCGGCCCATTCGGCCACCACCGACAGCGGCCCGTGCAGCGAGCGCCCGAGCCCCGTCAGCGTGTACTCCACCCGCGGCGGGACCTCGGCGAACACCTCCCGCGTCAGCAGCCCGTCCTGCTCCATCGCCCGCAGGGTCTGGGTGAGCACCTTCGGCGTGACGCCGCCGATCCTGGTGCGCAACTGGGTGAAGCGCATCGGCCCGTCGCGGAGGCTGAGCAGCACCAGCATCGACCATTTGTCGCCGATACGGTCCAGAACCACGCGGGTCGGGCATTGGGGGTCGAATACGTCACCGGTATCCACAAGGTACTTATAGCACGATGAAGTAACCAGTATCCAACAGATACTGTTGACCTCATGAAGATCCTTGTCTTTGGCGCGACCGGCATGATCGGGCAGCGCATCGTGGCCGAGCTGACCGGACGTGGGCACGAGGTCACCGGCGTCAGCCGCTCGGGAGGCCCGGTCAAGGGCGACGTCCGCGACACCGCCACCCTGGCCAAGGGGCACGACGCGATCGTGCTCGCCATCTCGCCGCCGCGCGACGGCAGCGACCCGGAGGGCCCGTTCCTGGAGGCCAATCGCGCCGTCATCGACGGCGCGCGCGAGGCCGGCACGCGGCGGCTGATCGCCGTCGGCGGCGCGGGCAGCCTCAAGACGCCCTCGGGCGACGACCTGGTCGACACGCCCGGCTTCCCGGACGTCTACAAAAATGAGGCGCTGGCCGCGCGGAAGGCCCTTGGCCTCTACCGCCAGGTGGACGACCTCGACTGGACCTACATCTCGCCGGCCGCCGAGATCGCGCCCGGCGAGCGCACCGGCGTCTACCGCATCGGCCGCGAGGACCTGCTCGCCGACGCCGACGGCCGCAGCTTCATCACGGCCGAGGACTACGCGGTCGCCGTCGCCGACGAGCTGGAGCGCGGGGCACACCCGCGCACCCGCATCACCGTCGCTTACTAGGTCGACTCGCCTACTAGGTCACTCGTCCGGTTCGTCCGGAAGCAGCGCCTTCTCGTCGGGCTTGTGCACGAGCACGTTGTCCACGTACGACTTCGCCGCCGTGGCGAGCCCGACGTCAGCGCCCGCCTGCTCGGACAGATACCAGCGGTGGTCGAGGATCTCGTGGAAGATCTGCGCGGGCTCCAGCTTCCCGCGCAGCCCGGCCGGGATCGCGTCCACCGTCGGGTTGAACACCTCCGCCAGCCACCGGTGCGCCACGATGGCCTCGTCCTCGTGCCGCAGGCCCTTCGCCACCCGGAAGCCGTCGAGGTCGTTGAGCAGCCGCCTGGCCTGGTTCTCCTCGACGTCGAGGCCGGTCAGCCTGAGCAGCCGCCGCTGGTGGTGCCCGGCGTCCACCACCTTCGGCCGGACGATGAGCCGGCCGGTGCCGACCTTGCGCCGCACCATCATCTCGGCCACGTCGAAGCCGAGCAGGTTGAGCCGCCGGATGCGCTGCTCCACGCGGTGCCAGTCCAGCTCCTCGATGATCTCGCTGTCGTTGAGCTCGGCCCAGAGGCGGTGGTAGCGGGCCACGATGTCCTCGGCGGTCTCCATGGGGTCGATCGACGGGTGCAGCAGCCCGCCGGCCTCCAGGTCCAGCATCTCGCCGAAGATGTTGGTGTGGGCCGTGTCGATGTCGGCCAGTCGCTGGCCCTCGCTGATCATCGGGTGCAGCTCGCCGGTCTCGGCGTCCACCAGATAGGCCGCGAACGCCCCCGCGTCCCGCCGGAAGAGCGTGTTGGACAGCGAGCAGTCGCCCCAGTAGAAGCCGTTGAGGTGCAGCCGCACCAGCAGCACGGCCAGGGCGTCCAGCAGGCGGGTGAGCGTGTCGGGGCGCAGGGTGCCGGACATGACCGCGCGGTAGGGCAGCGAGAACTGCAGGTGCCGGGTGATCAGCGCGGCGTCCAGGCCGTCGTCCCTGCCGGTGACGTACGCGACCGGCTCGACCGACGGCGCGTCGAGCCTGGCCAGGTCCCAGAGGAGCTGGTACTCCCGCCTGGCGTAGCGCTCGCTGATCTCCTTGATCGCGTACACCTTGCCGCCGAGCCGGGCGAAGCGCACGATGTGCCGGGAGATGCCGCGCGGCAGATCCACCAGATGGTGCTGCGGCCAGTCTTCGAGTGGGACGTCCCAGGGGAGGCGGAGCAGGTCGGGATCGCCGAGCGCGCCAGTGATCTGGAGGGGCATTGGCTCAGGATAAGGTGCGTCGGTGGACGAGTTTCTCAAGTGGTACTTTTCCGACCATCCCGTGCTCGCCAGCCTCCTTGGGGCGGACGGTTACGATCACACCCTCGGCGACTTCACGGCCGCCGCCTGGGCCGCCCGCGAGCGCGAGGAGATCCGCTGGGCCGAGCGGCTGCAGGCGCTCCCCACCGCCTCCCTCGACGACGAGATCGACAGGGACCTCGTCCTCTCCCAGCTGAGAGGCTCGATCGCGATCGCGTCGTCCTGGCCCGAGTGGCGCCGCGACCCGGGCGTCTATCTCTCGCCGGTCTTCGGCGCGATGTACACCCCGTTCCAGCGGCGGCTCAAGCCCGAGCCCGAGCTGGTGGCGGCCGCGATCTCCCGGCTGGCCGAGGTGCCCGGCGTGCTCGCCGCCTGCCGCGCCAACCTCGACCCCGACCTCGCCGCGCCGCTGCTCGTCAAGCGCGGCCTCGGCCAGGCCAGGACCGGCCGCAACTTCCTCACCCGCACCATTCCCGGCATGGTCGGGGACGACGCGCTGCGCGCCCGGCTGGCCGAGGCCGCCGAGCCCGCCGCCCGTGCCTTCGACGAGCTCGTGACCTTCCTGGAGGGATTCGAGTGCGGCGGCACCTGGCGCATGGGGGAGAAGCTCTACTCCACCCTGCTCCGCGAGCGCGAGCTCCTCGGCTACGGCGCCGCCGAGCTGCACGAGAAGGGCAAGGCCGCCTGGGCCGAGCTGGACGCCAGGATGCGCGAGGTCGCCGTCCGGGTGAACGGCGGCGAGGACTGGCGGGCGGCCATGGAGTCCCTGATGGACGACCACCCGCCCACCCTCGCCGACATGCGGGCCGAGTACGAGGCCGAGACCCTGCGCGCCCGCGCCTTCGTCGCCGAGCGCGACCTGGTCACCTTCGCCGACGGCGAGGAGTGCCTGGTGCTGCCCTCGGCCGAGTACACCCGGCCGGTGCTGTCCGTCGCCCACTACCTGGCGCCGCCGCCGCTGGCCGGCTCGCGCACCGGCGTGTTCTTCGTGCCGTACACGCCGGACGACTTCACCGAGGAGCAGGTGCGCCAGCGGCTGCGGACGAACTCACGGGCCCAGATGCCCTCGATCGCCGTCCACGAGGCCTACCCCGGCCACCACTGGCACCTGTCGTACATGGCGGGCAACCCGCGCACGGTCAGGAAGGTCTTCCGCACCCCCTACTTCAGCGAGGGCTGGGCCCTGTACGTCGAGAAGCTCCTGCACGAGCAGGGCTACTTCGACACGCCCGCCACCGAGCTGGCCCACCTGGACTGCCGGATCTTCCGCGCTGCCCGCATCGTCGTCGACACCGCGCTGCACTGCGAGGACATGTCGATCGAGGAGGCCGAGACGTTCATGGCCACGAAGGCGTCGCTGTCGCCGGGGACCGCCCAGGGGGAGGTCAACCGCTACTGCGCCTGGCCCACCCAGGCGCCCTCGTACCTGACGGGGGCCATCGAGATCGACCGGATCCGGCAGTCGTTCCAGGGGTCGCTCAAGGAGTTCCACGACCGCATCGCCGGCTCCGGCGGCCTGCCGCTGGGGCTGGCCGAGAAGGCGGCGCTGGGGTAGCGGCGGGCTCAGCCCTTCGGGGGAGTGGGGTCGTTGCCGGGGGCGATGGTGCGCTGGTCGCGCACCTTGCCGTCGGTGCCGTGGACGCGCAGCTCGCCGCCGCCGTCGCGGTGCAGCAGCTCGCGGGCCCGCTCCACCGCCTCGGCCTGGGTCGCGGCCGTGTGCAGCGCGCGCTCGGAGCCGGGCTTGGTGACCGCCCAGGTGCCGTCGGGGCGCTGGACGACGTCTCGGGAGTTGGCCTGTCCGGCCATGATCGTTCCTTTCTCGCGACTGACACTGGACCGGGCGTCTACCCAGTGATCGGCCCGGCAGTCACGCCTCAGCCGCGCCGGGGGAACGGCGGCGGGTTGAGCGCCCGCTCGACCACGGCGGCCAGCTGCTCGTCCGTGAGGACGGTCGGCCGCCCGACCGACAGCCCCCTGACATAGACCTCGCACAGCCACTCCAGCAGCCGGGTGGCCTCGAACGCCTGCTCCAGGCCGGGCCCGACGGTCACCCCGCCGTGGTTGGCGAGCAGCGCGGCCTGCTTGCCGGCCAGCGCCTCACGCACGTTGGCGGCCAGCTCGTCGGTGCCGTACGTCGCGTAAGGGGCGACCTTGACCACGCCGCCGAGCAGCAGCGCGTTGTAGTGCACCGGCGGCAGCTCGGTCATGGTCGTGGCCACGACCGTGCCGAACACCGAGTGCGTGTGGACCACGGCCCGCGCGTCGGTGCTCGCGTAGATCGCCAGGTGCATGGGCGTCTCGCTGGAGGGCTGCAGCTCGCCCTCCACCAGGTAACCCTCGACATCGACCAGGGGGCACATCTCGGGCGTGAGCCGGTCGAGCGCCACGCCGGACGGGGTGACCGCGACGAGGTCGCCCTCGCGCACGCTGAGGTTGCCGGACGTGCCGATGACCAGGCCGAGCTCGACGGCGCGGCGGCCGTAGGCGCAGAGCTGTTCGCGAGGGTCCATGAGGGCGCAATCTAGTCGGTCGTCCGAATACAGTGCAATCGTGGTCATAGCCGGTCGAGTGCGCGCAGCATCAGCCGCTCGACGTCCACCCGGTTCAGCCGGTCCGGATAGAGCAGCAGGTGCAGGCTGAGCCCGTCCACGAGGGCGAGCAGGTGCTCGGCCAGGTCGTCGAGGCCGTCGTCCGGATGGTCGCCGCGCAGCTCGCCGGCCGCCCGCGCCTGGCCCAGCAGCTCGCGTACGACGGCGCGCAGCTCGTCCGCCTCCGCCCGCTGCACCCCGGCCAGCCGCTCCGAGGCGAGGCTGCGGCTCCAGAAGCTGACCTCCAGCCGCGACTCCTGGGTGCGCTCGGCGTCCAGCGGCAGGTTGTCCAGCAGCAGCTCGCGCAGCGCGGCGAGGCCGCTCGCGCCTCCCACCTTGCCGGTCAGCCGCTCGCGGATGCGCTGGTGCGACTGGCGCAGCGCCGACAGCAGGATCTCGTCCTTGTCGGCGAAGTAGTGGGCCAGCACGCCGTTGGAGTAGCCGGCCTCCTTGGCGATGGCCCGGGTGGTCGCGGCGTCGATGCCGTCCCTCACGATCACCCGGCGGGCCGCCGCCAGCACCTCCCGCCTGCGCTCGTCGTGATCGACGATCTTCGGCATCGAAACCTCCTCTTGACGTTTTATTCGGACGTCTGTCTATTTAGACTATGACCGTCGTCACCGTCGGCGTCCACATCGTCGACATTCTCGCCAGGCCCGTCGAGCACATCCCCGAGGGCCAGGACACCGTGCTGGTCGACCAGATCCGCCTCACGGCCGCCGGCGCGGCGGCCGGCACCGCCGTGGATCTGGTCAAACTGGGCAACGACGTGGTCACCATGGGCGCGGTCGGCGACGACGAACTCGCCGACTTCCTCCTCATGGTGCTGGCCAAGCGCGGCGTCGACACCTCCTGCCTGCGGCGCAGGACAGGAGAGGCCACCGCCGCCTCGATCCTGCCGATCCGGCCGGACGGCGGGCGGCCCAGCTTCCACGTCCCCGGCGCGAACCTCTCCGTCGTCCCCGCCGACCTCGACGCCGACGTGCTGCGCCGCGCCAGGGGCGTGCACCTCGGCGGCATGGACGTCACGTTCGGCCTCGGCGACCCGGCCTTCTTCGCCCTCCTGGACGAGATCCGCGCCGCCGGCACCGTCGTCACGATGGACCTGCTGTCGGAGATGCCCGACCTGCTCGGGATGGCGCGGGCCTTCCTCCCGCACGTGGACTACGTCCTGCCCAACGAGTCCCAGGCCCGGCTCATGACCGGGGCCGCGGACGCCGAGGAGGCCGCCCGCGCCCTGCTGGCCGACGGCCCGCGCGGCGTGCTCGTCACCCTCGGCGAGGAGGGCAGCCTCGTCGTCACCGGCGACGGTGCCGAACGGGTGCCGGCGCTCAAGACCGAGGTCGTCGACACGACCGGGTGCGGCGACGCGTACTGCGCCGGCTTCCTCACCGGTCTCCTCCACGGCGAGGACGTCCTCGCCGCCGCCCGCTGGGGCACGGCCGCCGCCGCCCGCGTCGCCACCGGGCTCGGCTCCGACGCCGGCCTCACCGACCTCGACTCGACCCTAAGGATGCTTCGATGAACGACGCCGACCTCCGCGCGCGGGCCGCCAAAGTCGTCCCCGGCGGCATGTACGGCCACCTCAACGCCGCCCTGTTCGCCCCCGGCTTCCCCCAGTTCTTCGAGCGGGGCGAGGGCTGCCGCCAGTGGGACGTGAACGGGCGCGAGTACATCGACTTCATGTGCAGCTGGGGCCCGGTCGTGCTGGGTCACCGGCATCCGCGCGTGGAGGAGGCCGCCGCCCGCCAGGCCGCGCTCGGCGACTGCCTCAACGGCCCCGGCCCGATCATGGTGGAGCTGGCCGAGCTGCTCGTGGACCTGATCCCGAGCGCCGACTGGGCGATGTTCTCCAAGAACGGCACCGACGCCACCACCCAGGCCCTCATGGTCGCGCGGGCCGCCACCGGCCGGAACAAGGTGATGATGGCGCACGGGGCGTACCACGGGGCCGACCCCTGGTGCACGCCCTCGCCCGCGGGCACCACGCCGAACGAGCGGGCCGACCTGGTGGAGTTCGCGTACAACTCGCTGGAGTCGCTGGAGGCCGCCGCGGCCACCGTCGAAGGGGACGTGGCGGCGATCATCGTGACGCCGTTCAAGCACGACTCGTTCGAGGACCAGGAGCTGGTCGAGCCGGCCTTCGCGCGCGGGGCCCGCGCCCTCGCCGACCGGATCGGCGCGGCGCTGGTGATCGACGACGTGCGCGCCGGGTTCCGCATCGACCTGCGGGGCTCCTGGGAGCCGTACGGGGTGCGCCCCGACCTGACCGCCTGGTCCAAGGCCATGGCCAACGGCTACCCGATCGCCGCCGTCACCGGCACCGACGCGCTGCGCGGCCCGGCCCAGACGTTGTACTCGACCGGCTCGTTCTGGTTCTCCGCGGTCGCGATGGCGGCGGCCAAGGCCACCATCGAGACGCTGCGCGACACCGACGGCATCGCCGCCATGGAACGCGCGGGAGCCCAGCTCCGCGAGGGCCTCCACACCCAGGCGAAGGCGCACGGGTTCGTGGTCAACCAGACCGGCCCGGTGACCATCCCGTGGCTCAGCTTCGACGGCGACGCCGACCTGTCGGTGGCCATGCACTGGAGCGACGCCTGCCTGCGCCACGGCGTCTACCTGCACCCGTGGCACAACTGGTTCATGTCGGCGGCCCACACCGAGGAGGACGTCGCCAAGGCGCTCGAAGGCACCGACCTGGCCTTCGCCGAGACCCGCGCCCACTTCGGCTGACCCGGCCCGCCCCGGCGCGCCGCGCGGTGGCGGCTCTCCCGGCCTGGACCGGGGGCCGGGGCCTCAGCCGGTGACGCGGTAGCGGCCGCCGGGGCCTCAGCCGGTGACGCGGTAGTGGCCCTCGCCGTGGCCGCCGAGCACCCGCGCCGTCGCCGGGAACAGCGGCGACGGCAGGTCGCCGACGGCGAACCAGCGCCACGACCGGAACACGTGCGGCTCGGTGACCACGGGCTCGCCCGAGCGCAGCTCCATCGTCACCGCCGCGGTCACCCGCACCACTCCCTCACCGGGATGGTCGAGCACCACGGCGGTGACCCGGGGCGGCCCGGCGTCGGACAGGCCGGTCTCCTCGCGCAGCTCCCGCGCGGCGGCCGCCTCGAACCCCTCGCCGGGCTCCACCGCCCCGCCCGGCAGGCACCACGACGGCGGCTCGCCCGCCTTGACCCGCTCGCCCAGCAGGATGCGCCCGCCGGGCGCGGTCAGCACGACGCCGACACCGATGATCCGTTCCACGGGACATCACCGTAACGGCTTCACGACCGCTTCCTGGACTCGGCGGCGGCCCAGGCGAAGACGCCCTTCGCCATGAGGGAGCGCTCGCTCGCCGCGCGGGCCGCGAACACCTCCGCCCGCACCCGGTGCACCCCCGCGTCGTCGGGCGCGGCCAGGGCCGCCATCTCGGCCAGGTGCCCGGCCAGCCGCTCGTCGCCGTCGGACAGCGCCTTCAGCGCCGCGTCCGCCAGCGCCGCGGGGCCGCCCGCCAGCCGGGCGACCGCCTCGGCCACCACGGCGTCGGGGGCGGGCTTGAGGGTGGCCGGGTTGCCGTCGTACCAGCCGCCGTAGAGCCGCCACAGATTGCGTACGACGAACTCCGGCTCGTCGTAGCGCGCCCGCAGGTAGGGGCGATCGGCGAGGTGCGCGGGCGGGCGCACGGTGTGGATGATCTCGTCCAGCCTGGCCCCGGCGTTGAGCAGGTCCAGGGTCTGGCCGACCAGCGACTCCAGCCACTCGGCGGTCTCCAGCAGGGCCTGCCTGATCCGGTCGCGGCCGAAGATCGGCGCGCCGTGGCTGGGCAGCATGATCTCGGCGTCCATGGCGGCCATGCGGTGCAGGGCGTGCACCCACTCGCGCGGGTAGCGCTGCACCTTCTGGGGGTTGCCGCAGTTGGGCGTCACCCAGTTGACCTCCTCCCCCTCGTGTACCGAGGGGAGTCCGACCGTCGCCGGTCGGTCTTCCTGCTTCATCGCCGGTCGCCCGCCCGAGAGGAGGACTCCCGTTGAGGTCTTACACCAGCTCCACAGGCGTTTCAGCTCTCCGCCGGCCCGGCGGCGAGCAGCATGTTCTGAGCCGCGTTCACCTCCCGATCATGCACCGCGCCACACGCACAAACCCACACACGGACGCTCAACGGCATCTCTTCCTGCAGCGTCCCGCAGACCGAGCACAACTTGGAGGAGGGAAAGAAACGGTCCACGACCGCCAGCGTGCGGCGGTACCAGTCCGTCTTGTACTCCAGCATGCGCCGCAGCTCCCGCCACCCGGCGTCAGAGATGGCGCGGGCCAGGGCGTGGTTCTTGAGCAGGTTGCGTACGGCCAGGTCTTCCACGGCGATCACTTGATTTTCGCGTACAAGCCGTGTGGTGACCTTGTGCAGGTAGTCGCGCCTGCGGTCGGCGATCCGGGCGTGCACCCGCGCCACCTTCAGCCGGGCCTTGGCCCGGTTCTTCGAACCCTTCTCCTTGCGGGCCAGCGCCCGCTGGGCCTTGGCCAGCCTGCGCCGCTCGCGACGCTCGTGACGCGGGTTGGCGAGCTTCTCGCCGCATGCCAGTGTGAGCAGGGCGGTGAGGCCCGCGTCCAGGCCCGTCGAGCGGTCGACGGGCGGCAAGGGCACGATCTCCTCCTCCACCAGGAGGGACACGAACCACCGCCCGGCCGGGTCCCTGCTCACGGTGACCGTGGACGGCTCGGCTCCCTTGGGCAGCGGACGCGACCACACGATGTCCAGCGGCGCGCCCATCTTGGCCAGGGTGAGCCGCCCGTCGCGCCAGCGGAACCCAGAGCGGGTGTATTCGGCCGACGCCCGCGACCTCTTCTTGCTCTTGAAGGTGGGGTACTTGGCGCGGCGGGCGAAGAAGTTCGCGAACGCCGCCTGCAGATGCCGCAGCGTCTGCTGCAGCGGCACCGACGACACCTCGTTAAGAAACGCCAGCTCGGGTGTCTTCTTCCACGCGGTCAGCGTCGCGGACGACTCGGTGTAGGAGACTCCGCGGCCTTCCAGCTTGTAGGCGCGGGTCCGCTCTTCGAGTGCTTTGTTGTAGATCAGGCGCACGCAGCCGAACGTCCGGACAAGCTCTTCGGCCTGTTCGGGGGTCGGATAGAAGCGGTACTTGTAGGCCCGCTTCACCAGCTGCGCCACCCCTCGATCATATGTGCGAGGTCACTCGGGCACCGGCCGTTTCGGACAGACGGCGGTTTGCTTGACGGCGTATCGCCTGTTCCTGCCCTGTTCCGCAGGAGTCCGGTTCCTCCCCCGCCTGAAGGCGGGGGTCTCCCCCTCGGGGGTATCTCATGAACAGGTCGCCCGGCAGCAGCCGGTGCTCGGGGACGTGGCCGATCGTGGCGTCGTCGGTCTCGCCCTTGGCGTGCGTGAGCTCGAAGGTCACCCCGGCCCGCCGTACGGTCAGCGCGTCGCGGTAGGTCACGTCGGGATGGCGGTACTCCGCCGGCCAGCGCAGGTCGTCCGCCTGGAACTGGCGCTGGTTGATCACCGCGTTGTAGCCGTTGGTGAGCACGTAGCGCCGGAAGCGGTCGCCGACGGCCTCGTGGGCGTAGACGGTGGCGCGCGGCCCCGACTCCTCGAACGGCCCCAGCCCGAAGACGTGGTCGATGTGCCCGTGCGAGTAGAAAGCGGTGGTCAGCGGCGCGCGGCTCCAGGCCCGTACGTCCTCGTGCAGCCGCCCGGCCGAGAACGGGCTGCCGGTGTCGAAGAGCGCGAGCTCGCCCTCGCCCGCGAAGGCGATCGCGTTGCCGAAGCCCTGCCACCAGCCGACCCCGTCGGCGATCGGGTGGACGCCGCCGCCGGCCAGGCCCGCGTCCACGATGCTGTCGTCCGACTCGCCGCGCCAGACGCGGTCCGCGTACTCCTCGATCATGTGACCACTCTGCGGCCGGGGGATCGTCCCCGGCAAGGACCCGGCCCTACCGTAGGGTGACCTCATGGACGTCGAGAGCAGGCTCAAGGACCTTCCCGCCTGGCGGCGCGAGGGCGAGGAGATCCGGCGCACCGTCGAGGCGCCCGACTTCCCCACGGCCATCCGCATCGTGGACGCGATCGCGGTCAAGGCCGAGGAGCTCAACCACCACCCCGACATCGACATCCGCTGGCGCACCCTGCACCTGGCGCTCACCACGCACGACCAGGGCGGACTCACCGAGCTCGACTTCACGCTGGCGGCCCTCATCGACGCGATCGCCGCCGAGCACGGCGCCTGACGCGCCGTTTCCCGTCAATACTCTCCGTGGTCTCATGGTCACTCGTTAGAGTGGGTGGCCTCTCGGCAGCCGCCGGCTCCGGACCTTGGGGGAGTTCACATGCGTGTGCCCGCGTTCCTGCTCGTTCTGCTCGCCGCCGCCGGCTGCGCGGGCTCGCCCCCGCCCATGCACGCCGAGGGTCCGGGCGAGCGCGCCGCCCCGGCGGGCGCCGCCGCGCAGGCGGGCGAGGTCAACCTCTCCTCGGCGGGCGAGTTCACGACCAACGACACCGGCGTCATCGCCTACGACCGCACGCTCGTCCCCGAGGGCGCCCAGGTCAGCGTCACCGTCGAGTCGTCGGCGGGCGCGACCCGCACCTCGCTCGTCACCGAGGGCCTGCTGCCCGGCCGCCACTACGGCGCCCACCTGCACGCCAAGCCCTGCGGCGGCAAGCCCGACGACGCCGGTCCGCACTACCAGCACCACCCCGGCCAGATCACCCCGGCCAGCGAGGTCTGGCTGGACTTCACGACCGACGCCGACGGGGCGGGCCGCTCCACGGCCAAGCAGGACTGGGCGTTCGACCCCGCCCGCCTGCCCGGCTCGCTGGTGATCCACGCCAAGCCCACCGTGACCAGCGGCCCGCAGGCCGGCACCGCGGGCGACCGGGTCGCCTGCCTGACGCTGCGCTGACTGGAAACCCGTTTCGTCCAAGCTTCTGGCGGTGCGAGACTTACACAATTACATACTGAAGAAGGGCAGCGCATTGACCAGCCAGTGGCAGCCACCCCGATTACGGCTCTTCGAGCAGGCGCACCGCCGCGTCACCTGGCTGGAGCTCCTCTACGACCTCGCCTTCGTGGTCGCGGTGGCCGAGCTGGCCGCCGCGCTCGGCGAGGGCCGTCTCCTGGTCTACGTGGGCCTGTTCGTGCCGGTCTGGTGGGCCTGGGCGGGCTACGTCTTCTACGCCAACCGGTTCGACACCGACGACGTCAGCCACCGGCTGCTGGCCCTGCCGCAGATCCTCGCCGTGGCCGCCATGGCCGCCGCCGTGGGCGACATCGAGCAGCGCTCGGGACTGTTCGCGCTCGCCTACGTGGCGGCCAGGCTGCTGCTCGTCGTCGCCTACCTCCGGGCCGGGCGGCACGTTCCCGAGGCCAGGCCGCTGACCGCCCGCTACGCCGCCGGGTTCTCCGTCGCCGCGCTCGTCTGGCTGGCCTCGCTCGCCGTCGAGCCGCCCGCGCGTTACGCGTTCTGGGCCGTGGCCCTGCTCGTCGATCTCGGCACGCCGCTGCTGTCCCGGCGTCACCAGGGCAAGCTGCCGCCGCAGACCGAGCACCTGCCCGAGCGGTTCGGCCTGTTCGTGGTGATCGTGCTCGGCGAGGCCGTCAGGTCCGTGGCCGTCGGGCTCAAGGGCCACGAGATGACGCCGGGCACGCTCGCTCTCGCCGCCGCCGGGGTGGCGATCGCGATGGCCTTCTGGTGGCTCTACTTCGGCCACACCGATGAGTCCGTGGTGCTGCGCACCCGGCTGGCCGGGCAGGTCTGGGTCTACTCCCACCTGCCGCTGTCGCTCGGCCTGGTCGCGTACGCGGTCGGCGTCGAGCACGCCATCGCCCATCCGGCCGCGACGAGCTGGGCGGTCGGCGTTCCGGCCGCGCTGGTGCTCGTCGTGCTCGGCGTCCAGCACCTGTGCTCGAACGAGCGCCGCGCCGCCACGCTGCGCCTGGCCGCCGCCGTGCTCACGCTCGCCTCGGCCGCTCTGCCCACCGCCGCCGCGCTGGCGCTGATCCTCGCGTACGCGGCCGCCCAGGTCGGCCACGACCTCCTCCGCCCCCGCTCTGTGGAAGGCCCCGTGGAAGGCAGCGCCGCATGACCGCCCAGGACGTGTTCGACCGCCAGCTCGCCGCCATCGCCGCCGGCGATCTCGACGCTCTGCTGGCTCAATACCACCCGGAGGCCGTCGTGGTCCGCTTCGACCGGGTGGCCGAGGGCCCGCCGGCGATCGGCGAGCTCTTCGCCGCCTATCTGGAGGCGAACCCGCAGGTGGACGAGCTGGTCTCGGTCCGCACGAGCGACGACGTGATCTTCTACCAGGCCAGGATGACGGTCGGCGGCAACCGGGTGGAGACCTACGGCACGCTGGTGCTGCGTGACGGCCTCATCTGGCGGCAGACCGCCGCGGCCCGCCCGCTCACCTGACGGTGGCTCAGCCGAAGACGGCGGGCGGCGGGACCGGCGCCAGCACGTGGTCGCCGTCCCTGATGGGGGCCGCGCCCGCGACGAAGTTCGTCAGCGCCTCCCCGTGGACGCACCGGGCCTGGGTCAGGCCGCCCGCCGCGCGGCGGGTCAGCAGGTCCACCGGCAGCTCCGCGCGGGAGGCGGCGACGATGAGGTTGCCGAAGCGCCGCCCCCGCAGGATGCCGGGCTCGGCCAGCAGCGCCACGTGCCGGAACGTCTCCGTGACGGTCGCGACCAGCCGCCGGGCGAAGGCGAGGCCCTTGCCGTCGGCCAGGTTGACCAGCAGGGTGCCCTCCGGGCGCAGGACGCGGGCCAGGTCGCCCATGTACTCGGCCGTCGCCAGCTCGATGGGCATGGTCGCGCCGGTGAAGGCGTCCAGCACCACCAGGTCGGCGGTGTCGTCCCACACCTTGCCGGTGCCCGTCCGCCCGCCCTCCACGATCACCTTCAGCCGCGGCACCGAACGCAGGTCGAGCTGCTCGCGTACGAGATTGACGAGGAGGCCGTCGGGCTCGACCACGATGTGGCGCGAGCCGGGGCGGGTGGCGGAGACGTAGCGCGGGATGGAGCAGGCGCCGCCGCCCACGTGGAGACAGCTGAGCGGTCCCTCGTCGAGGAGGTCGATCACGTCCGCCATGAGACGTACGTACTCGAATTCCAGAAATGTGGGGTCTTTGAGATCCACATAAGACTGAGGTACGCCATCCTTGGACAGCACCCAGCCGTCCTGCCTGTCCAGGTCCCGGAGAAGTTCGACCTCGCCGAACGTCACCGGATAGACCCCAGGCGCCGGTTCCCGCTGTCCACGTGTCACGCTGATCCCTCCCGGGAGAAACCGTATGCGACGCCGGAAGCTGATTGTGCTCGTTGTCGCGGTGGCCGCGATAGTCGGGGCCGGCGCGTTCGCCGTCTTCGCGGCGGACCGGGTGAAGGGGAGCGCGGCCGATACGGCGGCGGCCTACTTCGCGGCCTGGCGCAAAGGAGACGTCCTGGGCATGGAGCGGCTGGTCCACCAGCCGCCGGCGGACTTCGTGACCCGCCACCGGGCGCTGTCGGAGGAGCTGCACGTCGAGTCGCTGGCCCTGACGCCGGGACCGCTGAGGCGGACGGGGGAGGAGTCGGCCGAGGTGCCGTTCGCGGGCGTGCGGCGGCTCGCGGAGTTAGGGGCCTGGCCGTTCGACGGCACGCTGCGGCTGGCCGTACGCGACCGGGCGTGGAAGGTCCTGTGGACGCCCGAGACGCTGCACCCGCTGCTCAAGGACGGCGCCCGGCTGGAGCTGGGGGAGATCGAGACGACCTCGGCCGAGTTCGTGACCAGCGAGGGCGACCGCATCCCGCACGACAGCTACGCCGACGCCTATCTCGACCCGCTCAAGCCCGAGTTCGCCGAGGCGCACACCGGCTGGCAGCTGCTGCTGAAGACGCCGGGGCAGCCGGACCGGTCGCTGCTCAGCAAGCAGCCGGCGGCGAACGTCGAGCGCACCACCCTCTCCCGCCCGGTCCAGGCCGCCGCCGCCCGCGCGCTGGACGCCGTGGACGACTCCACCATCGTGGTCGTCCGGCCCAGCACCGGCGAGATCCTGGGCCTGGCCGACCGGCTGAAGGACAACTACAGCGCCGTGCGCGACGTCTTCCCGCCGGGCTCGATCTTCAAGACGGTCACCGCGGCGGCGCTGGTGCAGCACGGCCTCGATCCGCAGGCCGAGGTGCCGTGCCCCGGCTCGTACACGGTGCCGGGCTTCCGTACGATCCGCAACGACGGCGAGGTGGACCGGGGGGTCATCACGTTCACCGACGCCTTCGCCCATTCCTGCAACACCACGTTCGTCGAGCAGGCGACCAACCGGCTGACCTCGGCCGCGCTGGCGGAGACGGCGGCCGCGTGGGGCTTCGGCCGGCAGATGGTGACCGGCATCGGCGGGAGCTGCGGCACCGTCCCGGCGACCGACAGCGTCGACACCTTCGCCGAGGACGTGATCGGCCAGGGCGAGGTGGTGACGACGCCGCTCTGCATGGCCGCGCTGGCCGCCGCCGTGGAGAACGGCACCTGGCGCTCGCCCCGGCTGCTGTCGAAGGAGCAGGTGCGCCGCGTGGACGGCGTCACGAGCGAGGACGTCCGCATGGACCAGCGTGTCGTGCAGGCGCTCAGGGACATGATGGCGGCCGTCGTGGACCACGGCACGGCGTCCGGGATGGGGCTGCCCGCGGGCGTGGCGGGCAAGACCGGCACGGCCGAGACGCCGGACGGCCGGCCGCACGCCTGGTTCATCGGATACCGCGATGACCTGGCCTTCTGCGTGTTCGTCCGGCACGGGGGATCGGGGCGCGGCGCCGCCGTGCCCATCGCCGTCCGCTTCCTCAACGGCCTCTAACCTACGGTACCGTAGGTTTCATGACGACCTTGACCGTTAAGCCCAGGCTGCGCGGTTGGCTGCATGCGGGCGCGCTGCCCGTGGCCCTGGTCGCGGGCTTCGTGCTCGTGGCGCTCGGCCCGACGCTGCAGGCCCGCCTGGCCTCCGCCGTCTACGCGATCACCTCGGCGCTGCTGTTCGGCATCTCGGCGACCTACCACCGGAGCACGCTCGGGCCGAGACTGGCGGCCGTCCTGCGCCGCTTCGACCACGCGAACATCTACCTGATCATCGCGGGCACCTACACTCCGTTCGCGCTGCTCGCCCTGGAGGGCGCGGCGCGGGTGGCCGTGCTCGGCGTCATCTGGGGCGGGGCGTCGGCGGGCGTGCTGTTCCGGCTGTTCTGGCTCAACGCGCCGCGCTGGCTGTCCACCGCGCTCTACCTGCTGCTCGGCTGGACCGCGATCTTCGTGATGCCGCAGCTCCTGGAGGGCGCCGGGGTGGCCGCCGTGGTGCTCGTCGCGGTGGGCGGCGTCTTCTACTCCGCCGGCGCGGTCGTCTACGGGCTGCGCCGCCCCGATCCCTCGCCCCGGTGGTTCGGCTTCCACGAGGTCTTCCACGCCTTCACCCTCGCGGCGTACCTCGTGCAGTACATCGCGGTGTCGATCGTGGTCTACTCGCACGGCTGAGCGGCTCGGCGCTGTTTGTTGAAGAACTTCACTTGATGGGTACATATACCGTAATTTTTACGTGTGGGTCGGCGCTTCACCGGAGATGCGCGCGACCTGTCCGCCCACAGTGGAGGCGACATGGACGTACACACCCGCCTTGCCCGCCACCTGCTCGTCGACGGCTACCGCCTGGTGCTCGACCTGGAGCTGAGCCGCGGATCCTGGCTCGTCGACGCGCGTGACGGCCGCCGATACCTGGACTTCTACACCTTCTTCGCCTCCGCCCCCCTGGGCGTGAACCCGCCCTTCGCCCCCGATTTCGTCCAGCTGCTCGGCCAGGTCGCGCGGAACAAACCGGCCAACCCCGACATGTACACCGAGCACCTGGCCGACTTCGTGGAGACCTTCGTCCGTGTGCTCGGCGACCCCGCCCTGCCGCACCTGTTCTTCGTCGAGGGCGGCGCCCTGGCCGTCGAGAACGCGCTCAAGACCGCCTTCGACTGGAAGAGCCGGCGCAACGAGGCGGCCGGCCGCTCCCGCGACCTCGGCACCCAGGTCATGCACCTGACGCGGGCCTTCCACGGCCGCAGCGGCTACACCATGAGCCTGACCAACACCGAGCCGGGCAAGACCGACCGCTTCCCCGCCTTCGACTGGCCGCGCGTCGAGGTGCCCGCCACCCATCTCGGCGATGTCGAGGCGGCCGAGGAGCGCGCCCTGGCCCAGGCCAGGGCCGCGTTCGAACGGCATCCGCACGACATCGCCTGCTTCATCGCCGAGCCCATCCAGGGCGAGGGCGGCGACAACCACATGACCCCCCGGTTCCTGCAGGCCATGCAGCGCCTGTGCCACGAGCACGACGCCCTGTTCGTCCTGGACGAGGTCCAGACTGGCGGCGGCACGACCGGCACGCCCTGGGCCTACCAGCAGCTCGGGCTGGAGCCCGACATCGTGGCGTTCGCCAAGAAGGTCCAGGTCGGCGGCATCATGGCCGGCCGCAGGGTCGACCTGGTGCCCGACAACGTCTTCCAGGTGAGCGGCCGGATCAACTCCACCTGGGGCGGCGGGCTGGTGGACATGGTCCGCAGCCGTGGCATCCTGGAGATCATCGAGCGCGACGGCCTGATCGAGCGCGCCGGGACGCTCGGCGCCGTGCTGCTCGAACGGCTCGTCAAGCTGGAGGCCGAGCATCCGGAGACCGTCTCCGGCGTGCGCGGACGCGGCCTGATGGCCGCCTTCGACCTGCCCTCACCGGCCGCCAGGGACGCCCTGGTGTCCCGGCTCAGGGAGGATCACGGCGTGCTCGTGCTCGCCTGCGGGCCCCGCTCGGTGCGGCTGCGCCCGGCGCTCAACATCCCGGAGGCCGACCTCGACCACGGGCTGAGCGCCCTGGCGGCCGCGCTCGACGCCGGGACGCCGGTCACTGGGTGACGCTGGTGGCGGTGCGGCGCGGCCCGAGGTAACGCCAGAAGAAGTTGAGCAGCACGCTTGCCCGGTTGCGCCCGCCCAGCAGGTAGGCGATGTGGACGAAGATCCAGGTCAGCCAGGCGGGGAACCCGCGCACGGTGAGCCCGCTGGGCCGCTCCAGCACCGCCTCCGCCTTGCCCACCGTCGCCATGATGCCGGGGTCGCTGTAGCGGAACGGCCGCAGCGGCTCGCCCTTGGCCGCGGCGAGGATCTGCCGCGCCGCGTGCTTGCCCATCTGCAACGCCGGCTGGGCGAGCTGGGGGAGCGGCTTCGGCGGCGCGGCCAGGTCGCCGGCTACGAAGATCTCCGGATGGTCCGGCACGTTCAGCGCCTCGGTGAGCGTGATCCGCCCGCCCTTGCCCTGCGGCAGCCCCCAGTCGGCGACCTGGTCGGGCGCGGTGACGCCGAGCGCCCACACGGTCACGTCGCTCGGCAGCCTGGTGCCGTCCTTCAGCACTACCGCGTCCGGCTCCACCGAGGCCACCGTCGAGCCCAGGCGCATCCGCACGCCGCGCCGGCGCAGCGCGTTCTCCGCCGCCTGGCGCAGCCGCGGTTTGTACGGGGCCAGCACGTAGTCGAAGCGCTCCACCAGCGTCACGCTCGTCTGGTCCGGCCGGACCTCGGGATGCGTCAGCGGCAGCGTACGGCGGCGCAGCTCGGCCAGCGTGCCGGCCACCTCGACGCCGGTCGCGCCCGCGCCCACCACCACGACGTCGGTGCTCTCGCGCCGCCCGGCCGCCGTGTCCTCCAGGTAGTGCTGGAGCCGCCGACGCAGGGTGGCCGCGTCGTTCAGCGAGTAGATGGGCAGCGCGTTCTCCCTGGCGCCGGGCACGCCGAGCCAGTTCGTGGTCACGCCGGTGGCCAGCACGAGGTAGTCGTACTCCAGCGAGCTGCCGTCCTCCAGCTCCACCCGCCGCTCGTTCGGCAGCACCTTGCTGAGCGCGGCGCGGCGGGCCCGCACGTTCCGCCACCTGGCGGCGAAGGTCCTGATCGGGTACGACACGTCCGCCGTGCCCATGCCGGCCGTCGCCACCTGGTACAGCAGCGGCTGGAAGGTGGAGTACGGGTTGCGGTCCACCACCGTGACCAGCGCCCCGCCCTTGGCCAGCTCCCGGGTGGCCGCGAGACCGGCGAAACCGGCCCCGACCACCACGACCCGCGTTCTCCGTACCATGACCGGTTTCCTCCCCCTCGACGGCGCCATGGACTCCTATGACTCCGTCAGCGTCGGTTAAACCACCGTGCGAAGAAAGGCCCCCTTTCCCTGCGCGCCGGGAAATGGGGTTACGGTGATCCCTGGGAGGAGATCACCGATGTCGCAGCAAGTGACCACCATCGAGCGCCTCGGCCACCGCATCGCCGAACGGCGCGAAGCGCTCGGCCTCAGTGGCGAGGAGCTGGCCGAACGCGCGAAGGTCGAGGCCGACTACGTCGCCTACCTCGAAGGACGGGCCGGGCTGCCGCTGCGCGAGGCGCTCGCCCGGCTGGCCGGAGCCCTGGAGACGACCGTGGAGGAGCTGCTCACCGAGCCGCCCGCGGGCGCCGGGCCCGCCGCCGCGCACCCCGAGCTGGTGACGCTGGACGAGAAGGAGAGCCTGCGTCTGCTGGAGCCCGGCGGCGTGGGCCGCATCGCGTTCGCCGGCCGCTACGGGCTCACCGTCCTGCCGGTCAACTTCCGGCTGCTGGACGGCGCGATCGTCTTCCGCACCGCGACCGGCGGGTCCACCGACGAGGACCTGCGCACCGGCGTGGCCGACGTCGAGTACGTCGTGGCCTTCGAGGTCGACAGGATCGAGGAGGCGACGCGGGGCGGCTGGAGCGTCCTGGTGCAGGGTTCGCTGCACCACGTGACGGACGAGGAGGAGCGCGCGGCGGCCGCGGCCACGGGCGTTGAGCCGTGGGCGGGCGGCGACCGCGGCCAATACCTCAAGATCAGACCCACCCGCGTGACCGGCCGCCGCATCGACCCGGGCGCCTGAGATCCCGCCCGCACCCCACCCCGCCGGCCCGAGGGCCGGCCGGGGCAGGGCGGCCGTGGCAGGGCGGCGGCGGGCCGGCTGAGGCAGGGCGGCGGCGGGCCGGCTGAGGCAGGGCGGCGGCGGGCCGGCTGAGGCAGGGCGGCGGCGGGCCGGCTGAGGCAGGGCGGCGGCGGGCCGTGCAGGGGCGGGTTGTGCAGGGGCGGGCCGTGCAGGGGCGGCGTCGGGCCGGCCGTGGCTGGAGACCGCGGCTTTCCGCGTGGCGCCCCTGGCCGTGGCTGGAGGCCACGGCTTTCCGCGTGGCGCCCCCCGGCCGATGGCCGGTTACTGGCGGCGGGACCTCCAGAGGCCGATGGCGGTGACCCGGCTGTCCACGCCGAGCTTGGCGTAGATGCGGTTCACGTGGTTCTTGACGGTCTTCTCGCTGAGGAACAGGCGCCGCGCGATCTGACCGTTGGACTCCCCGTCGGCGATGAGGTCCATGACCTCGATCTCGCGTTTGCTCAGGGAGGTGAACACGCTCTCGAACGCTGCGTCGTCGACTCTCATCCGGCCTCCGGGGGCGCGAAGACGGTCAGATCGCCGAGGCCCCCGCGCTTCCGGCGTTAGCGGTAGACAGCGAGCATAACCCGCATTGTCGTGATTTGGTGGCGATTGTCGGGAGAAAAACGACGACGGCCGGTCCATCAGGACCGGCCGTCGTGCGCTTGGGGTGAGTGAAGGGACTTGAACCCTCGACACCCAGGACCACAACCTGGTGCTCTGCCAACTGAGCTACACCCACCATGGCCGCCCGCGCGAGGCGGCACAGGAAAAGTGTAGCGGGGTTCGGGAGTCTTTACGCCACTCCTTATCCGCGGACACGCCCGGCTGAGCCGCTGAACCGCTCCGGCTGAGCCGTGGACCCGCCCCCCGGCTCAGCTGCTGACCCGCTCCGCGAGTCCTCGCGCGGTCACCGAATCAGGCCCCGGCTGCTCCACGAAGATCGCCGCCCGGTAGTAGCGCAGCTCTCTGATGCTCTCGGTGATGTCGGCGAGCGCGCGGTGCCCGCCCTGCTTCTCCGGCGCGGCGAAGTAGACCCGTGGATACCACCGGCGGGCCAGCTCCTTGATCGACGACACGTCGATCATCCGGTAGTGGAGATGGCCGTCCACCGCGGGCATGTCCCGGGCCAGGAACGTGCGGTCGGTGCCGATGGAGTTGCCGCACAGCGGCGCCTTCTTCGGCTCGGGCACGTGGTGGCGGATGTAGTCGAGCACGAGCGACTCCGCCTCGGCCAGCGTCATCCCGCCGGCCAGCTCGGGCAGCAGCGCGGAGGCGGTGTGCATCTCGCGCACCACCTGCGACATCTGCTCCAGTGACTCCGGCGGCGGCTTGATGATCACGTCGACGCCTTCGTCGAGCTGGTTGAGCTCGCTGTCGGTGATGATGCAGGCCACCTCGATCAGGGCGTCGCGCCCGAGGTCGAGCCCGGTCATCTCGCAGTCGATCCAGACCAGCAAGTCACTCATACGATCTCCTCGCCCAGCGGCTCGGAGCGATCCGCCCGCTTGTTACCCCCACCAGCCTAGTGCCACTGGTCACGCGGGCTTGAGCGAGCCGACGACCTTGTCGACCACGCCGGTGCCGAGATTGTCCGGCACGGAGACGTAGAGGAGGGCCGGCCGCTCGTTCGCGCCGCGGTCCATGAGCACGATGGCTCCGGTCTCCTTCTTCCACTTGTAGCCGTTCTCCTTCGCCGCCTTCGTGAAGTCCAGCTCGAACTGCAGCAGCCAGCCCTCGCGGTCGCCGATCTTGATGGCCTTGTCGGCCGCGATCTTGGTCTCGTGCGCGACCGAGTAGAACTGCGCGAAGTCCATGAAGACGGCCTGCGCGGTCGCGCGGAGACCGGAGGCCCCGGTGTACGGGTAGAGCTCGTTGAGCAGGCCCGTGTTGACGTTGCCGACCCAGGTGCCGCCCTTGCCGTCGTAGTTGTCGTGCGAGGTCTTCTCCACGCTCGACGACCAGAGCTGGCGGTTGGGCGGCGGGTTGTCCGGGTTGAGCTGCGGGGGCACCGACCAGCCCTCGGGCACCTCGTACGAGATCCCGGTCTGGGTGTCGGCTATCCGGCCGTCGGCGGGCTGCGGCGGCGGGGAGGCCTGGCCGGGCGACGGCTGCCCAGAAGGCGGCTCCGCGGGCGGCTCCTGGGTCGGCTGCTCCGGCGGCACGTAGGTGTCGCCCGGAGAGGGCAGCGCGCTCGACTCGCCGCGGTTGACGAGGAAGATCCCGCCCGCGACGAGCAGCGCGACCACCACGAGCGCCGCCAGGCCGCCGAACACCCACGGCATCGGGTTGCCCTGCCTGGGCGGCGGGCCGTAGCCTCCGGGCCCCTGGGGTGGACCGCCAGGCCCCTGGGGCGGACCGCCCGGGCTCCAGTGCGGCTGCGTGGGCGCCGGCTGGCCGTAGGCGGACTGCCCGTAGGTGGGCCCGCCGTACTGCGAGGTCGGGTTCGCGGGTGTCGCCGACCAGTCCGGCCGCGCCTGCTGCTGCGGGCCGGAGGCCGGCTGCTGCTGCTGGGGATGGGGCTGGGACTGCGGTGCGGGCCCCTGCTCCTGGACGTGGGTGGCGTCGGTCCACTGGCTGCCGTCCCACCAGCGGAGCTTGGGCTCGCCATAGGGGTCCGGATACCAGCCCGCGGGGGTCTGGGTGGTCATGTTGGCCAGATTAGTAAGAAACCGCTCCGGTATGCAGGCCGAGCGGCATCAGCACTTGTACGTGAAGCTGACCTTGTCCGTACGCGCCGGCTCGGGGCTCACGATGCGCAGCGTGGCGGTGGCCTTCTCGGTGGCCTTGCCGTTGAGCGACCAGCGCAGCGGCAACTGGTACGACGTCTGGTCCGACCGCGTCTGGACGGTGCCCTTGACGACCTCGTCGTCCAGGTTCTTGTGCCACTCGTAGGTGATCACGCCGGACCCGCCGTTGGTGACGACCACGCCGGTGACCAGGGCCGTGGCGTCGCATCCGTACGACTTCTTGGCCACCTTCACGTCCACGGACCCGATCGCGAGGTCCGGCGCGTCGCTCAGCCTGAACCAGGCCAGGATCGCCCCCACCATGATCACCGCGAAGAGCGCCGTGGAGCCGATCGTGCGCCACCGCCGCGACCGGGCCGCCTTGACCCGGCGCCCGCCCGCGCCGCGCTGCACGGTGTCGGCCTCCGGCCGCCCGGAGCGCCAGATCTGCTCGGCCGTGGTCGCCGGCCGCTGCTCCTGCGTGCCCACACCGGGCCCGAACTGCACAGCCCCTGACGGCCCCGCCTGCCCCGGCCCCGCTTGTCCCGGCCCCGCTTGTCCCGGCCCCGCTTGTCCCGGCCCCGCTTGTCCCGGCCCCGCCTGCCCCGGCCCCGCCTGCCCCAGCCCTGCCTGCCCCGGTCCCGCTTGTCCCGGCCCCGCGTGCAGCGGCCCCGCATGTCCTGGCCCCGTCTGCCCCGGTCCTGGCTGTCCCGGCCACACGCGGCCCGGGCCGAGCAACGTCACGATGTCGCCCTCGTCGCGTGGCAGCGCCGGAAGGGCCGCCGCCGCGGCGGCGTGCGCGGGCGGCTGCGCGAACGCCGAGCGGCCCCGCGCCGCCCGCGCCAGCCCCTCCCTGCCGATCGTCCCGCCGGGCAGCGACGCCTGCTCGGCGAGCAGCGCGCCGCGCGCGGCGGCGAGACCCAGCGTCCCGGCCAGCCCCGCGGCCCGTTCGAAGAGCTGCGCCGCCTGCGGCGCCCACGCCACGAACGACGCGGCGAGCCCGCGCGCCAGCGCCGCCCACCCGGCGGCGTCCCGCTCCGGCGGCGACACCAGGCCGCGGATGGCGTCGGACAGCCCCCGCTCCGACAGCAGCGCCGCGCCCTCGGACGTGACGACCACCGTCCCGGGGTGCACGGAGCCGTGCGTGACCCCGGCCGCGTGCAGCGCGATCAGCGTCTGCGCGGTCTCCACCAGTGCCGAGGCCGCGCCGGCCGGCTCGATCGGCGCGCTGGTGAGCAGGTCGGCCAGCGTCGGGCTGACCGCCTGGCCGGTGAGCAGCCACACCTGGTCGCCGGCCGCCACCACGTCCGCGACCGGGATGAGCCCGGTCAGCCCGCCCAGCACCAGCCGCTGGTCGGTGAGTACGGCCGCCACCACCCGCTCGCGCACGCCGGGCAGCCCCATGCGCCGCGCGTCGAACAGCAGCGCGCCCGCCCTGCGCCCGTCCGGCGAGATGGCGTCGATCCAGTTGCCCAGCTCCGTCATCCACGTGTGCTCGGTCAGCCGGAAACCGGCGATCCCGTGCTCAGGATTGTTCATCGCCGTTCGCCCCCCGGCGCGTCTAGCGCTTCCTTCTGTGGCGGCCCGCCATGCGGCCCCGTACCGCAAGTGTGACCGGCACGACGCCGGACGTCATCAGGCCGAGCGCGAGCAGCGCGCCCGGGGCCGCCTCCGCGCGGTTGATCCGCGGGTCGTCGCTCGGCGTGGTGTCGCCGGTCGGGCTGGACGGGTCGGTCGGCGGCGTGGACGTGGGCGGCTGGGACGAGCTGGGCTGCTCCTGCGTGGGCCGCGTCGGGCGGGTGGTGGCCGGCGGGTTGCTGCTCCTGGTCGGGGCGGCGGAGGTCTGCGGGCGCCGGGTGTTCGACGGCACCTCCACCCTGCCGGTCGGCTCGTCCTCGTCGGTGTCCGTCGCGGTCGGGGACGCCTTGCGGGTCCGCGTCGGCGTCCTGATCGGGCTGCGCGTGGGCCGGGGCCGGGTGGTGGTCCTGGTCGGCGCGGCGGTCGGCCCGGCAGTGGGTGCGGTGGTGGGCACGGTGGTGGGCGGCGCCTGGCTCTGCGTGGCGGTCGGCGTCGTCTCCGGCGTGGTCTCCTCGGGCGTGCTCTCCTCCGTGGGCTCCGTGTCCTCCTCGACGGGCTCCTCCGTGGCGGGGACGACCGCGCTCGGGGTGACCGGGGTGGAGTCCGCGGAGAGCTTGGTCTCGCCGGACGACGACAGCGCGAACACGGCCGCGCCGATCACCACGACGGCGCCGACCGTCGCCACGGCGATCTTCGCCGGGATCTTGCGCAGCAGCCCGGCCGCGTCGGGGAAGCGGCTCTCGGTGAACGAGGTCTCGGTCTCGACCGGCTCGTCCAGCGAGCTCGGGAAGACCATGATCAGCATGCCGGCGAGCGCGGCAAGGCGGCGGCGACCGCGCTCCTCCCAGTCGGGGCCGTACGCGCCGGCCGCGACCGCCTCCAGCTCGGTCAGGAACGCCTCCGCCGACGGCGGCCGCTCGGCGGGGTCCTTGGCCATGCCGCGCTCGACCAGGCCCTGCAACGCGGCCGGCACCTCCTCGGCCGGGACCGGCGCGCTCTGGTGCTGGGCGGCCAGCGCGACCAGGTTGGTGCCGCGGTACGGCCGGCCGCCGGTCAGGCACTCGAAGAAGACGACCGTGGCGGCGTACACGTCGGTGGCGGGGCCGGCGGGCGCGCCCGACCACTGCTCGGGCGCCATGTACGGCGGCGTGCCCGCGGCTCCGGCGTCCTCGCCGGCCCGGACCGCGATGCCGAAGTCCACCAGCTTGCTGGTGCCGTCCTCCTGCACCATGACGTTCTCGGGCTTGTAGTCGCGGTGCACGACGCCGATGGCGTGCGCCGAGGCGAGGCCCCGGAGCGAGCCCTTCAGCACGGTCAGCGCCGCCTCGGGGCCGGTCGGGCCCTGGGAGCGGAGCAGTTCGCGTAACGAGACGCCGTTGACCAGCTCCATGACGATCGCCGCGCCGTAGCCGGACTCGACGTAGTCGATGAGGCGGGCGTGGTACGCGCTCTGCAGCGTGCCCAGCAGCCGCGCCTCGTGCCGGAAGCGGGCCACGAACCCCATGTCGGACCTCAGCTCGTCACTGAGGTACTTGATGGCCACCTCGGCGCCGTCGTGGTCGCGCGTGGCCAGCACGACACGCCCGGCGGCTCCCGAGCCCAGCTCGCGAACCTCGGTATAGCCGGGGACCCCCCATTGGCCCTCGCCGTACATACGGTCTCCTCTGGAGTTGTGTGGGCCCCCACCCGCATCAAACGAGTCCGTAGCTTAACGGGAGCGAACCGGATTCCCTGCCGATATGGCGATAAGTGTGACGGACGACTTCAGTCGATCTCCACCGGTGTGTCGGAAGTCTCAGGCGAAACCTCAGGTCGCGGGGTCTTCGACGGCCCCTCACCGGGCTCCTCCTCGCGTGGTTCCTCCTCGCGGGGAGGACAGGCGGCGGTGGTCCCGCTCGCCGAGTCGCCGCCGTTGCCCGCCGCCGGATCGGTCGAGGCGGTCACCGTCCACCGCGTGCCGCAGGCCAGTCTGACCGGGAAGGAGAAGGTCCGCACGTACGAGGTCTCGCCCGACAGCGTCGCCGTGTCCGAGCCGCCGCCCTCGCCGCCGGTGGTGTACCTGACGGTGAGGCGTACGGGCTGGGTGCTGGACGTCAGCACCCGGACCGTGGCCGTGAGGCCGTCGCCCGCGCTCGCCCGCAGCACGGTGACCTGGCGCACCTCGGGCGGGCAGGTCACGGCGGCCCGCGCGGTGGCCGTCCGGCCGCCCGCCGTCACCCGGACCGAGACCGTCGAGCCGCACGGGCGGGAGCGGAAGGCGTGCGTGAGCACGCGGCTGTAGGAGGTGCGGCCGGACAGGGTGAGGTCCCTGGCGGAGACCTGGTCGCCGTTCACCGCGAAGCGGGCCGTGACGGGGACCTCGCCGGTGCCGCTCGCCGTCACCCTGATCGCCGCCCGCGCGGCGCGGCCGGGCGCGGCGGGCATGTCCAGGGACACGCGCAGGCCGGTCACCCGGGCCGGGCAGGGCGGCACGGACACGGACGCGGTCCGCGCGCCACCGGCGGCGGCCGGGGTGGTGGTGACGGTCAGCGTGACCGTACGCCCGCAGGCGCGCTCGCCGGGGGTCCAGGTCAGCGTGCGCGTGTAGGAGGTCGAGCCGCGTAAGGCGAGGCGCTGGGTCCTGCCGGGGCCGCCGGGGACCGACCAGACGGCGGTGGCGGCGACGGGCGCGGTGCCGCTCGCCCGGACGGTGATCGTCGCGGCGGCCACGCCGTCGGCGCCGATGGTCGGCTCGCCGACGCTGACCCCGAGCACGGACGTGGCCGGCGAGGGAGTGGTCACCGTCGGGGTGGGAGTCGGCGTCGGTGTGGGGGTGGGGGTCCTGGAAGGGCCGCGCGTCGGCGGCGAGGTGACCGGGCGGGGGGTGGCGGGCCGGGAGGTGGCCGGCCGGGGAGTGGCGGGACGGGAAGTGGCCGGGCGGGAAGTGGTCCGTGGCGGGTCCGAGGGCTCGTCCACCGGCACGACGGCCTTCGGCGTGCCGGCCGGGGTGCTCTCGGGAAGCACCTCGGGCGTCGGCCCGGGCGAGAGCTCCGGAGTCGAGGTCGGCTCAGGGGTCGGTTCGGGCGTCGGCTCCAGGGTCGGGGTCGCCGCGGCGGCCTCGGGCGTGATGGTGGTCGGCGGCACGACCACCGCCGCGCCGATCGGCCCGGCGGGCGGCGGCTGCTCCCGGTTCGCGAGCAGGATCACCGACGCCACCGCCACCGCCGTGGCCAGCCCGCCGCCCATCGCCACCCGGGCCGCGTTGGCGCGCAGGCCGCGGAAGACCGTACGGGCGAACGACGTGGTCACCTCCGGCGTGGCCGCGGGCGGCGTGGGCAGCAGCAGCGCGAGCAGGCCCACCAGCGCGGCCAGCCGCCGCCGCCCGCGCTCCTCCCAGTCCTCCCCGTACGCGGCCACGGCCGTGGCCTCCAGCTCGGCCACGAACGCCTCCGCGCCCGCCGGCCGCCGCGCCGGGTCCTTGGCCATGCCGCGCCGGACCAGCTCGCGCACCGGCGCGGGCACCTCGTGGAAGGGCACCGGGGCGTGGACGTGCTGGTAGCCGAGCACGCTGGGCTCGGTCGAGCGGTAGGGCCGGTGCCCGGTCAGGCATTCGAAGAAGACGGCGGTGGCGGCGTACACGTCGGTCGAGGGCGAGGCGGGCCGGCCCTCCCACAGCTCCGGCGCCATGTACGGCGGCGTGCCCTCGGGCACCCCGGCCGAGCCCTGCCGCACCGCGATGCCGAAGTCGACGAGCTTGCTCACCCCGTCGTCGCGGACGAGCACGTTCTCGGGCTTGTAGTCGCGGTGCACGACGCCGCGCGCGTGCGCCGCGCCGAGGCCCAGCAGCGAGCCCTTGAGCACGGCCAGCGCCGCCTCGGGCTCGGCCGTGCCGTTCTCGCGCAGCAGCGCCCGCAGCGGCACGCCGTTGACCAGCTCCATGACGATGGCCGCGCCGCCGGCGTCCTGGACGTACTCCCACATGGTGGCGATGTGGGGGTGGCGCAGCGTGGTCAGCAGCCGCGCCTCCGACTGGAACCGGGCCACCGCCGCCGGGTCCTGGAGCAGGTGCGTGGCGAGGTACTTGATGGCGACCTCGACCCCGGTCTCGTCGTGCACGGCCAGCACGACGCGGCCGCCGGCGCCGGCGCCGAGCTGTCTGATCTGGGTGTAGCCGGGGGCGGTCCAGTCCATATGCCAACTCCCATCAGGATCCGGCCCACCTGATGAGACGTACGATCAAGAGCGCGGGTTTGCCAGGTGGCCCTGATTCATGGAACTACTCCCGATGGAGGATGTGAACGGGGGGATCGATACCTTCTGGGAGCACCGGATCGGGTTCGGGCGCGCCCCACGTCGTGACCAGCGGCAGCACGCCGGCCCACACCGGCAGGTCGTAGTCCTCCTCCTCGTCCGACGGCCCGCCGCGGCGCGTCTTGACCGACGCCTCCTCCAGTGACAGGGCGAGGACGGAGGTGGCGGCGAGCTCCTTGCGGTTCGGCTGCCTGACGTAGTCCCACTGGCCGGGCGCCAGCCGTTCCGACAGGGCCCGCAGGCCCGCCAGCCGCTCGTCGGGGTCGGTCACCAGCCGGGCGCGGCCGTAGACGATCGCCGAGCGGTAGTTGACCGAGTGGTGGAAGATCGAGCGGGCCAGCACGACGCCGTCCAGGTGCGTGACCGTCACGCAGACCTCTCCGCCGTCGGCCGCGCGCAGCGACCGGGCGCCCGTGGAGCCGTGCAGGTAGAGGGTGTCGTCCAGGCGGCCGTAGCCGGTGGGCACGACCATGGGGCAGCCGTCCACGACGACGCCCAGGTGGCAGATCAGGCCGGAGTCGAGCACGTCGTACAGGTGGTTCCTGTCGGTGCTGCCGCGCTCCTTGGAGCGGCCGAGCGTGGTGCGGGGAGTGGCGGAGAGCATGATTCGACCGTACGCAGGAAGTGGACCTAGTCTGGATGGCCACTGTCGACCCCTTCGTAGGGACCACTTGCGTGCGTAGCTCCGTCGACCTGCCGGTTTCCCTCTCGCGGGAGACCGCTGTGCCGCTCACTACCCAGCTCGCCGGCTGGCTGCGCCGGGCCATGCTGGACGGCACGCTGCCGCCCGGCGAGCGGCTGCCGTCGAGCCGGGCGCTCGCCGCCCAGCTCAAGGTGAGCAGGACCGTCGTCACGGAGGCGTACCAGCAGCTCTACGCCGAGGGGTGGCTGGAGGGCCGGCACGGCTCCGGCACCTTCGTGGCGGACATGGAGAGAGTGGACATGGAACGGGTGGTCACGCCGCCGCGCGAGACCCGCCGCGACCAGGGCCCGCCCGAGCCCGCCGCCGCCTTCATCGACCTCACGGCGGGCCGGCCCTGGGTGCGCGACCACGACCGGGCCGCGTGGAAGCGCGCCTGGCGCAAGGCGGGCGAGTCGCCGCCCGGCGCCGAACCCGACCCGTACGGCCTGCCGCGGCTGCGCGAGCTGCTGGCCGACCACCTGCGCAGGGCGCGGGGCATGGCCGTCGGCCCGGAGAACATCCTGGTCACCAGGGGCACCGGCAACGGCCTCGACCTGTGCGCGCTCGCCCTGCTCGGCGCGGGCGCCCGCGCCGGGGTCGAGGACCCCGGCTACCACGTGGCCCGCACGGTGTTCGCGGCGCGCGGCGCCGAGATCGTGCCGTGCCCGGTGGACGCCGACGGCGTGATCGTCGACGGCCTGCCCGGCGATCTCCGCGTGCTCTACACGACCCCCGCCCACCAGTTCCCGCTGGGCGGCCGGCTGCCGATCCCGCGCCGCGAGCGGCTGCTGTCCTGGGCGCGGAGCACCGGCGCGACCATCGTCGAGGACGACTACGACGCCGAGTTCCGTTACGACGTCGCCCCGCTGCCCGCCCTCTACGGCCTCGACCCGTCGCGGGTGGTGCTGCTCGGCACGCTGTCCAAGACCCTGTCGCCGGACGTCGGCGTCGGCTGGCTGGTCGGCACGCCGGAGCTGGTCGGGCGGATCGCCGGGCTGCGCAGCGCGGTCGCCGACCGGACCAGCGGCCCGGTCCAGGAGGCGGTGGCGACCCTGCTGGAGCGCGGCGACCTCGACCGGCACCTGCGCCGCATGCGCCTGGAGTACGCCCGCCGCAGGGCCGTCGTCGTCGAGCTGCTGGGGCCGGTGTGCCGGCTGCGCGGCGACACCGCGGGGCTGCACGTGCTCGCCGAGCTGCCCGCCGCCGTGGTGCCCGTCGTGGTCGAGCGGGCCAGGGAGCGGGGGGTCCTGCTGGACGCCACCGGCCGGCACCATCACGGCCGCGAGCGGCTGCACGGGCTGGTGATCGGCTACGGCTCGGCGTCGCTGGCCGACGTGCGCCGGGGCTGCCGGGTCCTCGCCGGGATCGTCAGGGAAGCGGTGGCGGGGGCGCCGTAGCGGGCTCCAGGGCGCGCAGGACGGGCAGGGAGCGGTGGACGTACATCGGGTCCACGGGAAGGACGTGGCGGGCCCACCAGCGCGCCTGGGCGGGGTCCGGCGACGGCTCGGCGAAGCCGGGGGCGTAGTCGTCGTAGGCGGGGGCGTACAGGTAGCCGGTGGACACGCCGTGGCGCTCCAGCTCGGCGATGGCCGCGTCCCGCTCGCGTACCAGCAGGGGGACGCGGAACAGCGGCTGGTCCAGGTGGTCGCGCACGGCCGGCGCGACGGCGGGCAGCTCGGCCAGCCGCGCCGCCCCCGCGAGCCGCCGGGCGCGCTCGCCTGGCACCTTGGCCGTCCGGCGCGCCTGGTACCAGCGGGCCAGCGGGCCCCGGCGCGACCGGTAGGCGTGCAGGTCGGCCCGGACCCACGGGTCGAACGGCGGCAGCTCGGGGATCTCCTTGAGCGCCAGCTCCAGCGCGTCGGGGTTGAGCGGGATGCGGAAGCCGTCGCGCGGCTCCTCCAGGCCGATCGCGCGGGCGACGGCGAGCGCCGGGCGGACCAGACCGAGCCTGAGCGCGACCTGGCGGGCCATCGAGGTGGACACCGACAGCAGGTCGGCGCGGAGCGAGCCGGGGGCCAGCACATCGTCGCGGGCGCGTTCGAGAGCCCGCAGGTCGGCGGCGTGCTCGACGGCCAGCACGCCGCCCGAGCCCGCCCCCGGGTGCTTCGAGAGGCTGAAGACCCCGGCCTGGCCGAACGTGCCCAGCGGCCGCCCGCCGAGATCGCTCTCCATGGCGTGCGCGACGTCCTCGATGAGGATCTTGCCGGTGAAGGCGGTGACGCGGTCGGGGAGGCCGTAGAGGTTGGTCGTGAGCACGGCGTCCACGGTGGCGAGGTCGACGCGTGCGGCGTCGATGTTGCCGTCGCGCGGGTCGAGCGGGGCGATCACCGGGCGCAGCCCGGCGGCGAGCACCAGGAACAGGATCTCGTCGGCCGAGATCGGCGACATCAGCAGCCGCTGCCCGGGCGTGCACCAGTGCCGTAGTGCCAGGTAGAGACCGAGACGATTGGAAGGTAACGACAGACAGTGACGGCCCGTGCGCTTTGCGATGTGTTTCACCGGGAGATAACGCTACGGAGTCGTCCGTACGTTTTCAATGCTTTGTCGGCACTGCGCAGAAGAAGCGGGTGTGCCATCACCGTCGCGCGGGCCTTGCGCACCGGGACGCGCATCATCCAGTGCACGCCCGCCCCCGCGCTCGCCCTGGCGACCCGGCCCTCGGCCACTTCGAGCTCGCCGTTCTTCAGCTTCTCCTTGTACTCCTTCTGCCCGCGCCCCATGTCGATCACCTCGATCCCGGAGGCGGCCGCCCGCTCGGCCATCGCGAGATGGTGGATGAGGCCGGGGGAGTACTTGGCGAACTGGGTGTCGTAGGCGGGGAACCAGCCGGCCAGCGTGGTGCGGGTGCGCACCCCGAAATGCCCGGCCACCGGCCGGTCGTCGACGTAGATCATGTCGAGCACGCCGGCGAAGGCGTCGGTCCGGGTGGCGAGCAGCCGCTCGACCAGCTCGACGATCCACTGGTGGGCGAACCGGTCGGTGCGGCCGGTGCGGCGGTACTGGTCGGTCTTCCAGCCGAGCAGCGTGTGCAGCGGCTCCAGGTCGGTGACGGCGAAGTCGTGGCGGAGCTCACCGGCCTCGCGCTGGAGCTTGCGCGACTTGGCCAGCGTGCTCTTGTACGTCTTGCCGGAGTTGTCCTTGAGGAAGCGCGTGTAGTTCTCGTATCCGTCGCGCAGGTCGATGATCGGCGACGGGTGGCGCTCGGCGCGGGCGGTCATCAGCGGCTGCCCGGCGACCAGGTGGTCGAACTCGTAGACGGCCAGTCCGCAGTCCTTGATCAGCCGCTGTGCGTCGATCTCCAGGTCCTTGGCGCACACCAGCCCCTGCGCGTCGGTCAGCCCCGCGGCGACCGGCTTGCCGATGCCCAGCGGGTGGCGTTCGAAGGGGAAGAAGCCGACGATGTCGGGTCCGTCGTGGAGGACGGCGACCTGGACGACCTCGCGCAGCTCGCCCACCGTGATCGTGAACTCGGGCGACAGGAAGGGGTTGTCGTAGACCGGATCGGACTCCTGAAGAGCACGCCAGCGGCTCACTTCGGAGGGTCCGAGCTCACGGGGGAGGGCGAGGGTGACGCGCATGTGCTCCTACAGACGGCCGCACTCTGTGTGTAGCAAGGGATCGGACCAGTTAAGTGCCAGGGTAAGCGAACCTACCGAATGCTCATCGTCGCAGGTCCGGAACGTTACAAAACTCTCAGGTATCGTTCAGGACCGAGTGACGTTCTAATGTGGGTCCATGACCGTACCTGGCATCGAGTGGCCCCGGCTGGTCGAGTGGATGGGCCGGAACGTGCCCGACGCCGGCGAGCCCCTGTCCGTGTCCCTGATCTCGGGCGGCAGGTCGAACCTGACCTACCTCGTCGAGGCGCGCGAGCGCAGGCTGGTGCTGCGCCGCCCGCCGCTCGGCCACGTGCTGCCCACCGCCCACGACATGCGGCGCGAGTGGCGCGTCATCTCCGCGCTCGCGCCGACCCCCGTGCCGGTGCCCGAGCCGGTCGCCTTCTGCGGCGACGAGGACGTGATCGGCGCGCCGTTCTACCTCATGGGGCACGTGCCGGGCACGGCCATGCGCACCAGGGAGGAGCTGGGCGACCCGCCGCCCGAGCACGTACGCCGGCTGTCGGAGCGGCTGGCCGAGGTGCTGGCCGCCATCCACGCCGTCGACTACCGCGAGGTCGGGCTCGGCGACTTCGGCCGGCCCGAGGGATACATGACCCGCCAGCTCGACCGCTGGTGCCAGCAGTGGGAGCGGTCGAAGACGGCCGACCTGCCGGAGTACGACCACCTCGTACGCCGCCTGCGCGACCGGCTCCCCCCGGAGACCCCCGGCACGCTCGTGCACGGCGACTACCGGCTGGACAACACCCTCGTCCGCGCCGGTGACCTGGAGATCCTGGCCGTGGTCGACTGGGAGATGTCCACCCTCGGCGACCCGCTGGCCGACCTGGGGCTCACGCTGACGTACTGGCACAGCCGCGGCGACGACGAGCGGGCGGGCATCCCGGTGGCCGGCGACGCCACGCTCACGCCCGGGTTCCTCGACGCGCCGGAGTTCGCCGAGCACTACGCGAAGGCGTCCGGCAGGGAGATCACCGACCTCGGCTTCTACGTCGCCTTCGGCAACTTCAAGCTCGCGGTCATCATCGAGGGCATTCACGCGCGCTTCCGCCAGGGTAAGACCGTGGGGGAGGGGTTCGACCGGATCGGCGCGGCCGTGCCGACGCTGATCGCGCGCGCCCACCGCACGCTCGACCAGGTCTGACCCGGCCGCGAGGCCCGACCCCCAGGGGAGTGTCATGAGCACAGTCGCATTGATCACCGGCGCGGCGAGCGGCATCGGCGCCGCCACGGCCCGCCGCCTGTCGGCGTCCGGCGCCCGGTGCGTCCTCGTCGACCTCGACGCCGAGGGCGTCGAACGGCTGGCCAAGGAGGTCGACGGCGCGTGGCTGGCGGCCGACGTCGGCGACCCGGAGTCCTCGCTGGAGGCCGTGGCCCTGGCCGAGCGCCGCTACGGGCGGCTGGACCTCGTGCATCTCAACGCCGGCATGACCGGGCGGGTGGACCTGGCCGACTTCGACCTCGACCGCTACCGCCAGGTCATGGGCGTGAACGTGGACGGCGTGGTGTTCGGGGCGCGGGCCGCCGTGCCACTGCTCGAACGCTCCGGCGGCGGCGCGATCGTGGTCACCGCGTCGCTGGCGGGGCTGGTGGGCTTCGCCGGCGACCCGATCTACACGATGACCAAGCACGCCGTGGTCGGCCTGGTGCGCGCGCTCGCCGAGCCGCTCGCGGCGCGCGGCATCCGCATCAGCGCGGTCTGCCCCGGCTTCACCGACACGCCGCTCGTGGCGGCGGCCAAGGAGATGTTCGCCAGCGCCGGGTTCCCGCTCCTCACGGCCGAGGACGTGGCCGCCGCCGTCGAGTCGGCCTTCTACACCGACACGCCGGGCACGCTCCTCGTCGTCCAGCCGGGACGGCAGCCGGTGCCCTACCGCTACGCCGGTGTGCCCGGCCCCGCGAGCGGTCAGCGGCCCCCGCAGGTGGAGTAGCAGGTTCGCGCACGGCAAGCCACATGCAAGCGGAGCTATTACTTTAAAGAGGGCCGGGCCCGTCGCCCGGCCCTCGAACGTTCCGCGACCATCCGTGAGGAGCCCTCCGTGATTCCGACCGACGGCCGGCACGCGCGCCGACGATCGCCCTGGCCCATCGCCGTGGGAGCGGGAATCCTCGCGGTGGTCCTGGTGGCGGGCATCATGGTCTACGCCTCGATGCGCTCGAAGTCCCGCGAGGGGTTCTCCGGCAGCGACGTGGCGACGGCCCAGCCCGAGGCGCCCGCCCCCACGCTGGCGGCGCCGCCCCAGCTCGACGCCTGGCCGCGCTGGGGCGTCACCCACACCCAGTACAGCGCCGACAACGAGCCCGAGGAGGTCGCCGAGCAGGCGAAGGGCGTGCTCGGGCGGGTGCCGATGCTGCAGAACCAGCACATCATGGGCTGGGGCGTGGGCAACCCGGAGCCGAGCCCCGGCCGGTTCAACTTCCGCGACCTCGACCGGCGGCTGACGTTCATGTCCTCGTCGCGCGCCGTGCCGGTCATCACGCTGTGCTGCGCGCCCGACTGGATGAAGGGCGGGCAGCCCGGCCGCACCGACTGGAGCAAGAACCACACGGTCGCGCCCGAGCCCGAGCACTTCGACGACTTCGCCGCGCTGGCGGCCCGGGTGGCCAAGCAGTACCCGACGGTCAAGCACTACATGGTGTGGAACGAGTTCAAGGGCTTCTGGGACACGACCACCAACAAGTGGGACGCCCGCGGCTACACCGAGATGTACAACAAGGTCTACGACGCGCTGAAGAAGGTCGACAAGGACATCCAGGTCGGCGGGCCGTACATGTCGATCGGCAACAGCGCGAGCCCCGACGCGCGCTCGGAGCTGAGCGGGCCTTGGGGCACGGTGGACCAGCGGGCGCTCGACGCGATCAGATACTGGATGCAGCACAAGAAGGGCGCCGACTTCATCGTCGTGGACGGCGCCTCGATGGCGAGCGACAAAGGGAACGTTCCCGACGACTTCGCCGCACTCGGCAAGTTCAGCGCGATCACCGGCTGGCTGCGGCAGCAGAGCGGCGACCTCCCGGTGTGGTGGGCCGAGTGGTACGTCGAGCCGGAGAACTCCGGCTGGAACGAGGACAAGCGCACGGCGGTCCAGGCCGCGGCGCTCATGGAGTTCGCGCGCAGCGGCGTGACGACGGCCCTCTACTGGAACCCGCAGCAGAAGGACGAGGGCGAGTGCCCCGGCTGCCTGTGGTCGCCCAAGGTGGGCGGCGAGCTGCCGATGGCGGGGCTGCTGAGCGGCTTCACCCGGTGGTTCCCGAACGGGACTCAGCTGACCGACGTCCAGTCCTCCGACCCCAGGGTGAAGGCGCTCGGCCAGGAACGCCAGGTCGTGATGGTCAACACGACGGGCGAGCAGCTGACCGCCACCGTGGACGGCCGCCAGGTCTCCTTCGCCCCCTATGAGATCAAGTGGGCCGGCCGGGGCGGCGCGTAGGCCCGTCGCTATCGTGGGGCGCGTGCCACAGGAGCCGCGTGACGTCCACTACTCGGTCTCGACCTGGCGGCAGCCGGTCCCGCCGCCGGCCTCGGCCGAGCGCGCCCGGCTCGTGGCCGACCTCGCCGGCCGGGTGCTCGCCCGGGGCTCCGGCCGGCTGCTGGTGGGCCTCGACGGCCTCACCGCGGCCGGCAAGACCAGCTTCGGCCACGAGCTGGCCGCCGAGCTCGCCGCCCGCGGCCGCACCGTCCTGCGCGCCACGCTCGACGACTTCAAGAGGCCGTGGAAGGACCGCCACCTGTACGACCGCGAGTCGGGCGAGGGCTACTACCGCAACGCCTACGACTACGACACGCTGAAGCGGGTCCTGCTCGACCCCTTCCGCTCGCCCCGGGCGGCCGAGTGCGCCCTGTGCTCCATCGACCCCCTGACCCAGGTCGACCACTCGGCCACCACGACCCCGCTGACCGCCGACGCGGTGCTCGTCGCCGACGGTGTCTTCGCCTTCCGCCCCGAGCTCGACGCCTACTGGGACTACCGAATCTGGATCGACGTCGACGCCGAGCTCTCGGTCCGCCGCGGCGCCGCCCGCGACCAGGACTGGGCCGGGCCGGCGGCCGAGGCGGTGCACCGCGACCGCTACCTCGTCGCCGCGCGGGTCTACCTCGCCGAGGCCGACCCGCTGGGGCGCGTGGACGCGATCGTCGACAACACCGCCTTCGACCGCCCCCGCCTCATCCGCCCGGCTGCATGACCGTGGAGGTGGGGCGGCGCCAGTACGTCAGGTGCCGCAGCCACCACTCCACCGGCCCGTACCTGTGCCGGCCGAGCCACCACCGGCTGTAGCCGACCTGGGCGGCGAAGACGGCGCAGGCGATCAGCACCTCCATCGGCGGGCTGACCCGGTCCATGAGCGCGAAGCCGTACCCGGTGAAGATCAGCGAGCAGATCAGCGACTGCGCCAGGTAGTTGGACAGGGCCATCCGGCCGGGAGCGGCGAGGACGCGGCCGAGGCCCGGCAGGCGCGGCAGCAGCCGCAGGAACGTGGCCGCGTACGCCGCCGCCAGCAGCGGGGCCGTCACCAGGTCCACCGCCTCGCCCCAGAACTTGTGCGCCATGCCGGTCCAGGCCGAGACGGTGTAGAAGAGCGCGCCGGACAACCCCACGGTGAAGCCGATCCACTGGAGCTTGCGCAACGCGTTCCAGTGGGCGGTGTGGTCGCGCAGGAGGCCGAGCTTGCCCACCGCCAGCCCGATGAGGCACGCCGCCAGCACCGCCGGTCCCTGGAAGAACACCCGCAGGACGAGGATCAGCGACAGCTTGCGTACGTGTTCTTCGACGATCTGCCCGAACCCGCCGACCAGCGCGGCGTCCGAGCGGGCGGCCTCGGCGGCCGTGTCGGCGACCGTATGGCTCATGTCGAGCCCGGCCGAGGTGAGGACGGCCAGCAGCACGAACGCCAGCGCGAGCAGCGCCGTCAGCCCGGCGGCCAGCAGGACCGCCGCCCGGGGCGTGATCCGGCGCAGCACCAGCAGGGCGACGCCCACCGCCGCGTACGTCGTCAGGATGTCGCCGGGGAACAGCAGCACCGCGTGCGCCAGTCCCAGCACGAACAGCCCGCCGAGCCGGCGGAGGAACATCGGCGTGAAGCGCAGGCTCTTCTGGGCTGCCGAGCCCAGCTGGAGCGTGAAGCTGTAGCCGAACAGGAAGGAGAACAGGAGATAGAACTTGTTCTCCAGGAACAACGTGACCATCCAGCGCACGGCCCAGTCGAGCGGGCCGTTGAACGCCGGTTCCGCCTGCCCGGCCATCCGGTAGCCGGAGGCCAGGAAGGCGATGTTCACGAGGAGGATGCCCAGCAGCGCGAAGCCCCTCAGCGCGTCGACTGAGGCGATCCGCGTGCCTCTACCCATTACGGGTGCTGCGTCCGGGATGGTGGAACGTGCCTGCTGTGATCTCATCACGGGTCATCATTCCGCAGAACCTGTGGGTTTCCTGTGAACGAAGTTAGTTATTTGCCGCGATATAGAGGAACCTCTCAATAATCACGGCGAACGCCACCACGAACGAGGGGATCGCCAGGTAGAGCAGCCGCCGCCTGGCCTTCCTCGCCCGGTTCGGGCCGTTGAGCCGGATGACCTCGTACCCGAAGAGCGTGGCCCACGTCAGGCCCAGCGCGGCGATGCCGACCGGGGTCCACGGCGAGGTGGGCTCGCCACGCGGCGTCTTGTACGGCCTCGGCTCCGGCGTCTCCGTGCCGCGGACGAACTTCTTCCAGGTGTAGAGCGCCGCGTCGGCGTTGGAGTAGACACGCTTGAGGTCGGGCGAGGCGTCCAGCGCCGCGCGGAACCGCTCGCCCCAGTCCGCCGGGTAGCCCTCGTTGAGCTGCAGGTAGCTCACCTGGCCGCGACTCACCATCAGGTAGGAGTTGCGCGGCTGCTCCTGCAGCGCCTTGACGGCGTCCGCGATCTGCGTCGGGTCCTTGTGGACCAGCGCCTGCACGTTGAAGCTGACGATCTCGACGTCCCGCTCGCCCCACGGCATGGTGGGCGTCACCTCGGGCCCCAGCTTGGGCACCAGGTAGAGCACGCGGGCGCTCGGCTTGTCGTTCGCGTAGACGTGGTGCAGGGCCTCCACCTCGCCGGTGGTGACCCGCTCGAACTTCTCGTTGCCGTAGCGGGCCATCAGGAACGCGAAGGCGAACAGCACCGCGAAGCAGGCCGCCAGCACCACCGAGAGCTTCTTGGTGAGCTGCGGGTTGAAGCGCACGTTGCGCCTGCGCAGCGGCACGGTCTCCTCGCGCACGTCCGCGCTGTCGGCCGGCAGGTTGGGGAAGAAGGCGTACGCGGCCAGCAGACACGCACCCGGCAGGGCGAACATGTAGATGCGCAGCCCGATCTCGCCGCCGTAGCTCTGCAGGCCGAGCGCCAGCACCGGCACGCAGAGCAGGATCAGCGCCGAGCGGTCGAACACGCCGCGCCGCAGCCGCCGCACCAGGCCGGTCGCGGCCAGGCTGAGGATCACCACGAGGATGCCGAGCCGGGCCTGCAGCACCCTGGCGTGCGCCGGGTCGCTGCCCTCGATGCGGTCGCCGGTGTTGCTGCGCAGGTTCTGCAGGATGTTGCCGAGACCGCCGAAGATCGCGTCGATCTGGCTCGACCAGAAGCCGACCGTCATGTAGCTGATCCAGGCCAGCACCGCCAGCCCGAGGAAGAACGGCAGCGCCCACGTCAGCGACGTCCGCTTGAAGATCAGGAACGCCGTCAGCACGCCCAGCATCATGAACGGCGTGATCTGGTGCGAGGCCACCGACGCCAGGAACAGCGCCACCAGCAGCATGAACATGAGCAGCTTGTCGGCGCGGAAGGTCCCCGTGTTGGCCAGCTCGCCCGGCGTCATCGCGTCCAGCCGGCCGATGAGCCTGCGCAGCCCCTTCGCCGGGATCGGCTTGGTGCGCGGCTCCACCCGCCCGAACCAGCGCAGCAGGATCGCCACCCACGCCAGGTAGAGCGCGAACGTGAAGCCCTGGGGCGAGAAGTAGTCCTGGCCGATCCACTGCACCAGCACGAACAGCAGCGCCGCGAACCAGCGCGCCCGTGTCGTCGCCACCACCTGGCGCAGGATCAGCACGAACGGCAGCAGGTAGAGCAGGTTGGACAGGAGCGGCGTCCACTGGAGGATCGTCGTCATGTCCTGGATGCCGGCCGCCTTCGTGACGAAGGCGAACAACGCGAAGAAGCCAGGCCAGCCCATGCGGGCGTCGATGCTGATCGCCGACTCGCCGGTCCTGCTGATGAACTCCACGAAGCCGGCGTGGATGTACGCGGTCGGGAACCGCGGCTCCGACGCGACCAGCGCGCCCGCGCCGTGCAGCGCGAACGTGATGGCGGCGATCTGGAACAGCAGCAGGAACTTGCGGTCGGTGCTCTGGGCGACCGTGACGAAGAACGACACGATCATGATCAGGATCGCCAGGAACGCCGTGGCCGGGAGGGCGGAGATCAGCCCGAGGCCGTCGATGTCGGCGGGATCCACGCCACGGAAGGGCCCCGGGGGGACCTTCAGGGCGAGGACGTACATGACCAGGCCCTCCAGTACCAGCAGTACGGGCAGCCACTTGGGCGCACTCGCCACCAACGCGCCGACCCGCCCCATGACACCCCCGGCCGCCCCGGCCCTCTTGGGCGGCGCGGCGACGGGCACGGGCGCGGGCTCGGGCGCGGCGGCGGGTGCCGGCGCGGCAGCGGTCTCCGGCTCGACGACGGGCTCGGGCGCGACGGCGGGAGCGACGGTGGGCGCGGACGCGGCACCGGACTCGGTCACGGCACCGGACTCGGGCGCGCGCTCAGGCGTCGCAGCGGGAGCGGGAGCAGGAGCGGGCGTGGGCTTGGCCTTGGCCTCGGGCTTGGTCTTGGCCGCGGGCTTGGCCTCGGGCTTGGCCTTGGCCTCGGGCTTGGGCGCGGGCTCCGCGACGTGAGCCGCCGCGCTCGACACGTCCTCCGCCTGCGCCCCGCCCGGCGCGTCCGCACCGAGAGCGATGGCCGTCCGCGACACAGCCCGCGTCGCCTCCGCCGCCCCCGCGGCGGTGTCGTCCTCGGCGGCGGGGCCGTCCCCGGACGTCTCCGGCTCGGCGAGAACGGGCATGGACACCGTTCCGGCGGCCGACAGTTCGGCCGCCTCCTTCACCGTCGGCGGCCGGCCGATGTGGAGAGCGGAGGGGATGCGGAAAGTGGCGGTCTGATCCGCCGCACGCTCGTCGTCATCCGCGTCGTCGACACGGGCCTCCCCGTCGGAGACACCCCCGTCGCCCTTGCCGTCAGCGGGGGCGCCGTCGCCGGCGGGTTCGCCGGAGCTCGGCCCGGGACCACGGCCGGAAGGTTCCTCGTCGAACGTCAGCCTGGGGATGACCCCCGTAGCGTCCGGGTCGAAGGGCACCTCCGACTCCTCCTTGTCCCCACGCACGTCCGAGGAGCCGCCGCTCACCATTCTCACGCCATCGCCGTCCGGTTGCCTCACGCTGACCATCATGAGGCCCCGGACAACCCCTGGGTGACAGTCTCGCGCCCGGTCTCGTCAATTTTGAGAATCTTACGTAGCTTTCCAAAGATCAAAAGAGCCATGAGGATCTCGCTGAGGAGCAGTCCGTACCCAACCGCGTTCACATTAGCGAACGGGAACAGGGCCATCGTGGAGACCAGCACCAGCGCGGCGAGCCCGATCTGCACGGCCGCGAGCGTGCGCGCCTTGCTCTGCGCCCGCAGCGCGCTCAGGTACACCTCGATCAGCACCCGGGGCAGCACGGCCAGCGACATCAGCCGCAGCAGCAGCGTGCCCTCCTCGGCGAACTCCGAGCCGAAGATGGTCAGGATGAGCGGCGCGCCCAGGATCACCACGGCGATGATCGGCGTCACGATCATGAACGCCCGCCGCAGCGCCCGCCGGCAGTTCTCGGCGAGCCGCGCCCGGTCGAAGGAGCCCTCGACGGTGAGCGAGACGGCCATGTTCATGGCCAGCAGCTCGATCATGCTCGCCAGCGTGTGGGCCATGGAGAAGCGCCCGAACGTGGCCTCGCCCACCTGCGTGGCGACCACCACGGGCACCAGGTAGACGATCGCCAGGATCGACAGCGTGCCGGGGAAGTCGCCGGCCAGGAACCTCCCGACCTCCCGCAGCTGCGGCGGCTCCTGCGCCGGATCGGCCTGCTTGACGTGCCGCGGCACGACGAAGCCGAAGATCAGCCAGTTGATCGGGATGAGCGCGAGCGCGGTCGGGATCATCCAGGAGACGAAGATCCCGCCCGTGGGCAGCGCGCCCGCCAGCGCGACCAGCAGCCCCATCTTGACCAGGCCGAAGACGAGGTTGTTGAACGGCACGATGGTCGCCCGCCGCAGCCCGGTCAGCACCACGTCCTGGAGCGTGAACACCGCCCACACGAGCACGGACCCGAGGAAGAACAGCCCGGGCCCGAACCCGCCGAGCACCTGGTACGTCTGCCCCCACATCGGCAGGGTCAGCAGGAAGCCGAGCGCCGCCACCCCCCCGGTGGCGGCGGCCAGCCCGTACCCCCTGAGGATCAGCTCAGGGGTGCGGCGGCCCGCCACCGGCAGGAAGCGGGCCAGCGCGCCGACGAAGCCGAGCGCGGTCAGCGACGCGAACAGCCGCATCGCGGTGATGACGGCCTGCCCGCGGCCGAACTCCTCGGGCGTGTAGTAGTGCGCGGCGAGCAGCCAGTAGCCCATGCCGAGCACGCCGGTGACGACGGTGTTGGCCATGAGGGCGTAGCCCTGGCGGAACAGCGGGTTGCGCAGGTCGTGGAGGATCCTGGCCCGGACGCTAGACATTTCCGCGCACCCGCTGCAGCCCGTACCTCGTGCGCCGCACGACCGCGTACCCCTTGGTGAGGATGCGCTCGCGCAGGTAGATGAGGGGCACGGCGTTGCCTTCGACGGCGCGCTTGAACATGCCGATGGTCTGGCCCTTGCCGACCGTCAGCCGGGGGATGGCGAGGATGTCGTGGCGATCGGCGGCGATCGAGTTGCTGACGGCGCAGGCGGCGAAGTAGCCCGCCTTACGCACCTCGCGGCGTACGCGGGCGCTGCTGTAGCCGTAGGGGTAGGCCATGGTGGCGACCGGCGCGCCGATCTTCTCCTCCAGCAGGCCCTTGTTCCTGCGCAGCTCCTGGCGCAGCTCGTCGTCGCGGAGCTGGTCGAGCTGGGGGTGGCTGTGGCTGTGGCCGCCGATCTCGATGCCGGTCTGCGCGGCCTCGCGGGCCTGCCCCCAGGACAGCATGGCGTCCAGGGGGCGGCCCGCGGCCTCGGCTCCGGCGTCGGCGACCCAGCCGCTGGTCAGGAAGACCGTGGCGGGGAAGCCGTAACGCTCCAGCAGCGGCAGCGCGTGGCTGTGGAAGTCGGCGTAACCGTCGTCGAAGGTCAGCACGATCGGCTTGGCCGGCACGGTGTGACCGTCGATCCCGTTGAGCGCGGCCACCAGGTCGCCCAGGGTGAGCGGGGTGAAGCCGGCGCCCTTCAGGTGGTCGAGCTGCTCCTCCAGGTCGCCGGGACGCACCGCGTGCGGCTTGGTCTCGTCGTTGGGCGCGTCTGTGACGGAGTGGTACATAAGGATCGGTACGCGGGTCATGACCGCGCCGCCTTCAGCCGCGCGGAGCCGACCACGTAGCCCCAGGTCGTCCAGGCCAGCCCGATGACGATCGCGAACGCCCGGCCGAGCCCGCCGAGGTCGCCGCGCAGCGCCTCGCCAAGGCCGCGCAGCGCGCCCAGCGGCAGCGTCTTCATGGCGTGGGCGCGCTCGCTCGACAGCCCGTCCTGGGTGCCGACCTCCTTCGTCACCAGCGCCTTCGACAGCCCTTCCGCGTAGCACCGCGACCGGAAGTAGGCGAACCGCTCCCGCTGCAGCGACACCTTGTGACCGATGAGCGCGCGCGGCTCGAACAGCATGACCGAGCCGGGCTTGCGCTGGCTCAGCCGGATGCAGAACTCGGTCTCCTCGCAGCCCAGCGGGCGCGACTTGCGCCCCTGCACGCTGCGCCCGATGCCGCTGTGGAAACCGCCCACCTCGGACACGGCGTCGCGCAGGAACGCGGCGTTTCCGCCCATGACGTTGCGGATCGGCGCGCGCACCGCGGGCATGCCGCGGTAGCTGCAGCCGACCGTCCAGTCGAACTCGTACGGGAACCACCCCGGCCGCCGCCCCGAGGCCCAGATGGGCTCGGTGCGGCCGCCAACGCCCACCACGCCGGGTTCCTGGAAGCCCTCCTCCAAAGCTTCCAGCCATCCCGGGTCGGCCACCGCGTCGTCGTCGAGGAAGGCGACGATCTCGCCTGCCGCGGTCGCGACGCCGGTGTTCTTGCCACCGGACAGGCCCTTGTCGTGCGTGTTCTCCACGACGACGGCCTGCGGGTATTCGCGCTTGAGCTTGAGATGCAGCTCGGGGTTGTGGTCGACCACCAGGATCAGCTCGTGTGCCGGGCGTGTCTGGTTCTCGACCGACTCGACTGCTTGCCTGATGTCCTCCCACCGGTCCTCGGTGTAGACGCAGATGACAACAGACGTGTTCACAACAGGCCTCTTAACGGAAAATTACGCGACGCCCCGGTCGGCGGCGGGCCGGGCCGTGGGCTCGGGCTGCGGAGCGCTGGGCTGGCGGCGCCACTCCTTCAGGATGGTCTTGAGCACGCGGAAGCCGTCCCGCACGACGTGCAGGTTGCTTTCACCGTGGATGCGGTTGCGCTCGTGACTGGGCACCTCATGAACCTTAAGCCCCGCCTTGGCCGCACGCACGTTCATCAGCGTCTCGACCTCGAAGCCGTCGCAGTCGAGGTTGAGCACGTCGAGGTGGCGGGCCCAGAAGGCGTTGTAGCCGTAGCACAGGTCGGTGTACTTGGTGTTGTACATCACGTTGACGATGCCGGTGAGGACCTTGTTGCCCAGACGGCGGTTGACCGTCAGGTCGTCGCTGCCGCCACCCGAGGCGTAGCGCGAGCCCTTCACGAAGTCGGCGCCGGTGACCAGCGCGCCCACGAAGTTGATGATTTCGCGGCCGTCGGTGGATCCGTCGGCGTCGATCATCACGATGATGTCGCTGGTGCAGGCGGCGAAGCCGGCGGCCAGGGCGTCGCCCTTGCCCTTGCCGGTCTGGGTGACCACCTTGACGTTGGGACGCAGGCGCTTGGCCACGGCCACCGTGTCGTCGGTGGAGTTGCCGTCGACGAGGACGATCTCGTCGATCCACTGCGGGATCGTGGCGAAGACGTGCGGCAGGTTCTCCGCCTCGTTCATGGCCGGCACGACCACGCTCACCGTCGGAGAGATGGCGAGGTGCGGGGTGACGGGCGTGAAGCTGCTGGGCGGTGGCATGGAACGGAGGGGCGAGGTGTGTGCCTTGCCGTTGTGCTTGGTGATCTCGGGACTCATGGCGAGGGATATCCTTCCGTGGCCCTCCCCTGCGAGCCGGCCTGCACCGTTCCCGGGTGCTGCGGAAACGGCGATGCCGGTGAGGGTGCATCGGAGGTGCCTGTGGAGTGAGGGTGTACGGGATGCCGGACTGCTGGGTGGGAGCGGTCAGCGCGCTCCCGTCGCTTCGTTCGCTACTGCGTTGGGTGACTCCTGTTGCTGCTGCATCGAGGTGCGCACCCGACCGAAGCCCTTGAGGACGCGGTCGGCCGCTCTATAGAGAGACGGCCGATCAAGGACAATTGTTCGGGCTTTGTTCAAAGGAGTTCGGCCCATCCAGTGCACGGCCGCTGACGCGGACGGTCGTGACACCCGGCCCTCGGCGACGTAGAGGGTGCCGCTCTTGAGCCAGTCCTTGTACTCCTTGCCGCCCTTGCCCATGTCGACCATGTGCAGACCCGACTTCGCGGCGGCCTCGGCCATCTGCAGATGGTGGACGATGCCGGGGGAGTAGCGGGCGTACTCGGTGTCGTAGGCGGGGAACCACCCTACAAGCGTGGTCGCCGTACGGAGGCCGAAATGCCCGGCCACCGGTACGTCACCGGCATAGAGCATGGTCAGAACGCCCCCGAAGTCCGATGCGTTCTCGGCATGCATCATCTCGGTCAGCTCGACGATCCACGGCTGGGCGAAGCGGTCCACCCGGCCGGTGCGGCGGTACTGGTCGGACTTCCAGGCCAGCAGGATCCGCAGGACCTCCGGATCGGGCGTGGACCACGCGAAACGCAGCTCGCCCTGCTCGCGGCCGAGCTTGCGCTCCTTGTAGCGAACGGTCTTGAGGTTCTTCGGCGAGTTGGACTTCACCTGCTCCAGCCAGGCGTCGAAGCCCTGGGTGAAGTCCATCACGGGGGCGGGGCGGACGTCCTGCTCGTAGGGAGCGAACGTCGGCTGCCCGGCCACGAGGTGGTCGAAGTCGAACACGCTGAGCTTGCAGGCGCGCAGCAGCGCCTTGGCGTCGAGCTTCAGCTCCGGGCTCGCGATCAGGCCGTGGCACGTGGTCAGGAAGCCGCCGAGCGGCTTGCCGATGCCGAAGCTGTGCCGCTCGTACGGGAAGAACCCGGCGATGCGGCCGCCGTCGCTGATGACCGCCACCCTCACGTAGTCGCGCAAGCGGTCCATGGCGACGGCGAACTCGACCGACAGGAACGGGTTGTCCAGACTCGGGTCGGCCTTCTGCAGCTCACGCCATCGGTCGCGCTCGGCCTCGCCGAGCTCTCCCGGCCGAACTACCTGGATTTTCACCTTGCCCTGGCCCCCTGTTCGGTCTGCATGCTCTTCCCCCGGTACAAGACGCGCAGCACGTACATGAACCCGCCGAGCACGGCCACGGTGGCGACACCGGCCCTGGGGGACCAGGCTCCGAACAGGAGCATGGCCTCGGCGAGCAGAACGTTCATGACGAGACTTGCCGCGGCTCCCACGGATAGTGCGGCGAGGGGGTCACGATCGCGCAACAGTCCCACTACCGCCGCTCCCGGCACGACCAGGAGGAACAAGGAGATGAGGAAGGGGCGCAGCGGCGTCTCGATGTCGAACAGCGCCACCGCTGCTCCGGCGACGCAGGCCAGCCCCACCAGCCAGGCGAGGGCCTTACGGCGTTGCTTGAGCATTTCCTTGACTCTCTCCTGCTCTCGACTGGTCACAGCACGATTGATCGCAGTTCATGGGACCAATCCGTGCCCGGACACGTCAATGCCGACGCTTGGCGACGCGCCTCGGTTTACCGGCAGGAAGAGGTTTCTTGTGTGACCTTCGGCACACACTTGAGCAATCTCCGGCCCCGACGCGGTCTCCAAGCACACCAGAATGCCCTATCCGGCACAGGATCCACGAGTCGGGGTCCGTTACATCCCCGTTTGTCGATTAAATTCCAATCTACTGTCGGTAGATGCCCGCTTTATTCCCGATTCATGCCATCCGATGTAGAACTCGCCATTCCTGTAGGAGTGGCGACGGGTTCTGTGGAGGTCGGCACGGGGTCGTGGTCGGGCTGTCCGGGGTCGTCGGGCTGGCTGCCCTCCCAGCTCAGTGAGCAGGTCGAGGTGCCGCCGTTCGAGGTGAACGACACCCGCCCGTCGCCCGCTTCCTCGGGGTCCGTCACCGTCACCCGGACCCGTACCGAGCCGCCGGCCTTGATCGACCCGCTCGCGGGGGAGACCTCCAGCCCCTGGGAGGCCGTCGCCACCCAGGACACGGCGGCGCCCCTGGCGCTCAGCCCGATCTGCGCCACGCCGTCGATCGCCTTCGGGCAGGACGTGCCGAGCCGGGGCACGGGGGCGGGGCGGCGGGTGTTCCGCACCGGGGCCCGCCTCGGCGGAGTGGAGGGCAGGGTCGCCGGCCGGGTGGTCGGCCGCGTGGCCGCCGGCCGGTCGTCCGGCGTGGTCCGGCGCGAGGCCGACGGGCTCGGCTCCGGCGACGGCGTCACCTCGTCCTGGTCCGGCACCGGGTCCGGGCTCTCGTCATAGGCGGGCGGCACGGAGGACGCGGACGGCACGGCGGACGCGGTCGGCGCGGGCGCGAACCGCAGCGACGTCTTGTCCGCCGCCTCGCCTCCGTTGATCACGACCACCGCCCCGGTCGCCGCCAGCACGCACGCGCCCGCCAGCACCACCGGCGCGAGGCGGCGGGGCCTGCGCCGGCGGGAGCGGCGCTCGCCCGCCACCGGGAACCCGGCCCGGTCGAAGCCCTCGCCGCGCTCCAGGATCAGGGTGCGGGCCTGGTCGCGCCCGGGGCTCACGCTGGTCTCGATCACCCGGCGGCGCAGGGAGAGCGGCGGGTACCCGACCGGCACCAGGTCGAGCAGCCGCCCCCCGTCCACCTGGCCGCGCCGCCGCTCGCCGCACACCTCGCAGCCGCCGATGTGCCCGGACAGCCGCCGGCGCAGCAGCGGCGTGAGCGGGCCTTCCCAGGAGTCGACCATCGCCGACAGGTCCGGGCAGTGCGCCCGTCCGGTCCTCGCCAGCACCACGGCCGCGACGGCGATCTCCAGGTGGTCGCGGGCCCTGGTCAGCCGGGTCACGGCCTGCCGCGAGGTCAGCGCCAGCACCGCGCCGACCTCGGACGGGGTGAGGCCGTGACGCAGCGACAGCTCCAGCACCTCGCGGTCGACGCCGGTCAGCTCGCCCAGCGTCTCGTGCACCAGGTCGGCCAGCTCGGGATCGGGCTGCCCGTCCGGGTCGGGCAGCGGCGGGCCCTGCGGCGGCGTGCCGCGGTGCGCCAGCCGGGCTCCGACCTGGGACCTGGTCAGCGCGTACAGCCAGGGGCGCAGCCGGCCGGGCTCCCGCAGCCGCTCGATCCAGCCCTGGGCGCTGACCAGGGCGTCGTGCACGGCGTCGGCCGACAGGTCAGGCTCGCCCGTCAGGCAGTAGGCGTAGTCGTGCAGCCGTTCGCCGTAGGAGTCGAAGAGCGCGGCGGGGGCGTCGGCGTCCGCGCGCCGCAACGCCTCCACCAGGTCGTGGTCAGCGGCGCGATCGACGGTCGGCCATCCAGGCACGGATTCCCTCCCCGCGGGTAGACGGGCCCTTGAGCCCCACGCGGAGAGGACGCGCCCTTGTTCGTGGGGGTTCGCCCGTCATGCCCGATGGGCATGAAACGTCAGCCGTCGCAGTTGGGCGTGCAGAGGCGGCGTTCCATGCCCTGAAGGAAGAAGTCGCGGACCTGGAGGACGTCCTTGGCGATGTACGCCTCGCCGCCGGTGGCCTTCGCCACCGCGTCCATCTGCTGCTTGCCCTTCTCCGCCTCGGGCCCGAACGCGATGAGCAGGATGCTGATCGGCCGCTTCGGGTTGTAGGTCTTCTTGAGGTAGTCCAGCAGCCCGGCGTTGGACAGGCCGCCGTCGGGGTCGTCGTTGCCCGCGCCGTCCGTCAGGATCAGCAGCGTGTTGATCTTGTCTTCCTTGTACGTCTTGGTGAGCTGCCCGTAGGCCGCCTTGACCGTGTCGTTCAGCCCGGTGTCGCCGGTGGCCTTGGCCTGCACCTGCGCGAACGTCCTGACCAGCGTCTCCTTGCGCAGCACGCCGTTGATCGACTCGCTGACCGGGCCGACCGACACCAGCTCCCGCCAGTCCTTGCCCTGCCCGTCGAGGTGCGTGGAGAACGTCCACAGCCCGAGCTCCGAGTCGGCGGGGAACAGCGCCAGCCCCTCGGTGGCGATCTTGTTGATGGCCTGCATGCGGGTCATGCCCGTGCCCGGCACCGGCAGCGCCATCGTCCCCGAGACGTCGAGCAGCGTGAGCAGCCGGGTGCCGAGGTTCAGCCGGGACCAGGTCTGCACCATCCGCGTCACGGTCGCCGCGTCCGGCGGGGTCAGCGCCTGCGGCGTCTCCTGCGCGAAGCCCTTCTCCTTCGACAGGTTGTCGCCCGCCTTGCCGTCGGCGCTGCGGAACCCGGCCTCGCGCAGGATCTTCTTGGCCGAGTCGCCGGACAGCTCCTTCTTGAAGCCCGCCGCCGCCTTGAGCGTCGCGGCGTCCTTGGTGAGGACCGTCATCGGGTAGTCGAGGCTGAGCGTGCCCTCCTCGGGATAGAGGGCGACGATCGGGGCCTCGGGCTTGCGCGTGTTGTGGACGTAGACCGCCTGCTCGGAGGCCACGCCCACCGGCACCCGGCTGCCCGACTTCACGGTGAGGCTGGCCAGCAGCGCCGAGGAGTCGGAGGCGAGCTGGCCCGACAGCTCCTTGAGCGCTCCCACGAGCGCCTTGTCCTGCTTGGCGGCCTTGGCCGTGCCCGCGGCGGCGAGCAGCGCGGTGAGGCCGGCCGAGTTCTTCTGCGGGTCGAGGGCGAGCACCCGGACCTTCCTGCCGGGCCCGTCCACGTTGGCCACGTTCGCCGCCGCGATGAGGGCGGTCCAGCTCGGCTTGAGCGTGCCCTCCAGCTTCGCCGCGGACGTCTTGGCCGTCGCCAGCACGACGGGGGAGAGCGCGACGGAGCCGTCCGGGCGCGGCAGCGCGTCCCCGCCGCCGGCGGCCGCGCGCATGCTCTCCAGCAGCAGGCTGGAGTCGGCCACCCAGAAGTCCGCGTTCGACTTGCCCGCGGCGATCGCGTTGGCGGTCCTGGCCGCCGACTCCTTGGTCACCGTCACGTCCACGCACTTGCTGTCGACGGAGTGCATGGCCTTGTTATAGTTGCCAGCGATCTTGTTGAGCGCCGGCTGGATGTCCGGCGTGGCGACGACGCGCAGCGCGAGCTTGCCGTCCGAGCAGTCGTGGTCGCGGTTGAAGATGACGAACGCGGCCACACCGAGGAGCACCGCCAGCGCCACGGCGCCGGCCAGCGGCACGAGCACGCGGCCCCGGCTGCTGCGCGCCCTGCGGCGCGAGGGGGGTTCGGCGGCCCGGTATCCGCCGTCGAGCTCGTCTGTGCGGTGTCGCCCCACGATGTCCTCTTCGGTGTGTCGTGACCTTCCGGAGACCCTAGCGGGAGTTGCTCCGCAATACTCCGGGAACGATACTCGGTGCGGTCAGTGGTGCAAAACAGCCCTTTTGGTGCGGTGATGACGCACGGTGACCAAACCAAGTCGCTGCGGGACCGGTGACAGGGGGTGCGAGAACCTTCGACCGTACGCGGTCAGTGGCAGCAGGCATGGCCGCGCCAGGCCCGCGCGCCCTCGCGTACGCCCACCGCCGCGAGCGCCAGCGCCATCGCCGGGTCCGCCCACCACCAGCCCAGCGTGTTGAGCCAGAGCCCGGCGAGCACCCCGGCCGCCATCGCGCCGCAGATGAGGTTCTGCGTGCCCTCGCCCGCGGTCGCCGCCGAGCCCAGTCGGCGGGCGAGCCTGCGCTTGACCAGGCCCAGCACCGGCATGCCGATCAGGCTGACGGCCGTCACCACGATGCCGAGCGCGCTCGGCGCCGCCCGCTGGCCCTCGCCCAGGTCGTACGCCACGTGCGCCACGAGATAGGGGGCCAGCAGCCAGAAGCTCACGGCGACCGCCCGCCTGGCCGTGCCCTCCGCCCCCGGCGACAGCGTGCGCGAGCCGGTGAACCGCCACAGCACGATCAGGCTGGCCGCCGCCTCGACCAGCGCGGACAGCGCCCAGCCGATGAGCGCCACCGAATGCGCCGCCATCCCGGCCACCAGGCCGAGCGTGCTCTCCACGCCGAGCCAGCCGAGCGTGACCAGGGAGAGCGCGCGGGCTGCGCGGGCGTCGCCCAGCCACTCGGCCGACACCACGGGAAGCTCGTGGATCCGCTGCTCAGACATGACGAACCTCCCGGTGACCCTGAGTTACCTACCCGTCACCGTACGCGAGAAAGGCGTCCGCCCCGCCAAGGAATGGCCAAGATCGGCCGATAATGGGGAGCCGACGAGGGGGAGAAGCCGATGCCGTTCACGCCCGCGCACATCGCGGCGGTGCTGCCGCTGGTCTCGGCGGCCCGGGTGCGCCGCTTCGCCGACCCCTGGGCGCTGGCCGTGGGCGCGATGGTGCCCGACCTGCCGATCTTCCTGCCGTTCCTGCCCGACTACACCGACTGGCACTCCTGGACCGGCGTGCTCACGCTCGACCTGGCCGCGGCGGTGCTGCTGGTGGCGCTGTTCCACCACGTCCTGCGCGATCCCCTGACCGCCCTGCTGCCGCCCGCGCTCGCCGGGCGGGCCGCGCTGCTCGCGCCCGCCCGCCTCCGGCCGGCGCCCATTGTGGCCGGAGCCCTGATCGGCGCCGCCACCCACATCGGCTGGGACTCCTTCACCCACTCCACCGGCCCCGCCCTCTGGGGCGGCTGGCTCTCGGCAGAGGTCCTCGGGGTGCTGCCGCTCTTCCGGGTCCTGCAGTACACCTCCTCGGCCGTCGGCCTCGCCGCCGTCGTGTGGTGGGCCTGGCGCGGCCTCGCCAGGATGGCGCCCGCGCCGGTGCCCGAACGGCTCGTCGTGTCCGCCCGCGTACGGGCCGGCGTGCTCGCGGCCTGCGCGACCGGCGTCGTCGCGGGGGCGCTCGTCTGGCCCCTGGTGGACGAGCCGACCCCGGCGCTCGGCCTGCCCAGCGTGCTCACCAAGACCGGCGCGGGCACCGTCGTCGGCCTGTGCCTGGTCCTCGCCTGCTACGCCGCGCTCTGGCAGCTCAGGCGCCGCCGCCCGGCCGTCCCTGACCGCGCCTGACCACTGGCACTATCGAGAGGTGCTTGAGTACGTCACCGACGCCGACGACCCCCGCCTCTCCGACTACACCCGGCTGCGGGACGTCGAGCTGCGCAAGAGCCTGGAGGCCGAGCGCGGCCTCTTCCTCGCCGAGGGCGAGAAGGTCATCAGGCGGGCCATCGGCGCCGGCTACCCCATCCGCTCGGTCCTGACCACCCGCCGCTGGCTCCCCTCACTCGCCGACGTCCTCGGCGACGCCCTCGTGTACGTCGTCAGCGACGAGATCATGTCCGGCATCGCGGGTTTCCAGGTCCACCGCGGCGCCCTCGCCTCGATGGAGCGCCTCCCGCTGCCGTCCGTGGAACACCTGCTGACGGGCGGGGCCCGCCGCCTGCTGGTGCTGGAGGACCTGGTCGACCACAGCAACATCGGCGCGATCTTCCGCTCGGCGGCGGCGCTCGGGGTCGACGCGGTCATCCTGTCCCCCCGGTGCGCCGACCCCCTCTACCGGCGCGCGGTGAAGGTGTCGATGGGAGCGGTGTTCTCGATCCCGTACGCGCGCATGGACGACTGGTTCGAAGGACTGTCGCGGCTGCGGGAGGCGGGCTTCCAGACGCTGGCCCTGACACCGGACCAGCAGGTCACGCCGATCGACACGGTGAAGCTGTCCGACCGGGTGGCGCTGCTCCTCGGCTCCGAGGGTGACGGCCTGTCGTCCCACTGGCTGGAGGAGGCCGACCAGGCGGTGTGCATCCCGATGAGCCCGGCCGCGATGGCGGCGGGCGTCGACTCCCTGAACGTCGTCGCCGCGGCGGCCATCGCCTGCCATGGCCTGATGAGAGGTTGACCTTGCCGCTGGCGGCAGGGTTGAACGATGACGGCATGGACATCACTGCACCCCAGAACAGCAGGATCGTCGTCGTCACCGGAGCCGGCACCGGGATCGGCCGGGCGACGGCCCGCGCCTTCGCCGCGGAAGGCGCCCACGTGATCGCGCTCGGCCGGCGCGTCGAACCGCTCAAGCAGACCGCGGCCGGGCACGACCGGATCACCCCGCTGGCCGCCGACATCACCGCCGAGGGCGAGCCCGAGCGGATCATCCGTGCCGTGCTGGAGACACACGGCCGGCTGGACGTGCTGGTCAACAACGCCGGCATCGTACGCAGCGGCGCCCTCGGGACGATCACGCAGGAGGCGATCACCGCTCAGCTCGCCACCAACCTCGTCGCCCCCGTCCTGCTGGCGCAGGCCGCGCTGCCGCTGCTGGAGACGTCGGGCGGAGTGATCGTCAACGTCAGCACGTCGATAGGGCAGCGGGCGTTCCCGGGCAGCTCGGTCTACGCGGCGACCAAGGCCGCACTGGAACTGCTCACCCGCACCTGGGCGGTCGAGCTGGCGCCGCGCGGGGTCCGGGTGGTGGCCGTCGCTCCCGGCGCGATCGGCACCCCCATCGGTGAGCACCAGGGCCTGACACCGGAGCGCCTGGCCGCGCTGCGGGAATGGCAGCTGGCGCACACCCCGCTGGGCCGGATCGGCCGGCCCGAGGAGGTGGCCTGGGCGATCACCCAGCTCGCCGCGCCGGCCGCGTCGTTCGTCACCGGAGTGGTCTTCCCGGTCGACGGCGGAGCGGTCGTGGCGTGATAAAAGTGGCCCGGGAGGTGGGACGCGTGCGGATCGGCGAGCTGGCCAGGATGACCGGCACGACCGCTCGGGCGCTGCGGCACTACGAGCAGGCCGGGCTGATCTCCTCCGAACGGGCCGCCAACGGCTACCGCCGCTACGACGAGCGGGCCGTGGTGCGGGTGCGCAACATCCGCCACCTGCTGTCCGCCGGACTGACCCTGGACGACGTGCGCGCGTTCCTTCCCTGCCTGGACGGCGACGTCGCCGCCGTACCGCCCTCGGACAAGGGCCTGCGGATCGCGCTGGAGCGGCTGGCGATACTCAACGAACGGATCGCCACGCAGACCGAGGCCCGCGACCGCCTGGAGAAGGCACTCCGCGAGAAGGCCGGCCACCGCATCCGCCCGGTGGCCTGACGCAGGACTGCCCGGCACGGGGGCCGGTCGGGCGAGGGCTCTTCACATCGGCCTTCCATGATGCCCGTGTAGACGTTCGGTCCCGTTTCTTCGGGCCCCAGGACGTGGGCCATTTCCAGTGAACGGGTTTAGGCGGCTCACAGGGGGCACGGGCAGACAGCATCGTCGAGGAGAGGTGAGATGCACTCCGTAGAGAAAGCACTGTCGCTCGGAATGGGCATGCTCAGCGCCGCGCTGGCCGCCGCGATGTTCAAGCGGGTGTGGACGATGGCGTCGGGGGAGGAGGACGCGCCGGACGCCGACGATTTGGAGCGCGGCTGGACGGAGATCCTGGTCGCCGCCGCGCTGCAGGGCGCGATCTTCGGCCTGGTCAAGGCCGCGGTGCACCGCGCGGGCGCGCAGACCTTCCACCGCCGGGCGGTCAGGAACGGCGCGAAGGGCTGAGCCGGGTCAGGGGTGGCCGGGCATCCAGTCGGGGTAGTTGTCGACGTCGTAGGTGACCGGCCTGCTCTCGACCGGGCCCGTGTGGCCCGCTGCTCTGAGCAGCGCCTCCATCGCGGGAGCGTGCGCGTCCGTGGTGATCAGGGTGAGCCGCCACGCGGACGTCCCGGCGGATGAGCCCGGCACCTCGTCGATGTCGATGGACGTGGCGAGATCCGCCCCCAGGATCTCGTGCGCCAGGACGGCCGCCTTCTCGTGGCCTTCGACCGTGGTGCGGACCTCGATGAATGCCGCCATCGGTTTTCCTTTGTCCGTGGGGAGGCCCACCCTACCTGTGGAGCGCACGAAGCGAACGGGATTCGGCATATGCTGCTCCCTGTGACACTGCCATGACGGTGGGTGACGGGGAGGGTTCATGGACCTGGGGTGGATCATCGTGACGGCGATCGGGGCGGGTGCCTCGCCCGCTGCTCCACCGGCCGCGCTGACCTGCGCGGTCGCGACCCCGCCCGCCCGGCCGCTGAGCTTCACGCCGAGCGTCGGGCTGACGCCCCGCCCGGTCACCGTGCGGGGCAACCTCCAGCTCACCGGCTGCGTCTCGCCGGACGGCTCGGCCTCCGCCCTGCGGTCCGGCTGGGTGTCCCTGCGCGTCACCGCCGACGCCTCCTGCACCAGCACCGCCCGCGTACGCGACCGCGCGACCGTCGTCTGGTTCGGCGCGGACGGCCGTCCCCTCGGCACCTCCACGATCACCGGCGGCCCGGGCAGCCTGGCCACCCATCGGCCCGCCGACAGCCTGCTGTCGGGCACCGTGACCTACGGCCCGCTCAAGGGCCGCCGGGCGAGCGGCGGCCTGACGCCGGACGCGGGTCTCCTCTCCTGCGCCACCGACGGGCTGAGCCGCCTGGCCGGCACGGGGACGATGAGGTTCGGCTGATCAGCCTTCCGCGATCCGCCTCTCCGCGTAGTCGAGCAGCTGCTCGGCCGTGGTGAAGCGGCGGTTCTTGTCGTCGTGCAGCAGTGCGCCCACGATCTGGACGCCGTTCCGCTCGGCGGCGAACAGCAGGCAGTAGCCGGCCGCCCTGGTGTAGCCGGTCTTGACGCCCAGCACGCCGGCGGAGCGGGAGAGCAGTTCGTTGGAGTTGCGCCAGGTGTGCGCCCGGTGCACGGCGGTCTTGCCCACCTTGTACGTCTTCGTCCCCACCATGGACTGGAACGTGCTGTTCGCGAGCGCCCGCTGCGCCAGCTTCACCTGGTCGGCGGCGGTCGAGTAGCCGCCGTTGCCCGGCGTGGGCATGCCGTCGGCGTTGGTGTAACGGGTGTCGGCCAGGCCGAGGGCGCGGGCGGTGCGGTTCATCTTCGCGACGAACGCCGCCTTGCCCGGCCCGTAACGCCGGGCCAGGGCGCTGGCCGCGTCGGCGCCCGACGGCAGCAGCAGCCCGTGGAGCAGGTCCCTGACCGTGAGGCGTTCGCCCGCGCGCAGCCCGGCCGTGGTGGCGCCGTCCTTGACGGCGTCCTTCACGTCGGCCTCGGTGACGGTGATCGTGTCGGTCAGCCGGGCCTCGCGCAGCACGACGTACGCGGTCATGACCTTGACCAGGCTGGCGACGGGCACCCGCCGGGTCTGCCGCTTGCCGAAGTGGATCGTTCCCGCCGAGTCCACCACGTACGCCTCCGCCGCCTTCACCTTGGGGGCGTCGGCCGCCACGGCTGGGGTGGTGAAGCCGACAAGCACGGCGAGCGCGGCAGAGCCCATCAATCCCGCAATACGCATGCCAAACATGGTGGCAGGAGATCAACGGTTCGTTTGCCTGACTTCGCCATAAAGCCCCATCGGGTGGGGGTAAATGAATGCTAGATCGAAGGGGGAACAGCCGTGGCGGGCAGGTTCATCATCACCGAGGACGGGCAGGGCGGTTACCGGTTCGCGCTGGTCGCGGGCAACGGGCAGACCCTGGCGGTGGGCGAGGGCTTCACCAGCAAGGCCGCCTGCGTGAACGGCATCGAGACCGTGCGGAGAAGCGCCCCGGAGGCCGTCATCGACGACCGCAGCCAGGCGCCGGCCTAGTGCTCCAGTGACACTTCGCGATCATGGTTCAGATCTGCGCTGGTAGTGGCAGTGCCGGGCGGTGGCGATGGCCGCAGTTCTTACGGTCGATGTCGGCCAGCAGCCGGCGCACGTACGCGGTCGCGGCGCGACGGGGTTCGACGCGGCCGAATTGGCCGGCGATCCGGGCCATCAGCTCGTTGAAGATGACCATCCAGCCGTCAGGGTCCACGCTGTGGCTCGCGGCCACCGCACGATCTTTTGTCGTCTTGACAAACCACGAATGATCACGCGGTGGCCGTCGCCATGTGACCGCGACCCCTCAAGATCGCGAAGTGTCCCTGGAGTACTAGGTGGTCTGGTATTGCAATAGCCAGCTTGCTGGGACGTTGTCGGCCCTGTCGCTGGCGCTTCGCTTCACCCGGCCGATGCTGACCTTGCACGAGTTGGCAGGAAGTTTGTCGCCGACGTGGGGCCCCGCGGCGGTGAGGTCGTAGGTTTTGATGACACTCCAGGTGGTGCCGTTGTGGATGGCGACCCGGAGTCGCACGTCGGCCCAGTCGCTGCCGAAGGAGAGGTAGCCGTCCCCGGACCAGCCGCCCTGGTTGGCCAAGGGGATGGTCAGGACGATTGCGTTCCTGTAGTGGATGAGCCCGGTGTTCTCGTCAAAGGAGAAGCCGTGGGGGATCTCGCCGGTCTGGAATGCCTGCATCGTGCTCCTTTCGGTTTGGCGCGGACACTGAGCGGGGGCACAGGCCGGGCACCGGTGGAACTGACCTTTACGTCGAGTGGTCGGCTTGGAACTCTCCAGCCAGCCATCCACACGGAATGTAATCGAATGGATTCACTGCGTGACAGATGCTGATGGGCTAGCCAGACGCGCTAGCTATCTGTCCCCTTGCAGGCCAGTTGACGGCATGGCCCTATTCGGGGAGAGGGATGCCGATCACATTGCGACGGCCACCGCGTGATCGTGGTGAAGCGTGATCGCGATGTGTCGCTGTGGTGCTAGGCGATCACGGCCTTCTCGTCCGCCGTGGCGCGCCGCCGCCTCCTGCGCCACACCACGAACCCGGCCACCGCGCCGACGACCAGCACGGCCACGGCCGCCGCGGCGACGGGCGAGTGCGAGGCCAGTTGCACGTAGCCCCAGATGGCCGCCGCGCCGCCGAACCACCACAGCGGCGCCCAGGTCAGGCAGCCGAGCGCGCTGGCGACGACGTACCAGGGGTAGGAGACCCGCAGGGCGCCGGCCACCCAGGGCAGGGTGTGGCGCAGCCCCGGCACCCAGAAGCACCCGTAGACGGCGAGTGCCCCCCACTTCTCGACGACCCGCTCGACGGCCTCGATGCGGGCCCGGCCCACCTTGCGCCCGATCCGCGAGTCGTAGAGCTTCTCGCCGAGCCTGCGGCCGACCCAGTAGTAGACCTGGAACGCGCCGAACAGGGCGATGATGAGGATGACGCCCACCAGCCAGTAAGGCAGGTTGAGCCAGTAGGGCGTGTCGGGGGCGGGAACGGCGATCATCGCGGCCGACATGTCCACCACCCCTCCACTGTGCGTTAGGTAATCCTAACCTTATTCGCGCGTCAAGCCGAGTGCCACACCCGCCTGCAAGCGGCCCGCAGCGGGTGCAACCAGAGGACAAGCAGCGATCAACCGCCCCGCTCCACTCTAGGTGTGAGCAAGAAGGGGTGTTGACGATGTCGACGACGAGAAGCAGGGCCGCCCTGGCCGGTGGCACCGCGAACGCGGCCAGGTTGTTCGTGGCCGCGCTGGCCTTCACCAGCGCCTACGTCGGCCTGTCCGCCTACGGCAACGCCCGCTCGGCCGCCGCCCCGGTGCAGACCGTGACGCTGTCGGCCCGCGAGATGCCGATCGCCCGCCCCCTCAAGGTCCCAACGTCCACGTCCACGTCCGCGCGGGCCGGCGCGGTCGCCGTCACCGCCGCCGGCGCGGACCGCTGCGCCACCTCGTACGTCGCCCGCAGCCTGCTCGCCGAGGCCGCCCCCGGCCAGGGCGTGATCTACCGCTGGCGGCTGTCCCGCTGGAGCCCCGCCACCAGGACCTGGCGCACATTCCTCGCCGAGCACGGCGGCTTCGCCGCGAGCGAGCGCGAGATCGAGTGGCGCCCCCGGATCTCCGGCAACCCCGGCTGGTATCGCGTCGAGGTGCTGGCCGAGGGCGCCGGAGCCGTCAGGAGCGAGCGTTTCCAGGTGAGCTGCTGACCGAGCGCCGCGCCGCCTCGACCCAGCGCGGCACGCCGACCCGCTCGGCCACCTCCAGCGCCTTCTCGTAGTGCTCGCGGGCCGCATCGGGCTGGCCGAGGCGGACCGCCAGGTCGCCGAGGGTGAGCGCCACCGGCCACAGCGCGACCACGCCGGTGCCCGCGCCCGCCACCCGGTCGGCGAACGGCTTGAGCTTGTCGTAGCAGTCGACCATCCGCTCGCGGTCGTCGAGCAGCATCCCGGCGAGGGCCCGCCAGGTCATCGCCAGCTCGTACAGGAAGTCGGGGCGCACCGGCGGGCGGACGGAGGCGACGGCCTTGGCGTCGGGGACGTGCCCGGCGGAGGCCAGCGCGAGCGCGTAGGCGTCGAGCGTCCACTTCGCGCCCCGGTGATGGGCGTCGGCCAGCACGTCGACCATCTCGGCGGCCCGGCCGTCGACCAGGTGCAGGCAGAACATGGTGATCAGCGGGAGGTCCTGGCGGCCCTCCAGCATGCCCGCGCGCTGGGTCATCCTGGCCGCGTCGCGGTAGGCCCGCTCGGCGCCCGCGTAGTCGCCGGAGATCATGAACCGCATGCCGCGGTACCAGACGACCACCGCGGCGGGGGCGGACAGGTCGTACTGCCTGGCCAGCTGGTCGGCCGCGGCGGCGTGCGTGTCGGCCACGGCGAACTCGCCCCGCGCCGCCGCGCACTCCAGCAGCACCAGGTGGGCCAGCGCCTGCGTGGCCATCTGCCCGGAGCGCTGCGCCACCTCCAGCAGCTCCCTGCCGATGCTCTCGCGCGCGTCCACGGCCGGGATGTCGTACGACTGCCGCAGCCGCCCGCTCAGCGCCGCCGCGATCAGCGTCGGGTCGCCGCTCTCCCTGGCCAGCTCCAGCGCCTGCAGCGACGCCTCCCGTCCGCGCTCGGGCGAGGAGGAGCCCTCCAGCTCCAGGGCCAGCGTCGTCAGCAGGCTGGCCCGCAGCCGCTGCTCGCCGGCCGGCAGCTCGACGAGCGCCCGCTCGGTGACGTCCACGATCTCCCACGCGGTGCGGGTGAAGTCGCGGGCCATGCCCTTGTGCGGCACGGCCAGCGAGGCCGCCACCTTGGCGGTGAGCTCCAGGTCGCCGAGCGGCAGCGCGGCGTCCATGGCCTGGCGGCGCAGCAGCCGCGCCGCCGTCATGTCGCCGCACACCGCGAGCGCCCTGATCTGGCGCAGCATCAGCCGCAGCCGCTCCTTGGCCCGCTCGGGCTGCTCGGTCTGCTCGTCGCCACGGGAGCGGTCGAACGCGGCGATCGCCTGCTCCCACAGCGAGGCGGCCTCGCGGTGGGCGAAGCGCCGCTCGGCCTGCTCGGCGGCGAGGCCCGCGTAGCGCACCGCCTTGTCGGCCGCGTCGGCCAGGAAGTAGTGGTGGGCGAGCGCGGCCACGTCGGAGGACGTGCGCTGCTCGATGACCGCCGCCACGGCCGCGTGCAGCCGGGCGCGGCGCAGACGGGAGGCGTCGGAGTAGATCGTGTCGCGCACCAGGTCGTGGTCGAAGCGCAGCAGCCCGGGGCCGGGCTCGGTGACGAGCCCGGCGAGCAGCGCGGCCTCGACGGCCTCGATCACCGCGTCCTCGTCGCCCGCGACCGCGATCAGCACGTCGAGGTCGACGTCGCGGCCGATCACCGCGGCCTGCAGCAGGATCTGCTGCGCGCCGGACGGCAGCCGCGAGATGCGCCGCCGCAGCACGTCGCGGACGCCGGAGGGCACCCGCGACAGCACCTCGGTGGCGCTGGCCCGGTCGGCCGCGCCCTCGGCGTCGAGCAGGCGCACGGTCTCGCGCACGAAGAACGGGTTGCCCGCGGTGCGCTCGACGATCGACTCGACCGCGTCCTCGTCGATCTCGCGTACGCAGGTCGCCCTGACCAGCTCGGCCACGGCCTTCGGGTCGAGCCCGGAGAGACCGACGCGGACCGGCCCGAGCCGGGCCAGCGAGGCCAGCACGTCGGACTGGGCGTCGTCCAGCTCGCTCTCCCTGCACGTCACCACCAGCAGCACCCGGCTGGTGGCGAGCAGGCTGGGCAGCGCGCGCAGCAGCGCGAGCGTCTGGTCGTCGGCCCAGTGGAGGTCCTCGACCGTCAGCAGCACCGGCGCGCGCTTGGCCACCCCTGCGAGGTAGCCGCCGACCGCGCGGTGCAGGCGGAAGCCGCCGGAGACCTCGTCCTCGTCGGGGTCGGGGGCGGCGTCGTCCAGCAGCGGGGCGAGGAGCTGGGCGTATTCGCCGGCGCCGGTCATGCCGACGAGCGTGCGCAGGATCTCCACCCAGGCCCAGCCGGGCGGGGTGGCGCTGGAGTCGGGGCAGGCGCCGGAGGCGGTGATCCAGCCGTCGCCGCCGAGCTGGCCCTCCAGGCGGCGCAGCAGCGTGGTCTTGCCCGCGCCCGCCACGCCGGTGACCACGGCCACCTGGAAGCGGCCGGTGCGCGAGGCGGCCGTGGTGAGCCGGGCGAGCTCGGCTTCGCGGCCGACGAACGGCTCGGGGTCGAGCGGCGGCGGCTCGACCGCGGCGGCCGGCCGGGGCGGCCAGGTGTCGCCGGCGGCCGGGACCGGGCGCGCGGGCCGCGCCGGGAGCGCCAGGTCCAGCTCGGGCGACTGGGCGAGGATGTCGGACTCCAGCTTGCGCAGCGCGGGTCCGGGGTCGATGCCGAGCTCGTCGGCCAGGATGTTCCTGGCTCGGCGCAGGGCCGCCAGCGCGTCGCCCTGCCGGCCGCAGCGGTAGAGACCGAGCGCCAGCAGCCGCCAGCCCTCCTCGCGCAGCGGATGTTCGGTGGTCAGCGCCTCCAGGTCGGGCACGGTCTCGGCGTGCAGGCCGAGGCGCAGCCCGGTGTCGGCGTGCCGCTCACGGGCCACCAGCCGCAGCTCGGTCAGCCTGTTGACCTCGGCCTCGGCCCACTGCTGGTCGGCGAAGTCGGAGTAGGGGGTGCCGCGCCACAGGCCGAGCGCCTTCTCCAGGCGGCCGCGCGCCGACTGGGGGTCGCCCTCCTCCAGGTGCTCGCCCGCCGCCCGGACGAGCTGCTCGAACCGGAGCGCGTCGACCTGCTCGGAGGCCACCCGCAGGGCGTAGCCGGAGGCGACGGTCACCAGCAGGCGGTTGGGGCCGCCGCGAGGGCGGCCGGGTTCGAGCACCCTGCGCAGGCGCGAGATGTAGACCTGCAGGCCCGACTGCGCGCCCTTGGCCGCGTCGTCGTCCCACAGATCGTAAAGAAGAGTGTCAACCGGGACGACCTGACCCCTGGCCACGAGGAGTCGGGCGAGGACGGCTCGCTGCCGCAACCCGCCCAGGTCGAGTCCGTCGTCGTGTTCGTACGCCTCGACTGGCCCCAGAACTCGGAACGCCACCATGTCAGCCGCCACGCTATGCGGGCCTACGAATCGCGCACAAGGTCTTTGAGGGGTTTGGGATTGTCACTGGGGGGCCTTCGAGATCGCTGACGGGGACTCCGCGCCGGTGCCCCGGCCGCCGCGCCTGCGCAGCAGCGCCCACGCGCCCAGGGCCAGGCCACCGAACGGGATCTCGATAGTGTAAGTCCAGAAGCCGAAGAGCAGTGCGGTCGCGGTGGCCGGAGCGGCCGGCACGTGGAAGGCGGCGGTGAGCAGGAACACCACCCCGCTCTCCATGATCCCGGCCCCGCTGGGCGTGACCAGCGCGCTGGTGAGCACCCGCGACAGCGCGAAGACGGCGATCGACTGGGCGAGTCCCGGCCAGGCGCCGGTGGCCCACATGCAGGCCGCCATGATCGCCCACTGGAAGCCGAGGAAGAACACCATGCCGAGCGACAGCCCGAGCGAGCGGGTGCGGACGATCTCGGCGGTGTCGGCGCGCAGCTTGTGGAAGTGCTCGCCGGCCCTGACCCGCAGGCGCAGCAGCCCGGTGATCCGGTCGAGCGCGCGGCCGAGCAGGTCGGCGGCCCGGTCCCAGTAGAGGGCGGCGGCCACGGCCGCGCAGATCGCCAGGATGGCGAGCGCGCCGGTCCAGCCGGCGTTGGCGACCGTGGCGTTGGGCGCCTCACCCGCGACGAGCAGCGCGATGATCCCGACAGCCGGCAGGATGAACCGGAACAACGTGTTCCAGATGCCGCTGACCAGCGTCATGACCACGATCGACCGGTTGCCGAAGCCCCAGCCCCTGGTCATCGCGAACGACAGCGCCACGCCGACCGCGCCGCCGAACGGCAGCAGGTTGCTGACCGCGCTGCCGGCCGCGTTGAGCGTGAGGCCCTGCAGGTTGGTGAGGCCGGGCAGCGAGTTGGTCAGCACGAACGTGTAGGCCAGCAGGCTCAGCAGCCACAGCGCCGTCATCAGGGCGATCTCGCCGAGCCCGAGCCCGCCGAACACCGCGCCGATCTCGGCCCACGACACGGGCTTGCCCGTGAGCGCCCGCACGATCTCCGGCAGGTAGACCACGAGCAGCACCGCCAGCCCGAGCGAGAGCACGGAAAGGACGATCTGCAGCCACTTGTTCTTCATCGGCACCCAGTCTGCCCCCTCGCGAGGGGCCGATCATCCCTCGGAGGGACTACTCGGGCCACCGCTCGAAAGGATGACGCAGCCGGGCGCCGGGCGGCAGGTCGCGGCGGACGTACCACTCGGTGCCGAAGACCAGGCGGTAGAGCGGGCCGGGGACCTTCAGCATGACGGCGAGCGTGCGGTCGCTGTCGCCGCCGCTCGCCTGGGAGACGTGGGCGGACATCGAGGCGCGTTTCTGGCGGGCGTAGCGGCGCACGTTGACCCGGTGGGTGATGGCCTCGCCCGGGGAGTAGGCGCTTTCGAAGGTGCGTACGTCGAACTCGGGAGGAAACCGGTAGAACTTGGTCGCCAGCCTGAGCAGCCGGACCAGCGGGTCGCGGTTGACCGTCGCCTCCAGGACGATCTCGGTGCCGGCGATCTCGGCGGCCCGCCTGCCCACCCGGTGCACCTGCACGTGGTCGGGGTGGCCGTAGCCGCCGGCCGGGTCGTAGATCGCGAGGAGGTCGGCCCGCTCCTCCTGGAGGATCGCGGCCAGCGCCTTGGCCGCCTCCTCGATGTCGGCGTCCATGAACGCGTTGTCGGGCCGCTCCTCGGCGCTGCCGCCCTTGGGGCTGAGGCCCGAGTCGCCGTAGCCGAGGCACTCGACGCGGGCGCAGCCCAGCACGGCGGCCGACTGGTAGAGCTCCTTGAGCCTGGTCTCGCCCAGCGCCTCGCCCGGCGCCATGTCGGCCAGGCCGCGCTCGCCCGCGGTGGCGGTGACCAGCACCACGCGGTGTCCCTCGGCCGCGAGCATCGCCATGGTGCCCGCCGTCAGCAGGGCCTCGTCGTCGGGGTGGGCATGGAAGAACACAGCGGTACGTGGAGGCACACGCCCAGATTAGTCTGGGAGGGGTGCGGATCTTTCACGTGAGCGACTGTTACCTGCCGCGACTCGGGGGGATCGAGGTCCAGGTGGCCGATCTCGTGCGGATGCAGCGCGCGGCCGGTCACGAGGTGACGGTGGCCACGGCGACCAGGGGCGAGCCGCTGGAGGGCGTGCGCAGGATCGTCGCCAGGGTGCCCTTCGACCTGCCGGTCCACCCGCGCGGCGTGGGCCATCTGACGCGATGGATCGCCGCCGGGCGGCCCGACGTGGTGCACGTGCACACCGGGGCGGTCTCGCCGTTCGCGTGGATGGGCGTGCGGGCGGCGGCGCGGGCCGGGGCGCCGTGCGTGGTGACCGTCCACAGCATGTGGGACCCGCTGACCCGGCTGCTCTACCGGCTGCTGCGGGCGGCGTACGGCTGGCAGCGGTGGGGGCTGGTCGCCACCACCGTGAGCAGCGCGGCGGCGGTGCCGATCCGCGCGGTCGCCGGGCCCCGGGTGCCGGTCAGGGTGGTCTCCAACGGCCTCGACCTGTCGGGCTGGGCGCCCCCGCCGGGCACCCCGCAGCCGCGCGAGGAGGTCCACGTCGTCGCGGTCGGCCGGCTGGCGCCGCGCAAACAGCCCGTACGCCTGCTGAAGCTGCTCCAGGCGGCCCGCGCCCGGGTGCCCGCCGCGATCCCCGTCCGGGCCACGATCGTCGGCGACGGTCCCGCCAGGGGGCAGATGGAGCGCTTCCTGGCCCGGCACGGCATGGCCGGCTGGGTGTCGCTGCCCGGCCGCTACTCCCGCGAGCAGATCGCGAAGGTCCTGGAGTCGGCCGACGTCTTCGTGGCGCCCGCGCCGCGCGAGTCGTTCGGCATCGCGGCGCTGGAGGCGCGGGCGGCGGGGGTGCCGGTGGTGGCGCGGGCGCAGAGCGGGGTGGCCGACTTCGTCGCCGACGGCGTCGAGGGGCTGCTCGGACGGAGCCTCGGCGATCTGGCGCGGGCGGTGGCGCGGCTGTGCGCCGACGCCGGGCTGCGCGAGACGATCGCGGCGCACAACCGGGCGACGCCGCCCACGGCAGGGTCGTGGCCGGCGGTGCTCGCGGGGTTCGAGTCGGCGTACGAGCGGGCCCGCGATCAGCGGCGCAGCACCACGTAGCCGTCGCGTTCGAAGACGATCACATAGCCCTGGGCCTGCAGCTCGCCGACCTTGGCGACCTGCTGGTCGAACGAGCCGAACGGGAACTCCCAGCGGGCGGTGTCGGCGATCACCCAGGGCGCGTTGTGCGAGGTGGGCCCCCACAGCAGCACGGTCGTGCGGTCGGTGAGCGCCGGCCCGACCGAGTTGGGGGCCTCGACGAGCACGCCGTCGGGCACCTTGCTCACCGCCTCGGCGGCGGCGGCCGCCTTGGGCTCCTTGTAGAAGGACGGATGGTAGAGCTGGTCGAAGGCGAACCTGGGCACCAGCGTGAGCGCGACCACGCAGGCGGCGGCCGACCAGAGCAGCTTGAGCGTGGCGTCGTCGGAGCGTTCGAGCCGGCGCAGCAGCCGGGCCATGCCGTCCACGCCCGCGCAGATGATGATGACCACGGTGAACGCGCTGTACTGGAAGTCGGCCTGCCACCACTGCGGGCGGTCCGACAGCATGCGCTCCAGCACGTGCGGCAGGGCCGCCAGCGACAGCGGCGACAGCAGGCAGAGCATCAGGGTGGGCCAGGTCAGCAGGAACAGCGTGTCGACCTTGGCCTCCTCGCTGAACGGCAGCAGCAGGGCGGCCAGCGGGTCGCGGGCGATGCCCACGAGCGCGCCGCCGATGTCGGGGCCGAGGTGCCCGTAGGCCCAGAAGTCCCGCGGATTGCCGCCGAAGACCGTGGTGACCAGCCCGCGGATGAGCAGCACGGCCCCGATGCCGAACGTGACGCACAGCGTCCCCCGCCACCGCTCGCCCATGACGAACAGGCACAGCCCGACCCCGGCGATCATGAGCCCCATGTCCTCCTTGACCAGGAGGAGGGCGAGCATCGCGAGGAACGCCGTGCGCTCCTTGCCCGCGTGGTAGCGCTCGATCATGATCGCGGTGAGCACGGGGACGAACATGACCTCGTGCGCGTCGAACGCGACGGCCTGCGCGACCGGCCACGACAGCGCGTACGCCGCCGCCACCAGATAGGCGGGCGCGACCCCGAGCACCCGCCTGGTGTAGTTCCACAGGAACGGCACGACCCCAGCGAACAGCGCCGCCTGCGCCACGATCAGCGTGCCCGGCCCGTCGTGGATCCAGTAGAAGGGCGCGAGCAGCGCGTAGATCGGCGAGAAGTGGTCGGCGAGCTGGACGTAGTCCAGGCCGCGCCCGTGGAACATGCCGAGCACGGGGACGTACGGCGGCCGGAACGCCGCGTAGTTGCGGACCGCCTGGTCCACGATCACCAGGTCCAGCGTGGTGGCGCGGAAGGAGGCCAGCTTCACCAGCCCCAGCACCGCGTAGGCCACCGCCGCGAGCAGCGTCATCACGCCCACCCGCAGCCGGTGGCCGCTGAGCGAAACCCTCCAGGCCCGCCGTGCGGGGGGAGCGGCGCCGTCCGGCGCGAGGTCGGTTCCAGCCGTCACGGGCGACAAGACTAGAACGAATCTGCGCGAAAGTGGCGCGGCCGCCGCGCCGACCTGCCCCCCGCAGGCGGTACGGCGGCCGCGCGGCCGGCCGTCAGGAACAGGCCGAGGTGATCTTGCTGGAGAAGCCGTTCATCTTGCCGGTGAACTCCGTCATCTGTGCCACGTCGCCCTTCTCCAGGCTCTCGAACCCGGCGGCGAGGTCGTTGAGCGCGGCGGCGACGTTGCCGTCGTACTTGCCGGCGAGCTCCTTGGTCTTGTCGGCGGCGGTGGCGGAGGCGGCGCCGACGGCCTTGGCGTCGGTGGCGTTCTTGGTGACCTCCGAGCTCCAGTCCGTCATGATCTTGCTGGCCTCTTGGGCAGCGGAGTTGCAGTCGACCGCCTGGCCCAGCGCGCCACAGGCGGTGGTCAGGACGGCAAGGGAAATCGTCGCGGCCGCGATGGCCAGGCGACGGCGAGGGGGAGTCATCTTCCGGTGCCCTTCGTTGGTTGAGCGAACACCGAGAACGTTAGGGACGGGAGCTTGATCTCCGCTTGCACGCCGCTAACACCCGTGCCGTCAAGCCGGCGTAAAGCCGTGGAGCAGGACCTGGACGATCTCCTCCGGCTCGGGAAGCGGCAGGTCGAGCAGGCCGCGGTAGGTCACCAGGCCGGTGAACAGGTCGGTGAGCAGCCACAGGTCGGCGTCCGGGGGCAGCTCGCCGCGTTCGACCGCGCGTTCGTAGACCACCCATGACCGCTCCATCCTGGTCCGCATGCCGGTGCGGATGATCTCGGCCACGGCCGGGTCGCGGCCGGCCTCGCCGTAGATCTGCCGGGCCGTGCGGGCGACCCCGGGCTGGTGCCAGAGGGCGAGCGTGTCGGTCACCACCACGCGCAGGTCGCCCTCCAGCGAGCCGGTGTCGGGGATGGCGACGTGCGTGTCCATGAAGCCGGCGAGGGTCTGGAGGAGCATGTCGCGTTTGGTGGGGTAGCGACGGAACACGCTCGCTCTGCCTACACCTGCCTCCTCGGCGACGTCGTCCATGGTGAAGTCGAAGCCGTGGGTGAGCACCAGCCTGGTCGCGGCCTGTCTGATGCGGTGGTCGACCGTGGGATCGGGCTTGCGGCCGCGCGCGGACATAGTGATACTCCTAGTATCTGATACCCCGAGTCTCAAAAACAGGGAACACCATGAGAGTAATAGTGGTGGGTGCGGGCGTGGCGGGTCTCGCCCTCGCGCGCGGCCTGCTCGCCGCCGGTCACGAGGCCGAGGTGTACGAGGAGTCCCCCGAGCCGCGCACCGCCGGCGGCTCCGTCACGCTCTGGCCCGGCAGCACCGGCATCCTGGAGGAGCTGAAGGCCGACCACACCCGCGTCGGGCGGCGGCTGGAGACCCTGGAGTCGTGGAGCTCCGACGGCCGCAGGCTGGTCACCGTCGACCTGACGGCCGCCGAGCGCAAGTACGGCCACCCCACCGTCCACGTGGCCCGCGGCGAGCTGGTCGAGCTGCTGGCCGAGGGCGTCCCCGTCACCTACGGGGCCCGCGTCGAGCACGTGGACCCCGACCGGGCCGAGGCGCGCCTGGCCGACGGCACCACCGTGCGCGGCGACGTCCTCGTGGGCGCCGACGGGCGGCGCTCGGTGGTGCGCGCCGCGCTGTGGGGCGAGGACCGGGCGGAGCTGACCCGCTGGGTGACCTGGCAGGGCTTCATCACCACGCCCACGTCGCTGACCGGGGGCGGCGCGGCCGTGATGATGGCGGGCCTCGCCGGGCTGTGCGGGCTCATCCCGGCGGGGGAGGGGCGGCTGCTGTGGTGGTTCGACGTGCGCTCGGCGCCCGGCGAGCCGTTCTGGGCGGACGACCCGCGCCTCGCCGAGCGGCTGCGCGAGCGCTTCGGCGGCTGGGCAGACCCGGTGCCGGCCGTCCTGGACTCCCTCGCGGGGCCCTCCCCTGTGACGCCCGACTTCTTCCCGCACCACCGCCAGCCGATCCCCGAGGTGTGGGGGAGGGGGCCGACGACCCTCGCCGGCGACGCCGCCCACACCATGCCGCCCACCATGGCCCAGGGCGCGAACCAGGCGCTGGAGGACGCCTGGCTGCTCGCCCGCTCGCTGGACGACCTGCGGGGCTACGAGCGCGCCCGCGCGCGGATCGCCCGCCGCCCGGCCCGGCTGGCCGCCACCGAGCTCACCGACATGCACCGTCCGGCCGCCGGGCTGATCCCCGACCGGCTGGCCACCTGGCTGAACACCGCCTGGCTGCGCAGGGCCAGCACCTACCTCTTGACAGCCTCATGAACGCCAGCCGACGATGTCGCAGATAGAGCAACTCGATGCGTCATACGCAACAAGGCGGTGTCGGTTGACCACCACGTCGAGCCTCATCCCCACGCTCCCCGGCCGCTCCTACTCCGACCCCGACGTCTTCGCCGACGAGCAGGCCAAGATCTTCGAAAGCCTCTGGTTCTGCGCCGTGCGCGGCGAGGACGTGCCGCGGCCCGGCGCGTTCCGTACCGTCCAGGTGGGCAGGGAGAGCGTCATCGTGGTCCGAGGCCGCGACCACCGGCTGCGCGCCTTCCTCAACGTCTGCCGGCACCGCGGCGCCCGGCTCTGCGACGAGCCCGCGGGCGAGGTCAGGCGGACGATCAGGTGCGCCTATCACGCCTGGTCCTACGACCTCGACGGCCGGCTGGCCGCCGCGCCCAACCTGGCGAAGATGCCCGACATCGACCGTGTCGCCCACGGCCTGATCCCCGTCCACCTGCGCGAATGGCTCGGCTACGCGTGGGTGTGCCTGGCCGCCGAGCCGCCGTCGTTCGAGGAGAGCGTCACCGGGGCCGCCACAGAACGGCTCGGGGACCCCGCCGCCATCGAGCGCTACCACGTCGAGGAGCTGGCGCTCGGCCGCCGCATCAGCTACGACGTCAAGGCCAACTGGAAGCTCGTCGTCGAGAACTTCATGGAGTGCTACCACTGCGCGACCATCCACCCCGAGCTGGTCGCCGTGCTCCCCGAGTTCGCCGGCGGCTACGCGGCGCAGTACTACGTCGGCCACGGCGCGGAGTTCGCCGAGCGGGTCGAGGGCTTCACCGTGGACGGCGGCCCCGGTTTCGGCAAGCTCCCCGACGTCGCGCGGGAGCAGGACCGCCGCTACTACGCGATCACCGTCAAGCCGCAGGTGTTCGTCAACCTGGTGCCCGACCACGTGATCGTGCACCGGATGTTCCCGCTGGCCGTGGACCGGACGCTGGTGGAGTGCGACTGGCTCTACCACCCCGACGTGGTCGCCTCGGGGGCGGACCTGACGCGGTCGGTCGAGCTGTTCCACCGGGTCAACGAGCAGGACTTCGACGCCTGCGAGCGGACCCAGCCCGGCATGTCGTCAAGGGCCTACCGGGAGGGAGGGGTGCTCGTGCCGAGCGAGCACCACATCGCGCTGTTCCATCAGTGGGTGAACCAGCGCTTGCGCGGATAGCGCACGGTCAGCCCGCCGTACTTGGTGACGCCGGTGACCACCACGTGCGGGCCGCCGGGCCTCGGGCGGCCCGGGACGTCGGCGGTCGAGACGTGGCCCCAGTCGCTGCGGAAGCCGTCCACGTTCGCCGTGCCGCCCTCCGGCAGGGTGGCTCGACCACGTCGTCCTGCGGCGGCTGCCGCTGTTCCGGGAGATCGGTGATGAGGCCGAGCAGGTCGCGGTAGGTCCGCGCGGTCAGGGCCAGCCCGAGCCGGTCCTCCAGCTCGGACCGGGTGAGGCGGCCCTCGACGAAGGCGTGCTGGAGCCGGCCGGCGGTGCGCTCACGGTCCTCGTCGGAGACCCGCATGTGCAAATCCGACATGCCCCGAGCATAGGTTCGGCGCGCTCAGAACGGGAGCCGTCGTCCGGAGGGGGTCCGCAGATCGAGGGGTTCCGGTTGCCGGACCGGACGGGGGCGGAGGATCACCTGCACTCTCTTCACACCTATGTGGTACCCAACCCTTTCCCATGAACTCCTCAACCTTGGGTAGCGTGAGGCGTGATGAAATCGGCCGGACCGTTCTCCCACCCCGCGCTGCTCTACCGCACCGCGGACGAGTACGTCTCCGCCACCACGGCCTTCGTCCGCGAGGGCCTGGCGGCGGGAGAGCCCGTGGCCGTCGCCGTCCCCGCGCCCAACCTCGCGCTCATCGCCGCCGGGCTCGGATCCGACGCCGGCGCCGTACGCATGCTCGACATGGGCGTCGAAGGCCGCAATCCCGGGCGCATCATCCCCGCCGTCCTCCGCGAGTTCGCCGACCGGCATCCCGGCGGCCGGGTGCGGATCATCGGCGAGCCGATCTGGGCCGGCCGCCCGGCGACCGTCTACCCCGCGTGCGCGCAGCACGAGGCGCTGATCAACCTGGCCTTCGCCGGGCGCGAGGTCACCATCCTGTGCCCGTACGACGTCGCCGCGCTCGCCCCCGCGATCGTCGAGGAGGCCGCGCGCACCCACCCCGTCATGCGGGACGCCCGGGGCGAGTGGCCCAGCGACGACTACGCGCCCGAGCGGGTCATCGACGCGCACAACCGGCCGCTGGAGGAGCCAGGGGAGTGCGTCTCCCTGCGCTTCGACGGCGACAACCTGTCGGCCGCGCGGCGCCTCGCCACCGGGCAGGCCGCTCTGCTGGGCTTCGCCGGCGACCGGCTCGACGACATCCAGCTGGTCGTGGCCGAGCTGGGCGCCAACAGCCTCGACCACGGCGGCGGCTCCGGCACGATCAGGGTGTGGGCGACGGACGACCGGCTGGTGTGCGAGGTCAGCGACCGGGGTCACATCCGCGATCCGCTCGCCGGGCGGATCCCCGTCGACCCGCGCGTTCCGGGCTCGCGCGGGCTGCTCATCGTCAACCTGCTCGCCGACCTCGTCCGCGTCCACACCCGGCCGGGCGGCACCGTCGTACGCGCCTACTTCGACCGGCCCTGACGCCCGGCCCTACCGATACTGCTCGATCTCGGCCATGCTCGGGTAGCGCTGCCCGGCCACCGCGTCCGCCGGGACCGCCGCGGCCAGCGCGTCGAGTTGCTCGGCGGTGAGCGTGATGTCGGCGGCGGCGGCGTTCTCCTCCAGATACTTCAGCCGCTTGGTGCCGGGGATGGGCACGACGTCCTCGCCCTGGGCGAGCACCCAGGCGAGCGCGAGCTGCGCCACCGTGACGCCGGCCGCGTCGGCGATCCGCTCGACCTCGGCCACCAGCCGGGCGTTGTGCTCGGCGTTCTCGCCGGAGGTGCGGGGGAAGTTGCGGCGGAAGTCGTCCGGGGCCAGCTCGCCCGAGGTGGGCGGCGCGCCGGTCAGCAGGCCGCGGCTGATCGGCGAGTACGCCACCAGCGCGATGCCGAGCTCACGTGCCGTCGGCAGGATCTCCGCCTCCAGGTCCCTGGTGAACAGGGAGTACTCGCTCTGCAGGGCCGCGATCGGGTGCACGGCGGCCGCGGCGCGCAGGGTCGGCGCGCTCACCTCCGACAGGCCGAGGTGGCGGACCTTGCCCGCGCGCACCAGCTCGGCCATGGCGCCGACGGACTCCTCGATCGGCACCTCCGGGTTGCGGCGGTGCATGTAGTAGAGGTCGATGTGGTCCACGCCGAGGCGGCGCAGCGAGGCGTCGCAGGCGGCCCGGATGTACTCGGGGCTGTTCTCGATCGTGCGGGTGGCGCCGTCCCGCTTGACGCCGAACTTGGTGGCCAGCACCACCTCGTCGCGCCGGTCCTTGATGGCCCGGCCGACCAGCTCCTCGTTGGCGCCCCTGCCGTACATGTCGGCCGTGTCGAGAAAAGTGATGCCGAGGTCGAGGGCGCGGTGGATGACCGCGATGGACTCGCTGTCGTCGGCCGGGCCGTAGAACTCGGACATGCCCATGCAGCCAAGGCCGAGCGCGGAGACCCGCGGGCCGCCGACGCCGAGAGTGCGCTTGTTCATATGTCCAGGTTGGACCCTAGAGCGCACTCTAAGTCAAATCAGGGACAACCCTGCCCACCCTGAGGGGGCAAACCCTACCCAGGGTCACTTCCTTCCAGGTCAACGCATTGATCCGGAGCCGTCGATACTTAAGGACTAAGGGGAGCTTCAGGGCTCCTTCGGGTTGATCTCCGATACTCCGCGAAGCCGTGTTCCACGAGCTTAAGAGGCATGAAGGCATTGCTCGTCAGCGGATTCGCGACCATCGGCGCCGGGGCAGGCGCCATGCTCACCCTGCACGCCGAGGCGGGGCTCGACCCCATGCACACCGTGATCAGTGAGTACGCCTGGCAGCGGTCCGGCTGGCTGCTGCCGGCCTCGCTGACCCTGTTCGCGGTGGGCGCGACGCTGATGGCCGAGGCGCTGCGCCGGAGCGGCGGCAACCGCTGGGTCGTGGGGCTGCTGGTGGCGTGGGGCGCGAGCATGTTCCTCATCGGGGCCTTTCCCACCGACCGGCCGGGCGTGCCTTTGTCGTTGTCGGGAGGCATCCACCGCTATGCCGCCTTCGCCGCCTTCCTCATGATGCCTGTCGCCGGGCTGCTGCTGGCCAGGGCCAGGGTCCGGTACGCCCGTGCGATGCGGATCCTCTGCCTGGTCGCCCTCGGGGCGCTCGTGCTGGTCGTGATCCCGTACGTGGTGCGCATGTTCGGCCTCCCGCTCACCAACGACGACATCCCCGCCGGACTCATCCAGCGGACCGTCGTGGTGACCGAGATCGCCGTGCTGGCGCTGGCCGGGCTGTCGATGCTGCGGCCGGCCGCCCGGCGCGCGCTCGCGGCCCGTCCCGTGATCGGGCAGGCGTGAAAGGCGCGGGCCGGGAAAGAAGTGCTGGCATGACGATCCTGATTGCGTACGACGGCTCCGACGACGCCAAGGAGGCCATCGCCTTCGCCGGGCGGATGTTCAAGGGCGAGCAGGCGGTCGTGCTGACGGTGTGGGAGCGCCTGGCGATGAGCTCGGCGCGGGCCTCGGCGGGCCTCATGATGACCATCGACACCGACGCCGCGGGCGACCAGGCCATCGGCAAGGCGATGGACGAGCTGGCCAGGCGCGGCGCGGACCTGGCCAGGCAGGCGGGTCTCGACGCGACGCCCCGCTGCGAGGCCGACGCGGTGGCGGTGTGGGCGGCCATCGTGGACGTGGCCGACGAGCTCGACGCCACGCTCATCGTGACCGGCACCCGTGGGCTCGGCGGGGTGCGCTCGCTGCTGCTGGGCAGCACCTCGGACCGCGTGCTGCACCACGCCCACCGTCCGGTCCTGGTGGTCCCCTCCCCGAAGACGGACCCCGAACCCGCGTAGGCCCCTGCCGCCCGCCGGAGGCGGCCCGGTGTCGCTCATTGACGGCCGGACTTCCCGCCGTCTAGGTTGACGCCAACCGACCAGCCGGTATGGAGGCAGGATGCCCACCGTGCAGACCGTCCGCGGGCCCGTGAACGTCGACGACCTCGGCCAGACCCTGATGCACGAGCACGTCTTCGTCGTGGCCACCGAACATCTCGACAACTACGGCAAAGGCTCATGGTGGGACGAGGAGCACCGGGTCGCCGACGCGGTCACCAAGCTCCGCGCGGTGGCCGCCAAGGGCGTGCGGACCATCGTGGACCCCACCGTGTGGGGGCTCGGCCGCTACATCCCGCGCATCCAGCGCGTCGCCGAGCAGGTGCCCGAGCTGAACATCGTGGTCGCGACCGGCATCTACTCCTTCGAGGAGCTGCCCCACCAGTACGAGCACCGCGGCCCCGGCCTGTTCTTCGACATCCCCGACCCGATGATCGACGACTTCGTCCGCGACCTGACCGAGGGCATCGCCGACACCGGCGTCAAGGCGGCCTTCCTCAAGTGCGTGGTCGAGCACAAGGGGCTGACGCCCGGCGTGGAGCGCATCTGCCGGGCCGTCGCCCAGGCGCACGTCCGTACGGGCGCGCCGATCACCGTGCACACCAACTCCTTCACCCAGAGCGGCCTCATCGCGCTCGACCTGTTCGCCAAGGAGGGCGTGGACCTGACGAAGGTCGTCGTCGGCCACGCCGGCGACAGCAACGACCTCGACTACCTCATGCGGCTGGCCGACACCGGCGCGACCCTCGGCATGGACCGCTTCGGCCTCGACATCTACAACCCGACGCCGCAGCGGGTGGCCACGATCGCGGCCCTGTGCGGGCGCGGCTACGCCGACCGGATGGTGCTCAGCCACGACGCGGCCTGCTTCATGGACTACTTCGGCGGGGCCTGGGACGAGGCGCACAGCACGCTCGCCCCGAACTGGCGCTACGATCACATTCACGACGACGTGCTGGCCGCGCTGCTGGACTCCGGCGTGACCGACGGCCAGATCGAGCAGATGCTGGTGTTCAACCCGAAGCGCTACTTCTCGTAAAGTGAGTGGATCGGGAGAGCGACGCGGGTAGGTGGAGCTGGGTGACTTCGGAGCAGGCCTTGTCGATCAGCCTCGGGCTCCAGGGACCCTGCGTCATCGCGAGGTTGACGGGAGACTTCGACTTCGGCTCGGCGGCCGAGGTGCGTGACCGTGTCACCAAGGCGCTCGATCTCACCCAGCCCCCGATGCTCGTCATCGACATGCAGGCCGTCAGCGTGTGCGACTCCTCCGGGCTGTCCGTGCTGGTCTATCTGCACAAGGCGGTCACCGCCTCCGGCGGGCGGCTGCTGCTGTCGGGGCTCAACGGGCGGTGCGAGCACCTGTTCGCGATCACCGCGCTCGACAAGTTCTTCGACATCCGCCGCACGGCGGAGCTGGCCATCGCCGAGCTCAGCGAAGCGGGCGACGCGCCGCCGTTCACCGGGTAGACAGCAGAGGAGCCGGCCCCCCGGCAGGGGACCGGCTCCTCACGCGGGCTCAGGCGGTGACGAGGAGTGCCACCCCGATGAGCACGACGACCGGGACGAGCCACATCACGGCCTCGAAGGCGAACTCCTTGTACATCGCGTAAGTCTCCTCTGTGTCGCTCTCATCAGGCACGAACGCCTATAAGGCATGACCGAAACGTCTCTGCGCAGCATAGCCGCCGTCAAGCGGTGACCGCGCCGTCGGAGGCGGAACCCACGGTCCTGACGTACTTCGCCAGCACGCCCCGCTCGACCGGGCGCTCCGGCCGCCGCCACGCGGCCCGGCGCGCGGCCAGCTCCTCCTCGGGCACCAGCAGGTCCAGCGTGCCGGCCGCGCTGTCGATCACCACGGTGTCGCCGTCGCGCACCAGCGCGATCGGGCCCCCGTGGTATGCCTCCGGCGTCACGTGCCCGATCACCAGCCCGTGCGAGACGCCGCTGAAGCGCCCGTCGGTGACCAGCGCCACGGACGTGCCGAGCCCGCGCCCGACGAGCGGCCCGGTGATCGAGAGCATCTCGCGCATGCCGGGACCGCCCGCCGGGCCCTCGTAGCGGACCACGATGACGTCGCCCGCAACGATCCGGCCCTCCTGGATGGCGGCGTAGCAGTCGTTCTCGGAGTCGAAGACCCGGGCCGGGCCCTCGTGACGGAAGTCGTCCTTGCCGCCCAGCTTCAGCACGCAGCCGTCGGGGGCGAGCGAGCCGCGCAGGATCGCCAGCGCGCCGCGCCGCTTGAACGGCCGCGTCACGTCCGCCACGACCTCCTGGCCCGGCCGCTCCTCGGCCTGCGCGGCCACGTCGGCGAGGGTGCGGCCGTCCGCCAGCGTCACGTTCTCGCGCAGCAGCCCGGCCTCCAGCAGCCGCCGCGCCACCAGCGAGGTGCCGCCCGCCCGCCACAGGTCCAGCGCGGTGTATGGACCGCCGCTCGGCTTGAGCCCGGTGATGATCGGCACCCGGCGGCAGATCTCGCCGATCTCGTCGATCACCAGCGGCAGCCCGGCCTCGCGGGCGATGGCCAGCAGGTGCAGCACGGCGTTCGTGGAGCCGCCCATGGCGGCCACCGAGACGATCGCGTTGTGCAGGGCGTCCGCGGTGAGCACCCGTGACGGCCGGGCGTCGCGGGCCAGCGCGTCCATGGCGAGCTCGCCGACCCGCCGCGCCGCGGCGTTCTTCTCCTCCGCCACGGCCGGGATGTCGCCGATCCCGAACGGCGCGAGGCCCAGGAAATCGGCGACCGAGCCCATGGTGTTGGCGGTGTACTGGGCGGCGCAGGTGCCGGCGCCCGGGCAGGCGTGCCGGGCCAGGTCGTCGAGGTCGGCCTGGTCGAGCCGGCCGACCTCGCGCTCACCCAGCGCCTCCCACATGTCCTGGATCGTCACGTCCCGGCCGCGCCACCGGCCCGGCATCATGGTGCCGCTGTAGAGCACCACGGACGGCACGTCCAGCCGGGCCAGCGCCATGATGGCGGCCGGCACGGTCTTGTCGCAGCCGACGATCGCCACCAGGGCGTCGAAGCCGTGCGCGCGCCCCATGAGCTCGATCGAGTCGGCGATGACCTCACGGCTGACCAGGGACGCGCGCATGCCCGGGGTGTGCATGGTGAGGTTGTCGGAGACCGCGATGGTGTTGAACTCCATCGGCGTGCCGCCCGCCGCGCGCACGCCCTCGGCGACGTGCGCGGCGAGCTCGCGGTGGGTGAGGTTGCACGGCATGGTGCCGGTCCAGGTGGAGGCGATGCCGACCACGGGCCGGCGCTGCTCCTCCTCGGACAGGCCCATGGCGTACAGGTGGGAACGGGCGGGTGCGCGGTCGGGATCGTCGGCGATGCTCAAGGGGGTCCTCCCGATGTACGGTTGTCGCCCCCTTATGATCCCGGACGCCGTCCTACTGCTCCCGCAGGCCCCACGGTGAGCCGTACTCGACCAGCAGGTCCAGGAACGGGCGCGGCTCGAACGCCTCGGGGCCGAGCACGCCCGCGCCCTTCCACGTCCCGTCGGCCAGCAGCTCCAGGGCGATCACCGGGTTGACGGCGGTCTGCCAGACGACGGCCTGGGAGCCGTACTCGCGCATCGACCACTGGTTGTCGACCACGTGGTAGAGGTACACCTCGCGCGGCCGGCCGTCCTTGACGCCCTTCACCCACGTCCCGGCGCAGGTCTTGCCGCGCATGCGCGCGCCCAGCTCGGCCGGGTCGGGCAGGACCGCGGCCACCACGTCGCGCGGTGACACCCGCACCGTGGTCCCGCCGTCGCCGCGCACGGGGACCGGCTCGGTGCGGTCCACGCCGAGCGCGTGCAGGGTCTTCAGCGTGTCGATGAACTCCTCGCCGAGGCCGTACTTGAAGGTGACCCGGCGGGCGTCCACCCAGCGGGGGACCAGCAGGACCTCCTCGTGCTCGACGTTCACGCACTCGACCGGGCCGATGCCCTCGGGGAAGTCGAAGACCTCGGGCTCGCTGAAGGGCTCGGTGGTGTACCAGCCGCGGTCCTTCTCGTAGATGACCGGCGGGTTGAGGCACTCCTCGATGGTGGTCCAGATGGAGAACGACGGGGCGAAGTCGTAGCCGTCGACGGTGAGGTTGGCGCCGTCCCTGATGCCGATCTCCTCGATCTCGTCGAAGAGGTCGTCGGCGGCGTAACGGGCGAAGACGTCGGCGAGGCCGGGCTCGACGCCCATGCCCACCAGCGCGAGGCGGCCGGAGGCGGCCCAGTCGGCCGAGCGGGCGAACTGCTCGTCGCCCAGCTTGACCCCCACCTCCTCGTACGGCCGCTCGGGGTGTGGCCTGGACATCGACATCGCCATGTCGAGGTAGTCGGCCCCGGCCGCGAGCGCCGCGTCGAACAGCGGCAGCACGAAGCGCGGGTCGGTGGCGTTGAGGAGCACGTCGCAGTCGTGCTCGCGGAGCAGGGCGGTGACGGCGTCCCGGTCGGCGGCGTCCACCTTGACCGGCGTGAACCGGTCGGCGTCGGGGCCCAGCGCGGCGACGGCCGCCTTGGCGCGGGGCAGGTCGTAGTCGGCGACGAGCATGTGGTCGAAGAACGTGCGGCGGGCGGCGATCCGTGTGATGGCGGTTCCCACCCCGCCGGCTCCCACGAGAAGGATACGCATGACGAAAAATCCCCTTTGGATGCTTTTGGGGGGCTGTGTCGCTAATCCAACTGCACTACGCTCATCAACGTCAATGGCGTTGGCATAAGGAAGGTTTCGCGATGGCGAAGCGGGTGGTGCCGGAGACGGCACGCAGGCGGCGGCGGCCGACCAAACAAGGGCAGGTCCTGACTCATCAGCTCATCGTGGAGAAGGCGCTGCGCATGCTCCGCGAGCACGGCGCCGCCGGTCTCACCGCCCGCCGGCTCGGCCTCGCGCTCGGCGCCGACGCCAGCACCGTCTACCGCTACTTCCGCGGCATGGACGACCTGGTCCTCGCCATCGCCGACGAGCTGTTCGGGCACGCCGTAGAGGGCTGGTCGCCGAGCGGCGACTGGCGGGCCGACCTGCGCGAGCTCGGGCTGCGCATCCACCACGCCTACCTGACGCACCCGCAGGCCGCCGTGCTCACCGCCAGCCGCGTCACCGGCCTCCCCCAGGAGGTCGCCACGGACGAGATGATCCTCGGCATCCTGCGCGGGGCCGGCTTCCCCGACGCCGACGCGGTCCGCATCTACCACGCCTTCATCGACCAGAGCCTCGCCTTCTCGATCCTGGACGCCGCCACCCTCTCCCTGCCGCCGGCCGCCCGCGAGGCCGACGAGGAGGTCTGGCGCGACACCTACGCCCGCCTGCCCGCCAGCACCCACCCCCACATCGCCGCGACCGCCCCGCTGCTGGTCGCCCGCATGAACGACAGCGCCTACCCGACCGCGCTCGACATGCTGCTGGCGAGCGCATCAGCCCAGCTCAGGGGGTAGAGGGGCGGTGTGCCTGAGGGACATCTGGTTCACCGCCACGCCGACGAGCAGCAGGCGGCACTGGGCGGGCGCGTCGTGCGCGCCTCGGGGCCGCAGGGCCGCTTCGACGCGCGGCCCTACGACGGACGGACGCTGACCGCCGTCGAGGCCCTGGGCAAGCACCTGCTGTACCACTTCGAGGACGCCCCCGCGATCCACGTGCACCTCGGCATGCGCGGGATCTTCCTGCGGTACGACGGCCCCGCGCGCGAGCCCCGGCGCGGGACGCGGCTCCGGCTGGCCACGGGCGACGTGGCGTTCGACCTGATCGCGCCCATCCAGTGCGAGGCGTACGGCCCCGGCGAGGTGGCCGCGCTGCGCGCCTCGCTCGGGCCCGACCCGCTGCGGGACGACGCCTCCAGGGACGAGGCCGTACGGCGGCTGACCGCGTTCGGCGGGCCGGTCGGCGCGGCCGTGCTCGACCAGAAGGTGTGGGCGGGCATCGGCAACGCCTGGCGGGCCGAGCTGCTGTTCCTCGTCGGACTGCATCCCGCCGCCAGGGACGTCGGCGCGGAGGGCGCCGGGCGGCTGTGGGACACCGCGGCCGCGTACCTCGCCCTGGGGCGCGACGCCGGGCAGGTCGTCAGCGATCCCGACCGGCCCGACGAGCGCTGGGTCTACCGCCGCGAGCACTGTCGCCGCTGCGGCGCACCCGTCCTGACCTGGGAACTCGCTTCCAGGACCGCATACGCTTGTCCTGTGGACCAGCCAGGGAAGGGGTGAACATGCGGACACAGCCGCTCCTCGACGTCCGGCGCGTCTACGTCGAGCCGGAGGCGGCCGGGCTGCCGCGCGGGCAGGAGATCCTCGCCCGCTTCCCCGACGCCGAGCTCATCGAGATCGGCAGCCACCACCGCATCCCCGAGCTGTACGGCGACGAGACCAACGTCAACCGCTGGGTGCGCATCAAGACCGAGGCGCTGGTGCTCGGCGTCAAGAAGTCGCTCACCGCCCGCCCCAACGACCGCTCGGCCGACTTCATCGCGCCCTCCACCGCCAACGGCTGCGCGATGGCCTGCGCCTACTGCTACGTGCCACGCCGCAAGGGCTACAGCAACCCGATCACGGTGTTCGCCAACATCGACAAGATCCTCGGATACGTCCGCCGCCACGCCGGCCGCCAGGGCGTCAAACCGGCGCCCAACCAGGCCGACCCGCGCGACTGGATCTACGACATCGGCGAGAACTCCGACTGCTCGGTCGACGCCACGATCTCCGACAACGTGCGCGACCTGGTCCGGCTGTTCCGCGACCTGCCCAACGCCAAGGCCAGCTTCGCCACCAAATACGTCAACCGCGACCTGCTCGACTGGGACCCGCGGGGCCGCACCCGCATCCGCTTCAGCCTCATGCCCGCCGCCGACTCCAAGCTGCTCGACATCCGCACCTCGCCGATCGCCGAGCGCCTGGCCGCCATCGACGACTTCGTGGCCGCCGGCTACGAGGTGCACGTCAACTTCAGCCCCGTCGTGGTGCGGGACGGCTGGCTGGAGAGCTGGGGCGAGCTGTTCGACCAGCTCGACGCCGCCCTCGGCCCGCAGGCGAAGGCCCAGCTCGCCGCCGAGGTCGTCTTCCTCACCCACAACGACCGGCTGCACGAGGTCAACCTGGGCTGGCACCCGAAGGCGGAGGAGGTGCTGTGGCGGCCGGAGCTGCAGCAGGCCAAACGGTCGCAGACCGGCGGCTGGAACGTCCGCTACCGCACCGGGCAGAAGGGGCGTCACGTCGCCGCCCTCACCGATCTGATCGCGGCGAGGCTGCCGTACTGCCGGGTCCGGTACGCCTTCTGACTCACCCGTCCTGCGGGTCCTGGTCGAGTCTGGCTCGGGCGAGGCGTTTGCCGAGGCCGGCCAGCGATTCGTCGGCCATCAGCGCGGCCAGGCGCGGCGCGTCCTCGTCGATCCGGCGCGACACCTCCGGCTGGTCACCGTTGAACCGCGTCCATGCCCGCACCACCTCCGGCATCGCGGCGATGGCCGCGTCCGACAGGATCGCCTCGCGCGGCAGCCACGAGGTCAGGAACCGCGACACCCGGTCCGGGCTCCACCACAGCGGATGGTCACCGACGAACTCCCGCAGCTTCCCGAACGCCTCCCGCGCCCCCGGCAGGTCCGGCAGGCCCGCCAGCTCCGCGAACCGCTCCGCCGTGTCGTCGCCCGCCCCGCGCACCAGCCCCGGCACGCTCCGCGCCCGCGTCACCGCCAGCGCGCGTACCCCCGGCAGGGTGTCGGCCACCTCCGCCCCGAGCAGGCGGTCACCCAGCTCGAACGCGTCCAGCACCCGCCCCGCGACCACCTCGGGCTCGGCCGCCGCCAGCCCCAGATCGTCGAGGAACTTCACCTCCTCGACCACGGCGTCCACCGCCAGGCCGCCGTGCGGCTGGTCGATGCCGACGACCAGGACGTGCGGCTCCTTGCCGTTCTCGTAGCGGAAGCTCAGCGCCGCGAGGATCTGCTCGCCGTACGGGTCGGCCCTGCCGTACCAGGCGCCTTCGCAGACGACCCGTCCCATGCGCCGGGTCCATCCCGGCAGTGCCTCCAGCGCCTCTTCCGCGGCCCGCCCGAACACCGACCCGCCCGGGGCTTCGCCGGGCTCAAGGACGGCGTCGGCCTGCTCCTGGGGCGCCACCGCGGCCAGGGCCGCGAGCGTCAACCGCGCCTCCGCGCCGCCGTCGCCGGTCAGCTCGCGGAGGAACGGCTCCAGCTGTCCCGGCTCCAGCTCGGCCGTCAGCCGGGCCGCCCAGAGCTCGGTCCTGAGCGGGGAACGCCACCTGAGCAGGTCGCGAGCCTGCGCGAGCGCCGCCTTGAACGTCGAAGTGCTCACACTCCGACCGTAGCCCCCGCGCCGGCCTCGTCGCGCCCCGGGTGGCGGGGCGCGACTACTTCCTCAGCCAGAGCATGTAGTACGGGCTGTCCCAGCGGCAGTCGTACTCCTTGTAGTTCTCCATGACGAGCTTGGCCGTCCCCGCCTTGACGCAGTTCGTGAGCGTCCGGAAGCCCTGGTAGGGGACCCAGCCCGCGGCCGTGGCACTGGCCGGGGCGGCGAGGGCGCCGGTGGTGAGGGCGCCGGCCATGGCCAGTGTCACGCCGAAACGTGCGGCTTTCTGTCGCATGACATCGTCCTTCCTTTGTGGGCGGCGCACGCGCCGCCCGTACGGATGGACTCACGCTACAGCTTGTTGATCTAGAAAAATCGGTAATTGTGGATCTTGTCCGGAAGATCCGGCGACCGGTTGAGCGGCCGCCCCGGACAAGTCCCGGCTAGCGGCGGTCGTCGCCGGTGAGGCCCGCCTTGCGGAGGGCTTCGGCCATGGCGCCCGTGGGGGCGGGGCTCTGGCGGCGCTGACCGCCACCACCACGCTGGCCGCCCTGGCCCCGGCCGCCGTCGCCCCCGCGCCGGCCGTCACGACCACCCTGGCCACCCTGGCCGCCCTGACCACCTTGACCGCCCTGGCCTCGGTCGCCGCGAGCACCGTCACCACGAGCGCCGTCACCACGAGAGCCGTCACCGCGTCCGCCGTTGCCCCGGGCGCGGTCGCCGCGGGCGCCGTCCCCTCGGGCGCCCTCGCCCCGGGCGCCGTTGGAGCGGCGCGGGCCGTCGGACTGGGCCGTGGCGTCGTCCTCCAGGCGCAGGGTCAGGGAGATGCGCTTGCGCGGGATGTCGACGTCCAGCACCTTCACCCGGACGATGTCCCCGGGCTTGACCACGTCACGCGGGTCCTTGACGAACGTGCGGGACATGGCCGACACGTGCACCAGACCGTCCTGGTGGACGCCGACGTCGACGAAGGCGCCGAAGGCGGCGACGTTCGTGACCACGCCCTCCAGGATCATCCCGGACGACAGGTCGGAGATCTTCTCGACGCCCTCCTTGAACGTGGCGGTCTTGAAGGCGGGACGCGGGTCTCGGCCCGGCTTCTCCAGCTCGCGCAGGATGTCGGTGACCGTAGGCAGGCCGAAGGTGTCGTCGGTGAAGTCGTCAGGCCGCAGCGAGCGCAGGGCGGCGGTGTTGCCGATCAGCGACTTGAGGTCGGTCTTGACCGAGCCGAGGATGCGGCGGACCACCGGGTAGGACTCGGGGTGCACGCTCGACACGTCGAGCGGGTCGTCGCCGCCGCGGATGCGCAGGAAGCCCGCGCACTGCTCGAACGCCTTCGGGCCGAGCCGCGGCACCTCCTTGAGCGCGGTGCGGGTGCGGAACGGGCCGTTGGCGTCGCGGTGCCGCACGATGCTCTCCGCGAGCGTGGCGCCGATGCCCGACACGCGCGTGAGCAGCGGCGCCGAGGCGGTGTTGACGTCGACGCCGACCGCGTTGACGCAGTCTTCGACCACGGCGTCGAGCGAGCGCGACAGCTTGGTCTCGGCCAGGTCGTGCTGGTATTGGCCGACGCCGATCGACTTGGGGTCGATCTTGACCAGCTCGGCCAGCGGGTCCTGCAGCCGGCGGGCGATGGAGACCGCGCCGCGCAGCGACACGTCGAGCTCGGGCAGCTCCTGCGAGGCGTAGGCCGAGGCGGAGTAGACCGACGCCCCCGCCTCCGACACCACGATCTTGGTGAGCCCCGGCATGTGCTTGCACAGCTCGCCGGCCAGCTTGTCGGTCTCGCGGGAGGCGGTGCCGTTGCCGATGGCGATCAGCTCGACGCCGTGCCGCTGCGCGAGCGCGCCGAGCACGGCGAGCGACTGGTCCCACTGGCGCTTGGGCTCGTGCGGGTAGATGGTGGCGGTGTCGACGACCTTGCCGGTGGCGTCGACCACGGCGACCTTCACGCCGGTGCGCAGGCCGGGGTCGAGCCCCATCGTTGTACGGGTGCCGGCCGGCGCGGCGAGCAGCAGGTCGCGCAGGTTGGCGGCGAAGACCCGCACCGCCTCGTCCTCGGCCGCCTGCCAGAGCCGCATCCGCAGGTCGATGCCCAGGTGGACGAGGATGCGGGTGCGCCAGGCCCAGCGCACGGTGTCGTTGAGCCACTTGTCGGCCGGCCGGCCCTGGTCGGAGATGCCGAACCGGGAGGCGATGCGCAGCTCGTAGTCGGGGCTGTCGTCGGGCTCCAGCGTGACGCTGAGGATCTCTTCCTTCTCGCCGCGGAACATCGCCAGGATGCGGTGGGAGGGCAGCTTGGTGAACGGCTCGCCGAACTCGAAGTAGTCGGAGAACTTGGCCCCCGCCTCCTCCTTGCCCTCGCGGACCTTGGACACGAGCCGCCCGCGCGTCCACAGCTGCTCGCGCAGGCCGCCGATGAGGTCGGCGTCCTCGGCGAAGCGCTCGATGAGGATGGCCCGCGCGCCCTCCAGGGCCGCGCCCGCGTCGGCCACGCCCTCGGTGACGAAGCCCGCGGCCTCGGCGGCCGGGTCGAGGGACGGGTCGGCGAGCAGCCGGTCGGCCAGCGGCTCCAGCCCGAGCTCGCGGGCGATCTGCGCCTTGGTGCGCCGCTTGGGCTTGTAGGGCAGGTAGATGTCCTCCAGGCGGGCCTTGGTCTCGGCCGCCATGATCTGCTCGCGCAGCGCGTCGTCGAGCTTGCCCTGGGACTCGATGGACTCCAGGATGGCGGTGCGGCGCTCCTCCAGCTCGCGCAGGTAGCGCAGCCGCTCCTCCAGCGTGCGCAGTTGCGCGTCGTCGAGCGCGCCGGTGACCTCCTTGCGGTAACGCGCGATGAACGGCACGGTCGCGCCGCCGTCGAGCAGTTCGACGGCCGCCTGCACCTGGCCGTCGCGTACGCCGAGCTCCGCGGCGATCCGCTGGTGAATAGAGAGCACTTGCCTGCCTTTCGATGGTCCCGCCGGTCAATTGTGCAGGACTGCGCCGTCCTTCATGACCAGAGTGCGCGCAGGGTGAACGACCACGGCCTCCGCCGCGCCGCCGCACGGCAGCACGACGAGGTCGGCCCGGTCGCCCGGCTTCAGCCCGTAGCCCCGCAGCCCGAGCAGGCGGGCGCCGCCCGTGGTGGCCGCCTCCAGCGCCAGCTCGATGTCCTCGTCCCTGCGGAAGGTGCTGCGGTAGGCGAGGTGCATGGCCCGCTCCAGCAGGTCGCCGCTGCCGTACGGCCCCCAGAGGTCGCGGATGCCGTCGTGCCCGCAGGCGAGCGTGACGCCCGCCGCCCGCAGCTTCTTGACCGGCGGCACCGGGAAGTCGTAGACCGCCGCGGTGACCAGCGCCACGCCCGCCTCGGCCAGCCCCTGGACCAGCCGGTCCTGGGCGGCCTCGCCGAGCTGGCCCAGCGCGTAGGCGTGGCTCACCGCCACCCGCCCGCCCAGCCCGAGCGCCCTGGTGCGCTCGATGATCAGCTCCAGCTCCCAGCCGCCGAGGGTGCCGCCGTCGTGCAGGTGGATGTCGACGTGGACGCCGTAGCGCTCGGCCAAACCGAAGATCACGTCGAGGTGGCGCACCGGGTCGCGGTCGATGCCCGCGGGGTCGAGCCCGCCGACCGCCTCCACGCCGCTCTTGAGCGCCTCCTCCAGCAGCTCGGCCGTGCCCGGGTTGGTCAGCACGCCGTGCTGCGGGAAGGCGACCTGGCGCACCTCGACGGGCACGCGGGCGGCGGCCTCGCGCACGGCCTCCACGCCGCGCAGCCCGACCTGCGGGTCGATGTCGGTGTGCGTGCGCACGTGGGTGGTGCCGGCCGCGCTCATGCGCTCCAGCAGGGCCGTGATGCGCCCGGCGTCGGGCACGCCGAGCTCGGCCCGGCGGCCGAGGTCGTTGCCGATGCGGCCGGCGAGGGTGTCGTCGGCGGAGTGGGGCACCCACGGGCCGCCGTAGAGGGTCTTGTCGAGGTGGCAGTGCGCCTCGACCAGGCCGGGCAGGACGAGCTGCCCGGTGATGTCGGCCACCCGCGCGCCGGGCGCGTCGAGATCGGGGCCGACCTCGTGGATCAGGCCGTCGCGGACGAGGAGGTCGGCGGGCGACCCGAGCCCCCAGGGGAGCCCGCCGCGCAGGAGCACGTCGCTCATGCCAGCACCCTAGACGCCGCCGGTGACGTTTTCCCGGCCGCCGCGATGACCGGACGGGCCGGCGGTCACATCTGCTCCAGGTGGGAGATGTTGGCCCGGTCGGCGGGGTCGTCGCTGGGCCGGCCGGCGAGCCAGGCGTCGAGGATCTCGCCGAGCACCACGTCGGAGGTGAGGCGCAGGCTCAGGGCGAGCACGTTGGCGTCGTTCCACTTGCGGGCCCCGTCGGCGGTGTAGGCGTCGACGCAGAGGGCGGCGCGCACGCCGGGGACCTTGTTCGCGGCGATGGAGGCGCCGGTGCCGGTCCAGCAGCACACGACGGCCTGCTCGGCGCGGCCCTCGGCGACGTCGCGGGCGGCGAGCTCGCAGGCCCACGCCCAGTCGTCGCGCTCTCCGTCGTCGAGCGCGCCGTGCGTGATCACCTCGTGGCCGCGCCCGCGAAGCTCCGTCACCACCCGCTCGGCCACGCCGTCCCTGCTGTCGGCGGCCACAGAGATCCGCATCCACGCCTCCGCCCGTCGTTTCTCCAGAGTCGTTCCCAAAGAGTACGGCCGGCACCTGCCGGACTGGCGAAAGCAGCGGCGGTGTGGTTGGTTGTGTCGCCAAATGAGCATTGATGTGAGCGATATCCCGGCTCTCGCCCGGGGCTGCGCCGTTCTCGGCACCGGTGGCGGGGGAGACGTCCGCACCGGGTCGCTGGCCGCGGTCCGGGCCATCCGCGAATACGGCCCCGTCCCCCTGGTCAGCCTGGCCGATCTGCCGGACGACGCCCTGGTGGTGCCGCTGTCCGGCATCGGCGCGCCGACCGTCAGCCACGAGATGATCCACAGCGAGGACGAGCCCCGGCGCGTCGCCGAGGAGGTCGAGCGGATCTTCGGCCGTCCGCCGAGCGCCGTCATGTCCTCCGAGATCGGCGGCTCCAACGGCGTCATCCCGGTCGCCTGGGCCGCCCAGCTCGGCCTGCCGCTGCTCGACGCCGACGGCATGGGCCGGGCCTTCCCCGAGGTCCAGATGGTCTCCATGTACGTCGCCGGCCTCCCGGCCGACCTGGTGATCATGTCCGACGTGCAGGGCAACGTGGTCACCATCCGCCCGGTGGACGGCCTGTGGTCCGAGCGCCTGGCGCGGGCGGTGTGCGTGGCGGCGGGCTCGTCCGCGCTGATGGCCGACTACGTGCTCACCGCCGCGGGCGCGCGGGGCGCGGTGATCGAGGGCACGGTCACGTACGCGCTGGAGGTCGGCAGGGCCACCGAGGGCGTCCCCGACCCGCTGGGCGCGCTCCAGGGCAGGCTGGGCGCCGCCCGCCTGGTCACCGGCAAGCTGACCGACGTGGAGCGGCGCACGACGGGCGGGTTCGTCCGGGGCACGGCCACGGTCGAGGGCACCGGCGACGACCGGGGCCGCACGCTCACGCTGGAGCTGCAGAACGAGAACCTGGTCGCGATCGAGGACGGCCGGCCGCTCGCGATGGTGCCCGACCTGATCACGGTCGTGGACACCGAGACCGCCGCCGCGATCCAGACCGAGGGCCTGCGCTACGGCCAGCGCGTGACGGTGCTCGCCTGGCCGTGCGACCCCCTCTGGCGCACCCCGAAGGGGCTGGAGACGGCCGGGCCGCGCGCCTTCGGCTACGAGCTCGACTACGTCCCGGTGGAGGAGCTGAGCGCCCATGTCTGACCTGCGTGTGGGGATCGACGTCGGCGGGACCAACACCGACGCGGTGGTGCTCGACGGCGACGGACGGGTGATCGCCAAGGCCAAGCGGCCGACCACCCCGGACGTGACGACGGGCCTGCGGGCCGCGCTCGACGCGGTGCTCGCCCCCCTGGGCGAGTCGCGGGAGCGGATCGGCCGCGTCATGCTCGGCACCACGCACGCCACCAACGCCATCCTGGAGCGGCGCAACCTCGGCCGGGTCGCGGTGCTGCGGCTCGGCGCGCCCGCCACGACCGGCGTCCCGCCGCTGTCCGGCTGGCCGGACGACCTGCGCAAGGCCGTCTCGGCGGGCGAGGCGGTGCTGCCCGGCGGCCACTACGTGGACGGCCGCGAGCTGGCCCGCCCCGATCTCGACGCCGTACGCCGCTTCCTCGACGCGGTCGAGGCGGAGGCGGTGGCGGTCACCGGCGTGTTCAGCCCGGCGAGCGGCGAGCACGAGCGGCTGGTGGGGGAGCTGGTCAGGGACGAGTACGGCCTGCCGGTCTCGCTCAGCCACGAGATCGGCTCGCTCGGCCTGCTCGAACGCGAGAACGCGACCGTGCTCAACGCCGCGCTGTACGGGGTCGCCGCCGACGTGACGGGCGCGCTGGTCGCCGCGCTGGCCGAACGCGGTCTCGGCGCCCGCCCGTATCTGGCGCAGAACGACGGCACGCTCATGACGCTGGAGCACGCCGCCCGCCTGCCGGTCGCCACGATCGGCTCCGGCCCGGCGAACTCGCTGCGCGGGGCGGCGTACCTGTCGGGCGTGGCGGACGCGATCGTCGTGGACGTCGGCGGCACCTCCACGGACCTCGGCGTGCTGGCCGGCGGCTTCCCCCGGGAGTCGGCGGCGGCGGTCGAGATCGGCGGTGTGCTCACCAACTTCCGCATGCCGGACATCCTGGCCATCGCGCTCGGCGGCGGCACGGTCGTGCGGGAGCGCGGCCTCGGCCCCGACTCGGTCGGCTACCGCATCGCGGAGGAGGCCCTGGTGTTCGGCGGGGGCACCCCGACCATGACCGACGCCGCCGTGGCCGCCGGCCGCATCCCGCCGGACGATCCCGGCTGGCGGCTTGACATCTCGGAAGCAATCGCCGACATGCTGCAAAGGGCGGTGGCGGCCGCCGACGAGCTGGTCGCCGACGCCGTGGACCGCATGGCGCTGGGCCGGGCCGACCGGCCGCTGGTCGCGGTGGGTGGCGGGGCGTTCGTGCTGCCGGCCACGGTGCCCGGCGCGGGCGAGCTGATCCGCCCGGAGCACGCCGAGGTGGCCAACGCCGTGGGGGCCGCGATCGCGCTGGCGAGCGGCAGAGTCGATACGATCTTGCCTGCGGGAGATAGCCGGACAAAGGCCATCGAAAGGGCCAAGGAGGAGGCGGCGGCCCGAGCCGTGGCGGCGGGGGCGGACCCTTCCCTCGTGGAGATCGTCGATCTCCTGGAGGTGCCGCTGAGCTACCTCTCCGAGCCCGCCGTGCGGGTACACGTCAAAGCAGCCGGACCCCTCGCCCGGTGACAGAACGGAAGGATCCCCCCACATGCGCTGGCACAAGCGTCTGCTCGTCGCCGGTGTGACCGGTGTCCTCGCCCTGACCGCGTCCGCGTGCGCGGGCGGACAGGTGCGCGGCGCCGGCGGCACACCCGCGCCCCAGCAGAGCGGCACCGGCCAGAGCCGGAGTGCCTCGTCCGACGGCCCGGCGAACGACAGCACGTTCGTCTACGTCCCCAACCTCGACGTCGTCACCGACTGGGACCCGGCGACGTCCTACTCCAACGAGATCGTCGCGCTGTCGAACATCTACGAGGGCCTGACCCGCTACGACGCGCGGACCCAGAAGGCCGAGCCGCGCCTCGCGCTGAAGTGGACCGCAGGGGCCGGCGGCAAGGAGTGGACGTTCGAGCTGCGCCCCGGCGTCACCTTCCACTCCGGCAAGCCGCTGACGGCCGAGGCCGCGAAGAAGGCCATCGAGCGGACGATCGACAAGAAGGGCGGCGCGGCCTACATCTGGGACGCCGTGGACAAGATCGACGCCCTGGACGACAAGACGCTCAAGTTCACCCTGAAGTACCCGGCCCCGCTCGACCTCATCGCCTCCTCCGGCTACGCCGCCTACATCTACGACGTCGGCGCCGTGGACCCCGACGGCAAGAAGGACGCCGGCACCGGGCCGTACACCATCGACACCTGGCAGAAGGGCAAGGAGACCGAGCTCACGCTGAAGGCGTACGAGGACTACTGGGGCGGCTGGCAGCCCGACCAGTACAAGAAGGTCGCCTTCCGCGTCACCCCGGAGATCACCACCGCCTGGCAGCTCCTGCAGAAGGGCGAGGTCAACTTCGTCCAGCGGCTCAACCCGCAGCTCTTCCAGCAGGCCGGCGCGACGGACGGGGTGCGCACCTCGCAGTCGCCGTCGTTCCAGAACCTGCTCGTGCTGTTCAACACCGCCTCCGGCCCGGCCAAGGACGAGCGGGTGCGCAAGGCGCTGCAGGCGGCCATCGACTACGACGGCCTGGTGGCCGCGCTCAAGGGCTCCGGGCAGAAGGCCAGCGGCCTGGTGCCGGACGGCCTGCTCGGCCACGTCCCCGGCATGCAGCCCAAGCAGGACCTGGCCAAGGCCCAGCAGCTCCTGGAGGAGGCCGGCTACGGCCCCGACAACCCCGAGCTCAAGCTGAGCCTCACCTACGCCCAGGGCGACGACGACCAGAAGCTCCTGGTCACGCTGCTCAGCTCGGCGCTGAAGAAGCTCAACGTCACGCTGCAGGCCCGGCCCATGACCTGGAACGCGCAGTGGGACCTCGGCAAGAAGCGCGGCCAGGACGTCTTCGTCATGTACTGGTATCCGGACTACCCGGACGCCTACTCCTGGTTCCTCAACGTGTTCAAGAGCGCCGACGAGCCGCAGTTCAACCTGTCGTACCTGAAGGACGCGCAGATCGACGCGGGCATCGACGCGTTGCCCGAGCTCACGGCCACCAACCAGGTCCGCGCCGACGAGACCTACCAGGACCTGCAGCGGAAGATCATCGAGGAGCGGGCGGCGGTCGCGGTGCCGTACGTGCAGACCTACCAGCGGGCGCTCTCCGCGGACGTCGAGGGATATGTGGACAACCCCGCCTATCCCAACGTGGTCTTCTTCTACGACCTGAAGCGCGCAGCCTGACCCATGGCACGCCATCTGGCCCGCCGGCTCGGCCAGGCCCTCCTGGTCGTGGCCGGCGTGGTCGTGCTCACCTTCACCGTCATGAGGCTCGTGCCCGGCGACCCCGCGGTCGCCTACGCCGGGCCGAAGGCCACGCCCGAGCAGCTCGCCGAGGTCCGCGAGCGGTTCGGGCTGGACGACCCGCTGCCCGCGCAGCTCGTCGCGTACGTGCGCGACCTGCTCACCGGCGACTGGGGCACCAGCCTGCGCACCCGCCAGCCGGTCCGCGACGACCTCTACCTCGCCTTCCCGGCCTCGCTGGAGCTGGTCGGCGCGGCGCTGGCGCTGGCGATCGTCGTGGGCGTCCCGGTCGGCGTGCTCGCCGCCCGCCACAACCGGCGGCTGCCTGACCTCGGCGTGCGCTTCACCAGCATGCTCGCGGTGTCCGTGCCGGTCTTCTGGCTGGCGCTCACCCTGCAACTGGTCTTCGCGAGCAAACTGGGCTGGTTCCCGATCGCCGGCGAGTACGACTCCTCGCTCGACACGACGAGCCCGCTCACCCTCTGGACCAACATCACGGTCGTCGACGCCCTCATCACCGGCAACTGGCCCATCCTCACCAGCACCCTCCAGCACCTGGTGCTGCCCGCGCTCGTCGTGGCCGCCTATCCCACCGGCGTCATCGCCCAGATGACCCGGGCGGCGCTCATCGAGGAGTCCGGCCAGGACCACGCGCGGATGGAGCGGGCGCTCGGGTTCGGCGAGACGGCCGTGCTGACCAGGTTCGCGCTGCGGCCGTCGCTGGCGCCGGTGCTGTCGATCGTGGCGCTGGTGTTCGCGTACTCGATCGTCAACGGCTTCCTGGTCGAGGCGGTCTTCAACTGGCCGGGCCTGGGCCGCTACGCCGCCGAGTCGATCAAGGCGCGCGACACCCCGGCCATCGCGGGCGTGACGCTGCTGGTCGCGCTCGTGTACACGCTGGCCAACCTGGTCGTGGACCTGCTCCAGGGCGTCGTGGACCCCCGGGTGAGGGCCCGATGAGGCGGCGCGCACTGCCCAGGATCCCCGACCGCTTCGCCGCGCTCGGCGCGGCCGTCGTCGTGCTCCTCGTGCTGGCCGCGATCCTCGCGCCCTGGCTGGCGCCGTACGACGCCGACCCCCGGCCCCTGGAGTCGCTGCTGCCGCCGAGCGGCGCCCACTGGCTCGGCACCGACAACGTCGGGCGCGACGTGCTCAGCCAGATCCTGTACGGCGCCCGCACCTCGCTGTTCATCGCCGTCGCCGTGCTCGCGGTCTCGGCCACGGCCGGGGTGACGCTCGGCATGGTCGCCGGCTACGCGGGCGGTTGGGCGCGCGACGTGATCATGCGGATCACGGACGTGTTCCTGGCCTTCCCCGCGCTGCTGCTCTCGCTGGCCCTCGCGGTCGTGCTGCCGCCGAGCGTCAACACGGTCGTGCTGGCCATAGCGGTGACCTGGTGGCCCTGGTACGCCCGCCTGGCCGCCTCCACGGCCGCCTCGATCGCGACGCGCGGCTACGTGGACGCCGCCCGCTGCCTCGGCGTGCCCGCGCCGCTGATCGTGCTGCGGCACGTGCTGCCGAACTCGCTCACCCCCGTCCTGGTGCAGATGTCGCTGGACGCGGGCGGGGTGATCCTGACCTCGGCGGCGCTGTCGTACCTCGGGCTGGGCGCGCAGGAGCCGACCGCCGAGTGGGGGCTCATGGTGCAGCAGGGGCAGACGTACTTCACCACGAGCTGGTGGATGGTGACCTTCCCGGGGCTGGCGATCCTGGTGACGGCGTTCGCGTTCAACGTGCTCGGCGAAGGGCTGCGCAACGCGCTCGACCCGCGGAGGGTGGTCAAGTGATCGAGGTGCGCGAGCTCAGGGTGAGCTACGCCGGGCGCGTCGTCGCCGACGTGCCCGAGCTGGACGTGGGCGCGGGCGAGTGCGTGGCGATCGTGGGGGAGAGCGGGTCGGGCAAGTCCACGACGCTGCTCGCGCTGCTCGGCCTCCTCACGGACGCCGAGGTGAGCGGCCGCGTCACCGTCTGCGGCGTGGACGTCATGACCGCCCCGCCGCGCCGGCTGCGCGAGCTGCGCGGCGCGCGGGCGGCGCTGGTCATCCAGTCGCCGCAGGCCGCGCTCGCCCCCGCGACCCGGCTCGGCGTCCTCATGCGCCGCGCGCTGCGGCTGCACGGCAGGGAGGCGACGGACGCGGCCATGGCCGAGGCCATGCGGGCGGTGCTGCTCGACCCCGGGCTGCTGCGCCGCTACCCGCACGAGATCTCCGGCGGGCAGGCCCAGCGCTTCGCCATCGCGCTCGCCATCGCGCTCGGCGCGGAGGTCGTCCTCGCCGACGAGCCGACCAGCGCGCTCGACGTGACCGTACAGGCCGAGGTGGTCGCCGTGCTGCGCCGGCTGCGGGCCGAACGCGGCCTCGCGCTCCTGCTCGTCTCGCACGACCTCGCCCTGGTGTCCACGATCGCCGACCGGGTGCTGGTGATGAAGGACGGCGCGGTGGTCGAGTCGGGACCGGCCGCGGCGGTGCTGTCCGCGCCGGCCCATCCATACACGCGCGAGCTGCTGGAGGCGCTGCCATGACCATGCTGAGGGCCGAGCGCGTCACCCTCGGGTACGGCGGGCACCCCGTCGTCCACCCCGTCGTCCACGATGTCAGCCTCGACCTCACCGAGGGCGGCGTCGGCCTGATCGGGGAGAGCGGGTCGGGCAAGACGACGCTGGCGCGGGCGTTCCTCGGCCTGCTCAAGCCGATGTCCGGCGACATCGTGTACGACGGCCGGCCGCTGCGCGAGGCCGACCCGCGCAGCTTCAGGAAGGACGTCCAGCCCGTCTTCCAGGCCGAGGCGCTCGACCCGCGCATGCGGATCGGCGCGTCCGTCGCCGAGGCGCTGCCGCGCCGCGAGCGGACCCGCGTGGGGGAGCTGCTGGAACAGGTCGGCCTGGACCCGGCGCTCGCCGCCCGCCGGCCCCACCAGCTCTCCGGCGGCCAGCGGCAGCGGGTGGTGATCGCCCGCGCCCTCGCGGTCGGCCCCCGCCTGCTCATCCTCGACGAGCCCACCAGCGCGCTCGACGTGACGGTCCAGGCGCGGATCCTCGACCTGCTCGCCGGGCTGGACGCCGAGCGGCTGCTCATCACGCACAACCTCGCGGTCGTGCGGCGGCTGTGCCGGACCTCGTACGTGCTGTTCGCCGGCCGGGTGGTGGAGTCGGGGCCGACGGCGGAGCTGCTGGCCCGGCCGGCGCATCCGTACACGCTGGCCCTGCGCGACGCCGTCCCCCGCCTCGGCGGGCCGCCACCGGCCGCGACCGGCCGCACGGAGGCCGTCCCGGCGGCCACCGGCTGCCCGTACCGGCTGCGCTGCCCCCTCGCCGTCGCGGAGTGCGAGCGCACCCCGGAGCTCCGCGAGGTCACGGACGGCCGCCAGGCGGCCTGTCACCGCGCGGCGGACGTCCTCGGGTGACCCCCGCGCGAGCTGTGCACGTCAGGCCAGGTCAAGGTCAGGTATAACGATCTTCACTCTCTGGAGCATGTCGTCCACTCCGCGAGCGAGGGACTTGCACCCGCTGCCAGCACCTTCGTCAGTCTGTCGGCCATATCCGCTACTCTCCGTTACTCACTGTGTCACCCTGTTGACGGGGGCGATCTATCAGGGGAGTGGGCCGATACGTACACAGGGAATGGGCACTACAAGATGTACTGCCCGTGTCCACAGAAGTGCAAGAAGACGATGCCGAGCACCCCGTCCGACCCGAACTGCCTGAAAAACCTACTGGGCCAGTTGATCCGGGTGACTTGCTGGTGAAGGAGCGGTTGATGATCCATTACCTGCGCATGGACGCGGGATTCTCCAGCGACGATCCCGCCGACAGCGAAGACGCCTTCGACGTGTTCACCGACCGAGTCTTCGACGAGCTGCTCAACCTGCAGGCCCTGGATGTAGGCATCGTGGAGCCCGACCTCACGGCCAGCCTCGCGGCGCGGCGGATCAGCTTCCTGATGGGGATAGAGGCGTCCACGCAGGACGACGCGATCAAACTGTTCCTGGCGAACGTGCAGTGCGCACTCCACGCTGCCGAATGCAACACGGAGGGGTTCCCTCGCTACGAGCCGACAGTGGACGCGAAGCCCTCCATCCGCCGGATCGAGGCCGCTGACGCCTGAGCTTGACATCCACGGCCCCGTCCCCCTCGCGGGAGGCGGGGCCGTCCTATCGTGTCCGCTCAGAGGGCCTTCAGGCCGCTGATGACCTCCAGCAGGACCTTCGCGTCCGGTGCGGGGGGCGGGTGCTCGACCTGGACGAGTTCCTGCGCGTACAGGTCGCCGACCAGCACGCGGACCACGCCGATGGGCAGGTTGAGCTCGGCGGCCACGTCCACGAGGCGGGTGGGCTTGGTGCACTTCTGCAGGATGATCAGGTGCTCGGGGCCGAGGCCCACGGGCGCGGTGAGGCCGCCGGCGGTGATGATCACCGCGATGAGGTCGATGGCCTCGCTCGCGGGCACCGTACGGCCCCGGGTCAGCAGATAGGCGGGGACGATCGGACCGGCGTCCTCGTCCAGCCAGCGCTCGTCACTCACTGCGCACCACCCGCATGGGGCGTCTGGGCTCCTCGGCGGGGGCCTCGGGCTCTGCCACGTGCTCTTCCGGGATCAACACGATCGCGGTGGTCCCTCCATATGGTGAACCGCGCAACGTCACGCGGATGTCGTGCCTGGCGGCCAGGCGGGAGACGACGAACAGGCCCAGCCGGTCGCTGTCGGCCAGGTCGAACTCGGGCGGGCTGGCCAGCCGCTCGTTGTACTCGGCCAGCTCCTCGGGGCTCATCCCGAACCCGCGGTCCTCGACCTCGAAGACGAAGCCGCGCGCGGCCTTCTCCCCGCGCACGATGACCTGCGTCTTGTCGGGGGAGTAGACGGTCGCGTTCTCGATGAGCTCGGCGATCAGGTGGATCACGTCGCCGACCACAGGCCCGGCGAGGCGCTCGGCCGGCATCGGCTCGACGGTGACCCGCTGGTAGTCCTCCACCTCGGCCGCCGCGCCGCGCGCCACGTCGAGCAGCGGCACCGGCCTGCTCCAGCCGCGGCCCGGGATGGCGCCGGACAGGATGATCAGGCCCTCCGCGTGGCGGCGCATGCGGGTGGTGAGGTGGTCGAGCTTGAACAGGTCCTCCAGGGCGTCCGGCTCGGTCGCCCGGTGCTGCATGTCCTGGAGCTGGATGCGCTGGCGGTGCAGGAGGGCCTGGCTGCGCCTGGCCAGGTTGCGGAAGACGTGCCGGACGCCCTCCCTGAGCTGCGCCTGGCCGACCGCGGCCTCGACGGCGGTCTGCTGGACGGTGGAGAACGCCTGCCCGACGTCGTCGATCTCGGTGGTGGTGCTCGGCACCGACACCTCGGGCAGCTCGACCGTCTCGCCCTTGCGCAGCTTGGCCACCACCTGGGGCAGCCGCTCCTGGGCGACCTCCAGCGCGGCCAGCCGGAGCGCGCCCAGCTCCTTCGACAACCGGTTGCCCATCCGCAGCGAGAACGCGATCGACACGACCACCAGCGCCAGGCAGAGCCCGGCCAGCATGAACGCCCGGCGCAGCACCTCGTCGGCGATCGGCTCGGCGCGGGCGTTCAGCGTCGCGCTGGCCCGCATGAGCGACTCCTGGAACGACTTCGCCAGCGCCTCGGTCGTGGCCAGCCAGCTCTTGGGCGTGCGGCCCGCGATGATCTGGTCCTCCATCATCCGCATCCGCTGGTAGGCGGGGGAGGAGATGAGGGAGACGTCGGCGTCGCGCAGCGGCCGGTCGAGCTCGCTCAGCGACTGGTCGACGAGGAAGCGCCGGTTGCCGACGATCTGGGTGAACAGCCTGCGCTCGGTCTCGGTGACCGGCCCGAGCGCGATGGCCTGCTCCCTGGTCAGCAGCTCCTTGGCGAAGCCGAGGTCGATGATCACGCGCGACTGCTCGTAGATGGGGATGTCGTCGATGAGGGCGACGTGCCGGTGCAGGCTGAAGATCGTGTCGATGATCGCGCTGTACGACTCCACGGTGTGCAGACGGTCGGACAGGCCCGCGTCGATCTCTCCTCGGATCGCGTCGAGCCTGTCGAGCTGCGTGTCCACCGCGTCCACCTGTGTGCGGATCTCTTCCGATCGGTTCTTGGATGTGCTGGAGAGCTGCCGGAACGTGTCCCTTGCCGCGTCGGTGCGGTTGCGCTGCGCGGCCACGGCGGCGGGGCCGGTCGTGTGGCGCAGGAGCTTCGCCGAGACCAGACGCTCACGCTGAATCTCGCTGATCAGTTTGTACGCGGGAAGGCGCAGGTTCGTCCAGACCGTTTTGTATTCGCGCAGCTCCAAACTCTCGGTCGCCGTGACGGCGGTGATGACTCCCCACAACACCACCATGGAGGCCAGTGGCACCAGCAGCAGTCCGATGATCTTCATGCGGATCGTCCGGCTACGACCCATGGCACCTCACTCCGGTCCTGGTCCCCTGGTGGCAACCCTGGACGGGACAGGCCCTGAGAATAGCAACGCGATCACTGAATTGCCCAATTTTTCGGGACTTTTGGGCACGTGTCGCCGGTCTTCATGATCTTGGAGTAGGTTTCCCGAGTACGTCGCTGAGAGGTCGCTGACAGAGGGAGATGCGTTGCGCCGTCGTCTCGCCGCGGCCGCCGCGCTGGCGCTCCTCGCGGCCTGCTCCTCACCTCCCGAGCCGGCCCGCGCCCCCGCGGGCGAGTCGACGTTCGTCCAGGTGAGAAATCTGGACGTCATCACCGAATGGGACCCGGGAAAGTCCTACTCCAACGAACTCATCGCCTTCCAGAACATCTACGAGACGCTCACGTTCTGGAATCCCGTGACGAAGAAGTCCACCCCGCGCCTCGCCACCTCCTGGCGCGCCTCGGCCGACGGCCGCACCTGGACGTTCAACCTCCGCGCCGGCGTGACCTTCCACACCGGCCGCCCGCTCGACGCCGACGCGGTCAAGGCGTCCATCGAGCGCACGATGGCCACCAAGGCCGGCGCCTCCTACATCTGGGACGCCGTCTCCTCGATCCGGGCCGACGGGCCGTCCACGGTGACGTTCACGCTCAAGTACCCGGTGCCGCTGGACCTGGTCGCCTCCGCCGGGTACGCCGCCTACATCTACGACACCAAGGCCGCCCCCGACCTCACCGCCTGGTTCCAGCAGGGCAGGGACGCCGGCACCGGGCCGTACACCGTGGCCCGGTGGCAGAAGGACAAGGAGGAGGAGCTCACGCTCAAGGCGTACGACAAGTACTGGGGCGGGTGGAACAAACCCCACTACAACATGGTCAAGTACCGGGTCGTGCCCGACCCCGACCGTGCCTGGCAGCTCCTGCAGCGCGGCGAGGCCGACTTCGTCGAGCGGCTCAACCCCCGCCTGTTCTCCAGGGCGTCGGCCACGCCGGGCGTGCGCACCTCCGAGCGGCCGTCGTTCCAGACCGCGATGCTGCTGTTCAACACCGCGCAAGGGCCGATGAAGGACGTACGGGTGCGCCGCGCCGTACAGAAGGCCATCGACTACCGCGGCCTGATCAAGGACCTCAAGGGCGCCGGCTCGCCCACCAGCGGGGTCATCCCGGAAGGGCTGATGGGCCACGTGCCCGACCGGACGCCGACCCAGGACCTCGCCGCCGCCGAACGGCTGCTGCGCCTGGCCGGCTACGGGCCCGGCGGGCGGCCGCTGCGGCTGCGGCTGACGTACGGGGAGGGCGACACCGACTGGCGGCTGCTCGCCACCCACCTGGAGGCCACGCTGAAGCCGCTCAACGTCACCGTCCAGGCCACCGCCATGCCGTGGAACGACCAGTGGGAGCTGGGCAAGCGGCGCGGCCAGGACATCTTCGTGATGTACTGGTGGCCCGACTACGCCGACGGCTACTCCTACTTCGGCAACGTCTTCCACAGCGGCGAGCCGCCGGTGTTCAACCTGTCCTATCTCAAGGACGACGAGCTGGACGCGCTGCTCGACACCGTGGCCGAGCTGACCGTGACCGACCCGCCCGCGGCGCAGCGGGCGTACGAGCAGGCCACCCGCCGCGTGCTGGACCAGCGGGCGGCCGTGGCGCTGCCGTGGGTGACCAACTACCAGCGCGCCTACCTCGGCAGCATCCAGGGCTATGTGGACAACCCGGCGTACTCCGACGTCGTCTTCGTCTACGACCTGAGGCCCTCGGCCTGATCCTGCCCCTCGACCCGCTCCTTGAGCTTGGCCCTGATCTCCTCGGGCGTGTACGCGCGCCGCCGCCGCTCGGCGCGGGCGACCACCACCCCGGTCGCCGCCACGCCCATGACCCCGGCCAGCCCGAGCACCTTCCACCACCGCCGCTTGCGCATAGTGCCTAGGCTAGCGATGTGCTGACACTCGACGAGGCCGTCAAGGTGACGCGCACCGGCGATCTGTGGATCTTCCGCGGTCGCTCGGTGCCCGACCGCGCCATCCAGACGGTGACCAACAGCCCGGTCAACCACGTGGGCATGGCCATCGTGATCGAGGACCTCCCGCCCATGATGTGGCACGCCGAGCTCGGCCGGTCGCTGCCCGACCTGTGGGCCGGCGAGCACCATCGCGGCGTGCAGCTGCACGACCTGCGCGCGGCGGTCACCACGTGGGTCGGCAGATACGGTCAGCGCCCCTGGCTGCGCCAGCTCGAACCCGAGGTCACGCCGGAGATGGAGGACGCCGCGCTGCGCACGGTCGCCCGGCTGGACGGCACGCCGTTCCCCTCCACGGCCCGGCTGGCCGGCCGCTGGTTCCGCGGCCGCGTCCCGTGGCGGGCCCGGCAGGGGATGGCGCTGGAGAGCGCCTACTGCGCGGAGGTCGTGGCGGTCACGTACGAGGAGATGGGCCTGCTGCCCGCCGGCCGCCGCCCCAACTGGTACGACCCGGGCCGCTTCTGGAGCGGCGACGACCTGGAGCTGCTGACCGGCCGCCGCCTCGGCAACGAGATCACCATCGGCGTCGAACGGACGTGAGCCCCGACATGTCCACCGTGAACGTCGCCCTCGTCGGCGTGGGCAACTGCGCGTCCTCGCTCGTGCAGGGCGTCGAGCACTACCGCGACGGCGACGCCCCCGGCCTGCCCAACCCGGTGTGCGCCGGTTACGCCGTCTCCCAGGTGCGCTTCACCGCCGCCTTCGACGTCAACCCCGCCAAGATCGGCCGCGACCTGTCCGAGGCAGTCTTCGCGCCGCCCAACAACGCCCGCAGGTTCGCCGACGTGCCCCATCTCGGGGTGCCGGTCGTGGACGGCGTGCTCGCCGACGGCGTCGGCCCCGGCTCGGCCGGCCTCGTCGAGCCGCGCGGCGCCGCGACCGCCGGGCAGGTCGCCGCCCACCTCGCCGCGACCGGCAGCCACGTCGTGCTCAACTTCCTGCCCACGGGCGCGCAGCGCGCCACCGAGCTCTACGCGGAGGCCGCGATCGAGGCCGGGTGCGCGTTCGTCAACTGCATGCCGGCCGTGCTGGCCCGCTCGCCCGAGTGGCGCGCCCGCTTCGACGCGGCCGGGCTGCCGCTCATCGGCGACGACCTGAAGAGCTCGTTCGGCGCGACGCTGCTGCACCGGGCCCTGGTGGACGCGCTCACCAGCAACGGCGTACGCCTGTCCGGCGGGCACCAGCTCCTCGGCGGCGGCAACATGGACTTCGTCAACCTCACCGACGGCGACCGCCTGGCGAGCAAGCGGGCCACCAAGTCCGCCGGCGCGGGAGCGGGGTCGCTGCACGTCGGAGCTTCATACGTGCCCTTCCTTGAGGACCGCAAGGTCGCCTACATCCGGCTCGACGGCGAGGGCTTCGGCGGCTCGCCGCTGGAGGTGGAGCTGCGCATGGTCGTCGAGGACTCGCCGAGCGCGGCCGGCAACGCGCTCGACGCCGTACGGCACGCCAAGGCCGCGCTCGACCAGGGCGTCGGCGGTCTGCTCCGCGAGCCGTCCGCCGCGTTGATGAAAGCCGTGTGAGCGCGCGTTCCGTTGGCAGGCGTAGTCCGGTGGCAGGCTAGGAGGATGCGCCTCGCCACCTGGAACGTCAACTCCGTCAAGGCCCGGCTGCCCCGCCTCCTCGACTGGCTGGCCGCCACCGAGCCGGACGTCCTCTGCCTGCAGGAGACCAAATGTCCCGCGGAGGCGTTCCCGGCCGCCGAGGTGGGCGAGCTGGGCTACGCCGCCGCGGCCCACGGCGACGGCCGGTGGAACGGCGTCGCGGTCCTGTCCAGGGTCGGCCTGGACGAGGTGACGCTGAGCTTCCCCGGCGAGCCCGGCTTCGGCGAGCTCGCCGGCGTCGGCGCCGCCCGCCCCGAGGCCCGCGCGATCGGCGCCACCTGTGGCGGGCTGCGCGTCTGGTCGCTGTACGCGCCCAACGGCCGCGCCGTCGACTCGCCCCACTTCGCGTACAAGCTGGAGTGGTTCGCCGCCCTGCGCGACGCCCTCGCCGCCGAGCTGCCGTCCGGGCCGCTGGTGGCCTGCGGCGACTACAACGTGGCCCCGACCGACGCCGACGTGTGGGACCCGGCCCTGTTCGTCGGCGCCACGCACGTCACCCCCGCCGAACGCGATGCGCTCGCCGCCCTGCGCGCGCTAGGGCTGCACGACGTGGTGCCGACGCCGATGAAGGGGCCGCATCCGTTCACGTACTGGGACTATCGGGCGGGGATGTTCCACCAGAACAAGGGGATGCGGATCGATCTCGTGTACGCGAGCGGGGACGTGAGCGGCCGGGTCAGGTCGGCTTATGTGGACCGCGAGGCGCGCAAGGGGAAAGGTCCTTCCGATCACGCGCCGATCGTTGTGGATCTCGACCCGATATCTTGATTACAAATCGCTATTGCCCGAGTATTCTGTGTTCTCACCTGGTTCGGGGGCAGCACGTTCACCGAGGTCACAGGGGGTTCTTCATGGGAACACCGGACGGTCGCGTCATTCTGTTCATCCTCCTCGGGGTGGCCCTTTTCGCCCTGGGCCGTCGTTACCAGAACATGATCACCATGCGGCAGGTCTGGAAGCAGAGCGCCAGACAGGTCACCGCCAGAAAGGTCTCCGCCCACCAGGCCGCGAAGGCGATGATCGGGATCACGGTGATCTCGGCCTTCATCGTGTGGCTGGTGTTCAACCTCAACCGCGTGATGTGAGCGAGCGGGGGGCTTCACCGGGAGGGGGGCTTCACCGGGACCAAGGCCGGAGTCGCCGGGCCCAGACCGCCAGAACAACCGCCCCCGCCGCGGCCCCCATGCTCACCGCTCGCGTCAGCCGCACCGCCCGCCGGATGTCCGCCACGTCAGGCCGCGGCCCGTCTCCCATGGTCGGCCGATGCTCGACCCTGCTCCCGTACACGTTCGTACCCCCCAGCGTCACCCCGAGCGCCCCGGCGAACGCGGCCTCGCACCGCCCGGCGTTCGGGCTGGGATGCCGGTGCCCGTCCCGCCGCACCACCGACCACGCCCCCCGCCGATCCGGCCCGGCCAGCACCGTGAGCAGCGCGGTCAGCCGCGCCGGAACGTAGTTGGCCACGTCGTCCAGCCGCGCCGCCGCCCACCCGAACCGCAGGTACCGCTCCGACTTGTGCCCGACCATCGCGTCCAGCGTGTTGACCGCCCGGTACCCCAGCAGCCCCGGAACCCCGGCGACCGTCCCCCAGAACAGCGGCGCCACGACGGCGTCGGAGGTGTTCTCGGCCAGCGACTCGACGGTCGCCCGTGCCAGCTCCTCCGCCCCGAGCCCGGACGGGTCCCGCCCGCACAGGTGGGGCAGCCGCTTCCTGGCCCGTTCCAGATCCCCGTCCTCCAGCGCCTCGGCCATGTGCAGGCCCTCCCGGGCCAGCGTCGTCCCCCCGAGAACCGCCCACGCCGCCCCCGCCACGCTCCCCACCCGGAGGACCGACGCGATTCGCCCTCGACCGGCCTGTGCCATCACCACACCGAGAGCCACCGCACCCCCGACGCACAAGGCCACATGAAGCACGCCGGCCGCCCTGGAATCCCGATAGAGCACCCGCTCCACCCGCCCGGCGGCCCGCCCGAACACCGCCACCGGATGCCCCGCACTCTGCGGATCCCCGATGACCCGGTCGAGCATCACCCCAGCCGCAAGCCCCAACCCAAGCTCACGCGCGTTTCCCTCACCATCACCACGATCACACCAAATGGGCATGAAGCTCATCTTCGTGCACATCCAGCCATGCCACCGCACGCCGGATGCGTTCCCCCGCACCCTCGGCCCACATCCGGCCCCAGCCGCCGCCCACGGCCGCCCGGCTCCGCATGACCGCGTAGGACCGCTGGAACCGTACCCGTGCGACCTCGACCAGCCGTCTCCGCTCCCGCGACGGCACCCCGTACGCGTCGCAGAAGATCCGAACCCGCTCACCCACGTCGACTTGGCGTAACAACGGATGCCGATCGACCGGATCCGCCAGCGGCGCCCAGTGCCGCAACGTTGTCACCACGTCGAACAACCGCGTGGTGGGCCGCGCCAGATCAAAGTCGATCATCCCGTACGGCACGTCCGCCCGAAAGACCACGTTCGCCGGCGAAAGATCGCAGTGCCCCACGACCTCCGGCGCCCGATCATCGTTGGACCCGCCTTCCCACCCCTCCATCCGGAGCGGAAACCCGAGGGTCGCATCGTGATAGTCCCGCAGCAGCCCGCCCAACCGCCCGAGCGCCTCGTCCTGAACGCTCGCCGCCCGCACCCCGGTGACGCCGGGCAGATAGCTGAGCACCTGCCGCCCGTACCCGTCGATCCCGCTCCCGACCACCCGGGGCGCCCCCGCGAACCCGGCCGCCTCCAGGTGCCGGAGCAGCGCGTGTACGGCGGGAGTCGACGTACTGACCGGTCTCCGCACGGTGTCACCGACCCGCACCACGCCGTCAGTCACGTCCCCGCCCTGCAGGGGAATCTCATGCAGGACCGTCGCGACCATGCCACGACAGCTTAGACCCTCCCACCCCGCCCCCGCCTGGAGTTTCCGCCCGCGATCGGACTTTCCGCTCACCCCCTCCCACCGGTCCCGACCCGCCGCCCTTCCTGACACAACCAAAACATGTGCGTGACAAGTCGCCGGATCATGCACAATAAGGCGGGAGCGCCCTTAGCTCAGCTGGATAGAGCACCGGACTTCTAATCCGACGGTCGCAGGTTCGAATCCTGCAGGGCGCGCAACCAAGACCAGGCAATCCACGGGTTGACCTGGTCTTTTGCATGATCGGCCCGGTTGCCCCGTAGGCAGCGGGAGGCGGCCCGAAGCAGCCCTGTGCCACCCTTCACGGAACATACGCGGAATGCCCGCCGCCACGTTTCCCCAGGTCGGCGTGGGAGTTTCGAGGCCCGGAACGGCGAAAGGACCCCGAGGTGTCCCGGGGCCCTGCCGTAGCTCCTGTGTCACGCCGCGAGCGCTTCCAAGATGCGCTGGTTGGCGATCTCCTGTTGGCCGTCGATGCACTTGGCGTAGACGCGGAGCATCACGTCCACGCCGTGTCCCGCTCTCTCGGCCGCTTCCGGGGCATGCACGCCCGCGTTGAGCCAGAGCGATACGGCCGCGTGCCGAAGATCGTACGGCCGGCCCGCCAGGGGAGAGGCGACCTGGTCGGGAGTGAAGGCGTACGTCCGGGCTTCCTGCCAGACTTTCGCGTACGCCGAGCCCGAGATCACGCCGCCCGTGCGCGTACGGAAGAGCCGGCCGTCCTCGCCGACTCCGAACACCGCGATGTGATCCCGCAGGATGGCCACCAGCTCGGGAGGGACGGGCTCGGTACGCGTGTGCTTCACGTCCCGATGCTTCAGCCCGCGCTCGTCGTGGGCCTGCCCGGAGTCGGTGAACCGCTTGTTGCTCTGCGGCCTGGTCTTCTCCAGCGTAAGCAGTCCCCAGCCCTTCTCCGGGAGCCGGCAGTCCTTCTGCCGCAGTCCCGCCGCTTCTGCCGGGCGAAGACCGCCGAAGTACATGCAGGCGAACATGGCGGCCAGCATCGGCCCTCGCGACCGCCCCACGTAGGTCACCGCGGTGAGCAGTTCACGCGCCTGGCGCGGGCTGACCACCGAGCGCCGATCGATCTCGCCGCTCACCTTGGCCTTGCGGAACTTGACCTTGTGCAGCGGATTCGCCGAAAGCTCCTCCAGCTCAACGGCGTATTCGAGCGCGTGATGGAAGACGGCCCGCTTGCGGCGATACGTCGAGGTCGCCGCAGGCTTGCCGTCCAGGCACAGCCCCAGGGCTTCCAGCGCCGCACGGGCGTGCTTGGTCTCCTCCAGAGCGCTCAGGGGGAGCGAAGCACCTTCCAGCCAGCGGACAGCGCGGGCGATCTCCGGTGTTGGCTCCCGCCGACGGTCCTCGGGCAGGAAGGAGTACTCGCGCAGCGCCCGCCGGATCTTCTCGTCGGACGGGCGGCCGGGTACGTCGCCGACCAGAACGCGGGTGACGGTGGCGAGAGTGTCGGTCATGCCCTCGCAGGACTTGGCCGCATGGGGCCACCAGGTGCGAACGTACGCGACGGCAAAGGCGTACCAGGTCCGGGCATCCTTGGCCTTGACCATCGAAGCGGGAAGACCGCTGTCCACGTCGAAGGCTTCGCCCTTCTTAGCCGCCTGCCGCAGGTCGGACTGGAAGCTCTCGGCCAGGCCCTTGGTCTTGAAGGTCTGCGACTTCTCACGGGTGCCGACCGTCCGCCGCACGGTATGGGAGACGACCCGAGGCTTCTTGCCGGGCTTGTCCGCTCTGGTGTTGGTGCGAATATCCCAGAACTTGACCTTGTAGGAGGTAGTCATGCCGCGCTCCTGAGGAATTCGAGCCAGGCTTCGAGGTCGCTGCGGTAGATGCGAAGCTCACCGTTGGGCAGGCGAATGCCCCTCGGTGCCTTACCGATCTCGCGCCACCGGTAGAAGGTGCGGCGGGAGACCCCGCCGAGTTCGTTGAGGACCTGGGCGACGGTCAGTAGTTCGTCTCTCCTCGTGCCGCCCTCCCGGTCTGCTCAGTTGCCGAAAGATCTTGACCGGCTGCTCTGGCCTCCAGCTCTGAGGTGGGCTCGCCAGCGTTGCCGTTTGGCGACGGTGCGCAGGAGTCGTATGGCGAGGGGTGGCACGTTGGCGTCGCCGGCCGGGACGGGCCGCCAGATGTAGCGGTGCGGGTCGGTGGGTTCGTCGGTCTGGCCGAGGGCTTCCAGGACCCAGGTACGGCGGTCCTGCTTGTGTTGGGCGAGGGTCTTGTTGGACCACTTGCGGGACACTAGGACGCGGCGTCCGGCGTAGCCGAGGTGTTCGGGCTTGTGTGCCTTGGAGCGGCACCGGCCGGGAGCCATCCCCGCCTTGGCGTTCTTGGGCTGGACGCCGTAGCGGAGCCAGTTCGGGCAGGTCGGCGAGCACGGTTCGTAACGCAGGGCGTCGACCATGCCGGCGGCATGGTCGCGCTGAGCCTGGCCGCCGTCGAGAGCGTCACCCAGAGACTTGGTCAGGTACTTGGACAGATACCGGATGCACTGGTCGGCGTCCGGTGTACCGGCGAGGACGCCTTGCACGTCCACCTGTTCGCCGAAGCGCAGCACGTGAAGGGGTTCGGCGTCGTCGTCCAGGGCGTCGAGGGCTTCGTCCCAGGTGGGCAGGACCTCGCCGGTGGCCGGGTCGAGGTAGCCGGCCTGCTCGTCCCAGACGGGCAGGTGGTCACCGTCGAAGCGCACTTCGTCGGCCTGTGGCCACCTGACCTGATGGTAGGTGGCTGCGGCTATCTGCTTGATCTCAGCGAGCAGGAGGGTGCCACGGATCGCCATGTGCAGATGCGGCGCCAGCCGCTGGCCACTTGCCGGTAGATGGAGGTGTAGGTGTCGGCGGTGAACGCGCTGGAGGTGTGTCCCAAGGTTTCCTGTACCACCTTGATTTCCACCCCGGCCCCCAGCATCAGCGAGGCTGCGCCATGGCGGAGGTCGTGGAGCCGGATGGGTGGCAGGCCGGCCAGACAGGCCAGCCAGAGGAACTGGTCGGAGACGTGCCGGGGATGTAGGCGGCTGCCGTCGGGCTGGGTGAACAGGACTCCGGTGTCAGAACCAAGATCCGGGACGGTCATGTCGCCAACCGGCCCATCTACCTGGTGATGGCGGTCACCGTCGAGGGGCACCGCGACATCCTCGGGGGATGACGGCGGAAATGGCGTCGTGGCTGTGGTGGTGAGCTTCGGTCCTCTCCCTGGCCACCTCGCAAAAACCCTGTGGGGTTTGACGAGGGGTTGCTCTTACGCCTGGCTACGGTCGTTACTCGCCGTTCTCGGCCACCCCAGGAACAATGACGGAACAGGGCAGGAGGTTGTTCATGGCGATTGCAAATAAGGGTTCGCGGCTCATTCACCATTGACGACATGACATCCCGCTGGCGCGTTCCGTCGTAAGCCCACCTACTGCCAGGGGAACAGTTTGGGTCCGTTGACGTTCGCGGTGGAACTGCCCGGCGTTTCGGGCCGCGTCCTGCTGCTGGTGTCGCTTCCCTGCTCCCGGCCGGACGCGTGGTGGGGCGAACGGACAATGGCCGTACGGCCGGCGCTGATGATGGCGACCATACGCATGGCACTCGATCGCGGCTGGCATCCCCGGCGAACAGGCAGCGCCTTCGATCTTGCCCTTGACGATGAGGATGTGACCGAGCTGATGCACGGCCAACCTCCTGCCTATGACGTCCCTTTCATGCGGAGCTGGCTGGACGCTCGGAAATGGCACGCCCGGTCCGGCCAGGGGTCGCCGGAAAAGGGCCTGTATTACGGTCACGGCTTCGTCTCCTGTACCGCTGGGCGCACGAAAAACCTGGGCTGAACGGCATTTCGTCTCCCTTTGTCACTGACATACTTGATCCTTATGACGAGACCGATAAGGCGGCTACTGATCGCCGTAGCCGTATTACTGCTGCCCTGGGCCGTACCGGCTGCGGCGTCAGCGGACAGCTTCGTGTATTCCTACCGCTGTGACGGGAAGACCCTGACTACGCCGGGCCCGGAGCAGGTGGGAAAGCTCTGCACGATCCTGGCGAACGGACCGGCGGTGGCCGGTCAGGTTCACGAGATCAGGATGGCCATCAGGCAGCGGACCCTGGGGTATGTGTGGATGCGGGCCACGCTGTACACGACGAATGGCAAGGCGGAGTCACATCCCTTCGTGGTGCCGCAGGGCGAGTTCGAGCTCGACGCCAGCGACGCGGTCTTCGCCCAGGGACAGGCGGGCACCCAGGTACGGCTCATGACCTGGAACCTCCTCGGCGGAGGCACGCTCGACGGCAAGGACTACACCGGTGAGAACCTGAAGCAGTTGATCGAGTACGTCAACGAGGTCAATCCCGACGTCTTCTTCGTCGTGGAGGCCTACGGCTCGGAGACCGCCATCCTCCAGGGGCTCAACGCCGGGCGAGCCACGACCGACCTGTACAGCTCGGTCCCGATCACGGTGGCGGAAGAGGCGAAGTACCGCAATCTCTGGCTCTTCACCAAGCTGAAGGTCGTCCAGCGCTACACCGAACGGCCGGAGATCACCGACTTCCACTTTGGCGGCGCCAAGCTGCAGCTGCCCAACGGCAAGCACATCCACGCCTTCACCGTCTGGTCCCGGCACGAGGATTCGGTCTTCGCCCCCATGCACCACGCCGTGGTGAACACCCAGTTCGGCAAGCCGATCTCGCCGTCGATCAACACGATCCTCACCTACGACGACACGAAACGTAACGCGCAGGGCCAGGCGATCTTGCAGAGAGTGGTGCCGTATTACGTCAAGGACGACGCCCCCGTGATCATGGGCGGTGACTTCAACGCGTGGTCGTATCGGGACTGGACCGGCCAGTTCGCCAAGGCCCGCGGACATGCCGGGCTGACCGTGCCCTGGACCTACACCAAGCAGTACGTCGACGCTGGTTTCTACGACGTCTTCCGCTACATCAACGCCGACGCCGGGCTCTATCCGGGCCGCACCTGGAGCACGAGGAGCGGCTTCGGTGCCGCCCCCGCTCGCATCGATTACCTGCTCTTCCGTGACAACAAGGCGCAAATGCGCGTGCTGGGCGCCCGCACCGACGTGCGCCGCCTGCCCCGCCACCAGGGCGGCTACCTGGACCAGGAATACCCGTTCTACTCCGACCACGGCGCGGTCATCGCCGACGTGCTGGTCACCGGAACCGGTCCGGGCCCGAATCGTCCCATCGTGACGGAAAAGCCCGAGTACGCGCCCGGGGTCTGGCCCGCGCCGCCGGCGGGAACCCTGATTCCACCGGCGGAACTGTCCGCCACGGCCAGCACGTTCAAGCCGTACGTGGGAGACCCCCGACTCGCGGTCGACGGCGACCCGTTCACCTACTACCACTCGTGGTACCCCGACGCGGCCGATCCCACGGTGAGCCCCGCCCAGCCGCACTTCATCACGGTGGACATGGGGCAGGAGCGCACGCTGTCCGCGGTCCGATTCGTGCCCAAGCTGGCCGCCGTCTTCTCGGCTGCCCAGAATCCGGTCGTCAACATGACCGGCACACCGCTCAAAGGTGTGCTGGAGGTCAGCGCCGACGGCACCTGGTGGGCGCAGGTGGCAAGCGTGACCTGGCCGCGGATCACCGGGCCGAACGACGTCCACCTCAATGGCGTCAAAGCCCGCTACCTGCGACTGCGCGTGGACAACGGAATGGGCGGCGCCACCGCGATCGCCGAGATCACTCCGTACGAATGACGTTGGAAGGGGTGTTGGTCCGCTGGTGAGCATCGCCACACAGCTCAGATGAGCGGCGTCGCCGCAGGCCACGGTGTGGGACTGCGCCACGCTCCGGGTTACGCACCGCCCGTGTGGCGCGAATCCTACCGGCAACCATGACCGAGGCCGGCTGCACTGTGGAGGGCTCCATTCTGACGCAGCACGGCGTGGTCAAGGACTACACGTGCAGGCACCATTGCATCAGTTCACATCAAAACTGGGCGCTCTTCGTCCTGGAGTAAGCAAGGTCCGCAGGGGGAGTCCATGCCCTCGGCCAGGACTCCCCCGGATGGTTCGGGCATTTCAGGCGGCCTGCGGTGCGCTGGCTCGCGGACCCATGCCGACGGCCTCTCCCTGGTCAGTCGCCTGGTCATGAGCGTGATCGCGGCGACGGTCAGATGGGCTTCACTGTGCGACGGCTTGCGTTCGAAGCCGACGACGTTGCGACGAGCGTTTACCAGCCAGGGCAGGGATTTGTCCGCGATCTACCGACGCGCGAGCACTTTGAACCCGGTGTGACCAGGCCGTTCAGTCACGGTCTTCAAGGTGAGGCGTAGGAAACGGCGGGCCCACTCCACCAGCGGGCCGGCGTAGGCGCTGTCGCCCAGACGAGGGTGAACTGCGGATGCAGCATCCGCAGCCGGACCAGTAGTTCCCGTGCGGCGTCGCAGTCGGGCTGCCCGGCGGCCGTGACCATGACAATCATGAGCAGGCCGAAGGTGTCAACGACCAGGTGACGCTTCCCGGCACCTTCTTCCCAGCGTCGTAGGAGCGGGAGCGGCCGGCGACGGTGGCCGCGGCACGCACCCACTGGGAATCGATGACGCCGGCGACCGGGTGGGGACAGCGCCCGGCGCGCAACCGGATGGCGCGGCGAAGCTCATCCCGGACGTGGTTGAAGACCCCGGCCCTGGTCCAACGGCTGAAGAAGCCGAACATGGTCTGGTAAGGCGGAAGTCCGCTGGCAAGGCCCTCCACTTGCAGGCGTTGTCGGTCACGTACCTGATCGCGTCGAAGATATCGCGGCGGTGGTGCCTTCCCGGCTGCCCGCCCGTGCGCGTCTGGCAGGCGGGCACCGGCAAGTTCCTCGGTCTCCCGCCGATGTCGTCGTTTCCGCTGGTCAGCAGCCTGCGGGAGAACCAGCGGCGACCTGATGAAGCAGTGCTCACGCCACGTGAGGACGGGCACGACATCCCATCAGCGATCAACTCTCCCGACCAACCTGGCAGGGGCACGGTCTTTCGTCAGGACTCGATGTCCAGGACGCCAGAGTGCTCACCTGCCGGCGGCCGCTATCCACCACGGAGTCTGCCGGATGGCTTACTCCCAGAACTCATTAGGACGCACCCGGCCGCCGGTCAGCGCTCGGCCGGTAGTGACGGTCAGGGGCAGAGGCTCGGACCGGGTCAACGTGGCCGGCGTCGTCTGCTACCGCGACGGCGAGCGGCCGTACCTGTTCTACCGCCTGCACGTCTACCACGGCCGCAAGGGCGAGCCCAAGACCTTCTTCTGGATGGACTACCGGGACCTGATCGTGGCCATCCACCAGCACCTGGGCGCGCCATTGGTGTGGTGCTGGGACAATCTGAATGTGCACCTGGCCGGCCAACTCGCCGACTTTGCCACCGCGAACGCCGACTGGTTACGCATCGTCCAGCTCCCCTCCTACGCTCCTGAACTCAATCCGCCGAGGGCAACTGGTCGCTGCTCCGCCGGGCCCTGGCCAACTTCGCCGTCACCGACCTGCCCGGGCTCGTCCGGATCGTCAAACGCAAGCTGAAGAAGATCCAGTACCGGCCCCACCTGCTCACCGGCTGTCGGACCCAGACCGGGCTCACCCTGGATACCCCGGCAAAGCCATGACCGACCCTACGAAGTCAACCTGTGTAGCCGCTGATGTTGCACGACGTCCTCACCAGGGGCCCGCGCAGGTACCCCCAGCCGACGCCCATCCGGTCAACCGGGAGGACCGTTGCCACTGCGGACGGACGCCCTGCGCCCGACGCCGGCCGCCGAGGGGTGCCGGTAGGCGATGCCGGGCACGCGCTGACCTTCGCAGTTCGGCCATTTTCGTCAGAATGAGACGCAGAAAGCGGCGGACCTAAGTGACGAGCGTCCCGGCCGTGGGCGCTGCCGCATCGACCAAATCGAGCTTCGGGTGCGAGATGCGGAGCCGGGCCAGCAGGATTTCGACTCTCGTCGAAAATCATCGGGTGTAGGGACCACGAAGATGGATCTGGACTAGTCTATATTCACAGCGCGTGGGGCTAATTTTCAACGATGTGACCGCCGAACTCCCGTTGGTGCAACGGGTGTGGTCGGCGAGTTGTGACGCCACGATCGATTTCACTTCGGTGGCCAAAACCTCGTCCATGATCGCATTTGCGCGGGGCCATGACGGATGGACAGTGCACGTGCGCGGACCGGAGACAAGGGGCACCTCGCTGACTTGCCTGAAGGGCTGGGAGTTTTTCGGCGTGGAGTTGCGGCTTGGTACTTGTCTGCCGCTGCACCCGCCCTCAGGTCTGACCGACCTCAGGGATGCGTTGTTGCCGACCCTGCCGGGTGGCCGGATCGTGTTGGGCAACCGGGACTGGGAGATGCCGACCGAGCAGAACATTGACGTCTTCGTCGACCGGCTTGCGCGTGCGCGTTTGTTGTTCTTTGATCCGCTCGTTGACGAGATCCGGCACGGCGAGCGGCCGCACGGCATGTCGGAACGGATCGCGCAGATCCGGTTCCGCCGGGCTGTCGGGATCTCGCACCGCAAGCTCGCCAGCATCGAGCAGGCACGGCACGCCGCGCAACTTCTCGCTGTGGGGAGATCGATCGCCGACGTGGTCACCGCCGGCGGCTATTACGATCAGTCGCAGCTCGCAAGGGCGATGCGGTGGGCGACCGGTCACACCCCTGGCGAGTTAAGGTCCGGTACCCCGTTTCTGGCGTGGTGATACGGCTTCGGTTCGATACAAGACGGACCGATCAGCCTGTGGTTGACTCCCGGCGTGCGAAAACTGATCGAATACAACCACCTCTCGATCGATGGGAGAATGTCTGGCGACGCCTGGTGGGCCGGGCAGATGAAGGTCGTCCCCGACGATAACCACTTCGCCTATCGGCTCCAGCTGCTGTCCTCGGCGATCGGTCTCGTGCTCGGCCGGGCGACCTATGAGGGATTTGCCCAAAGCTGGCCGACCATGACCGGCGACGTCGCGGACAAGATCGACTCTCTGCCCAAGCACGTCGCCTCCACCACGCTGACCGAGACCACGTGGAACGCGCGGGTGTTGGCTGACGATGCGGTGGAGGCGGTCGCCCGGCTCAAGGAGGCCGGCGACGGCAGATTGTTAGAAATATGGCGACGGCCCGTTCAGCCGGGCGCTGGTCGAGGCAGGTCTACTCGACGAACTGCATCTGAGGATCTCCCCCCTTCGTCGCTGGATCCGGGGAGTCACTGCTGTCCGGCATCCGGACTACCGCCATGGACCTGACAGAAGTAACTGAGCTCGGTAACGGCACAGTCGTGCTGACCTATGTGCCGAGCCGATAGACAGGGATAAGGGGAATCGACATGACTCAGGGTGCATACGCCTCGGTGAACGGCATCGACCTCTACTACGAGATCATGGGCGCTGATCACTCCGGTCCGCCGCTCGTCATGTTGCACGGTGGCGCGTATACGTTCCATCTGAGCTTCGACTCGCTGCTGCCGGCGTTGACCGCCGAGCGAAAGGTGATCGGTATCGAGCTGCAGGGGCATGGGCACACCGCCGACAGCGACCGGCCGTTCTCCATCCGGCAATGCGCCGAGGACGTGATCGCGCTGCTCGATCACCTCGGCGTCGAGCGGGCCGACTTGTTCGGCTACAGCTTGGGCGGGCTGGTCTCCACCGAGGTCGCCGTCTCGGTCCCGGATCGGGTCGGCCGGGTCGTGCTGGCGGCCTCGCATTTCGGGGCGACCCGGGGCGAGGCGTATTACCCCGAAATCACGGCGTTGGAGCTGGATTCGCCTCGGATGCCGACCGCGGCGGAGTCCGAGGCGATGCAACGCGCCTACGAGGAGGTGGCGCCGAATCCCGAGGGGTTCTTCCCGTTCGTGGCGAAGATCGGGCCATTCGTACATGATCTCGACGGGTGGAGCGACGAACAGCTGGGCCGACTGACGATGCCGGTCTTGATCATCGTCGGCGACACCGACTTCGTCCGGCTCGAGCACGCGGTCGAGATGAAGCAACTGCTGCCGAACGCGCAACTGGCGATCCTGCCGGGCACGAAGCACCTGCAGGTCATCCGGCCCGACCTGGTGCTGCCGATGGTGACCGCGTTCCTCGGCCGGTGATCAGCCCCGGCAGGTGCGGAAAGAAGACTGGAGTGATTCTGGTTGGTAGTCAAACGCACCCAGGTCGTTCCGCGTCAGGACGCGTAGCGGGCGCTTGTATGGTTCCGCTGGGACGCGAGCTTTGGCGCTTGAGGGCTAAGCACACCTGCCGGATGCGCTGGACCTATTCGGGGGCTGGGGTGTGCGTAGTCTGACGGGTGGTGAGCTTCCCGTCGACGAGCAGGTAGACGGGGGCGGCGTCCGGGACAGGTGTTCACCGCCTTATCGATCCCCAGTCGTACGGCCGGCTCGGCCACGTCCCGAACCGCTCGTCGCCGCCGCTGAAGCGGTCGTCGTCGTGCTCCTGATGGCCGCGCCCCGCAACCGAAGTGTCGCGCGTCACCTGCGAAAGGAGAACGGTTCGAGCCGCGGTCGGTATGGGACACGGCGCCTGGCTGGAGCAGACCGGTGCCGGCGGCCATCCGGATCCTCCTTGACCAGTTCGGCGCGATAAGGGTCGGTCATCGCCCAGCCCAGCACCGCCTTGCTGGGGCAGTCGATCACCGTGGCCAGGTAGAGGAAGCCCTCCCAAGTGCGGACATAGGTGATGTCGCCGACCAGCTTGATGCCCGGCCGCTCAGCGGTGAAGTCGCGGCTTCGACCAGCGCTCGACGGCACGGGTCGCAGTGAGGCTCTGGACGCGTCCCGCTCTCCCAAGCCTGATCCGGCGTTGCTACGCTCTGGTTCGATCAAGTGGAGGAGAGGCGGCGCATGACCGGGACCTGTACATTCTGCGGCATCGTAGCTGGAGAGATCCCTGCGGAGATCGTCTACTCCGACGAGCATGTGGTCGCCTTCCTTGACATCTCGCAGGCGACTCGCGGTCACACCTTGGTCGTTCCCCGCGAGCACTGTCGCGACCTGACCGACATCGGTCCGGACCGCGCGGGCCTGCTGATGCGGGGTGCTGTGCACACCGCCGCTCTGCTGCGGCGCGCGCTGGAACCGGGCGGGATGAACATCTGGCACGCCACCGGCCCTACGGCTTGGCAGACCGTGTTTCACTTCCACCTTCACCTGCTTCCCCGCTACACCCCCGAGGACCTCAGGCAGGCATGGAAGCATCGGGAACTGTCGCTGTCGTCGCTGTCGCCACTGGCCGATCACATCAGAACCGCCGCGGCGTCCTGAAAGCGCGTCGCCTACGGCGCCGTCCGTCTGATTTGCCCCACGCGGACAGGGCAAGGGATGACAGTTGAAAACCAGCAACGACTTCGACCGAGGCGGACACCTCGCGGGGGCAACATAGAGGGGCGTACGAATTTGAGCACGTGCCGAGCACTGCGACCGTCATCTATAGATGGTGCCAGCGGGGCTGGAGCGCGGCGTCACCACCAGCATGAATAATGGAATTTAGTGTCTTGGCGGGATCGCGCTTCTGTTGAAGAGTGAGCGGTTCTATCGGTTGGGCATGAATGCTCGGACTGATGTGTGCTATCAAGCCTGTGATGCGCGGGTCATAGTCATCGTAATCATCCCATTCGTAACTTACCGGAGAAGACGGTTCTATGCCGCTGGCTCGCGCAGCGTCGACGAACCAGTAGAGCTGACCGAAAGTCAACTTCGCTAAGCGTACTGTGATGAACACGATGTCCCTTCTGATAGCGGCATCCGGACCGACTTTCATTCTTTGAAATCCAGAGCGCCGTATCCGGTCTTACGGGCGTGCATCTGCAGGTCGTCGAGAGTGACGTCGGCATCCGGTTCGAGCTGGCGGCAGACGCGTTCGAGGAACGCCATTACCTCTTGAACATTGCGGCGGGTCGCTGTCGCGTACGCCAGGGCCCGGTTGAGGACGGCCTTGGTCCGAGTAGGGGCGTCGTCGCACCACAGCTGGAGGACGTGGCTCCGTGGAGCCACATACGAGCCGAGCATCGTGAGTGCGAAGGTGCCTTTTTCCCTTGCCTCGATCGTGTGCTGCAAATAGCGGGAGGGCGGAAGGACGAGCCGGAAGCCGTAGTGGTCGACCCAGGAGAGTGCCTGTGGGGTGATTTTTCGTTCACGCATCCACTCCGCGAAATGGTCGCGTGGCTGCTCGGAGTCGGCGCTCTCCATCACGTGCGTGGCCGTCGGCCAGCAATTGAGGATCTCTTCCAGGTGGTGGTCACGCAGTTCGGCGACACCGGAGTAGATGAGTGTCCTGAGCCGCCGGCCGTCGTGTGCCCTGACGGCGTAGCAGGGTAGGAATGCCCGGCTCACCTCCAGAACCTCAAGGTTGAGCAGTTCATCAGGCAAGTCGTACTCGCCTCTGTCGGGACGTCGGGCAACTTCTGCGACGGCGCTGGGGCGGAATCCGCAGGCCTCGGGGAGGAGGCGGAAGGCCCGCTGGGCGTACGCGGCGTCCCGATCGAGAATCCGCACGCCATGAGCGTAATGGGCGGTGCGAAGCGGTCCGCATCGCACGCCGTCGAAATACAGGCGCAGCCGCTCCTGCTTCTCGGTATAGCGGCGGTCGTCGCGCACCGACCGCAGGCCGCGCTCGGTCAGGGAGAGGGCGTCGGCGCTGCCTTGCAGATGGCCGATGCCGCCCAGGAAGCGCAGGACCCGGTCGACCATGTGCTCGGAGACGCCCAGGAACGCGGCGATGTCCTGGAGGCGGGTGAACCCGCCTTCGGCGATGGCGAGGCCGACATAGCGATCGAGGAGGTCGAACGGGCTACGTTCTTCGATGGTCGCGGAGAGCTCCGCGGCGTGCAGGGGAAAGGCGAGCGCGTGGATCCGCACGGGCCGGGTTCCGGGCAGGTCGGCGGCGTGCTCCAAGGCGCGGGCCTGGGCGTAGAGGATCGTGTCAGTTGACGTGCTGCTCATGGGTTCTCCCCGAGGCGTCGCATGATGTCGCGATAGCCGCGCAGGTCGCCGGAGGTTCGTACGTGATCGTGCAGTGCGTGTGCCAGGTCCCGGAAGCCGGAGTCGGTGGCGTTGAGGAGGGTCATGAGGTCGCCGACGAGGATCAGCCGCTGCTTGGCCCGGGAGAAGGCCACGTTGGAGCGGCGTACCTCGCTGAGGAAGCCGACATTGCGGTACGGGTTGCTGAGCGTGAACCCGAAGAGGATGGTGTCGTGCTGGCCGCCCTGGAAGGAGTCGACCGTCGCCACCCGGCGAGCGACGACGCTTTCGTCACCGATGCGCCGGGTGAGCAGGGAGGTGACCAAGCCGATCTGAGCCGCGTAGGGGAGAATTACCGCCCAGTCATCAGACTGCGCGTGATAGTGGGTGGCTAGGAGTGTCAGCAGCCTGGCCTCACACTCGTTGAGCCGGCTGTCCTTGGGCCATGGCTCGTCCGCGCGGGGTCTGCGGTCGCGCCGCGCACGCTCCGGGAGTTCCGCGGTGTCGACGAACGCCACGGGAGCGGCGAACAGGTCGTCGTGGTGGACTCTCCTCACGTCGGTTTCCAGGAGACCGTCGTAGAAGTGGCGGGAGATGAAGCGGGCCAGGCTCTCGGGCATCCGGCGCTGGTAACGGAGCAGCTCCTTGTTCTCCGGAGGCGTCACGGGGAACAACAGCTCGAAGGCGCTGTCAGTGATGAGCCGGACCAGCCCGGAATCGCCGGGATGCTCCTTCTCGGCCCAGGCGACGAGCCGTTGGTCCGGCAGCGGCGGCAGCTGCACGTGGTCCCCGACGAGGACCGCCCTGCGTGCCCTGACCAACGGAACAAGCAAATCAGCCGTGCCGATCTGGCCGGCCTCATCGACGATGGCCACGTCGAAGTCGACGTCGTCGAGATGCTCGCTCGTCGCGGTGCCGATGCAGGTCGCGCCGATCACGTCTGCGTATCTGACGAGCTCGCCGTACAACTGCTCAGTACGCCGTTCGAGTTGTGCTCGCCAGGAGATCAAGAGATCGAACCGGCTGCGCATCCGCCCGAGTGTCGAGCCTGCGGCGCGCAGGAATGCGGCCAGCCTCGCCGGGTCGGCGCTGATCTCGGGCGTCTCGCCGTCGAGCAGTCCGCGCAGAGACGTGGCGACCTTCGCGGCTCGTTCTGCGCCGGCTCGTCGCCTGGCCAGGTCGCGTTCGTGAGTCCGTCGGGCGGCCACGAGGTCGGGATGCGTGGCACGGACCTGGTCGAGCTCGACCGCCAGCCGTGCCCGGTCCTGCGCGATCAGGCCCGAAGTCCGGCGGATGTCCTCGGACTCGGCCGCCGTCCCGGATCGCTTCTCTTCGAGACGGATGAGCCGCCGCCGGAAGAACCGGCCGACCAGCGGGAGGCCGGCGGCCTTCCGGGCACTGTCCAGCGCGCGTTCTAGCCGGTCGAGGGCATGGACATGTTCGGCGAGCAGCTCTTCGTGGCGGCGCTCCTCGTGGTCCAAGGCGGCCGTCCGCTCTCGGAGGTCGGCGGTCACGGAATCTTCACGCTCAGCCAGGACAGCGGCGCTTCGCTGGACATCCGCATCAGCCTCCTTCAGACGCCCCAGGTCCTGGGCGAGCTGCCGGTACAAGGCGTCCGCCGGACCATCCGAAGCCGCCGCTGCATAGCGCGCGAGAACAAGCTCCGTCCGCTCGGCGATGCGCCGCTGGAGCTCGACCGCCCGCGCCTCAAGCATCAGGTGCTCGCAGCCCGGGGTAACGCCGTCTTCCCGGCCGATCCGCAGGACCAGCAGGTCTTCCGGCAGGTCCTGGAGCACGTTGTCCACCGCTCGGTTGGTGTAGGACGAGATGAGGACCTTGCGCTGCTCATCGGCGCAGGCGAGAACGACCTGGCGGATGGTGTGCGTCTTGCCGGTGCCGGGCGGGCCCTGGATGAGAGCGAGGTCGGGAACGGCCAGAGCCTTGTGAAAGGCACTCAGCTGGCTGGCGTCCAGACGCTCCCGGGGACGGCGCCCAAGGACGGGGGCAAAGGGCTGGAAGCGGTGGTCGGCCAGCGTGGTCAGGAGCTGAGGATTGCGGGTGCGGCCCTCCCGAAGAATTTCGATGGCCGCCCGCTGCTTGTCGTAGGCGATCAGGTTGGGTGATTCAGCGAAGGCACCGCTCTCAGGGATCCGGCCGAAGTCGACGGGCCGTTCGAACCTTACTGTGGCCACGCCCTCGTCGATCCGCTCGATCCGGCCGCGTAGGTCGGGCTCGCCGTCAATGTGCACGCGGGCGCCGGCCGTTAGACGGTTGGCGTCGATGAGCTGGAAGGCGTGCACCGACCGCGCGGAGCGGCGGGTCGCCGCCACTGGGGTGACGCGGTGGTACGGAACGAGTCGGCTGGCGTCTCCAGCCGAGGCCTCGATCCGGCGTCCCTGATCTACCAGTGTGCCGAGTTGGTTGAGGAACGCGGTGTGGGAGGCCCGTACTGTGGGCGTTGGCTCCTGGCCGGGCGGCGAGGTGAAGCCGGTGGCCCAGGTGGTCTGGATTGCTGGCCAGCCGGAGGAGTGCTGCAGCTGGGAGGGGTGGTCGAAGACCCGCCATCGCCCGGCGCGCAGCAGCAGGCCGCCGCGCACAATCTGGTCGTGGTCGCTGAAGTGCATCGGATGGATCCCACCGATCCAGTAGCCACGCGAGTCCTTGGTGGGGAAGAGCATGAGCGCGTACCGGCCGTCGACATAGATCTTGAGGAAGTCGTCCCGGCCCTCCCAGCCGCGTTCCACACGAGCGGGAATGAGGTTCTGCGATCCGGCCGACCACAGGTCGTGGCGGATCCCTTCCAGCCCTGGCAGGAGCGGATGCCGCTCGCGTTGTCTGACCAGCTTGCCGGGGAAGTTCTTGGACCAGATCAGACCGACCTCGACGCCGAGATCGACGATCTTTCTCTCCACCAACTGCTCCTTCACCTCACATGCGCAGTCCCGCGCTGAGTTCCACGATGTCTCCGCGCCCAGCCGGATCAGGGACAAGCGCGCGGTCGAGGGCTTGGGCGAAGCGCTCCGGGACTGCAGGGTTCAGGACCGCCGCCGAGACGAGCGGTACGGGCGGGCGTCCGGTCACCGTCACGTGGATCAGCTCGGCCAGGCGGCGAACGTCCTCGGCGGGTTCGACGGGATGGAGGAACGCATCGCCGACGTCACGGAGAAAGAGTGCCCCACCTCGGTCGGTCATGATCGAGTCAGAGTCGAGGGAGCCATGGGCGAGGCCTCTGGCATGTAGGGAAGCAAGCCCTTCGCAAAGTCCGGCGATGCCAGCGGCCAGGACCCTCACGGCCTCGGACTCGCGGCCTCGGCCGCCATAGAACTGGGCCAGGGTGGTGAACGAGGGGATCGCAGTGACCAGTGTCGCCGTCTCCGCGGTCATAGACGCCGCGACGGGCGGAGGCAGGCCGGGGAGTGCTTCGGCGAGCAGGTCGGCCTCGGCGGCCAGGGCGACGCGGAGATCCAGGGCTTCGGAATCGGGCCACCTGGTGGCGATTCTGCGGATCCAGAGGTGATGGCCGTCAGGTGTGAGCGCGAAGGCCCGGGACCTGATCGCTCGGCCGTCCGTGGACCTCTCCTCTTGGGGATTGCCGGCGATCCGGTAGGCGACGTCCCCGATCTCAACGATCTCGCCAAGGCCCATGGGCTTTTCGTCAAGCGGCTTGTCCGGCTCCGGCCGTGCCCGCTCGACGACCACCCACCCCTCATGCTCGGCTTTGATGGCGCGCAAATGGTCATCCGGCCATAGGCCCGGCTCTTTGTCGATGGTCCGGTGGCAACTCGGGCACAGCAGCATGAGGTTGCTAAGGCCATCGACTTCCGCCGGTCTGACCGCCTCCCGGCGAGGCCCGTCAGGGGAGTGGGGTGCGATGTGGCCCATCTCGCCGATGTGGTGGGTGCCACCCTCGATGTCCAAGGGTCTGCGGCAGATGGTGCATCGCCTGTCGGTCGCGTCGAAGAGCGCGCGTCGAATCTCGTTGGGGATGTGCTTGCGCTGAGCTTGCGCCACTTGAGGATGGTAGCGACTGCTGCGCCCAGATGACGGCTGTCCGCCAAAGTACGCAGCCTCCGAGCAGGTAACTCACTTGCCGCGAAAATCATCGAATTAGGTGCAGGTTTGAGCCCGAGCCAAGCCCTGCGACCGTCATTCATGAATCACGCCATGAGGTGCCTAGAAGATTCCGGACAGCCAGCTACATAAGCTGACAGCAGTCTGGAAGAGGTAGGTACGTGACGAGGCGTCGCAGGCAGTTCTCGCCGGAGTTCAAGGAAGAAGCCGTCCGCATGGTGCTGGCCGACCCCGCGGGCTCCTCGCTCCATGCGACGAGCCCGCGGTGAGAACCGGGATGTGGTGCGTCAGGAGATCGCGGCGAGCCGGTTCGCGGCCAGGTCCTCGACGATCGTCGACTGCTCCGGGGTCCAGCCGAGGATCCGCCGTGCGGCGTCCCCGCCGGCCTGCTGGTCGAGCAGCAGCGCCTCGCCGAGCAGGCCGAGGCGTTCGAGCGTCCGGGCCACCGGCTCGGGAGCGACCCGGCCGGACAGGCCGATCGCCCGGCTCACGGCTTCGGTGATCTCGCGGACAGTGGGGTTCACGCCACTGGCCCCGATGAAGTACGAGCCTGCGGGCGCGCTCTCCAGCGCCCGTACGTAGAGCACGGCGAGGTCGTCCACGTGCACCGTGCCCCAGTGCTGCTCCCCATGGCCGATCATGGTGAGGGCCGGCGCGTCTCCTGCGGTTCTCGGCCCCGAGGCCACGAGGTTCAGCAGCCCGCCGCCACGGCCGTAGACCACGGCGGGAGCCACCACCGCGACGCGCACGCCGGGCGTGGAGAGCACGCGCTCCACGATCGGCACCCGCCAGGCCGTCAGACGCGGCGGGTTCATCGGGGTCGATTCGGTGATCGCGGTGCCGCTTCCGTGCACCCAGAGTCCGCTGGTGTGGACGTAGGGCCGGTCGGTGCCCTTGAGGGCGCCGAGGATGTGCGTGGCCGCGGCGTCGTCGATCCGCGCACTGCTGTCGTCACCAGGAGCGGCCAGGTGGATCACGCCGTCGGCGGCGTCGGCGAGCCGGTGCACCGCATCGGCATCGGCCAGGTCGCCGAGGACAGGGACCGCCCCTCTGGCTCGTACGGCCTCCGCCTTGCCCTGGTCGCGGACCAGGGCGGTGACCTGGTGCCCCTCGGCCACCAGCCGATCGAGAACCGCCGCGCCGATGTAGCCGGTTGCGCCGGTGAGAAATACGCGCATGAGTCGTCCTTCGTCGAGGAGTTGTGGAAGGCGGCCTGGAAGCCGGTGGCCGCGCTGGCCACTGTTGTCGATGGCCGCTTATCGTGTCCAACGAAGAATCTCGATGCTCATATCGCCGGCACCGATAGATGGAGGAGGCACATGGACCAGCGCAGGCTGGAGTACTTCATCGCGGTGGCCGAAGAGATGAACTTCACCCGTGCCGCCCAGCGCCTCCACGTGACGCAGTCGACGCTGTCGGCGGGGATCAAGGCGCTGGAGAGTGACCTACGGGTCGAGCTGGTGACCCGGTCGACCCGATCGGTCCAGCTCACCGAGGCGGGATCGGCGTTCCTCCCCGAGGCCAGAGCGGCCCTGGAGGCTCTGGACCGGGCCCGCGCCACCGTTGAGCCGGTCTCCGCCGGCCTGCGCGGCAGCCTCACGGTCGGCATGCTCACCAGCATGACCGTCGTGGACGTCCCCGCATTGGCCGGTGACTTCCATCGCCGGCACCCGGGGGTGCGGCTGCGCGTCGCGATGTCGCAGCGCGGCACGGCGGGGCTGGTCGAGGACGTCAAGGAGAGCCGTGCGGACGTGGCCTTCGTCGGCAGGCGCCTCCGGGACGAGCATCTCAACGTCATGCCGATCAAGGATTTTGAGCTCCAGCTGCTCGTCGCCGAGGACCACCCCCTGTCCCGGCGTGACGCCGTGCGCCTTGCCGACCTCGCGAGTGAGCCCTTCGTCGAGATGCCGATCGGCTTCTGCCAGCGGGAGCTGGTGGACGAGGCGTTCGCTCGCGCGGAGCTGACGCGTCAGGTGCTGGTCGAGGTCTCCGACATCACTACGATTCCCCAGTACGTGATGCGTGGGCTCGGCGTGGCATTCCAGCCCAAGACGTTCCCCGTGCACCCCGGTCTGCGCGCGGTGGCGCTGCAGGGGACGGGACTGTCCTGGACGCTCTGCGTGATCAGCTCTGCGAAGCGCAAACCGACCAGGGCGCTGCACGCCTTCATGGACCTGCTCCCACGGCACATCCATCACGAGCGCGCCTTCTGACAGGAGATCGATCGACGATGGCGACGGAAACGGTCAGCCGTCGCATGCGAGGACCAGCCGGAGCACTACGCCACGGTCATGACGGCCTCGGACAAGGGGCGGAGTACTGGCAGAGACCGTTGATCGAGTGATCTGTATTCACCTGTGCGGGAAGAGCGGCGGTCACCTTGAGCGGTCGCCGGCGGCATAGCGGCTCCAAGGGCTTCCGACTGCCGCATTCTGGCGTGTCGTCGACAGCTTCCTGTGCCGCTCGAATGTCGGGTCACGTCATCTGAGCTGCGGTTGAGCGGCGTGATGGTCTTCGTTGGTCGTCAAGGTCGTCGTTCACGTGCGCGGCAGGCCGTGTCGCGGCATCCGGGGCGTCGGTTCCGGGATCGGCGTTCGCGGCCGAGTGGTGACGATCCGCAACCCTCCACCTTGAAGAACTCTCGGAAGGCGGAGGTGAAAGGCGCGCCTCATCAGCAGGCCCCCAGTTCAGAGCACGTGGGGGCACGTCAGGGTTGCGCTCAGTTCTGCAGCGGCATGAGGTGGTCGGCGAACTCGTCGAGCCAGCGCTCGACCGAGGACACAGGCGTGGCGGGCCGTACGACGAACTTGGTGATCCCGGCCTCGACGAAGCGCCCGATCAGATCACGGGCGGCGGCCCAGCCGACCGGGACGATCTCGGCGGGGTCGGCGCCCGGGTTGCGCCTGGCGATGGCGTCGATCGCGGTGGCAGGGATCTCGGTCGCGGCCACCGCGAGGCTGGTGCCGTAGTGGTCGGCCTCGATCTCGCGGCCCGCCTCGGCCGCGTGCGCCGCGATCGCCATACGGCCGGCGGCGGCCTGGTCAGGAGTGAGGAAGCTGGCCAGCCAGCCGTCGGCGAGCCGACCGGCGCGGCGCAGGGCGCGCTCCCCGCTGCCGCCGACCCAGATGTCGAGCGGCCTGGCCGGCAGCGGGCCGACCCCGGCGTTCTCCACCGCGAAGAACTCGCCGTGGAAGGTCACCTTCTCCTGCCGCAGGAGCAACCTGAGCAGCTCGAGCGACTCGTCGAACACCGCACCGCGCGGCCCGGGAACGGGGAACGCCTCCCGCTCGGCGGGCCTGGCCGGGGTCAGCCCGAAGGCCGGCAGCACGCGCTTGGGGGCGAGCGCAGCCAGCGAGGCGAGTTGCTTGGCCACCCGCACCGGGTGACGGCCCGGCAGGATCGCCACCCCCGTGCCGGCCTTCAGCCTGCGGGTGGCGGCCAGCGTGTAGGCCATGCCGACGATGGGCTCGACGGACGGCCCGTGGACGATCTCCGACAACCACAGCGAATCGATCCCGAGAGCCTCGGCCCGCTCCGCGAGTCCGGCCAAGCGGCCAGGGTGGTCTCCAGGTGGCGGAGCTATCCCGATCCGTACCTTCATCGGGCCATTATCGGCCGGACCGGCGCGGGCCTGCTGATGCGGGGGCTGGGAAGCGGGAATCAGAACCGCCGCGGCGTCCTGAGATCGGCGCTGCTCCCGGCGCTGTCCACGTGCTTTGTCCCACGTGGCGGTGCAGGGGGTCACAGTTGGAATCCTCGACGGCCTCGATCCGAACGGGCAGCTCGCGCTGCGGGGTTTTTGAGTTGCGTCCAGGGTGGAGCAAAACGCACTGAGATGGCACGAACCATCATCCAGTGGCACAGTGCGACACTTAAAGATCTTGCTTCTGATCTGGCGGTGCAGGTTCGAATCCTGCAGGGCGCGCAATCGAGACCAGCTAAAACCTCGTCTGAGCTGGTCTTTTGCTTGGGTGCGGCTCTCGCGTGATGTGCAGCAGTAGGCCGCCGAGAGCCCCTGTCTGTCGGTGGTCACGGGATATACGCGGGATGAAAGGGGCCACGTTTTCGTACGTCGAGGCCAGGTTTCTGGACGTCTGCGGGATGAACCCGACGTGAGCCGAAGAGCCCCGGAGCGATCCGAGACCCATGGCTGGCGATGGACTCCCATGTTCTACGGTTCCTGATCTGCCTTCGCGTCGGGCCACCCTGGTGCGGCATCGACGATTTTGCGTGCCTGCTCTCGAAGCTCGTCGTCGGTCGGCGGAGTCCCACGTAGGACTTCCCAGCCGTCGATGAGGAGGATCAGTTCCCAAATCTCGTGGGGGGTGGTCCATCTATCGCTGAGCTCCATGATCAGGAAGTCGGCGCCCTTGCCTATGGGTAGCGTGCCCTCCGCTATCCCCTGCACCACGTCCTGAGCGACCGCCCACGGCTCGCGCTGGAGGTCGATGGACGGGAAGCCGCTCTCCGCCAGCACCTGGCGGACCAGCGGCTCAACTTCCTTCATAGGTCCGATGGACAACGCGTAACCCGCAAGCTCCCACACCGCCGGCGTATCCAGACCGGCCTCGATGAGCTCACAGGCCAGCCATCCAGCATCCGCCGCCCTCCCCGGGAGCCGACCCCAGAGGAGATCACCTCTGAGGTCGGCCAGACGATCTTTGAGCTCAGCCGGGAGATCCACCGGGCCAGTATCCCCGGATCGATCAGTCACGAGCCAGCGCACCCTCTATCTGCTGGTTGGCCACATTGCGTTGTCCGTCAATGCACTTGGCGTAGATCCGGAGCATGACGTCCGGTCCGTGGCCGGCCCGTTGCGCCGTTTCGGGTGCGTGGACGCCAGCCTCCAGCGACAGGGAGACGGCGGCGTGCCGCAGGTCGTACGGTCGGCCCGCGAGGGGAGAGGCGACCTGATCGGGAGTGAGGGCGTAGGTTCGGGCCTCTTTCCAGATCTTGGCGTAGGCCGAGCCGGAGATCACGCCGTCCGTCCTGGTCCGGAAGAGCCGTCCGTCCTTGGCCGTGCCGTGCGTGTCGAGGTGCGCCCGGAGGATGGCCACCAGTTCGGGCGGGATCGGCACCGGCCGCGTGGTCTTCGCGTTCCGATGCTTCAGTGCGTTCGTCGTGGGCCTTGCCGGAGTCGGTGAATCGCTTGTTGCTCTGGGGTGCGGTCTTCTCCAGAGTGAGCAGGCCCCAGCCGGATGCGGGAAGGTCGACTGTGGCGAAGTACTGCATGTCAGAGACGGCCACCCGGCGCAGGTTCTGCACGAACCGATCCACCAGTTTGGAGAAGTGAAGCGCATCGCGGGCACGAGTTGCCGGTTGACGGTCAGCGTGCTGCCGTCGAGATTCATCTGAACCTCGTTCCCCGCTCGCTGCAGGTCGCCCAGCAGGCGGGCCACCGCCTTGAGGTTGTCCAGGGGGACGTGTGCGGCGGCTGCCTGGCCGGAGCGGGCGATCAGTTCGACCACGTTCACCAGCGGGTCCTGCCAGCTGAGCTTGCGCCTTTGCAACGCCTGCGCAAGCGGTGCTCACGTGGCTGCTCTTCGGCTTCACCGAGTGGTCGCCGCCGCGACGACCGCTCGGTGAGCGCGCGAATGGCCTGAGGCTGGGCAAGGGTAAGCGGAGACGGTTCTGCTCTGCGCGAAGCCGGCAGAGCTCGAACGCGCCATCGATCTATGGTGAGGCATGGCCTCATCCATGCCGTCGCGTCCAGCGATCAATCGGACCGCCCCCGAGCCGTCTCCGGCTCGCGAGCCGCTGTGGCGGCAGGTGCTCGGTGAGTGCTTGAGAGGGCTTCGCCATGAGCGGGGCGAGAAGTTGAGCGAGACGGCAAGCCGCGCCGGAGTCTCGCCGCAATATCTCTCCGAGATCGAACGAGGCGTCAAGGAGCCATCGAGCGAAATGATCGCCGCGGTCGCCGGAGCGCTGGATGTGACCCTGGTCGATCTGACCCTCGCCGTTGCCGAGAGTTTGCGGCCTGCTCAGCAGAGCGCGTCGAGAGGTGTCACCTGCTCGGCGGCGTATGCTCTGGCCGCGTAGCGCGGCTCGCCGGGGTTGTCCACGGGCCTATGAACGCTCCTCGATGATCTGATCGAGGAGCCCGTACTCCAAGGCCGCAGTAGCGGTGAACACGCGATCGTGATCGGTGTCGGCGCGCAGGGTCTCGACCGACTGGCCGGTGTGCCGTGAAAGTATGCGCTCGATGTCCGCCCGGACACGTACGACCTCGTCGGCCTGCAAGATGAGATCGGGGATCGTTCCGCGCCCCTGGGCTGCCGGCTGGTGCAGGATGATCCGTGCGTGGGGGAGAGCGGCACGTTTGCCTTCGGCGCCCGCGGCGAGAAGTACGGCACCCACCGCGACGGCCTGTCCCACACAGGTCGTCGAAACCCGCGGGCGGATATGGCGCATGGTGTCGTAGATCGCGAGCATCGCGCTCGGGTCTCCGCCTTCGCAGTTGATATAGAACTGGATCTCCGCCTCGGGGTTGTCTGATTCCAGAAAAATCAGCTGCGCGATGAGAGCATTCGCGACGCCCGCGTCGATTGCGGTGCCCAGGTAGACGATCCGCTCGGTGAGCAGGTGCGAGTAGACATCCATGATCCGCTCGCCACGAGGGTTCGAGGCGATGACGTTCGGGATCGTATATGTGGTCACTGGCCGACTCCTTGGGTGATGCCGAATCCGAGCCGCGGGCGGTTTTGTGGCGCGATTTCGTCGAAGTTCTGCACGATGGCGTCGATGAAGCCGTAGTCCAGTGCTTCCTGTGCCGTGTACCAACGATCGTGCAGAGAATCCTCGAATATGCGCTCGACAGGCTGACCTGTGTCCTCGGCAATCAGACCGAGCACTGTGTCGCGCGTATGCCGGAGGTCGCCGGCCTGCAGTTCGATGTCGACCGCGGTGCCACCGATTCCCGCTGAGCCTTGGTGCATCAGGACTCGTGAGTGCGGTAGAGCGCGGCGCTTCCCACGGGCCCCCGACGACAGCAAGAACTGCCCGGCACTGTAAGCGATACCCAGGACGAGGGTCGATACGTCACAGGGAATGAGGCGCATGATGTCGCGGATCGCAAGCATCGACGGGACCGAGCCACCTGGGGAATGGATCCACAAGGCGATATCGGACGACGCATCCTCCGTGGCGAGCGCCATCAGCTGGGTGGCCAGCAGTGTCCCGTTGTCGTCGTCGAGAGGGCCGTCGAGAACGAGAACACGCTGCTCAAAGAGTTCGCGTCTCATTCGTGGGTTGAACAGCGGAAGTTTCGATTCTTCGCTCATGCGTCCATCTTGTGAGGCGATCCGGACCGGCGTCGACACGATCTGCCTGGGGCAGATCTGCTCTGAGCAGCGAGAGCTCCTGCGCAGGGACAGCGCGATTACCGGCCGGTTCGGGGAGCGCGGTCCGGCTGCCGGGCCGGCTTCGATATTCGTATGGGTATGGGTACGCATGGCCAGAACGGCTTACGGCTCCACCTGTCGAGCCGAACTTGTGGATCGTCTGGGCACTGATGTCCGTGCGCAGATCACGCACCTGACCGAGCGCGGCCTCGGCGGCGTCTTGGGGGAGGCGAACCCGCCGCGGCGCAGCGGCCCGCGCCGCTTGCCGTCCGCGGTGGGCGGGAGTTGCTTCGCGCAGGGGTCAGCGTTGCATGTCGATGATGAGCTTCCCACGGACTCCGCCGGTCTCGAGTCGTCGGTGGGCCTCTGCGACGTCGTCGATCGGGTAGACGGTGTCGATCACAGGGCGGATGCTGCCGGCCTCGGCGGAGGCGGTGAGCTCGGCGATCCGCGCGGGGGAGGGGTTGTTGCTGAAGAGTTTCACGCGCCGGGGGGAGAGGGCGGCTCGCAGCCCCGTGGTGATCATCGAGGTCAGGATGTGGTTCTGGTCGAAGGCGAGGGCGACCATGCGGCCACGCCGGCTGAGCCGGGCCTGGTAGGCGCCGAGGTCGGTGCCCACGACGTCGAGGATCACATCGTAATGACCGAGGTCCTGCGGCCGGGTCGTGCGGTAGTCCAGGGCCGCGTCGGCGCCGAGTTCGGTGACCCAGCCGAGATTGCGGGTGCCGGCGAGCGCGGTGACGTGGGCGCCGAGCGCCTTGCCCAGTTGCACGGCGATGTTGCCGACGCCGCCTGTGGCGCCGCGGACCAGGAGCCGTTCACCGCCGGCCAGCCGAGCCTTGTCGGTCAGGGCGGTCAGGGCGGTGGTGCCCGACGAGGGCAGGGCGGCGGCGTCGAGCAGGCTCAGGTTCTCGGGTGCTCGGGCGAGTCGCTGTTCGGGGACGGCCACGTAGTCGGCGATGGCGCCGAAGGTGAAGTGCGGCATCAGCCCCCACACCTCCTGCCCCGTGCTCCAGGCGTGTACGCCGGGGCCCAGGGCCGCGATGCGGCCGGTGAAGTCGCCTCCCAGGCCGCGGGGGAATCGGGCTCGGGCGATGCCGCGGAGTCTGCCTGTGCGGAAGGCGAGTTCTCCGGCGTCAACGCTCGCGGCGCGGACCTCGACGAGTACTTCTCCCGGCCCGGGCTCCGGCGTGGGCACGTCGTTGACGTGCAGCACCTCGGGAGGGCCGAAACGGGTGTATTGGACGGCGCGCATGATCTCTCCCAGTCGCTCCGAGCGTAAGTGGGCTGGCGGCCCACTTAGGGTTCGGCTACTCTAACCGGAGCGCCAGCCCACTTGTCAAAGCCTGGAGGAGGCCATGCCCCACACCGCCCGGCGACGGCCCTTGCGTGCGGACGCCCAGCGCAACTACGACCGCATCGTCAGCGCGGCCCGGGACGTCTTCGCGCGTGACGGCGCCGGCGCGGCCCTGAAGGAGATCGCCCGCCAGGCCGGGACGGGATCGGCGACGCTGCACCGACTGTTCCCCTCCCGTCGAGCTCTGCTCGAAGCCGTCTTCCACGATCGTGTCGAGGAGTTGTGCGCCATGGCGGCGCAACGGGCCGAGGAGAGCGAGCCGGGCCCCGCGCTCCTGGCCTGGCTGAGGGACCTCAACACCTACGCGGGCACCAGCCGCGGCCTGGCCGCCTCGCTGCTGCACGACGGCCGGGATGCCGACCTGCTGGAACAGAACGAGGGCTGTCAGGCGATGATCACCGACGCGGCGCGTGAACTCCTGCGACGGGCACAACAGGCAGGCGCCGTACGTCCCGGGCTCCGCGCCGAGGATCTGCTCGCGCTCGTCAACGCCATCTCGCTGGCCACCGAGCGCGACGACGACACCGAGCGGGCGGACCGGCTGCTGGACATCGCGATCAAGGGCATCCGAGGCCAGGCCGCATGACAGATCAGCTGGATCCGTACATGATCGGCATGGCCCTGCCGGGGCGCGCTCGCGGTGCCGCACCGATCACGGCCGGCCGGAGCGCAAGGGGATGTCAGTGCCGCCCGGCACTGTGACGTCGATGAACGTGCGCGTGCGCGAAGCCGTCCTCGACGCTGAGCTGCCGGAAGAGCTGAAGAAGGATGCCCTGCACTCAGCCATCGGACACGTCCGCCCGACGGGTTCGAGGCCATCCACTACGCTCAGCACCACGAATCCGCACGACACGACTCGGCCGTCTGCTGTCAGCCGGAGGCGCGGACGATCAAGGCGGGCTCGAAGATGACGGACCTGGGCGTACGGCCCGGCTCGTCGATGTGGTCGAGGAGGAGGCGAGCCATCTCGGCGGCCATGTCCTCGACCGGGTGCCGGATGGTCGTGAGCGGTGGGCGGCAGGCGGTCGCGGCGCTGCTGTCGTCGAAGCCGATCACCGCCACGTCATCGGGGACGGAGCGTCCGTGGTGGCGCAACGCGTGCAGCGCGCCTTGGGCCATCAGGTCGTTGGCGACGAACACGCCGTCGAGGTCGGGTCGCTCGGCCAGGAGCCGTTCCATGGCCCTTTCGCCGCTGTCGTAAGTGAATCCGCCCTCGCTGTAGGGGACGTAGGCGTGTCCGTGCCTGGCCATCGCGTCCTGGAATCCCGCCAGGCGTGCCTGGGCGGCGGGCACGTCGAGCGGACCGCAGACGCTGGCGACGCGGCGGCGCCCCAACTCCACGAGCCGGTCGGCGGCCAGGGCGGCGCCGGCCCGGTGGTCGAGGTCGACGTAGCTGATCGGGACACTGCCCGCCGGCCGGGCGAACAGCACCGCGGGCACCTCCGCCTCTACCAGCTCCACCGGCAGCGGGTCGGCCGCGTGCGTGGAAACCAGCAGCGCGCCGTCGGCATCGCCCTGCCGCAGGTACGACACGACCTCCGCGCGGCTCTGCGCGGTGTCGGCGAACATCAGCACCGGGTGGATGCCACGCGGCCGCAGAAAGCTGATGATCCCGGCGACGACGCGGCCGAAGAACGGGTCGGTGAGGATGGGGCTGGGTGACGGGTCATCGTCGCCCCCCGCCCCGGACAGCACCAGGGCGACCGCGCCGGTGCGCCTGGTGACGAGGGAACGGGCGGCGCGGTTGGGGACGTAGCCGATGGTGTCGATCGCCTGCAGCACCGTCGCCTGGATGACAGGGTCGACGTTGCGGATGCCGTTGATCACCCGGGAGACGGTGGCGCGGGAGACACCGGCGACCCGTGCCACGTCTTCCAGGGTAGGAGAGCCCCCTTGTTTCACCCGCTCTTTATAACATGCGATTGGAGAGCGCTCTCCTTGCTGTGTGAGACCGTTATGACAGCCTCCAGCGGGAGATCGGCGGCCGAGCGCCCGGCGAGCACCGACACTTCGCCCTCGGCTGTACGCCAGGCGCCCGCCCAGTGCTGGAAGGCCCTGGCCGGCACCTCCACCACCGCCTCCACCTGCTCGCCGGGCACGGCCGTCACGGCGGCGAACCCCGCCAGCCACCGAACCGGCCGCTCGTGATCCTGCGGCCTGGCCAGGTACACCTGGACCACCTCGCGGCCCGCCCGCCGGCCGGTGTTGCGCAGCGTGACGCACACCCGCGCCGGCCAGCCGGGCGCGACCCGCTCCGGTGCGCACAACCCCTCGTACGCCCAGGTCGTGTAGCCCAGCCCGTGCCCGAACCAGTACGCGGGCGAGTCCTGCTCCCGCAGCCAGCCCCGGTACCCGATGTGCGGGCCTTCGGCGTACTCGAGCACGCCCCGCTCCGGCACAGTCGGAGCCAGGGCCCGGTCCGCCCAGGTGGTGGGCAGCCGCCCGCCCGGCTCGGCCCGGCCGAGCAGCACGTCCGCCAGGCCGTTGCCGCCCTCCTCGCCGGGGAACCAGCTGACCAGGACGGCCGCCGCCTCCTCCCGCCACGGCATCGCCACGGGACCGCCGGAGTTGACCACCACGACAGTCGCCGGGTTGGCCGCGGCGACGGCCCGCACCAGCTCGTCCTGGCCCTCGGGCAGCGCGAGCGTCTCCCGGTCGACGCCTTCGCTCTCGGCCTGCTCGGTGGTGCCCACCACGACGACGGCCACATCGCACGAGCCGGCCAGCTCGACCGCGGCGGCCAGCTCTGCCGCCGCGCCCGCGGGAGCCGGGGCGGCGGCCAGCACGCAGGCCCGCCCGCCGCCGGGGACGAGCTCGCGGCGCATGACGATCTCGACCTGGCGGCCCGCTTCGAAGGTGACGCGTCCCGTGCGGTACGGCGGAGCCAGGTGCACGGTGGCGGGGTCGTCGGTGTGCCGGGGGACCGTCTCGTCGATCACGACGCGGCCGTCCACGGTCAGCTCCAAGCGGCCCCATCCGGCGGCGGCCACGTCCCAGGGGCCCGCGCGGTCCGGCCGTACGAGGGCTCTGACCTCGACGGCGGCGGCCCGGTGGATCGGTCCTTCCGGTTCGGGAAGTCGGCCGGTGAGGCGATGCTCGGCGTGGATCTCGGCGCCCGCGGCGTCGAGGAGGCGGACCAGGAGCCCGGGCTCGCCGGTGCGCGGATTCCGGGCGATGGCGACGTCGAGGGGGGCGGGCAAACCGCCAAGGGCGACGCCGGTGGCATGGTGCACCTCGGCGTGACCGTTCAGCGCGGTGCGGAGGCCGGCGAGCGGAGTGACGAGGGATTCAGGGTAGACGCCCGCGCTCCCGCCGCCCTGGATGCGGGGCCTGGCGGCGTTCGGTCCGATGACGGCGACGCGGGTCAGCCGGACCGGGTCGAGGGGGAGGAGGTCGCCCTCGTTGCGCAGCAGTACGGTCGAAGCGGCGACCGTACGGCGCAGGAGAGCGCGATCCGGACGCTCGGCGCGATCCAGATGCTCGGCGCGATCCGGACGCTCACCGACGCTCCCGGTGGTGGGGCCGCCGGCGGAAGGGCTCAGGGCGGAGGGGGCGGTGAGGTTTCCGGCGGTGGGGTCGGCGGGGGAGGAGGCGGTGAGGTTTCCGGCGGTGGGGTCGGCGGGGGAGGAGGCGGTGAGGTCACCGGCGGTGGGGTCGGCGGGGGAGCCGGGCAGTGCGCCGACGCGGGCGGCCAGCCGCAGCAGGCGGCGCGCCTTGTCGTCGATCGCCGCCTCCGGCACCTCGCCGGCGCGGACGGCCGCCACCAGCGCCTCGCCCCACGGCCCGTCTGGGCCCGGCATGACCAGGTCCTGGGCGGCACGCGCGGAGGCGACGGCGGACCGCACCGCTCCCCAGTCCGACACCACCACCCCGTCGAACCCCCACTCACCCTTCAGCGGCTCGGCCAGCAGGTCGTTCTCGGACATGGTGACGCCGTTGACCCCGTTGTACGCCGACATCACCACCCAGACCCCCGCCTGGACGGCTGCTTCGAAGGGCGCCAGGTACACCTCGCGCAGGGTGCGCTCGTCGACGCGGGCATCGAGGGTGAGCCGGTCGGTCTCGGAGTCGTTGGCCACATAGTGCTTGGCCGTGGCCGCGACCCCGCGCGACTGGATGCCGCGGATCACCGCCGCGCCGATGCGACCGGTCAGCAGCGGGTCCTCGGAGTAGCACTCGAAGTGTCGTCCGGCCAGGGGGGAACGGTGCAGGTTCAGGGTGGGGGCCAGGACGACGTGCACCCCCTTGCGCCGCGCCTCGACGGCCAGCAGTTCGCCCATGGACTGGGCCAGGCTCTCGTCCCAGGTGGCCGCGAGCGCGGTGGCGGAGGGGAGCGACAGGGAGGTCCGGCGCTCGTCCCATCCTTCCCCGCGTACGCCTGCGGGGCCGTCGGAGGTCACCATGGGTTCCAGCCCGATGGCGGGCTCGGCGGGCGTGCGCCACACGGTCGCTCCGGTGAGCAGCCGCACCTTGCTCTCCAGGTCCAGCTTGTCCACCAGGCGGTCGAGGTCGTCCGGGATCACACGCGTGTCCTTTCAGGAGGGAGAGCGCTCTACCGCGCCGAGGGCGGAGAGCTGGGTCGTACGGGTGCGTTCGATGGCGGCGGCCAGCGCCTTGATGCCGGGATCGGCGCCCGAGACCTGTTCCGAGCGGGTCACGGACCGCGACTGGCGTAGGTGGGCGCGGAGATGGCCGGTGAAGAGCGTGTCGAAGGCCGGGCCTTCGGCGGTGCGCAGGCGAGCGAGTTCGGCGGCGGTGATCATCCCGGGCATGTCGTGCCCGGCGTGCGGGTTGGTGGCGGGCAGTCCGGTGGCGGGCAGATCGGTGGTGTGGAGGGCGGTGGGCGGTCCGGTGGTGTGGAGGGCGGTGGTGTGGAGGGCTGCGCGCAGGCGGGCGAGTTCGGCGACGTGCGCGGCGCGCAGCCGAGCGGCCAGCTGGCCCACGGCAGGTGCGTGGCTCCGGGAGGCGCCGAGGTCGAGCAGCGGCAGGACTCGCTCGTCCATCGGGATCATGAGCTGCAGCCAGGCGACATCGGTGGGGTTGACGCTCGCGCTCGTGACGGGGTGCGTGATCTGTGGGTCGTCCGCTTGTGTGGACGCCGGTATGGGGTGCGTGATCTGTGGGTCGTCCGCTTGCGTGGGTGCCGGTACGGGGTGCGCGATCCGCGATCCGCCCGCTTGCGTGGACGCCGGTACGTGGTGCGCGTGCCGTGCCGCGGAGCCGCCGCGGGCCAGGCAGCCGCCCATCAGCACCGCCGCCAGCGCGAGCAGCACCAGCGCCGCCGGCGCGGTCCGAGCCGACGACGTGCGCTTGTCAGCCGCGCGTGGTGCTGTCGACGTGCGCTTGTCAGCCGCGCGTGGTGCTGTCGACGTGCGCTTGTCAGCCGCGCGTGGTGCTGTCGACGTGCGCTTGTCAGCCGCGCGTGGTGCTGTCGACGTGCGCTTGTCAGCCGCGCGTGGTGCCGTCGACAAGCGCTCGTCGGCCGCGCGTGGTGCCGACGACGTACGCTTGTCGGCCGCGCCCGGTGCCGTTGACAAGCGTTCCCCGGCCGCGCGTGGTGCCGTCGGCGTGCGCTTGTCGGCCGTGCGCGGTGCCGTCCGCCCGTCCCGGTGGCCGGGGCGGGCGGACGGGCCGGGTGTTCCCGCAGAGGACATCAAGGAAGTTCGAAGTCCTCGGTGAGCGCCGCTCCCCGGTGCGGCTTGTAGAGGTCGTAGCCGCGCGGATTGCACTGCAGTCCGCCGTTGATGCAGTGGGTGACCAGCGCGTCGAGGATGCGCGGGTCGTCCCAGGCGTTGAAGAAGTCGTAGTGCCAGGTGTAGCCGCGCCCGCTGGCCAGGCGCGCCTGTGACAGGTCGCCGCTCGCCGGGAATGCGATCTTGAATTCCAGCATGGGCACCGCGACCGGGTGGCTCGACGGGCAGTAGCCGCCGACGGGGTAGGCCATGTGGCTCTTGTGGTCGGCGCTGTCGAGGTTGACCCCGTTCCAGCAGCTGGGAGCCTGGAAGCGTACGTTGACCTGGCTGCCGGGCACGCAGTACTGCGGGATGTCCCAGCTCTTGGACAGGTCGCCGCACTCGAAGCCCTCGACCGCGCCCGGGTGGGTGCGGAACTCCTCCTGGGTGGAGGTCGGGCTGCCGACGACGAAGCGCAGGCCCTGCGGGAAGGGCTGCACCCGCCAGTACTCCAGAATGCCGGACTTGTAGTAGATCACCTGGTTGCCTACGGGCTCGATGAGCTGGTTGCCCTTGTAGAAGCTGGGGAACCAGTAGGCGGACTTGTCGTGGTGGTTGGTGCAGGAGGTGTTGCCGCCCAGCAGCGAGGAGGACGTGCTGTGGGCGTTGGTGGTGGTGTTGCCGACGAAGGTGTGCATGTGCGACGCACCCGGCAGTCCGGGGTAGACGATCGGGTCGTCGGGCCGGTTGGCGGTCAGCGAGCAGTTGGCCTGGAACTCGTGGTGGGTGACCTCGTCGGTGAAGGTCGGCTTGGGCCGGGGCGTGGTTCCGGCGCCGCCGGTGCCGTGCACCTCGAACTCCAGCAGGGAGTAGCCGTAGCCGGTGGCGCGGGCGGTGCCGTACATGCGTACGTAGCGGCCGGTGCCGCTGACGCTCCAGGTGTCGGTGCCGCCGTCGCCGCCGGTCACGGTCTTCAGGTCGGTCCACGAGTTGCCGTCGGGGGAGGACTGGACCTTGTAGTCGCGCGCGTAGGCGGCCTCCCATGACAGCACGACCTTGCTGATGGTGGCCGGGGCGCCCAGATCCACCTGGATCCACTGCGGGTCGGTCCAGGCGCTCGACCAGCGGGTGGTGAGGTCGCCGTCGAAGGCGGCGCCGGCCGCGTACGCGCCGCCCTCCGACGATGACGCCGAGGCGGCCCTGCCCAGGGACAGCACCGTGTCGGCGGCGGCGGGCAGCACGAAGGCCAGGCTGGTGGCCGCCACCGCGGAGACGACGGCGGCGGCTGACGCGAGGGCGGTCTTTCTTCGGAGCACGGACATGGTCTCTCCTCGGGGGCGGGGGGTGGGAGAGCGCTCTCCTGAGAGAGTGAACGCCGGACCGACGGCTTGTCAAGGCGGCGAGAAACCGCACTTCTCGATTACGTGGCGGTGACCTGCGCATTTCGGCCCAGCAACGTTTTGGGCCTTGACGGGGGTTGCGCCAGGATGCAGTGTCACGGCACGGAGAGCGCTCTCCTCCTTCTCTCGGCACCGCCCACCCCTAGGAGAGAGTGAACGTGTTTCCCGTCCGACATCCCGGCCGGTTCCGGTTCGGCCTGGTCGTCGCCCTGGTGGCGGGCCTGGCCGGCCTCGGCCCCGCCCCGGCGGCCCCCGCATTTGCCCTTGCCGCCCCCGTATCCGCCCTGGCCGTACCGGCCCCCGCGGCCGCGCCGGCCCGCACGGCGGCATCGGCCCCCGCGGCCGGCACAGCAGCACCGGCTCGCACAGCGCTCGCGGCGGCACCGGCCGTAGCGGCACCCGCGGCGGCACCGGCACGCACGGCATCGGCCCCCGCGGCCGGCACGGCAGCACCGGCCCTCGCGGCTGCACCGGCCGTAGCGGCGCCCGCGGCCGCCCTGGCCCCATCGGCCGCCGTCGCCATGGCCGAGGTCCTGCTGTCGCAGGGCAAGGCCGCCACCGCGTCCTCCGCCGAAGGCGGCGACACCGCCGCCGCGATGGCGGTGGACGGCAACGCCGGCACCCGCTGGTCAAGCGCCTTCAGCGACGCCCAATGGCTCCAGGTGGACCTGGGCGCCCCGGCCGTACTGAGCAGGATCGTCCTCACCTGGGAAGCCGCCTACGGCCGGGGCTACAAGCTGCAGGGTTCCGCCGACGGCAGCTCCTGGACCGACCTGAAGACCATCACCGACGGCGACGGCGGCACCGACGCGCACACCGTGACGGGCACCGCCCGCTACGTCCGGATGCTCGGCACCCAGCGCGGCACCGGCTACGGTTACTCCCTCTGGGAGTTCCAGGTGTACGGCGAAGGCGGTCAGACCTCCGGCTGTGGCACCGCCAACGCCGCCCAGGGCAAGCCCGCCACCGCCTCCTCGACCGAGGGCGCCGCCTACGCGGCCGGCGCCGCCGTGGACGGCGACAACGGCACCCGCTGGTCCAGCGCGGCATCCGACCCGCAGTGGATCCAGGTCGACCTCGGCTCCAGCCAGAACATCTGCAAGGTCACTCTCCTCTGGGAGGCCGCCTACGGCACCGCCTACAAGATCCAGTCCTCGCCCGACGGTTCAGCGTGGACCGACCTGAAGACCGTGACCGGCGGCGACGGCGGCACCGACGCCCTCGACGTGTCCGGCACCGGCCGCTATGTCCGCATGCTCGGCACTCAGCGCGGCACCGGCTACGGCTACTCCCTCTGGGAACTGCAGATCAACACCGGCGACCAGCCCGAGGAGCCCGGCGACTGGACCGAGGTGTGGCGCGAGGACTTCACCGGCCCAGCCGGCACCTCGCCGTCGGCCGCCAACTGGATCAGGCGCACCGGCACCTCCTATCCCGGCGGCGCCGCGAACTGGGGGACCGGCGAGGTCGAGACGATGAGCGACTCCACCGCCAACGTCAGCCTCGACGGCGACGGCCACCTCAGCATCAAGGCCGTCAAGGACCGCGACGGCAACTGGACCTCCGGCCGCGTCGAGACGCAGCGCACCGACTTCGAGGCCAGGCCCGGCGAGATGGTCCGCTTCAGCGCCCGGCTGAAGCTGCCCGACGTCGCGAAGGCCCTTGGCTACTGGCCAGGCTTCCGCGCCACCGGCGCCGCCTACCGCGGCGACTACACCAACTGGCCGGGCGTCGGCGAGACCGACATCATGACGGCCGTCAACGGGGCCGACGAGTTCTCCAACACGCTGCACTGCGGCACCGCGCCCGACGGCGTCTGCAACGAGTACAACGGGCGTACCAGCGGCTTCGCCACCTGTGGTGGCTGCGCGACCGGCTACCACGAGTTCTCGCAGGTGATCGACCGCACCAAGAGCGACGAGGAGATCCGCTTCTACCTCGACGGCAGGCAGACCTGGGTCGTACGGCAGAGCCAGGTCGGCGTCGCCGCCTGGCGGGCGGCCGTTCATCACGGCTTCTACCTCCGCCTGGACCTGGCCATCGGCGGCTCGCTGCCGAACGCCGTCGCCGGAGTCACCACACCGTCGCCGGAGACCGTCTCGGGCGGCGTGCTGAGCGCCGACTGGGTGTCGGTCGCCCGCCGGTCGGGCGCCACGCCGGCCCCGATGACCGACGGACCGGTCCCCGCCGGGCCGAGCGTCGTCCGACTGACCGGCGGCAACGGCAACTGGCAACTGTCGGTCAACGGCCAGCCGTACCTGATCAAGGGCGTGACCTACGGCCCGCCGCAGGCCGCGGCCGACGGGTACATGCGGGACCTGAAGGCGATGGGCGTCAACACCATCCGCACCTGGGGGGTGGACGACGCCGCCACGCCTTCTCTGCTCGACGCCGCGGCCCGGAACGGGATCAAGGTGATCGTCGGGCACTGGCTGAACCAGGGCGCCGACTACGTCAACGACACGGCCTACAAGACCACCGTGAAGAACGAGATCGTGGCCCGGGTCAACGCGCTGAAGAACCGCCAGGGCGTGCTGATGTGGGACGTCGGCAACGAGGTCATCCTCACCATGCAGGATCACGGGCTGCCGGCCGACGTGGTGGAGCAGCGGCGGGTGGCGTACGCGAAGTTCGTCAACGAGATCGCCGTGGCCGTCCATGCCGCGGACCCCGACCACCCGGTCACCTCGACCGACGCCTACACCCACGCCTGGACCTACTACAAGGCCCACTCGCCCGCGCTCGACCTGCTCGCCGTCAACTCCTACGGCGCCATTCACACCGTGAAGAACGACTGGATCGCCGGCGGATACGACAAGCCGTACATCGTCACGGAGGCTGGGCCGGACGGCGAGTGGGAGGTCCCGAACGACGTCAACGGCGTCCCTGACGAGCCGACCGATCTGGAGAAGGGCCAGATGTACACGGCCGGCTGGAACGCCATCAGCGGCCACACCGGGGTGGCGCTCGGCGCGACCATGTTCCACTACGGCCTGGAGAACGACTTCGGCGGCGTCTGGCTGAACATCACCCCGGGCGGCTGGCGCCGTCACGGCTTCCACGCCCTCCAGCAGGCCTACACCGGCCGGCCGACCGGTAACACCCCGCCGCGCATCACCTCGATGACGGTCGGTTCGCAGACCGCGGTCCCCGCCGGCGGCACGTTCACCGTCGACACCCAGACCACCGATCCCGACGGGGACCTGATCCGCTACCACGTGATGGTCAGCGACAAGCACATCACCGGCAACCGCGGCTTCCGGCACGCCCGCTTCACCCAGACCGCCCCTGGCAGGCTCACCGTGACCGCGCCCGAGCAGCTCGGCGTCTGGAAGGTCTACGTCTACGCCTTCGACGGTCACGGCAACGCCGGCATCGAGCAGCGTTCGTTCCGGGTGGTGCCGCCGGTCGTCGACGGCACCAACGTGGCGCGCGGCAAGCCGACCACGGCATCGTCGTACCAGGCGACCGGCGACGGCGGCCCGTTCACCCCGGATCGGGCCACCGACGGCAGCTTCGGCTCGCGGTGGGCCAGTGAGTGGGCCGATCCGCAATGGATCCGGGTCGACCTCGGCGCGCTCACCCCGATCAAGCACGTCCAGCTCGGCTGGGAGGGCGCCTACGCCAAGGCGTACCAGCTCCAGACCTCCGTCAACGGCACCGACTGGACCACCGTGCACGCCACCACCACCGGGGACGGCGGGTTCGACGGCATCGACCTGAACACCTCCGCCCGGTACGTCCGGCTCAACCTGACCGAACGCGGCACGACCTACGGCTACTCCCTCTGGGAGTTCGGCGTCTACCGCTAGCGAACCCCTCCACCTGAAAGCGGATGCCATGCACCTCAGACCGACAAAGGCCGCGATCGCGGTCCTGGCCGGCCTCCTCGCCGTGCCCCTGATCACCGCCCCCGCGTACGCCGACGACCCCCTGCTCTCCCAGGGCAGGACCGCGACCGCCTCCTCCGTCGAGCACAACGGCACCGCACCGGCCCTGGCGGTGGACGGCGACGACGCCACCCGCTGGTCCAGCGTCGCCGGCGCCGACCCGCAATGGCTCAGCGTGGACCTGGGCGCCTCGGCCCACATCAGCAAGGTCGTGCTGAACTGGGAGGCGGCCTACGCCACCGGCTACCGGATCCAGACCTCGCAGGACGGGACGAACTGGACCGACCTGAAGACCGTGACCGGCGGCGACGGCGGCGTCGACTCGCTGGACGTGACGGGCGACGGCCGCTACGTCCGGATGCTCGGCACCGCTCGCGCCACCGGCTACGGCTACTCGCTGTGGGAGTTCAAGGTCTACGGCACGACCGGCGGCGGCAGCGGCGGCGCGTGCGGCGCGGCCAACGCCGCCCTGAACAGGCCCGCCACCGCGTCCTCGACGGAGAACGCCGGCACCCCGGCCAAGAACGCCTTCGACGGCGACACCGCGACCCGCTGGTCCAGCGCCGCCGCGGACCCGCAGTGGCTGCGGGTCGATCTCGGTTCTGTGCGGGAGATCTGCGAGGTCGGCCTGAACTGGGAGGCCGCCTACGGCAGGGACTTCACGATCCAGGCCTCCGCCGACGGCACGAACTGGACCACACTGAAGACGGTGACCGGCGGCACCGGAGGCGCCGCTTCGTACCAGGTGACCGGCTCCGGCCGGTACGTACGCGTCCACGGGACGACCCGAGGCACCGGCTACGGCTACTCGCTGTGGGAGGTCGCCGTGCGCGTCAAGGGCGACGGCGGAGGGGAGGACCTGCCCGGCGGCGGCGACCTGGGCCCGAACGTGAAGGTCTTCGACCCGTCCATGCCGGCGGCCACGATCCAGGCGCAGATCGACCAGATCTACAAGCAGCAGGAGGCCGCGCAGTTCGGCCTCGGCCGCTACGCGCTGATGTTCAGGCCCGGCAGCTACGACGTCAACGTCAACACGGGTTTCTACACCTCGATCCATGGCCTGGGCCGTAACCCCGACGACGTCACCGTCAAGGGCGTGAGCGTCGACGCGGGCTGGTTCAACGGCAACGCCACCCAGAACTTCTGGCGCTCCACCGAGAACCTGTCCGTCGCCCCCTACGACGGGACCAACAGGTGGGCGGTCTCCCAGGCGGCGCCGTTCCGGCGGATGCACATCAAGGGCGCGCTCAACCTGGCGCCGTCCGGGTACGGGTGGGCGTCCGGCGGTTACATCGCCGACAGCAAGATCGACGGCCAGGTCGGGCCGTACTCCCAGCAGCAGTGGTACACCCGCGACAGCACCATCGGCGGCTGGACCAACAGCGTGTGGAACATGACCTTCTCCGGCGTCCAGGGAGCGCCCGCGGGCAGCTTCCCGGAGCCGCGCTACACGACCCTGGACACCACCCCGGTCAGCCGGGAGAAGCCGTACCTCTACCTGGACGGCGACGGCTACCGGGTGTTCGTGCCGGGCAAGCGCACCGACGCGCGCGGCATCAGCTGGGCGAACGCCCCCACCCCGGGCACGTCCGTCCCGCTCGCCGCCTTCTACGTCGCGAAGCCCGGCGTCACGGCCGCGACCCTGAACCGGGCGCTCGCCCAAGGTCTGCACCTGCTGTTCACGCCCGGCATCTACCAGCTCGACCAGACGATCGAGGTGAACCGGGCGAACACCATCGTCATGGGCCTCGGCCTGGCGACGCTGGTCCCCCAAGGCGGGATCACCGCGATGAGGGTCGCGGACGTGGACGGGGTGAAGCTCGCCGGCTTCCTCATCGACGCCGGTCCGGTCAACTCGCCGACCCTGATCGAGATCGGCAGGCAGGGCGCGCACACCGACCACTCCGCCAACCCCGTCTCGCTGCAGGACGTGTTCGTCCGCGTCGGCGGCCAGTTCGCCGGGAAGGCGACCGCCGGCCTGGTGGTGCACAGCGATGACACGATCATCGACCACACCTGGATCTGGCGCGCCGACCACGGCGACGGCGTCGGCTGGAACGTCAACACCGCCGACTACGGCCTGCGGGTCCACGGCGACGACGTGCTGGCCACGGGCCTGTTCGTCGAGCACTTCCAGAAGTACAACGTGCAGTGGTCCGGCGAGCGCGGCCGGACGATCTTCTTCCAGAACGAGCTGGCCTACGACCCGCCGAACCAGGCCGCGTTCATGAACGGCTCCGTCAAGGGCTGGGCCGCGTACAAGGTCGACGACTCGGTCAACGTCCACGAGGGCTGGGGCATGGGCAGCTACTGCGTCTTCACCAGCGATCCGACGATCGAGGTGGACCACGGCTTCGAGGCTCCCGTGAAGCCCGGGGTGCGCTTCCACAGCCTCCTGGTGGTCTCCCTCGGCGGGAAGGGCCGCTACAACCACGTGATCAACGACACCGGCGCCCCGGCGTTCGGCACCGACACCATCCCGTCCACGGTCGTCTCCTACCCCTGACGGCAGGCCCGGCCGGTGCGGGGAACCGCACCGGCCGGGGGCTCAGACCTGCACGCCCGCCACCGCGCGCCACCCTGTCCGCTCGGGCACCAGGTCGGCCTCGGCCACGGGGGAGTCCCGGCGTCCGCCGCGGGCGAAGAACTCGGCCAGCGGCAGCGTCGCGGCGCCGACCGTGACGGCGTCGGGTCCGAGCCGTCCCGGCTCGATCACGACCTGCCCGGCGGGGTGGCGCAGCGCGTAGGCGGTCGCGTGGCGTCGTACGGCGTCCAGCAGGTACGGGGCGAGCTGCAGCCCGGCCCAGCCGCCGAGCAGGATGCGCTCGGGGTTGTAGAGGTTGATCAGGTTGGCCAGGCCGGCGCCCAGGTACTCGGCGGTCTCGTCGAGGACCGCCACCGCCACGGGGTCGGGGGCGGCGCCGTCCTGGGGGAAGGCGGCGGCGATCATCGCGGTGACCGCCGACTCCTCGTCGGCGTCAGGGGGGAGCGCCCCGCCGGCCTCGCGCCAGCGCTGGATCAGCGCCTCGGCCCCGGCGTACGCCTCCAGGCAGCCCCGCGAGCCGCAGCGGCAGCGCCGGCCGCGGACCTGGACCACGGTGTGTCCCCATTCGGCCGCGCTGCTGTGGGTCCCTTCCATGATCGTGCCGCCGGTGACGACGCACGCGCCCACTCCCGACCCGAACAGGACGATGGCCGCGTCGCTCGCGCCCCGCCCGCCGCCGAACCACATCTCGGCCCGGCCGAGCGTCTTGGCGCCGTTCTCGATGAAGAGCCGGGCCCCGGGCGGAAGGGCGACCGACGTACGCAGCAGGGACTCCAGGGGGACCCCGTCCCAGCCGATGGTCTGCCCGTGCACCACCGCGCCGTCGCCGGAGCCGCGCTCCACGATGCCGGGCACGCCGACGCCGGCGCCGAGAAGCAGGTCGTCGGGAACGTCCGCGCGGGCGACGACGGCGGCCACTCCGTCGGCGATGTGCCGGACGACCGACGCCACGTCGTGGCCTCTGCCCTCCAAGGGACGCTCGTAGCGGGCGAGCTCGGTGAGGCCGAGGTCGAACAGCTCGACCCGCACCCGCGTCTCCCCGACGTCGACGCCGATCAGGCAGGCGCAGCCCGGACGGACGCGCAGCAGGTGGCGGGGGCGCCCGCCGTCGGAGTCGACCGTGCCGGCATCCTCCACCAGCCCCTCGCCCGCCAGCTCGGCCACGATGGTGCTGATCGAACCCGAGCTCAACCCGGTGGCCGTGCCCAGCGCCTGACGGCTCATGGGGCCGTTGAAATACAACTGTTGCAGGACCGCCCCACGACTGTTTCTTCGCAGGTCGCGGACGGTCTGCCTACTGAGCTTGGCCATGCGGCTCCTCTCCTGGGTGCAATCTACCGTTTCGCGTCCCTTGACGGCCGCATCTCTCAGGTATTAACTCAAGCCCTGAATTAAGGTCTGAAGGAAACTCTCCGCAGGAGATCGTCCCGAACGGCACCCCCCATCCCAGGACTCCCTCGAAGGGACGACCCGTCATGCAGAAAACACGAGTCGCAGCAGCCGTCCTCGCTCTCGGCACCCTCGCCGCCTGCGGCACCGGGAGCACCGGCGCCGGCGAGGCCGGCAAGGGAACGCCGAAGACACTGACCTACTGGGCGTCCAACCAGGGCCCCAGCATCGAGGCGGACAAGGAGATCCTCACGCCCGAGCTGAAGAAGTTCGAGCAGCAGACCGGGATCAAGGTCGAGCTGGAGGTCGTCCCCTGGGCCGACCTGCTCAACCGCATCCTGGCCGCCACCACGTCCGGCCGAGGCCCCGACGTGCTCAACATCGGCAACACCTGGTCCACCTCCCTGCAGGCCACCGGCGCCCTGCTGCCCTGGGACGCGGCCGCCTTCGGCAAGATCGGCGGCAAGGACCGCTTCGTGGACTCCGCCCTCGCCTCCGCCGGCGCGGAGGGACAGGACCCGGCCGCGGTCCCGCTGTACTCCATGGCGTACGCGCTCTACTACCACAAGAAGGCGTTCGCGGACGCGGGCATCGACAAGCCCCCGGCCACCTGGGACGAGCTGGTCGCCGCCGGCAAGAAGCTCTCCACCGGCGGCAAGTGGGGCCTCGGAGTCGAGGGCTCGAACCTGTCGAACAACATCCACCAGGTCTTCGTCCTCGCCAAGCAGCACGGCGCCGACTTCTTCGACGCCTCGGGCAAGCCGACCTTCACCTCCGACGGCGCCGTCGCCGCCGTGAAGCAGTACGTCGACTTCATGGCCACCGACAAGATCGTCGCCCCGGGCAACGCGGAATACGCCCAGAACCAGTCACTGCAGGACTTCGCCAAGGGCAACACCGCCATGATCCTCTGGCAGACCGCCGCCACCACCCTGAAGTCCCACGGCATGAAGCCGGAGGAGTGGGGCGTCGCCCCGGTCCCCGTCCCCTCCGGCGCCCCCGGCACCGGCCAGAACATCAACTCCATGGTCGCCGGCATCAACCTGGCCGTCTTCAAGAACAGCGACAACCTCGACGGCGCCCTGCAGTTCGTGAAGTTCATGACCGGCGACGAGGAGCAGAAGATCCTCAACAAGACCTACGGCTCCATCCCGCCGGTCAAGGCCGCCCAGCAGGACGCGGCCTTCAACACCCCCGACCTCGCCGTCCTGCGCGACACGCTCGCCACCAGCGCCGCCCCGCTCCCGCGAGTTCCCGAGGAGTCGCAGTTCGAGACCGCGGTCGGCACCGCCGTCAAGGAACTGTTCGCCGACGCGGCCCAAGGGCGTCAGATCACCACCGAGCTGGTCAAGGAGCGCCTCACCAAGGCTCAGCAGCAGATGCCGACGCGGTGAGCGGTCGCGACATGGCCACCGTCACCCAGGATCCGGCCCTGCCGGGCCGCCGCACCGAGCGGCCCGGCAGTGCAGGCCGGACGCCCCGCAGGAAACCGCGCCTGCGCCGGGCGAGCCTGCCGTACCTGCTGCTGCTCCCCGCCGCGCTGCTGGAGCTCCTCGTGCACCTGGTGCCGATGCTCACCGGCATCCTGGCGAGCTTCAAGGAGCTCACCCAGTTCTACATCCGGGACTGGAGCGCCGCGCCCTGGCGCGGGCTGGAGAACTACCGCGTCTCGGTCGACCTCGACGCCCCCGTGGGCCAGGACCTGCTGAACTCCTTCTTCGTCACCTGCGTCTTCAGCGTCCTGGCGGTCGGCACGTGCTGGCTCGTCGGGACCGCCGCCGCGATCTTCATGCAGGAGAACTTCCGCGGCCGCGGCCTGCTGCGGGCCGTCTTCCTCACCCCGTACGCGCTGCCCGTCTACGCGGCGGCCATCACCTGGACGTTCATGTTCCAGCGGGACAACGGCATGGTCAACCACGTCCTCGTCGACCAGCTCGGCCTGATCGACGAGCGCCCCTTCTGGCTGCTCGGTGACAACAGCTTCGTCGCGCTCGCCGTCGTGGCCGTCTGGAAGACCTGGCCGTTCGCGTTCCTCATCGTCATGGCGGCCCTGCAGAACATCCCCAAGGAGCTGTACGAGGCCGCCGCGATCGACGGAGCCGGCGTCTGGCAGCAGATCCGCAAGATCACCATGCCGTCCCTGCACCCGATCAACCGGGTCCTCGTCCTGGTGCTGTTCCTGTGGACGTTCAACGACTTCAACACGCCGTACATCCTGTTCGGTGACTCCGCGCCGGCGCCCGCGAACCTGATCTCCATCCACATCTACCAGTCCTCGTTCGTCACCTGGAACTTCGGCACCGGATCGGCCATGTCGGTCCTGCTGCTCCTGTTCCTCCTCGTGGTGACGGCGGGGTACCTCCTGGTCACCTCGCGCGGAAGGAAGACCGCCGATGTCTAGCGCGCCGACCGCGCCTCCGCGGTCCTTCCTGTGGGCACGGGCCGTGTTCCTGACCCTGCTGTCCGGGTTCGTGCTCGTGCCGGTGTTCGTCATGGTCAGCAGCTCGCTCAAGCCGCTGCAGGACGTCTCGGGCCGCTTCCGCTGGCTGCCCAGCGGCCTGACGGTCAGGCCGTACTTCGACATCTGGGACACGGTCCCGCTCGCCCGCTACTTCGCGAACTCCGTCGTCGTGGCGGGGGTGGCGACCGTCCTCTCGGTGATCATCGCCATCTTCGCGGCGTACGCCGTCAGCCGCTACGAGTTCCCCGGCAAGCGGGTCTTCACCGTCACCGTGCTGTCCACCCAGATGTTCCCGGGCATCCTGTTCCTGCTGCCGCTGTTCCTGATCTACGTCAACATCGGCAACGCGACCGGAATCGCCCTGTACGGCTCGCGCGGCGGCCTCATCCTCACCTACCTGACCTTCTCCCTGCCGTTCTCGATCTGGATGCTGATCGGATACTTCGCCTCGATCCCGCGGGCCCTCGACGAGGCCGCGGCCGTCGACGGCTGCGGGCCCGTCGCCGCGCTGTTCCGCATCGTCATCCCCGCCGCGATCCCCGGGATCGTCGCCGTCGCCGTCTACGCCTTCATGACCGCCTGGGGAGAGGTGCTGTTCGCCTCGATCATGACCGACGACACCACCCGTACGCTCTCCGTCGGCCTGCAGGGCTACGCCACGCAGAACGACGTCTACTGGAACCAGGTCATGGCCGCGTCGCTGACCGTCAGCGTGCCGGTCGTCGCCGGGTTCCTGCTCCTGCAGCGCTACCTCGTCGCCGGCCTCACCGCCGGAGCCGTCAAGTGACGCCCGCGCCGCCTCTCGAAAGGACCTCTGTGACCCACCCCATCGACCTCGCCGCCCTGCCCCGGGACTTCGCCTGGGGCGTGGCCACCTCGGCCTACCAGATCGAGGGAGCCGTGGCGGAGGACGGCCGATCCCCGTCGATCTGGGACACCTTCTCCCACACCCCCGGCACGATCGACAACGGCGACACCGGCGACGTCGCCTGCGACCACTATCACCGCTGGCCCGAGGACCTCGCCCTGATGAAGGAGCTCGGCGTCACCTCCTACCGGTTCTCGCTCGCCTGGCCGCGGATCGTCCCCGGCGGCGACGGCGCCGTCAACCGGCGGGGCCTCGACTTCTACTCCCGCCTCGTCGACGCCCTGCTGGACGCCGGCATCACCCCGAACGCCACCCTCTACCACTGGGACCTGCCGCAGACCCTCCAGGACCGCGGCGGCTGGCCCGCCCGCGAGACCGCCGAGCACTTCGCCGCCTACGCGGCGGTCGTCGCGGACGCGCTCGGCGACCGGGTGCGGCAGTGGGCCACGCTCAACGAGCCGCTCTGCTCGGCCTGGATCGGCCACCTCGAAGGCAGGATGGCTCCCGGCGTCACCGACATCACCGCCGCCGTCCGCGCCTCCTACCACCTGTTGCTGGGCCACGGCCTCGCCACCCAGGCGGTGCGCGCCGCCGCGCCCGGCGCGGAGATCGGCATCGTCAACAACCTCTCCACCGTCGAACCCGCCACCGGCTCCGACGCCGACCTGGCCGCCGCCCGCCGCATGGACGGCCACACCAACCGCTGGTGGCTCGACCCCGTACACGGCCGCGGCTTTCCCGCCGACCTGCGCGAGACGTACGGCGTCGACCTCCCCGAACGTCCGGGTGACCTGGCCACGATCGCGCAGCCGCTGGACTGGTTGGGCCTGAACTACTACTTCCCCATGTCGATCGCCGACGATCCCGACGGCCCGCCCCCCTTCGCCCGCCAGGTCCCGAGGCCGGACGCGCCCCGCACCGGCATGGACTGGGAGATCGACGCCGGTGGCCTGGAGAGTCTGATCATGCGCCTGACCACCGAGTACGGGGCGCGCCGGATCCTCGTCACCGAGAACGGCTCCGCCTACCCCGACACCGTCGGCCCCGCCGGCGTCGCCGACCCGGAACGCGTCCGCTACCTGGAGGAGCACCTGGCCGCCTGCGCCCGCGCCGTCCGCCGGGGCGCCCCGCTCGCCGGTTACTACGTCTGGTCGCTGCTGGACAACTTCGAATGGGCCTACGGCTACGACAAGCGCTTCGGCCTCGTCCACGTCGACTACACCACCCAGCGCCGTACGGTCAAGAGCAGCGGCCGCCGCTACGCGGAGGTCATCCGCGACCACCGCCACGCCCTCGCCGCTCAGCCGGCGGATGCCTCCGTCGTGTAGAGGCGGTAGGTGGTGAGGACGTTGAGTCTGTGCAGGTTGCGGCACAGGTGGAGCATCGCGTCCTGGGCCTGGGGTGGTCCGAGGACGGAGGCGAGCGCCGGGTCAAGGCGGTCGGCCCACGGATCCGTGCAGGCCGCGGTGGTCTCCTCCAAGGTGCGGCCCTGCTGTGTCGCGGCGTGGACCTCCTCGTGGAGCCGCTCAAGGTAGGAGATCAGGGTGTCGATCGCCGCGTGGCCGTCCCCGGCGGGGCCGTGGCCGGGCACGATGGTCCGGAGGTCGGGCAGCGCCGCCTTCATGGCGCGCAGGGTGGCGGCGTACGGCGCGGGGCCGCCCTGCAGCAGCATGTGGGCGATGCCGGCGTGACACAGGAGGTTGCCGGTCCACGCCGTCCCGATGTCGGGCACGTGGACCACGGTGTCGCCCGGGCCGTTGCCGGGTCCGAAGTGCCACAGCTGAACCGTCCGGCCGCCCAGGTCGACCTCGGCGAAGGAGTCGAAGACCAGGTCGGGGAGCCGCCAGGTGGTCACCGCGTCGAAGAGGGCCTCGTCGCCGTACATGTTTCCCGACCTGACCTGCTTCTCGTAGCCGAGGTCGGTCATGTTGTCCCGGTTGGCGCGCGAGGAGATGATGACGGTCTCGGCGGGGAAGGCCAGGTTCCCGAAGGTGTGGTCGCCGTGGTAGGTCGTGTTGACCAGGTAGCGCAGCGGCCGGTCGGTCAGCTCGGCGGCCAGCGACTGGATGGTGCGCGAGACGTCAGGGGTGATGCCGGCGTCGACCACCAGCGCGGCGTCTCGTCCGGCGATGAGCCCGTTATTGTCCTTCGGGGCCGGGACGGCCATCAGCGCGTGGACGCCGTCGGCGAGCTGCCGCGGGACGAGCTTCAGGCCGACCGGCGACAAGTTGGGCCCGTTGTAGGCGGCGGGCCGCTCGGCGATCTCTCGCTCCGGGATGTGGTGCGTCGTCACAGCAGCGTCCCCAGTCGTTCGAAGAGTTGCGGCACCTGCTTGCCGAGCTGGGTGCGCACCAGATGCTCGGCCATCTTCGGCACCCCGTTCAGCTCCAGCCGGAACTCCACCCGGCAGCCGCCCTCGGTCTCGCGGACGCGGTACGTCTGGCTCACCCCCGGCTTGGCCTGCGGCGGGGTGCGCAGCGTGAGCGATTCGCCCGGCACGTAGTCGGCGACTGTCAGACCGATCTCGGTCCGGCGGCCCATCACCTTGCGGACCTGCTCGACGTGGGCACCCTCGCGCAGCGGACCGTTCATCCGCGACTCCAGGACGTCGGCCTGCCATTCGGGGAAGCGCGCGGGGTCGGACAGGACGGCGAAGACGGCGTCGGCGGGACGCGCGTACGACGCGGTGTGGTCGACGGTGATCACACTCGGCTCCTCAGCAGCTGGGCGGTCAGCGGGTTCAGCTCGACGGGTTCGTCCTCGCCGATGACGACGGTGCCGCCCAGGTTGGTCAGGCGGTCGCCGATGACGGCGTTGGGTTCGAAGGCGAAGGTCATGCCCGGGGCGAGGGGCAGCTCACCGCCCATCGTGGGCACCTCGAACAGCCGCCCGTAGCGGGCGGCCTCGGGCAGGCGGCGCAGCCCGGCGCCGAACCCGCACACCGGGCCCATGGGGTTGAGCGTGTGCACCAGCGGGTGCACGTTCCAGGCGCCGGCCTCCTCCAGCGGCGCGCGCATCGCCTCGACCAGGTCGCCGAAGGTGTTGCCAGGGCGGGCGGCGGCCAGCCCGGCCTCGTACGCGGCGCGGGCGACCTTGGCGCCCAGCTCGATGTCGGGGTGGACCTCGCCGACGGCGATGGCCACCTGGTGCTGGGTCTCCTTCATGCCGAACCGGCAGAACACCTCCGCCATGACCACGTCGCCGTCCTCGATGACGCGCGGGGCCTGCGGCCGGTAGGACCACGCCGGCGGCCCCCAGGAGACGAAGCCGGGCCCGGAGGAGAGCAGCATGTCAGGAGCCGCCAGCCCGCGGCGGAACGCGGCCGCCATGCCCGCCGCGTACACGTCGGCCTCACTGGCGCCGGGCCGGGCCGCCTCGACCATCGCCTCGGCCATGGCGTCGCCGGTGGCGGCGGAGTGGCGGACGACGGCCAGCTCCTCCTCCGACTGGCAGATGGTGGCGAACAGGTAGCTGAGCCCGACCGGCTTGAACTCCACGTCCGGCAGCTCGGCGAGCACCTGGTTCCACAGCCCGTGCGGCATGATCGGGTTGATGTGGAAGGGCGGGTAGGGATCCAGGCCGAGCACACCGACGGCCGCGCTCTCCAGGCGGTGCTCGCGCAGGACCTCCACCACCCCGGCGGCGTGCTTGGCCACGCGGATGCGCTCGGGCGGCATCCACAACTCCTCACCGCGACGCAGCGCCTGGATGTGGTCGGCGATGGGCAGGGTCGACCAGGTCAGCTCGATCGGGTCGGCGTCGCGGCAGAAGATGACGATCGCGCCGGGGCGGTCGTTGGTGAAGTAGACATCCGGCGCGAAGGGGGCGAGGTCCGCGCACTCGTGCTCGCCGTAGGCGATGAGTGCCTGTACGCCCTCGGCTTCCATGATCTCCCGTGCGAGCGCCCAGCGGCGGTCGCGCTCGGCAAGGGAGTAGGTGGGAACGTTCATGCGGGAAACGCTAGGGACGGCCGCCCTGCCGCCGCTTCCGTCATCCTGCTGGAGCCGCCGGGGCTCGCTTAGGTCATCAGGCCCAGTGCGGCCAGTTCACCGCGCGAGGAGACGCCCAGCTTGGGAAAGGCCTTGTACAGGTGGTAGGCGACTGTGCGCGGGCTCAGGAACAACTGCGCGCCGATCTCCCGGTTCGACGCCCCGGTGACGGCCAGCCGTACCACTTGGAGCTCCTGCGGGGTGAGCGCGGCCAGCAGGTCGCCGGCCTTCGCGCGGCGGGCCGGCGAGGCGCCGGTGGCGCGCAGTTCGGCGGCCGCGCGGGCGGACCACGGGGCGGCGTCCAACCGGTCGAACGCCTCCATCGCGGCCTCAAGCTGGATGCGGGCCTCGGTGCGCCGCTGGTGGCGGCGCAACCACTCGCCGTACACCAGGCGGGTCCTGGCCTGGTCGAAAGGCTGCTCGTGCTGCCCGTGCACGGCGAGCGCGCGCTCGTAGAGGCCCTCGGCCCGCTCGTCGGACGCCAGCAGCGCGCGGGCCCGATGCAGTACGGCGAGCGGACCGGGTTGCCCGACACCCTCGGCCCATGCCGCGTAGCGGCGCAGGACCTCGTCGGCGCGTCGCGGCGTGCCCGCCCTGACGGCCGCCTCGACGTAGTCCGGCCAGGCATACCCCCAGATGAACGCATGCCGCGAGGTGCCTTCCGTCGCCCTGTCCAGCCGGTCGAGCACCGCGTTGTGGCGGCCGAGGCCGAGGTCGAGGATCACGCGCCCGTACTCGGCCCACGTGCCGGCCGGCAGCCAGGACCTGTTGTCGGCGTGGCGCAGGGCTTCGGCGGTGCACGCCGCCCACTCCTCTTCCATGCCCGCGACCCCGTACAGCCAGGCTTGGACGCCTTCCAGATAGCCCCGCCAGAACGGCTGGCCGGCGTCGGCGGCCAGGCTCAGGCCCTCGGCCACCGTGGCGCGCGCGGACCGGTGACGCCCGTCGGTCAGCTGGGCGATGGTGAGGAGCGTCATGGCTTGAGGAAGGCGGCCCAGACGACCTTGCGCCCGGCACTCCTCGACCAGAGCGGCCGCGCCGGCGAGCATCTCTTCGCGTTCCGCGCGGACGAACGCGTGGAAGGTGATGACCATGCGGACCTCGAACGGCACGGCCACCAGCTCGCTCAAGCCGATGGGGAAGGCTGGAACGGGTGTGGTGTCCCCTTCCAGCATCGTGCGGAAGCCGCGGTTGATCGCGTGCACCGCGCCCGCGAGCCCGTCGCCGTCCGGTGTCAGCTCCTCGGTGCGGCGGGCCAGGGCGAGCTGATCGGGGTGGGGCGCGCTGGTCCAGGCGTAGAAGCCGGCCAGGCCGAGCAGCGAGAGCATCGTGGCGGGATCCGCCCTCTCGGCGCCTTCCTGCAGCAGCCGGACGGCCTCAAGCGGCCGGTCGGCCTCGAACGCGAGCTGTGCTCGCACCCGGGTGAGCTCGGCCAGGACCGACTTGTCCAGAGCGGACGAGCCCGCCTGCCGCTGCGCCGCGGCGACCAGCTCGGCGGCGCGCCGGCTCAGCCCCGCCTCGGCGGCGGCCCCGGCGGCGGCCGTCCATCGGCGTACGGCGTCGGCCGGGTCGGCGGACAGCTCGGCTGCCCGCGCGTACGCCGCCGACACCGTGGCCTGGCCGCCGCGCTGCAGAGCGCGCAGCGCCAGGCTCTCCAGCTCTCCGGCCACCCCCTCGTCCGGTTGCAGGGTCACCGCGGCCAGGTGCCAGGCGCGCCGGTCGTCGTCGACGGCTTCGGCCAGCGCCCGGTGCGCGGCCATCCGGGCGGCGATGTCGCAGGCCAGCAGCACCGCCGTACGTACCAGCGGATGACGGAAGACGACACAGGACGTGCTCACCTGGACCAGCCCCGCGCGCTCGGCCTCGGCGAAGTCGGTCACCGAGGCGTCGAGCCGGTCGAGCGCGCCGGTGAGGGCCTTGAGCTCGCCGCGATCGTCCAGGGCCGCGGCGAGCAGGCAGAAGCGGGTGGCGGCGGGGAGCTCGGCGATCCGGTTGCGGAAGCCCGCGAGCACCTTGTCCGTCACCGTCACCGGAGCGAGGGAGAAGGCCAGCGGGGTGAAGGCGCCCGCCCGTTGTTCGGGGCCGAGCATGCGGGGCAGCTCGATCAGGGCGAGCGGGTTGCCCTGCGCCTCGGTGACGAGCTGGTCGCGGGCGGCCAGCGGCAGGTCGGCCGCCTGCTCGGCCAGCAGTTGAGCCGCCGCGTCCGCGTCGAGCTTGCCCAGCCACAGCTCGGGCAGGCCGCCGCCGGGGAACGTGCCGCCGTCCTCCCGCGCCGCGAACAGAACGACGACGGGCTCGGCGTGCAGGCGGCGCGCGGCGAACACCAGCGCGTCGGCCGACTCGCTGTCCAGCCACTGCGCGTCGTCGACCAGGCATACCAGCGGCTCCTCCTTCGACAGCTCCACGAGGAGGCTGAGCGTCGCCAGGCCGACGAGGAAGCGGTCGCCCTGGGTCGCCTCGCCGAGGCCGAGCGCGCCCAGCAAGGCGTCCGCCTGCTGCGGGGGCAGCGCGGTGACGCCGTCGAGCACGGGGCGCAACAGCAGGTGCAGGGCGGCGAAGGGTAACTCGGCCTCCGACTCGACCCCGGTGACGCGCAGGACGCGACCGGACGTCCGCCTGGCGGCGTACTCCAGATGGGCCGTCTTGCCGATGCCTGCCTCGCCGCGCACCACCAGAGCACCGCCTGGCCCGTCGAGCAGCTGATCGATCCGGGCCAGTTCCGTCTGACGGCCGTGCAGCATGAGGATCCTCAGTAGTAGAGGGGCGCATCCACTCGATCGCCCAGAGGTGCACGACCTTCGCTGCGTCCAATCCGATCATATGGGCTTTCAGCGGATAATCCCGGTTATCTGGAGGGAGCGCCGAACCAGCGCGGCAGCACGCCGGCCAGCTCCGCCTGGTCCTCGCCGGCCCACGCCACGTGGCCGTCGGGGCGGAGCAGTACGGCGGGGACGTCCAGCTCGGCGCCGGGGTCGACGACGTGGTCCACGCGCTTCACCCAGCCCTCGGCCGAGAGCCGGCCGGTCCGGTCGAGCAGGAGGCCGCGGCCGGAGCGCGTCAGTTCGTAGAGGCGGCCGCGCTTCAGCCGGACGTCCCGCAACCGCCGCCCCACCAGCTCGGAGCCACCGCCGAGGTCGTAGCGGACACCGATGGCGGTGACCTGCTCGATGAGGTACGCGGTCACCTCGTCGAACTGCATCAGCCGTGCCAGCAGCCGCCCCACCGACCGGGGTCCCGGCTCGGCGGACATCAGGTGCATGCGCACCCGCGTGTCGTCCAGCACGGCGGCGGCCACCGGGCGGCGTTCGGCTTCGTAGGTGTCCAGCAGCCCGCCAGGCGCCCAGCCCGCGACCTCGGCGGCCAGTTTCCACCCGAGGTTGAACGCGTCCTGGATGCCGAGGTTGAGCCCTTGCCCGCCGGCCGGCGGATGGATGTGGGCCGCGTCGCCCGCCAGGAGCACCCGGCCGTCGCGGTAGCGTTCGGCCAGCCGGGTGGCGTCGCCGAAACGGGACAGCCAGCGCGGCGCCCGCACGCCGAAGTCCGTGCCCGCGACCGCCCTGAGCCCCTGCCGGAACTCCTCCAGCGTCGGCGGCACGGCACGGTCCTCGGCGACGCTCAGGGCGGGCACGATCACCCGGTACATCCCGTCGCCCAGCGGCAGCAGGCCGAAGCGCGGCTGGGTCTCGCGGATCCGCGCGACAGTGGCGGCGATCGTCCCGGGATCCTCGTCCGCCTCCATCTCGCCGAGCAGGGTGTCCAGTCTGCTCGGCTCGCCGGGAAAGCCGACGCCGAGCAGCTTGCGCACCGTGCTGCGCCCGCCGTCGCAGCCCGCGAGGTAGCGCGAGCGCAGCCGCGTGCCGTCGCCCAGTTCGGCGGTCACGCCGTGCTCGTCCTGGCTGAGGCCGGTCAGCTCGGCGCCGCGCCTGATCTCCGCGCCCAGCGCGGCGGCGTGCTCGGCCAGCAGGCGCTCGGTGACGGTCTGCGGGATGGCGAGGAGGTAGCCGTGCGCGGTGTCCAGCCCGGCGGGCGCGGGCCGATCGGCCCCGGCGAGGGAAGCGCGCAGCGGATGCCGCCGGCCGTGCGCGAGGAAGCGCTCCAGCAGGCCGCGCTGGTCCATCACCTCGATGCTGCGCACGTGCAGGCCCTGAGCCTTGGCGTACGGGGCCGGCTCGGCGTCCTTCTCCAGCACGAGCACCTGCGCGCCGTGCAGCCGCAACTCGGCCGCCAGCATCAGGCCGGTGGGCCCGCCACCGGCGATGATCACGTCGAACATATGCCGCCCCCCTGCGTTGTACGACTTCCGGTCCGGAAGTCTGGGGCATGACCCGGGCCTTGCCGCAAGCCCCGGGGGGCGCTATAGCTTGGAAGTGGCAGGGGGCGGCGTTCCTGCTTTCCAAGTGGACAGCCCTCCGGCGCGTTTTCTCAGGTCGGGATCCTTGTCCGACGCCGGCCTGAACATCGACCGGGTGACCGAGCATGCTCGGTGACAGGCGCCGCGGAATCATCTTGCCGTCCCGGGTGACTGGAGTTCGCGTACGTCGAGGCAAAGCCTCGCAGAGCAATGACCTGGGCGGATGTAGTCATCGGCAGGTGCGGCACCCAGCACGACCACGGCGGTCGACCGCCTGCTTGAACCACTCCACGAGGTCATCCCCGACCATCCGCCACTTCTTCAGGATTGACTTATATAAGTCGAGACTGAAATTATTGGGCCGCGCACGCGTTCGACGTGTTCGACGGCGCTCTAGGCACCTCAGGGAGGTCGGCATCTGGCTGGATCGTTTCCGCCAGTTCTGGAGCCAGCGCCTGGACGCGCTGGGCACCGAACTCGCACGCGCGCGGCGCGAGCGCCGCCACCCGCTTGACGAGACGCCGTCCCCGAAGGGACGCCCCGGCTCGAATGAAGAGGAAGAAGAAGAGTGATCGACATCGTCGACCGAATCACCGCCCCCCCACGGGCACGAAAGGAGTAGACCGATGAGGAAGAACCTCACCGCCACAGCGGCCGACGGCACGACACGGAGGCTGCTGACATGCGGCGTCGTCGCCGGCCCCCTCTACATCATCGCGGTCCTGCTGCAGATACTCACCAGGGACGGGTTCGACATCAGCCGCTACCCGGCCAGCATGCTGAGCAACGGCGACCAAGGGTGGATGCAGATCGCCAACTTCGCGGTCAGCGGCCTGCTGTTCGTGGCCGGAGCGGCCGGCCTGCACCGGGCTCGTGGTCCGGTGGGCTGGGACAGCACTTGGGGGCCGCGACTGGTCGGCGTCTTCGGCGCCGGGATGATCGCCGCTGCCTGCTTCTCCGCCGACCCTGCCGACGGCTTCCCGCCGGGGACGCCCGTCGGCCCGCCCACGAGCATGAGCACGCAGGGGATGCTGCACCTCCTCGTCTCCGGGGTCGCCTTTCTCGCGCTGATCGCCGCGTGTCTCGCGTTCGGCCGGCGGTTCGCGGCGGCCGGCCGTCGCGGCTGGGCCGCTCTCAGCATGGTGACCGGTGCGCTCTTCGTGGCGGCCTGGGTCTCGATCTTCGTCGTGCAGGGCTCCAGGGTGGCCAATGTCGCCTTCGCCCTCGCCATCGCGCTCGTCATGGCATGGGTGTCGCTCCTGGCGGAGTACCGGCTGGCTTCGATCCGGCGGGGCGGCATCGCCCTGACCGTGGTCTGAGTGGGCAGCCGGCCATTCGGAACCTCACGCTCGATCAACGCCGGCTGTGACACCTGCTCCCGCGCCTCCTTGCGTACCTGTCAATAACGTCGTCCATGTCGCGGCTTCTGACAGCCATCCTGCTGGCGCTCTCCCTGGCCGGCGTCTCCGCTCCTGCCTCCGTCGCCACAGCCGCGGCGGCCGAACCCAGCGGCGCCGGCACCTGCGAGAAACCCGGCCGGTACACGATCGAGGCGGACAACCGCGGCGACCAGATCCGCACCTCCACCGCACCGCTCGAACTCACTCTCATCATCGAACCACCTGCCGTGGACGTCGCCGCGCTCCCGCCGGCCGCCACCCCCAACGAGAGCGTCGAGCCGCTGGTGGAGGCGTCCGAGCCGACACGCGTGGTGGGCAGCGGCTCCTACGGCGACGGCCCCGTGCTCACCGACGGCCGCTACACCGACACCATGATCCCCGGTGAGGAGGCGTGCTTCCGGGTGCCGCTCACCTACGGGCAGCGGCTGACGTATCGGATCGAGGTGCCGGCGTTGGCGCAGGCACCGTGGACGTGCAAGGGGAGCCCGCGGGTGCGCCGACGTACGCCGACACGATCGGCCTGGGCTCGCCGGGCCGGCGCCGGTCCGAGAGCGCTGCCGCTGCTTCTGGCCCTGTCCACGGCCGCGCTCGGCGTCGCCACCGCCACGGCGATCTGGCTGGTACGGCGTACCCGCCGCCGCCCCGGAAACGACGTCTGAAATCATCACCCACCGGCACCGGACGCAGGCTCGCTGTCGCCGCCGGTGCCGCCGGCGTTCGATGCCGTTTTTCCCCGCCGAGGACGTGCGGGTCATCCTCACCCACGCTGCGTGGCCCAGGGCGAACACGATCCGCGAGCTGACTGGCGAACTCCCAGGTCAAGGACCCCCGACCTGATTTCGAGCGTCACAGGCCGGGGGCCGCGAGGGGGCGGCGATGTACCGCAGCGTGCTGGCCGGGCGCCGCATGCTGGTGGTGCTCGGCAACGCCGCCGCCGAGCCACAGGTGGAGCTGCTGCTGCCGGGCGGCCACGCGTGCGCGGTTCTGGTGACCAGCCGCAGGAAGCTGCCGGGGCTGGTGGGCTCGCACTTCACGGCATCGGAGGCGCTGCCCCTTGGCAGTGCCTCCGATGGCGCGAACCTACGCGGCGGTCAGGTCCCGCCAGGCCTTCACCTCCTCGGGAGTCAGCGCGCGGGCGAGTACGGCGGCCCGGTCGACGCCGCCGGTCAGCCGCTGCCCGCCGCCCTGGTCGGCGCCGAAGCGGAGCGGACGGGCGGTGCAGCCGGTGATGCCGTCGGAGGTGGCCTGGCCGGTCGCCTTGCGCTCGCCGTCCACGTACACGGTGATCGCGCCGGTGGACTCCAGGGTGACCACCAGGTCGATCCAGCGGCCGGTAGGCAGGGTCGTGTTCAGGCCGACGTTCGCGCCCGCGCCGATGAAGCGCAGCGTGTTGCCTGGGGTGACATCGATGAGGACGCCGTCGGTGCCGGGGTCGCCGGATGGCTGTGAGTCGAACAGCCGGCGGTAGCCGCTGCCGCCGATCTTGACCTCCGCCGCGAACGTCGCCTCCCGGACCAGCCCGAGCGAGGTCGCGCCGGTCGTCAGGTACGTGTTGCCGTCCAGCACCAGCCCGCTGCCGCTGGGCGCGGTCGTGTCATAGGCCGGGGCGCCGCCGGTGACGACGGCGTCGCGGCGATTGCCGGAGGAATCGTTGACCGTGCCGCCCTCCTTCGGATCCCAGGCGACCAGGACCGAGCCGGCCGGGGGCGGGGCACAGGGTTCCAGGGCTAGCACGGCACTGGCCGCGCCCGACCAGGAGTCGCCGGTGACAGTGGCGGCCAGCACGGCCTGCCGGGCGCCTTCGGCCGGTCCCGGAGTGATGGTGAAGGTCGCGGTGCGGGTCTTTCCCGGCGCCGTGCCGGGCAGGTGGCGGGTGGCCGGTACGACGGTCCAGCCCCGCGGGACGGTGAGCGTCACGTCGGCGGCCGGCACCGCACGGCGGCGGGTCGCGGTGATCGTGACCTTCGCCTCGAACGGCGTGCCCGGCGTGGCGGTGCCGGGTACGCGTAGGGCGACGGCGGCTTCGTTCTGGATCGTGTACGTCCTGCCCGCGCCGGCGTTCCAGCTCAGGGTGTCGCCGTCGCGGTGGGCGCCGATCTCGTGGCCCCGCTCGTCGTAGACGCGGTAGCGCCCGGCGATGAACGGCGACTTGACCTTGATCGGGCCGGAGTTGCCCGGGTGCAGGGTGACGGTGTCGGGCGCGCCGTCCTTCCAGGCGGCGTCCACGGTGACGCCGCCACGGGCGCGCAGGCCGCTCACCGAACCGTTCTTCCAGGCCGAGGGCAGGGCGGGCAGCACGTGCACCACGTCGTGCTGGCTCTGCACCAGCATCTCAGCCATGCCGGAGGTGGCGCCGAAGTTGCCGTCGATCTGGAACGGCGGGTGGGTGTCCCACAGGTTGTCCAGCGTGGACGCCTTCAACTGCTCGCTGAGCATCTTGTGGGCGTGGTCGCCGTCCAGCAGCCGAGCCCAGAAGTTGATCTTCCATGCCTTGGACCAGCCGGTCCCGCCGTCGCCGCGCGCGGTCAGCGAGACCTTCGCCGCCTCGGCCTCGGGGCTGCCGGTGGTGATCTGGTTGCCGGGGTGCAGGGCGTACAGGTGAGAGACGTGCCGGTGGGTGTCGGTCGCGGAGTCCCAGTCGGTCTTCCACTCCTGGAGCTGTCCCCAGGAGCCGACGCGCAGTCCGGGGTCCAGCTTGGCCAGTGCGCCGCTCACCTCCGCCTGGAAGTCCTCGTCCACGCCCAGCTTCCTGGCCGCGGCGAGGGCGTTGGTGAACACTTCCCGGACGATCTGCTGCGACATCGACGCGCCGGCCGAGAAGTCACCGTGCTCGGGCGAGTAGCTAGGGGAGACCACGAGCTTGCCGTCACGGGGGTCGGTGTGCAGGAAGTCGAGCCAGAACTCGGCGGCCCCCTTGATCACGGGGTAGGCGGTGTCGCGCAGGTACGCCGTGTCGCCGGTGAATCGGTAGCTGTCGTACAGGTGCTGGGTGGTCCAGGCCGCGGCCTCGGGGAACCAGAAGGAACTGGCGTAGTCGTGCACGCCGGTGAAACCGAACGGGTTGGTCTCGTTGTTGACCACCCAGCCGCGCGCGCCGTACATGTCCCGCGCCGTCACCCTGCCGGGCGCCACCATGGCTGAGATGTAGCGGTCGTACGGCTTGGTCGTCTCGTGGAGATTGGTCTGCTCAGCGAGCCAGTAGTTCATCTGGAGGTTGATGTTGACGTGGTAGTCGGCCGACCAGGGCGGGCTGGTGGAGTTGTTCCACACGCCCTGCAGGTTGGCCGGGAGCACGTCGTTCTCCCGGGAGGAGGAGATCAGCAGGTAGCGGCCGTAGGCGAAGAACAGCGTCTCCAACGCCCGGTCGTCGGCCGAGGCGCCGCCGGTGTAGTTCCTGCGCAGCCGGTCGGTGGGGATCGCGGGGGTCGAGCCGCCGAGGTCCAGTTTCACCCGGTCGAACAGTTTGCGGTAGTCGGCGACGTGCGCGGCCTTGAGCTGGTCGTAGCTCTTGGCGGCGGCGGCGTCCACCGCGGCGGTGACCTTGGTGTGCGGGTCATCGCCCCGGTAGGCCGGATAGGTGTCGGCGTAGTCGGTTCCGGCCGACAGCACGAAGACGGCGCTGTCGGCACCGGTGACGGTGATCTTGTCTCCGGCGTCGGTACGGGTGCCGCCCTGCGCGATCACCTGGATCTGGGCCTCGAACGTCATCTTGTTGTCGGCGAGCCGGCCCCGGATGGTGAGCCTGCCGCCGGAGGCCGCGACGGTCTTGTCCTGGCGCGGCGAGGTGTGCCGCAACGTGAAGGACACCTTGCCGCCCTGGTCGGCCGAGATCCGGCCGACGATGACGTTGCCGGGGTTGCTGGCGAAGTACTCGCGCTCGTGGCGCACGCCGCCGGTGGTGTAGCCGACGCGGGCCACGGCCTCGCGCAGACTCAGCTCGCGGCGGTACTCGGCGGGGTCCGCAGGGGCGCCGGCGAAGTCGAGGAACAGGTCGCCGAACGTCTGGTACGCGCCGAAGCCGGTTTTGGACTGGCCCAGCTTGGCAGCCACGGCGTTGGGCGCCATCTTGCCGTCCCGGTCGATCTGCTGCTGGACCTCGGCGATGGCGCCCGGCCGCGGCGTTCTCCAGTTGCCGAAGTCGTAGCCGGAGACGCCGGGGCCGCCGGTCCACAGGCTTTTCTCGTTGAACTGGAGTTGCTCGGTCGCGACGCCGCCGAACACCTTGGCGCCCAGGGGCCCGTTGCCGATGGGGAGCGCCTGAGTCTCCCAGTCGGTCGCGGGCTTGTCGTACCAGAGGGTCAAGTCATCGGGTGTCTGGGCGGCTGCGGCACCGGCCGCTGTGGGGGCGGACAGAGCGCCGACGAGCGTCAGCACGGCCATCAAGGCCGGGCCGAACCGTCGTCGTGGGGGGTGAGGCACGGATTCCTCCGATCACAGGAATTGATCCAAGGAAATATCAGTGAAATGCCCGACTAGCAAGGGTTAACATCCGATGTCTTGGGGTGCTGACGCGGTATCGCCTGGTCATCCCGGCCAAAAGGCCACTTCATGTCGGATGTCTCGGACGATGGCGGCGCCCTGCGTCGCCTACCGACGCGCGATCGAGCCGTCGCCGGACGGCGTCCCCAGACCGGTACGGGAGCAGGCCCGGCACGTCGCCACCACGTTCCACCTGCCCGCCCTCGGGACCCGCGTCCCACGATGCGGTTCGGCCCGGGCGGGCAACGGTGACAGAGGCGCCCGCGACGGTTGAGGGCCGACCTGTCTTCCTGCAGTCTTGGCATGCCGGGCACACATGATCCGGTGCCTGTGCCGCCGCCCGTCAGCGGGAGTTCAGAGCCCGATCGACGCCTGGGGACCGGCGTAGGTGCGCGGCAGGCTCGGCACGTCGGCGGCCGGGTCGAGGTGGTAGGAGTAGAAGCTCGTCGGGTTGAAGGCCGAGCCGCCGGTCTTGCCCTCGGCAGTTGGACGCCGCTGTCGGAGGAGTGGTCCGGTACGTCCACGCACTTGCCGCTGTTGGCGTTGACCAGGCCGTAGGCGCCGTTCTGGGAGACCCGGGTGATGTGACCGCGGCGTTCCAGCCGGTCCAGCACGACATCAGTACGCGGTTCTACGGTGTCGGGGCGGCGGTGGTGATTCGCCTAGTCGGCGGAGCGCAGGAGGATCGCCTCCAGCTCAGGGCCGGCGTCGGCCGCGCAGACGTACGTGAATCGTCCGGTCGCCGGCTCGACGAAGTACAGGCTCGCACGCTTGCCGCATTTTGCGCACCAGGCGTCAGGCCCGCCGCCGAGTTCGGCGAGGCCGACCTTGATCTCTGGGATAACGAAAGCCATGCGGGCAGCGTAGATCGGCATGGTCAGGACTTCCGGGGTGACAGCGCGTCTTGCGGAATCCATGCCCGTAGATTGTCCGACATGGGAGGTGACGATCCGCCCGACGCCCGGCCGCGGGCAGGGCATCGGCGGATCGCGCACCGCGCCCACGCCGTCATCTCTTCGTTCTGGTCCCGCGAGCGTCGCCGGGTTCACACGCCCGTGATGGTCCATTGGTTGTTGGTGCTGTTGTTCGGTGTCCACATGGCCACGGTGGAGCCGGACGTGGCGTTGCCCATGCCGTCGAGGGCCGTGCCGGTGCCGCGGTTGATGATCTGGTAGCGGTCGTTGCCCGTGCTGTTGAGGCGCCACTGCTGGTTGTTGCCGCCGTCCCACGCGGCCTGCCTGGCGTTGGCTCCGTTGGCGGTGTTGCCCCAGCTGTCGGCGACCATGCCGTTGGTACGGTTGACGATGCGGTACCACCCGCCGCCCAGGGCCACGAGCTGCCACTGCAGGTTGGTGCTGCCGTCCCAGTTCCACTGCTTGAGGTTCGCCCCCGAGGCGACGTTGCCGCCGCTGTCCAGCGCCAGGCCGGTGGTCGCGTTCGTGATCCGCACGTACGTCGCCGGCGGGGGGCCGGCGGATCCGGTCATGCGGTACGTACGACCGGCCTGGCCGCTCAGTCTGACGACGTCGTTCTCGGGTTTGGTGACGCTGACGGCATCGCCGGTCGTGGCGTCGACCACCTGGTAGGTCCCGGTGAAGATCCGGCCGCGCACGTTGACCGTGCCGTCGCGGTCGAACCTGACGAGGATCTCGGTGGGCCCGCCCGAGCTCCACGTCGCGTCCACGGTGTAGCCGCCGCGTCCGCGAAGACCCTGCACCTTCCCGCTCGGCCAGGCCGCCGGGAGCGCCGGCAGCACGTGCAGCTCGCCGTTGTGGCTCTGCAGCAGCATCTCGGCGATGCCGGACGTCGCGCCGAAGTTGCCGTCGATCTGGAACGGCGGGTGCAGGTCGAACATGTTGGGCGCGAGCCGGGCCGTCGTCACGAGGGCGCGGATCAGGTCGTGCGCCCGCGTGCCCTCCTCCATCCGCGCCCAGTAGTTGATCTTCCACGCCAGCGACCAGCCCGTGCCGTCGTCGCCGCGCAGTTCGAGGGTCCGCCGCGCGGCCGTGTAAAGCGCGGGTGTGCCGCGCTTGGTGATCTGGTTGCTGGGGTGCAGGCCGTAGAGGTGGGAGATGTGCCGGTGGTTCTGCTCGGTCTCGACCCAGTCGTACAGCCACTCCTGGATGTTGCCGCGTGAGCCCACCCGCATCGGCGGGAGGCGGTCGCGGGCGGCCAGGACCTGCGTACGGAAGCCGGCGTCGGTGCCCAGGAGTTCGCTCGCCCTGGCGCAGCCGTTGAACAGGTCCCGCAGGATCTGGTTGTCCATCGTGGGTCCGGCGCAGATGCTGACGCCCGCATGGTGGGTCAGCTCGGGGGAGTTCGACGGGTTCGTGACGAGGTATTTGAGGGTCGGTTCCTCCACGAGGGTCTCCAGGAAGAACTGCGCGGCCCCCTTCATGGCCGGGTAGTACTGCCGGAGGAAGTCGAGGTCGCCGGTGAAGAGATAGTGGTCCCAGATCATGGTGGCCAGCCACGCGCCGCCGGTCTGCCACATTCCCCAGGTCGCGCCGTCGACGACCGAGCTGCCCCGCCAGCCGTCGGTGTTGTGGTGGGTCACCCAGCCACCGGCGTTGTACTGCACCCGGGCCGTGCGGGCGCCGCTGACCGTGAGATCGTTGACCATCCTGAACACCGGCTCGTAGCACTCCGACAGGTTGGTCGTGTCGGCCGGCCAGTAGTTCATGGGCAGGTTGGCGTTGAGGGTGTACTTCGAGTCCCAGGACGGGGTCAGCGAGTCGTTCCAGATGCCCTGCAGGTTGGCGGGCTGGGTGCCGGGCCGCGAGGAAGAGATCAGCAGGTAGCGGCCGTACTGGAACAGCAACGCCGAGAACTGCGGGTCGTTGCCGCCGGCGTGCTGCGCGATCCGCACGTCGGTCGGCTGGTCGGCCGCCGCGGTACGGCCGAGGTCGAGCGTCGTGCGCCCGAACAGCCGCTGGTAGTCGGCGACGTGCCGGCCGCGCAGGTCGTCGTAGGTCCGGGTGACGGCGGCGTCGAGATGGCGCCGGGCGATGCCCTGATAGTCGCCGCCGACATCCTTGTAATTCACGTAGCCGGAGCCGATGGAGATCAGCACCGTCACGCTGTTGGCGGACCTCACCTGCAGGGTGCCGCCCGAGCTGCTGACACTGCCGCCTTCGGCGACGGCCCGGGCCAGCGCCAGGAACCTGACCTTGCCGGCCAGGCCCCTCTGGTCGCCGGAGACGCCGTCGAGCGCCACCGTCGTGCCGTCCGGGCTGGACCGCGTCGTCCGCTGCGGGCTGCCGAACGTCGCGGAGAACGTGATCGAGCCGGGCTTGTCGGCGGTCAGGCGGAGTGCGATCACCTGATCCGGCGCGCTCGCCAGCACCTCGCGCCGGTACCGTACGCCGTTTTGCAGGTACGTCACCGTCGTGGTGGCCGTGCTCAGGTCCAGGACCCGGTTGTACTCCGAGACCCCGGAGGCGCTGCCGAAGGTCAGTCGCAGATCGCCCACGGGCTGGTAGGCCAGCTGAGCCGAAGGGTTGCCCAGCATGTTCTGGTCGACGAGGGTCTGGGCCTGGCTCCACTGGTTCTGGAAGACCAGCTGCCGGATCTGCCCCAGCGCCGCCGCGCCCCTCGTGTTGCTCTGGTCGTACGGCCCGCCGGCCCAGATGGTGTCCTCGTTGAGCTGCAGCCGCTCGGTGTCGACGTTGCCGAACACCATGGCGCCGAGGCGGCCGTTCCCGATCGGAAGCGCGCGCAGCCACTCCGTTCCGGCGCTCTCGTCGTACCACAGGGCCAGATCGTTCGCGGCCCGCACCTCCGCGGGCGCCACCGACGCGGCCCGGGCCACGGCCGTCCACTGCAGGGGCAACAGCGCGGCACCGGCTCCCGCCGCGCCGAATCTCAGCACTTGTCTTCGCGATACATCGGCCATTTCGGTTCTCCAAGCCCGTGGGGGTGGACGTGCCTGCGTGCTCGTGGTCAGCGGTCCCGGCCTCTCAGGCGCGGGCCCACTTCTGGTTGGTGCCGCCGTGGCAGGCCCAGATCTGCACCTTGGTGCCGTTGGCGGTGCCGGACGCGGACACGTCCAGGCACTTGTTCGCGCCGACCGCGGTGATGGTGCCGTCGGTGTTGAGGCGCCATTTCTGGTTGTTCTGGCCGTTGCAGTCCCAGATGATCACGCTGGTGCCGTCGGCGGTTCCGGCGCCGTTCACGTCGAGGCACTTGCCGCCGTAGACCCGCAGCTCACCCGAGCTGGTGGAGGTCCACTGCTGGTTGGACTGGCCGTTGCAGTCCCAGATCTGCGTCTGCGCGCCGTTTGCCTGCGAGGCTCCGTTGACGTCCAGGCACCGGCCCGACGCCGCGCCCTTGAGCGCGCCTGACGTCGGCGGAGTGACCGTGACGGTCGGTGTCGGGTTCGGGTCGCTGCCTCCGAACTGCGTGAAGAAGTTCCACACCACCGGCCGGGTCCAGGAGTTCTCGCCGGGCTCGAAGTCGCCGGGCTTCCCGTCCACGGGACCGGGGGTGTGGCCGGCGTCGAACGCCGCCCAGGCGACCGGATAGCCCGCCCGGCATCCCGAGTAGTAGGTGACGACATGCGTCAGGCTGCCCTGCGCCGGCTCCGGCGGGTTCTGTGCGGTGCAGCCGTTGTTCCTGACGAACCTGTCACGCAGCGACCGGCCCGCGGAGATGTTGAGCACCGGATCCCTGAGACCGTGCAGTCCGATGTACGCGATGGGCTCGTTGCCGCCGCTGCACCCGCTGAGCTGGCCGCCGGAGTAGACCGCCACGGCGCGGAAGACCGTCGCCCTGGCGCACGCGAGCGCGTAGCTCATGCCGCCGCCGTAGCTGAAGCCCATGGCGAAGCGTTGGGAGGTGTCCACGCAGAGGTCCGCCTCGATGCGCCGGATCATGTCGTCGACGAAGGTGATGTCCTCGCCGCCCGAGTTGGCCCAGCCGTTGTTGAAGCCCTGAGGCGCGACGAAGATGGCGGTGTTGTTCGACAACGCCCTGAGCCCGTAATAGGACCAGGGGTATCCGCTGGTTCCGCCGCCGTCGACGTCGTTGGCGGTGCCGCCATTCCAGTGGAATCCGAAAATAAGCCTGTAGGGCGTGTTGTTATTGTAGTTGTCCGGAATTCTCAGGATGAAGTTACGGTTTTTCCCGCTGGTCGTTATCGACTGCGAACCGCTTCTCAGCGTCGGGGTCCTGCCGCATCCCGCGGTGCCCGCGAGGGCGCTCTCTTGCGCGGGGCGCTGGGACGCGCTGTCGCCCAGGGCCGCGTGCACCGTGGCCAGGGCGACGAGCAGGACGGCGGACGCGACAGCGGTGAAGAGGTGCCTGAGCCTCGACATCACGCGAATTCCTTTGCCGTTCTCGGGGGTGAAAAACGCAAAAGGGGAAGCAATTTCCACCGCCTTTGTTAGCGCTAACCTAACGCCGCCGTAAGAGGCTCTCCTTTCTTTCCTGTGGCTGGAGGCGATGGTGCAGCGGAGCAAATATGACCGTGACAAGACCTGTCAAGACCCGGCCTGCTCGACGTCGAGGGCCTGCGCGCGAGGCGCCCCCGTCGCTGCGGCGTCTGACCAGGAGAAGCGGCCGCGGCCAACGCTGACGGGCCGCGGTGAAACTTTCACCGCCCTCGACCGCGTCGGTTCCGAGGGCGCGGACGGGCGCTAACGCCGCAGCCGTACGGGATCGGCCGGGCCGCTGCGGCGCACGATCCAGGCCTCGGTGATGTGGTTGAACATCGCCTCGGCGGCGCCCGCGGGATCGTGGGCGGCGATGCGTTCGTAGATGCGGCGGTGGCCGAGGTTCGACGCCACGCAGAGCGCCCGCTCGGTCCGGCCCAGGTAGCGGGCGGTGCTGACGACCTGGCTTTCCAGCGCGCGTACGACGCCACGGGCGATGCGGTTCCCCGACGCCTGCATGATCGTGTCGTGGAAGGCGCGGTCGCTGTCGGCGTACGTCATCGGGTCGTCCACGAGCTCGTCCATCCGGTCCACCAGCGCCCGCAGCTGCTCCACGGTGTCCGGCCCGGCCACGCGGGCGGCGACGTTGGCCATGTCGGACTCCAGCACGCGCCGGGTGACGACGAGGTCGTCGAGAATCGCCAGGCTGTCTTCCGCGGCGATGGTCGCGGCGAGCACGAGCTCGTCGAGCATGTCCCACATCGCCGGCGGGGTCACCATGGTGCCGGCGCCCTGGCGGACCTGCACCAGCCCCTTCTCCTGGAGGATCTTCACGGCTTCCCGCACGACCGTGCGGCTCACGGAGAAGGCTTCGCAGAGCGCGGGTTCGGGGGGCAGTGAGGTCCCCGGCGGGTGCACCCCGCGGACGATGCGCTCCACCAGCTCGGCGGTCACCGCTCTGGCGAGGCTGGCAGGACGTCGTACCCAGGCCGGTGACGCCGGGACGCCGCCAGGCGCTTCCTGCGATGCCGTCATTGATCCCTCCGGTGGCCTGGCATGTGGCGACGCCACCGCGCCAGTATACGTCAGTCCCTATTGACGTTATACGTCATACGAATTATGTTTGCGCCTGGTCCAGCGGTCCTCTCGGGAAGCGGGCAGCGATGAAGCAGCGAGCATTGTGGTCGGCCTTATTGGTCATGGCGGTGGTCTCAGCCGGTTGCGGGAGCGCGGCCCGGACCCCGTCACCCTCCGGGGACTCGACGCAGAAGCAGCAGAAGCTCTTGGTCTGGGACTGGAAGTCCGGTGAACCGGCCGCGGCCGGCTACATCGAGAAGGCCAAGGCCGACTTCGCCAAGCGGCATCCAGGGGTCACCGTCGAGTTCGTCGCCCAGCCGTTCGACCAGTACTACACCCTGCTCGGCACGGCGATCCAGGCCGGCAAGGGGCCCGACGTCATGCTGTTCAACGGGGGAGGACAGATCCGCGACCGGGTCGACGCGCTCCTTCCGCTGGACTCGTACGTGGCCGAGGACAAGAGCCGGCTGGCGGGCTGGGACGCCTTCAGCAAGGACGGCAAGATCTACGCCGCGCCGGTGACCCTGCAGGGGCACCCGATCTACTACAACAAGACCCTCTACGAGAAGGCCGGCCTCGACCCGGCTGACCCGCCCAAGACCTGGGACGCGTTCGTCAACGGCTGCGCCGCCGTCAAGAAGGCGACCGGGGCCACCTGCTTCGCGCTCGGCAACAAGGAAGGCGCCGGAATCCAGTTCTTCCTGTCGGGCCTCGGGTCCGGCGTCCTGACGCCTCAGGAGTACGACGACTGGATCGCCGGGAAGCGCGACTGGACCTCTCCGAACGTGCGGCGGATCTTCGAGCTGTGGAAGGAGGCCGGCGACAAGGGGCTGAACAACGAAGGCGCCAACTCCACCGCGATGTTCACCGACATCTTCAGGGTCTTCGAGACCGGCAAGGCCGCGCACATCATCGGGCTGATGTCGGACGTCGGGCACTGGAAGGATTTCGGCGAGTTCCTGCCGCCCGACAAGATCGGCGTCATGCCGGCCCCCGTCGTCACCAGCGGAGCCACCCCGAGCCTTCCGTACGACGGCGGCATCGGCTACGCGGTCGCCAAGTGGACGAAGGACCCCGCGCTGGCCGCCGATCTGGTGCGCTCCCTGACCTCGACCGACGCCCTGACGGCGTTCTACTCGAAGGCCGGCGCGATCGCGTCCGACACGACGATCGACTTCGCGCAGGCCGGCCCGGCCGTCGCCGCGATCGCCTCCGAGATCAAGACCGGCAGGCCCGCACTGCACGTGGCGCTGTCCTCCAAGACCCTGGATCTGATGGGACGACTGTCCCAGCAGCTCCTGAGCGGTTCGACCACCGTGGACAAGGTCGTGGAGCAGCTGGCCGCCTCCGACCGGGCGGGCTGACCGCGTGCCGATCGGAAGCCCGTCGCCGTTGGTCCGCCCGGCCGGCTCCGGGCGGGCCGGCGCGGCGGCCGTCACGCACCAGGGACGCCGCCGGGACGCCCGTCGGTGGCGCGCGGAGCGGCTCGCCCCCTACGTCCTGGTGGCCCCGGCCGTACTGATCATCGTGGTGCTGCGGCTGTGGCCGCTGGTCCTCGGGGTCAACTTCTCCTTCACCGGCGACGGCGAGCTCAACGGAACGCCTGTCGGCCTGAGCAACTACCTGGAGCTGGCCGCCGACCCGTTGTTCCGCACCTCGCTGCGCAACGTCGGGCTGCTGGTGCTGCTGCTTCCCGTGGCGGTGGCGATCCCGGGTCTGCTCGCGACCTTCATCTATCTGCGCGTGCCGGGTCACCGGGTCTACCGCAGCGTCTACTTCTTCCCGGCCGTGCTCTCGCCGGTGATCGTCGGGGCGATCTTCAACCTCATGCTCGGGTACGACGGCCCGCTGAACGCCTTGCTCGGGACGGTCGGCGTCGGCCCCGTCGACTGGCTCGGCGATCCGGGCCTCGCCATGTTCACGGTCGTCGGCGTGCACATATGGGCGACGTTCGGGATGGCCCTGGTGGTGTTCCTCGCCGGATTCAGCACCCTGGACGCCTCGCTGCTGGACGCCGCCCGCGTGGACGGCGCGTCGCTCCGCCAGACGATCTGGCACGTGATCATCCCGAGCCTGACCCGCACCATTCAGTTCGTCTTCGTGACCACGATGATCGGGATGCTGACGTCCATGTTCGGCCTGCTCTTCGTCATGACCAGCGGAGGTCCGGAGGGATCGACCTACCTGCCGGAGTTCTACATCTGGCACCAGCAGGGACAAATGAACCAGCCGGCGCTCGCCTCGGCCGCCTCGACGGTTCTCTTCGTCGTCATGCTCGTGGTGGGGCTCCTGCAGATCACGCTGCTCCGCCGCGCGGGGAGGCAGGACTGATGGCCGGCAGGCGTCTGGCCAGGTGGGTGGCCGCCGTCCCCATGGCCCTCCTCGCGCTGGCGACGATCTATCCACTCGTGTTCACCGCCAACGTCGCGATGAAGACCCGCCGCGACTACGTCCTCGACCGGTTCTCCCCGGCGAGCTCCCTGAGCTGGGACAACCTCGCCGCGGCGTGGGCCGGCGCCGGAATGGCGCGCTACTTCGTCAACTCGTTCATCGTCGTGGCGTTCGCCGTGGCCCTGCTGCTGCTGTTCGGGTCGATGGCGGGTTTCGCGCTGAGCCGGCTGCGGTTCCGCGGCTCTTCGGTGATCTTCCTGGGCTGTCTCGCGGGACTGTTCGTCCCGTTCCAGGTGATCATGGTGCCGCTGACCAGGATCATGGCCGACGGCGGGCTCATCGACACCTATCCGGGACTGATCCTGGCCTACGTCGCGCAGTTCCTGCCCTTCACCGTCTTCCTGATGACCAGCCACTACAGGACCATTCCCGCGGAGATCGTCGACGCGGCCAGGATCGACGGGAACACGGTGTACGGGGTGTACCGGCGGATCATGCTTCCGCTGGGCGTTCCCGCCCTGCTGTCGGTCGGCATTCTCGACGCCTTGTTCTGCTGGAACGACGTGCTGATCTCCCTGCTCATGATGCCGTCGCCCGAGCATCGCACTCTCATGATCGGGGTCAACGCGCTGCGCGGACAGTATTCCGACGACGTCCCCGCCTTCGCCTCGGGAGTCCTGATCGCCGCCGTACCCGTACTGATGATCTATCTGTTCCTCCAGCGCCAGATCGCCGACGGCGTCACGGCCGGTTCCACGAAGGGCTGACATGCGGATCACGGGGTATCGGACCACGACGACGGTCCAGGAATGGGGCCGTCCCGTCGGCGACGCCAACGGTGTCTTCGCCGACGGCGTCGTCCCGGTGCCGCTCGTCATGGTGGAGACCGACGAGGGGATCACCGGCATCGGCCTCGGGCCGCACGTGGAGATCGACGCCGTGTTCGCCGCGATCGAGGGCGAGGACCCGCGCGGCGTGACGGCGCTCTACGACCGCATGCTGCGGCAGACCTTCAAGGCCGGCCACGCCGGCGCGGTGTTCGGCACGATCGGCGCGCTCGACACCGCCCTGTGGGACATCAAGGCCCAGGCGGCCGGTGAGCCGCTCTGGCGGCTGCTGGGCGGACGCGACCGGCGGGTGCCCGCCTACGCCTCGGGCATCGACATCGGCCTGACCGACGACGAGCTCGTCTCGGTCTACCAGGTCTACGCCCAGCACGGTCTGCGCGCGGCCAAGCTCAAGGGCGGCCTCGACATCGAACGCGACCGGCACCGCCTGACCCTGGTACGGGACGTCCTGACCGAGGCCGGGCACGGATCGCGGCCGGGCCTGATGCTCGACGTGAACGAGGCATGGACCCGCAAGCAGGCGGTCCGGCACGTCTGCGAGCTCGAACGCAGCCTCGATCTCACGTGGATCGAAGAGCCGGTCCGGCGGTGGGACGCCGAAGGTCTGGCCGTGGTCGGCCGCGGGATCCGCGCCTCCGTCGCCACGGGGGAGAACCTCACCGGACTCGAGCAGTTCCGCCCGCTGCTGGCCGCGGGGGCCGTCGACATCGTCCAGACGGCCGTGGTCTGGGGGGTGACCCACTTCCTCCGGGTGTCCGCGCTGGCGCATGCCCATGACCTGCCGGTCAGCCCGATCGGGAACATGCCGGTCGCGCTGCTGCACGCCGCGACGTCGGTGCCGAACCACCTGGCCAGCGAGTTGCAGGACCTGCACCCGCCGCTCGGACTGTCGCTCGACCTGCACATCGAGGACGGCGCGTTCATCCTCGGGGACGCGCCGGGCCTCGGCATCACGATCGACGAGTACGCGATCAACGCCTCCACCCGCCGGCCGGACGCGAGGGCCGAGCAGGGCCCCCACATCCGGCCGGAGCACGCCGGGCGACGGCTGCTGGCGGTCGCGGACGGCGTCGATCAGACCTGGCGTCAGGCGACTCAGCGGTAGCCGGCGGCGACGATGTCGGCCTGGACGGCGTTCTCGGTGGCGTCGGTGGGATAGCCGGCCACCATGGCTCCTTCGTAGAAGGTTCCGGCGCTGAGGTTGGCGCCGCCGTCGGGCTTGCAGCAGTCGCCGCCGCTGCCCAGGATGATGGCCCCTTGCTTCTTCATCGGGCTGTATCCGTTGGGGAGCGGCCCGTCGTACAGGGTGTAGAGGCTGCCGGACTGCGCGTTGCTGCCCTTGATGGCGAACCGGCTGGTGCCGTTGTTCTTCAGCGTGGCGGTGACGAACTTGTGCGGGAAGGTCCGCTGGTTGGGGTTCCAGGACTGGCTGCCGCCGGGGTAGAGCCCCCATTCGAGGTCGGCCTGGACCCAGGGGCCGCCTCCCTGGCAGCCGCCGAACCAGCACTGGACGCTGAAGTTGATGGCGTCCATGGCGCCGGCGGCGTCGGCCTTCCTGGTCGTCTCGCTGTTGCCGTAGTCGAAGCAGCAGCCGCCGTTGACGTGGGTGCCGCTGGTGACCATGTACATGCCCTCGGGCGCGCTGCCGGTGGGCACGCCGGTCAGGTGGCCGTCCCGCCAGTAGCTGTTGCCGGGATTGATGTAGAGCGAGTACGCCTTGCCGCCGCCGACGGTGAGCGACTCGCTGGTCGCGACCGCGGGCCTGCTCTGCGGGGAGCCGGGGACCATGCTGGAGCCCTGGTACCACAGGTCGTTGCCCCGCCCGGACTGGTCGTACACGACGGTCACGACGCACGTGGTACCGGCGCAGAACGAGTCCTGGGCCGCGGCGTCGGCGACGCCGCCCGCGGTCAGCACGCCGATGTTCCTGGTCGTGCTGTCGGAGGAGCGCCTGACCTGGTAGAGGTTGCCGTTGTACGAGCCGTAGAGCGCCCGGGTCGTGCTGTGCGCGGCCACGCACGGCGTGCCGCCGGAGGCGTAGATGTCGCACGGGCGCCCGCCGGGCGGCGGCGGGGTGGGCCCGGCTCCGGTGGTCCACTTCTGGTTGGCGCCGCCGTGGCAGGCCCAGATCTGCACCTTGGTGCCGTTGGCGGTGCCGGACGCGGACACGTCCAGGCACTTGTTGGCGCCGATCGCGGTGATGGTGCCGTCGGTGTTGAGGCGCCATTTCTGGTTGTTCTGGCCGTTGCAGTCCCAGATGATCACGGCGGTGCCGTCGGCCGTGCCGGCGCCGTTCACGTCGAGGCACTTGCCGCCGTAGACCCGCAGCTCACCCGAGCCGGTGGAGGTCCACTGCTGGTTGGACTGGCCGTTGCAGTCCCAGATCTGCACCTGCGCGCCGTTGGCCTGTGAGGCTCCGTTGACGTCCAGGCACCGGCCCGACCCCGCGCCCACCAGCGGCGTGGTCGCCGCCGAGGCCGGCGTCGACCAGGTCAGGGTCGTGGCCAGGAGGGTCGCCAGCGCCGCCACCACAGCCGCGAGGACGGCCGCCCGGGAGCCCGATAAGGGAACGGTTGAAGGCCGCATGTCGTACTCCTTGGAGACAGGGCGAGACGGAGACAGCCGCGGTGTCCGGCGAAGCACATATGACGGGCGGACCGGCTGTCAAGACTCCCTCCTGTCCGGCGGCCTGCCGGAAGCACGCTCATCGGTGACGCCGGTGGCCTGGCTCCATGAAACGTTCATTCGTGGGACGAGAAGAGGCGCTGCTGGATCTCTCTGCGGTAGTCGTCGAGGGTGTTGTCGATGTGCGTGGCCGCGGCCTGGGCGGCCGCTTCCGGGTCGCCGGCGTGGATGGCCTGGTAGATGGCGTCGTGCTCCTCGACGGCCTTGGCGGCGTGCCCGCCCACCGAGCCGCTCAGCCCGATGAGGTTGGACTGCGCCTGCAGCCTGCGGGCCTCCCGCACCGCCACCTGGAGGAACATGTTGTGCGAGGCCGTGGCGATGGCGTTGTGGAAGCTGTTGTCGCCCTTGTTGAACAGGTCTTCCTGCCCGGTCTCGAAGCCGTGGCGGCACACACCGGCCGCCTCCTCGATGGCCCTCAGCTCCGCGGGCGTGGCGCGGCGGGCGGCCAGTCTGCTGGTCTCCATCTCCTGTGCCCGGCGGAACTCGAAGAGCATGTAGACGTGGTCGAGGTCGGTCGGGAGGAAGAAGGAGGCCCAGCGCCCGGTGCCGAACATCCCCTCGCCGTCGGCGACGTACAGGCCGCGGCCCTTCTGGGCGCGTACCCGGCCGAGCGCGGAGAGGATCTTCACCGCCTCGCGCACCACCGTGCGGCTGGTGCCCAGTTGCCGGGCCAGCTCGTTCTCGGTCGGCATGCGGTCGCCCGGACGCAGGCCGAGCCGGACGATCAGTTCGAGTACCTGCTCGGCCGCCACCTCGTAACCCGGCCGGTATGCGCTCTCGTGGGGGGTGTCGGTCACTGTGCTTCCTCCTCGCCGTACCTACAAAGTATGGCTGATGAGGTCGCCCTCCCAGGCTCGGAGGCGGGACCGATGAGTAGGACTCATCTGAACGGTTCATGCGAGGGCGATCGGCGCCGACGTGCGCAGTGCGAGAGTTCTCGCTGGTGGATAGCCCAAATCGGCTAACCGCAGCCGACTGCTCAATGTGCAAAGGGTGAAATAAGCGGGCTTAAGGTCTTGACGGGTCTCAAGACTCACAACGTAATGGGAGGCGAAGGCCCTCGGAAGGGCGTCACCTGCCTGAGCAGGGCGTGACCCGGCCACACCCGCACCCCCCGAAGGAACCACACTGTGCAGTCATCTTCGCCCGTCACGGCGCTGAGACCGTTCCTGATCGGCATCGTCGCGGCGCTGGCCGCGGCGTTCACCCTCGTCGCCCCCGCCACCCCGGCCCTCGCGGCCACCACGACCCTCTACGCGTCACCCACCGGCGCCGGCACCGCCTGCACGTCCGCCCAGCCGTGCTCGGTCTCCGCGGCGCAGACGGCGGTACGTTCGCTGAACGGCGCCATGTCCGGGGACATCGTCGTCGAACTGGCCGACGGGGTGTACCGGCTCTCCGCGCCGCTCCGGCTGACCGCCGCCGATTCGGGGAACAACGGCTACACCGTCACCTGGCGGGCCGCGGCGGGCGCCCACCCCGTCATCAGCGGAGCCAGGGCGGTCACCGGATGGACCGTGGCCGACTCGGGGAAGAACATCTGGCGTGCCAATGTCGGCACCGGGATCGACACCCGGCAGCTGTACGTCAACGGCGCCCTCGCCACGCGGGCACGCACGACCGTGAACCGGTCCGACTTCACCGCCACCACCACCGGGCTGAGGTTCGGCAACAGCGCCCTGAGCTACCTGAACAACCTCGCCGACCAGAACCGGGTCGAGATGGAGAGCGTCGGCTCGTTCACGGACCGCTACGTGACGGTGCAGAGCATCAGCGGGAACTTCATCACGATGCAGCAGCCCGGCTGGAACAACAACACCTTCGGGTACGACACCTTCACCCAGCCGCACCGGGCGGGCCCGCTGTACCTCGAGAACGCCTACGAGTTCCTGGACGCGCCGGGGGAGTGGTACATCAACCCCCGCACCGGCGTCCTCTATTACATCCCGGCCGCCGGGCAGAACATGAGCAGCGTCAACGTCGAGCTGCCGCTTCTCCAGTCCCTGGTGAACGTCGGAGGCACCTACGACGCGCCCGCGCACCACATCACCTTCAGCGGGATCACGTTCACCGGCACGACCTGGCTCGGACCCAGCGGCAACCAGGGCTACGCGGACCAGCAGACCGGCGCCTACATCGCGGGCACCTGGAACTGGCCCGCCGACAGGCTGACCTCCTGCCAGGAGGGCTGCCAGCAGTTCGAGGCCGCCCGGCCGCACTGGCAGCAGATGCCGGCGGCCGTGCAGGTGTCCGCGGCCAACAACGTCACCTTCACCGACTCCCGGTTCGTCAACCTCGGCCAGACCGCCGTGGGCATCGGCAACGACGCCAACGCGCACGCCAGCGGCGTCGGCCTGGGCGCCGCCGACATCACGGTCACCCGATCCGAGATCGCCCAGAGCTCGGCCGGCGGCGTCGTGGTCGGCGGCGTGCGCGCCGACGCGCACCACCCCAGCGACCAGCGGATGGTCAACCGGAACATCACCATCAGCAACAACCGCATCCACGACCTCGGCCTGGACTACCGGGGCATCGTCTCGGTCCTGACCACCTATGTCACCAACACCGACGTGTCGCACAACGAGGTCTACAACCTGCCCTACACCGGCATGTCGATCGGGTACGGCTGGGGCGCCAACGAGCCGGGCGGCAGCAACCAGTACGCCAACCGCGGCCTGTACAACTACCAGCCGCGCTACACCACCCCCACCACCGCGTCCGGCAACAAGCTCGTCGGCAACTACGTGCACGACGTCATGCAGCAGATGACCGACGGCGGCTGCATCTACACGCTGTCGTGGAACCCGAACGCGGTGATCAGCGGCAACCACTGCCTGCGCACCAACGGCTGGTTCGGGATCTACTTCGACGAGGGCTCCAAGTACTACACCGTCACCGGCAACGTGCTCTCGAACACCGGGACCTGGGCCACCGCCAACTACTGGGGCGGCGAGAACATGGGGAACTTCACCGTCACCGGCAACTGGTCCACCAACGGCAGCACCAACGTGACCAACGGCGACCGCGGCAACGTGGTGAACAACAACGTCACCGTCGCCAACGGCGCCTGGCCCGCGGGAGCCCAGGCCGTGATGGCGTCCGCCGGCCCCGGGGGCCAGCCGTCGGGGAACACGGGGGCGTTCAAGGGCGCGGGGTCGGGCCGGTGCCTGGACGTCAACGGAGCCTCGCAGGCCAACGGCGCGCAGGTGCTGATCTGGGACTGCAACGGGCAGTCCAACCAGCAGTGGACGTCGACCGCCGCGACTGAGCTGCGGGTCTACGGCAACAAGTGCCTCGACGTGAACGGGGCCGGCACGGCCGACGGCACCAGCGTGATCATCTGGGACTGCAACGGCCAGAACAACCAGAAATGGCGCCTCAACACCGACGGCACCATCACCGCGATCGGCGCGAACAAGTGCCTGGACGTGTCCGGGAACGGCACCGCCAACGGCACCAGGGTGCAGATCTGGACCTGCACCGGCGGCACCAACCAGAAGTGGGCCCGTGCCTAGATCCGACAGTGGAGGAACAGTCATGTCCCGACGTCCATGGCTCACTTTGTTGACCACGGTGGCGCTGGTCACTTCCGGAACACTCGCGCTCGACGCCCCTCCTGCCAACGCCCTCGTCATCCCGGCCTCCGACTATCAGCAGGTGTCTCTCGCGTCGGGGGGCGCCGAGCTGGGCGAGGCCATGTCGCTGGCCGTGATGCCGAACCGTTCGGTGGTGCACACCGCGCGCGACGGCACGGTACGCGTCACCGATGTCAACGGCACCACGAAGGTGGCCGGCAAGCTCGACGTCTACAGTCACGACGAGGAGGGCCTGCAGGGTGTGGCGGTGGACCCCGGCTTCGCGTCCAACCGGTACTTATGGCTCTACTACTCGCCGCGCCTGAGCACCCCGAACGGTGACGCGCCGAGCACCGGCACGCAGGCGCAGTTCGACCAGTGGAAGGGCGAGCTGCACCTGTCGCGGTTCACCCTCAAGTCGGACGACACCCTCGACCTTGCCAGCGAGAAGGTGGTCCTGCGGGTCCAGAACGACCGCGGCCAGTGCTGTCACGTGGGCGGGGACATCGACTTCGACGCCGCCGGCAACCTCTACCTGACCACCGGCGACGACACCAATCCCTTCGAGTCGAGCGGCTACTCCCCGCTGGACGAGCGGACCGACCGCAACCCGCAGTTCGACGCCCAGCGCTCGGCCGGCAACACCAACGACCTGCGCGGCAAGCTCCTGCGCATCAAGCCGCAGCCCGACGGCACCTACACGATCCCCAGCGGCAACCTGTTCCCGCCGGGGACGGCGAAGACCCGGCCGGAGATCTACGCGATGGGCTTCCGCAACCCGTTCCGGATGAGCGTGGACAAGGCGACCGGCATCGTCTACCTCGGCGACTACGGGCCGGACGCCGGGGTGACCAACTCGAGCAGAGGGCCGAGCGGGCAGGTGGAGTTCAACCGCATCACCGGTCCCGGCAACTACGGATGGCCGTACTGCACGGGCACGAACACCACCAGCGAGACCTACAACGAATGGAACTTCGCCACCAACAGCACCGGTCCGAAGTACAACTGCGCGGGCGGCCCGACCAACAACTCCTTCCGTAACACCGGCCTGACCACGCTGCCCGCGGCGAAGCCGGCGTGGATCCGGTACGCGGGCGACGCCGGCAGCCCGCCGGAGTTCGGCTCCGGGTCGGAGTCGCCGATGGGCGGCCCGGTCTACCGTTACGACGCCGGCCTGAACTCGGCCGTCAAGTTCCCCCAGGTGCTCGACGGGCGCTTCTTCGCCGGCGAGTACGGCCGCCGCTGGATCAAGGCGATCGAGGTCAAGTCGGACGGCGGCTACGGGGAGATCTCGGCGTTCCCCTGGTCGGGGACGCAGGTGATGGACATGGCCTTCGGCCCTGACGGGGCCCTGTACGTCCTCGACTACGGCACCGGGAGCAACAACCAGGCGCTGTACCGGATCGAGTACATCGGCAGCGCCAACCGCAATCCGATCGCCAGGGCGTCCGCCGACAGGACGTCGGGGCCCGCCCCGCTGACGGTGGCCTTCTCCTCGGCGGGCAGCTCCGACCCGGAGGGCGGCGCGCTGACGTACTCGTGGAACTTCGGCGACGGCACCACCTCCACGGCCGCGAACCCGAGCAAGACCTACACCACCAATGGCGCCTACGCGGTGACGCTCACGGTCCGGGACCCGCAGGGTCTCACCGGCACGGCGAGCGTGATCGTGAACGTCGGCAACACCGCGCCGACGGTCACCCTCACCGCCCCTGCCGACGGTCAGCTGTTCTCCTTCGGCGACACCGTGCCCTTCCAGGTCACCGTCAGCGACCCGGAGGACGGCACGATCGACTGCGCCGGGGTCACGGTCTCCTACCTCCTCGGCCACGACAGCCACCGCCACAAGATCACCTCGCAGACCGGCTGCTCGGGCTCCATCGCGGTGCCCTTGGACGGCGAGCATGACGCCGCGGCCAACATCTACGGCGTTTTCGAGGCCTCCTACACCGACAGGGGCGGCCTGACCTCCACCAGCGACCGTACGCTCCAGCCGCGGCACCGGCAGGCCGAGCACTTCGGCGCCCAGCAGGGCGTCCAGACGGCCGACCACGCCACCGCGGAAGGCGGCAAGACGGTGGGCTTCACCGACGACGGCGACTGGATCTCCTTCCAGCCGTACCACCTGGGCAACGCGACGAGGATCACCGCCCGGGTGTCCTCGGCCGGCGCGGGCGGCCGGATCGAGGTGCGGGCCGGCTCGGCGACGGGCACGCTGCTGGGAACGGTGAACGTGGCGAGCACCGGCAGCTGGGACACCTTCGCCGACGTCTCGGCGAACCTCAGCGGCGCCCCGGCCGGCACGACGACGCTCTATCTGGTCTTCCGCGGCCCGACCGGACAGGGCTACCTGTTCGACGTGGACGCCTTCACTCTCGACACCGGCACCCCGTCGGGGAGCACGACCGCGTTCAAGGGGGTGGCGTCGGGGCGGTGCCTGGACGTCAACGGAGCCTCGCAGGCCAACGGCGCGCAGGCGCAGATCTGGGACTGCAACGGGCAGTCCAACCAGCAGTGGACGTCGACCGCCGCGACTGAGCTGCGGGTCTACGGCAACAAGTGCCTCGACGTGAACGGGGCCGGGACGGCCGACGGCACCGCCGTGATCATCTGGGACTGCAACGGCCAGAACAACCAGAAATGGCGCCTCAACACCGACGGCACCATCACCGCGGTCGGCGCGAACAAGTGCCTGGACGTCAACGGCACCGCCAACGGCACCAAGATGCGCATCTGGACCTGCACCGGAGGAACCAACCAGCGCTGGACCCGCGTCTGAAAGGACTTCCATGCCGAGCGACAGAAAGACATCCGTGCTGCGACGTCTCGCAGTGACGGCGGCGGCGATCACCGTCGCCTCGACGGTGATCCCGGCCGTGCCCGCCCAGGCCGCCGCCTTCAAGGTGCTGGTGTTCTCGAAGACGGCCGGGTTCCGGCACGACTCGATCCCCAGCGGGATCCAGGCCATCCGCGAGCTGGGGACCGCCAACGACTTCGCCGTCGACGCCACCGAGGACTCGGGCGCCTTCACCACGGCCAACCTGGCCCAGTACAAGGCGGTGGTGTTCCTCAGCACCACCGGTGACGTGCTGAACGACAACCAGCAGGCCGCCTTCCAGACGTACGTGGACGGCGGGGGCGGCTACGTCGGGGTGCACGCGGCCGCCGACACCGAGTACAACTGGCCCTACTACGGGCAGCTGATGGGGGCCTGGTTCAACAGCCATCCGGCGATCCAGCAGGCCACCGTACGCACCGAGGACCGGGCGCACGCCGCGACCGCTCACCTGGGGGCGACCTGGTCACGTACCGACGAGTGGTACAACTACCGCACCAACCCCCGCCCCAACGTCCGGGTGCTGCAGAGCCTGGACGAGGGCAGCTACAGCGGCGGCGGCATGGGCGACCACCCGATCACCTGGTGCCACCCGCAGTCCTCCGGCCGGGCGTTCTACACCGGCCTGGGGCACACCCAGGAGTCGTACGCCGATCCGAACTTCCGCGCGCTGCTGCTCGGCGGGATCAGGTACACGGCCAAGGCCACCAACGCCGACTGCCGTCCGGAGACCGGCTACACGACCTTGTACAACGGCTCGACGACGGGCTGGTCGCAGGCCGGGCCGGGATCGTTCGCCAACAGCGACGCCACGCTGACCTCCCAGGGCGGCATGGGCATGCTGTGGTACAACGCCAAGGAGTTCCGCTCCTACTCCGTCAAGCTCGACTGGAAGCTGACCGGCGACTCCAACTCCGGCGTCATCGTCGGGTTCCCGGCCACCAGCGACCCCCAAGCGGCGCTCGACACCGGATATGAGGTGCAGATCGACGCGACCGACACCCCGGACAAGACGACCGGGGCGATCTACGGGTTCAAGGCGGCCGACACCGCCGCCCGCGACGCCGCGCTCAACCCGCCGGGGCAGTGGAACACCTATGAGCTGCTGGTGGAGGGCGAGCGGCTGCAGGTGTTCCTGAACGGCACCAGGATCAACGACTTCACCAACACCGATCCGGTCCGCTCGCTCCAGCAGGGCTACCTCGGCATCCAGAACCACGGGTCCGGCGACGTGGTGTCGTTCCGCAACATCCGCGTCAAGGAGCTGACCGGCACGCCGAACGGTACAAGCGCGCTCAAAGGCGTGGGGTCGGGCCGGTGCCTGGACGTCAGCGGAGCTTCCCAGGCCAACGGCGCGCAGGCGCAGATCTGGGACTGCAACGGGCAGAACAACCAGCGGTGGACGTCGACCGCCGCGAGTGAGCTGCGGGTCTACGGCAACAAGTGCCTCGACGTGAACGGGGCCGGGACTGCGGACGGCACCGCGGTGATCATCTGGGACTGCAACGGGCAGAACAACCAGAAGTGGCGGCTCAACGCCGACGGCACCATCACGGCGGTGGGGGCCAACAAGTGCCTGGACGTCAACGGCACCGCCAACGGCACCAGGGCCCGCATCTGGACCTGCACCGGAGGGAGCAACCAGCGCTGGACCCGGGTCTGAGCCCACGGCCTTCGCGCGGCCCCCGGCCGGGGGCCGCGCGAACCACGGTCAGCGGCTCCGCCGGGCCAGGCCGGCCAGGAGATCCCTGACCTCGCTCGCCTCGTAGGAGTCACGGTCGAAGGGGCCGATGATCAGCGGCCCGTCGTCGGGGAGGTCGGGCAGCCGGCCGTGACTGCCCCGCACCGGTGCCGGGTCGAGCGGCACCACCCGCATCGCGTAGCGGAAGCCCAGCTTCTTCCTCGCCAGCGCCGCCGCCGCACGGAGCTTGACGAACGGATCGCCCGGGTCCATGAACAGCTCGGCCGGGTCGTAGCCGGGTTTGCGGTGGATGTCCACGAGCCTGGCGAAGTCCGGGGCGCGGTCGTCGGAGAGCCAGTAGTAATAGGTGAACCAGGCGTCGGGCTCCGCCACCGCGACGAGCTCGCCCGCGCGTTCGTGGTCGAGCCCGTACTTCGCCTTCCCCGCCTGGTCCAGCACCTCGTCCACGCCCGCGAGCTCGGCGACGACGGCGCGGGCGCGGTCGAGGTCGGCGGGGTCGCGCACGTACACGTGGGCCACCTGGTGGTCGGCCACCGCGAAGGCCCGGGACGTCCACGGATCGAGGTACTCCATCCCGGCCTGGGTGTAGACCTCCAGGAGACCCGCGGCGCGCAGCGCCCGGTTGATGTCCACCGGGCGGGACGCCGGAGTGATGCCGTACTCCGAGAGCACGACCACCTCGGCCTCCTCGGCCAGGAGCGGGGCCAGAGCGGCGTCGACGGCGCGGGCCGCCGCGACCGCCTCGGGACCGGCGGGGCCGTACCGCTGGAGGTCGTAGTCGAGGTGAGGCACGTAGACCAGCAGCAGATCCGGCCGTTCGCGGGCCAGGATGCGGCGGGCGGCGGCGACGATCCATGCGGAGGAGGCGATCCCCGCGTTGGGCCCCCAGTAACTGAACAGGGGGAACGGCCCCAGCGCGGCCTCGAGGTCGTCGTGGAGCGAGGGCGGGCGGGTGTAGCAGTCGGGCGACTTGCGGCCGTCGGCGTGGTAGATCGGACGCGGGGTGACGAGCAGGTCGGTCGCGGCGCCCATCGCGTACCACCAGCAGACGTTGGCGGTGCGCAGGCCGGGCACGGCGCTCCACAGCTGGTCGCCCTGGATGAGCGCGTTGTGCTGACGCCACAGCAGCACCTCGCCGAGGTCGCGAAAGTACCACCCGTTGCCGACGATGCCGTGGTCGCGGGGCATCCTGCCGGTCAGCAGGGTGGCCTGCATCGAACAGGTGACGGCCGGGAGCACGGGCCGCAGCGTGGCCGCCGCGCCCGCGTTCGCCACGTTCGGCATGTGCGCGAGCAGGCGCGGGGTGAGCCCGACGACATTGATCACGATCAGCGGCGCCATCACGTCTCCTTCAGCCCGAGGGCGGCGAGCTGCCCCCGCATCCAGTCGAGCTCGGCCGCGATGCCTTCGGCGAGGTCGGCAGGGGCGCCGGGAAGCACGTTCCAGGTGTAGGTCTCCACCTCGACGTGGCGGGTCAGCGGCCGTTCCCCGCCGAGGATCACGTTCAGCAGGTCCCGCAGGTAGGGGGCGCTGGTGGCGAGAGGAGGGGGCGGCGCGTCGTGCAGCGGGACGTGGAAGTGCACGCGCCAGCTCTCGTCCGCGGGCAGGCCGCCGGCAAGGGCCTCGCCCAGGTCGTCGGCGTATCCGGTGGCGGAGCGCGTCTGGTGGAGGAAACGGGCCTCGTCGAACGCGGCCAGCGCCCGCTGCGCCCCCGGCGGGGCCACCAGGGCGCACGACGCCTGGAGCTTCACGACGGGCAGCCCGGTGCGGGCGCCGGCGCCGGGCTCCTCGAAGCCCACGGCCATGTGGCAGGCGTCCAGGCAGAGGCCGAGGTGGTCGTGATCCACGTCGCCCAGCAGGGCGGCGGCCTGGGGCGTCGTCTCGACGACGCAGCCGGGCTCCGGCTCGAAGCCCAGCCGGATCACCTTGCCGGTACGGCCGGCCAGCGCGCGCAGCCCCTGGGCGGCCGCGTCGACATTGGCCATGACCGCGGCCGCCTTGTCTCCCGTCCACCCGGTGCGCCAGGCGAGGGGCAGGGTCGAGATCGTGCCCTCGGTGACGTCGTCAGGCAGCAGCACGGCGAGGATCTCGGCGAGTCCGAGCGTGTGGCGCAGCCGCTCCGCGTCGGCCCAGTCAGGGGTGTAGACGCGGTACTTCACGATCTCGTCCTGGAAGCCGCGGTAGGGGAACCCGTTGAGGGTCACGACCTCCAGCCCGAGCGCGGTCAGCCGCTCGCGCAGCCCGGCGAGCTCCCCGGGCCGGGCGAGGAGGTCCGCGGCGGCGTGCCGGGACAGCCACAGCCCGAGCCCGAGCCGCTCGACGCCGAGCAGCCGCCTGACCCGCGCGGCGACGCCGGACAGCTGACGGTGGATGCCGGGGAGATCCTCGGCGGCGTGGACGTTGGTGCAGTAGGACAGGTGCACCGTCGAGCCGTCCGGATGGCGTAACCGCACGGTCAGCCTCGCTTGATCGTGTTGCCGGCGTGGTCGGGCCCGACGTGCGGGTCCGGATCGAGGTCGAGGCGGCCGCTCTGCCCGTAGAAGGCGACCGGATTGCGCCACAGCACCCGATCCACCTCGTCCTCGCCGAAGCCGGTCGCGAGCATGACGTCGGCCACCTCGCGCGTCTTGAGCGGGTCGCTCCGGCCCCAGTCGGCGGCCGAGTTCACCAGCACCCTGTCCGTGCCGTACTCCTTGAGCAGGGCCACCATCCGGTCCGGGTCCATCTTGGTGTCGGGGTAGATCGAGAACCCCATCCAGCAGCCCGAGTCCGCCACCATGCCGACGGTCACCTCGTTGAGGTGGTCGATGAGCACCCGTTCGGGGGGTGTCCCGGAGTCCCGGACCACGTGGAGGGTGCGGCGGACGCCCGCCGCCTTGTCCCGGTGCGGAGTGTGCACGAGCACCGGGAGATCGGCCTCCCGCGCGAGGGCGAGCTGCGCCTCGAAGGCCCGTTCCTCCTCCGCCGTCATCGAGTCGTAGCCGACCTCGCCGACCGCGACGACGGAGTCCTTCAGCAGGTATCGCGGCAACTCGGCCAGCACCCCCGCGCACCGCGGATCGTTCGCCTCCTTCGGGTTGAGCGCGAGCGCGCAGTGGTGGTGGATGCCGTACTGCGCGGCGCGGTACGGCTCCCAGCCGAGCAGCGCGTCGAAGTAGTCGAGGAAACTGCCCACGTTGGTACGGGGCTGCCCCAGCCAGAAGGCGGGTTCGACGACGGCCCGGACCCCCGCGGCGTGCATGCGCTGATAGTCGTCGGTGGTCCGGGAGGTCATGTGGATGTGGGGGTCGAAGATGCGCATTCAGATCCTCTCCTGGACGTCGTCCGGGACGGGCCGGCCGGCCGCCCGCAGCTCCGCCGCGTAGTCCGACAGCATCCGGGCCAGCTCGGCGTCGAAGCGGCGATCCAGCTCGGCGACCGCCGCCAGGGGGATCGACATGAAGACGCACTTGAGCACCCCATGACGGAAGGAGTGGTCGTCCAGCCACGCCGCGCCGTATGGCCCGAGGGCCGCGGCGACCAGCCGGGCGTCATTGGTACGCAGCGCGTCCTCCACCAGCCCGACCGCCGTCCCTTCCGCGTCGAGCTCGTGCAGGACGGTCAGGATCGCCAGCCGTTCGCCGCTGTCGCCGGCCTCGTACAGGCTGCGGATCGTCGCGTGGTCGCCGTGCAGCGCGCCGAGCAGCGCGCGCCGCGCACCTGGGCCGCCCCGCCGTCCGGCCTGCGGGAAGAGCCGGTGGATCGCGTGGGGGTCAGCCTCGACCTGCCGGACGGCCTGTGCCAGCCACTCCTGTGCCGGCTCCTTCATGTGCCCTCCTCAGGAACTCGATCGAGCGGCGGGCGACCTGCGGGGCCGCGTGGCTGTGCCGGGCCAGCTCCACGGCCACCAGGCCCGAGTAGCCGCGCAGCGCGGCGAGCACCGGTGGGAAGTCGATCTCGCCCTCGCCGAACTCCAGGTGCTCGTGGACTCCCCGGCGCATGTCCTCGATCTGCACGTGCACGGTGTACGGCAGCGCCCGGCGCACGCAGGTGACGAGGTCGTCCGGCTCCACGCAGTGGGAGTGGCCGATGTCGAGGGTGAGACCGAACCGGGCATGGGCGCCGAGCATCGCCCGCAGCCGCTCGAAGCCGTCCAGGCCGGCGACGAGCATCTCGGGTTCGGGTTCGAATCCCAGCGTGACGCCGACCCGGTCGGCCTCGTCGAGCAGCCGTGCGCACTGGCGGGCCAGCCGCGTGTACGCCTCCGCCTCCGTGATGCCGTCGGGCCGGACCCCGCTCCACAGGTGCACCACGGGAGCGCCCAGATCGGCGGCGACTCGCATCGCGGTGGTCAGGAACTCCACTCTGCGTCCGGCGTCGTCGCTGATCAGGGTCGGATGGTGTTCGCGCAGGGGATCGAGGGTGTAACGCCCGCCCGTCTCCACGACGACGTCGAGGCCGAGGCGTGCGAGGAGCCCGGCGATCCGTGACACCTCCGCGGCCAGGCCGGGGGAGTGGGGGTCGAGATGGCCGTGGTCGAGCGTGATCGCCGCACCGGCGTACCCCAGGTCGGCCAGAACCGTGAGCGCCTCGGGAAGCCGGTGGTCGGCGAAGCCGTTGGTGCAGTAGGCCCACTTCATGAGGTCGCCATCCGGTTTGAGAGCCACTTTCCCAAGGGCAGCGAGCACAGCAGCGCGCCCGCCGTCGCGAACCGCCCGCCGCCGGCGATCGCCGCCGCCTGGAGCGGGATCAGGCCGAGGATGCCGAGGCGGACGGCCTGCCGTACGTGCTCGGGCTCGGGACGGGTCCGCAACCCGGCCTGGACCGGGAGGGTGAAGGCGAGATAGCCGGCGATGAGGACGCCCGCTCCGGCCCGGGCGGCGGCCCGGTCATGCGCGCAGGCGGCGGCCCGGTCGCGCACGCAGGCGGCCGTCCGGTCATGCGCGCAGGAAGCGGCCCGGTCACGCGCGCAGGCGGCGGCCGCGAGCCCGGCCGCCGCGGCGCTCGCCACGAGCGCGCGCTCGGCGGTGCCGCGTGCCGCCCCCGTGACCTCGGCCCGGCCCAGGACGCTGATCCCGTAGGTGTGCGCGCCTATCGCCAGGGCCGCGGGCACGGCGGCCCCGGCCTGCTCGCCCGCGCCGAGAAGCACGTCGAGCACGCGGCAGGCCGCCATCGACGCCGGTCCCGCCGCCGTGCGTTTGAGACCCAGGTCGTAGGCCCACACCGCGCCGGCCAGCAGTCCGGCGACGGTGAGACCGCGCCGGCCGCCGGCGAGGGCGGCGCTGGCGAGGCCCGCGCCGGTCAGGGCGGCCGCGAGCCCGAGCGCGGCGCCGGGGCGGACCCGGCCCGACGGGATCGGGCGCTCGGGACGTTCGGCGGCGTCCGTCTCACGGTCGGCCCAGTCGTTGAGCGCCATCCCCGACCAGTACATGAGCACGGACGCCAGGGCCAGGCCGGGCGCCGGACGCCGCCCCGCGGCGGCGGCCCCCGCCATGGTGTCCCCCGGCACCGACAGCGCGGCCGGTGCGCGGACCAGTTCGAGCAGCGCCCTCATGACAGCTCCTCGGCGAAGGCGCGCAGACGGGCGTACGGCACACGCTGCCGGGCGGCGAGTTCCGCCGGGGCGACCCCCGCTCTGCCCAGTTGCTCGGCGCGCTTGCGTAAGGAGGTCTCGGTGATGTCATGGCCGCCGAAGACCAGGCCGCCCGGCGGAGCCAGGTCACCGGGAAAGCCGGGGGCTTCGCTCACGCATCCTTGCGAGGTCGCGGCCCCCGCCCTGACGGCCGAGGCGCCCACGATGGCAGTGGTCGCCACGGATCCTCGCGCCCCGATCAGCCACACACCGAGCTTGTTCATGAAAGCTCCATCGTGTCGGGACCACCTCCGCATGCGGTAGGCATCCGGCAGGTAAGTCTCCGTGATGGTAAGAGCTATTTTCGCCGATGGTCAACTATAAGTAGGCCCATTTTCCATCGTTCCGCCGCTTATGGGCATCGATCCCTGGTCCACTTATGTCGTATTGGTCACGGCTTTTGCTTGACCATCGATATAAGCCCGCTTAGCATCCCGCAGTGTGCGGCCCTCAGGCCGCCCTCACGGCGCGACAGGCGGGGAGGTGGGCGGGATGCTGAGCATGCGCGGCATCGGCAAGGGCTTCCTTGGCGTGCGGGTGCTGTCCGGAGTAGACCTGGACGTGGCGGCCGGCGAGGTCCACGCCGTCGTCGGCGAGAACGGCGCCGGCAAGTCCACCCTCATGAAGATCATCTGCGGGGTGCACGCGCCTGACGAGGGCACGATCGAGATCGACGGCCGGCGCGTCTCCTTCGGCCATCCGGTCGACGCGCAGCGCTCCGGCATCGCGATCATCTACCAGGAGTTCAACCTGCTGCCCGAGCGCTCCGTCGCCGAGAACGTCTTCCTCGGGCGCGAGCCCGTCAGACGCGGCCTGGTCGACCGGGCGGCGATGGAGCAGGCGACCGCGCGGCTCCTCGACGAGCTCGGCGAGGACCCCTTCGGCCCCCGTGACGCCGTCAAGCGCCTGTCGGTGGCCCAGCAGCAGATCGTCGAGATCGTCAAGGCGTTGTCGGTGAGCGCCCGGCTCGTGGTCATGGACGAGCCCAGCGCGGCGCTCGCCGAGCACGAGGTCGAGCTGCTCCACCGGCTGATCGGGCGGTTGAGGGAACGCGGCGTCGCCGTCGTGTACATCTCCCACCGATTACGCGAGGTGTTCGACCTCGCCGACCGGGTCACGGTGCTCAAGGACGGCTCGCGCGTCGCCACACTCCCGATCGGCGAGGTGACCCCCGACGAGCTGATCCGCCTGATGGTGGGCCGCGACCTCGGCACCTACTTCCCGCCCCGCTCGAACGGCGCCGGCGAGGTACGGCTCAGCCTGCGCGGAGCGGGCAACCACAAGCTCCGCGACATCGATCTGGAGCTGCGGGCAGGGGAGATCGTCGGCATCGCGGGCCTGCAGGGGTCCGGCAGAACAGAGCTCGCCAAAGCCATCTTCGGCGCGGAACCCTTCACCACGGGAGAGATGACCCCCTCGCGCCCCCGCTCGGTCCGCGAAGGCGTGGCCATGGGCATCGGACTGGTGACCGAGGACCGCAAGGTCGAAGGGCTCGCCCTGCGCCAGTCCGTACGCGACAACGCCCTGCTCGCCGCCCGCGCGGCGGGCGTCCGCGAGGGCCGCGACGGCCTCCGCGCCCTGCTCGAACGGGTACGCCTCTCGCCTCCGCGTCAGGAACAGGAGGTCCGCTACCTGTCCGGAGGCAACCAGCAGAAGGTCGTGCTCGCCAAATGGATGACCATGGCGCCGCGCGTGCTGCTGTTCGACGAACCGACCCGGGGCGTCGACGTCGGGGCCAAGGCCGCCATCCACGACCTGATGCGCGAACTCGCGAACGACGGCATGGCCATCATGATGATCTCTTCGGAGCTGCCCGAGCTCATCGGCATGAGCGATCGCGTCGTCGTCCTGCGCGACGGCCGCGTCGCGGGCACGCTGCCGGCCGGGGCCTCCGAGGAGGCCGTCATGCGCCTGGCCGCCGGAGAGGTGGCCTGAGATGAACGTGCCCGTGCGCGCCCGCCGTCCCGCCCGCTCGGGCGCGGCGCACGGCGGCCTGGCGGCGCGGCTGCGCGAACCCACGCAGGTGGTGTTCCTCGCGCTGCTCGGCCTGGTCGCGGTCGGCTGCGTCCTCGTCGCGCTCGACGGCGGTCAGTTCCTCACCTTGGAGAGCGTCGTCGGGATCCAGCAGCGTTCGGCGGCCCTCGGCATCGTGGCGATCGGGCAGACGCTGGTGATCCTGGCCGGGTCGCTCGACCTGTCGGTGGCGTACCTGATCAGCCTGGCCTCACTGGTCGCGGCGGAGACCATGGCGGGCCGGGACGGGAACATCCTGCCGGCGGTCGCCGCGGTGCTGGCCGTCAGCACGCTGGTGGGGCTGGCCAACGGGCTGATCATCACCAGGCTCCGGGTCCACGCCTTCATCGCCACGCTCGGCGTCGCCCTCATCGTCAAAGGCGTCGTGGACCACCTGTACGACGGCCCTGCGGGCAAGGTGCCCGAGTCGTTCCAGCTCCTCGGCTACTCCCGGATCGGGCCGATCCCCGTCTCCGCCATGCTCTGGGCGGGCGTGGCCGTCGCGGCCTGGTTCCTGCTGAGCAGGACCCGGCTGGGCTACCGGATCTACGCGGTGGGCGGGAGCGAGGAGGTCGCCCGGCTGTCCGGGATCCGCACGGGCCGGGTCGTCGTGATCACCCACGTGCTCTGCTCCGTCTGCGCCGGCATCGCGGGCCTGCTGCTGGCCGCCAGGCTCGGGGCGGGGGCGCCCACGGTGGGCACCGACGGCGGCTACGACCTGGAGTCCATCGCCGCGGTCGTGCTCGGCGGGACCGCGCTGGCCGGAGGCAAGGGCGGCGTCGCGGGAACCGTGGGCGGGGTCCTGCTGCTGGCCGTCCTGGACACCATCTTCAACCAGCTCGAGGTCAACTCCTTCGTCAAGGACGTGGTCCGCGGCGTGGTCATCGTCATCGCGGTGGCCGTCTACGCGCGGCGTGGAACAAGGCGGCCGGCATGAAACGGGCACTCCCCATCGTCGTGGTCCTCGTGGCGCTGCTGGCCGCGATCGCGGTCGCCAACCCCTTCTTCCTGGAGCCCGCCGGGTTCCTGGGGTTCCTCAAACGGGCCGCGCCGCTGGTGATCCTCGCCGCGGGACAGTATTTCGTCATCGTCTCCGGCGAGTTCGACCTGTCGGTCGGCTCGCTGGTGACGGCCGAAGTGGTGATCGCCGCGCGGCTCATCGACGGCGACGAGTCCGCCACGTGGCCGGTCCTCGCCCTGCTGATCGTCGTCGGGCTGCTCGCCGGGCTGGTCAACGGCGTGGTCACCACCAAGCTGCGGGTGCCGTCGTTCATCGTGACGCTCGGCATGCTGCTCGTTCTCAGCGGGGCGGTCTTCCTCTGGACCGGCGGCGCGCCGCGTGGCGCGCTGTCGGAGGGCTTCCGGGTGTTCGGCCGCGGCGGCCTCGGGCCGCTGCCGTGGTCGGTGCTGATCCTGCTGGCCGTGGGCGCGGCGGCGATCTGGCTCATGCGTACGGATTTCGGCAGGACCCTCATCGCCGTCGGCGACAACGAGCGGGCCGCGGCGCTGTCCGGGGTCCGGGTCGACCGGGCCAAGATCTTCGCCTTCATGCTCTCCGGTCTGGCCGCCGCCGTCGCGGCCGTCCTGCTCGGCGGTTTCGCCGGGGTGTCGGCACAGGCGGGCCAGGGACTCGAGTTCTCGGCAATCACCGCGGTCGTCCTCGGCGGCGTGGCGCTCGGCGGCGGGCGCGGCTCGGTGCCGGCCGCCCTGGCCGGCGCCTTCACGCTGGAGGCGCTGTTCACCCTGCTCAACCTGTACGGAATTTCGGGGGCGCTGGAGTTCACCGTGCAGGGCGTCATCATCATCGCCGCGGTCGCGGCGGGAGCCGTCCGGCTTCCCTGGAAGTTCACCCCCCGAAGAGGAGACGCACATGCCGCGTCATAAGGCCGCGATCGCGGTGTTGTCCGCGCTCGTTCTCGCCGGCTGCACCACCGACAAACCGGCGTCCACGACCCAGTCCGCGGCGCCCGCCACGAGCGCTCAGGGCTCGGGCACGGGCGAGCAGTCCAAGTTCTTCGTGCAGGCGGACTTCGACGCCCAGCTGGCCATGCGCTCCGAGACCCCGCAGGGCCCCTCCGGCAAGCCGTGGGAGCAGGCCATCGCCCCGCAGATGACCGACACCGCCAAGTACAAGAAGGACGGGCCGTACCACCTGTGCTTCTCCAACGCCGCGGTCAACAACCCCTGGCGGCAGGTCGGGTGGAAGACGATGCAGGCAGAGGTCGGCCTGCACAAGGAGATCGGGAAGTTCACGGCGCTCGACGCCGAGGGCAAGGACGACAAGCAGATCTCCGACATCGCCGAGCTGCAGGCCAAGGGGTGCGACGCGCTGATCGTCTCGCCGAACACCACGGCCACGCTCACTCCCGCCGTGACGGCCGCCTGCGGGAAGGTGCCCGTCATCGTGTTCGACCGGGGGGTGGAGACGGACTGCCCGGTGACGTTCATCAAGCCGATCGGCGGCTACGCCTTCGGCGCCGATGCCGCCGAGTTCCTGGTCGAGAAGGTGCCGGCGGGCGGGAAGGTGCTGGCGCTGCGCATCCTGCCCGGCGTGGACGTGCTGGAGACCCGCTGGTCGGCGGCGAAGGTGGTCTTCGACAGGAGCCGGCTCCAGGTGGTGGGGGTGGAGTTCACCGACGGCGACGCCGCCAAGACCAAGAGCATCGTCAGTGACTACCTCCAGCGGTACGGCAAGATCGACGGCGTCTGGATGGACTCGGGCGCCACGGCGGTGGCGGCGATCGAGGCGTTCGAGGACGCGGGCGTGCCGGTGCCGCCGATCAACGGCGAGGACCAGCAGGACTTCCTGCAGAAGTGGAAGGACGCGGGCCTCACCGCCGTGGCCCCCACGTACCCGACCTATCAGTGGCGCACCCCGATCATCGCCGCGCTGAAGATCCTCAAGGGCGAGGAGGTGCCCAAGCTCTGGAACCTGCCGCAGCCCAAGGTCACCGGCGAGAACCTGTCGACCTACATCAAGCCCAACATGCCGCCGCTGCACTACGCGCTGTGCGGTTGTGAGGACCTGCCCGGATTCCCGGAGACCTGGGGCGGGAAGAAGAGCTGACCCGATCCCGCACCGGCGACGAAGAGGGACGCCATGTTCTCCATCGGAGTGAACACCTGGGTCTGGGTCTCCCCGCTGACCGACGCCGAGCTGACGCGGCTCGCCCCCCGCATCGCCGGGTGGGGCTTCGACGTCGTCGAGCTGCCCGTCGAGCGGCCCGGCGACTGGGACCCGGGCCGGGCCGCGGCGGTGCTGGCCGAGCACGGGCTGGCCGCGTCCGTGGTGCTGGTCATGCCGCCGGGGCGCGAGCTCGTGACAGCCTCCCCGCGGACCGTCCGCGACACCCAGGACTATCTGCGGCACTGCGTCGACGTGGCGGTGACCGTCGGCTCGCCGGTGATCGGGGGGCCGGCGTACGCCTCGGTCGGCCGCACCTGGCGGCTGTCGCCGGACGAGCGCCGCAGCGTCTACGCGGAGCTGCGGGAGAACCTGCGGCCCGTCCTGGACCACGCGGGCGAGCGCGGGGTGAAGCTCGCGGTCGAGCCGCTCAACCGGTATGAGACCAGCCTCGTCAACACGGTCGAGCAGGCCCTCGACGCGCTGCCCGAGGACTGCCACCTGGCGCTCGACACCTACCACATGAACATCGAGGAGAAGGACCCCGCCGAGGCGGTGCGGGTCGCGGCGGACCGGATCGCGCACGTGCAGGTGTGCGGCACCGATCGCGGCACGCCGGGGGCCGACCGCTTCGACTGGCCCGGCTTCACCGGGGCGCTGCGCGACGTCGGCTACCAAGGGCCGCTGGTCATCGAGTCGTTCACCGCCCACAACCAGACCATCGCCACGGCGGCCTCCGTCTGGCGGCCCCTCGCGCGAAGCCAGGACGGGCTCGCCGTGGACGGCCTCGCCTACCTGCGCACCCTCTGATCGAGGCTTGAAAGTTTCATACTTATCTCAATGCTTCTTCTTGTCTCGCTGGCTACCGGTGGGGGCGGCGTGGATTCGGCAATGTCGCCTTCACCTGGAGATATCTGGTGAACGAAGCGAGTTCTCGGCTCAGTGGAAGCGGAAAGGCGGTCGTCAATTCGCTCGATAAGCATGCTTGACGCCCGTATTTAGTCCGACCTATTTTCGTGGCGACTCGATTTGGGTGGGCCACTCCCAGGAGATCCTTCATGCGAACATCACGCCTGCTCCCCGCCCTCGCCGCGGTCCTGTTAGGGCTGTGGCTGTCCGCGGTGCCGCTGGTGGCGCACGCGGCCGCTCCGCAGTTCAAGGTGCTGCTGTTCACCAAGACCGCGAGCGGCGCCTACCGGCACGACTCCATCCCCGCCGGCATCGCGATGTTCCAGCAGCTGGCGGCCGACAACAACTTCCAGCTCGACCAGAGCGAGGACTCCGCCGTCTTCACGACCGCGACCCTGAACACCTACGACGCGGTGATCATGTTGCAGACCAGCGGCATGGTCTGGGACAACGACGCCCAGCGTCAGGCATTCCAGGCGTACGTGCGCAGCGGCCACGGCGTCGTCGCGATCCACAACGCCACCGACATGAACATCGAGACGCAGTTCCCCTGGTGGGACCAGGTAGCCCTGGCCGGCGCGCACATGACCGCGCACTCGTCGATCCTCCAGGGCACCGCCAAGGTGGCCGACAAGGTTCACCCCTCCACGAAGGGGCTGCCGGATCGCTGGGTGCGCACCGAGGAGTGGTACAACTTCGACAAGAACATGCGCGGCTCGGTGCACGTGCTGGTGACCGCGGACGAGACCACCTATGACGCGGGGCCGAACAAGATGGGCGCCGACCACCCGATCTCCTGGTGCCACAACCCGGAGGGCGGCCGGTTGTGGGCCACCGCGATGGGCCACCAGGCGTCCTCCTACTCGGAGTCGTCGTTCAAGCAGCACCTGCTGGGCGGGGTGCAGTGGGCGGCGGGCGCGGCCCCGGGCGACTGCGGCGGCACCGTCGCGGGCCGGTTCCAGAAGGTCACCCTCGACGCCGCGCCGGACCAGCCGATGGAGCTGGACGTGGCCGGTGACGGCAGGGTCTTCTACATCTCGCGCTCGGGCAAGGTGAACCTGATCCCCGCGGGCGGCGGGGGCACGCGCGTCATCGCCACCCTGTCGGTGTACGACGGCGGCGAGGACGGCGGCGTCGGGCTGGCGCTGGACCCGAACTTCGCCACCAACGGCTGGATCTACGTCAACTATTCGCCGTCCAACGGCGGTGAGGTGAACCGGGTGTCGAGGTTCACCTTCAACGGCACCAGCCTCGACCTGGCGAGCGAGAAGAAGATCATCGAGGTCCCGGCCTACCGCAACGTCGACGAGCCCGGCCACACCGGCGGCTACCTCGCGTTCGGGCCGGGCGGGAACCTGTACATCGGCCCGGGTGACGACACCAACCCCAACGGGTCCAGCGGCTACGCCCCGATCGACGAGCGGCCGGGCCGGGAGCACTACGACGCCCAGCGGTCCGCGGCCAACACCAACGACCTGCGCGGCAAGATCCTGCGCATCCACCCCGAGGCCGACGGCACCTACACCATCCCGTCCGGCAACCTGTTCGCGCCCGGCACCGCCAAGACGCGGCCGGAGATCTACGCGATGGGCTTCCGCAACGCGTTCCGCTTCTCGGTCGACAAGGTGACGGGCTGGATCTCCGTGGGCGACTACGGCCCCGACGCCGGCGCCGCGAACCCCAACCGCGGTCCCGAGGGCACCGTCGAGTGGAACCTGATCAAGCAGCCGGGCTTCTACGGCTGGCCGTACTGCGTCGGCAACAACATCCCGTTCAACGACTACAACTTCGCCACCAACACCTCCGGCGCGAAGTTCAACTGCTCGGCGCCCGTCAACGACTCGCCCAACAACACCGGCCTGACCAATCTGCCCGCGGCCAAGCCCGCGACCATCTGGTACAACTACCACGCCTCGGCCGAGTTCCCCGAGATCAACTGCTGCGGCGGTGCCGCCCCGATGGGCGGCCCCTTCTACCGCTACGACGCCGCCGGCGGCTCCGACCGCAAGTTCCCCGAGTATTTCGACGGCACGCCGTTCCTCTACGAGTGGAGCCGCAACTTCGTCAAGGAGCTCCGGCTGGACTCCTCGGGCAACCTCCTGAAGATCAACCCCTTCGCGGCGCAGCTCGCCCCGCACGCGCCGATCGACATGAAGTTCGGTCCGGACGGCGCGCTGTACATGGCCGACTGGGGCAACGGCTTCGGCCACGCGAACACCGATGACAGCATCTACCGGATCGACTACGTGGCGGGAAACCGCGCGCCCCTGGCCAAGGCGAGCGCCAACCCCGACTCGGGCGCGGCGCCGCTGACGGTGGCGTTCTCCTCGGCCGGCTCGTCCGACCCCGACGGCGACGCGATCACCTACGCGTGGGACTTCGGCGACGGCGGGACCTCCACCAGCGCCAACCCGTCCCACACCTACAGCGCCAACGGGACCTACACCGCCAAGCTGACCGTACGGGACTCCGGTGGGAAGACGGGCAGCGTCACGTTGTCCATCGCCGTCGGCAACACCCGTCCCAAGGTCGTCTTCTCGGCTCCGCCCGACGGCGGGTTCATCGACTTCGGCGACCAGGTGGCGTACACGGTGAGCGTCACCGACCCCGAGGACGGCGCCGTCGACTGCACCAAGGTCAACGTGATCACGGCGCTCGGCCATGACCAGCACGCCCACGACACCGGCCAGTACACCGGTTGCACCGGCACGGTCACGACCACCGCGTCCGGCCACGACGAGGCCGCCAACGTCTACTACGCCCTGTCCGCCGACTACACCGACAAGGGCGGCCTGAAGGGCAGCGCCGGCGTCACCCTGCAGCCCAAGCACAAGCAGGCCGAGCACTTCACCGGCTCGTCCGGGATCCGGATCGTCGACGAGACGGGTGCCGAGGGCGGCAGGCGCATCGGCGACATCTCCAACAACGACTGGATCTCCTTCAGCCCGGTCAACCTCTCCGGGATCGACACGGTGTCCTTCCGCCTCTCGGCGCCGTCCAGCACCGGGGCGTCCATCGAACTGCGCGCCGACTCGCCGACGGGGACCCTGATCGCCTCCAGTCCCGTCGCGGCGACCGGAGGGTGGAACACCTACGTGTCCCAGCCCGCGGTGCGGGTCACCGACCTCGGAGGCACCCACACCGTCTACGTCGTGTTCAAGGCGCCGTCCGCGAACGCGTTCGACGTGGACTCGTTCACCCTCAACGGCAAGGGCGTCGGGCAGGGTGACGGCTCGTCCTCGGGCAGCGCGCTGCGGGGTGTGGCATCGAACCGGTGCCTCAACGGCGCTTCGCAGACGAACGGCACACAGGTGCAGATCTGGGACTGCAACGGGCAGCCCGGCCAGCAGTGGACGGCGACCGCCGCGGGTGAGCTGCGGGTGTACGGCACCAAGTGCCTCGACGTGAACGGGGGCGGGACGGCGGACGGCACCGCCGTGATCATCTGGGACTGCAACGGCCAGAACAACCAGAAGTGGCGGCTCAACACCGACGGCACGATCACGGCGGTGGGAGCGAACAAGTGCCTGGACGTGTCCGGCGCCGCCACCGCCAACGGCACCAGGGTGCAGATCTGGCCGTGCAACGGCCAGAACAACCAGAAGTGGACTCGCGTCTGAACGCCCTGTGACGTCCGGACCCTGGAGCCGCCCTTCTGCGGCGGCTCCAGGGTCCGGACGACCGTGTCAGCCGCGCGGGCCGTCCCCGAGCAGGAGCGGCAGCGTGCTCCACCCGTGGGCGATGAACGACGGAACGTGCCTCAGCTCGCCCTCGCCCACGGCCAGGGACAGATCGGGGAAGCGGTCGAACAGGGCGGGCAGCGCGGTGAGCGCCTCCTGCCTGGCCAGCGGGGCGCCGATGCAGCGGTGCACGCCGATGCCGAAGGCGAGGTGCTCGTCCTGGGGCCGCGTGGCGTCGAAGCTGCCGGCGTCCTGACCGTGCTGAGCGGGGTCGTGGTTCGCCGACAGATAGGTGGTGAGGATGGCGTCGCCCGCCGCGATCCGCGCGCCGCCGATCTCGATGTCCTCGATGGCGAAGCGCAGGGGCAGGTTCGCGATGGAGGGCGCCCAGCGCAGGGTCTCCTCCACCACCGCCTCCCACGAGATCTCTCCGGCCAGCACCCGCCGGAGCTGCTCGGGATGGGTGAGCAGGGCGTGCACCGCGTTGCCGATCAGGTTGACCGTGGTCTCGTGCCCGGCGGCGATGAGCAGCAGCAGCGTGTCACGCAGCTCGTCGTCGGTGAGCCGGTCGCCCTGGTCGCGGGCCTGGATGAGCTCCGTGGTCAGGTCGTCGCCGGGATGTTCGCGCTTGTACGCGACCAGCGCGGGCAGCACGGTCATGATCCGCTGGAAGTTGGCCGCCGCCGCCTCCGGCGTGGCCGTGGTGTCCATGACCGCTTCCATGATCTGCGCCATCTCGGCCCGCATGTGGTCGGGCACGCCGAACAGCTCGCAGATCACCCGCATCGGCAGCGGATGCGCGTACGCCGCGCGCAGATCGACCGGCTCCCCGGCCGGCGCCGCCGCCATGTCGTCGAGCAGTTCGCCGATGACGCGCTCGATGGTCGGCTGCAGGGCCTTGCTGCGGCGCGCGGTGAAGCTCGGCGCGATGAGCTTGCGCAGCCGCCGGTGGTCCGCGCCGTACGTGCTCAGCATGTTCCGCACGCCGAGCCACGTGGCGATCCACATCCACTCGGGCCGGGAGCCGACCTCCTCCCACAGCCGCCAGTGGCGTTTGTCCTTGCTGACCAGCGGGTTGAGTATGAGCTCCTTGAGCAGCTCGTGCCCGTTGACCGCCCAGGCCGGGATGCCTCCGGGAAGCTCTACGAGGACCAGGGGGCCGAGGTCGCGTAGTCGGCGGGTCTCGCCTGGGAGGTCTGCTCCGAAGGGGTCGAGGACGACGGGTGGTGCGCTGACCAAGGGGATTCTCCTGGTTGGTCTGGACGGATGGGGGTGAAGCGGACGGGCAGGCCGGCCAGCGACCGGATGAAGGGCCCCGGCCGCCATTCCAGCTCCTCGCGCGGCACGGTCAGTTCGAGGTCGCTCAGGTGGGAGGTCAGCCGCTCGATGGCGGTCATCGCGATGAGCGTCGCCGGGTCCGCCGCCGGGCAGCGGTGCGCGCCCGCGCCGAAGCCCAGATAGGCGCCGCCGTCGGAGCGCAGCTCGTCCGGGACGTGCGTGGGCTCGGTGTTGGCCGCCGCGTAGGAGACCAGGACCAGCTCGGCGGGCTGGATCCAGGTGCCGTGGAAGTCCACCGCCCGCGTCGTGAAGTACGGGCCGTAGTTGGCCATCGGGGGCTCGGCGCGCAGCGCCTCCAGCAGCGCGTCGTACGTGCTCAGCGCGCCGTTGGACAGCGAGTTGTAGTAGCGGTCGTCGCTGACCATCCGCGAGATCGTGTTCGAGATGAGGCTGGCCATCGGGTCGAAGCCGGCGGCCAGGGTGACCACGAGCGCCTCCAGCACCTCCTGCCGGCTCAGCCCGACGGGATGGTCGATGAACCACGAGGTGAGGTCGTCGCCGCGGTCGGCGTACTTGGCCTCGATGAGCTCGGTGATGTAGCGGTAGTAGGCTTCGGTGCCGCGCGCCCCGGCCTCGCCGTCGGCCTCCATCATGTCGTACAGGGCCGAGATCAGGGCGGCGCTGTCGGCGTCCGGACGCCCCAGGAGCAGGTTGAAGACCCGCAGCGGGATCGGCCTGGCGAACTCGGTGGCCAGGTCGGCCGACCCGGTCGCGGCGAAGCGGCGGATGAGCGAGTCGGAGACCTCGATCACCATGTCGCGCAGCTTGTGCGGCTGGATCATGCCGTAGCAGTCGGTCATCACCTTGCGGTAGCGGGCGTGATCGGCGCCGTCCGAGTACAGGACGTTGGTGCGGTGGGCGAGCATGCCGAGCGCGGCCGCGGCCCCGGGCGTGTCTGGCAGCCTGACCTGCCACGGGCGCGAGTCCTTGCTCCAGACGCCGCCGGCGTTGGTGAGCACGTCCACCGCGGCCTGGTATCCGATCACCAGGTGGGCCTGGACGCCAGGGGCGATCTCCACGGGCGCGACGGGGCCGTGGCGCTCGCGCAGTCTCGCGTAGACCGCCTGCGGGTCCCGGGTCCACTCGGGGCCGTACAGCTTGCCCGCGTCGGGCAGATAACGCAGGGTCATGACACCATCAGTTCCTTGATGTGCTCCACCAGAGCGATCAGCGAGGCGCGGGCGGAGGCGGGGTCGCGGGCGTCGCACACCAGCAGCGGGGTGCGCGGGTCCAGGTCCAGCGCCTGCCGCAACGCCTCGGCCGGGTATTCGGGCGAGTCGGGGAAGTGGTTGACCGCGACCGCGTACCTGATGCCGGCGTTCTCCACCAGATCCAGCACGGCGAAGCTGTCGTCGATGCGCCGCGTGTCGGCCAGCACGAGCACGCCCAGCGCGCCGCGCGCCAGCTCCTCCCACAGGACCTGGAAGCGCGTCTGGCCAGGAGCCCCGAACAGGTACAGCACCACGCCGGGCAGCGTGAGCCGGCCGAAGTCGATGGCGGTCGTGGTCGTGGTCTTCTCGTTGACGCCGGTGAGGTCGTCGACCAGCGTGCCCGCCTGGGTCAGGACCTCCTCGGTGTTGAGGGGCTTGATCTCCGACAGGGCGCCGACCATGGTCGTCTTGCCCACGCCGAACGGCCCGGCGATGATCAGTTTGACCGGGATGTGGTCGACGCTGATCCGGCTTTCAGAGAGCGCGGAGGCCACTCAGAACCAACTCCAAGATTTCTAGGTCAGGACCGTCCGCGCGGGGCGGATCCCGGGTGAGCAGCGTGCCGGAGGCCGCCAGCCCCGCCACCAGCAGCCGCACCACGCAGTACGGCAGGTCCAGGTGCGCCGCGCACTCGTAGACGGACAGCGGACCCTCCCTCAGGAGGTTCACCAGGTGGACGCCCGGAGGGTCCAGCGCGTCGGCGGCCACCTCGGGAGCGACGTGGACGAGGGTCGTCCGCTCGACGTTGATCTGTTCGGGCACGGCCAGCTTGGCGGCGGCCATGAAGTCGGGGACGACACGCCGGCGCTGTCGTCCGGAGGTCATGCGGGGATTTCCGGTGTCCTGGCCGCGCTGGCGTCGTTGAGCGCCTTGATGAGCTTCTGCACCTGGAGCTGCACCTCGTAGGCGAGAGACCCGACGTTGACGGCACCGGTGGCGGCCACGACGATGGCGGCGCGGTCTCCTGCCGGGGCGATGTAGTAGTAGCCGTTGCCCGCGGAGATGACGATGTCCACCACCTCGCCGTCGGCGCCGTTGCTGAGCCCCTCGCACAGGGCGCGGGCCGCTCCCAGCACCGAGCTCGTCATCGCGGCCGTTCGCTCTCCCGCCTCGACGCTCACGTCGGCGGAACCGCCGAGGATGAGCCCGTCGCGGCTCAGCACCACGCCGCTGGCGACACCGGGCAGCGCCAGGAGCGGCGACAGAACCCAGGACACGTCGAGCGTCAGCGGCCGGCGGCTCGGGCGGGGAGTGGCGGCGGGGGTGTGGTCCATGGAGCGGTCAGTTCCCTTCGGTCGCGTCGTCCTGGTGAGACGGCATTGCTTCGCGGCGGCCCGCTTCGGCGCCCGTCTGGAAGTCACCCCACCGCTTCTGGGCCTCCTCCGGGGTGGTGAGCGGGCCGGCGGCGGCGCTGGACGGAGCGCGCCGCGGCGACTGACGGCGGCGCTGCGGCAACCCGGGAAGACCTTCGGCCCCGGCAGGGCCGGCAGCCGGGCCGGCCGGGACATCGGCCAGTGCGGTCGCGCGCGCGGGCATCGCCGCAACCGACGCGTGCGCCGGTTGCGGCGCCGTCTCGGGCTCCGGCGCACGGCGCTGGTACGGCGGCGCCGCCGCCACGACGGCCCTGACCGGCTCGGGCGCGAGCACGGAGGGGCGGGTGCCCTCGGGCATCTCCACCAGCAGGGCCGCGGGTACGCTCACCACGGCCTGGACGCCGCCGTAGGCGCTCTTCTTCACCGTCACCTGCATGCCGTACTGGGCGACCTGCCGCCCGATGGCCGCCCATCCGGTGTGGGGCGGGCTGCCCAGGTCGACCAGCCGCACGGCGTGCCGGCCGCTCAGCAGCCGGCTGGCCCGCGCGTACTGCTCCTCGTTGAGCCCCACCCCGGCGTCGTCGATGACGATGGCCGCGCCCGTGTTGGTCTCGTGCACGGCGATGGTCACCTTGAGCGTGCCGTGGGAGTGATGGACGGCGTTGGCCAGCAGCTCAGAGGTGACGAACAGGATCGGCTCCGCGGCCCTGGCGGCCACGCCGACGCGGCGGCGCAGGTGGTTGGCCGGCCCCTCGATGCGCTGATCGAAGTTCTCGACCCGCGCGATGGCTCCCACCACGAGGTCCACGAGGTAGGTGTCATCGCGGGACAGGCCCGTCGTGGCGCCGCAGGCGATGCCGGTGGCCTGGGCGCGGCGCACGATGAGCTCGTTGAACATGTCGAGCCCCAGCACCTCGCGCAGCAGCTGGGTGTGCTCGTCGCCGCTGTAGCGCCGCTGCACGGCGGCCAGCAGGTCCTGGGCGCGCAGCGCCTGGGTCTGCACGCGGGCCATCGCGCCCCGGACGACCGCCTGGGCCGCCTCGTCGATGCGGACCGCCTCCTCGCGTACGGCGTTGGAGATCGCGTCGAGCAGGGCGTGGTGCTGGCGGTCGACGTCGGTGCCGGCCAGCGCCGGATTCTGCAGCCCCGGGACGGTCACGTGCGAGGCGCGCAGGTGGGAGACCAGTGCCGGGATGCGGGTGGACAGCAGGTGCTCGGTCTCGACGCGCGTCAGGTCCTGCTGGGCGCGCAGCTCGCGGGCCTCCTCGGCGGCCTCTCTGGCCTGATGCTCGGCCTGCCGCATCCGCTGTTCCCGCTGCGCGTTCTCGCGGGACAGGTGTTCGTACGCGTCCCGGGTCTCGGTCAGCTGCGCACGGGTTCGGACGAGCTCACGGCGTACGCGGTGGCGGTAGATCAGCACGCTTGCGAGGGCGACGGCGACGACGCCTGCCACTATCGCGACGCTGGCAAAATCTGGCGGCATGACAGTCCTGAGCTAGGGGGAAAGAGCGAATCGGCGCCGTTCGATCACCCAGTATTCCGAGGACGTCTAGATAGTCAAACCATCAGGAAAGCCCCGAAAAGCAGCCTAAAGCATGAGTAAAGGGCATTAATCGGTCATATTCCTCGCGATTCAATCACACCCAGTGATCAACCCGCGACGAGAGGGGCTGATTGTGGCTCTGAACTGCGGAAACGTCTGACCGCGCACAGGGGATCGTGCGGGCCGAATCTGGGTCTTCCTGGCTCCTTCTTGATCACCCTCATGCTCGATCGTCATCCGCCGGTCACGCAAAGTAGTTGTCATGATGTGTTCGCCTACGTTCAGGAAAGAGTCTTGGGCTCGATTTGCGCGGGCGATAGAGTCGGCCCCGGAGCGCAGCCGTGCCGGGGTCGAGGAGGGGGATGTCCATCACGCCCTTACCCCTGCCGCAGCCTCCCGCGAAGGCGCCGGAGTTCGGGCGGGACGCGCTGATCGTGTGCGAGAGCCTGGTGCGGATCTACCAGTCCGGGTCGGTCGAGGTGCAGGCGCTGCAAGGGCTTGACCTGGTCGTGGACGGCGGGGAGATGGTGGCCGTCGTCGGAGCGTCCGGGTCGGGAAAGTCGACGCTGCTGTCCATCCTGGCCGGGGTCGACGCCCCCACCGCCGGGCGGGTGCGGGTCGATCGGTGGAACCTGCTGGACATGTCGCGGGCCGATCGGGTCCGGTACCGGCGGCACACCGTCGGACTCGTACGCCAGCAGACCGCCGCCAACCTCATCCCGTACCTGACCGCGCGGCAGATGGTCGACCTGCCGATGACCGCGGCCCGCGCTCCCGGCCGGGTACGCCGCAAGCGCGCCGCCGAGCTGCTGGACCTGCTCGGCGTCGCCGAGTGCGCCGAGCGGCGGCCCGCGCAGCTGTCCGGCGGGCAGCAGATGCGGGTGGCCATCGCGGTGGCCCTCGCCAACGAGCCCAGGGTGCTGCTGGCCGACGAGCCGACCGGGGAGCTGGACAGCGCCACGTCGGCCGCGGTGTTCGGGCTGTTGCGGGACGTCAACCAGCGGCTGGGCGTAACCGTCGTCGTCGTGACCCACGATCCCTCGGTCAGCGGGCAGGTGGAGCGGACGGTGGCGATCCGCGACGGGCGCACGAGCAGCGAGGTGCTGCGGCGTACCGCCACCGGGGACGACGGCGCCCAGCAGGTGATCGCCGAGGAGTACGCGGTGATGGACAGGGCCGGGCGGGTTCAGGTGCCGCGCGACTACCGGGAGGCGCTGGCGCTGACGCGACGGGTCCGGCTGGTGCTGGAGGCCGATCACGTCGCGATCCGTCCCGACGGAGGCGGGCCCGCGTGAACGGCGGCCCCCTGGTGAGCGTGCGCGGCGTCCATCGCCGGTACGGCAGCGGGGCGACCGCCGTGCACGCGTTGCGGGACGTGACGTTCGAGCTCGCGGCCGGCACCATGACCGCCCTCGTCGGGCGGTCCGGCTCCGGCAAGACCACGCTGCTCAACATCATCGGCGGCCTGGACCGCCCGGACTCCGGCACGGTCCTCGTCGACGGGACGGACGTCACCGCCCTCGACGAGGACGGCCTGTCCCTGCTGCGGCGGGAGAAGGTCTCGTACGTCTTCCAGACCTTCGGCCTGATCCCCGTGCTGTCGGCCGCGGAGAACGTGGGCGCCCCGCTGCGGCTGGCCCGCGTACCGCCGGTGGAGCGTGAGCGGCGGGTCGCGCTGCTGCTGGAACTGGTCGGGCTGGCCGCCCACGCCGAGCAGCTGCCCGCCGAGCTGTCCGGCGGGCAGCAGCAGCGGGTGGCGATCGCCCGGGCGCTGGCCGCCTCGCCCCGGCTGCTGATCGCGGACGAGCCGACCGGGCAGCTGGACGCCGAGACCGGGCTGTCGGTGATGGCGCTGCTGCGCGGGGTGGTGGAGTCCGAGGGGGTGACGGCGTTGGTCTCCACGCACGATCCGACGATGCTCGCGCTGGCGGACCGGGTGATCCGCATCAATGACGGGCATCTCGCCGAGCACTCCGCGAGCCGGGGCGATTCGTGATCGGTGAGGGTCGTCCGTGCTGAGGCTGGTCGCCCGGCGGGCCCGTGCCCAATGGCCGTTGCTGGCGGCGCTCCTGGCCGTCGCCGTGGTCGGCCCCACGCTGCTGGGCACCTGCGCCCTCCTGCTCACCCGTACCGCCGAGCGGGCGCTGGAGACCGCCGCCTCCCGCGCCACCCCCGAACAGATCGACGTCACCGCCTACGCCGTCACCATCCGCGGCGAGCACGCGAGATCCGTCGCCGACGACACCCGCGCCGTGCTGACCTCGGCCCTCGCCCCGTTCGCGACGACGACGGCCGCGCGCGCGTCGTCCGCGATGCGGTCGCTGCCCGGCTCCGGTGTCCCGGCTGTGGCGTACCTGTCGGGGGTGGAGGACCTGCCGGCCCGCACCCAGCTGGCCGCCGGACGCCTGCCGCGGGCGGGCGCCGCGCCGGCGGAGGCGGTCGTCCTGGAGAGCACCGCGCGGCAGCTCGGCCTGACCGCCGGCAGCCGGGTCCGCCTCGGCAGAGAGCTGGCCGACGATCCCGACCAGGAGGCCGAGGTGCGCGTGGTCGGGGTCGTACGCCCGCTGCCGGGCGCGGGCTGGGAGCGTGACCCCCTCGCCGCCGCCGGCTACGACCCGGCCTACCGCGACGGCCGCTCCGCCCAGCCGGTCCACGCGTACGGGCCGTTCCTCGTCGACCTCGCCGACCTGCTCGGCGGCGGCTCCACCCTCGACCGGCTGGAGATCGTGGCCCGCCCCGACCTGTCCGCGCCGGCCGTCCGCGACCTCGACACCGTCACCCAGGCCGTGCTCGGCGCGGACCGCCGCCTGGGGCGGACGCTCGGCGACCGGGTACGCATCCAGCGCGTCGCCTCCCGGCTGCCCGCGACCCTGCTGTCCGCCCACGAGCAGCAGCGGGTCACCACGGCCGCCGTGCTCGCCGTCGCCGCCATCGGACTCGTCCTGACCGCGACCGCCCTCGCCCTCGCCGGCCGGCTCAGCGCCGGTGTGCGCGGCGACGAGACCGCCCTGCTGTCCGCGCTGGGCTTCGGCCGCGGCCAACTCGCCGGCGCCGCGCTCGTCGAGGCCGGCGCGCTCGCCGTGCTCGCCGCCGCGGTCGCGATCCCGGCCTCGTCCGCCCTGCACGCCGGGCTGACCCGGCTGCCGCCCATGGCCGGGGCCGGGCTCGCCACGCCTTTCTCCGTGCACGCCGTACAGGTGCTGTCCGTCGCCGGCGGCGCGCTGGCGCTGGCGGCGGTGCTCGTCGTGCCCGCGCTGCGGACCCCCTCGGGAGGTGTGCGCGGGCGGCGGGAACTGCTCGCCCGCTCCGGCGCGGACCTGCTGCTCGTGGCGTTCGCCGCCGTCGGCTGGTGGCAGTTGCGCGACCAGCCGGCCGGTTCGGGCTCTGCCGTCGACGCCGTACGGGTGCTCGCTCCCGCGCTGCTGCTCATCGCCGGATCCGCCGTGGCGTTGCGCCTGGTGTGGCCCGCGTTGCGTCTGGTGGAACGGCTGGCCGGACGGGCTCGCGGGCTGATGGTCGCGCTGGCCGCGTTCGAGGCCGCCCGCAGGCCACAGGCGGTCGCGGCGGGGCTGCTGATCGGGCTGGGGTGCGCGGCGGCCACGTACGGGGCCGGGTTCGACGCCACGTGGCAGCGCTCCCAGCAGGACCAGGCCGATCTGTCCGTCGGCACCGATCTCGCGCTCACCCTCACCGCCCCGCCCGCCGCCGGGCAGGGCAGCGTGGTCGGCGCGGCCAGTGGGGGAGAGGTGAGCCCGGCCACCGATCGCGGCATCGCGGTCGGGCAGTGGCTCGGCGGCGCCGGTGACCCGCCCCGGCTGATCGCGATGGACACCACGCGCGCCGAGGCGCTGCTGCGCGGGCGGCTGGACGACGGCCGCACCTGGAGCGACGTGGGCGCCCTGCTCGCGCCGCAGGCGCGGGCCGCCGGTGTTCCCGTCCCGGCCGGGGCAGCGCTCTCCCTGACCGGGAAGGCGACCGGTCCGACGCCGCTCACCGTGACGCCCCGGCTGCTGCTGCAGGACGCGACCGGGCTGCGTACCCCGTGCACGGGCGCGCCCGTCCCGCTCGACGGCGCGGCGCATCCGCTGCCGGACTGCGCGACGGCCGAAGGGCTCCAGCTGGTCGCGGTGTCCCTTCCGTTCGCGATCGCGACGGGGAACGTGGGCACCGGCTACTCCGACGCCCTGGCGGAAGCCCCCGAGGGGGACAGCCGCGTCGCCGTCACGCTCACCGTCGCGGGAACAGGCTCCGGGGCGTCGCCCTGGACCGCCACCTCAGCCGGGCCGGCCCCCGGGCAGCTCGGCAGTCCGGCCGTCGCCCTGACCAGCACCTCCACGGGCACCGAGCTGCGGATGACCACGACCGTCGCGCTGAAGGGCCCCCCGGAGGCCGCCAGGAACCTCATCGCCACCGCCTTCCCGGCCCCGGGACCGGTGCCCGTGGCCGTCTCCGCCCGCTTCGCCGACGAGGTGGGCGCCCGGCGCGGCTCCCGGCTCGACCTCACCGTCGGCCTCACCCCCGTACAGGTCGACGTGGCCGAGGTGCTGCCGGCCGTGCCGTCCGCTCCGGGCGCGGCGGCCATCCTGGCCGACTTCGACGCCCTGTCCCGTGCCCTCGCCGTCAGCGGCGACTTCGACGTGCCCGTGGACGCGTGGTGGGTCGGCCGTCCCGTCAGAGGTGACGCGGCCGGTCTCCGCCTCGGCGACGTCACCACGCGCGCCTCCGAGGCCGCCCGGCTCACCGGCGGCCCGCTGCGGGCCGGGCTGCCGGCCGTGCTCCGGCTGCTCGTGCCGGCGGCGGTGCTGCTGATGATCGCCGGGATCGTCCTGCACGTGACGTTCGACCTGCGGGCCCGTGCGGTCGAGATCGCGCGGCTGCGGGGGCTCGGGATGACCCGGCGCGAGATCCGTGCCGTGCTGCTCGGCCAGCACGTCGGCATCCTGGTGCCGCTGCTCGCGGTGGGGGCCGTCGTCGGCGCGCTGGCCACCCGCGTCGTCGCGCCGCTGCTCGTCCGCTCCGACACCGGCGCCGCGCCCGTTCCCGAGGTCCTGCCCGTCTGGCCGTGGGCCGCCGAGGCCGTCCTGCTCACCGGGCTGCTGGCCGGGTGCGCGCTGGCGGTGAGCGCGGTCGTCGTCGTCCAGGCCCGGCTCGCCGACGCCGCGCATCTGCGGGTGGCGTCGTGAGGGTCCCGGGACCGCACTGGCCCAGCGTCGCCGGCCGCGCCCGCGTCGACGCCGGGCCGTTGCTCCTGGCCGCGGTCGTGGTGGCGGTGATCACGTTGCTGGCCGGCGCCGTACCGCCGCTGTTGTCGGCGACCGCCGACGCGGCCGTACGGGACGCGGTGCGCAGGGACGGCGGCGACCTCCAGGTCCACTCCCGCATGGAAGGCGACGACGGGCCGGACGGCAGCCGGGTCCGGCACCCCCGCCTCGCCGAGGACGTCGACGACTTCCGTACCAGGGCGACGGACGAGCTCGGCCCCGGCCTGCGCGCCGTCCTGCGTCCACCCGTCGCCACCGTCACCAGCCCCACCCTCAAGATCACCGATGGCAGCGTGCTGCGGACGTTCCAGCTCGCCTACGTGGCCCGCGACGGCGGGCCCGACGTGACCTGGATCGCGGGCGGCCCACCCCGGCCCACCGCCTCCGAGACGGCGGCGGTTCCCTACGGCGCGCCGCCGTGGCCGGTGCAGGTGGGCCTGTCGGAGGCGGACGCCGCCGCTCTCCAGCTCCGTCCCGGCGCCCACATCCCGCTGGCCGACGACCAGGGGAACGTCAAGAAGGTCCAGGTCAGCGGCGTCTTCCGGCCTCGGGACAGCGCCGATCCCGCCTGGCGGCTCCTCCCCCCGCTGCTCCGTCCCGTCGCCGGCGCGGACGGCACCGGATCCACCCGGCTCGCCGGGCTGCTGTCCCGCGAGTCGCTGCCCGACGCGCGGCTCGCCTTCGGGCCGGACGAGTTGCGGCGTACCGTCTCGTTCACGCCCGACCCGGCCCGGCTCACCTGGGACCTGGTCCCGTCGGTCGCCGCGAAGGTGGTCGCGCTCAAGGCGTCCTCCGGCTCCTCCGGCGCCCGGGACGGCTCACTGAAGTGGGAGACCCGGCTCGACGGGGTGTTGCGGAAGGTGAGCGCCCAGGTCGAGGCCGCGTTCGCGCAGGCGTCCGTCCTGCTCGTCACCCTGCTCGCCGTCGCGGTCCTGGTCCTGCTGCTCGCCGCCGACCTGCTGGTACGCCGCCGCGCCTCCGCCCTGACGGCCGCCCGGCAGAGGGGGATGTCGCTCCCGGTGATCGGCGGCGAGCTGCTGCTCGAATCCGCCGCGCTGGCGCTGCTGGCCGCCGCGGCCGGGCTCGGCCTGGCCCGGGCCGTCGCGCCGGGGGTGTCCTGGGAGTGGACGCTCCCCGTGGTCGTCACCGCCGTCGTCGCGGGGCCGGCGTTCGGCACGCTCGCCGCCGCCCGCGCCACCCGGGATCGCCGCGTCCCTGCCGACCGGAGTGCGCGGCGGTGGGTGCGTGACACCGTACGACTGCGGCGGGCCGCGCTTGAGCTGGGGGTGCTGGCGGTCGCGGCCGGCGCCCTCGTCGCGCTGTACCAGCGTGGGATCGGCGGCGGGGTGCTGCCCGCGAGCGCGCCCGCCCTCTGCGCGCTCGCGGGCGCGCTCGTGCCGGTGCGGGCGCTGCCCCTCGCGATGCGCCTCGTGCTCAGGCGGCTGCTGCGGTCGAGCCGGCCGCTGGCGGTGTTCGGGGCCGCGCGGGCGGCGGTGGCCTCGGCCCGGGTGCTGCCGCTGCTGGTGCTCGTGACCTCCGTGGCCTTGGCGTCGTACGCGCTCGTCTTCGCCGCCACTGTCGGCCGTGGGATCGTGGAGGGGCCGCTGGCCTCGGGACTGCTGCGCTTGGCGTGGGTCTCGGCCGTGACCCTGCCGGTCCTGGGCCTGCTGGGACTCGCTCTCGGCACGGCGGCCGGCGCGCCGGAGCGATGGCAGACCCTCACCCGGCTGCGCACCCTCGGGCTGCGGCCCCGGGAGGCCCGCTGGGTCGCCGCGGGAGAACTGCTGCCGCCGGTGCTGGTCGCCGCCGTGGGCGGTCCGCTGCTCGGGGTGCTGCTCGCCCGCCTGACGTTCGGCTCGCTCGCCCTGCGCGTGCTCACCGGCGCCGATCCGGCCCCGGCGGTGCCGTGGTGGGCGCTCGGCCTGGTGGCGGTCGTGTTCCTGGCGGCGGTCGCCGTCGTGGTGCCCGTCGAATCGGCGCTGCGCCGGCGGCGACGGCTGAGCGAGGTGCTCCGCGCGGGCGACAGCTGAGCCGGCCGGGAGGGCGGGTTTCCCGCGACAGGATCGGACTCCTGCCCCCTGGCCCGCAGCGCGCCGTGGTCCAGGAGCTGCGGACGGGGAGGCCGAGGCTTCCGTTCCTTTAGGCATCTATCGGTTCAAGTGGTTTGCAAGTGGCACAATGCAGACTCTTCTCATCAAGCACGCTGCCGTCCGCTCGGACGGTACGAAGGGAAAGACATCCATGCTGCTAGGCAAGAAGCTCACTGCGATGGCCGCTTGCGTCTTCATGGCGAGCGGGGTGCTGGCTACGGCGTTTCCCGGAGCCGCCAGTGCCGCTACATCGGCTACTGCGGGCGCAAGTCACGCACGTTACTATTACGGTGCCATCGCCGTGGCCCCGAGCGGCCGTAACGGCAGGTCCTGGAACTATGCGAGTGCGGCTGCCGCCAAACGGCGGGCGCTGAAAGAGTGCGGCCGCTCCAGCTGCAAAGTCCTTGTCACCTTCGTCAACGGGTGTGGCGCTGTCGCCTACAACGCCAGGCGAAACGTCTATTGGGGCGGCAGGGGGAGCACGCCTGCCAAGGCGAAGAGGAACGCCGTGGCCAATGCGGGCGGCGGCCGCTGGGTCGTTTATCAGTGCACCGACCGATGACGCCGGCACGGCAGACATCTTCCGGAAAACGGGGTCTGGCGCGAATCCCGTGTGAAGGGCTGGGCACAGCCGGCGAGCAGGACGCGTTCACGCAGTAGGTCAGGGTCGGCTCGCTCGTACATCTGCCGCCATAAGGCATGGCCGAGGTCACCGGCCTCGGCGGCACTGGCGCGGTCTGCGTCACGCCACCATCGGGCCGGGGGAAGGGTGCCGTGAGGTGTGGATCTCGCGGGGCTTCGTCCCGGCCCGAAGACGGCACTCGGGTGCTGCGGTGTCACGCGTGCGATGTCGGGGTGGTGGCTCGGGCCGGGCCTGATCGGGCTCGGCCGACGCCTGACGCGCGCTACTCGCTGCTCGCGCGTTCTCCGGTGTCGAGCACGTCGGCCAGGCGGTCATGGGTGAACTGGTAGTACGGGCCCGTCCGGCGAAGCAGCCGCCGCGTGTGCAGCTCCTCCAGGAACAGCACCGTCCGCCACGGGAGCTTCCTGCTCCCTGCCAACCAGAGCTGCCCGACCACGACGGCAGGCCACACCGTGTGCAGGGACGCCAGCACCACGCCCAGGGTGAGGCCGAACAGGATGCCCTGCCAGGGTTGCACGCTGAAGCCCCCGCTCTGCCCCTCGACGACCTTGATCAGGCTGTCGCCGGGGCCGCGCAGCACCATGATCCCGGCCGTGGCCACCAGGGCGACCGCGGCCACGCAGCCCAGCGCCGCCCACCGGTCGCCGCGCCGGATCGTCCTGGCCGAGGCGGCAGGCTCGCTGGGCAGCGACTGGGCGAGCCAGTTGATGGTGCCGACGACCAGCGCGATCGGCACGCCGAGCACGAGACCGAAGACGATCACTATTTGCGTCCCGTACGCCGCGCCGCGCCAGATGCCGGTCAGCCCCGCCATGACGCCGATCAGCACCACGGGTGGGATCGCCTTCAGCAGGTACGGCAGCGGCGACCTGAGAATCCCCCGGATCCGCGGGGCGAGCCTGCACGGGACGGGCGGCGCGGACAGGTCCACGGCCATCATCCGCCCGGCCATCGTGGCGATGCCGACGCCCGTGGCCATCGAGACGAAGATGGGCGGGAAGCCGCCGCCGTACTTGAACTCGGCGCCGAGCCGGCCGGCCACCTCACAAGCCAGCGCCGACCCGCAGGCCACCAGCGCCACAGCAGCCGTCCCGACGACCCGCCCGGGGACGCCCAGGCCACGGCCCCGTGGGAGGGGAAGGCGCAGGGGATGCCGGCGGATCAGCAGGGGACGGCAGGCGAGCGCCAGCGTGAAGGCCGTGCCGAGCTCGACCGCGTCCCCCGCCGCCTGCGCCGGGGACAGGTGGAACAGACCGATTCCCCAGACTCCCGCCGTGGCCGTGAGCCCGGCGATCACGACCGAGCGCGCGTCCGGTGTGACGCCTCTGAGCAGCCCCATGACCACTCCGGCCGCCAGCCCGATGGCCAGCCCGCGGGTCAGCCCGAGCGGCATGACGAGCGCGAGCTGATAGGCGGGCAACAGCACCAGCGCGGTGGCGAACATCGGCACGGCGGGCGGGATCGCGGTGTGCACCTCCCACCACGCCATGCGCCGGTCCTTGCGCCCGCGCAGCACGGCGGCCAGATTGCGCAGCCAACGGCGGGCTCCGGGCGTGTCCAGCCGTAACCGGAGGCCGGGGTTGAGTGCCGTACTGGTGGCCATGGCGACCTGCTCGTTCAGCAGGAATTCCTCGGCGGAGGTGCGTCCATGCTCGTCCACGAGGGTGACGAGCCGCCCCGGATCGCGCCCTGACCCGGGGTCGTCGCACACCTGCCGTGCCAGGCCCAGGAACAGCGGCGTGGACAGCAGCGCGGTCAGGTCGTCGTCCTGTCGCCGGTTGATCCGGTCCAGCACCGGACGCCACCTGCCATCGGCGGCGGGTTTGCCCACCAGCTGTCGCAGGTGCTTGTGCAGCAGACCCGGCTTCGGAGGCGCGAGCGTACGGACGGTGTACCCCGCCGGCAGGATGGACGGATCGATCGTGCCGCTCCTGGCGAACAGGATGAGGGGGCGGGTGTGCAGGGCACTCCGCTCCAGTTGTCCCACCGCCTCCTTCGCGTGCGCGGCCAGGGCGTCGAAGTCGTCGATGATGACCACGGTGGTCGCTTCATGGCCGAGCACGTCGTAGAGGTTGCCCTTGTGCTCGTACCCCGGGCCGAGCACGGAGGAGACCTCCTTGTCGAACCAGTCGGCGAACGAGTCGCGTACCGGGTCCCACGAGGAGCCGTCCAACAGCAGCGGCACGTAACCCTCGGACAGCAGGCCCAGAGCCATCATCAGCGCCAACGTCGACTTGCCGCTGGACGGGGGACCGTAGATGATCATCCGGCCCGGGGTGGCGCCGGTGACGAGACCGGCGGCATGCCTCTGGAACTCGCCCGCCGCCCACACGGGGCCACCGGAGTCGCGCCGGGCGTCCCTGCCGTTGCGGTCGAGCAGGCGCACGGGCAGGAGCTCGGGACGCAGCAGGCCCCGTAGCTGGGCGTCGCGGTGCAGCACGCTCTTCATCTCGGTACGAAGACGTTCGCGCAGGTCGGCCGGGGTCACGGTTTTCTGCTGCGGGTTGACGACAAGGCCCAGCAGGGTGAGGAACAAGCTGGCGATGCCGGCCAGGCCGTTCGCCATGTCGATCTTGTCCAGGGCCACCGCGACGGCTATGGCGACGGCCGCGGTCGCGAACACGAAGATCTTGGCCCAGCGGCGGGCTTTCGCGCCCAACGTACGGACCTCGCTCTCTCTCTCACGGAGCATCAGGCCGGAAGGAAGGAGGCAGCAGGTGTCGCTGTTGAGCAAGCCGATGACCCGGCGGTCGCCTGGGCTCGTGCCTACGTCGGGCGCCGCGTCGGTGGGCGGCGCCTGACGGACTGAGTGCGGTCTTGCACCTTCATCATGCCTCCGGCATCGCCTCGCCGCGCGCGCCCTGCCGGGGCACTCGTGGCTACATCGGGAAGCGGCCGCGGCGGATGCGCCAACTGCGGCCGGCCTTCAGGTGGTCGATGATCGCGCGCTGGAGCGCGGTGCGGCGCGGCAGCTGGTCGAGCGGCGTCGTCAGGGTGCGGAAGACGAACCGCAGCACCTCGACGTCGGCGTCCTGCCCTTCCGGCTCCTGGTAGGGCTCCAGCTCGAACCGCCGCTGGAACCGGACGATGTTGGAGTCTTCAGGCAGGTACTCCAGCAGTTGCGGGTCGAGCAGCCACGAGCCGCAGGCGAACTCCGTGTAGCGCTCGTCGGGGAAGTGGCGCGGGAAGAAGGCGCGGGCCTCGTCGAGCGACGCCTCGACCGCCTCCGGGGTCAGCGGCCCCGTCTCGGGGATGTGCAGGTCGATGGTGGCGCCGCCGCGGTGGTGCTGCAGCCGGCCCAGCTCGTAGATGGCGCCGCGCGCGTGCAGGGTCAGCCAGCTCTGCATGACCGGCCAGCCCTCGCCGCCCATGCGCCGGTCCACCGCGAGGTTGCGGCCCAGGTCCGCGAGCGTCGCCCACGACACGGACTCGTCGATGCCGTGGCCACGGTGGTACTTCATGACGACGTCGACCAGGGCCAGGTACGCGTACACGTAGAGGTGCCGCCAGGCGGGGCCCCGTTCGCGCGGCAGCGCCGGGCCGGGCGGCAGCCAGCCGTGGCCGCCGAGATCGGCGCTGACCAGGGCGATCGAGCGGTCGAGCAGCCAGCGCAGCTCCGGTGTCCACAGAGGGGAGCCGGGGTCGGGCCAGCCCTCCATGATCTCGGCGGCGTCGTCCGGGGGGACCGCGAGCCGGTTCAGGAGCGCGGGCGCGTCGGCCTTGGCGGGTAACGGAGCCGATGGCCGGTCGCCGGCGAGCCGGTGCACACGCTCGACGTCCTCGACGGGCACCCCGAGCCGGGCGGCGGTTTCGTCAAGATCCACGCGGCTGATCCTACGGGCCGATGGGGTCGCCCTTCCAGGTTGCGTGGGATGCGCATCGCCGGCCGATTGCGCCCCACCTGTTCCTCAATAGAAAAAGGTTTTGCGAGCGCCATTGGGCGGCTGGTGATTGCCGCAGGGGCGACGGCAGGACAAGGGCTGGCGAAAGGATGTCATAGTACTTTAGAATCCACGCTATGGGCGGATACCGGGAAAAACGCACCGCGGTCGATTGTCGGCCGCTCCTGGCGCCCGCGGCGCCGTAGTCCCGGCTGGACGAAGGTGCAGCTCAGCGCCTTCGAATGTCGCCTGACCTGATAGTCCGACAGTGGATTCCAGCGACTCCGGGAAGAGGTGCTGGGTTTCTTATTTGGCTCGGACCAGAAAGGACCGCCGTGCGGACGACGATCCTGATCACCTCCCATGTTCTGAAAGACCCCTCTGGGCAATGGACTGCTCCCGGACTGGAACTCTTCGAGTTTCCGCCGATCCTTCCCGGCGGCCCGGAATGGTTCACCAAACCTGTGCTCATCGCCCTGCTGAGCTCGGCCGTCGCCATCGCCCTGTGCTGGGCCGCGTTCGCCAACCCGAAGATCGTCCCGCGCGGCCGGCAGAGCCTCGGCGAGTACGCGTACGTGTTCGTACGCGAACAGATCGCCAAGCCCAACCTCGGCAAGGACGCCGACCGCTGGATGGGCTTCCTCTTCACGGTCTTCCTGACGGTGCTCGTCTGGAACCTGATGGGCATCATCCCGTTCATCCAGTTCCCCCTCGCCGCGCACATCGCCTTCCCTCTCGTGCTGGCGCTCACCGTGTACGGCATCAAGGTCTACCTCGGCGTCCGCCACCACGGCGTGCGTGGCTACCTCAGGGGCATCGTGCACCTGCCCGGCCTGCCCGGCTGGGCGTACGTGCTCTACGCCCCCCTGATCCTGGCCGAAGTGTTCGTCACGTCGCTGTTCACCCACTTCATGCGGCTGTTCGCCAACATGTTCGCCGGGCACGTCCTCGTGGCCTTCTTCAGCTCGGTGGGCTTCTGGTTCCTGTTCGAGCGGCTGACCCCGCTGGGCGCGGGCCTCGGCGTCCTCGGCGTGCTGATGACGATCGTGATGACGGCTTTCGAGATGTTCATCCAGTTCCTGCAGGCGTTCCTGTTCGCCATGCTGGCCGGGATGTTCATCGCCAGCGGGCTGCGCGGAGAGCACTGACGGGCATTCGTGAACGCTGCGTGCAGGTCGCTGAACGCGAGCATGATTCACGTAACGTATACCAAAACGACCGCTTGTCCCATCTGACACATCACAAGAGGGGGGAGATAGGGGGGGCGTTAGGGGTCGTGGCGTGATCTACCCACATATACTGCCGTCATGTTGTCCGACAGATCCCCTCTTCAGCCAGTCTGTTAGGAATCATGTCAGCAACAATGTGCAGCCTGTCAGGGTGGCGTCGGAAGGGGAGGACGATCCTCGGGGGTGACGGGGGACTCGTGACTACGTATAGTGACATCGCCAATTGCCGGTGAACCGGATGCTCCGGCAAATATCGCGTTCTATGCCCTTCTTCCAGCATGTGGTGGAAGAAGAGGATTGCGGGGGCACGCACGTGCGGGAGAGAGACGGGCGCGCCGACGACAGGACCGTGGCGTCGGCGGCATGCCTCGTAGCCGAGACGAAGCTCATGGCGGCAGTGCTTGAGCCGCCGCAAGGGCGGGAGGCCCGCCCCGGCCGTCAAGCACCGTCCGCGACGGTCAGGCCACGCACCAGAATCATGCATCCCGACGTCGAAATCCGGACGGCCGAATATTCACCTGTCCTCCGCGTGTCACCCTGCCCCGCAATCCCTTCTCTCGGGCCGAGAAGGCCGAGGGAACGCTGAAATTCGGTTGAAAAAGAAAGTAACTCATCGAGAACGACGACTAGGGTGGCTGGCTGGAGGCATGGGCCATGCAGCTCATCGAACGTGCAGAGGCACTGGCAAACTTCCGTGACCTTATGGAGAAGGCGGTGGGCGGGACCGGGGGAGTCATGGTGATGACCGGTTTCGGCGCCATGGGTAAGAGTGCGTTACTGCAGGCCTGCGCCAATGAGGCCGGTGCGGCCGGGTTCCTTCTGATGAAAAGTGCCGGGTCGCGTGCGGAACGAATGTTTCCTTTGGGGACCCTGGGACAGCTGTTCCGTTCTGCCGAGTTACCCCCGGAGCTGGCCGACGAGGTGGAGCAGACGCTCGCTCCGGAGCCGATCAACGGGATCTCCGGGGTGCCCGACCCGGTGATGCTCGGCAAGAACCTCACGAACGTCGCGGCGCGGCTGTGCGGGGTCCTCGTGGAGCTCACCAAACGACAGCCGATCCTGCTGTCCGTCGACGACGTGCACAACGCGGACGGCCCGAGCCTGCAGGCCCTGCTCTACATCCAGCGGCGCATGGCGAACGCGCCGCTGCTGCTGGCCGTGACCTCGCTGGCGCAGCGCCGGGCGGTGGACTCCCTGTTCAGCGCCGAGCTCACCGGGCGGCCCAACTGCGTGCAGACGCGGGTCGCCGGATTGTCGCCGGCGGGGGTGGAGGAGCTGCTCCGCGACACGGTGGGCGCCGAGCCCGCGGTCCGGCTGGCCCCGGAGTACCACCGGCTGAGCGGCGGGAACCCCCTCCTCCTGCACGCCATGGTCCAGGACTACTGGGACGTGGCGCAGGGCGGCTGGTCGCCGGAGGGCTCCCAGCCGGGCGTCGGCCGCCATCTCCACCAGGCGGTCCTGTCCTGCCTGCACCGATGGGACCCGCGGATCCTGGACGCGGCCCGCGGCGTCGCCCTGCTCGGGCGCTCGGCCAGCACCGGCTCGGTGGCGCAGCTGCTCGGCGTGAAGCCCGCCTACGTGCTCCCCGCTCTGGAGGCCCTGGACGGGGCGGGGCTGCTGCGGGGCTGCCAGTTCCGGCACCCGACGATGCGCAAGGCCGTACTCCGGGATCTGAGCCCGGACCGGCAGTCCGTCATGTACATGCGGGCGGCGCGGATCATGTACCAGCTCGGCGCCGAGCCGGGGGACATCGCCGACCACCTGCTGGCCTCCAGCCCGGCCGCGCCGGCCGAGGCGGAGCCGTGGATGGTGGCGGTGCTGCGCGAGGCCGCCCAGGTGGCGCTCGTGCAGGACGACCAGGACCGGGCGATCAGCTGCCTGGAGCTGGCCAGGCTCATCAGCGACGACGAAGGCGCGAAGGCGGCGATGCTGACCGAGCTGGCCCAGGCGAACTGGGCCCATCGGCCCGCCGGGGCGCTGCGCTTCCTCGCCCCGCTGGAGGACGCGTACGGGCGCGGCCAGCTCGCCACCGCCGACGCCCGCGCCCTCAGCCGCTATCTGCTGTGGCACGGGTGGACCCGCCGGGCGGCCGTCGTCTACGACTGGACGGCGCCCCCGTGCGACACCCCGTCCAGGGAGCACTCCCGGCTCTGCTTCACCCGGGAGTGGGTACGGCTGATCTTCCCGACCATGTTCGTCGAGGGCGAGACCGACGGGCCGGCGGGCGAGGCCGGCCCGGCCGGCCGGGAGTTCTCGCTGAGCAACCTGCTGCTGGGCAAGGCCGAGGAGGACATCGTCGGCGCCGCCCAGGAGCTGCTGGAGAGCTGCAACCTGGCCGAGGCGGAGCCGGAGGCCGTCTTCGTCGCGCTGCTCGCCCTCAGCCACACGGGCCGTTACCAGGAGGCGGTGCGGTGGTGCGAGTCGCTCGGCACGGAGGGGGCGGCGCGCGGGCTTCCCCGGTGGACGGCCGCCCTCGCCGCGATCCGGTCGTGGCTGGCGGTCCAGCACGGCGAGCTGGGCGAGGCCCGGCGGTACGCGCGGCAGGCCCTGGGCGCGATGTCGCGCACGAGCTGGGGGGTGGTCCTCGGGTTGCCGCTGATGGTGCTGCTGCGGGCCGCCGTCGCCATGGGGGACCTGGACGAGGCGGGGGAGATCATCAAGCGGGGTGTTCCCGCCGACATGGCGCGGACCACGTTGTGGCCGCTCTTCCTGCAGGCCAGAGGCGACTACTACCTCGCCACGAACCGCCCGCGGGCGGCGTTGAGCGACTTCCACGAGTGCGGTGAGCTGCTGCGCGAATGGGACCTCGACATTCCCGCGCTCGCGGACTGGCGGTGCGCGATCGCCCGTACGTACCTGCAGATCGGCGCGGTCGAGGAGGCGCGGCAGAAGATCACGGAGCAGTTGTCCATACCCGGCGGCACGCACCCGCGGGTGCACGGCCGGGCGTTGCGGCTGCTGGCGTCGGTCACCGAGCTGCGGCAGCGACCGGCGAGGCTGCAGGAGGCCATGACCCTGCTGCAACGCTCGGGCGACCTGCTGGAGCTCGGCTGGGCGTACGCGGATCTGAGCTACGCCTACCAGGAGCTCGGCGACATCACCCGGGCGCGGCTGATGGCCAGGCGGGCCAAGCAGATCGCCAAGGCGTGCGAGGCCGGCCCGCTGTCCGCGCGGCTGCAGCCGCGCGAGGAGGACGGCGGCGGGGACCTGGGCGAGTCGGCGGCGCTCAGCGACGCCGAGCGCCGCGTCGCCGCGCTGGCCGCGTTCGGCTACACCAACAGGGAGATCAGTGAGCGCCTGTTCATCACGGTCAGCACGGTCGAGCAGCACCTCACCCGGGTCTACCGCAAGCTCAACGTGAAGCGGCGCGCCGACCTGCCGACCGAGCTGTCCCTGGGCACGGGGCTGGGCGAGACGGACGTGTCCCGCATGACGGGCCGCGGCACGGGTCAGCCGAGGCGGGCGGTCGGCGGAATGGAGCGCTGATCACACGCTCATCCAGGACTTCGAGGAGTGGCCGGCGTCGCTCAGCAGCGTGTCGAACGCCAGCGGCTGCGGCTCCGGCAGAAGGGTGACCAGCAGGCTGATCTTCCTGATCATGTCCGGTGAGTATTCGCGCACCGGGGTGATCTCTGCCTCGGCCAGGTCCCAGGGGCCGAGGAGCTCTTCCGCGCGCTGCGCGGCCAGCACCGGGTCCAGCCCGTACCAGAGGATGACCGAGGTCAGCAGGTCGCGGCCGGTCCAGTGGTCCGGGATATCGGTGTTGTCGACGAGGGTGGATGGCGCAGTGACCGACGAAAGGAGCATTTGGAACACAGGAGTCCCCCAAATATCAACTCAACTGTTGTTCGCCATGGATGCGGTGCCGATTGCCTCGTGTACGGGGTGCGGATCGCTCCCGCGCCGATGGATCGGGGGCTGGCGGAGCAGCACCCGCAGCCCGTCGGTCAGGTCGGTCACGGACACCAGTCCGGGATTGATCAGCCATTGCGCCATCAGCCCTTGGAGCAGGGTGAGGTAGAGCCGGCCCACCGCGCGTGCGGACTCCTCGTCGAGCGATTCGTCCGCGCCGAGCAGCTTGGCCAGTCCTTCGGGGGCGGCGGCTGACGCGAGCGCGATGCCGAGCCTCTCCCGCAGGTCCGGCGCGTGCTCGGCGATGGTGAGCGCCTCGAAGTTGGCGGCCAGCAGCGGGCGGTTGTGCTGGAAGCTGTCGACGATCTGCTGCCAGGTCCTCTCGAAGCCCGTCAGCGGGTCGGCCGCGTCGTTGTGGACGGTGATCTGCCACAGGTCGGTCCAGTCCTGGACCATCTCGATGAGGGCTTCGCGAAGGAGTGCCTCCTTGGAGCCGAAGTGGTAGCCGATGGAGGCGAGGTTGGCCCCTGAGGCGGCGCTGATGTGCCGGGCGGTGGTGTGTGCGTAACCCCGCTCCACGATGCATCGCTTCGCGCCCTCAAGGAGCTGCTCTCGATGTCCCATGATGTCGATCATAGCACGGTTTATTCATACGTCCGTTCTGTACGCTTGTATGATTCTGGGCATGACGCAGATGAATCCCCCCATCGCGGGCCGTCGCGAATGGCTCGGTCTCGTCGTACTCACCCTTCCCGTGATCTTGCTGTCCAACTCGATCACCATCTTGTTCCTCGCGGTTCCCTGGATCACCGAAGGGCTCAGGCCCGGTGCGTCCGAACTGCTGTGGATCATGGACATCTACACGTTCGTGCTGGCTGGGCTGCTGATACCGATGGGCGCGCTGGGCGACAGGATCGGCCGGCGGCGGGTGCTGCTGGGCGGCGCGGTGCTCTTCGGCATCGGCTCGGCCGCCGCGGCGTACGCCTCCTCGCCCGAGCTGCTGATCGCCGCGCGGGCGCTGCTGGGCGTCGGCGCCGCCACGCTCATGCCGTCCACGCTGGCGCTCATCCGGACGCTGTTCCAGGACCCCGCGCAACGCAAGATGGCGGTGGGCATCTGGACCGCCGGCTCGTCGGGAGGCGTGGTGCTGGGGCCGCCGCTGGGCGGCTTCCTGCTGGAGTACTTCTGGTGGGGCTCGGTCTTCCTGCTCAACGTGCCGTTCATGCTGCTGCTGCTGGTCGCCGGGCCGATGCTGCTGCCGGAGTCCAAGGATCCCAGCAAGAAGGGCCGCTTCGACCTGCTCGGCGTGGTGCTGTCGCTGGCCGCGATGCTGCCGCTGATCTACGGGCTGAAGCAGCTGGCCCTGGAGGGGCCGTCGGTCCCGTCGATCGTCACGCTCCTCGCGGGCATCGCCTTCGGCGTGGCGCTGATGTACCAGCAGCGCCGGCGGGCCGACCCGATGATCGACATCGACCTCTTCAGGCGGCCGGTCTTCGCGACCGCGGTGGGAGGGTACGCGCTGGTCATGTTCGCCCTCACCGGCGGCACCTTCCTCGCCTCGCCGTACCTGCAGCAGGTGCTGATGCTGAGCCCGCTGCCCGCGGCGCTGTGGCAGATGCCCGCCGGGGTCGGGGTGATCGTCGCCGCGGTGGTCGCCGGCTACCTCGCGCAGCGGGCCAGGCCCGGTCTGATCTTCGCGGCCGGCCCCCTGCTCATGGCCGTCGGCCTGCTGGTCATGTCGCAGGTCCAGGTGGACTCCGGGCTGGCGGTGCTGGTGCCGGGGATGATCCTGGTGGGCGCGGGCACCGGGATCGTGGCCACGGTGGCGGTGGACATCGTGCTCGGCAGCGTGCCGCAGGAACGGTCGGCGCGGGCCTCGGCGCTCTCGGAGACCAGTCTGGAGCTGGGGACCGCGATGGGCATCGCGCTCATGGGGCTGATCAGCACCGTCGTCTACAGCCGTACGCTGCTGGACACGATGCCGCAGGGGGTGCCGGAGACGGAGAGCGCGGCGGCGTCCGAAACCCTGTCGGCGGCGCTCGCGGTCGCCGCCGACCTGCCCGGGCAGGTCGGCGCCCAGCTCGCCGACGCGGCCCGCTCCGCGTTCACCCTCGGCATGCAGGTGCCGCTCTACCTGACCGCGGCGCTCATGCTGGCGCTCGCCGCCGTCGCGCTGTTCGCGCTGCGCCGCGCCGACATCAAGCACGCGGACGAGGAGCCGTCCGAAGCGCACTGAGGCGCAGGTACGCGGGCTGCTCCGCCGGACGCCCCGGCCCCATACGTGGTTCGCCGGGCCGGGGCGAGGTCCATTAGGGGTTGATCTAGGGGGAATGTCCGCCTCTACCGTGGCGATCGTCCATACGATCGCCGGCTAGGTGGAGGCACCATGCCCGAAGGCGCCAACCCGGCAGCCGACTACGACTTGGGACTGCGCCTGCTCAACGCCCGCGCCATGCAGCGGGTCCTGGGCAGCATGGGCGACCCTTACGCCCTGGTCCTGCGCGGCGCCGACGATCCCTACCCGCTCTACGCGGCGATCCGCGAGCGCGGCCCGATCCACCGCAGCACGACAGGCAGCTGGGTGACCGCGGACCCCGGGGTGATCGCCGAGGTCCTGGCGGATCCACGGTGGCGGATGTCCGGCCCGGACGGCTCGCCGGCCGCCGAGCAGCCGCTGCCCTTCTACGGGTACGGCACGCCCGGCGCCGAGGCCGACGAGCACACGCGGCTGCGCCCCCACTGGCAGCCCCTGGTCGACCCGGAGGCGCTGGCCGCCCACCGCAAGACCGTCGAGCGGGAGTGCCTGGCCCGCCTCGACCGCATCGCCGGCGCCGACCTCATGGCCGGCTACGCCTGGCCGGTGGCGACCGCCGCCACCGGCGCGCTGCTCGGGGTTCCCGCCGAGGCGCTGCCGCGGTACGCGGAGCTCTGCGCGGACGCGGAGGCGCTGCAGGACTCCCTGCTCGCCGCCCAGCCGCTGGCCCTGGTCCGCCGGATCGAGGACGCCGTGGCCGGGCTCGACGAGCTGTTCGGCGCGGCAGGGGCGGAAGGTTCCGACCGGGCCGTGCGGGTGCTGCTGTCCGTCGCCGCCGTCCCGGCCACCGCGCACCTGGTGGGCAACGCGGTCCACGCGCTGCTGGCCGAGCCCGGAGGATGGGCGGCACTGAGCCGCGATCCCGACCTGGCTGAGGCGGCCGTCGCGGAGACGCTGCGCTACGACCCGCCGGTGCAGGCGGAGATCCGGGTGGCCGCCGCCCCGGTCGAACTGGCCGGGACGGAACTCCCGGCGGGCGGTCACCTGGTGATGATCACCGCGGCCGCCGGCCGGGACGAGACCCGGCACCCGGAGCCCGGCCGCTTCCGCCTCGACCGGCGGGCCGAGCCGGAGCCGCTCACCTTCGCCGGCGGGCTCCACCACCTCCCGGTCGCCCCGGCGGCGCGTACGCAGGCCGAGGTGGCGCTGCGGATTCTCGCCGAGGCGCGGCCGAACCTGCGGCCGTCCGGCCCGCCGGTGTACCGGCGGCGCGCTCCCGTGGTGCGCGGCCCCGTCGAGCTGCCCGTGCTCGGGCTTGGAGAGTCCTGATGCGTGTCCTGCTGACCTCGTTCGCCCTCGCCTCGCACTACAACTGCCTGGTGCCGCTCGGCTGGGCGCTGGCCGCCGCCGGACACGAGGTCCGGGTGGCCAGCCAGCCCTCGCTGACCGACGCGATCACCGCCTCCGGGCTGACCGCGGTCCCGGTCGGCACCGATCCTGAGCTGGAGGAGGTGCGGGAGCGGCCGGCCGCGGCGATGGGCCCGCCCCAGGTGCACGAGGACCGCGACGAGCCGGTCACCTGGGAGCAGGCTCTGGACTTCGACCTGGTGATCGCGCCGCTGCTGCTGGCCGCCACCAACAACACCGAGATGGTGGACGAGCTGGTCGCCTTCGCCCGGAGCTGGCAGCCCGACCTGGTGATCTGGGAGCCGTTCACGCTGGCCGGCGCGATCGCGGCCGAGGCGTGCGGGGCGGTGCACGTCCGGGCGCTGTGGGGCCTCGACGTGCTGGGCAGCGCCCGCCGTGCCCTCCTGGACCTGCGGGCCCGGCAGCCGAAGGCGCACTGGGAGGACCCGGTGGCCGAGTGGCTGACGCTGACCCTGGCGCGCTTCTCCCGCCCGTACACCGAGGAGGTGACCACCGGGCGGCTCACGATCGACACCACGATGCCGGCCAGCCTGCGGCTGCCGGTCGGGGTGCCGGTGGTGGGCATGCGGACGCTGCCGTACAACGGCCGCTCGGTGATGCCGGACTGGCTGGCCGAGCCGCCCACCCGCCCGCGCATCTGCTTCACCCTGGGCGGGACCGGCGGCGACTTCCTGCACGACTGGGCGCTCGGCCCGGCCGAGCTGGTGAGCGCGGTGGCCGAGCTGGACGTCGAGGTGGTGGCCACGCTCGACGCCGGGCAGCGCGCCCGCCTGGGCGAGGTGCCGGACAACGTACGCATCGTCGACTTCGTACCGATGAACCTGCTGATGCCGACCTGCGCGGCCGTGGTGCACCACGGAGGGGCCGGCACGTTCAGCGCCGCGCTGCTCAACGGGGTGCCCCAGCTGATGGTCGCGAACACCTGGGACACCCCGGTGAAGGCCAAGCGGCTGGCCGACCAGGGCGCCGGCATCTACATCCCGCCGCCGAAGCTCGACGCCGACGGCTTCAGGGACGCGGTGGCGTCGCTGGTGCACGACCCCGGCCCGAGGGCCGCCGCCGACCGGCTGCGTAAGGAGATGCTCGCGGAGCCCACCCCGGCGGAGCTCGTACCCCGGCTGGAGCGCCTGGTCGCGGAGCACCGCGGTGCCTGAGCCGAGCCGGCGGCCGACCGCGAAGGGCACCGTGCCGTTCGGGGAGTACCGCACCTGGTACCGGGTGAGCGGCGACCTGTCCGGCGGGCGCCCGCCCCTGGTGGTGCTGCACGGCGGGCCCGGCAGCACGCACGACTACCTGGTGCCGCTGTGCGACCTGAGCGACGCCGGCCACCCGGTGATCCTCTACGACCAGCTCGGCAACGGCGGCTCCACCCACCTGCCGGACAAGGGCGCGGACTTCTGGACCGTGCAGCTGTTCCTCGACGAGCTGGACAACCTGCTCACGCGGCTCGGCGTGGCCGGCGACTACCTGCTCTACGGCCACTCCTGGGGCGGCATGCTCGGCGCCACACACGCCGCGGCCCGCCCGCCCGGCTTGCGCGGGCTGGTCATCGCGAACTCGCCGGCCTCCATGACCACCTGGCGCGCGGAGATGGTACGGCTGCGCGCCACGCTCCCGCCCGAGGTGCAGGAGACGCTGGCCCGGCACGAGGCCGCGGGCACCACCGGCACCCGCGCCTACTTCGACGCCATGCGCGTCTTCTTCGACCGGTACGTGTGCCTGGTGAACCCGTGGCCGCGGGAGTATCAGGCGTCCTTCATGGAGATGCACAACAACCCCACCGTCTACTACACGATGAACGGGCCGACCGAGTTCCACGTCGTCGGCACGCTGCGCGACTGGTCGGTCGAGAAGCTGCTGCCGTCCATCGAGGTGCCGACCCTGATCATCTCCGGGCGGCACGACGAGGCGACCCCCGAGACCGTCCGCCCGTTCGACGACCTCATCCCGGACTCCCGCTGGGAGATCCTCGAGAACTCCAGCCACCTTCCGCACCTGGAGGAACCCGACCGGTTGCGTGAAGTGCTGCTGGCCTACCTCGCCACTGTTGACGGGACCCAACCCGGGACCCGCGCAAGCGACGCCGCGACAGGGAGTTGACATGCCCCGCGTATTACCCGACCTGAACCCGAGCCCCCGTACGGGCCGCCCACGCGCCCTGGTGAGCGGAGTGGCCTCCGACTCGCACACCTGGAACCTGGTCTTCCTGCAGCTGGTCTGCGAGGAGGAGGGCCTGGACGTGGTGAACCTGGGCCCGTGCGTCCCGGACGAGCTGCTGGTCACCGAGTGCGTGGACCAGCGCCCCGACCTCGTCGTGCTCAGCACCGTCAACGGGCACGGCTACCGGGAGGGCCTGCGGGTCCTTCCCAAGCTGCGGGCCCGGCCGGAGCTGGCCGGCGTCCCGATCGTGATGGGCGGCCGCCTCGGGGTGACCGGGCGGCGGGAGGACGACCTCGCCGACGAGCTCACCGCGGCCGGCTGTGACCGGGTCTTCGACCGCGGCGGCCCCGAGGACATCGAGGAGTTCAGGACGCTGGCCGCCGCGGTGGCCTGGAAGGCGGACGACGCCGCGGCGCGGACGCCCGTCCAGTTCGGCTGAGTCCACGGTGGCCGCGGAATTCGGCGGTTTCGTGACCGACACCGCCGCGAGCGGCGAACTGGTGGTGCAGCCCCGGATGGGGTTCGGCGACGTGGCGACCATGCGCGCCGGGTTGCTCGCCACGAAGCGCGCCCGCGCGGCCACCGCCGGCACGATCACCGTGGACAGCTACACCCGGGTGGGCGACCTCGACTCGGCGGCGGCGGCGCTGGCCTCCGGCGCCGCGCTCAACGGTTACCCCCTGGTCAGCCAGGGCGTCGCGGTCAACCGGGAGCTGCTGAGCGGGGTGCGGGACGCCACCTTCCCCGTGCAGGTGCGGCACGGCTCCGCCAACCCCGTCAAGATCTTCGAGGCGCTGCTGGACGCCGGCCTGGACGCCACCGAGGGCGGCCCGGTCTCCTACTGCCTGCCGTACAGCCGGATCCCGCTGAGCCAGGCGGTCGACCACTGGGCCCGCGGCTGCGAGCTGCTGGCCACCCGGGGGCAGGCGGCGGGGAGGGAGCCGCACCTGGAGACCTTCGGCGGCTGCGTGCTGGGCCAGCTCTGCCCTCCCGGTCAGCTCGTCGCGCTCAGCATCCTGGAGGGGATCTTCTTCCAGGCGCACGGCCTGCGTGACATCTCGCTGAGCTACGCCCAGCAGACCAGCCCGGAGCAGGACGTCGAGGCGGTGCTCGCGCTGCGCGCGCTGGCCGAGGAGTTCCTGCCCGGCGTGCGCTGGCACGTGGTCGTCTACGCGTACATGGGGGTCTACCCGGAGACCCCGCGCGGCGCCGCGTCGCTGCTGACCGCCGCCGCCGAGCTGGCCGTGCGCACCGGGGCGGAGCGGCTCATCGTCAAGACCGAGGCGGAGTCCCGGCGCATCCCCACGATCGAGGAGAACGTGGCCGCGCTGGAGCTGGCCGGCACGGCCGCGCGCGCCGCGCGGCCGGTCGCGCCGCCGCCGAGCCGTACCGACTCGCAGGTGTACGCCGAGGCGCGGCGGCTCGTCGAGGCCACGCTGGAGCTGCACCAGGACGTGGGCAGGGCGCTGCTGCGCGCGTTCAAGCGGGGTTACCTGGACATCCCCTACTGCGTGCACCCCGACAACAGGGGTGCGGCGCGCAGCCACATCGACGACGACGGCGCGCTGCGCTGGGCGGACGTCGGGGCGCTGCCGCTCGACGGGCTGGTGGCGCGGCGCCGCTCCCGCCCCGTCGGCTCGGCCGAACTGCTGGACGCGCTGCACTACATCCAGCGCAGGCACGACGGCCAGGCGTACGCGGATGGTGGGGGCGGGCCGGATCACGATGAGGGGTACTAGGGGTGGGGCCGGCCGGTCGGCCGCGGTTAGCGTGCCCTGGTGGACAACGCATCGAGTCACGAGATCGCGATGGTTTTTCCAGGAATGGGACCGACCGGGTTCGCCGACATCGAGCGGTTCGCCACCGAGGTCCCGGTGGCGTGGCGGCTGTTCGCCGAGGCCGACGAAGCGCTCGGCTACCAGGTGCTGGACCGGTTCCGCCAGACGGAGGGCGACTACTCCGAGTACGCCCAGGTGGCCTTCCTGGTCACCTGCCTGGCCCTGGCCGAGTGGGCGGAGCAGGAGGCGCTGCCCGCCCGCCCGGGACTGTGCACCGGGCCGAGCTTCGGGGGCAAGGCGGCCGCCGCCTACGTGGGCTCGCTGAGCTTCGCCGACGCGGTGTGGATGACCGCCCGGCTGGCCCGGTGCGTGGCGGACTACTTCAGCCGGGAGCACCGGAGCCTCGTCACCCACTCGTTCGTCCGGGTGAAACCCGAGGTGGCGGAGGAGCTGCTCGGCGAGCTGACCGCGCGCGACCGCGTCGCTGACGTGGCCTGCCGCGTGGACAGGGACTTCTTCATGGTCACGCTGTCGGCGGACGACCTGCCGGGCCTGGAGAAGGGGATCCGCGCCGCAGGCGGCCTGTCGCTCTACACGATGCGGCCGCCGATGCACAGCCCGGCCTTCGCCGGGCTGCGGCGACGAGCGGAGAAGGAGGTCCTGGACGAGCTGGAGTTCGCCGAGCCGCGGCTGCCGGTGGTCTCCGACCACGACGGGTCGCTGCTGACCACCGCGGAGCAGGTGCGGAACCTGCTCCTGGACGGCTTCGTCCGCCAGATGCACTGGCCGGGAACGGTCGAGGCGCTGCGCGCCAGGGGAGTGCGGACGGTCTGCGTGGCCGGGCCCGACGCCCTGTTCAGCCGGGTGCCGGCCACCGCGCGGAACTTCGAGGTGGTGCCGGTCGGTCCGAAGCGGCCGCTGCTCGTCGCCGCGGCTCGCGGTGCCGAGCCCCGCTCGTCGCGCGGCGCTGAGTCCGGTGCGGAGCGTGGCTCGGCGGCGGGGTGACCCGGCGGCCTCAGGAGCCTGAACGGGCCGCGCTGAGCGCCGCCCACAAAGCCCCGGGGGTGGTGAAGGTGTCCAGGACGAGTGCCTCCTCGTCGAACTGTACGGCGTAGTCGGCTTCCAGCGTGCTCAACAGTTCCACCGCGCCCATGGAATCCAATCCGAATTCCCGGAGGTTGGTGTCCGCGGTGAGTTCGTCGCCGGAAGACAGCAAGGGGAGGCGGTGCCGCAGCAGCGCCTCAAACTGTTTGTCCCACATGGCCTGCATTATGCCTCAATAACTCGCGCTGAGGAAAAGAAAATGGGCGAAGAAATTCACCGGAACCTCCACGGGCGATTTCTGGGCGGCCTCGCCGCCGCGCCGCGCGGAGCGGCGCTGCGGCTCGGCGAGCGCGCGGTCACCTTCGAGGAGCTGCACGAGCTCGCCCTCGTCTGGGCCGGGTCGCTGCTCCACGGCGGCGTCACGGGCCGCGTAGGGGTGCTCGCGGAGAAGGGGACCACCTCCTACGCAGGGGTGCTCGCGGCGCTGTACGCCGGGGCGACGGTGGTGCCGCTGCACGTCGACTTCCCGCCCGACCGGACGGCGCGGATGATGGCAGCGGCCGGCGTCACCGCGCTGATCGCCGACGGCCGCGGCGCCGCCCTGCTGCCCGAGCTGCGGGAACGCGGCTATTACGGGGCCGCGCTGCTGCCCGAGGGCGGCGGCGAAGGGGGGATCCCGGTGTCGGCCGCGTACGCGCCGGCCGAACCGGTCGCGGTGCCGCCCGACGCCCCCGCCTACATCCTGTTCACCTCCGGCTCGACCGGCCGGCCCAAGGGCGTCGTGCTCACCCACGGCAACCTGCACCACTACTTCGGCGTGCTGGACGGACGCTACGACTTCAGCCCCGACGACGCCTTCTCGCAGACCTTCGACCTCACCTTCGACTGCGCGATCTTCGACCTGTTCTGCGCCTGGGGCGCGGGCGCCCCCGCGGTGCCGGTGCCCCCGCGCGGCCACGCCGACCTGCCCGCCTTCCTGGAGCGTCACCGGGTGACCGTGTGGTTCTCCACGCCCAGCGGCATCAGCCTGGCCCGCCGGCTCGGCTCCCTGCGCCCGGACACGCTGCCCGGCCTGCGGTGGAGCTTCTTCGCCGGAGAGGCGCTGCGCTGCCAGGACGTCGAGGACTGGACCCGGGCGGCGCCGTACGCGACGGTCGAGAACCTGTACGGGCCGACCGAACTGACCGTCACGATCACGGGCCACCGCTGGTCGCCGGAGGGCTCCCCGAAGCTCGCGGTCAACGGCGTCGTGCCGATCGGCGCCGTGCACCCCGGACACCAGGTCCTGCTCGTCACCGAGGACGGCCGGCCGACCGAGGACGAGGAAGGGGAGCTGTGCGTCACCGGACCGCAGCTCACCCCCGGCTACCTCGACCCGGAGGACGGCGCGGGCCGCTTCCTGGAGCACGAGGGGCACACCTGGTACCGCACCGGCGACCGGGTGCGGCGGCTCCCCGGGGACGAGCTGTGCTACCTCGGCCGCCGGGACGCCCAGGTGCAGGTGCAGGGCTGGCGGGTGGAGCTGGCGGAGATCGAGCACGCGCTGCTGGCCGCCGGCGACGGGGTGGCCGAGGCGGCCGCGGTGGGGGTGGACGGCGCGGCCGGCACGGAGCTGGTGGTGTTCTACACCGGCGAGCCGCGCCCGCCGGTCGAGCTGGCCAACCGGCTGCGCCGCACGCTGCCGCACGGCATGGTGCCCAAGCGCTATCACCACCTCGACGAACTCCCGCTGAACGCCAACCGCAAGGTGGACAGAAAGGCGCTCACCGAGCGCGCAGGCGAACTGCTACACGCCGACAACAATTGGTCTTAGGGGGCGGCTAGGGGTTAGTCGGACTCCCAACACTTACGTAGTTTGGTGGCGCAACCGAAAGGGTGAGAACCATCAAGCCCGGTGAGCTCAACGCTCCTGATAATCCTAGGTTGGTAATGGACAACGAAGAGAAACTTGTCAATTACCTGAAAAGGGCGACGGCGGATCTGCGGGAGTCCAGGCGGCGGTTGCAGGCCGCCGAGGACCGCCTGCGGGAGCTGGGCGCAGGCCCGGACGGCGGCGTGCCGATCGCGATCGTCGGCATGGCCTGCCGCTACCCGGGCGGGGTGACCGCGCCCGAGGACCTGTGGCGGTTGCTCACCGACGAGGTGGACGCGGTCACGCCCATGCCCGCCGCCGACCGCGGCTGGGACGTCGACGCGATCTACGACCCGGAGCGCGGCAAACCGGGCAAGACCTACACCCGCGAGGGCGGCTTCCTCCGCGACGTGGCCGACTTCGAGCCGGAGTTCTTCGGCATCGGCCCCAACGAGGCCACCGCCATGGACCCGCAGCAGCGGCTCCTGCTGGAGACCACCTGGGAGGCGGTGGAGCGCGCCGGGATCGACCCGACGGCGCTGCGCGGCAGCCGTACCGGGGTGTTCGTCGGCGTCATGTACGGCGACTACGGCTCGCGCAGCGACCGGATACCCCGCGGCGTGCAGGGCTTCATCGCGCACGGCAGCCACCACAGCGTGGCGTCCGGGCGGATCTCCTACCTGTACGGCTTCGAGGGGCCCGCGGTCACCGTGGACACCGCGTGCTCGTCGTCGCTGGTGGCGCTGCACCTGGCGGCGCAGGCGCTGCGCGGCGGCGAGTGCGAGCTGGCGCTGGCCGGCGGCGCCACCGTGCTGTCCACCACCGAGCTGTTCGTCGACTCCGCCCGGCAGGGCGTGCTCTCCCCGGACGGCCGCTGCAAGTCGTTCGCCGACGCCGCCGACGGGGTCGGCTGGGGCGAAGGCGTCGGCCTGCTGCTGCTGGAACGGCTCTCCGACGCGCGGCGGCACGGGCACCCCGTACTGGCCGTGATCCGCGGCTCCGCCGTGAACCAGGACGGCGCCAGCAGCGGCCTGACCGCGCCGAACGGCCCCTCCCAGGAGCGGGTCATCGGCGCCGCGCTGTCCGCGGCGGGCCTGACGCCCGCTGACGTGGACGTCGTGGAAGGGCACGGATCGGGGACCGGGCTGGGCGACCCCATCGAGGCCCAGGCGTTGCTGGCGACCTATGGGCAGGGCCGCGACCGGCCGCTGCTGCTGGGGTCGGTGAAGTCGAACATCGGCCACGCCCAGGCGGCGTCCGGCGCCGCCGGCGTCATCAAGATGGTGCTCGCGATGCGGCACGGCACGCTCCCCAAGACGCTGCACGTGGACGCGCCGAGCCAGGAAGTGGACTGGTCCGCCGGCTCCGTGGAGCTGCTGACCGAGGCCCGGCCGTGGACCCGCGACGGCCGTCCGCGCCGCGCCGGGGTCTCCGCGTTCGGGGTCAGCGGCACCAACGCCCACGTCATCCTCGAAGAGGCGCCGGACGAGGCCGCCCCGGCGGAGCCCGCTGACCGCACGCCTGCCGTGCTGCCGGTGGTCGTGTCGGCCAAGTCCGAGGCGGCGCTCCGCGCACAGGCCGACCGGCTGGCCGCTTTCCTCGCCGAGCCCGGCGCCGGCGCCGACCTGGCGGACGTGGCGGCGGCGCTGACCCGGCGGGCGGCGCTGCCGCATCGCGCCGCGCTGGCGGCCGACGACCGGGACGCTCTGCTCGCCGCGCTGCGCGGCCTGGCCGCGGGCGAGCCGCCGTCCGGCGTGACCGTCGAGACGGCTCGGGCCGGGCGGCTGGGCCTGGTGTTCTCCGGACAGGGCGCGCAACGGCTCGGCATGGGCCGCGGCCTGTACGCGCGCTTTAGCGTGTTCGCGCGGGCCTTCGACGAGGCGGCCGAGCTCCTGACGGCCGAGCTGGGCACGTTCTCCGGCGGGTCGCCCGGGCTCGGGCTGCGTGAGGTGCTGGCGCCCGCGTCCCAGGACGAGGAGACGGCCGCCGCCCTGAACCAGACGGTGTTCGCGCAGGCGGGGCTGTTCGCCTTTGAGACGGCGTTGTACCGGTTGCTGGAGTCGTTCGGGGTCCGGCCTGATTTCGTGGCCGGGCATTCGCTGGGTGAGATCAGCGCGGCGCATGTGGCCGGGGTGCTGGATCTGGCGGACGCGTGCCGGTTGGTGGCGGCTCGTGGCCGGTTGATGCAGGCGTTGCCGGCTGGTGGCGCGATGGCGGCGATCGGCTGTGGCGAGGACGAGATCGTCCCGGTGCTGCACGGCGACGTCTCGGTGGCGGCGGTGAACGCGCCCGGTGCGGTGGTGGTCTCGGGTGCGGCCGATCAGGTCGCCGAGGTCGTGGAGTGGGCGCGGGAGCGCGGGTACCGGACGCGGCCGTTGCGGGTGTCGCACGCGTTCCATTCGCCGTTGATGGAGCCGATGCTGGCCGAGTTCGAGCAGGTCGTGGCGGGGTTGACGCTGCGGCGGCCGGAGCTGGCGCTGGTGTCGAACGTCTCGGGTGAGCTGGCCGGTGACGAAGTCACCGAGCCTGGCTACTGGGTGGAGCATGTGCGGCGGCCGGTGCGGTTCGCCGACGGCGTCCAGGTGATGCGGCAGCGCGGGGTCACCCACTTCCTGGAGGTCGGCCCCGACGCGCAGCTCGCCCCCATGGTCGAGGAGATCCTCGCCGACGGCGGCCGAACGGCCCCGGTGGTGCCGCTGCTGCGCCGCGACCGCGACGAGGTGGCCCACTTCGGCGCCGCGCTCGGCGCGGCCTGGGCCGGTGGCGTGGGCGTGGACTGGGCCCCCTGGTTCGCCGACCGGGAGACCCCGCCCCGGCCCGTCACCCTGCCCACGTACGCGTTCCAGCGGCGCCGGTTCTGGCTGGAGGCGCACCGGTCGGGGGACGTGTCGGCGGCCGGTCAGTCGCCTGTCGAGCACCCGCTGCTCGCCGCCGCGGTGACCCACCCGGACGGCGCCGTCACCCTCACCGGGCAGCTGTCCCCCCGTACCCAGCGCTGGCTGGCCGACCACACGATGAACGGCACCGTGATCTTCCCCGGGACCGGCTTCGTGGAGCTGGCGATCCGCGCCGGCGACGAGGTGGACTGCGGCCGGCTGGACGACCTCGTCCTGGAGACCCCGCTGGTCGTCCCCACCGACACCGGGGACGGCGTGGCCGTACAGGTCGCCGTAGGGGCCCCGGACGATGAGGGCCGCCGCACCGTGGAGATCCACTCGACGGCCGGCGAAGGCTGGGTCCGGCACGCCCAGGGCACGCTGGCCCCCGCCACGGCCGACGGCGCGACCCTCACCGCGTGGCCGCCCCCGGACGCGCGGCCCGTGGACGTCGACGGGCTCGACGACCGGCTGGCCGAGCGCGGCTACGAGTACGGCCCGGCGTTCCGCGCGCTGCGCGCCGCCTGGCGACGCGGCGACGAGCTCTACGCCGAGGTGGCGCTGCCGGAGGGGGTGGAGTCCGCCGGATACGGCGCGCACCCCGCCCTGCTGGACGCCGCGCTGCGGGTGGGCCTGCTGCCCGAGATGGACGCGGAGACGCCCGAGGGGCGGCCGGTGGTCCCGTTCGCCTGGCGCGGGGTCGAGCTGCACGCCACCGGCGCCGCCGCGGCCCGGGTACGGCTGCACCCCGACGACAGCGCCGGCGCGGGAGCCGTACGGCTGGACTTGGCCGACGCGACGGGCAGCCCGCTGGCCACGGTGACCTCGCTCGAATCCCGCCCGCTCGCCGCCGACCTCCCGGCCGGCGTCGGGACGGCGACGCGCCCGCTCTACCAGGTGGAGTGGCGGCCGCTGGCCGCGCCCGAGGGCACGCCCGCGCGGGACGCCGTCGCCGCGGCCGAGGTGCACGTGGCCGCCTGCGACGACACCGTGGCGGCCACGCCCGAGCGGGTACGCCACGCCGTGGCGGCCACGCTGGAGCGCGTACGCAGCTGGCTGGCCGCCGAGCCCTCCGCCGAGGACACCCTGGTGATCGCGACCAGGGGCGCGGTCGCCCTCGACGGCGCGGCGCCGGACGTGGCGCAGGCGGCGGTGTGGGGGCTGGCCAGGGCCGCCAGGGAAGAGAGCCAGGGACGGATCGTCCTGGTCGACCTGGACCCCGAGCTGGACCCGGACCGCGCCGCGATCGACGAGGCCGCCGCGGCCGCGCTGCACGCCGGAGAGCCCGAGGCTGCGGTCCGCGCCGGCCGGTTCTGGGCGCCCCGGCTGACCCGCCTCGACGCGGGGACCGGCGGCGCGGCCTGGCCGGCCGAGGGCACCACGCTGATCACCGGCGGCACCGGCGGCCTGGGCGCACTGCTGGCCCGGCACCTCGTCACCGAGCACGGGGTGCGGCACCTGGTGCTGACCAGCCGCCGCGGCCTCGACGCGCCCGGCGCGGCCCAGCTGCGCGAGGAGCTGACCGGGCTGGGCGCCGAGGTGACCGTGGCCGCCTGCGACGTGGCCGACCGCGCCGCGCTCGCCGCGCTCCTGGACGAGGTTCCCTCGCTCGCCGCCGTGGTGCACGCGGCCGGAGTGCTGGCCGACGGCACCGTCCCCGCGCTCCACGACGAGCGGCTGACGCGGGTGCTGCGGCCCAAGGTGGACGCCGCCTGGCACCTCCACGAGCTGACCCGCGACCACGACCTGCGGGCGTTCGTGCTGTTCTCCTCGACGACCGGGCTGATGGACTCCGCCGGGCAGGGCAACTACGCGGCGGCCAACGCCGCGCTGGACGCGCTCGCCGTACGGCGGGCCGCCGACGGGCTCCCGGCGATCTCGATGATTTGGGGGGCGTGGGAGACGGAACGCGGCATGGCCGGCCGGTTGGACGGCCGTCAGACCGCCCGTCTGGCCGCCTCCGGGATGCGACCGCTCACCGCCGCGGAGGGGCTGGCCCTGTTCGACGCGGCGCTGACCGCGGGGCACCCAGCGCCCGTGGCCTGCCGGCTGGACCTCGCCGCGCTGCGCGGCCGGGACACCGAGCCGCCCGCGCTGCTGCGCGCGCTCGCCGGCCGCCGGCCCGCCCGTGCCGCCGCGGCCGCGCCCGGCTCGCTCGCCGACCGGCTGGACCGGATGTCCCCGGCGGAGCGGCGCGAGCTGCTGCTGGGCGTGGTCCGCGCCGAGGCCGCCGGCGTGCTGGGGTACGACACGGCCGAGTCGGTGCCGGTGGACCGGGCCTTCCAGGAGCTGGGCTTCGACTCGCTGTCCGGGGTGGAGCTGCGCAACAGGCTGGGCCGGCGGGTCGGCGTGGCGCTGTCGGCGACGCTGGTCTTCGACCACCCGACGGTGACCGCCCTGGCGGCCTTCCTGGCCGACCGGTCCGGGGAGAAGCCGGAACCGGCGCCGGTGGCGGCACCCGCCGTCACGGCCGATCCCATCGCGATCGTGGGGCTCGCCTGCCGGTATCCGGGCGGCGTGGAGTCCCCGGAAGACCTCTGGCGGCTGCTGACCGAGGGCGGGGACGCCGTGGGCGAGTTCCCCGCCGACCGCGGCTGGGACCTCGGCTCGTTGTTCCACCCGGACCCGGCGCACGAGGGGACCTCGTACGCGAGGGAGGCCGCCTTCCTGTACGGCGCCGCCGACTTCGACCCGGACTTCTTCGGGATCAGCCCGCGCGAGGCGGCGGAGATGGACCCGCAGGAACGGCAGTTCCTTGAGGTGTCCTGGACCGCGCTGGAGCGGGCCGGGATCGACCCGACGTCGCTGCGGGAGACCAGCGCCGGGGTGTTCGCCGGCGTGATGTACCACGACTACGTGCCGGCCGGCGCCGGCGGCGCGACGGTCTCCGGGCGGGTCTCCTACACCCTCGGCCTGCGCGGCCCCGCGCTCTCCGTGGACACCGCCTGCTCGTCCTCGCTGGTGGCGCTGCACCTGGCCGCCGACGCGCTGCGGCGCGGCGAGTGCGACCTGGCGCTGGCGGGCGGGGTGACGGTGATGGCCACCCCGGGCGCGTTCGTGGAGTTCTCGCGGCAGCGGGGCCTGGCCGCGAACGGCCGCTGCAAGGCGTTCGCGGAGGCGGCTGATGGTGTCGGCTGGGGCGAAGGCGTCGGTGTGCTGGTGGTGGAGCGGCTGTCGGACGCCCGCCGTAATGGGCACCAGGTGCTGGCGGTGCTGGCCGGTAGCGCGGTCAATCAGGATGGGGCGTCGAACGGGCTGACCGCGCCGAACGGTCCTTCTCAGGAGCGGGTGATCGCTCAGGCGCTGGCTTCGGCGGGGATCGGTCCCGCGCAGGTGGACGTGGTCGAAGGACACGGCACCGGCACCGCGCTGGGCGACCCGATCGAGGCCCAGGCGCTGCTGGCCGCCTATGGCCAGGACCGGCAGTCGCCGTTGTGGCTGGGGTCGGTGAAGTCCAACCTGGGCCACACCCAGGCGGCGGCCGGAGTCGCCGGCATCATCAAGATGATCTTGGCGATGCGGCACGGCGTGCTGCCCAAGACGCTGCACGTGGACGCGCCGTCGTCCAAGGTGGACTGGTCGGGCGGGGCGGTGGAACTGCTCACCGAACCTCAGCCCTGGCCGCGCGCCGCGGACCGGCCACGCCGGGCGGGAGTGTCGTCGTTCGGCATCTCCGGCACCAACGCCCACGTGATCCTGGAAGAACCACCCGCTGAGGAGCCGTCGCCGGCGAGCGTGCCGGACACGCTCCCGCTGCTTCCGGTGCTGCTGTCGGCCAAGAGCGAGGCCGCGCTGCGGACGCAGGCCGACCGGCTGGCCGGTTTCATGGATGAGCACGACGACGCCGAGCTGCTGGACGTGGCCGCCGAGCTGACCCGGAGGGCCGGCCTGCCGCGGCGCGCGGCCGTACTGGGCGAGTCCCGGGACGCCACGGTGGCGGGGCTGCGCGCGCTGGCCGCCGGTGAGCAGGCCGCGGAGCTCGTCCGCGGTCTCGTGCACGACGGCGCCGACCAGCCGGTGTTCGTCTTCCCCGGGCAGGGCGGTCAGTGGCCCGGCATGGCGGTCGAGCTGCTGGAGTCCTCGCCCGCGTTCGCCGAGGCGCTGGAGCGCTGCGCCGCGGAGGTCGAGGCGCTGGTGGACTGGCGGGTGCGCGAGGCGCTGGGCGACGCCCGCATGCTCGACCGGGTCGACGTGGTCCAGCCGGTGCTCTGGGCCGTCATGGTGGCGCTGGCGGAGACCTGGCGCGCGGCCGGCGTCGAGCCGGCCGCGGTGGTCGGCCACTCGCAGGGAGAGATCGCCGCCGCCTGCGTGGCCGGGGCGCTGTCGCTGGCCGACGGGGCGCGGGTGGTGGTGACGCGCGCCCGCGCGGTCGCCGAGCGCCTGTCCGGCCAGAACGGCGGCATGATGTCGGTGGCGCTGCCCGCCGAACGGGTGACCGAGCTGCTCGCCGAGTACGGCGACGCCGTGTCGGTGGCCGTGGTGAACGGGCCCGGCTCGGTGGCGCTGGCCGGCGACGGCGCGGCGCTGGACGCGCTGGAGGCCCGGCTGCGGGCGGAGGGCGTCCGCGTCAAGCGGCTGGCCGTGGACTACGCCTCGCACGGCGCGCAGGTGGAAGTGCTGCGCGAACCGCTGCTGCGCGACCTGGCCGGGCTGCGCCCGCAGACCGCCCGGGTGCCCTTCTACTCGACGGTGGTCGCGGCCGAGCTGGACACCGCCGGGCTCGACGCCGAGTACTGGTACACGAACCTGCGGCGGACCGTACGGTTCGCGGAGACCACCCGGGCGCTGCTGGCCCGCGGCCGCCGGCTGTTCCTGGAGATGAGCCCCCATCCGATGCTCACTCCGGCGATCGAGGAGACCGCCGCCGCGGACGGCGTGGACGTGGCCGCGCTGGGCACGCTGCGCCGTGACGAGGGCGGCCGGTTCACCACGGCGCTGGCCGAGGCGTGGCTGCGCGGCGTGCCGGTGGACTGGCAGAAGGTCCTGCCGGCCGCGCGGCGGCGCGCCGAACTGCCCACCTACCCCTTCCAGCACGACAGGTACTGGAAGCCGGCCACCCCGGCAGGACCGGCCGGGCTGAGCGCCGCCGGCCTGGACTCCGCTGACCACCCGCTGCTCGCCGCGGTGCTGGACGAGCCGGACGGCGACGGGCTGGTCTTCTCCGGCCGGCTGTCCGTCGCGGGTCAGCCGTGGCTCGCCGACCACAAGGTCGCCGACCGGATCGTGGTGCCCGGCGCCGCGCTGGTGGAGATGGCGTTGCACGCCGCCGACCGGGCCGGCTGCGACCTGCTGGAGGAGCTGATCCTGGAACGCCCGCTGGTGCTGCCCGACGACGGCGCGACCAGGGTGCGCGTGGTGGTCGGCGCCGCAGAGAACGGACACCGGCAGATCTCCGTGTACGCCGCGCCGGCCTCGGCCGACCCGGCCGCCGCGGCGACCACCGCGTGGACCCGGCACGCCGCCGGCACCCTCGCGAAGACCGCCGACGCCGAGCCGCCCGCCACACAGCAGCCCGGCTCGGCCTGGCCGCCGGCGGACGCGCGGCAGCTGGACGTCGACGAGCTGTACGAGACCCTGGACGCCGGCGGGTACGGCTACGGGCCGGCGTTCCGCGGCCTGCGCCGTGCCTGGGGCCGTGGCGACGAGATCTTCGCCGAGGTCGCGCTGCCCGATGCGGTCGCCGCCGAGGCGGACCGGTTCGGGATCCACCCGGCGCTGCTCGACGCCGCGCTGCACACCGCCGGGCTCCTCGACGACGACGCCTCCGGCGCGCCCCGGCTGCCGTTCACCTGGCGCGGCGTACGGCTGCGCACCACAGGCGCCACGGCGGCACGGGTACGGCTGCGTGGCGTCGCCGACCGGCCCGGCTCCGACCCGGGGACGACGGACCGCTTCGCCATCGAGCTGGCCGACTCCGCAGGGGCCCCGATGGCCTCGGTGGACGCCATGGTGGTGCGCGCGGTGACCGACGGGGAGCTGGCGCACGCGGCGGCGGTGAACGTCGCGCTGCCCCGGCTCACCTGGACACCGCTGCCCTCGGCGGCGTCGGCGCCCGAGCCGCTCGTCAACGGCGCGGGCTCGGCCAACGGCGCGGGTCCGGCCAACGGCGCGGGTTCGGCCAACGGCGCGGGCTCGGCCAACGGAGCGGCCCTCCTGCGGGCCGACGGCGCCGTACCCCCGGATCTTGAGGTGTTCGACGTGCCCCGCGACAGGGGCGAGGACCCGGTGGCCGCCGCTCACGCGGCCACCGGGGCCACCCTGGCCGCGCTGCGCGGGTGGCTGTCCGGCGACCGGCCGGACGGCGCCCGGCTGGCCGTGGTCACCCAGCGTGCGGCGGCGGTCCTCCCCGGAGAGGACGCCGACCCCGCGCACGCGGCGGCCGCCGGCCTGGTGCGTGCCGCGCAGGCGGAGCACCCCGACCGGTTCGTCCTGCTCGACACCGACGGGCAGGAGCCGGCGTGGGCGGCGGTACGGGCGGCCATCGACGCGGGCGAGCCGGAGCTGGCGCTGCGCGCCGGCACGGTTCACGCGCCGCGGCTGGCCCGCGACGCCGACGCGCTCGTGCCCCCGGCCGGGCCGTGGCGGCTGGCCACCACCGGCAAGGGCACGCTGTCCAACCTCGCCCTGCTGCCGGCGCCGGAGGCGAACCGCCCGCTGGCCCCCACCGAGGTACGGCTGGCGCCCCGCGTCGCCGGGATCAACTTCCACGACCTGGTCGTCGCCCTCGACATGATCACCGAGGAGGACGACGGTCTGATCGGCGAGGCCGCCGGCGTCGTGCTCGAAGTCGGCTCCGCCGTCACCGACCTGCGCCCGGGCGACCGGGTCACCGGCCTGGTCGACGGCGGCGCCGGCACCGTGGCCATCAGCGACCGGCGACTGCTCGTCCCGATCCCGGACGACTGGTCGTTCACCACGGCCGCGGTGCTGCCGATCGTCAACCTCACCGCCTACTACGGCCTGGTCGACCTGGCCGGCGTGAGCCCGGGGGACCGGGTGCTGGTCCACGCGGGCGCGGGCGGAGTCGGCCTGGCCGCGATCCAGCTCGCCCAGCACCTGGGTGCGGAGGTCTACGCGACCGCGTCGCCCGCCAAGTGGCCCGTGCTGCGCGCGCTCGGCCTGGACGAGGCCCACCTGGCCTCCTCCAGAGACCTCGGCTTCCGCGAGAAGTTCCTGGCCGTCACCGGCGGCGCGGGGATGGACGTGGTGCTCAACTCGCTGGCCAGGGAGTTCGTCGACGCCTCGCTGGAGCTGCTGCCTCGCGGCGGCCACTTCCTGGAGATGGGCAAGACCGACATCAGGCAGGCGGACGAGGTGGCCGCCGCCCATCCGGGGGTCGTCTACCGGGCGTACGACATGGTGGCCCAGTCGCGCACCCAGCACCCGGAGGGCACCCCGGAGCGGGTCCAGGAGATCCTCGCCGAGGTCGTGCGGCTGTACGAGCACGAGGTGCTGCGGCCGTCCCCCGTCACCGTCTGGGACGCCCGGCGCGCCAAGGACGCCTTCCGTCACCTCCAGCAGGCACGCCACGTCGGCAAGCTCGCGCTGACCGTGCCTCGGGAGCTCGACCCGGACGGCACCGTACTGATCACCGGCGGCACCGGCGTCATCGCCGGCCACGTCGCCCGCCACCTGGTGACCCGGTACGGCGCGCGGCACCTCCTGCTGGTCACCCGGCGCGGCATCGACGCGCCCGGAGCCGCCGAGCTCCGCGACGAGCTGGCCGGGCTGGGCGCCTCGGCACGGGTCGAGTCCTGCGACGTGGCCGACCGGGACGCCCTCGCCGCGCTGCTCGCCGGCATCCCGGCGGAGCACCCGCTCACCGGGGTGGTGCACGCGGCCGGCGTGCTCGACGACGCCACGATCGCCTCGCTCACCCCTGACCGGCTCGCCGCGGTGCTGCGTCCCAAGGCCGACAGCGCCTGGCACCTCCACGACCTGACCCGGAGGCACGACGTCGCCCTGTTCGTCATGTTCTCCTCGGCCGCCGGGCTGCTCGGCTCTCCCGGGCAGGGCAACTACGCCGCGGGGAACGCCTTCCTGGACGCCCTCGCCCAGCACCGCCGCCACCTCGGCCTGCCCGGCCACTCGCTGGCCTGGGGGCTGTGGGCGGAACGCAGCGCGATGACCGCCCACGTGGGCACGGGCGACTCGGCGCGGCTGGCCGCGAGCGGGCTGCGTGAGCTCGACACCGAGACCGGACTGCGCCGCTTCGACGCCGCCGTCTCCGGGGACGCCCCCGTGGTGCTCGCCGCGGACGTGGACGCGGACGCGCTGTCCGGCCGGCCGGTGCCGCCGGTGCTGCGTGGCCTGGTGGCCGCGCCGGCCCGGCGACGGGCCGCGGCCGACGCGCCCACGGCCGAGGAGTCGCTGGCCGACAGGCTGGCGGGGCTGCTCCCGGCCGAACAGCGCCGCATCCTCCTCGACCTGGTCCGCTCGCACGTGGCCGCGGTGCTCGGGCACGCGAGCGTGGACGCGGTCGCGGCGGATCGGGCCTTCGCCGAGCTGGGCTTCGACTCGCTGACCGCGGTCGAGCTGCGGAACCGGCTGGCCGAGGCGGCAGGGCTGCGCCTCCCGGCGACGCTGGTCTTCGACCACCCCAACCCGGAGGCGCTGGTGACGTTCCTCCTGGAGGAACTCGACCCGGAGCACGCCGACCCGGCGCGCGCCGTGCTCGACGAACTCGAACGGCTGGAGGCCACCATGGCCGAACCGCTCGCCGAGGCCCCGGCCGCGCAGGCCGACGTGGAGGCGGTGGCGGCCCGGCTGGAGGCGCTGGCCCGCCGGTGGCGGGAGGCGCACCGCCGTACCGACGGCGACGGAGCTCCGCGCGACCAGGTGCGGGATCTCGCCGCGGCGACCGACGAGGAGCTGTTCGCGATGCTGGACAGCGAGCTGGGCGGCCCGGACGGGACGTCCTGAACACGGGGGAGATGACTCATGTCGGGCGATGACCGGCTGCGTGACTACCTGCGCAGGGCCACCGCGGATCTCCAGGAGACCCGGCGGCAGCTGCGCGAGGTGACGGAGCGGGCCCGGGAGCCGATCGCGATCGTCGGCATGGCCTGCCGGTACCCGGGCGGGGTGGCCACCCCGGAGGAGCTGTGGACCCTGGTGGCGGACGGTCGGGAGGGCTTCTCCGGCTTCCCGACCGACCGGGGCTGGGACGTGGACGCGCTCTACGACCCGGACCTGTCCCGCCCGGGAACCAGCTACGTGAACCGTGGCGGGTTCCTGGAGAGCTCCGGCCAGTTCGACGCCGACTTCTTCGGGATGAGCCCGCGCGAGGCCACCGCCACGGACCCGCAGCAGCGGCTCATCCTGGAGACCTCATGGGAGGCCCTGGAGCACGCCGGCGTCGACCCGTCCGGGCTGCGGCGCAGCCGTACCGGGGTCTACGTCGGGGTGATGGCCCCGGACTACGCGATCGGCTACGGCAGGGACGTGCCCGAGGCCGAGGGCCTGCTCAGCACCGGATCGCACGGGAGTGTGGTGTCGGGGCGGGTGGCGTACGCGTTCGGCCTGGAGGGGCCGGCGGTGTCGGTGGACACGGCGTGTTCGTCGTCGTTGGTGGCGTTGCACCTGGCGGCGCAGGCGCTGCGTTCGGGCGAGTGCGATCTGGCGCTGGTCGGCGGCGTGACCGTCATGTCCACGCCGGAGACGTTCACCGAGTTCGCCCGGCAGCGGGGGCTGGCCCCGGACGGCCGGGTGAAGGCGTTCGCCGACGCCGCGGACGGCACCGCCTGGGGCGAGGGCGTCGGGGTGCTGGTGGTGGAGCGGCTTTCCGACGCCCGCCGCAACGGGCACCGGGTGCTGGCGGTGGTACGCGGCAGCGCGGTCAACCAGGACGGGGCGTCGAACGGGCTGACCGCGCCGAACGGTCCTTCCCAGGAGCGGGTGATCGCTCAGGCGTTGGCCGCTGCCGGGTTGGTGTCCGCGGACGTGGACGTGGTCGAGGCGCACGGTACGGGGACCGCGCTGGGCGATCCGATCGAGGCGCAGGCGCTGCTGGCCACGTATGGGCGGGGGCGGCGGTCGCCGTTGTGGCTGGGGTCGGTGAAGTCGAACCTGGGTCACACGCAGGCGGCGGCCGGCGTGGCCGGTGTCATCAAGATGGTCATGGCGATGCGGCACGGGCTGTTGCCCAAGACGCTGCACGTCGATGCCCCGTCGTCCAAGGTGAACTGGTCCGGTGGCGCGGTGGAGCTGCTGACCGAGGCCCGGCAGTGGCCGCGGGTCGAGGGGCGGCCGCGTCGGGCCGGCGTGTCGTCGTTCGGGTTCAGCGGCACCAACGCTCATGTGATCTTGGAGGAGCCGCCGCCTGCCGAGGAGCCGTCGGTCCAGGAGGCGTCGTCAGGCCCGGCCGTGCCGGTGCCGGTGCCTGTGGTGGTGTCGGCCAAGAGCGAGGCGGCGTTGCGGGCGCAGGCCGGTCGGCTGGCCGGGTTCGTGGCCGAGCACGGTCAGGTCGATGTGCTGGATGTGGCCGTCGCGTTGACCCGGAGGGCCGGCCTGGAGCATCGAGCGGTGGTGCCGGTCGCGGCTGCGGACCGGGAGGGTCTGCTGGCCGGGTTGCGGGCGCTGGCTGCCGGTGAGCCGGCGGCTTCGGTGGTGCAGGGGCGGGTGCGGCCGGGCCGGGTGGCGGTGGTGTTCTCCGGTCAGGGTGCTCAGCGGGCTGGGATGGGGCGTGAGCTTTATGCAGCTTTCCCGGTGTTCGCCCGGGCTTTTGATGAGGCGTGTGCGCTCCTGGAGGCTGAGTTCTCCGCCGCCGATGTCGCAGGGGACCTGCGGGAGATCATCCTCGGCGAGCGTGGCGCCGATGGGGTGCTGGATCAGACGGTGTTCGCGCAGGCCGGGCTGTTCGCCTTCGAGACGGCGCTGTACCGGCTCCTGGAATCACTGGGAGTTCAGCCCGACTTCGTGGCCGGGCATTCGCTGGGTGAGATCACCGCCGCGCATGTGGCCGGGGTGCTGGATCTGGCGGACGCGTGCCGGTTGGTGGCGGCTCGTGGCCGGTTGATGCAGGCGTTGCCGGCTGGTGGCGCGATGGCGGCGATCGGCTGTGGCGAGGACGAGATCGCCCTCGTGCTGGCGGGGCTCGACCGGGTGGCTGTGGCGGCGGTGAACGCGCCGGGCGCGGTGGTGGTCTCGGGTGCGGCCGGTCAGGTGGATCAGGTCGTGGAGTGGGCGCGGGAGCGCGGGTATCGGACGCGGCCGTTGCGGGTGTCGCACGCGTTCCACTCGCCGTTGATGGAGCCGATGCTGGCCGAGTTCGCCGCGGTGGCGTCCTCGCTTGCGTTCCACCCGCCGACCGTGGCGCTGGTGTCAGGGGTGAGCGGGCAGCTGGCCGGGCCGCAGATCACCGAGCCCGGCTACTGGGTGGAGCATGTACAGCGGCCGGTGCGGTTCGCCGACGTCGTCACCACCCTGCGCGGGAACGGGGTCGGCTGTTTCCTGGAGGTCGGTCCGGACGCCCAGCTGACCCCCATGATCGAGCAGACCCTCGCCTATGAGGACGGCGAAGAGCCCTCCGTGGTGGCCCTGCTGCGCCGCGGCCGGGACGAGACCGCCCAGCTGGTCGCCGGGCTGGGCCAGGCGTGGACGTCTGGCACCGGTGTGGACTGGACCGCCTGGCCGGCCTGGGCCACCGGGGCCGGAAGGGGCGGCGCCCGCATCGGCGATCTGGACCTGCCCACCTATGCCTTCCAGCGGCGGCATTACTGGCTGCTCCCGCCGGGCCGTCCGCAATCGGGTGGAGCCGCCGGCACCGACCGGCCTTCCTTGTTCGAAGTGGCGTGGCGGCAGTTGGGAGCGGCATCGGCACCCCTCGGTGCGGCGGACGCCGGTGACACACTCGTCATCGACGCCACCGACGGAGCCCAGGACGCCGGCGATGTGATCGAACGGGTGCGTAGCGCTCTGCGTACTGTCCTGGGCGACTTGCAAGGCTGGTTCACCGAGGGGGACCCGCGGCCGGTGGCGGTGGTGACCCGGGGCGCGGTTGCCGTGGCCGGCGGGGAGACGCCGGACCCGGCGCAGGCGGCGGTCTGGGGTCTGGTGCGGTCCGCCCAGTCGGAGGAGCCCGGCCGGATCACCCTGATAGACCTCGACCCGGAGCCGGAAGGCGCGCAGGCCGCTCTCGGTGAGGAGGAGGCGTCGGCGCGTGCTGTGCCGGCCGCCATCGACGGTGGTGAGGACGGCCTTGCGGATGAGGTGCGGGCCGCGCTGGCTTCCGGTGAGCCGGAAGTGGCGCTGCGCGGCGGCGGGTTGTGGGTGCCGCGGTTGTCGCATGTGGAATCTGTCGATCCGGATGGTGGAGCTTCCTCGTCGCCCGTGGAGGGCGAGGAGGGCGTGGCGGCTTGGCCGGTCGATGGGACCACGCTGATCACTGGCGGCACCGGTGGGCTGGGTGCTCTGGTGGCGCGGCATCTGGTGGCTGAGCATGGTGTGCGGCGGCTGGTGCTGGTCTCCCGGCGTGGTCTGGATGCCCCTGGGGCTGCCGAGCTGCGTGAGGAGCTGGCCGGGCGGGGTGCCGAGGTCGCCGTCGCCGCCTGTGACGTGGCCGATCGGGATGCGCTCGCCGCGCTGCTGGAGGACATCGCCGACCTGCGTGCCGTGGTGCATGCGGCGGGGGTGGTCGATGACGGGGTGATCACGTCGTTGTCGGCTGAGCGGGTGGAGTCGGTGCTGCGGCCGAAGGTGGACGCGGCCTGGCATCTGCACGAGCTGACCCGTGATTCCGGTCTGGCTCGGTTCGTGGTGTTCTCCTCGCTGGCCGGGGTGGTGGATGGGGCCGGGCAGGGGAACTACGCGGCGGCCAACGCCTTCGTCGATGCTCTGGCGGTGGCGCGGGCTGCGGCCGGCCTGCCGGCGGTTTCGCTGGCGTGGGGGCCGTGGTCGGAGGAGCGGGGCATGGCCGGCCGGATCGACGCGCGGGATGAGGCGCGGATGCGGGCGGCGGGGCTGGTCTCGTTGACCGCGGGGCAGGGCCTGGCCCTGCTGGACGCCAGCCTGGAAGCCGGCCAGCCGTTTTTGGTGTCGGCGCGGTTCGATCCCGCCGCGCTGGGCCGGCGTGGCGATCTGCCGGCTCTGTTGCGTGAACTTGCGGGTCCTGCCGCGCGTCCCGCCGCCCCTTCCGGGGCCTCGGCCGATGACGCGGATGGTGGGGTGCGGCCGGTGGTGGCGGAGCTGGCGCATCTGTCGGCTCCGCAGCGGCAGCGGCGGTTGCTGGACGTGGTCTGCGGCGAGGCCGCGGCCACCCTCGGCCATGACAGTGCTCAGGCCATCGATGCCGATCGGCCTTTCCAGGAGTTCGGGTTCGATTCGCTGACCGCGGTGGAGCTGCGTAACCGGCTGCACGCGGTGACGGGGCTGCGGCTCACTCCCACGCTGGTGTTCGATCACCCCACTCCGCGTGCGCTGGCCACGCACCTGGACGCGGCTCTGTCGGGTACGGTTGCCCGCCGTCCGGTCCAGGCCGCCCCGTCCAATGGTCCTGCTGGTGATCCGATCGCCGTTGTCGGGATGGCTTGTCGGTTCCCTGGCCAGGTCACCAGCCCCGAAGACCTCTGGCAACTGCTGATCGACGACCGCGACGGCATCACGGGTTTCCCCACCGACCGAGGCTGGAACCTGGGATCGCTGTTCCATCCGGATCCCGACCATGCGGGAACGTCGTACGTACGCACTGGTGGGTTCCTGTCCGGTGCCGCCGACTTCGACCCGGAGTTCTTCGCGCTCAGCCCGCGCGAAGCGGTGGCGATGGATCCCCAGCAGCGGCTCATCCTGGAAACCTCGTGGGAGGCCCTGGAGCACGCCGGCATCGACCCAGCCGGACTGCGCGGCACCCCGACCGGGGTGTTCACCGGAGTCATGGCCAACGACTACGGTTCCGGCGCGGTCGCCACACCGGAGGCCGAGGGCCTGGTGGCCACCGGAACACAGGGGAGTGTGGTTTCCGGGCGGGTGTCGTACGCGTTCGGCCTGGAAGGGCCGGCGGTGTCGGTGGACACGGCATGTTCGTCGTCGCTGGTGGCGCTGCATTTGGCCGCGCAGGCGTTGCGTTCGGGTGAGTGTGATCTGGCGCTGGCCGGTGGCGTGACGGTGATGGCCACGCCGGATGCGTTCGTGGAGTTTTCGCGGCAGCGGGGTCTGGCTGCTGATGGGCGGTGTAAGTCGTTCGCCGAGGCGGCTGACGGGGTCGGCTGGGGCGAGGGTGTCGGTGTGCTGGTGGTGGAGCGGTTGTCGGACGCTCGCCGTCGTGGGCATCGGGTGCTGGCGGTGCTGGCCGGTAGCGCGGTCAACCAGGACGGTGCCTCCAACGGGCTGACCGCGCCGAACGGCCCCTCTCAGGAGCGGGTGATCGCTCAGGCGCTGGCGGCCGCTGGGCTCACGCCGGGCGATGTGGACGTGGTCGAAGCGCACGGTACGGGAACGGCGCTGGGCGACCCGATCGAGGCCCAGGCGCTCTTGGCCGCCTATGGCCAGGACCGGCAGTCGCCGTTGTGGCTAGGGTCGGTGAAGTCCAACCTGGGCCACACCCAGGCGGCGGCCGGCGTGGCCGGTGTGATCAAGATGATCCTGGCGATGCGGCACGGCCTGTTGCCCAAGACGCTGCACGTGGATGCGCCGTCGTCGAAGGTGGACTGGTCCGGCGGGGCGGTGGAGCTGCTGATCGAACCCCAGCCTTGGACGCGCGCTGCGGACCGGCCGCGCCGGGCGGGAGTGTCGTCGTTCGGCATCTCCGGCACCAACGCCCACGTCATCCTGGAAGAACCGCCAGTTGAAGAGCCGTCGGCCGTCGGCACTGTGCGGGACGATGAGGAGCCCACGCAAGAGCGAGCGGCCATCCCCGACGCAGTCTCCGAAGACACTGTCGCGCTTCCGGTGGTGGTGTCGGCCAAGAGCGAGGCGGCGTTGCGGGCGCAGGCCGGTCGGCTGGCCGGGTTCGTGGCCGAGCATGGCGAGGCCAGTCCGGTGGAGGTGGCGGCCGCGCTGACGCGCCGGGCGGCGCTTGAGTACCGGGCGATGCTGCCGGCAGCGGACCGGGAGGAGCTGCTGGCCGAGCTACGAGCGCTGGCCGCCGGTGAGCCTGCGGCTGCGGTCGTGGGCCGGGTGCGGCCGGGCCGGGTGGCGGTGCTGTTCTCCGGTCAGGGTGCCCAGCGGCCCGGGATGGGCCGCGGCCTGTATGCGGCTTTCCCGGTGTTCGCTCACGCCTTCGACGAAGCGTGTGCGCTCCTGGAGGCCGAACTCGATACCGCAGGGAACCTGCGGGAGATCATCCTCGGCGAGCGTGGCGCCGATGGGGTGCTCGATCAGACGGTGTTCGCGCAAGCCGGGCTGTTCGCCTTCGAGACGGCGCTGTACCGGCTCCTGGAATCACTAGGGGTCCAGCCCGACTTCGTGGCCGGGCATTCGCTGGGTGAGATCACCGCCGCGCATGTGGCCGGGGTGCTGGATCTGGCGGACGCCTGCCGGCTGGTGGCCGCTCGCGGCCGGTTGATGCAGGCACTGCCGGCCGGCGGTGCGATGGCCGCGATCGGCTGCGGCGAAGACGAGATCGCCCCCGTGCTGGCGGGGCTCGACCGGGTGGCTGTGGCTGCGGTGAACGCGCCGGGCGCGGTGGTGGTCTCGGGTGCGGCCGGTCAGGTGGATCAGGTCGTGGAGTGGGCGCGGGAGCGCGGGCATCGGACGCGGCCGTTGCGGGTGTCGCACGCGTTCCACTCGCCGTTGATGGAGCCGATGCTGGCCGAGTTCGAGCAGGTCGTGTCGGGGCTGACGCTGCGGCGGCCGGAGATGGCGCTGGTGTCGAACGTCTCGGGTGAGCTGGCCGGTGACGAAGTCATCGAGCCCGGCTACTGGGTGGAGCACGTACGACGCCCGGTCCGGTTCGCCGACACCATCACCACCCTGCGCGAGCACGGAGTCAGCTGCTTCATCGAGGCCGGCCCGGACGCCCAGCTCACCCCCATGATCGAACAAACCCTCATCGACGACGAGCCCTCGGTGGTGGCGCTGCTGCGCCGCGACCGCGACGAGACCACCCAACTGGTCACCGGGCTGGGCCAGGCATGGACCTGCGGCACCGCCGTGGACTGGACCGCCTGGCCGACTGGGCCGGCCAACGCCCGCACCGGCGACCTGGACCTGCCCACCTATCCCTTCCAGCACCGCCGCTACTGGCTGCAGTCGGCTCCATCCGGCGACCCGGCCGCGCTCGGCCAGACGGCCGCCGATCACCCGATCCTGGGTGCGGTGGTGGAGCAGCCCGACGGCGGCGCCATCCTGACCGGCCGGTTGTCGGTCGCCGCCCAGTCGTGGCTGGCCGATCATGCCATCAACGGCACCGCGATCCTGCCCGGCACCGCCTTCGTCGAGCTCGCCCTGCGCGCCGGCGACCAGGTCGGCTGCCCGGCCATCGACGAGCTCACCCTGCACACTCCGCTGCCCATCCCCGACACCACCAACGACACCAGCGGCGGCGTAGTCGTACAGATCACCGTGACCGGACCGGACGAAGACGGCCGTCGCCAGATCGGCATCCACTCCAAGGACGAGCACGGGAACTGGACCCGGCACGCCACCGGCACCCTCACTCCGACCCCCTTCATGCCCGCCGACCTGCGCCACGCCTGGCCACCGCCAGAAGCTCAGCCGCTGGAGGTCGCCGGCCTGTACGACCGCCTGGTCGATCACGGCTACGGCTACGGCCCCGCCTTCCACGGTCTCACCAACGCCTGGAGACACGGCGACGACCTCTACGCCGAAGTAACCCTCCCCGAAGCAGCCGGACAAACAGCCCGATACGGCCTGCACCCCGCCCTCTTCGACGCGACGACCCACGTGGTGCTGCTGGCCGGAGAGGACGCCGGGGAGGGCGTCCCGCTGATCCCGTTCAACTGGAACGGCGTCACCCTGCACGCCATCGGCGCCACCGCGCTGCGCGTACGGCTGCACCCGGAGCCGGATGGCGGGTTCCGGCTGGACCTGGCCGACCCCACCGGACGGCCGGTGGCCACCGTGGAGACGGTGGCGTCCCGGCCGGTGGCCGAGACGGATCCGTCGGCACCGACCGCGGCGTCGGTGGCGCGCTGGCTCACCGAGGTCGTGTGGCGACCGCTGACCGGAGCCTCCACCGGCGAAGGGGGAGAGCCGGCGCTGCGTGACGGCACCGTCGTCGTGGACGCCACCGGCGACGACGACGCCGGCGACCTGCCCGACAGGGTACGGCGCCGCGTCGCAGCGGTGCTGGCGGAGCTCCAGGACCGGCTCGCCGAGGAGGATGAGCGACCGGTGCTGGTGGCCACCCGGGGCGCGGTCGCCGTGGCCGAGGGAGAGACGCCGGACCCGGCGGGCGCGGCGGTCTGGGGATTGGTACGTGCGGCCCAGCAGGAACACCCCGGCCGGATCACGCTGGTCGACCTGGAGCCGGCGCGCACGGGAGGGCCCGCCGCACTGGAGAGCCTGGCGCTACCCGGCGACGAGCCGGAAGTGGCCATCCGCGATGACCGGACATGGGTACCCCGGCTGGAGCGCGCCCGCCTCGGCGAGGAGTCCGGAACGGCCTGGCCGGTCGATGGGACCACGCTGATCACTGGCGGCACTGGTGGGTTGGGTGCTCTGGTGGCGCGGCATCTGGTGGCTGAGCACGGCGTGCGGCACCTGGTGCTGGTCTCCCGCCGTGGTCTGGACGCTCCTGGCGCGGCCGAACTCCGCGACGAGCTGGCCGGACAGGGCGCCGAAGTGACGGTCGCCGCCTGTGATGTGGCTGATCGGGATGCTCTGGCCGTTCTGCTGGAGGACGTCGCCGACCTGCGCGTTGTGGTGCATGCGGCGGGGCTGGTGGATGACGGGGTGATTGGTTCGTTGTCGGCTGAGCGGGTGGAGGGGGTGTTGCGGCCGAAGGTGGATGCGGCCTGGCATCTGGATGAGTTGACGCGTAAGCGGGATGTGGCGCGGTTTGTGGTGTTCTCTTCGCTTGCGGGCACGTTGGGCGCGGCGGGGCAGGGCAATTACGCGGCGGCGAATGCTGCGTTGGATGCGTTGGCGGTGTCTCGGGTTGGGGCTGGTTTGCCGGCGGTTTCGCTGGCGTGGGGTGTGTGGGATGCCGAGGAGGGGATGGCCGGTCGGTTGTCCGATCGGGAGCGTGAGCGGATGGTGCGGGAGGGTTTGATCCCGCTGTCGGCTGGTGTGGGTCTGTCGGTGCTGGATCGGGTGGTGGCCGAGGGCCGTCGCGGTGTAGTGGTGGCGGCCGGTTGGTCGTTGGGGACGTTGCGTGCGGGGTCGGCGGAGCGGTTGCCGGCGTTGTTGCGTGATCTGGTGGGCGTGCGGCGCAGGGCCGCGGCGGATGCTCCGACCGGCGGTGGCTCGTTCGCCGAGCGGCTGGCCGAGTTGCCTGCCGCTGAGCGCCAGGCAGCGGTCATGGAACTCGTACGCGCACAGGCCGCCGCCGTGCTGGGGTACGGTGCGGCCGAGTCGGTCCCGGTGGACCGGGCCTTCCAGGAGCTGGGCGTCGACTCGCTCATGGCAGTGGACCTGCGGAACCGGCTGGGCCGGGCGGTCGGCCTCACCCTGCCGGCGACGCTGATCTTCGACCACCCGTCGGTGAAGGCGCTGACGGAGTTCGTACTGCGCCGGCTGGTGGGCGGGCAGGCCGACCAGCGGAGGACGCGGCGTCCGGCGGCGGTCACCGACGATCCCGTCGTGATCGTGGGGATGGCCTGTCGTTATCCGGGTGGGGTGGATGACCCGGAGCGGTTGTGGCGGTTGCTGGTCGATGGTGTCGATGCGGTGGGTGGCTTCCCGGGTGATCGTGGCTGGGATGTCGCCGGTCTTTATGATCCCGAGCCGGGGAAGCCGGGGCGTAGTTATGCGCGGGAGGGTGGGTTCCTGTACGGGGCGGCGGAGTTCGATCCGGCGTTCTTCGGTATCAGTCCGCGTGAGGCGGCGGAGATGGATCCGCAGGAGCGGCAGTTTCTGGAGGTGTGCTGGGCGGGGCTGGAGCGGGCCGGGATCGATCCGACGTCGCTGCGGGAGAGCAGTGCCGGGGTGTTCGCCGGGGTGATGTATCACGACTATGCGCCGTCGGGCACGGGCGGGGCCACGATCTCGGGCCGCGTGGCGTACACGTTGGGCCTGGAAGGGCCTGCGGTGTCGGTGGACACGGCCTGCTCGTCGTCGCTGGTGGCGCTGCATTTGGCCGCGCAGGCGTTGCGTTCGGGTGAGTGTGATCTGGCGCTGGCCGGTGGCGTGACAGTGATGGCGACCCCGGATGCGTTCGTGGAGTTTTCGCGGCAGCGGGGGTTGGCTGCTGATGGTCGGTGCAAGTCGTTCGCCGAGGCAGCTGACGGTGTCGGCTGGGGCGAAGGCGTCGGTGTGCTGGTGGTGGAGCGGTTGTCCGACGCCCGCCGCAACGGGCACCAGGTGCTGGCGGTGCTGGCCGGCAGTGCGGTCAACCAGGACGGGGCGTCGAACGGGCTGACCGCGCCGAACGGTCCTTCCCAGGAGCGGGTGATCGCTCAGGCGCTGGCTTCGGCGGGGATCGGTCCCGCGCAGGTGGACGTGGTCGAAGGACACGGCACCGGCACCGCGCTGGGCGACCCGATCGAGGCGCAGGCGCTGCTGGCCGCCTATGGCCAGGACCGGCAGTCCCCGTTGTGGCTGGGGTCGGTGAAGTCGAACCTCGGCCACACCCAGGCAGCGGCCGGCGTGGCCGGCATCATCAAGATGATCCTGGCGATGCGGCACGGCGTGCTGCCCAAGACACTGCACGTGGACGCGCCGTCGTCCAAGGTGGACTGGTCGGGCGGGGCGGTGGAGCTGCTGACCGAACCCCAGCCTTGGACGCGCGCCGCGGACCGGCCGCGTCGGGCGGGAGTGTCGTCGTTCGGCATCTCCGGCACCAACGCCCACATCATTCTCGAAGAGCCCCCGGCCGAGGACGAGCCGCTCTCGAGGGACCCGTCGGGCGAGCAGGACGGCCGCCCGGCCACAGCGGCCGAGGGCGACCCTGCGGTCTCGCCGGTGACGGTCCCTGTGGTGGTGTCGGCCAAGAGCGAGGCGGCGCTGCGGGCGGCGGCCGGCCAGCTGGCCGGGTTCGTGGCCGAGCACGACGAGGTCGCTCCGGTGGAGGTGGCGGCCGGGCTCACGCGCAGGGCCGCCCTGGAGTACCGGGCGGTATTGCCGGCGACGGACCGAGAGGGCCTGCTGGCCGGGCTGCAAGCGCTGGCCGCCGGTGAGCCTGCGGCTGCGGTCGAGGGCCGGGTGCGGCCGGGCCGGGTGGCGGTGCTGTTCTCCGGTCAGGGTGCTCAGCGGCCCGGGATGGGCCGCGAGCTGTATGCGGCTTTCCCGGTGTTCGCTCGCGCCTTTGACGAGGCGTGTGCGTTGCTGGAGGCCGAGTTCTCCGCCGCCGATGCCGCAGAGGTGGTGAGCGGCCTGGCCGGTGGTGTGCGCCTACGGGAGATCATCCTCGGCCAGACCGACGGGTCTGAGGCTGCCGCGTCTGGCACTGCTGCTGGTGGCGTGCTGGATCAGACGGTGTTCGCGCAGGCCGGGCTGTTCGCCTTCGAGACGGCGCTGTACCGGCTGCTGGAATCGCTGGGAGTCCGGCCTGACTTCGTGGCCGGGCATTCGCTGGGGGAGATCACCGCCGCACACGTGGCCGGAGTACTGGATCTGGCGGACGCGTGCCGGTTGGTGGCCGCTCGCGGCCGGTTGATGCAGGCGCTTCCGGCCGGCGGTGCGATGGCCGCGATCGGCTGCGGCGAAGAGGAAATCGCCCCTGTGCTGGCCGGGCACGACCAAGTGGCTATCGCGGCGGTGAACGCGCCCGGCGCGGTCGTGGTCTCGGGCGCCGCCGACCAGGTGGAACAGGTCATCGAATGGGCACGGCAGCAAGGGCACCGGACCCGGCCGTTGCGAGTGTCGCACGCGTTCCACTCGCCGCTCATGGAGCCGATGCTGGCCGAGTTCGAACAGGCCGTGGCCGGGCTGACCTTGCGGCGTCCGAAGTTGGCGCTGGTGTCCAACGTCTCGGGCGAACTGGCCGGCGAAGAGATCACTGAGCCCGGCTACTGGGTGGAGCACGTGCGGCGGCCGGTGCGGTTCGCCGCTACCGTCGCCACCCTGCGCGGGCACGGGGTCGGCTGTTTCCTGGAGGCCGGTCCGGACGCCCAGCTCACCCCGATGGTCGAGCAGACGCTAGCCCACCACGAAGACGGTGACGCCGGCAGTGCTGACGGCGATGACCCCACGGTGGTGGGGTTGCTGCGGCGCGACCGGAACGAGACCGCTCAACTGGTCGCCGGACTGGGTCTGGCCTGGACGCGTGGCCTCAGCGTGGACTGGACCGCCTGGACCACCGGGAACGGATCGGCCGGCACCCGCATTCGCCATCTGGATCTGCCCACCTATCCCTTCCAGCACCGCCGTTACTGGCTGCACACGGCTCCGGCTGGGGACCCGGCCGCGCTTGGTCTGGGTGCCGCTGATCATCCGATCCTGGGCGCGGTGGTGGAGCAGCCCAACGGTGGCGCCATCCTGACGGGGCGGTTGTCGGTCGCCGCTCAGCCGTGGCTGGCCGATCATGCCATCAACGGCACCGCGATCCTGCCCGGCACCGCCTTCGTCGAGCTCGCCCTGCGCGCCGGCGACCAGGTCGGCTGCCCGGCCATCGACGAGCTCACTCTCCACGCCCCGCTGCCCATCCCCGACAGTGATGGCACCACTCTCCAGATCATCCTGAGCCCACCCGACGAGGACGGCCGGCACCAGATCGGCATCCACTCCAAGGACGACCACGGGAACTGGACCCGGCACGCTTCCGGCACCCTGACCCCCATCCCCAGCGTTCCCGCCGACCTGCTTCACGCCTGGCCGCCGCCGGACGCCCAGCCGCTGGACGTCACCGGCCTGTACGACCGGCTGGTCGATCACGGTTACGGCTACGGCCCCGCCTTCCACGGCCTCACCCGCGCCTGGGAACACGGCGACGACCTCTACGCCGAGGTCTCACTGCCGACCGACGTCGCAGATCCCTCGGGCTTCGGCGTGCACCCCGCGCTGCTCGACGCGGCGATGCACGTCGGCATGCTGGCCGGGCAGGACGCCGGACAGGAAGAGGCCGGTCCGCTGATCCCGTTCAACTGGAACGGCGTCGCCCTGCATGCCGCCGGTGCCACCTCTTTGCGGGTGCGGCTGCGTCGGCTGGAGGGCGAAGCGGTCACCCGGCTGGACGTGGCCGACTCGTCCGGTCGCCCGGTGGTGTCGGTGGAGGAGCTGACCGCGCGACCGCTGACTCCCGAGCAGTTGAGCGGCGCGGTCCCGGACAGGTGGCTGTACGAGGTGGCCTGGCGGCCGCTGGCGACGAACGAGCGTGAGGCCGCCGCCGGGGCGCTGGATGTCACGATGCTGGATGCCGCTTCTGCGGTGGGAGCGGGATCTGCTGCCCGAGGTGCGGGGGCTGGTGACGGCAGGCCGGTGGACGGTGACGTACCAGTACGGGTACGGCGGGCCGTCGGACACGTGCTGGGCGAGTTGCAGACCTGGCTGGCCGAGGGCGACACGCGGCCGATGGTGGTGGTGACCCGAGGCGCGGTGGCCGTGGCCGATGGCGAGGTGCCGGATCCGGCGCAGGCGGCGGTCTGGGGCCTGGTACGGGCCGCTCAGGCGGAGGAGCCCGGCCGGATCACCCTGATCGACCTCGACCCAGAGCTCGAAGGCGCGCAGGCGAGTGCTGTTCCGGTCACCATCGACGGCGGCGAGGACGGCCTTCAGGGCGGTGTGCGTACCGCGCTGGCACTTGGCGAGCCGGAGGTGGCGCTGCGCGGCGGCCGACTGTGGGCGTCCCGGATGACACACATCGCATCCCCCGGTGGAGCCTTCCCATTGCCAGGGGCTGCCGGCCAGGATGCCGACGTCGTGTGGCCGGTCGATGGGACCACGCTGATCACCGGCGGTACCGGTGGGCTGGGTGCTCTGGTGGCCCGGCATCTGGTCGCCGAGCACGGCGTGCGGCACCTGCTACTGGTCTCCCGCCGAGGCTTGGACGCGCCTGGCGCGGCCGAGCTCCGTGACGAGCTGACCGGACAGGGTGCCGAGGTGACGGTCGCCGCCTGTGACGTGGCTGATCGGGATGCTCTGGCCGTTCTGCTGGAGGACGTCGCCGACCTGCGTGCGGTGGTGCATGCGGCGGGGCTGGTGGATGACGGGGTGATCGGTTCGTTGTCGGCTGAGCGGGTGGAGGGGGTGTTGCGGCCGAAGGTGGATGCGGCCTGGCATCTGGATGAGTTGACGCGTAAGCGGGATGTGGCGCGGTTTGTGGTGTTCTCTTCGCTGGCGGGCACGTTGGGCGCGGCGGGGCAGGGCAACTACGCGGCGGCCAATGCCGCGTTGGATGCGTTGGCGGTGTCCCGGGTTGGGGCTGGTCTGCCGGCGGTTTCGCTGGCGTGGGGTGTGTGGGATGCCGAGGAGGGCATGGCCGGTCGGTTGTCCGATCGGGAGCGCGAGCGGATGGTGCGGGAGGGTTTGATCCCGCTGTCGGCTGGTGTGGGTTTGTCGGTGCTGGATCGGGTGGTGGCCGAGGGTCGTCGGGGTGTGGTGGTGGCGGCCGGTTGGTCGTTGGGGACGTTGCGTGCGGGGTCGGCGGAGCGGTTGCCGGCGTTGTTGCGTGATCTGGTGGGTGTGCGGCGCAGGGCCGCGGCGGATGCTCCGGTGGGCGGTGGTTCGTTCGCCGAGCGGCTGGCCGAGTTGCCTGCCGCTGAGCGCCAGGCAGCGGTCATGGAACTCGTACGCGCACGGGCAGCGGCCGTGCTCGGCCACGACACGCCCGCGTCCGTGCCGGTGGATCAGGCCTTCCAGGAGCTGGGCGTCGACTCGCTGGCGGCGGTGGAGCTGCGCAACGGGCTTGGTTCCGCGCTGGGGCTCCGGCTACCGACCACCTTGGTGTTCGACCATCCATCGGTCCGGGCGGTCGTCGATTACCTGATCAAGCGGATCGCGCCGAAGACCGACGGCGGGGGTCACGGCGCCGCCAACGGCCGGGACGAGACGGCGATCCGCGCAGCGCTGCAGACCGTGCCGCTGGCGACACTGCGCGCCGCCGGACTGCTGGACGCGCTGCTGGAGCTCGCCGGAGCGCACCCCGAGGGTACGAACGGAGCCGCAGCCCCGGACGAGACGGCGGACCTCGACGTGATCGACGAACTGGACGCCGAAAGCCTGATCAGGATGGCCTTGAACAACGGGGAACCGGATGACGAGATCGAGGAGGGCTGAGGAGATGGCGGAGGGTGACGGAAAGCTCGTCGAGGCACTGCGCGCTTCTCTCCGGGAGACGGCCAAGCTGCGCCAGCAGAACCGCGCGCTGACGGCCCGCGCTCGGGAGCCGATCGCGATCGTGGGGATGGCCTGTCGTTATCCGGGTGGGGTGGATGACCCGGAGCGGTTGTGGCGGTTGCTGGTCGATGGTGTGGACGCGGTGGGTGGGTTCCCGGGTGATCGTGGCTGGGATGTGGCGGGTCTTTATGATCCGGAGCCGGGGAAGCCGGGGCGTAGTTATGCGCGGGAGGGTGGGTTCCTGTACGGGGCGGCGGAGTTCGATCCGGCGTTCTTCGGGATCAGTCCGCGTGAGGCGGCGGAGATGGATCCGCAGGAGCGGCAGTTTCTGGAGGTGTGCTGGGCGGGGCTGGAGCGGGCCGGGATTGATCCGACGTCGCTGCGGGAGAGCAGTGCCGGGGTGTTCGCCGGGGTGATGTATCACGACTATGCGCCGTCGGGCACGGGCGGGGCCACGATCTCGGGCCGCGTGGCGTACACGTTGGGCCTGGAGGGTCCGGCGGTGTCGGTGGACACGGCGTGTTCGTCGTCGCTGGTGGCGCTGCATCTGGCGGCGCAGGCGTTGCGTTCGGGTGAGTGTGATCTGGCGCTGGCCGGTGGCGTGACGGTGATGGCGACCCCGGATGCGTTTGTGGAGTTTTCGCGGCAGCGGGGTCTGGCTGCTGATGGGCGATGCAAGTCGTTCGCCGAGGCAGCCGACGGTGTCGGCTGGGGCGAAGGCGTGGGCGTGCTGGTGGTGGAGCGGCTTTCGGACGCCCGCCGTAATGGGCACCAAGTGCTGGCGGTGCTGCGCGGCAGCGCGGTCAACCAGGATGGTGCCTCCAACGGGCTGACGGCGCCGAACGGTCCTTCTCAGGAGCGGGTGATCGCCCAGGCGTTGGCGGCTGCCGGGCTAACGCCGGGTGATGTGGACGTGGTCGAGGCGCATGGTACGGGGACGGCGCTGGGCGACCCGATCGAGGCGCAGGCGCTGCTGGCCGCTTACGGTCAGGACAGGCAGTCCCCGTTGTGGCTGGGGTCGGTGAAGTCGAACCTCGGCCACACCCAGGCAGCGGCTGGAGTCGCCGGCATCATCAAGATGATCCTGGCGATGCGGCACGGATTGCTGCCCAAGACGCTGCACGTGGACGCACCGTCGTCGAAGGTGGACTGGTCCGGCGGGGCGGTGGAGCTGCTGACCGAACCGCAGCCCTGGCCCCAGATCGAGGGTCGGCCGCGCCGGGCGGGTGTGTCGTCGTTCGGCATCTCCGGCACCAATGCTCATGTGATCGTGGAAGAGCCGCCCGCTGAGGAGCCGTCGCCCGCGAGCGTGCCGGACACGCTTCCGGTGCTGCTGTCGGCCAAGAGCGAGGCCGCGCTGCGGGCGCAGGCCGACCAACTGGCCGCTTTCATGGATGAGCACGACGACGCCGCTCCGGCAGAGGTGGCGGCCGGGCTGACGCGCCGGGCCGCGCTGGAGCACCGGGCGGTGCTGCCGGCGACGGACCGAGAGGGTCTGCTGGCCGAGCTGCGAGCACTGGCCGCCGGCGAGCCGGCGGCTGCGGTCGTGGGCCGGGCGCGGCCGGGCGGGGTGGCGGTGCTGTTCTCCGGGCAGGGTGCTCAGCGGCCTGGGATGGGCCGCGGCCTGTATGCGGCTTTTCCGGTGTTCGCCCAGGCTTTCGATGAGGCGTGTGCGCTCCTGGAGGCCGAACTCGATGCCGCAGGGAACCTGCGGGAGATCATCCTCGGCGAGCGTGGCGCCGATGGGGTGCTCGATCAGACGGTGTTCGCGCAAGCCGGGCTGTTCGCCTTCGAGACGGCGCTGTACCGGTTGCTGGAGTCGTTCGGGGTCCGGCCGGATTTCGTGGCCGGGCATTCGCTGGGTGAGATCACCGCCGCACACGTGGCCGGAGTACTGGATCTGGCGGACGCGTGCCGGTTGGTGGCCGCTCGTGGCCGGTTGATGCAGGCGCTTCCGGCTGGTGGCGCGATGGCGGCGATCGGCTGTGGCGAAGACGAGATCGCCCCCGTGCTGTCCGGGCACGACCAAGTGGCTATCGCGGCGGTGAACGCGCCCGGCGCGGTCGTGGTTTCCGGCGCCGCCGACCAGGTGGAACAGGTCATCGAATGGGCACGGCAGCAGGGTCACCGCACCCGGCCGTTGCGAGTGTCGCACGCGTTCCACTCGCCGCTCATGGAGCCGATGCTGGCCGAGTTCGAGCAGGTCGTGGCCGGGCTGACGCTGCGGCGTCCGGAGCTGGCGCTGGTGTCCAACGTCTCGGGCGAGCTGGCCGGCGAGGAGATCACCAAGCCCGGCTACTGGGTCGAGCACGTCAGGCGGCCGGTCCGGTTCGCCGACGGCGTCCAGGTCATGCGGCAGCGCGGGGTCACTCACTTCCTGGAGGCCGGCCCCGACGCGCAGCTCACCCCCATGATCGAACAAACCCTCATCGACGAAGAGCCCTCCGTGGTGGCCCTGCTGCGCCGCGACCGCGACGAGACCACCCAACTGATCGCCAGTCTGGGCCAGGCCTGGACGTGTGGCACCCACGTGGACTGGACCACCGGTGCCCGCAGCAGCCACCTGGAACTGCCCACCTACCCCTTCCAGCACCGCCGCTACTGGCTGCAACTGCCTTCGACCGGTGACCCGGTCGCGCTCGGCCAGGCCTCTGTCGATCATTCGATCCTGGGCGCGGTCGTGGAGCAGCCCGACGGCGGGGCCATCCTGACCGGGCGGTTGTCGGCCACCGCGCAGTCGTGGCTGGCCGATCACGCCATCAACGCCACCCCGATCCTGCCCGGCACCGCCTTCGTCGAGCTCGCCCTGCGCGCGGGCGACCAGGTGGGCTGCCCGGCCATCGACGAGCTCACCCTGCACGCCCCCCTGCCCATCCCCGACTCCGACGGCATCACTCTCCAGATCATCCTGAGCCCACCCGACGAGGACGGCCGGCACCAGATCGGCATCCACTCCAAGGACGACCACGGGAACTGGACCCGGCACGCCACCGGCACCCTCACCCCCACCCCGTCCATCCCCGCCGACCTGCGCCACGCCTGGCCGCCGCCGGACGCCCAGCAACTGGACGTCACCGGCCTGTACGACCGCCTGGTCGATCACGGCTACGGCTACGGCCCCGCCTTCCACGGCCTCACCAACGCCTGGGAACACGGCGACGACCTCTACGCCGAGGTCTCGCTACCGACGGACGTCGCAGATCCGGCGGGCTACGGCGTGCACCCGGCGCTGCTCGACGCGGCGATGCACGTCGGCATGCTGGCCGGACAGGGAGCGGGGGAGAGCGGCCCGCTGATCCCGTTCAACTGGAACGGCGTCACCCTGCACGCCGCCGGCGCCGCCACCCTACGAGTACGCCTGCGCCGCCTGGACGGCGACGCGGTCACCCGGCTGGACGTGGCCGATCAGTCCGGCCGCCCGGTGGTGTCGGTGGAGGAGCTGACCGCGCGACCGCTTGCTCCCGGCCAGTTGAGCGGCGCGGTCCCGGCCCAATGGCTGTACGAGGTGGCCTGGCAGCCGGTGGGCGAGCGCGGTGCCGACACCGTAGGGGTTACTCCCGAGGTGCTGAACGTCGCTCCTTCGACAGGAGCCGACAGCACAGAGCCGGCGCGCGTACGGCGAACTGTCGGCCAAGCGCTGGACGAGCTCCAGACCTGGCTGACGAACGGGGAAACGCGACCGCTGGTGGTAGTGACCCGCGGCGCCGTCGCCGTGACCGGCGCGGAGACGCCCGACCCGGCCCAGGCAGCGGTCTGGGGCCTGGTACGGGCCGCCCAGTCAGAGGAACCCGGCCGAATCACCCTGATCGACCTGGACCCCGACCAAACAGACGCGCAGACAGCCGACAGCGCGTCGGCCGCAGCACTACGGAGCGGGGAGCCCCAGGCGGCGTTGCGCGGCGACCGCCTCTGGGTGCCCCGCCTGGAGCGGGCCCGCCTCGGCGACGAGCCGGAGGCGCCCTGGCCGACCGACGGAACCACGCTGATCACCGGCGGCACCGGCGGCCTGGGCGCCCTGACGGCCCGGCACCTGGTCGCCGAGCACGGCGTACGGCACCTGCTGCTGGTCTCCCGCCGTGGCCTGGACGCCCCCGGAGCCGCCGAACTCCGCGACGAACTCACCGAACAGGGCGCCGAGGTCACCATCGCCGCCTGCAACGTGGCCGACCGGGACGCCCTCACCGCACTGCTGGAGGGCATCCCCGACCTGCGCGCCGTGGTGCACACCGCGGGGACGAGCGCGAACGCGGTCCTCGCCGACCTCACGCCCGAGCTGGTCGACCAGGTGGCCGGCCCCAAGGCGGACGCCGCCTGGCACCTGCACGAGCTCACCCAGAAGCACGACCTGGCCGAGTTCGTGCTGTTCTCGTCGTCGGCATCGCTCGTGGACAACCCCGGCCAGGGGAACTACGCGGCGGCGAACGCCTTCCTCAACGCGCTGGCCGAGCAGCGCCGGGCGGCGGGGCTGCCGGGGCGGACGCTGGCCTGGGGCCTGTGGGGCGGCGAGGCGGGCATGCAGAGCCTGCTGCGTGACGACGACCTGGCCAGGATCCGCCGCTGGGGCATGCTGCCGCTGCCGGTGGACGCGGGGCTGGCGTTGTTCGACGCGGCGCGGCGGTCGGACGCCGCCGTGCTGGCGCCGATCCGGCTGGACCCGGCCGCCGTGCGCGCCCGCGCGGACGGCGTCCCCGCGCTGCTTGAGGACCTGGCACCCGCCGTACGGCAGAAGGCCGCGCAGGGCGGGAACGAGCTGGAACCGCTGGCCGCACTGCCCCCGGAGGAGCGCCTGGAGCGCCTGGTCGAGCTGGTACGCAAACGGGCGGCCCAGGTGCTCGGACACGCGGACCCGGAGCCCGTCGAGCCGGACGCCGACCTGGTCGGGCTGGGCCTGGACTCGCTGGCCGCCATGGAGCTGCGCAACGCGCTCAACTCGGCCACCGGCGTCCGCCTGCCGGCCACCGCGGCCTTCGACTACCCGTCGGTCAGGGCGCTGGCCCGGCTGCTGGACGAGGAGATGGCTCCGGCCGCCGTACCGGCCACGGCCCACGGCGACGCACCCCCCGCACAGGACCTGCAGGGCGCGACGGAGACGTTGAGCGGCCTGTTCCGCGCGGCGGCCGCCGCCGGCAAGATCGAGGAGGGGATGCTGCTGCTGCACGCCGCCGCCGCGGTCCGTCCCCAGTACGGCGCGGCCGACGCCCCGGCCCGCACCCCGGTGGTGCTGTCCACCGGCCCGAGCCGGCCGCGGCTGTTCTGCCTGAACTCGCCGATGGCCTTCGGCGGGCCGCACCAGTTCGTCCCGCTGGCCGCGGAGTTCCGCGAGGTGCGCGACCTCGCCGTGCTGCCGGTGCCGGGGTTCGTACGGGAGGAGAGCCTGCCGGAGTCGCTGGACGCCCTCGTGCAGGGCCTGGCCCGGACCGTGACCAGCGGCGGGGAGCCGTACGCGCTGGTCGGGTACTCCGCGGGCGGGGTGTTCGCGCACGCGCTGGCCGGCGCGATGGCGGAGGCGGGCCAGGGCCCGGCCGCGGTGATCCTGCTCGACACGCACGTGCCGGGCGCGGGGGAGAGCCCCGCCGTGTGGTCGTCGATCGTGGGCGGCCTGCTCGACAGGGAGGCCGTGTTCGGCCCGTTCACGGCCGCCCGGCTGTCCGCGATGGGCTGGTACGCCGCGCTGCTCTCCCAGTGGCGGCCGGGTGAGCCGGCCGCGCCGACGCTGTTCATCCGCGCGAACCAGGGGGTGGCGACGCCCGGCGGGACGACCGCGGGCGTCGGCGCGGGCTGGCATCCGGCCATCACCCCCGGTACGGCGGTGCGCGAGGTGGCGGCAGACCACTTCAGCATCCTGGAGTCCGAGGCGCGGCAGACCGCCGCCGTGATCGAGGAATGGCTGGCTCAGACGGCCGGGTGACTCACGTGGACAGCGCGACGAGCGCGTCGGTCACCTCGGCCACCTGGTCGTCCACGAAGAAGTGGCCCCCGGGGAAGATCCGCAGGTCGAAGGGGCCGGTGGTGTTCCGGCCCCAGGCGCGCGCCTCCTCGACCGTGGTCTTGGGGTCGTCGTCGCCGACGAAGGCGACCAGCGGGCAGCCGACCGCGGTGTCCGGGGCGCACTGGTAGGTCTCCACGGCCCGGTAGTCGGCGCGCAGCGCCGGCAGCACCATCTCGAACAGCTCCGGGTCCTGGAGGAACACCGGGTCGGTGCCGTTGAGCTTGCGGAGCTCGGCCGCCACGCCGGCCGGGTCCCGCCGGTGCACCCACTCGTCGCGGTAGGTGGACGGGCCGCGCCGGCCGGAGGCGACCAGCGTGTGCGGCGGCGTGCCGCGCCGCTCCAGGAGCAGGGCGAGCTCGAACGCGACCAGCGCGCCCATGCTGTGCCCGAACAGCAGCGTGGGCCGGTCGTCGCCGGGGAGCGCGTCGGCGACGCCGGCGGCCAGCAGGCGCACGTCCGTCAACGGCGGCTCGTGCCGGCGCTCCTGCCGGCCCGGGTACTGCACCGTGTAGGCGTCCAGCGCCGGGTGCAGCGCGGCGGACAGCTTGAAGTAGGCGCTGGCCGCGCCTCCGGCGTGCGGCAGCACGATGACCCGCGCCGGGGCGTCCGGCGCGGGGTGAAACCGCTTGATCCAACGCTCGTCCACGTCGTTCCTTCCGCAGTGATCCGTTCGCCGGCTCCCGGTGAGCGAACCCTCCGGGAGCCCGGCGATCACCCGCGGCCGGACGCCGCGGGCACCAGAGTGATGACGCTTTCCGTGTTCCGCGCGACCGCGGCCGCGCTGTACAGCAGCGGCACCTGCGCGCCGGACGTCCAGGCGGCGGCGAGATCCGCGTAGTGCGGGCTCGACGGGTCGCCGGACTGCCCGGGGGCGCTCACGAAGGTGGAGTTGTCCCAGGCCCCGACGTCCAGCACCATCCGGTACGCGGCCCCCGACTGCGACCGGTAGAACCCCCGGTAGTAGGTCGAGGCGTCCACCGTGGTCACGGAGCCGCCCCGGGGGAACGGGCCCACGCTGTTACCCAAGGGGTTGGCGAACAGCGCCTGGTGCAGGCTTCCCCAGCGCCAGGCGGCCGGGTCGGCGCCGAGCCGGCCGCGGACGTCGGCGTAGGCCGCGCGCAGCGTCTCCTGCACGAGCCGGTCCCGCACCGCGACGGCGTCCGCCCCGAACCAGCGCTCCGGATGCTCCAGGGCGTCGATCACCTGCCGGGCGTCGGCGCGCGGCACCCGGGCGGCCACCGCCGCGGGCATGAACCGGGCGAGGAACGCCGGGCCGAGATGCCCGATGAGCCAGGGCTCGAACAGCGCCGCACCGGCGGAGTCGGCGCTCGCCGTGCCGTCGTAGTCGCGCAGGAGCCGCAGCGCGGCCGCGGTGTCCGGGTCGTCACCGGACGGGATGTCGCGCAGCACCGCGACGATGCGCCGGGCGTACTCGTCGACCTGGTCGCGCTGGAGCCGCGCCATCTCGGGCACGGTGTGCCGGGTCGAGCCGGACAGCACGTCCTCGATGCGCTCCTTGCGGGCCGACGGCTCCCACTCGTAGCCGACGCGCACCGGGTGGCCGTCCGGCATGTCGTACTCGTTCGCCGAGGCGATGAAGCCGCTCTTGGGGTTGCTCACCCTGGGCAGCTCGGCGCCGTCGTGGAAGCCGTCCCATTCGTAGCGGCCGTCGCCGGGCACCGGCAGCAGCCCGTCGTGCCGGGGCCGGCGGGGGACCAGGGCGCCGGGCACCCAGCCGATGGTGCCCGAGGTGTCGGCGTAGATGAGGTTCTCCGGCGGCGCGGCCCAGCGCCGCACCTTGGCGGCGAACTCGGGGTAGCTCCGCGCGGTCATCGCGTCGAGCCCGGTGAGGTACGGCGCCGCCCCCGGCTCCGACCAGGCGGTCCGCAGGCCGAACGCGAGGCCCCGCTCCGCGTCCACCTTGAGCACCGGCCCGTGCCGGGAGAAGGTCAGCTCCACCTGGCGGGGCGTCGAGCCGGCCACCGGCACCTCCTCCCGCACCGTGGTGAAGGGCACCCAGCGGTCGCGGTAGCGGTAGCGGCCCGGGTCGTCCGGGTGCAGGCGGTACACCTGAAGGTCTTCCTGGTCCGCCGCGAAGACGGTGAGCGAGAAGGCGGCGCGGTCGTTGTGCCCCAGGGAGATGCCGGGCAGCACCGGCTCGCCGGCGCCGATCACGTCCAGGCCGGGCGCGGACAGGTGGGCGACGTAGCGCAGCGCGGGCGCCGGCGTGGCCCGGTGCGGGTCGCCGGCGAGGATCGGCCGGCCGGTGGCGGTGCGCGACGGCGCGAGCGCCCAGGCGTTCGACCCTCCGGGCGCCGGAGCCGGCGGCTCCGACCGGAGCGCGACACCGTCGAAGGTGACCGACGAGATGCCGAGCAGGTAGGTGTCGAGCACGTCCGCGGGCACGGTGCACGGGTCGAGCCCGTCCGGCACCCGGGGCTCGTGCGCGGGCTCCAGCTTGACGAGCGCCCGCGCGGCGGTCTGTCCGTTGGCGCACATCGCGGCCGCGCGCAACGCCTCCGGGTACGCGTTGAGCGCCAGCCCGTGGCTGCGGATGCGCACCACGTCCTCGGGCCGCCAGCGGTCCGGCCGGTGGCCCAGCCGGCGGAACTCCGGCGGCAGCGCCTCGGGGTGCGCGTCGACCCAGTCGATGTAGGCGTTGATGCCGCTGACGAACGCGGTCACGGCGCGGCGCGTGTTCGGCCCGTAGGCGGCCCACTCCCGCTGCATGTCACCGCGGTACAGCAAGAGCCTGGCGGCCCGGTCCTGGTCGACGTAACGCGGCCCGAAGGCGGCCGACAGCAGGCCGAGGCCGCGCCGCCGCCACAGGTCGAGCTGGAACAGCCGGTCCCGCGCGGCGTTGTACCCCTGCGCCAGGAACACGTCGTCGGTGTTGCGCGCGTACAGGTGCGGCACGCCGTAGCGGTCCACCACCAGCCGCACCGGCTCGCGCAGCCCTGGCACCTCGCGCGTGGAGGCGTCCGCCGCGTCCCGCTCCGCCTGCGCGGAAACGGCCGGTGTGAGTGCGCACACCGCGACCACCATCGCGGTGACGGCACGGCGTAAAGTGGAATTCCGCACCGGCGGACCCCCTCCCCCGGAGACGTCAATGTGGGGAAATTCTCGTCGCCGGGCGGAGACCGGGTAAGCCCCTACCCTCCCCTAATCCGGGTGTCCGTCGCCGATACCCCTGATGCGCCCCCTCTCTCCGGTCATCGACCTTGCCGCTCCGCTGCGCCCCTGCTTAGCCTCGGGACACTTCCACGCAGCAGAGAGGTATAAGGCCGTGAAAGGAATCGTTCTCGCGGGGGGTCGCGGAACGCGGCTGCATCCGATCACCGCCGTGGTCTCCAAACAACTGCTCCCGGTGAGCGACAAGCCGATGATCTATTACCCGATATCGGTGCTCATGCTGGCCGGCATCAGGGATATCCTCCTCATTTCCTCGCCCGACCAGGTGCCGAACTACGTCCGGCTGCTGGGCGACGGCGCCCGCTTCGGGCTGAACATCTCCTACGCCCCCCAGGAATCGCCGGACGGGATAGCCCAGGCTTTTCTCATCGGCGCCTCCCACATCGGCGGCGGCCCGGCCGCGCTGATCCTCGGCGACAACATCTTCCACGGACCCTCGTTCTCCGAGGTGCTGGAAGAGAATGCGCGGGAAGTGCGGGGGTGCGTGCTGTTCGGATATCCGGTGAGCGATCCCGGCCGATACGGAGTGGGGACGACCGACGAGAGCGGGCGGCTGATCTCGATAGAGGAGAAACCGGAGAATCCGCGTTCCAACAGAGCCATCACCGGCCTCTACTTCTACGACAACGACGTCATCGACATCGCCAAGAATCTCAAGCCGTCCGAACGGGGCGAGCTGGAGATCACCGACGTGAACCTGGCCTACCTGCGGCAGGGCAGGGCCCGGCTGGTGGACCTCGGCAGGGGATTCGCCTGGCTCGACACCGGCACGCCGGAGACGCTGCTCCAGGCGGGACAGTACGTGCAGACCCTCGAACAACGCCAAGGCGTGCGCATCGCCTGCCTGGAGGAGGTGGCGCTCCGCATGAACTTCATCGACGCGGAGCAGTGCTATCGGCTCGGAGCCGAGCAGTCGCAGTCCGGCTACGGCCAGTACGTCATGAGCATCGCGAGCAGTTACACGCCATGAGGATCCTGGTCACCGGCGGCGCCGGTTTCATCGGCTCCCACTACGTCCGCACCCTGGCCGAGCGGGGCGACTGCACGCTCACGGTTCTCGACAAGCTCACCTACGCGGGCAACAGGGCCAACCTGGAGCCCGCCGAAGGCCGTTTCACGTTCGTCCGGGGAGACATCTGCGACGCCGGCCTCGTCGGGGAGCTGGTGGCCGCGCACGACCAGGTGGTGCACTTCGCCGCCGAGTCGCACGTCGACCGGTCCATCAGCGGTGCGGGGGAGTTCGTCCGCACCAACGTGACGGGGACGTACACGCTGCTCGCGGCGGCGGCCGAGCACGGGCTCGGCACGTTCGTGCACGTCTCGACCGACGAGGTGTACGGCTCCATCCCCGAGGGCTCGTGGGGGGAGGAGCAGCCGCTGGCGCCCAGCTCGCCGTACTCGGCGTCGAAGGCGTCGTCGGACCTGCTCGCCCTCGCCTACCACCGGACGTACGGGCTGGACGTGCGGGTGACCCGCTGCTCCAACAACTACGGGCCGTACCAGTTCCCCGAGAAGGTCATCCCGCTGTTCGTCACCAACCTGCTCGACGGCGGCAAGGTCCCGCTGTACGGGGACGGCCTGAACGCGCGCGACTGGCTCCACGTGGCCGACCACGTCGCGGGCATCGAGCTCGTCCGGCAGGGCGGCCGGCCCGGAGAGGTCTACAACATCGGCGGCGGCACCGAGCTGACCAATCGCGAGCTGACCCGCCTGCTCCTGGAGGCCTGCGGCGCCGGATGGGAGCGCGTGGAGTTCGTCGAGGACCGCCTCGGCCACGACCGCCGCTACTCCGTCGACGACGGCAAGATCCGCGCCGAGCTGGGGTACCGGCCGGCCGTGGACTTCGAGAAGGGCCTGGCCGAGACGGTCGAGTGGTACCGGGACAACCGCCCCTGGTGGGAGGCCCATAAGGGTGCCGTAGGGGTTGCCGCCGCTGATCAGGGCAACCGAACATAACGTCGAAGGAGGGATCCGATGCGGATTCGCGAACTCGGCATCGGCGGGGCGTTCCTCGTCGAGCCCAAGGTCTTCCCCGACTCCAGAGGATTGTTCTTAGAGGTCTTCAAACAGCCTGCCTTCACCGAGGCCGTCGGCCACCCGCTGAGCGTGGCCCAGGTCAACTGCTCCGTCTCCACCATCGGCACGATCCGCGGACTGCACGCGATCCACCTGCCGGGACAGGCCCGCTACGTGAGCTGCCCGAGCGGCGCCGTCCGCGACATCGTGGTCGACATCAGGCAGGGCTCGCCCACGTACGGCCGGCACGTCGTGGCGGAGCTGAGCGAGGACAACCGGCACGCGCTCTACCTCGCGGAAGGGCTCGCGCACGGGTTCGCCCCGCTGACCGAGCAGGCCACCGTCTTCTACCTGTGCTCCAACACCTGGTCGCCGGAGACCTCCTTCGAGGTGAACCCGCTGGACCCCGACCTCGACCTGCCCTGGCCGCGCGACCGTGAGCCCGTCCTGTCGGACAAGGACCGCGCCGCGCCCTCACTGAAGGAGGCCGAACGGCTCGGCATCCTGCCTTCCTACGCCGACTGCCTGGCCCGTTACGCCGAACTCGCCACACCGGACGGAGCGCCCCGTTGATCCCGCTGTTCAAGGTCGCCATGTCGGAGTCGGCTCCGGCCGCGGTCGCCGAGGTCGTCGGCAGTGGCCAGATCGGCCAGGGCGCCAAGGTCGCCGCGTTCGAGCGGGCGCTGGGGGAGCGGATCGGCAACCCGCGCGTCGCCACGGTCAACAGCGGCACCTCGGGGCTGCACCTGGCGCTCCACATGGTCGCCGCGTCAGGGGACGACGAGGGCGAGGTGCTCTCCACGCCCCTGACCATGGAGGCCACCAACTGGACCATCCTCGCCAACCGGCTGCGCATCAAGTGGGTGGACGTCGATCCCGCCACGCTCAACGTCGACCTCGACGACCTGGCCCGCAAGATCTCCCCCCGCACCCGCGCCATCGTCGTCGTGCACTTCGCCGGCTATCCGGTCGATCTCGGGCGGCTGGCGAAGATCCTCGACGAGGCCGAGGCGACCTTCGGGTTCCGCCCCGTGGTGATCGAGGACTGCGCCCATGCCTGGGGCGCGACCTACCAGGGCGGCCGCATGGGCACCCACGGCAACGTCGCGGTGTACAGCTTCCAGGCGATCAAGCATCTGACCACCGCTGACGGCGGCGCCCTGGTGCTGCCGGACGACGAGCTGCACGAGCGGGCCACGCTGCTGCGCTGGTTCGGCATCAGCCGCGGCGCCGACCGGCTGCGCAACCCGCCGGACGTCGCCGAGTGGGGCTACAAGTTCCACATGACCGACATCAACGCCGCGATGGGGCTGGCCAACCTGGACTGGTCGGAGGAGGTCGTGGCCCGGCACCGGGCCAACGCCGCCCACTACGACCGGGAGCTCGCCGGCGTGCCGGGGCTGGAGCTGACCGAACGCGCTGCGGACCGCGAGTCGTCCTTCTGGATCTACCCCGTCAAGGTCGAGGACCGCGCCGGCTTCATGAAGCGCATGGACGAGGCCCAGATCATGGTCAGCAACGTCCACGAACGCAACGACACCCACACCTGCGTCCGCCGGTACGCCACGCTGCTGCCCGGACTCGACAGGGTGGCCGAGCGCGTCGTCTGCCTGCCCGTGGGCTGGTGGGTGACCGAGGAGCAGCGCGCCCACATCGTGGAGACCGTACGGCGCGGCTGGTGAAATAAGCCGTAACCCCCCAGGGCTTGCCATCCAGGCGATGTGCAGGCCCTTTCTCTTTGGCCGGACACAGACGCCGGTGCGGCGGGCGCTGGAGTGGAACCCGCGCCCGCCGCACCGGCCTTTCAAGAACCCCGGCTACCCGTTGCCGCCCAGCTCCCGGTCGAGAATCTCGAACAGCTCCTCGGCGGAGGCCGCGGCGAGCAGCTCGTCCTCCTCCGCCTTCGCCGAGGAAGGATCGTCCGCCACGGCGGGAGCGGGCTCGGGGGCCTCCGGCTCGGCCGGGGCCAGCCGCTCGGCCAGGTACCGGGCGACCGCGGTGGCGTTCGGCTGGTCGAAGGCGAGCGTGGCGGGCAACGGAAGTCCCGTACGCCGGCGCAGCCGGTTCCGCAGCTCGACGGCGGCCAGCGAGCTGAAGCCGAGCTGCACGAAGCCGCGCTCGGCGTCGATCACGTCCGCGCTGTCGTGCCCGAGCGCCATCGCCGCCTCGGCCTGGACCAGCTCAAGCAGCATCCGGTCCCGCTCCCGCGCGGGCAACCCGGCCAGCCGCTCCCGCAGCTCCGTCGTGCCGTTCGACTCGCCGGCCCGTTCGGCCACGGCGGCCGTACGGCGCGCGCCCACGAGGTCGCGCAGGAGCGCGGGCAGGTCGTCGCCACGGGCCCGCAGCGTGCGGACGTCCGGCTGGATCGGCGCCAGCACCGGCGCGGGCACGCGCAGCGCCGCGTCGAACAGCGCCAGCCCCGTGTCCGCGGAGATCGCCGGTATGCCCAGGTTGCGGACCCGGGCCAGGTCGCTCTCCTGCAGCGGCCCGCCGAGCCCGGTGTCCACCGCCCACATTCCCCAGGTCAGTGAGGTGGCGGGCAGCCCGGCGGCGGCGCGCTCCGCGGCGAGCGCGTCGAGGAAGGCGTTGGCCGCCGCGTAGTCGCCCTGCCCGGCGGCCAGCACCATCCCTCCGGCGGAGGAGAACAGCACGAAGCGGGCGAGGTCGTGCTTCTGGGTGAGCTCGTGCAGATGCCAGGCGGCGTCCGCCTTGGGCCGCAACACCCGGTCCAGCCCTTCCTCCGTCAGCGTGCCGAGCACCCCACCGGCCACCACACCAGCGGTGTGCACCACGGCGCGCAGGTCAGGGATGCCCTCCAGCAGTGCGGTGAGGGCGTCCCGGTCGGCCACGTCGCAGGCGGCGACGGTCACTTCGGCGCCCTGTCCGGCCAGCTCGTCGCGGAGCTCGGCGGCTCCGGGGGCGTCCAGGCCACGGCGCGAGACCAGCAGCAGATGCCGTACGCCGTGCTCGCCGACCAGGTGCCTGGCCATGAGGGCGCCCAGGCCGCCTGTGCCGCCGGTGATGAGCGTGGTCCCGTCGATCGGCCAGGTCGCGTCGTACGGGTCCACGGCGCGGGACACCCGGTCGGCGAGACCGGCGCGGGTCAGCCGGGGGACCCACGGCCGGCCGTCACGGATCGCCAGCTCGGGCTCGCCGGCGGCCAGGGCGACGCGTACGCCGTCCGCCTGCTCGCCGGCCCGGTCCAGGTCGACCAGGATGATCCGGCCGGGGTTCTCCTCCTGGGCGGCCCGCACCAGGCCCCAGACCGCGGCCCGCGCCGGATCCGGCGCCTCGGTGTCGCGCACCGCCACGGCACCCCGAGTGACCACCACCACCGGCCGGGCGTCCCCCTCGGCCGACCAGTCCTGCAGGCCGGTGAGGACCGGACGCAGGGTACGCCGCACCCGATCCGGCACACCGCCGCCCGACGGCTCGCCGGTGGCGTCGATGACGAGCGCGTCGGAGGCGTTCACCGGGCCGAGAGGAGCCGACGGCGCGGCCGGCCGCCACGTCACCGCGAGCAGCGAGTCCGAGGACGGACGGGCCTGCGCCAGCTGGTCGGCCTGGACCGGCCGGGACACCACCGTCTCCACGGTGGCCACCGGCCGTCCGGTGGGGTCGGCCAGGTCCAGCCTGGTGACCTCGTCGCCGTCCAGCCGGCGTAGCCGTACCCGCAGCGTGTCGGCGCCGGCGGCGTGCAGGGTGACGCCGTGCCAGTTGAACGGGATCAGCGTCGCCTTCGGCCCGGCCACCAGGTCCACGTGCATCGCGGCGTCGAGGAGCGCGGGGTGCAGGCCGTACCGGGTGGTCTGTCCGGCGTCTTCGGGGAGCGTCACTTCGGCGTAGAGGTCGTCGCCGTGTCTCCAGGCGTTGGTGAGGCCGTGGAAGGCGGGGCCGTAGCCGTAGCCGTGGTCGATCAGGCGGTCGTACAGTCCGGTGACGTCCAGTTGCTGGGCGTCCGGCGGCGGCCAGGCGTGGCGCAGGTCGGCGGGGATGGACGGGGTCGGGGTCAGGGTGCCGGTGGCGTGCCGGGTCCAGTTCCCGTGCTCGTCCTTGGAGTGGATGCCGATCTGACGGCGGCCGTCCTCGCCGGGTGCGGTCACGGTGACCTGTACGACGACGCCGCCGCTGGTGTCGGGGATGGGCAGGGGGGTGTAGAGGGTGAGTTCGTCGATGGCCGGGCAGCCGACCTGGTCGCCCGCGCGCAGGGCGAGCTCGACGAAACCGGTGCCGGGCAGGATCGCGGTGCCATTGATGAGGTGGTCGGCCAGCCACGGCTGGGTGGTGACCGACAACCGGCCGGTCAGAATGGCGCCGCCGTCGGGCTGTTCCACCACCGCACCCAGGATCGGGTGGTCGGCGGCCGTCTGGCCGAAGGCGGCCAGGTCGCCGGTCGGGGCGGGCTGGAGCCAGTAATGCCGCCGCTGGAAGGGATAGGTGGGCAGGTTGAGATGGCCGGTGCGGGTACCGGAGGCCCAGTCCACGCTGGTCCCGCAGGTCCAGGCCTGGCCCAGTCCGGTGACCAGTTGGGTGGTCTCGTCGCGGTCGCGGCGCAGCAGCGCCACTACCGAGGGCTCGTCGTCGATGAGGGTTTGTTCGATCATGGGGGTGAGCTGGGCGTCCGGGCCGGCCTCGATGAAGCAGCTGACTCCGTGCTCGCGCAGGGTGGTGATGGTGTCGGCGAACCGGACCGGGCGTCGTACGTGCTCGACCCAGTAGCCGGACTCGGTGACTTCCTCGTCGGCCAGGTCACCCGAGACGTTGGACACCAGCGCCAGGTTCGGTCGCCGCAAGGTCAGTCCCGCGACGACCTGTTCGAACTCGGCCAGCATCGGCTCCATGAGCGGTGAGTGGAACGCGTGCGACACCCGCAACGGCCGGGTCCGGTGCCCGCGCTCCCGCGCCCACTCGATCACCTGCTCCACCTGGTCGGCCGCGCCGGAGACCACGACCGCGCCGGGCGCGTTCACCGCCGCGACCGAGATCTCGCTACGCCCGGCCAGAGCCTGGGCGATTTCTTCTTCGCCGCAGCCGATCGCGGCCATCGCGCCGCCGGTCGGCAGCGCTTGCATCAACCGGCCGCGAGCGGCCACCAGCCGGCACGCGTCCGCCAGATCCAGCACCCCGGCCACATGCGCGGCGGTGATCTCACCCAGCGAATGCCCGGCCACGAAGTCGGGCTGGATCCCTAGTGATTCCAGGAGCCGGTACAGCGCCGTCTCGAAGGCGAACAGCCCGGCCTGCGCGAACACCGTCTGGTCCAGCACCCCATCGGCGCCACGCTCGCCGAGGATGATCTCCCGCAGGTTCCCTGCGGTATCGAGTTCGTCCTCCAGGAGCGCGCACGCTTCGTCGAAGGCGCGAGCGAACGCCGGGAAAGCCGCGTACAGGCCGCGGCCCATCCCAGGCCGCTGGGCACCCTGACCGGAGAACAGCACCGCCACCCGGCCCGGCCGCACCCGGCCCACGACCGTAGCCGCCGGCTCACCGGCGGCCAGCGCTCGTAGCTCGGCCAGCAGCTCCTCCCGGTCCGCTGCCGGCAGCACCGCCCGGTGCTCAAGCGCCGCCCGGCGCGTCAGCCCGGCCGCCACCTCCACCGGAGTAACCTCGTCGTGTTCAGCCACGAACCCGGCCAGCTGGTCGGCCTGCGCCCGCAGCGCTGCCTCGCTCTTGGCCGACAGCAGCACCGGGAGGAACGGGAGCGTGTCCGGCGCGCTCGCGGCCGGTGGTTCCTCAGCGGGCGGCTCTTCGACAATCACATGAGCATTCGTGCCGGAGATGCCGAACGACGACACTCCCGCCCGGCGCGGCCGGTCCGCGGCGCGCGTCCAGGGCCGGGGTTCAGTGAGCAGCTCCACCGCCCCGCCCGACCAGTCCACCTTGGACGACGGCGCATCGACGTGCAGCGTCTTGGGCAGCACGCCGTGCCGCATCGCCAGGATCATCTTGATCACACCGGCGACCCCGGCCGCTGCCTGAGTGTGGCCCAGGTTCGACTTCACCGACCCCAGCCACAACGGCGACTGCCGGTCCTGGCCGTAGGCGGCCAGCAGCGCCTGGGCCTCGATCGGGTCGCCCAGCGCGGTGCCGGTGCCGTGTCCTTCGACCACGTCCACCTGCGCGGGACCGATCCCCGCCGAAGCCAGCGCCTGAGCGATCACCCGCTCCTGAGAAGGACCGTTCGGCGCCGTAAGCCCATTCGACGCCCCGTCCTGATTGACCGCGCTACCGGCCAGCACCGCCAGCACCTGGTGCCCGTTACGGCGGGCGTCCGAAAGCCGCTCCACCACCAGCACACCGACGCCTTCGCCCCAGCCGACACCGTCAGCCGCCTCGGCGAACGACTTGCACCGCCCATCAGCAGCCAGCCCTCGCTGGAGACCGAAGTCGGTGAAGGTGTCCGGCGTGGACATCACGGTCACGCCACCGGCCAGCGCCAGATCGCACTCACCGGCGCGCAACGCCTGAGCCGCCAGATGCAGCGCCACCAGCGACGACGAACAGGCCGTGTCCACCGACACCGCCGGCCCTTCCAGGCCGAACGCGTACGCCACCCGCCCGGACACCACGCTGGCCAGGCTGCCGTTGCCCAGGTAGCCGGCATACTCCTCCGGCACCCGGCCCGGCCGAGTGCCCCAGTCGTGGTACATCACTCCGGCGAACACGCCGGTCGAGGTGCCGCGCAGCCCGGACGGGTCGATGCCCGCCCGCTCCAGGGCCTCCCAGGAGGTCTCCAGGAGAAGCCGCTGCTGCGGGTCCATCGCGGTGGCCTCACGCGGGCCGATATCGAACGGAGCAGGATCGAAGTACGCCGCGTCGTGCAGGAACCCACCCTGCTGGGTGTAGGTACGCCCCAGCTTGCCGGGCTCCGGGTCGTAGAGGCCGGCGATGTCCCAACCTCGGTCGGTGGGGAACCCGGTGACGCCGTCGCGGTCGTCGATCAGCAGTTGCCAGAGGTCTTCGGGGCTGGTGACCTGGCCGGGGAACCGACAAGCCATCCCGACAACCACGATCGGATCACCAGCAGAGCCGCTGGACGGGGCGGCCTGGACCGGACGGCGGGCCACGGTACCCGACAGAGCCGCGTCCAGGTGCGTGGCAAGCGCGCGGGGAGTGGGGTGGTCGAACACCAGGGTGGGAGTGAGCCGCAGCCCCGTCACCGCGTGCAGCCGGTTACGCAGCTCCACCGCGGTCAGCGAATCGAACCCGAACTCCTGGAAGGGCCGGTCGGCATCGATGGCCTGAGCACTGTCATGGCCGAGGGTGGCCGCGGCCTCGCCGCAGACCACGTCCAGCAACCGCCGCTGCCGCTGCGGAGCCGACAGATGCGCCAGCTCCGCCACCACCGGCCGTGCCTCATCATCCCCAGAGGCGTCGGCGGAGGCGGCTGCGGCGGGGCGGGCGGCGGGACCGGCCAGCTCACGCAACAGAGCCGGCAGATCGCCACGCCGGCCCAGCGCGGCGGGATCGAACCGGGCCGGCACCAAAAGCGCCCGACCGGTTTGCAGGCCGGCGTCCAGCAAGGCCAGGCCCTGCCCCGCGGTCAACGAGATGTGTCCTGCGGCGCGCATCCGCGCCTCATCCCGCGCACTGACGCGGCCGGCCATGCCGCGCTCCTCGGACCACGGCCCCCATGCCAGCGAGACCGCCGGCAGGCCGGCAGCGGTCCTGGTCACGGCCAGAGCATCGACGAAGGCGTTGGCCGCCGCGTAGTTCCCCTGCCCGGCTCCATCCACGACCCCGGCCAGCGAGGAGAACACCACGAACCGGGCCAGATCGGAATCACGGGTCAGCTCGTGCAGATGCCAGGCTGCGTCCACCTTCGGCCGCAGCACCGACTCCACCCGCTCAGCCGACAACGACGTGGTCACCCCGTCATCGACCACCCCCGCCGCATGCACCACGGCACGCAGGTCGGCGATGTCCTCCAGCAGCGCGGAGAGCGCGTCCCGATCGGCCACGTCACAGGCGGCGACGGCGACCTCGGCACCCCGCCCGGCCAGCTCCTCACGCAGCTCGGCAGCCCCAGGGGCATCCAGCCCACGCCGGGAGACCAGCACCAGATGCCGCACACCATGCTCAGCCACCAGATGCCGGGCCACCAGCGCACCCAGCCCACCGGTGCCGCCGGTGATCAGCGTGGTCCCATCGACCGGCCAAGCCGCCACGGCCTCCTCGCCGCCCACCAGACCAGCCTGGCCAGGCGCGTCTTCCGAACCGGGCGACGCGACCCGCCTCAGACGCGGCGCCCACAACTGACCGCCGCGCAGCGCCACTTCCGGCTCACCGGAAGCCAGCGCCGCCGCCACCGCGTCGTCGCTCACCTCACCGGCTGCCGTTTCCACATCCACCAGCGTGATCCGGCCCGGATTCTCCGCCTGCGCCGCCCGTACCAGGCCGAACACCGCGGCCTGAAGCGGATCCACCTGACCGCCGTCGGTGGCGACCCCACCTCGGGTCAGCACCACCAACCGGGCGTCATCGCCCGGTTGACCAGTCAGCCACTCCTGCAAGCGAGCCAACACCGAACCCACGCCACGGCGCACGCGGTCCAGCAGCTCACTGTCGGCGGTTCCGGCCCACTCGGTGGCATCGATCACCAGGTCTGAGCCGACGCCGCCCGACGACACCGTGGCGTCCACCGGCCGCCACACGATCTCGTGCAGCCACTGGTGCGCCGCTGAGCGCGAGCTCGACCACTGCGCGGGCACCGAACGGTAAGCCAGTGACGTCACCGTGGCCAGGGGCCGGCCCACGGGGTCGGCGAGGTCGAGCCGCACCGTGGCTTCGTCGTCCGGGCGCAGCCTGACCCGCGCCGCCCGCGCCCCGTCGGCATGCAGCGACACCCCGCGCCAGGCGAACGGCAGCGCCGTGTCCTGGTCGTGGCCGGGCAGCAGGTCGGTGGCGTGCAGGGCCGCGTCGAGCAGCGCCGGGTGCACGCCGAAGCCCGTTGCCTCGATCCCGTCCGGCAACGCCACCTCGACGAACACCTCTTCGCCGCGGCGCCAGGCTCGGGTGAGGCCGCGGAAAGCGGGGCCGTAGCCGTAGCCGCGGTTGGCCATCGCCGCGTAGAGGCCGCTGATGTCGAGCGGTTCCGCGCCCGGCGGCGGCCAGTCAGCGAGCTCCTGTGCCGACGCCGGGACGTGAGAGAGGAAGCCGGTGGCGTGCCGGAGCCAGACACCGTCTTCGCCGATGGAGTGGATCTCCACGGGCCGCCGTCCGTCGGCGTCGGATCGGCCGGCGAGCACCTGGATCGTCACCTGACCCCGGCTCGGAAGCTCCAGGGGGGCGTGCAGGGTGAGCTCGTCGATGGCGGGGCAGCCGACCTGGTCGCCAGCGCGCAGGGCGAGCTCGACGAAGGCGGTGCCGGGCAGGATCGGGGTGGCGTTGATGGCGTGATCGGCCAGCCACGACTGCGCGGTGGCCGACAACCGCCCGGTCAGGATGGCGCCGCCGTCGGGCTGCTGCACCACCGCGCCCAGGATCGGGTGGTCGGCGGCACCCAGACCAAGCGCGGCCGGGTCACTGGCCGGGGCGGGCTGCAGCCAGAAGCGGCGGTGCTGGAAGGGATAGGTGGGCAGTTCCAGGTGCCTGCTGCGGGCCCGGATGGTCCAGTCCACGTGGGTGCCACACGTCCAGGCCCGGCCCAGACTGGCGATCAGTTGGGTGGTCTCGTCGCGGTCGCGGCGCAGCAGCGCCACCACCGAGGGCTCTTCGCCGATGAGAGTTTGCTCGATCATGGGGGTGAGCTGCGCGTCGGGGCCGACCTCCAGGAAGTGGGTGACCCCGCGCTGCCGCATGACCTGGACGCCGTCGGCGAACCGCACCGGCCGCCGCACGTGCTCCACCCAGTAGCCAGGCTCGGTGACTTCGTCACCGGCCAGCTCACCCGAGACGTTCGACACCAGCGCCAGCTCCGGCCGCCGCAGCGTCAACCCGGCCACGACCTGCTCGAACTCGGCCAGCATCGGCTCCATGAGCGGCGAGTGGAACGCGTGCGACACCCGCAACGGCCGCGTCCGGTGCCCGCGCTCCCGCGCCCACTCCACGACCTCGGCGACCTGATCGGCCGCACCCGAGACCACCACCGCACCGGGCGCGTTCACCGCCGCCACCGAGATGTCGCCGTGCAGCACCGGGACGATCTCGTCCTCGCCACAGCCGATCGCCGCCATCGCGCCACCGGCCGGCAACGCCTGCATCAACCGGCCACGAGCCGCCACCAACCGGCACGCGTCCGCAAGATCCAGCACCCCGGCCACATGCGCCGCAGTGATCTCACCGAGCGAATGCCCGGCCACAAATTCCGGCCGGACCCCGAACGACTCCAGCAACCGGTACAACGCCGTCTCGAACGCGAACAGCCCCGCCTGCGCGAACACGGTCTGATCGAGCATCCCATCGGCACCACGCTCGCCGAGGATGATCTCCCGCAGGCGCACGTCGCCGGCCAGGCCGGTCACGGCCTTACCGAGTTCGGCCTCCAGAAGCGCACAAGCCTCGTCGAAGGCCCCGGCGAACACGGGGAAAGCCGCATAAAGCTCACGACCCATCCCAGCCCGCTGAGCACCCTGACCGGAGAACACCACCGCCACCCGGCCCGGCCGCACCCGCCCCTGCACCACCGAAGCCGCCGACTCACCGGCAGCCAGCGCCCGCAGCCCCGCCAGCAGACCCTCCCGGTCCGCCACCGGCAGCACCGCCCGGTGCTCCAGCGCGGCCCGGCGCACCAGCTCGGCCGCCACCTCCGCCGGACCGGCCGCATCATGCTCGGCCACGAAGGCGGCCAGCCGTTCTGCCTGCGCCCGCAGTGCCGCCTCGCTCTTGGCCGACAGCAGCACCGGAAGCGCGGCGGTGTCCTCACCAGCCACGCCCGCGGGCTCCTCGACGGGCGGCTCTTCCAGGATCACGTGAGCGTTCGTGCCGGAGATGCCGAACGACGACACCCCCGCCCGGCGCGGCCGACCCTCGACCCGCGGCCACTGCCGGGCCTCGGTCAGCAGCTCCACGGCCCCGCCGGACCAGTCGATCTTCGATGACGGCGCGTCCACGTGCAGCGTCTTGGGCAGCAGCTCGTGCCGCATCGCCATGACCATCTTGATCACGCTGGCGATGCCCCCGGCCGCCTGGGTGTGGCCCAGGTTGGACTTGGCCGAGCCCAGCCACAGCGGCGTCTCCCGGTCCTGCCCGTACGTGGCCAGCAGCGCGTGCGCCTCGATCGGGTCGCCCAGCCCGGTGCCGGTGCCGTGCGCGTCTACCGCGTCCACGTCCGCCGGCTCCAGCCGGGCGGCCGCGAGCGCGTCCCTGACGAGCCGGCGCTGCGCGGGCCCGCTCGGCGCGGTCAGCCCGTTGGACCTGCCGTCCTGGTTGATCGCGGTGCCGCGTACCACGGCCAGCACCCGGTGTCCGTTGCGGCGGGCGTCCGACAGCCGCTCCACCACGAGCACCCCGACGCCCTCGGAGAACCCGGTGCCGTCCGCGGCGTCGGCGAACGCCTTCACCCGGCCGTCCGGGGCCAGCCCCCGCTGCCGGCTGAACGCGGTGAACATGCCCGGGCTGCCCATCACCGCCACCCCGCCGACCAGGGCCAGGGAGGACTCGCCCGAACGCAGGGAGGCGCAGGCCAGGTGCAGCGAGACGATCGCGCCGGAGCACGCGGTGTCCACCGTGATCGCCGGCCCGGACAGGCCCAGCAGGTAGGCGAGCCGGCCGGTGACCACGCTCGGCGCGTTGCCGGTCATCAGGTAGCCGTCCAGGCCCTCCGGCGCCTGGTGGACGCGTACGCCGTACTCGTGCACCTCGGCGCCGAAGAACGAGCCGACGGGCTGGTCGCGCAGCGACGTCGGGTCGATGCCCGCGTGCTCCAGGGCGGCCCAACAGGTCTCCAACACCACCCGCTGCTGCGGGTCCATGGCCAGGGCCTCGCGCGGGTTGATGCCGAAGAAGTCCGCGTCGAACCCGGTCGCGTCGGGCAGGAAGCCGCCGCGGTCCACGTAGCTCTTCCCGGGAGCGTCCGGGTTCGGGTCGAAGAGGTTCTCCAGGTCCCAGCCGCGGTCGGTGGGGAAGCCGCCGAGCACCTCGCGTTCCTCGGCGAAGATCCGCCACAGTGCCTCGGCGGAGTCGGCGCCGCCGGGGAAGCGGCACCCGATGCCGACGATGACGATCGGGTCGTCGTCGGCGGCGTCGGGAGCGGTGTCCGCGCGCCCCGACCCCGGCTCCGGCACGGGCAGACCGAGTACGGCGGCGCGCACGTACTCGGCGACCAGCTCGGGCGTGGGGAAGTCGAAGGCCAGGGTCATCGGCAGCGTGACGCCGGCGGAGGCCTCCAGCCGGTCGTGCAGGTCCACCGCGGCCAGCGAGTCGAGGCCGAGCTCGCGGAACGGCCGGCTGGAGGTCACCTCGGCCAGCTCGCCGCCCTCCACGCCGAGCAGCGCCTCCCGGGTGTCCCGGAGCACCAGTTCCAGGAGCACCCGGCGCTGCTCCGCGACGGGCAGCTCGTCGAGTCCGTCGAGCCCGGCCTCGTTGGGGCCGCCGTGCTCGCCTGGAAATGCCATCATGCGCTCCGGGGGTCGGGGTTCAGCGGCGGGTCGTAGACCCGTTGGCGTTGCAGCTGGGAGACGGAGACGACCTCGCCCCCGCGGATCACCACTTCGGTGGGCGCGGGGCGGCCGAGGAACAGCGACAGGCTGGCGGTGAGGCCGTACGCGCCCGCGTGCGGAATGGTCACCAGATCGCCGGGTGCCGGGTCGGGCAGCTCGACCTCACGGGCGAGCAGGTCGCCGGGCGTGCACAAGGGCCCGGCCAGCGCGGCCTTGCGGCCGGGCGCGGCGGCCTGCGGCGTGTCGCCGTCCGGTGGCGTGGGCTTGACCTGGACCGGGAGCAGCCGGCCGAGCCCGGCCATGCCGCCGAACGCGTTGATCCCCGCGTCCAGGATGGCGAAGGTGCGGCCCCGGCTCTCCTTGATGTTGATCACGGTGCTGTGCAGCTCGCCGCAGTCGGACACCAGGTAGCGGCCGGACTCGCAGGCGATGCTCGGCCGGCCCTCCCGCCACTGCGGCAGGTGCCGGTCCAGCGCCTCTTCCAGGCCCTTGCGCAGGTTCGGGTAGCCGGGCCGGGTGCCCGGCACGCCGTACGGCGCGGAGAACCCACCGCCGAGATCCACCAGCTCCAGCGGTTCGCCCAGGATGCGCTGCACCTCCGCGGCGACCGTCACGGTGTGCTGGAACTCGCCGATCAGGCTGTCCTCGTCCGCGGCGTTGCTGAGCGGGAAGAAGTGGGCGCCGATGATCCGGACGCCGGGAACCGCGCGCATCGCGTCGACCTGCGCCGGCAGATCCTCCATGTCGTTGCCGAACTGGGAGGGCGTGCCGGTCATCCGGATGCTGGTGGCGGCGGCCGCGGTGGCGCTGTTCACGCGGAGCAGGCACTTGGCGACGACGCCCTGCGCGGTGGCCGCGGCGCCGACGTGTTCGAGGTCGGTGAGCGACTCCACGGAGAACAGCCGCACCCCGGCGGCGATCGCCTCGGCCAGCTCGCCCGCGGTCTTGCCGGGGCCGGTGTACATGCACTCCGCGCCGGTGAAGCCCGCGGCCAGCGCGGCGGCCAGCTCCCCGGTGGAGCTGATCTCCGCACGGCAGCCGCCGCCGGGGGCCGTACGCAGCGCGCGGGCCACGTCCGGGTGCGGGTTGGCCTTGAGCGCGTAGTAGATCGCGGTGCCTTCCGGCATGAAGTCGGCCAGGTCCCGGTACGCGGCCGTGACCCGGTCCAGGTCGTACACGTAGAGCGGGGAACCGAACCGGCGGACCAGCTCCTCGCGGGGGATTCCCGGCGGCTTGCGGTGAGGCTCCGCCTGCCGCGTCGCGTCCGGGAGCGACCCCTGGGGAGCGGACGCGGCCGGGCGCGCGTCCTGCGCGTGCAGGTCGCGCAGCCGGTCGCGGGCGTACTTGCCGTGCGCGGACTGCGGGATCTCCTCGACCACCCGGCAGACCGCGGGCACCTTGGCCGGCTCCAGCCGGGCGGCCAGCTCGCGGAGGACGGCGTGGGGCTCCAGCTCCGCCCCGTCGGCGGCCTCGACGAAGATCGCGAGGTCGTGCTCGCCGTCCGGGGGCAGCGCGGCGGCCGCCCTGACCCCGGCGATGTCGAGCGCCGCCGCCTCGATCTCCACGGTGCTCATCCGGATGCCCTTGCGTTTGAACATGTCGTCCCTGCGGCCGTCGAAGTAGAGGTATCCGTCCTCGTCGAGGTGGCCGTAGTCGCCGGTGTGCAGCCGCAGCTCCCCCGTCCGCGGGTCGCGGCGGAACGTCTTGGCGGTCACCTCGGGGTTGCGCCAGTACCCCGGCATCACGTGCGGGCCGGTCACCACGATCTCCCCGGTCGTCCCGGTGGGCACCGGGTTCCCGTCGGGGTCGAGGATGTGTACGGCGGTGCCGGCCAGGGGCCGTCCCACGGAGTCCGGGCGCTCCCGATCCTCCTCGGGAGGCATGACGGAGATGCGCTTGCACTCGGTCTGGCCGAACTGGCGGACCACCCGCGCGCCGGGGAAGTGGGTCCGCAGCGCCTCGATGGTGGTGGCGGGCAGCGCCGCGCCCGTGTTGGTGAACAACCGCACCCCGGTGGTGGGCTCGCTCTTCCGCTGCGCCGAGGCGATGATCATGTTGGCCAGCGAGGGCACGATCGGCACCACGGTCGCCCGGGTCTTCCTGAGCTGGTCGACCAGCCGCAGGTCGGCGCCGGCGTCGGCGAAGACCACCTCGGCGCCCACGGCGCAGGTCATCAGCAGCTTGTACAGCCCGTAGTCCCAGGACATCGGGAAACGGCAGAAGACCACGTCGTCCGGGCGGTAGCCGAGCGCCTCGACGAGCGCCACGGTGGCGAAGCAGACCTGGGCGTGGGGGAGGATGACCGCTTTCGGCTCCGCCGTACTGCCCGAGGTGTACACCAGCGCGGCCAGGTCCGCGGGGTCGAGCTCACTCGGCACGGCCACGCGCGCTCGCCGGCTCGCGAGCTCGGTCACCTCGGCCCAGACCGTTTCCAAGTCGTGGACCGGTGCGCCGGTGAGAGCGCGTACGGCGTCGGGTTTTCCGCCGGCGGATTCGACGATCACCAGCGCGGGTTCGGCGTTCTCGAGCACCGAACGCAGGTGGAAGCTCTTCATCGCCGGGTTGAGCGGCACGAAGACGGCGCCGCGGCGCGAGACGCCGAAGAACAGCGCCGCCAGCCGGCGGTCGGTGGGGGCCTGCACCACCACGCGCATGCCCTGGCCGACGCCCTGCCGGTCCAGCCAGTAATCCACCGCGTGGCCGAACGTATCCAGTTCGTGATAGTTCCAGATCCCGGTGGAGTCCCGTACCGCTGGCGACTCGGGAAACTCCGCTGCGCTTTGGTCGAGAAAATCGTGGATGAATGTCCCGTTGTATCTCGGCCGGTTATTCCGCATAATCGACGATCTCCCTCAGGCGGCGGAGTTCAGGCTAAGCCGGGGCCGCGCCCCAGATGTACCCCTAGCCGCCCCTAACGTCGGGGCCGGTCGGCCTATGGTGGCGTTCAATAAGTCGCTCTCTTTCCAGCGGGTTTACGCGGGGATTTCGCGGCATTCGAGCCGTCTTTCATGAGCAGGGCTCACCAGGCCGGCGCGCGGCGCGGCCGGCGGTCGAACGAGTGGCTACGACCCGGCGCTCTCGGTCAGCGGGTCCACGTTCCACTGCGCGGGCAGATCACCGCCGCAGAAGACGCAGACGAAGTCGCCCTCGCGCACGATGTTGTGCTCCTGGCACCCGGGACAGCGCCGGAACACCACCTCATGGGTGAAGCCGGACGGACGCCCGACCCCTGCGCGATCGAGGGCCTGGGCGACCGACGGCCACGAGCTGACGTCCGGGCAGTACCCGGTCGAATGGTTGCTGACGTCGCCCACGACCCATCGGCCCGCCTCGCGGGCGAAGCCGATCTCGCCGGCGCTCAGGACCGGTCGTCCGCCCGCGCAGGCCACGTGCTCGCTTCGCCGCGGGGCCAGCAGCAGCACGCCGTCCGCGCCGACCACGAAGGTGAACGGCTCGGCCAGCTCGGCGGCGGAACGCCCGGTGACCCAGCTGTCGAAATCGGCCGCCGAGCCGATTCCGGCGGCCGCCGCTGCCGGGCCGGACCGCGGCCTTCAGCTCGGCCGGTCCCACGTACCGATAGCTCCGCCTCACACTGTCATCCGTCCGGCCGCGGGAGGTCGCGGGAGGTCCCCCGCCTGGATCCAGGGAGCCGTACGGCGGGCCGGGCGCGGCGGGGCGGCGGCGGTGGCACGCAGCCGGAGCGCGCAGATCAGCGCGCAGATCTCCTCGGCCGTGGGCGCTCCGGCGACCACTTTGATCTCGTTCACATCGGTGGGTTTCCGTGCTTGCGGTAGGGCGGGGGCACGTGCTTGGCACGCAGCAGTTCGAGCGCCCGGCCCAGCCGCGCCCGGGTGTCGCGGGGGTGGATGATGTCGTCCACCAGGCCGCGTTCGGCCGCGTAGTAGGGGTGCATGAGCGCGCGGCGGTACTCCTCCACCCGGGTGACCCGCTGCTGCTCAGGGTCGGGCGAGGAGGCGATCTCCCGGCGGAAGATGACGTTCGCCGCGCCTTCCGCGCCCATCACCGCGATCTCGTTCGTGGGCCACGCGAAGGACATGTCCGCGCCGATCGAGCGGGAGTCCATCACGATGTAGGCGCCCCCGTACGCCTTGCGGACGATGACCTGGATGCGGGGGACGCTGGCCGCGCAGTACGCGTACAGCAGCTTGGCCCCGTGCCTGATGACGCCGCCGTGCTCCTGGTCGGCGCCGGGCAGGAAGCCCGGGACGTCGACGAGGCTGACGAGCGGGATGTTGAAGGCGTCGCACATCTGGATGAAGCGGGAGCCCTTCTCCGAGGCCGCGATGTCCAGCACGCCGGCCAGATGGGACGGCTGGTTGGCCACGATCCCGATGACGTGACCGCCGAGCCTGCCGAGCCCGCAGATGAGGTTGAGCGCCCAGCCCTGGTGGAACTCGAAGAACTGGCCGTCGTCGACGATCTCCTCGATGACGGCCGCCATGTCGTAGCTCTGCGCGGGGTCGCTCGGGACGAGGTCCACGAGCGGGTCGTTGGGGCGGTTCACCGGGTCGGCGCTGGGGGCGACCGGGGGCAGCTCCTGGTTGTTGGGCGGCAGCATGGAGAGCAGGAAGCGTACGTCCTCCAGGCACATCAGCTCGTCGTCGTAGACGAAGCCGGCCACGCCCGAGCGGGTGCCGTGGACCCCGGCGCCGCCCAGCGCCTCGCGGCTGATGTCCTCGCCGGTCACGGCCCGCACCACGTCGGGTCCGGTGATGAACATCTGCGCCGTGCCCTGCACCATGAAGACGAAGTCGGTGAGCGCGGGCGAGTAGGCCGCGCCTCCCGCGCAGGGCCCGAGCATGACGCTGATCTGCGGGACGACGCCGGACATGCGGACGTGCCTGCGGAAGATGCCGCCGTAGCCGGCGAGCGCCGTGACCCCTTCCTGGATGCGTGCTCCCGCCCCGTCGTTGAGGCCGATCAGCGGCACTTTGGCGGAGGCGGCCAGATCCATGACCTTGTGGATCTTGTCCGCGTGGGCCGCGCCGAGCGCGCCGCCGAAGATGCGGAAGTCGTGGGCGTACACCATGACGTCCTGCCCGTGCACCTTCCCCCACCCGGCGACGACACCGTCGGTGTACGGCCGCCGGGCCTCCAGCCCGAAGCCGGTGGCGGTGTGCCTGCGGAACGGTTCGACCTCGACGAACGATCCCGGGTCGAGAAGGGCGTCCAGGCGCTCCCGTACGGTCAGCTTGCCCGCGGCGTGCTGCTTCTCGGTGGCCACAGGATCCGGCCCCTGGATGATGCGGTCCCGCACCAGTTCGAGTTCGGCGATCCTGTCGCGCATGGTTTCCTGCGGCAGCTGGCTCACAGGAGTCGGCGCGGTCTTGCTCATACAACCCCCACCGTGAAAAGCCAGTGAAATGAATATCGGCAACGCCTGCCAGGCGGACATTACGGGGAGTGCTGAAACAGGCCAACCCCTAACCATTAGGGGTGTCCCGGCGGTGACGGTCTTCCGTATCGTCCCTCATGTCGGCTAGAGGAACTGTGCCGCCACAGGAGGGTACGCGAACAATGACCGCCACTGATCGGAGTTCATGGGCGGCGTTTCAGCCCAGCCTCAGCACATTCGACCCGACTTATCGTTCTTTCTCATGATAGAGGACCTCATGCCGCCCGGCGTGATCACCGCCGAGGTCTTCGCCGACCCACCGGACGCCGCGCTGTTCCCGGAGGAAGCGGCTCTGGTCGCGCGCGCCGTGGAGGCACGGCGGACCGAGTTCACCACGGGACGCCACTGCGCCCGTACGGCCCTCGCCGGCCTCGGACTGCCGCCGACGCCGATCCTGACCGGACCGCGCGGCGAGCCGCTGTGGCCCGACGGCGTGGTGGGCACCATCACGCACTGCCGCGGCTACCGCGCGGCCGCGGTGGCGCGCACTCCGGACGTCCTCAGCATCGGCATGGACGCCGAGCCACGCGAGCCGCTGCCCCCCGGAGTCCTGGACGCCATCGCCCTGCCCCAGGAGCGGACCTGGGCGGAGAGCGCCCAGGAACGGGGCCGCCTGCTGTTCACCATGAAGGAGTCGGTGTTCAAGGCGTGGTACCCGCTCACCCACCGCAACCTGGGCTTCGACGAGGCCGAGATCATCGTCAACGACACCGGCACGTTCACCGCGAAGCTGCTGGTTCCCGGCCCCGTCGGCGAGTTCACCGGCCGATGGGCCGTCTCGGACGGCTTCGTGGCCAGCGCGATCGTGTGGGGCACGAACCCGCCGTCAGGCATGTGACCTCGTTCCTCATCACTCCTCATCGAGGCCCTGGGATTCGGCGAAGAAGCCGGAATTGCGCACTTCGGTCATGAACTCCTCGGCGGTGCCGCGCCCGATCATGACATAGCCGCCCTCGTCGTACGCAGCCCAGGCGATGTGGAGCCCGGGGCGGACCTCACCGACGCCTTCCCACCAACTGCTGTTGGACGCCGGTGATCCCCCGTCCCAGTCGTAGCCGTACGTGGCGTGTTCGCGCCGGACGAGTGGAAGTGGGGGAGAGTCTTCGCCCGGGTCCATCGGGATGAGCGTGCGCCGGTCGGTCACCTGCGCGGCCAGATAGGGGATGCCGTTGATGGAGATCAGCAGCGGCGCCAGGTCGTCATATCGGACGTAGAGTCGCTCGTCGTGCGGCGGCACCCGGTCGCAGCCTGCGGCGTGGTCGGCCAGGTCCTCCTCGTCCCAGTCGTCCTGGGGGAGCAGGTGCTCGTCGGCCAACAGGGCCCACGCGTCCTGCAGTTCACCGAACGGTTCGACCAGCTCGACCACACGCTCTTCCAACTCGGCGAGGCAGGTGATCTCAACCGCCGCCTCCGCCGGAAAGGTCAGCAGGTCAGGCACCCGGGCGAGCGCCGCCGGCAGTGGATCTTCGGTGTCCGAACCGAGGTCCAGCCGCTCTGTCGGGCCCTTGCCGCGGCGGGTCAGCAGCTCCAAGCGTCCCAGCCGCCGGTGCAGCGTGCGTGCCAGGCGTCTGTCGTACATGCGCCAGGCGCGGATGTCGAGCAGCACCTCGCCGAGCGGGGTGAGCGGACGGCTGGGGTACAGGCAGTCCTCGGGGAGTCGTTCCCGCCGAGGGCCGGGACGGTTCACAGGTGTCCTTCCATGAGTACGGCCAGGTCCTCCGAAAGCGACATCCGACGAAGTCGGAACGGTCACAAGACGACCATGACTACTGCCATGGGCCCGTGGCCACGCAACGATGCCCTCTGACCTCCAATATCTGGCGGAAGTCCTGCTGACGACGCGGGAGGCCATGGACCAGCATGGTCTGACGGGCGCCGACTTCGTCGGCGATGTCGAGCAGGCCTCGCTTGTCGGCATGGGCGGACAGGCGCATCATCTCGATCCGGGCTCTGAGGGGGATCTCCTTCTTCTTGCCGCGGTCGTCGATGGTCAGGTGGGAGGCCCGGTCCTCGACAAGCCTGAGGAGTCTGGCTCCGCCGGATTCCTCATCCTGGTATCCGGACAGGAACAGAGCGCTCCGCGACTCGGGGAGGATCCTGGCCGCCCATTCGATGGCAGGGCCGCCCGTGAGCATCCCCGACGTTGTGATCACCACACCGGAGGTGAACATGTCCAGGTGCTCCGGCCGCTCGGCGCGGCTGACGTTGCCCCCGAAGATACGCAAGGGCGAATGCCGGTCTCCTGTAATGCTCTCGAAGGACGATGCCAGGTCGGCTGCCATGCCGTCGAGAAGCACCGGGACGTGCGGCATACGCGTTCGCATGATCATGGCGAGTTCCTGGGCGCGGCCCAGGGCGAAGGCGGGGATGAGTACACGTCCTCCGGCCGCATAGACGTCGTCGACGGCACGGACCAGGTCCTTGACGCGGGTTTCCCGGGGATCGTGCTCCTCGGCGCAGCACGTGGACTCCATGAGGAGGAGATCTGCTTCGCGCGCGGAGTCCGGAATGGAGTAACCGTCCACGGTTTCCTGGCGAAATCCTGAAATGTCGCCGGTGATGACTACGCGTTGATCACCGGCTCGGACGACGACCCCGGCCGCGCCCAGGATGTGCCCCGCAGGGAACAGTTCGATGGTGATGTCGCCGATCGTGCGCGTGACGCCGAAGGGCACTTCTTCACACCGCCGCGCGGTCAGCTCGACGGCGTCACGCTGGTACAGCGGCTCGCTGTCGGTGCCCCATCGGCGATGGAGCCGCTCCCGTTCCCCCATGAGTTTCGCCGAGTCCGCCCACATGCGCGGCATCAGCGCGGTGGTCTCGGGCGTGGCGAGGATGCGCAGGCTCGGAAAACGCGTGGTCAGCGCTGGCACGTACCCGCAGTGATCGGTGTGAGCGTGTGTGATCACCACGGCCTGGAGGGGCTCTGACAGGGCCTCGTCGATGTGACGTGGCGGGAGCGCCGGATCGCCCGGGATCAGCCCCGCGTCCACAAGCAGGCGAGTCTCACCCGCTTCGATCAGGACGCACGAGCCGCCGATCTCGGTAGCACCTCCGAGGGGACGCACGCGCAGGGTCCGCTCTCGAGAGACGGTCACCTGGGGACTCGCCTGAGGTTGCGGTGGCGAGATGATCGCCTGAAGGGCGCCGACGAGAGAGTCCGACGCGATCCCAGCGGTCTCGGCAGCCACTATGAGGGGTGACGGGTCCTGCCCATCGAGGCGCTCATTGCGCGGATCGCGTGCCTCCGCGCTCTCACGGGTGAGGTCAGGAGACCGCTGGAGGATGGCGAGCAGGTTGGAGGCTAGGACATGCGGATCGTGCAGGCGGCGTTGGAGTGCCGCGACCTGCGTTTCCAGTTCCTCCGCACGTTTTTCCGCGTCGGCGAGTGCGTTGCGGGCGCTCTGCAGTGCCTTGACAGCGTGCTCGTGACGGCCCTTCTCCATCTCCAGCTTGCCTCTCAGCCCGCTGATCCTGGTTTGCAGGCGAGTACGCAGAGTCTCGCGAGCCGTATCCGACCTGTTGAGCAGTTCGAGCAGTCGAAGGCCGGCCCGGACGACGTCATCGTCCGTGGACAGGATCAGGGAGGAGGACGTGTGGAGCTCAGGCTGGTCGTGCCGGATCTCCAGTTCCTCGCGGACCTTGCTTCTGAGCGCCGGCACCTTGATCAGCGCGTCGATGATGACGGGACGTCGTTCGACGGCGAACTGCTCCGCGTCGTGCTCTGCCCCGGCCATGGTCGGCCGGGACAGGAGTACGCGTGCCGCCGCCTGGAGAATCGGCAGCAGTGGATCGGACGTCACCGGGGAGGTCTCATCCGTTGAGTGGCCCTTGCGAGGACGGGCTCCAGCTTCAGCATGCCGTCCTCCTGGGGGACGAGCGCACCGAGGATTCGCAACACCTCGACCAGGTCCGCGGTGGAGATGTAGCCCTCCTCCTGCAGGCACGCCTCGGCCAGCGGATGCCCGTCATCTCCCGAGGCCAGGAAGCCGGCGAGCGTCTCAGGCGTGTCGGCGATGTCGGACACCTCCACGAGCATGCGCCAGGCGGTGCTGATCGCCATGCTCGACAGGACCCCGGTCGATTGCACGAACTGTTCCGGTTCCCGTTCCAGATAGTCCTGGCAGGACTCCAGGGCGTGTTCGCGATCGGTGTCACCGTCAGCAAGAGTGTTGACCACCTTGCTGATCAGCAGCGGCCATCCACCGGTCGTGCGGAGCAGCGCGGCGCGGCTCGGGTCTTCCTGGAAGCCGAGCCCGACTTCGTACATCCATTGCCGGACGGCGGGGCGGTTGAACCGCTGCAGCTCGATGAGTTCGGCCGTGCCTGTCAGCGCGGTGGCCTCGGTGTCCCCGATCGCCGTTCCGCGGCTCGTGGAAAGCCACATGGAGGCATGTTCCGGCGGTGCGATCAGTGTGATCGAAAGGGTGCCTCGGGTAGATGCGGAGAGCTCGGCTGCCGCCGCTCGGTACATCGCGGTCGCCTTCTTGTGCGACTGCCCGGCGAGGTCAACGATCACCACGTCGTGATCCGAGCCTTGTCTGGCGCGTTGCAGCGCTCCCTCGAACGTGACACCGCCGGGTTCCACTCGCCACGTCTGGGCCTGTTCGTGACGTGACGCCGCCTCTTCGAGAGCGGTCGCGACCCTGTCGATCTGCAGCGCCGGCGAACCGGCGATGAGATGCAGGACATTGCGCGGGCTGAGCAGTCGAGCTACCTGACTGCCCGTCAGAGGGGAGCATTCGCCGTTGTTCTTGTAGGTGTCGCGGTACGACTGCGCGTCGAAGGAGTCGGGACGTTCGAAGGTTTCGGCCTGCTCAAGTACGGCCTCGACCTCGTCGGCCCCGCCGAGCAGGTTGAGAATGTGCGGGGTTCGCAGCCGGTAGCCCTCTCCGTCGGCGGCCAGCACGCCCAGGTTGACGCATTCCTCGAGAAGGCCCCGGAAAGCGTCGTTGGTGGAGTCGCGGAACCCTTGCGGCCACCACTCCTGGCACTCGGACCGCAACTCGCCGGCCGTCAAGGTGACGTCGGTTCCCTCGTTGAGCGCGCGGAACGCAACGGTATAGGCGATGACCTTGTATCGCTTGTCCAGATTCAGGGTCCACTCGAAGCGGTCACGGAAACCCCGGGCGAGTTTGCTGTCCCTCCACACCTTGTCCACGTCTTCGCGGGTGATCTCGTACGGCATCGTCATGTTGGTCGTGGGGATCCGGCGCAGTCGCGTCAAGAGGGCGTCCGCGAACAACTGGATCAGAGCTGGAGCGTTGTTCGCCTCGGCGATGACCCGTGCCGCCAGTCGTGGCGCGAAGTGGAAACCCAGCGCCTGGAGCGGCTTGGTGAGCAGGCTGTACGCGTCCTGCGGTTCGAGCGGTCCGACCGCGATCGGAGTGCCGAGGTGGGTGATCGGCTGATTGGAATGGCTCTTGAACCGAGCTGTCTGGTGCAGGCCCGCGAAGACGACCTTGACTCGGTAGTCCGTCTCGGACATGAGGTTGCGCAGGGTGATGACGTTGCTGAAGGCGGCATCCCTGGCGTCGGTGTTGAGGAACTCATCGGCTTCGTCCAGCAGGATCAGCAACTGCCGCGCGGGATCGGCGCCGATCCACTCCTTCACCTCGTCGCAGATCTCCTTCGGGTCGGACAGGTTGCCCGCAGTGCTGGGAAGCACCTCGGCCTCGACGAGCTTGCCCGCGAGCATCGGCCACAAGGCTGTCACGCGGGTGATCCTGCCGATGTTCTGGATGATCTCGGAGATGACCTTGCGGTTTTCGTCGGTCTTGTGAACGTTGCGTTCGGCCTTGCGTAGCAGGGCCGACTTGCCGAGCTGGCGTCCGCCGTAGACGAACGAGGAACCGGTCCTGCTGGTCACCTCATGCAATTGGTCCAGACGACCGTAGAACATCTCCTCGGGAACGTCGCCGGTCGGTGCGTAGGGGTTGGTGGAGGTGAACGGGGCCAGGAGGCTCACGGTCGAGGACCAATTGGCCTCGGGGAGGCAGGCGAGGTAGCTGATCGCGGTGTCGTCGAGCACCGCCGCGACCGGCGCCGGTCGGCGGCGACTCGCCGCGGCGAGCTGTCGCCGCTGCTCGACCGTGAGGACGCCGAAGTAGAAAACCAACACGGTCTGGTCCCCAGGCTGGTCCTTGAGCCACTCGATCACCTGCTGAGGCCCTGGTGATTTCCACACCAGCAACAGGCGGAGCCGGTCGCCCGAAGGGCTCATCCTGGACCCGAAGGAGGGCAGCAGCGGGTCGCCGATCGTACGGACCCGGTTCAACGTGATCCAGATCCGGTTCTGCTCCTCACGGGACCCCTCCTGATCGCCTTCGAGGCCGATCATCTGCAGCACTCCCGTGACGGTGCTCTTGAAGTTGCCTGCGGACTTCGGCCCCTGGGCCATGTGCTGCCAGACACGCAGTCCGTTCTCGGAGACTCCGCGGCGGCCTCTGGGGATGGCGGCGATGGACAGCCCGCTGTGCAGCAGGAGGCTGCTCAGCGCTGCGGGCTCAGCGATCTCGTTGCCGCTGTGGAGTGCGTCCTTGAGCCTTCGCAGCCACTCCTCTCCTTCACGGCCCTTCTGCTTGCCCGGCAGCCTGGCGGACATGGCCTCGAACGCCTGGGGGAAGTGCGGAAAGTAACGTTTCAGGTGATCGACTGTGTCGGAGACCTCTGGAAGCTGGTTACCGACCTTGGCCTGGGCGGTGAACTCGCGGGCGGTGGTCAGGTCTCCGCTCTCGATGTAAGCCCGGATCCGCTCCTGGACCGTGGCGATGTCGGTGTTCTCGGCGCTGAGGGTGTTCAGGGCCGAGAGCTCGGCGTCGATCTGTTCCTGGCGAATCCCGGCGGCCTCCTGGACGAGCAGGTCGAGGGCGTCCGAGATGGCATCGAAATCGTCCCGGTCGTCGTTGCCGAGCGCCTGCAACATCGAGACGAACCGGGTGGCCACCGTCTCGGGGAGTACGCCGTCCCGCCGCCACTCGGCGATCTGGTCCTGGATGTCCTCGATCCGGTCGTCACGGTCGCGCCGGGCCGAGTCGACGAGTTTCTCCCTGCGTCCGCGAAGTTCGGCCGCCAGCGATTGGTCCACGTGCCCTAGCACGGCCAGCAGGGCGCGGGTGCCCGTATGGTCGCCGCGAGCGGCTCGGGCCTCGAAGGCAGCACGCCAGTCCCGCCGGTCGGCCTCGCAGGCGGCCAGGAGGTCGGCCGGCGCCGGCTCGTCCAACGGGCAAACGGTGTCCCCGTCGAACCGGATCGCGGGTGAGAGGAGCAGGTCTGCGTTGAGCACTTGTGCGGCAGACGGCTCCGGCTGCGCCAGCGGGCCGCCGTCCAGCAGTCGCAGGGTGTCGCGGACGAGAATCGAAGCGCCGGTCGCCGAGGCGGCAATGAGCGGGTCGGCCGAGTCCATCAGGCTTGCGAGCTCATTCTGGGCCTGCGAGCGGTTGCGGTTGACGATCGTGCGCAGTTCGTTGAGTGGTTTGACCACCCAGGAGACGCCGGCATCATCCGTCCGGAGTGACTCCACCTCACGTGTGGCCGTCACCCAGTCACCCACGTGGTCCAACGCCCTGTCGATCTTCTCGACGAGTTTGGCTCGTGCGCTGGAGTGGATGTGGTTACCTCCCTTTCTGGAGGTCCTGGCCTTGGTGGTCTCGTCGATCATCCGGTCGACCGCGCCTCCGGCTCTGAGGGCGTCGAGCTCCTGAATCACCTCCTCCACGCGGGAAACGTCGTCCTGAGCGGCGATGGACAGCAGCCTGCCCAAGCTCTCGTCGTCTTGCAGGAGGAACTTCCACACTTCGGTGGCCAGGGCGAACTTGATCTTCTGGGACCGCCCGTCCTCCAGGAATCTGGCAGCCGCGGCTGCGGCCCGGTCCCGATCGGCTTCCGCCTGCGACGCATCGTGCATCCGGCCGGACAGTCCCGGCACCAGATAGGCGCCGGCCTTGGCCATCCGGCTGAATGCCTCGCTGTACGCGGTCAGCCCGGGGTAGGGGGAAAGGACCGCTGCGAACTCGTCCAGCAGGTGGGCGGCCTCCGGAGTCGGGTGGATCAGACCTGTGCGAAGCGCGGCCGCCCATGCCAGCAATTGACCGGGCGTGTCGTCGCTGAGAGCTCTCATCGACACCTGGCGAGCGCATTCGCTGAAAGCGGCTGACAGCCGGCCGGCGAACTCGCTCATCTCAGCCGCTATCGCGGCACACCGCCGGGCGCTCGCCTCGGCCGACGGCTTGCCCATGGCGTCGTGCAGCCAGGCCGCCAGTCCGAACCGGCCAGAAGCGAGCGCCAACGCCTCGGCCTCGGCGACCTCGCCGGCCGGGCCCGGGTCACTCGCAGCCTGAGCGGTAGCGGGCCGCGGAGCCGGTTCAGCCGATGGCTGGTCAGGGTCGGTCCGTACGGCTGAGGCCGGAGGCTGCTCCTGCTTCCGCGAAGCGGGGGAACGTTCCTTGGGCGGTCGTACGGGCTTTGACGGGCTCAGCTGCGTGCGATGGTCGGCGATGAAGGCGTCCAGGGCCGCCAGTTCGTCGTCGGCGGCCGGCTCCGCCTCCCCTGAGGGCGATGCCAACGGGCCCTGCGGCTCGTCCGCGGTTCCACCCGGATCTTCGTCTTCCGTGTTCTCCTCCTCGGACGGAGGCACGGCTTCCGCGTGGGCTGTCACAGGAATGGAGGGGACGACCAGCATGCCTCTGGCGGCGGCCGTGGCCAGCGGCACCCAGTGGCGAGGCGCCTCCTCACGGAAGCGTTCCTGCAGGGTGGACACCTGCATGATGGCCTCGTCGTCGTGGGCGAGACGGATGAGCTCGGCCAGGATCTTCAGCGCGGGCGACGCGACCGTGGCCGCTTCGCGAACCTCCTGGAGCAACCCCTCCAACTGAGAGGGTCCGGTGAGGTGAGCGAGGGGGAGAACCTCGTGGCGTGCCGTCTCTACCGACTCGAGAACAGTGAGCGCTTCATCGAGGCTGTCGGTGGTGGCTGCAGAGATGGGGCTGCCTTGCGCGGACTCCAGCTTGTCGCGAAGACCGTCGAAGTCCTGAACACCCTGTGCGATCATGTCGATGTCCTGAGCTGAGGGACGCGCACCGCGAGCGAAGGCCGTCCGTGTGCGTTCGGCGGCATCAGCTGCTTTCAGGAACGACTCGCGCAGGAGGCCCAACTCCGCTCGCAGAGCATCGATCGGGAATGGATCGCCTACGTGACCTGGCTCGTGAGAAGTCATCTCACTTCCTTCCGGCGCGCTGCCCTCGTCGTTGACCGGCGTCACCCCGACGATCGGGACTGGCCGAGGGGGAAGGGACAACGCGACGTCTCTGAGTTGATCTAACGAGACCGGCTGTTCGGGAAGCTCGGGGTGGAGAGCACGAAGCTCGGCCCAAGCCGAATCGACGGCCCGAGCGGCGTCCGGTGCCATGCGCTGGCTGGAATGGGTGAGAAGCGCGAGCGCGACGGGAGACAGCGGTACGTCAAGCCGGTAGATCTCCGCGAGCACAAGGTCGGTCAGCGACGCCCCCAGCGCTCTGGTGTTCGCCAGTCCCACGGCGAGTGCGTGTGTCTTGCCGAGGGAAGCCGCAGCGGAGGCGGGACGCAGCAGATCCGCGCAATCTTCCCGGGAGAGCTCGTCGTGATTCTCGAACGCCGAGATGAACGGACCGGCCAGGTTACGAACCAACGAGGTACGCCGGCGTCGGTCGTTGCCGCGCAGAGTCCGGGCGAGGCTGACGACCGTCAGCTTGGTGATCGACCGCATGTCGCGAAGCCCGACGTGGCTCAGAATGCTCTTACGGAGCGGTACAGGGTAGACGCGGATCGCGAGGAGATCATCCTCCGTCACCCTGGCGGCCACGTCCACGCTGACCAGGTCGGCCTGCCCGAACGCCGGAAGCGCGCTGACACTGCCCAGCGGTCTCGAATGCGATCGATGGGGGTTCTTGGCGCCGTGGCTTTGCTGCAAGATATCGCCGCCCTTCTGCATCGGTCTCGATCGTGAGACGGTGGGTCACGAGTTGGCTACTGGAGCGAACGAATCAGGACGCTGAAGAGTCGAAGACTTCAGAAGTGAGACATCGAGGGGCTGAATGCCTTTGTGCCGTTCCCCTCCGTGACCGGAAGTAGCTGGATGCTACCGACTATCGACATGCGGCGCAACGGCCTCGCAAGAAAGAGTATGTGAACTGAATACACTGGCCGTACCATGGGATCTTGCGCTACTGTTTGCTCCCCAGATGCTGCTGGTGCAGCATCGCGGATACCCTGAGTTCTTCGTCATGGAGGCGGGCGGGCATGGATCCTTTGGAGCGCTCCGATCCCAAACGGGTCGGCACCATCATGCTCCGCGGCCGCCTGGGATTCGGTGGCATGGGGCGCGTCTTCTACGGCGTCACTGACGATCACGAGGCCGTGGCGGTCAAGGTGATTCGTGAGGATCTGGTCGCCAGAGCCGAGGTACGGGCCCGTTTCGTCCGTGAGACGGACGCGCTGCGTACGATCCAAGGCCCGCACATCGCCGCTCTCGTGGACGCCTCGGAAGAGGACGAGGAGCAGCCGTGGCTCGCGGTCGAATTCGTCCGCGGCCTGACCTTGAAGGAATTCGTCGAGACGCGCGGCCCACTGACGGAGTCAGACGCGGCCGCGCTCGGTGTCGTGCTGGCCGGCGCGCTGAGCGACATCCATGCCGCCGGGCTGCTCCATCGCGACCTCAAACCGGCCAACGTCCTGCTCGGCCAGGACGGGCCCAAGGTCATCGACCTGGGGCTGGTCGCCTTCGCCGACGGTCCCACGGATCTGACCACGACCGAGTCGACATTGGGAACCCCCGCGTGCATGTCGCCCGAGCAGGCGAACACCCCCAAGCAGATCACTTCCGCCGCCGACGTCTACGCGGTCGGCGCCACGCTGTTGTTCGCGTTGACCAGGCACTACCCCTACGACGGCGGCAACGCCGCGGCGATGCTCATGAACATCATCAGCGCCGGCGTCCAGCCGAATCTCGAAGGTCTGCCTGACCGCACAAGACCTCTGATCGAGAAGATGCTCGCTCACGATCCCGTCGCACGCCCGACAGTCGCGCAGGCACGTGATCGGTTGAAGGAGCTGTGCGGTCCCGCACCGCTGAAGCGGCTCGTCGAAGCGACCTACGTCGAGCGCGAAAGCGATCCCGAGGAGATCGCTCCGCCGCCCAGACCTCGGAGGAAAGACCTTTCCGAGGTCGTGCGTCCCGGCTCGGTCGTCGCCAAGCTGGCCGACCGTCTGCGTTCCACCTACTCCGTCAATGCCGCCTTCTAGGAGCAGCTCAGTGCCTGAGACCGCCTACCCCCCGGGCGCCCGGATCGAAGTCCGGGACGCCGAGTGGATCGTCCGCACCTGCGCCAAGACCGCGCACGACGGACACAAGATCACGGCGGTCGGGGCGTCGGAGTTCGTTCGCGACGAGGACGCGGTCTTCTTCACCGCACTGGAGAAGGTCAGTCTGCTCAGACCTGAGGAGACCGTCCTCGAACAGGACGAAACCTCTCGTTTCGCCAAAAGCAGATTGTTTCTCGAAGCTGTTCTCCGCAGGACCCCGCTCCCTCAGACCGAAAAGGGTCTGGCGCTCGGCGACCGGTTCCTCCTCGACCCGCTGCCCTACCAGCAGCGTCCCGCCGAGCTCGCGCTCAAAGGGCTGCGCCCGCGCATTCTCATCGCCGACGTGGTGGGGCTGGGCAAGACTCTGGAGATCGGCCTCATCCTCGCAGAGCTGATCAAGCGCGGCAGAGGGGAGCGCATCCTGGTCGTCACCCCGCAACAGGTCCTGGAGCAGTTCCAGCACGAGCTGTGGACCCGCTTCGCCATCCCGCTGATCCGCCTGGACTCCGTCGGCGTCGAACGGATCCAGCGCGACATCCCGGCGGGCCGCAACCCCTTCACGTACTACAAGCGGATCATCATCTCCATCGACACGCTGAAGAACGCGGGCAAGTACGGCCAGCATCTGGAGAAGCTGCACTGGGACGCGGTCGTCATCGACGAGTCGCACAACCTGATGGGCGAGAAGACCGACCGCAACAAGCTGGCCAAGCTGCTGGCCCGCCAGACCGACGCGCTGCTGCTGGCCAGCGCCACCCCGCACAACGGCAACAGCGAGTCCTTCGCCGAGCTGATCCGCATGCTCGACCCCGCGGCGATCGCTGACGACAGCAAGTACTCGGCCGCCGACATCGACCATCTCTACATTCGCCGCACCAAGATCAGCCCTGAGGTGCGCGACCAGATGGGCGGCAAGTGGCCTGACCGCGGGCCTTCCGTCCCCGTCAGGTGCAAGGCCAGTGACGCAGAAGAGAAGATCTTTGAAGAGCTCACCCAGGTCTGGCTCGCGGGCGACCAGCGCATCGGCGGCCCTGTCGTCTCCGCCAAGAACCGCCTCTTCCCCTACACGCTTCTCAAGGCATTCCTGTCCAGCCCCGTGGCTCTCGCGAAGACGGTTGCCAACCGGCTGAAGAATGCCACGGAGGCCCGGGAGATCGATGCGCTGAAGACCCTCCAGCACCTGGCCGCCCAGATCGACGAGCCGGCCAAACTCGCCGCGCTGATCGACGAACTCCGGGCGATCGACCTGAAGAAGAACCGCGTCGTTGTCTTCTCCGAAAGCGTCGAAACCGTCAAATGGCTGGCCGCCGTTCTCCCCGAACGCCTCGGACTGAAGCAGGACGCCGTCGACGTCATGCTCGGCAACGGCATGTCCGACCAGCAGCAGCAGGACGTCATCGAACGCTTCGGCCTGGCCGAGAGTCCGGTCCGGCTGCTCGTCACCACCGACGTGACGAGCGAGGGCGTCAACCTGCACCGGCAGTGCAACCACCTGATCCATTTCGACGTGCCGTGGAGTCTCATCCGGATCGAGCAGCGCAACGGCCGAATCGACCGCTACGGCCAGGAGCACCAGCCGCAGTTCAAAGCGCTCATCCTCACTTCCGATGTCGAGGGTGCCAAGGATGACAGAACCGTCGCCGAGAAACTGCTGGAGAAGGAGGCGACCGCGCACCGCACTCTCGGCACCGCCGAAGCCGTGACCGGTGAGTATCGCGCCGAGCGCGAGGAACGGCGGCTCATCCAGGACCTGCTGGAAGGCAAGACGGTCGAGGAGTCCATCGAAGACCGCCCCATCGACGACTTCCTCGCCGACCTGCTCGGCTCGGTCGGCGCCGAGCCCGCCAATCCGGAACCGCGTAAGGCGGACGTGCCCAGGCTGTTCGACACCTCCGAGACCTTCGTCAAGGAGGCCATCGCCACGCTCGGCCTGCTCAAGGATCTGGAGGACGACGGCGAGTTGATGGCGTTCACCCCGCCGCCGGACCTGGTCCACCGGTTGTCGGCGCTGCCCGCCGACTACCTGCGCACTCATGATGTCCGCAAGCGGATGAAGGTCACCTTCGACCGGGCGCTCGCGCAGCGCAAGCTCACCGAGGCCCGGCGTACCAAGACGATGTGGCCCGAGATCGCCTACCTCTCCGACCTGCACCCGCTGGTCGACTGGATCACCGACAAGGTCCTCGTACGGCTCGGCCGCCAGAAGGCTCCCGTCATCACCGCGAAGGTGGATGAGCCGACCTTCCTCATCCAGGGCATCTACTCCAACACCCTCGGCCAGCCGACCGTGGTCGAATGGATGGCGGTCAGCGGCGAAGAAGTGCTCCGAGATCCGATGACCGAGGTCCTCGCCAAAGCCGGGGTCGGGCCGCGCATGACCAACACCGGCCGGCCCATCGACCTCCAGCCGCTCCAGACCCGCCTTCCCCAAGCGGTCGCCACCGCCCGCGAGCATCTGGAAGTCCGCCGGGCCGCATACGACGCGGCGGTCGTCGCGCCGCTCGACGCCTACCGCGAACACCTCGACACCTGGCAGCAGCTCACCCTCGACGGTGTGCACGTCTCCCAGCGCACGCGCAAGGAGCGACGCGTTCGCGACACCGTCGAACGGCAGAAGCGCCTGCTCGACTCCATGCAGACCACCGGCGAACCGCTGCTGCGGGTCCTCGCCGTCCTCGTTCCCCAGGATGTGTGATGAGACTCGACTCGCTGGTCAACCGTGGCGACTACTTCTCGGCTCACTACCTGGCCGAGGTGCTGCCCAAGGATCTGAAGAAGAAGGACGGTCTGCTCGCCCGCTGGGCCGCGGAGGAGAAGGACGGCCGCATCACGCCGCGCAAGGGCCTTCGCGCGCTTGGCAAGCCGTACTTCACCGACCGGCCCTTCTTCGCCGACATGGACGCACGGCTCAACGAGGGTGAGATCCCCGAGGAACTGCCGCAGTGGCGCAAGCAGCTCGGCCAGTTGCACATCCACGTGCTCAAGGCACTCGGCTACCAGGCCGAGCCCCGTGAGATCATCGTCGAACGGGCGGGCAAGGACTACCCGGTTCACGTCGCCTACGCGGACGAACACCTGATCGCGATCGAGTGCTCCTGGGCCGCCGAGGTCGACGCCGGTCTCGACGGGCGGCTCCTGCACCCCGTGCAACTGGACGGGCGCGAGCAGATCGAGAGCGGTCCCAAGCTGGCCTCCTGGCTGCTGGCCGGCGAGAACCCGCCGCGCTACGTCCTCATCCTGGCCGGCGGCGTGGTCATCCTCGCCGACCGGGCCACCTGGGGTGAGGGCCGCTACCTGGCGGTCTCCCTCGACGTCGCCCTGGGCCGCAACGACCCCGCGGAGCTGGAGGTCATCGCCGCTCTGTTCGGCGCCGACTCACTGCTGCCCCCTGCCGAGGGCGGCTCAGAACCACTCGCCGACCTGCTGACCAGCTCGCGCAACCACGCGGTCGGGGTGTCCAAGGAGTTGCGCGACGGGCTCAAGGAGTCTGTCGAGCTCATCGCCAACGAGGTCCTCGCCCGCATCCGCGCGGCAGGGGTGCAGGCCGGCGACATCATGGAGCCCACCGCCCTGGCTCGCGAACTCGGCCGCGAGTCGCTGCGCTACCTGTACCGGATCCTCTTCCTGCTGTACGCCGAGGCCAGGCCCGAGCTGGGCATCCTGCCGACCGACGACGAGGACTACACCCGCGGCTACAGCCTGGCCCGCCTCGGCGACCTGGTCGTCCGCGACCTCGCCGGCGAGGAGGCCAGAAACGGCTTCCACCTGTACGAGTCGCTCGACCTGCTGTTCCGCATGGTCAACGAGGGGCACCGGCCGCGGACCGGCGACGAGGTGTCCGAGGAGGAGGGACTGCACTTCGAGCCGCTGAAGTCCGCCCTCTTCGAATCGTCCGCCACCGGCCTCATCCGCCGCGATCTGCCCCTCGACGAGGACGACCCCCGCACTATCGACACCCGGCTGCGCAACGAGACCCTCTACAAGGTGCTGCGCAAGCTCATGCTCACGCGCGGGCGCCGCAAGGAGCGCGGCGGGTTCATCTCGTACGCGCAGCTCGGCATCAACCAGCTCGGCGCGGTGTACGAGGGCCTGATGTCCTATACCGGGTTCATCGCCACGGAGGACCTGTATGAGGTCGCCAAGGGCGGCGACCCCAAGGACGGATCCTGGATGATCCCGGCGTCCAAGGTCGACGACTACCCGTCCGAGGTCTTCGTCATCCGGACCGACGACGACGGCAACAAGACCGACGAATACGTGCGTTACCCGGCGGGATCGTTCGTCTACCGCCTGGCCGGCCGTGACCGCGAGACCAGCGCTTCCTACTACACGCCCGAGTCGCTGACGCGCGTCACGGTCCAGCTCGCGCTCCAGCACCGGGTCACCGAGGACACCACGGCGCGCGACATCCTGTCCTGGAAGATCTGCGAGCCGGCTCTCGGCTCCGGGGCGTTCCTCAACGAGGCCATCAACCAGGTCGCCGAGCTTTACCTGAAGCGCCGCCAGCAGGAGCTCGGCCGCTCCATCGACCCCGAGTCGTACGAGGAGGAGCTGCAGCGGGTCAAGGCGTACATCGCCCTGCACAACTCCTACGGGGTCGACCTCAACGACACCGCGATCGAGCTGGCCGAGGTCTCCGTCTGGCTCAACGTCATGCACCCCGGGCTGCAGGCGCCCTGGTTCGGGCTTCACCTGCGGCGAGGCAATTCGCTCATCGGGGCTGGGCGGCGCGTTTACGGCGCGGCACAGCTCACCAAGGGGGAGTGGCTCAAGACCGCTCCGGCGGACCTCCCCTTCTCGACCGGAGCTGTTCCCGCGGGCCAGGTCCATCACTTCCTGCTGCCCGCCGAGGGCTGGGGAGCTGTCGCCGACGCCAAGGAGGCCAAGAACCTGGCGCCGGAGGAGGCCAAGCAGCTCAAGGCCTGGCAGAAGAAGATCCGCGCCAAGGTCTCCGACAAGAAGCCCGCCGGTCGGCGGCTGTCCCAGCTCCAGCGGCTCCAGGCGCTGTCCGGTCGGGCCGAATACCTGTGGGACCTGGTCGTCCAGCGCCTCACCATTTCCGAGCGGGAGATCAGCCGCAAGATCGACGTCTGGGGCGCCGACTGGATCACCCAGCCTGCCGAGCCCGTGGGCAAGGAGAAGGTCTACGACGACCTGACCTCGCCGGGCACGCCGTACTGGCGGCTCAAGAAGGTCATGGACGCCTGGTGCGCGCTGTGGTTCTGGCCGCTCGACAAGGCCGGCCTTCTCGACGGCACCGATCCGATCTACGCGCCGACCGCGACCGCCGAACTGGAGTCGGTAGTCCTCGCCGAGTCAGCTGTACGGTCTGCGCCGGAGGAGTCGCTCGGGTTCGGGCAGGTGTACGTAACCGACTCGCTGTTCGAGACCGGAAACAAGCAACTGGACCTGGCCGATGCGAGGACCATGGTCGGAGGCGGCCCAAAGCGAACTGCCAAGCCACGCTCGGAGCCCGACCCGGTGCGCAGGGTCATCCCGCTGGCGGACCTGAACGACTGGCTCGACTTCGCCGAGGCCGTGCTCGGCCGGGCGGATATCCCGGAGGATTCGCTGGTTGCTAGCTTCGCGTCGCTGGCTGACCTGGAGACCTACGAGGACCAGCTTCCCGCGTGGATGGGGATGGACTCGGCGTTCAAGCTGTCGGAGCGCTTCCCTTGGTTGGGGGCGGCCGAGGACATCGCGGAGGACCAGGGGTTCTTCCACTGGGAGCTGCAGTTCGCGCAGATCTTCACCCGGGGTGGCTTCGACCTCCAGGTTGGAAACCCACCGTGGGTTCGGCCCACATGGCAGGAGGATGCGGTCCTTGCCGAGTGGGAGCCGTGGTTCAAGCTGGCGGACAAGCCGAGCGTGCCCGAGTGGCGCGACCGCAAGACCGAGGTGCTGGCCGATAATGTGGCGAACACATCATTCTTGGAAGAGCTTTCAGTCAATGTAGGGGTTACCGAGTTTCTCGGCTCGGGGATCGCTTACCCGCTCCTTGCAGGCACTCAGCCGGATCTCTATCGCGCGTTCATGTGCCGAGTGTGGGCGAACCTAAAGGATATGGGAGCGGCTGGTCTCATCCATCCGGACACTCACTTCGGTGGTGTTAAGGAAGGTCGGTTGCGAGCTGCCGCATATCGTCACCTCCGCGTTCACGCGAAATTTATCAACGCGGCCAATTGGGCCTTCGATGACCTCAGTCGAACACAGGAATTCGGCCTTCATGTCTACGGCTCAGAGCGCCAAATTGCATTCAGTCACTTCAGCGATCTCTATGGAGTAGAGGTTGTGCCGTACTCTCTGGCACATGATGGCGAAGGTGCTCTCCCGGGCATCAAACACGAAGGCAAATGGGATATCCGGCCACATCGCGCCCGGATCATCAAGGTTGATGATGGCGTTTTGCGTGAGTGGCGCCGACTCCTCAACGCCGAGGATATTGCGCCTGAACAGACGCCGTTGCTTTATCCCGTGACCGTAGCAGAGGCGGGCGCGATCGAAGCGCTGGCAAACTACGCGCGGCGACTGGGCTTCACTGGCCCGCGAATCAGTTCCGGCTATCACGAGAAGACCGCCAAGGACGACGGACTGATCCGCTGGTCGCCGGGAGCGCGGGACTCGCTGCGTGACGTGATTCTCCAGGGGTCGCACATCAGTGTCGCTACGCCTTTTGCCAAGCAGCCGCCGCTCTTTAAGAGCTCCGACCAGCCGCAGGACCTGACCGTTCTCGCAGTCGATGCGGTGCATGCGGCTAACTACGAGCGGGCGTGTGACGAAGATGCCTACCTTGCCGCACAGGACCGCTGGGGGGCGGCGGACGGCGGCACTCGCCGCTATGCAGAGCTCTACCGCCTGGCCTGGCGTGTCATGATTCCGTTCAACGGTGAACGTTCACTATTTGCGGCGCTGATTCCTCCCGGGCCGGCGCACGTGGATGCCGTGCACACGATGGCGTTGCCCAGCAATCGCGGCACTGCGCTGGCGGCTGGGTTCTGGGCGGCGCTGCCGCTTGACTACATGCTTCGTATAACCGGACGGTCACACCTCCGGAATGCGGAGGCCAATGCCATGCCCGCCGCCGATCCGGATCACCCCCTGGCTTCGGCGTTGCTCTTGCGTACCCTGCGCCTGAACTGCCTGACCAGCGCCTACACCGATCTCTGGACCGAGCTTCACGACCCGGCTTGGCAGCATGAAACCTGGGCCATCGACTGGTCGGGGCTCAAGCCGGTTGCCGAGAACGTCACCCCCGAGTGGCACTACGGCACGCCACTCCGCACCGAACGTGAGCGCCGCGCCGCCCTCGTCGAGCTTGACGCGATGGTCGCCCTCTGGCTCGGCATGACCGCCGACCAGCTCGTAGCGATTTACCGCTCCCGCTACCCCGTCCTGTCCGACTACGAAGCGCAGATCTGGTTCGACGCCAACGGGCGGAAGATCGCGGGCAACCACAACACCTACGGCTACGGCCAGACCAAGGCGGACTTCGAAGCGCTCATGGCGCACCTCGATCCCGAGATCAACGGCCCGGTTCCCGACGGCTACGCCGCCCCCTTCTACAAGGCTGACCGCGAAGCCGAATACCGCCAGGCCCATGCCGTCTTCGCCGAACGCCTCCGGCAGGCGGAAGCCGCGCGGGAGAGCAGCCGATGAATCAGGAAGCGATCACAGGTGCTCGTCGCTCCGAGGCGGCACAATGACTGGCATGACCTCGGATCTTGTCCATGGGCTGGGCGACCAGGAGAGCATCGTTCTGGAGTTCAAGGAGTCCGCGAACGATGGCAAGAAGATCGGGCAGGCGATCTGCGCGCTCGCCAACGATCTCTGCGGCCGCGGCGGAGGCGATCTGCTCATCGGAGTGGACAAACACGGGAGGCCACTGCCGGACGTGAAGACCGCCGATGGCGATCTGCTGAAGGTGACCGAGCATCGGGACAGCGGAAAGATCCTGCCCAGGCCGTCGATGATGGTGGAAAAGGCGCTCTTCAAGGGAGAGGCGATCATTCGGGTGCGGGTGGAGGCATCCGCGACCCCACCGGTCCGCTACGACGGTGTGGTATGGGTCCGCCCCGGGCCGACCACGCGGAAGGCCAACCGCGAGGATGAGCGCATTCTGTCGGAGCGCCGTCGTGCCGCCGACGGTCCGTTCGATGGCCGGCCGGTTCCCGGAAGCACCCTGAGCGACGTTGACCTGAGGCTCTTCCGGTCTACCTACCTCCCGTCGGAGGTCGCCTCCGAAGTGATCGAGGAGAACGGCAGACCGGAGTTGCTCCAGCTCAACAGCCTTCGCATGGCCGATGCGACCGGCACGCCCACCGTGCTGGGCCTGCTGGTGCTGGGATACGACCCCAGCGCTTTCGTCCCAGGAGCCTACGTGCAGTTCGTCCGATACGACGGTGACGGCATGGACGCCGCCATCATGGACGAGCAGGAGCTCCGGCTCAACGCGGTCGATCTCGCCGAGCGGCTGGAATCCCTGTTGAAGGGGCATCTTCACACCCGGGTCGTGGAGGAGACCGGCTTCCGGGAGAAGTCGCAACCCGACTATCCGATCGGCGCTCTACGCGAGGTCTGCATGAACGCGGTGATGCACCGCAACTACGAGAGCTCCAACGCGCCGATCCGGATCCTGTGGTTCGCCGATCGGATCGAGATCTCCAATCCCGGCGGCCCCTACGGACAGGTGCGCGAGGACAACTTCGACCGGGTGAACGACTACCGGAATCCGTCTCTGGCAGCGGCGCTGAAGTCGCTCGGCTACGTGAACCGCTTCGGACGAGGCATCGCCAAAATTCAGGCGGAACTGGCCCGTAACACGAATCCGCCCGCGGTGTTCAAGGTCGATGCCTCATCGTGGTCGGTGACGTTGAGGAGAGCCGCGTGATCTCGATAGCGCTCTTCAACAACAAGGGCGGGGTGGGCAAGACCACACTCACCTACCACTTGGCCCACATGTTCCAGCGCCTCGGCCATCGAGTCCTCGCAGTCGACCTCGACCCTCAGGCAAACCTGACGTCGATGTTCCTGAACGAGGAGTATCTGGCGGCGCTGTGGGCCGAGCCGGAGTTCCCCGCCTGGGGCGGTAACACCGAGTCGAGTCTCATCAAGCAAATGCGCAGCGCGATGGCCGAGAGCGACATGAGCGACGCGGGGACCGTTGCGGCTTCGGTGCAACCGATCATGGAAGGATTGGGAGACGTCACCTTCTATCAGCCGATCGAGATCACTGATGGGTTGTGGCTGGTCCCGGGAGATCTGGAGCTGAGCGCGTTCGAGGATCGGCTCTCGGCCGCGTGGCCCCTGTGTTTCACGGGAGACCTGGCCGCCATTCGCACCACGACCGCGTTTCATCGAATCATCGAGGACGCCGCCCGCAGGGTGGCGGCCGACCTCGTGCTCATAGATGTCGGGCCGAATCTCGGCGCCATCAATCGCGCCGCCCTGCTCGCCGCGGACACCGTTCTGATGCCCCTCGCAGCGGATCTCTTCTCGCTTCGAGGGTTGCGGAACTTGGGGCCGGCGCTGCGGGCATGGCGTAGCACGTGGCAGGACACGGTGCTCCCGAGAGTTCCGCCGAAAATCTCGGCGCCCGAGGGAACGATGCGTCCCATCGGATATGTGATCATGCAGCCGACCATGCGCTTGGATCGCCCGGTGAAGGCCTACCGGCGATGGCTGGAGCGCATTCCGAGCGTCTTCGTCGACTCGGTCCTCGCCGACGCTCCAGATCAAGCAGGCGAGTCGTACGAGGTGGCGACCATGCGCAACTACCAAAGCCTGATGCCGCTCTCGCACGATGCCCGTAAACCGATGTTCGATCTGAAAGCCGCTGACGGCGCTCTGGGCAGTACCCAGGCATATGTGGCCAAATGTCGGGCCGAGTTCCAGCAACTGGCCGAAAGCCTGCTCAGTCGATTGGAGACGCCAGGGGGGCGTGCATGAAACCGACGCTGGCGGCGGAGGAGGAACTGCGGGAGAGCCTGACTCAATACCTCACCACGTTCGCTCTGCCGGGCGCCACGACGCCGAGCGCTGCTGTGACCTGTCGGAGGGATACCCGCTTCCTCTCGCATAGCGCTGGCCTGATTACGCCCGGTGAGACAGGCTGGGACTTGCCAATCCCTCTGGGGTGCGGAAGTGAGGCCGGGCCTCCCGATGGAACCGGGCGTCCGGCCTTTGCGCTTCCCGAGCTAGCCGACGCAGATGGTCGACACCTTGAGCGACAGCAGATCGTAGAAGGTCGACACGGCATCGATCCACCAGGTGGTGGCGCTCACCACGGCGTCGGCCGCCCAGAGGAGTGGCCCAGGGACCGACGGCTGCGGGTTGAGTGTCGGCAACTCGTCCGAATGAGAGTGCGACAAGTTGAAAGGGAGGCGGCGTGAAGCCGACCCTTGCCGCCGAGGAGCTGCGAGAGAGCCTCACTCAATACCTCACCACCACGTTCGCCCTGTCGGACTCGACGACGCAGGAGGCGCTGAAGCTCTTCCTGGAGCACCCCGAGCAGGGTATCTTCCGGGGCCCGTACCTGCGGATCAGGACCCCGTTCCGCGAAGCGGCGGACGGGTGGCGGGACCGGGTGGAATGGGTGCCGAGCGGGTTCACGCCCTACCGTCACCAGGCGGAGGCGTTCGAGCGGTTGAGCACGCTCGGCAAGCAGGCCGAGCCCACGCTGATCACGACGGGCACGGGCTCGGGCAAGACGGAGTCGTTCCTGGTGCCGGTGCTGGACCACTGCCGCCGGCGGAGAGCACAGGGCAGGCACGGGGTGAAGGCCGTGCTGCTCTACCCGATGAACGCCCTCGCCACCGACCAGGCGCACCGCATCAACGACTACCTCCAGCAGAGCGGGATGGAGGAGGTCACCGCCGCGCTCTACATCGGTGATACGCCCGAGGTCGGCTACCCGAAGGTGATGACCCAGCGGTCGGAGATCCGGCGTAACCCACCGGACATCCTGATCACCAACTACAAGATGCTCGACCTGCTCCTCCAGCGGGCCGATGACCTGCCGCTGTGGAAGGACGCCGAGCCGGCGTACGTGGTCGTCGACGAGTTCCACACCTACGACGGCGCGCAGGGCACGGACGTGGCGATGCTCCTTCGGCGGTTCGCCGCGGCCACCGGGCAAGCGCGGCCGGGCAAGCCGCTCGGTGACATCTGTCCGGTCGCGACCTCGGCGACTCTGGGCGAGGGCGGCAACGGCGAGGTCATCCGCGAGGTGGCCGAGCAGGTCTTCGGCACGGCGTTCCCCGAGGGCGCCGTGGTGGCCGAGGATCGGTTGTCCGCCGAGGAGTTCATGGGCGACATCGACTTCGCCCTGCCGCTCCCGGGCCCCGAGGATCTGATCGCCTGCGGCGACCCGTTGATTCAGCCGGGGGCGATGGATCAGCTCGCCGCAGAGGTCACCGGCAAGAACATCATCAGCGACATCGAACTCGGTGAAATCCTCAAGCAGCACATCCTCACCCACGCGGTGCTCGACCTCCTCGGCGACGGGAAGCCGAAGACGCTTGAGGAGATGCTGGAGCGCCTGCCCAAGAAGGGCGCCTACAGCTGGGGCGCCTCCATCCAGGCCAACCCGGGCCAGGCGGCCAGAGCACTGGCCAGGTTCGTCGCCCTGCTCTCTCAGGCGCGGATTCCCAGCAAGGTGCCGGGACGCCCGGACCAGCCATTCCTCATGATCGAGACGCACATGTGGGTGCGGGCGGTGTCGCGGCTGCTGCGCCTGGTCCACCACTCGCCGGCATTCGCGTGGATCGGCGAGGAGCCGGTCACCGAGGCCGATTCGACGTTGAACGTGATGGGCAAGAGCCGGCTCCCAGCCGTCTACTGCCGTCACTGCGGACGCTCGGGCTGGGCGGCGTTCTCACCCGAAAAGGACCCGGCCGAACTGGTGACCAACCCGGAGAAGATCTACCGGTCCGCGATCGGCCCGGAGAAGAAGCGGGTCCGGGCGCTGATCCAGGCCACCAAGGGCGAGGTCGAGGCGAAGGCCAAGGGCCTGCAGATCCTCGACGGCGACCGGGTCCGTCCCTACGACCCCGACCGGGACGAGTACGGCAAGGGCGACATCGTCTTCGTGCTGGCGAACCTGAGCACCAAGCAGGACGGTAACCACGCGGCCAAGCAGGACCGCTGCCCGTCCTGCGACATGGAGCAGGGCATCCGGTTCCTCGGTGCGGGCCTGGCGTCGCTGGCGTCCGTGGCGGTGACGCAGCTGTTCGCGGGCCGCCAGCTGGACGCCGAGCAGCGCAAGACGCTGCTGTTCAACGACTCCGTGCAGGACGCGGCACACCGCGCCGGGTTCGTCGCCAACCGGTCGTTCGCCTTCTCCCTGCGGCGGTTGATCAGCTCCCGGCTGGACCCCGAGGCGCCGATCCTGCTCAACGACCTGATCGGCGAGCTGGCAGCGGCGGCCAGTGAGTCCGGCGTGCTGCCCGCCGTCGTGCCCCCGGACCTGCACGACCGGCCGGAGATCGACGCGATCCTGGCCGAGACGACCAGCGGCAGCCCGCAGGCGTGGGACCTGATCGGTGAGCGGCTGGCTTTCCAGACGATCCTGGAGTTCGGGCTGCGCAGCAGGCAGGGTCGTACCCTCGACCTGACCCGTACCGCGGTCGGCGAGGTGGTGCTGGAAGATCCACAGAAGATCGCCGAGCTGGCACGGGACGTGCACGTTGGATTGCCCGGATTGGTCGAGCTGCAGGACGACGGGCGCTATCTCGCGTTCGTCCGTGGATTCTTGGATCGGCTGCGCTATCGGGGCGCGATCAAGCACACCTGGCTGAATGAGTGGATCAGGATCGCCGGGACCAATCGTTACCGGGCGATCTGGGGACAGCGCCCCGACGGCATGCCGGCGTTCCCCCGTGGACTGAGCGCCCCGGCCTTCCTGCTCGACCGGTTCAAGAACAAGTCCGAGTTCGACCGCATCGACGCGGATCAGGGCTGGCCGCAGGACTGGGCGACCCGGTGCCTCAGGCTGGGCAAGGGCCAGGCCGGAGAATACCTGGCGCGGCTGCTGCCGGTCCTCGCCGCTGAGGGGATCGTCGCCAAGAGGGTCGTCGATGGCGCGACCGGTGTGTACGGCCTGCAACCCGGGCACATCATGGTGCACGCCCTGAAGGACGAGCACGTCAACGACGCGGGCCTGGGCTGCGACCAATGCGCCTGGCAGCAGACGATCCGGCCCGAGCTGGTCGCGGAGTGGTATGGCCAGCCGTGCCCGCGTTACCGCTGCGACGGCAAGCTGACCGACCGGGGGACCAGGAAGTACCGCGACGACTACTACCGGCGCCTCTATATGGGATACGAGCCGTTCCGCGTGGTCACGGCCGAGCACACCGGCGCGCTCACCCGCCGTCAGCGGGAGCAGGTCGAAGAACGCTTCAGGGCAGGAGCCCGATACAACGACCCGAACGTCCTGTCCTGCACGCCCACGCTGGAGCTGGGCATCGACATCGGTGACCTGTCCGCAGTGATCCTCGCCTCCCTTCCACCCGGACCGGCCAATTACGTGCAGCGGGTCGGGCGCGCGGGACGCCGGACGGGTAACGCCTTCATGGTGACGATGGTCGGGCGCTCCCCTCGGGATCTGTATTTCCTGAACGAACCGACGGAGATGATCTCTGGTGAGATCGTGCCGCCCGGCAGTTACCTGTCGGCGGTGGAGATCCTGCGCCGGCAGTACTTCGCGCACCTGGTCGACCTCTGCGCGCGCGGGAAGATCTCCGGGGTGCTGGCGCTGCCACGCCGGGCTTCCGCGCTGTTCGGGGAGACCGGTTGGCTGGCCTCGTTCGTCCCGGCGGCGCTCGGGTCGCGAGCCGTTGAAGGCTTCCTCGATCTGTTCGGGGACGCCGTGGCGCCTGAGGCCGCCTCAGATCTTCGCGCCTTCGCAGAGTCCGGTCTGGAACAGGCCGTGCGGAAGGCCGCTGACGAGTGGGACCAGAGGCTGGCCGATCTCCGCGAACGGCTGACCGCCATGGACGAGGCGATCGAGGCGCTGGTCGAGGCCGATCAGCTGCAACGGGCCGCCAAACGCTCCCTGATGGCCGAGCGGCGGGCCGTGGCCAAGATGATCGGCGAGATCGGCCGGGAGAACGCGCACAGCGCGCTCGTCGAGCTCGGGCTGCTGCCGAACTACTCCCTGATCGACTCGGCCACCACGCTGGAGGCGACCATCACCTGGGAGGAGCAGATCCCGGGCGGCAAGCAGTATCACTCCGAAGTCCGCGAGTACAAGCGGCCGGCCCGGCTCGCGCTCACCGAACTGGCGCCGGGCAACTCCTTCTACATGCGCGGATACGAACACAAGGTCACGGGTCTCGACATTGGCACGCCGTCACGGTCGACCTTGGAGGACTGGCGGGTCTGCGGAAGCTGTGGCTACGTGCGGACCAGCCAGGCCGTCGAGGACACCTCGTCCTGCCCACGGTGTGCCAGTCCCGGCCTGGGGGAGATTGAGTCGCTCCACAAGGTGTTGCGGCCGACCAGGGTCTACGCGCACGACCGAAGGGACGACGCGCAGATCGGCGATGACAGCGACGACCGGCAGCAGCGCTACTACGAGCGAGCGGTCGCGGTCGACATCGACGCGGCCGACATCGAGCAGGGGTCGTGGCGGCATCACAAGGTCGTCTTCGGGGTGGACTTCACCCGCAAGGCCGCAATCCGCCGATTCAACCTCGGCACGATGCGAAACGACCGGCAGGACTACAAGAAGTTCGCCGGCGAGGACGCCCGGCTCAACCCGTTCCACGTCTGCCCCGCCTGCGGCGGAACCACCGTGGACGGCCCTCCCTCCGTCGAGTCGGACGGCCTGCTGGCCACCTCATGGGCGGACAAGAGCCGTCGCCACCATCGACCGTGGTGCACTTTCCGCCGGGCGGCTCAGGACACCGAGCACCTCAAGGTGATCCTCGCGCACGAACTGCACACTGAGGCGCTGCGCATCCTGCTCCCGATCGCCACGCTGATGGCCACGGAGCGAACCGTCACCTTCGCCGCCGCCCTGATGGCCGGAGTCGCCGCGAAATACGGGGGCGATCCGGACCACTTGTCGATCGTGACGGCCACGATGCCCGACCGCGACACCGAACGCCGTCGGCGCTTCCTTGTGTTGCACGACACCTTGCCCGGAGGAACGGGCTATCTGCACAGGCTCGCCGAGCCCGAGGGCTTCCGCGAGGTGCTGACCGAGGCACACAAGATCGTGTCTGAGTGCCGGTGCAAGCAGGACAGCAGCAAGCGCGCCTGCCACCGCTGCCTGCTCTCGCATGTGCCGGGCAGCGACTACGACAAGGTCAGCAGGGCGGACGCCGAGGAGATGCTGTCCGAGCTGCTGGACGACTGGCAGGTCACCGACGTCACCGACACCAGCGAGATCTCGCTGTGGGACCAGGTCGAGAGCGAACTCGAGGCGCGCTTCCTCGGCGGGCTGGAATCGTGGGCGCGCCGCACCGACACGCCCGGCACCCTCGCCCGAGGCGAGGTGGTCGATGGGCGCAAGACCGCCGACCTGCGGATCCAAGGACCCGATGGCAGGATCCGGCACTGGCGGATGACCCTGCAGAACACCATCCGTGGCACCCGGCCTGACGTGGTGTTCCGGCTGGTCGACTCCGAGCCGCAGGAGGTCTCGGTCTACCTCGACGGCTATGCCTACCACGCGACCGCCGAGATCAACCGGCTCGCGGACGACGCGGATAAGCGTTCCCGGCTGCGAGCGCATCGCGGGCTGGTCTTTCAGCTCACCTGGGAGAATCTGGAGGCGTGGGAGGAGAACGCGTTCGCGCCGAGTTCCTCGCGTCAGCCGTCGTGCGCGCCGTACCTCGGGAACGCCCAGGCGAGCGCCCGCGGTTATTACCAGAAGCTCACCGGTCGCGACCCGGACGATCTGGTCCACACGATGTGGGCCAATCCGATCGAGACGCTGCTGGCCTACCTCGGCTCGCCGGATCCGGAGCTGTGGCTGCGCAGGGCCGAGGCGGTGGTCGCCGGCGCGCTGACGGTCTCGACGGACAAGAGTGTCTGTGACGCTGGGGGAGTGGCCGAGCGGGTCAACGCCTCGTTGCGAGGGCTGGCGCTCCCCGCGAGCGCTCCCGGAAAGATCGCGATCTGTCGTCGCGAAGCGCTGACGATCATCCTCGACCAGCGGGTTTTCAGCGCGTTCACCGTGATCGACGATCGGAACGAGGTGATCGTCGCCGACAAGGAGACCCACAAGCGCCGCTGGGCCGATTGGCTCTACTGGGGCAACCTTCTGCAGTTCCTGGATGCCGGCCAAGGTGACAGCGCGCAACTCGCCCGTACCGCACTGGACCTGTTCGACCCTGCGCAGCTCGCCGCCGCAGGCGGCGGCGGCTTCCTGACCGCGCTCAGCCTGATGCCGTTGCATGAGGAACTGCGCTCGGAGACGGAGGTCAGCGTGTCGCGGCCGGCGAAGGCCACGCCGGAGCTCCCGGAGCGCTGGGAAGAGGTGCTCGACTTGCTGGACCCGGACGAGCCGGGCCTGGCCGACTTCGTGCATGAGCTGGCGGCCCTGGGAGTGCCCGCTCCGCAGGTGGGCTTCGAACTGGGCGAGCAGTTGTGGCAGGCGGAGCTGGCCTGGCCCGCGGCCAAGGTGGCGATCGTGCTCGCCGGAGACGACGACGAAGCTCGAAGACGTGACGCCGCCTTCGCAGAGGCCGGATGGGACGCACGGACAGTGGCGGGCTGGACGCCCGAAGAGCTTATGGGAGGCATCGCGTGAGTGGGGCGACTCTTCGGCTGCTGGACAAGGCGGACAAGGAAATCCTCAAGCTGCCCAGGGCAGTCAAGGGCGCCATCTACGACTTCCAGCACAAGTTCCGGCAGGACATCAACAACCCGGGCCTGCGCTTCAAGCGGCTGGAAGGGCACCCAAGGCTGTTCTCAGCGCGCATCAATCTCGACTACCGGGCGCTGCTGCTGCACGCGGGAGGCAACGACTACATCCTGGTAGCGGTCAAACCGCGCCAGGAGGTCTACGAGAACCTCGACAAATTCGCCTATCAGATCAACCCGGTCACAGGCGGCATCGAGTTCGTCGACCTGGTCACCATCGAGGCCACGGTCGTGCAGGAGCCGACCGGGCCGGAGCCGCTGTTCGCCAAGTTCTCCGCTGAACAGCTTCGGGAGCTGGGCGTGGCCGAGCCGCTGCTCGGCCTGATCGCCAAGATCACTACTGAGGACGAACTCCTGGGGCTGGCCTCCTATGCGCCTCAGCTCACCGGGGAAGTCCTGCTCGCTCTGTACGCGGGCAAGACGCCGGACGAGGTCCTGGACCAGATCACCACTCCGGTCGCGGCCACCGAGGAGATCGACGCCGAGGACTACCAGGCGGCGCTGGTCCGCCCCGCCACGGTGACGACAGAGGACGCCGATCTGCAGGAAATCCTGGAACAGGGAGATTTCGGCCGCTGGCGGGTCTTCCTCCACCCGGCCCAACGCAAGGTCGTCGAACGGTCCTACAGCGGTCCGGCCCGCGTCAGCGGTGGCCCGGGCACCGGTAAGACGATCGTGGCGCTGCATCGGGTCAAGCATCTGGTGGATCGGCTCGGCCCCGGCTCGGGCAAGGTCCTGCTCACCACGTTCAACACCAACCTCGCCGCCGATCTGCGGCAGCGCCTGATCGACCTGGCCGGTGCGGAGATCCTGCAGCACGTGGACATCCTCAATGTCGACAAGGTCGCCAGCGGGATCGTCGCACAAGCCGCCTCCGGCGTGCGCCGCTCGCGGATCGACGACACCAAGGCGCTGAGGGAATGGGAGGAGCTGCTGCTGGAGGAGGGCGAATCCCGCTGGGACGCCGATTTCCTGCATGCCGAATGGTCACAGGTGATCCTCGGGCAGGCATGCGCCACCCGAGCCGACTATTTCCGCGCCCGCCGTGCCGGTCGTGGCCGTTCCATCAGCAGGGAGGACCGGGCGGCCATCTGGCGGCTCGCGGAGCGCTATGTGATGCGACTCGACGCGAAAGGCGTCTGGACCAACCAGCAGTTCGCCGAACGGGCGGCCCGGCTGGAGATGGAGAAAGCCAGGGACAGAGCCTCCTACGAGGCCAATGCGGGGTTGCAGCGGGAGTCCGGCGTGTGGCATCGGCCGCGCTACCGGCACATCGTCATCGACGAAGCCCAGGATCTCTTCGTCGCACACTGGAAGATGCTGCGGGCGATGATTCCGGAAGGTCCGAACGACCTGTTCATCGCAGGCGACACCCACCAGCGGATCTACGGCAACTACGTCTCCCTGGGAAGCCTGGGGATCAACATTCGCGGTCGATCCTCAAAGCTGACGCTCAGCTATCGCACCACACACGAGATCCTCGGCGCCGCCGTACGACTGCTGGGTCATGAGGACTGGGACGACCTCGATGAGGGGAGAGACGACCTGGCCGGCTACCGATCGGTGCTGCGCGGTCCCGAGCCTTCCCTCGTGGCCTATGCCACCTGGGCCGCCGAGCTGGACGGAATCGTCAAGCAGGTCGAGCAATGGGACGGCGGTTCGATCGCCGTCGCGGTGCCCCAACGGGAGATGGTGGCCCAGGTGGAGAAGCACCTCGGGCAAGCCGGGATCGTCTCGTGCCAGATCACCAGTGATGGTCCTCGGCTGGTCGAGGCGCCCGTGCACATCGGGACGATGCACCGGTTCAAGGGCCTGGAGTACCAGCGAATGATCGTCGCAGGAGTGGCCGAAGGATTGGTGCCCCGCAACCTGGACTTCGAACAGAGCGATCCGCTGCGGTTCCGGCGTGAGATGCGACGAGCTCGGTCGCTGCTGTTCGTGGCCACCACCCGGGCCAGGGACAGCATCGTGATCTCGTGGAACGGCAGGAAGAGCCGGTTCCTGCCATGAGAACCATCGCCGAACGGTACAAGATCACATCTCCCGTCGCGCAGGGCGGGATGGGAGAGGTCTGGGAAGGCAAAGATCTGCGGCTCAATCGGGCGGTGGCGATCAAGCTGATCAGCTCGGCAGATCTGGTCTCGGCTGAGGACGCGCGGCGGCGGTTCAGCAGGGAAGCGCGCATCACAGCCCGACTGAGCCATCCGGGCGTGCCTGTGGTCTACGACTTCGGCAATGACGGAGACCTGTTCATGGTGATGGAGCCGCTGCCCGGCGACAGCGTCGGCAAGCTCAAGGACGAGTACGAGCGCCTGCCGCACCCGTGGGTGGCCTTCATCGGCGCACAGGTGTGTGCGGTGCTGGCAGCGGCACACGATGCCGGGCTGCTCCATCGCGATGTCAAGCCGGAGAACCTGGTGCTCTGCCCGAACGGCATGGTCAAGGTCATCGATTTCGGCGTCGCGACCACACTCGGCGCAGGGGAGTTCTCCACGATCACCGGCCCCGGCCAGATTCCCGGATCGGCTCGCTACATGGCACCCGAACTGCTGGAGGGCGAGCCCGCCAGCCGGGCCAGCGATCTCTACACAGTTGGGTGCCTGCTGTACGAACTGTGCACGGGATCTCGGCCGTTCCAGCACGTTGATCTGCTCCGGGAGATCGCGCGGAGCAGACTGGAGGACCCCCCTGCCATGAAGGGAGTTCCCGTCGAGCTGGAGGCGTTGATCCGGCGACTGCTCGCCAAGAGACCGGAGCAGCGTCCAGACAGTGCGGTGACTGTGTATCAGGGGCTTCGCCCATGGATACGCGATCTGCCGCCGCTGTACGGATGGGTGGACCAGGATGTGTCCGCCGACCCCGTCCATCTGTACGCGGCGGCTCTTTCTGGCTTGGGTTTGGAGTGAAAGTTTTGCAAGACAGCGCCACGGTCGCAGCGGCCGACATCGCAAGGCTGGCGGGGGTTGGGCGCGCCGCCGTCAGCAACTGGCGTCGCAGATTCGCCGACTTCCCCGCGCCGGTCGGCGGGACCTCCAGCAGCCCCCTGTTCTCCCTGGCTGAAGTGGAGGAATGGCTGCGCCGTCAGGGGAAACTCGCGGAGGTCCCGCTCGACGAACGGGTCTGGCAGCAACTTCGTGCCGGAGTCGAGGACCTGCAGCTCGCACAGGTGGTCGGCAGCATCGGAACGTTTCTGCTGTTCGGGGAGGCGGAGGAACTACCGGTGACCTTCTCCCGGTCGTTGCTCGACGCCGTGTCCGAACTTGCCGCCGAGCGAGGCGCCGCATCGACGTTCGACTTCCTCTACGACCGTTACCTGGAGGCGCATTCCCGGAGGGTCGTCACCCTGCCGCCCGAGGTCGCGGATCTGATGACGGCCCTGGTGGTTCCCGATGGGGGCACGGTCCTCGACCCGACGTGCGGGCTGGGCGGCCTCCTGGTCTCCGCAGCCACCGCGGGCGCCTCCCGTGTTCACGGGCAGGACCGGGACGAGGACGCGGCCCGGATCGCGACCGCGCGCCTTCTCCTGCGCGGGCACGATGCCGTCATCAGGACCGGAGACTCCCTCCGAGCCGACGGCTTCGCAGAAGTCCTGGCCGATGCCGTGATCTGCGCACCGCCGTTCGGCGAACGGCACTGGGGATATGAGGAACTCGCCAGCGATGTGCGCTGGCAGTACGGCCTGCCACCCCGCGGCGAATCGGAGCTGGCCTGGGTTCAGCACTGCCTGTCCCACCTCAAGCCGGGCGGGCATGCGGCCGTCCTGATGCCCGCCGCTGCCGCCGGCCGGCGGTCGGGCCGTCGTATCCGCGCTCAGCTGCTACGCAGCGGCGCGCTTCGAGCAGTCGCGTCCCTGCCTGTCGGCGCGGCCCCGCACGCGCTCGGCGTGCCGCACCTGTGGATCCTGCGTAAGCCGGCGCCTGGCGACTCCGTCCCCTCTCACGTGCTCCTGTTCGACGCTTCGGACGTGCCATGGACGCAGCTCGGTACGACCGTCCTGGACCGCTGGCAGGCATTCGCCTCCGAAACAGGTGACCAGGGAGCGAGGGCCCTCATCGAATTGCTGGACGAGGAGGTGGATCTCACCCCCCTGAAGCCGGCAGCCGGCGCCGAGGAGACATTCAGTTCGTCATATCGGGGCCTTGTCGCGACCGTGGCCGAACTACAGCAGGCATTGCGCGACGTTCAAGGGCTTTCAGACACGCATTCCGAGCTGCCCAAGACGACGATCGCCGAGCAGGTGAGGGCAGGGTCGATCGTCGCGTATCAAGCTCCTCGACAGCAGGCCGATTCCGGAAAACTGCCTGTGCTCACCGTCGACGACGTGCTCGCCGGCCTTGACCCCAGCGGTCGCACTTCCCTTTCGGCGGACATGGTCAGGCTGGAGCCCGGTGACGTGGTGGTGCCGATGGGCGGCAGGGCGTTCGTCGCCCGGATCGTGCAGGAAGAAGACGCCGTCCTCGGCAGTGGCCTCCTTCTCCTGCGAGTGGATCCGTCACGGATCGACACCGCCTGCCTGGCCGGATTTCTACGGATCGCCGGCACCCAGGCTTCCGGACGCAGCCAGTCCGGAACCTCGCGATCCGATCTCCGGAAGGTGGAAATCCCCAGGCTTTCACTGGAGGAACAGCGTCGGCTCGGTGTGGCGTTCACCCGGCTGGAGAGGCTCAAGGAGATTGTCGGCAGAGTGGCGCAGCAGGGCGCGGCTCTTGTTGACCTGGCGATCACGGGTCTCGGCAGTGGGAAAATCGATTACCCCTATGACCGAGGGATCAGGGAACAACGGTCGCAAGCGGCCGACTCCGGGCAGTGGCCGCAGAAGGGGCAGACATAGCTGCGTGCGTTCTGCCAGCAGGGTACGGCCAGCACTTCCTGGGAGAATTCCTCGTCCAGCAGGTCGCCGTCCCCGCCCGTCCGATCGGCCAGCGTGGGAACGGTCACCACCGGATAGTTGCGCCGGCAGGAGGTGCAACGCCGAATTTCCCATGTGGTGGAGCACGAGCAGCGGCACCAGTAGGTGTCGTGTTCACGCGGTGCGAACGTGGTGGCCCGGCGCCCGCAGAAGGGACACAGCGACAGTGAGGTGATCTGGTCCGCGGCGGCGAGCAGGTCGATGCGCAGGCGGTCCAGCTCACCGGCGTTGTCGCCCTGCTGCCGGGCGGCGTCGGTACGGATTCGCAGGTCGGTCAGCGCGGGGGTGAGCCGGGCGAGCTCATGGTCGGCGGGCGGGCAGGTCACGAGGAGCTGTCCGTCGCGCCAGACGAGCCAGGGGAAGCGGCCGGCGAGGGCGCCGGCTCCGGCGATCTGGCAGGTCACCCGTGCCGGGTAGGCGAGCATGATCTTCTCGTCGAGCGCAGCGCGCAAGGCTCGGGCCACCCGCGCCATGCTGCCGAGATCGGTCGGGCTGACGGGCACCATCGTGGAGTTGTGCACGGCTAGCCGCCGGTCGAGCGGCAGCGCCTCGCGTTCGGATCGCTCGCCTGGGTAGAGCACCGCGACGCGGCACTCAGCGATCAGGCTCGTGAGATGCCCGTCCAGCTCCGCGAGGTCGCTCTGGCCGGTCAGGGCATGCGCGAGCGGCACCAGACGGAGCACCTGCTCGTCGTCGAGCAGCAGCGTGAAGGTGTCGTCGTGGTTCCAGTCGAAGCGAACCGTACGTCCCCGGTAGGCGTAGACGGGACCCGGTTCGCCGACGTGCGGGGCCCGCGTGCCCGTGGGGGTAAGGCCGAGCTGCTCCAGCGCGCGAAGCACGAGCACCAGGGCGTAGCGGGCGAAGTCGCGGCACCAGGCGGCCAACGCGTGCACGGGCTCGGCCAAGCCGTCCGCCCCCTGACGGGAGGCCGTCTCGACATCCCATAGGCGCCGGCAGTGCCGGTAGTTCACGTCGTTGTCGAACAGGTTTGTCGGCCGCAGCCGTGGCGGGCCCGTGTACGGACCGCGCACACCGGAGCGTAGCTCGGAGGCCAGCAGCGGGGCCAGCGCGTTGCGCAGCGCGAGCAGTTCCCGCCGCCGCCGGCTGATACGGGCCGGCAGGTCGTCGCCCATGAGCAGGTCCGCGATGAAGGCGTAGAGCCTGCGCTTCTCGCGCCAGTCGGGACGCATCTCCGCCTGCTGGATCAGGTCCTTGCCCTGGCCGACCATCGAGTCGATCTGGTCGATCTCGGCGATTCCCGCGAGCACGTGGCGCCACAGCCGGTCGAGCAGGGTGGCGACCACGCGGTTCTCGTACAGGTCGCGGTCGGCGATCTGCACGGGGGTGAGCAGCCGGGCCGGTTCGACGCCGTGCAGCCTGCGGGCCGCCCAGGTCTCGCTGTGCGCGGCCAGGTGCACGACGGTCCGCCAGGTGATGCGCCTGGCCTTGCTCACCGGGACCAGGACGTCCTCCGTACGCAGCCGCGCGTGCGGGCGCTGGCAGACGGCACGCAGGTGGCCCAGCCCTGCCTTCAGATGGCGTTCGAGCGGATGTGCGCGTAGCCGGTCCACCACCCCGTTGACCAGCGGCGGGACACTGGTCCACGCGCTCAGCGGGGCGGTGCCCCGCTGAAGATCGGCTACCTTGCCGGCGATGAAGGCGATGCTCTCCATGACAATGGGAGCGGGGGTGGGGGCGGCGCCGAAGTCCCCCGCCCAATGTTCACCGCCGCTGCGCAACGTCCAGCGCCCAGCGCCGGCCGCCAGATAGGCTCCGGGCTCCACGGCGACGCCGCTGACCACGTGCCGTCCGGCGGGGATGAGGTAGCGGCCCAGGAGGGTGGCCGAATCAGGCAGGAGGACAGGGGCGCCGCTGAGCCGGTCCCACAGCTCCGGCCTCACACCTGCCCCAGCGATCTGATCTCGGCGTTCAGCACCCGCAGGGACTTGGCCGGCGAAGTTCCGGGGAAGGCGGGAGCCCACAGCGTGGTGATGTCGTTGCGCAGGTCGCGTAGGTCTCCTGCGGAGATCTCGACACGGCCGGAGAGTTTGCGCAGCACCTTGGTGGCCAAGAGGTGGTCTGCCGCCTCCCCGAGCTTGCCACCGGCCGCGACCGTTACCGGGACGAACCGTCCGGCCTGCCTTTCGAGCCTGCTGCCCCAGGACACACCGAACTGGTCGCGTAGCCGGTCGCCCAGCTTCTGGTCGAGGAACGCGAGGACTTTGCCGGTCTCGTCGCCGTGCTTGGCCTCGGCTGCGTCGAACGCGCTCACCAGCGCCTTCAACGAGACCGGGGTGAGCGGGCCGTGCCCGTCGGGTTCGAACCGCCGTGGCTTGGCGGGGAGTTCCAGCACATGGGCACGGTCATAGGTCTTGTCGGCGAATCTGACCGTGGTCTCGTCGTGGTTTGCCGTGCCGATGAACCACACGTTGTCCGGCAGCTCCAGAGCGCGGCCGTCCCGCAGCAGCGCGGGCGCGGGTGACACGGCGGCGGTCATCAGCGGCAGCAGTGGCCGGGAGGCGGGGTCGCTCTCCTTACGCTCCATGGCGGACAGCAGGTCGCTGAAGTACTGCTCGGGGTGCGACAGGTTCATCTCGTCCAGCACCACGAAGAACGGCTTGCCGCTGAACAGTGGGAGCTGAGCCTTGTACAGGCTCTGGGTGAACTCCGACTCGTAGAACTTGCGCTCGAAGGAGTTGTAGTAGCCCAGCAGATCCTGTGGGCTGCGCCATTCGGCGGCCACCGGCACGGTCTCCCGTCCGGCCCCGGTGATCGCCGCGAACGCCTCAGGCAGGCGCGTCTTGCCGATGCCGCTGATGCCCTGGAGGAGATGGAGCCTGCTCGCCGCCAGACCGGCGACGAAACACCGCAGGTCGGCCTCGGAGTAGTACAGGCTCAGGTCAAGCGCCATACGCGCGCGCACCTGCTTGACGAAGTCCCGGAGCTGGACGGGGGACTCCTCCAGCCGCGGCTGCACGGCGTAGTCGCGATTGTCGTCCATGGCCGAGCAGGCGGGGAACGGCGGGGTGTCCCTGATGACGGCCTGCATCTTCTCCAGTTGCTGGGTCTGATGCTCCAGCTCCTGGGCGAGCACCGCGTTCTGCCGCTGCAGCACATCGTTGATCATGCGGGCGTTCTCCCTTTCGGTGCTGGAGATCATCGACGCGGCCGCGTGGCGGCGAAGCTCGGAGTTCTGCCGTACCAGCTCCTCGTGGTCGAGCATCAGATCGTGGTAACGGGCCTCCAGCTCCGCGACCCGCTCCCGGTCCTGAACCGGATTGGCTGCCGCGGCCTCGCGCAGCTGGCGGTTCTTCGTCTGGAGGTCTCGCAGCTTCATGCCCGCCTCGGAGGCGGTGAGGCCCCCCAGTTCGGCCACTCCCGCCTCGTGCCGGGCCAGTTCGGCGGTAGCGCGTTCGGCGACGCCCCGCATGGCCTCGTACTGCTGCTGGTAGCCGAGGCCGCGCTGGCGCGTCCGTTCCAACTCCGCCTGCAGGTGGGCGAGACGATCCCTGATCCGGTCGTCCACCTCCTGGTCCAGGTGGTTCTCACGGGCAGTCAGCCGGCGATCGGACCGCCGCTGCTCCAGCTCCTTCTCTTCCAGGAGCGCCGCGCGCTTGTCCAGCTCGGTGGCGCGCTGCAGCATCGCGCCTTCGCGCTCGGCGTACCGCATGTCATGTGCGGCCTCCGCGTCGCGCTGGCGCTGCTCGAAGTCGTGCCTGCGGGCCGCCAGCTCCTCGCGCAGTTCGTCGAGACGCGCCTGCCGGTAGCCGGCGAAGTCCCGTTTGGCGTCCTCCTCCAGAGCGACGAGCTGCTGCCGACGCTCGGCGAGGGCCTTTTCCGCCTTGTCCACCTCGCTCTCGCGCCGCCGGAGATCGGCACGGTCGGCCGCCAAGCCGGCGCGGGCAGTGTCGAGTTCGGCTTGTCTGCCCCTCAGCGTGGCCGCCTGTTGCTCGGCCGCCTTGCGGGCCCGTTCCGCGAGGCCGATGGCCCGGCGCAGCCGATCGGTGTCCACCTGGCCGTCCACCTCGGGAACGGGATCATCGTCCACCCGGTCGGCGTCCAGTTGTTCGGCGGCCTCGACCAGTTCCTGCGCCTTCTTGACCTTCGCGCGCTGGCTGTCTCGCCTGCTGCGGCTCGGCGTCATCGGACTTCGTATCCTTCCCGTGGTGGCGGCATGGAAATGAGCAGGCGAGCGGCGTCGAGGGCGAGCTGGCGGCACCAGTCGATGTCGTCCTCGACCGTTGCGTCCCGCAGGGAGTGCGAGCCGCGGTTCCGCAGGCCGCTCAGCACGCTAAGGTCGTCGAGCACTCCGGGACGGCGCCGCACCAGCGCACGCATGGGGTGGCCGGCCCGATGGGGACTGCGGGAGTCGGCTGCCGCGACCAACACATAGGGAACCAGGCTGGGCAGGAAGGCCAGGTCCAGATCGGGACGCCTGCCCCTGATCAAGGGCCGCACCTTGCGCTCCTGGAGATAGTGTCCTGGCACCCGTTCGATGCCGAGGTCTTCGGCGGCCATCCGCAGGTTCGCCTGCACGACCTCCAGCGAAGGCCGTGTGCCCGCCATCCAGCTCGGCTCGTCGGGCGCGGGATATTCGATCAGCAGTTGCCTGAACAGGTACTCGTGGATCCGGAACGCCTCGCGGGCGACGGACTCCACTCCCGACTCGCCGCCGCGGGCCGCCGCCTCCTCCAGCCCTACCAGCAACTTCAACACTTCGGGGCGTCGCCGCAGCTCGCTGCCGAGCAGCTGGACGAGCCGCGTCTCGGCGGCCTGTCTGACCTGGCTCCCCTTCGCCCTGTACTCCTCCGCCAACCTGGCAGCGGACGAGTCGGCGACCCCTTTCATCACCTTCGCCAGATCGGGATCACTGGTGAGCCGGCCGGCCAGGAGCCGGCGCGCCATCGGGTTCGGGTCCAGCCCGAACGGGTCGAGCAGCCGCGGGCCGCGAGCCGGATCGTCTCCCTCATCCACCCACATCAGCAGGTATTCGGCCATCGGCCGGCCGATGTCCACCACGCGCTGCACGGCGGTCTCGTGCGGCAAGGTCAGCTCGGTGGACATGGCGTGCAAGTCCGCCTCGGCCGCGTGCGCTGCCGGGTTGCGGCCATCCGGCCGCTCGGTGAGCCACACGGCGTTGTGCGCCAGCTCCGCCCGCCGGTGCGCCGCCACGGCGGCGATGATCTCCTGCGGTACGGGCGGCCTCGGCAAGGGCACCTCGGCCGTTACGACGTGGGCACACGCGGGGCGGGCGGATCCCGCCGAGTTGAGCCGCAACTTGGCCTGGCCGTCCTGCAGGCCGTGGACACGCTCGAACACCAGGTCCCGGGCCGATCGGGGCCACAACCGTCCCGTCCACGGGTCCTGGAAGACATGGGTGACGATGAGCTCGGGCTCCTCGTCGACGCGGTTGAGCGCCAGCGTCTCGCGGCCCTCGGCGGTCAGCGCTCCGTGCCGGTCGACTCGGCCGCCCGCGCGGAGCTGGCGCAGAACGTAGTTGCAGAGGTCCTCGCTCTGGTGGATTTTCGCAGCCAGCTCGTCCGGCTGCCGCACCCCGGCCTCGCACAGCGCGAGGATCACCTTCTCGATGATGTTGAGATGGCGCGTCCGCAGCACGGGGGCGACCACCCGGTACACCAGTACGGGCCAGCAGAGGAACATCAGGTCGCCGGAGTCGGGCGGCCGGCGGAAGCGCAGCGCTCCCCGGAGGATCTGGAACATCGCCTCAACTCCCCGGATTCAGCACGACGCCGGTCGGCGGCACGCACAGTTCGTGAAAGTCGCGAAGCGGCTCCACCGACTTGGGGATGAGCGGCGTGGTGAACATGGCGTCGTCCCCGACCACCACCAGCAGGCGTTCCTGGCGGCTCATGGCCACGCAAAGCCGGTTGCGCAGCATGAGGTGGCCGTACGCGCGCCGCGCCCACTCCTCGTAGTCCGCGTGCCCGGGATGATCGGGCTCCCGCTGGGAGGGGTGGAGATCGGGCAGATGGCTCGACCGGGCGATCGACAGCAGGACCACGTCGAACTGCTTGCCTTGGAAGGCGTCCACGGTGCCGACCTGTAACCTGATCCGCTCGGAGCCGTCGGCGTCCCGCCGGAGCTCTTCGACCGGCCGGAAGCCCGACTTGTGCCGCTCTGCGAGCTTCTCCTTGACCAGCTCTTCCCAGATCAGTCGGACCTGGGCCGAGTAGAAGCTGATCACGCCGAACCTCAGATCGGGGCGTGTGAACATGTGCCGGGAGAGTTCCTTGGCGATGGCCCGCGCCTCGGCCCTGCGCGCCTTGCTCTGCCCGGCGTGCTCGCGGCCCGCGCTCTGGGGCACCCGCAACCACGCCGCGGGCCGGTCGTCGTACCCGTCCAACTGGTGGGAGAAGTCCTCATCGGGCCGTGGCGAGTCCAGGGTGTCGCGGTAGAAGCTGCGACCCACGAATTTGCCCAACACCTGGTGCATTCGGTATTGGCTGCGCAGCCGTACCGCGCGCCGCGGCCCCGGAGTGTCGTCGCCATCGTGCAGGAGCGTGAACAGCCTGCCGAACAGGCTCTCCCTCAACGTAACCAACTCCTGGCTGTCGTCGGAGCGCAACTCGTGCTCCACGTCGGGCTCCAGCATGTGGGGGAGCTGGTCCTGGTCGCCCACCAGCACCACTCGGCGCGTGGCCAGCGTCAGCGGGATCAGCAGGTCCAGCGGGTTGGCCCTGGCCGCCTCGTCCACGATCACCGTGTCGAACAGCCGCTCACCATCCTTCGCCGCCTGCACCGCCGGCGAGTCGGCCTGCTGGCAGGTCGCCGCCAGCGATGTGGTGTACAGGCGCAACGTGGCCAGCACGGCCTCGGGGTCGCCCTCCAGCTCGTCGAGGTATTCCAGCAGTGCCAGCCGTACGCCCTCGGTGGTGGCGCGGCTGCGGCTGCTCAGGTCGTCGACGATGTCGTTGAGGAGGTCGACCACGTCCTCCCTGGCCGCAGGGCGGAACAGCCGGTCGGCCCGGTCCGTGAGCCGGTCGAGCAGCTCGTCGCGGACCGCCGACAACTCGGCCAGGAACGGCGGCGGCTCGGCCTCGACCCAGTCGGAGGCGCGGCGCAGCAGCTCACGATGCCGCTCGTCCACGGCAGGTACGTGATCCAGGAAGGTCAGCGCGGCCGCCGCCTTGAGCGGGCCGTCATCACCGAACGACTCCGGCAAGCAGCGTATGCCGCGAACCGCCCGCAGCGTGCTCGCCCGCCGGTGGTCGGCCTGGAACCCGGCCACGCGGGTGGCGGCCGCCAGCTCGGCGACCAGCTGCCTCAGGCGGCCGAGCAGCTCGTCCGACACCAGCCCCGAGACCTGCTCGGCGGTGCGGCCGAGCACCCGGGCCAGCTCCTCGACCGGCATCGGCGCTCGGCAGTAGTCGGCGGTCTGCCTGGCCACGGCACGCAAGACCATCGAACGGCGGCCCTCTGGCGTGCTGTTCACCTCCTCTTTCAGACCCCGGATGGTCGCCAGCCGCCAGTTCTCGATGTGCGCGGTCGAACCCCGGCTCTGCGAGTCGATCTTGACAGCTGGCAGGTCCCAGACGTTCGAGCGCTCGACCAGGTTGTCCACGGCGGCATGCTGGTAGCTGGTCAGCAGCACGCTGCGGCTGACCACCGCGTGGTCGCGGCCCTCCTCAGCGAGGCGGATCTGGAGTGCGGCGATGAGCTGGGTCTTTCCGGTGCCCGGAGGGCCCTGGATGATCGCGATATCAGGGGTGTTCAGCGCGGTGTCCAGGGCGAGCCGCTGCTCGGCGTTGGGATCTCGCTTGGCGAAGCAGGCTTTCGCGGCCTCGGACATGGCGGGAACCGGGCGCCGTGAATTGCCGCGGACGGCTGTGCCCTGGAGCAGGGACAGCAACTGGGGGAGCGGGATGTTTTCGTTCAGCAGCCGCCGGAGCGCGCGGTTGCGGCGTTCGAGGCGACGCCGGTCGCCCCTGATCGCCGCATGAAGGAAACCCCTGCCCGGCGGCTCGGCCTGGCGCTCATCGTCACCGCCGTGTCGGACCATCCGCAGGTCCACGAACCGTTCTTCCTCGTCGGCGTTGACGACCGCGCCGGTCATGTTGCCCGGCACCAGGTCGAGGCCGAGGAGTCCGGCGTAGGGGTCGACGACGCCGGAGCCGCCGAGCACCTCGGGGAGCTGGACGGTGCACTCCAGGTCCGTCTCGTGGCCCGCGCTCAATTCCTCACGCACACGGGTGAGCAGCTTGTCCCGGCCCGGGACGATGGTGAACCGGATGACGTCTTCGCTGTCGTCCTGGTACGACCAGCCCGAGTATTCGAGGAAGTCCAGTTCGGCCAGCCTGCGCAGCGCGTACCGGTCCTCCATCTCGTGGTAACGGCGCCAGATCGCCATGAACGTCTGCTCGCCCTCGTCGCTGCTGAGCCGGGTCAGCTCTTCTTTCATCTTCCGCCTGAGCCCGGCCTTGGCCGTCGCGTTGTAGATCTCGACATCGACCTCGATCAGGGCGGTGCGGTCGAACTCGCGGGCCTGACGGCTCTCGTGGTGCACCTGGCGCAGCCGCCATTCGCCGTTCTCCTGCTTGAGCGTCGCCACCACCTCCGCGCCTATGAGCTTGCAGGAGACAGGCTGGGTCAGATCCTGGTTAGGACGGACGACCGCGACCAGGCGCCGTCGCTGGGTACCGCTCGGCGGTACGGCCAGGTCCAGCGGGCTCGGGGCTCGGCCGGGCGGCGGGGGGAACAGGAGTTGCCGCCTCAGCCAGCTCAGGGACTCGCCCCAGCCGCGTGCCCCTCTGTCCTCGCCGGCTCCGGTGATGCGCTTGACGGAGCCGAGCGTCTTCTCGTCCGCCCCCACGCGCAGCTCGCCCCACTCGAAGCGGCCGATGATCTCGTAGACCCGCAGGTGCAGCCATCTGCCCGCGTCGATGTCGCCCGCGAACGCTATGACCCGGCTGTTCTCGGTCACCAAGTCGCGCAGTGTGGCGTTGTCCGCCGCCGACCGGCCGCTCGCCTGGTGCTCGCGCACCGACCCGTCGGCGAGGGTATACGTCGCGATCAGCGCGGGACCCAGTCGTTCGAGCCCGACTTCCCTGCCGATCAGGCCCTCGGGCCGTACGCCTGCAGGCAGTTCGACCCAGGCGAATCCGGCCCGGCCCGGCAGCACGTTCGCCAGCGTGTTCATCGCCCTCCCGTCCGCGTGACCAGGACCTTCATGAGACGGTGCACCTCACTCTGCCCGCCGAAGTGGATCATCCATCGCCCGGCATCGGCCAGGCCGAGCGACCACGTCTCACCGACGTCCAGTACGACACTCCGCCGGGCGGACCGGTTGACCATCCACACCGGATGACGGCCCACCCGCTGGATCGTGAGCTGTGCGCCGCCGTCCCATGCCAGTTCGATCAGGGGTTCCCCGGGATCGATCGGGAGGTCGGACGGCCCGCGGTCGAGGCACAGCAGGCCGTTGCGCGCCCGTACGACGACGGGTTGCCGGGCGGCCACGACCATCGACAGCAGCCGTTCGGTCTCGGCCTCACCCGAATCCGCCGTCACCTGCCCGGCGGGCAGGAACCCGTGCACGTCACACCGCAGGACCGGCGGCCGCTCCTGCCGGCGACACCACGGACACATCGGCTCCCCGGCGTGGTAGGTTCCGCCGCAGCCTGGACAGCCGATCATCATCAACGCCGCCCGGTCGAGCTGCGTATGCCACTCCCACAGGGACGGGCGCCTCTCCGGCCGGTGCAGGCCTTCCTCCAGGGCCTGCGTGGCCAGCCTCCGCAGTCCTTTGGTCAGAACGAGCTTCCGCGGCAGCCCCTTCCTGCTGTGGTTACGCAGGTCGGAGCCGTGATCGATCCACGGCAGGTCCCCCCTGAACGCCTCTTCCTCCTTCTCCGGGTGCAGCTCCACCACCTCGCCGATGAACGGATGCACCAGCGCCAGCACCTGGAAGGCCAGGACGGCGAAGGCGAAGGCGTCCGTCAGACTGTCCTGGCCGGCTCGTCCGTTGACGAGCTCCGGTGCGGCGTACCCCGGGGTGACGTACGGCGCGTCGGACAGCTTGGCCTGCACGGACACGTTATCGGGGTCGATCAGCCACACCTGGTCGTACTCGCTGCGCGCCGACACCAGGATGTTCCCGGGCGACACATCGCCGTAGGCCAGTCCTCTGGCGTGGAGCCGGTCCAGCGCCTCGGCGGCCCGCGCCAGCAGCCGCAACCGCCTGCGCAGCCCGCCCGTCGCCTGGAACCATCCCCCCACGTTCTCGGGGGGCACAGAGGCCAGCGAACCGATGGCGACCATCCCGGCCAAGAGCTCCATGGTGTAGCCGACCTCGTCGCCGACCAGCAGCGACAGCGGCCGGGCAATGGGGATCCCGGCCAGGTCGAACCGTCGTACCGCGGCCACCCGTGACCGCAGCTCGGCCGCCCGGGCCCCTCGCTTGAGGATCTTGACCGCGACCTGTTCCCCGGTGAGCGACCAGACCGTGCCCTGGCCGCCGCCTCCGAGTTCCTCGCGCAGTTCAAGGGACTCGCCCCGATCGTCGTGCACGATGTCGCCCGGCCGGTACTCCTTCTTGCGCCTGACCTGCCTCACCGACGGAGGTGCCGTCACTTCGTGCTTTCCCTTCAGTCCAGGTCGGCCAGTTCATCCGGATCGAAGACGGGGACTTCGTCGGGCCGGGTGCTGTTGACCCGCATGCTCATGCTCCTGGTGAGCACATTGAAGATCTCCAGCACGCGGTCGGCCTCGTCGGCCCGTACCACCGGATACAGTCCGTCGGCCACGAATGACTCCAGCACCCGGTAGGCAGGGGTGCCGGCCTCGGGGCCGATGGCCACCGCTAGCCGCGCCGACCTCTTGCTCTGCGGTGAGCCGAGCAGCGCGTCGAGCTGTGCTCGCCAGGCCGAGGTCGGCTCGCCGTCGGAGATCAGGACCAGCGTGGCTGGGTGGGCCTGCTCGGACATCAGCTCTTTGTCTTCCAGCACTGCTTGGGCCAGCTCGAAGGCCGCGCCCATGGGGGTTCCGCTGGGGCCGGCCGTCGCGGTCATGTCGGTCCATTTCACCGAGGCGGCAGGCAGAGGCTTCTGGTGGAGCACGGTCCCGGTTCCGCCGAACGTGATCACACCGATCGTGATCTCAGCGCGAGGGGACCGTTCCCGGGCGAGGGCCCGGATCATGGTGGACATGGCACGGTTCAGAGAATTGATCTTGCCGTGTTCGGCCATACTCCCACTGACATCCGCCAGGACGAGCACAGGCAGCGGCCGGGGGCGTTGGACGGACGCGAACGGTGAGTCGGTCTCATCGAGCGACATGGAGTCTCCTTCGCAGTGCAGAGCATTGCAGGATTTCCACTCACCGATGCCACGTCAAGCGGTATAACGAACTTACTATTCAGTACTTGAAGGTTTGGGTGAAATTCCCTCCTTGATGCGACGTAATGGGTGATTGTCGCAACTCGCACCTATTAGGGATATTTGCGAGCGCCGGGCACGAGGCAGCACGATCCGGTCTGGCGGCCTGCGGGTGATCTGGACGTCATGGCCGTTCAGCTCATGATCAAAGCCAATCATCAAAAGAACCGGCCGGGGAACGCCATGTGAGTGCTTTTCCGAACGGCCTTACTTCTGGCCATCGTGACGGCGTCGCCGCTCGCGGTGGTCCCCGTCCACACGCCGCACGGCAGCCACGTGGCCTACGGCCGCAAGAGCGACGGCGCTCTGGTCGTTCATGACCTGACCACGGGGAAGATCCGCGCCGGCCCGGGCAGTTGGTCGCCCGGCGCCGGCCCGCTGAGATACACATGATGCGTCGCGGTTCGAAGTTCGGCGCCTTGCGGATGGGCGGCGCGGTCGTCGCCTACGTCGATTCGCAGACCGTCGGGAAGCCCCTTCCCAAGGTGCGTGGGGCCGGCGTCGTCGAGGGCAGGGTCAATTGGCCTCCTGGATTCGGCCGCCCGGCCGCACCATCGGCCCCTCCTCGGTGGCTGCGCCGGTCGCGACGTTGCCGCCGGAGAGGACCGCGACCACGGGCCCCGGCGGCAGGTGCGTCCGGTGGGCGAGGTAGGCGGCCGTGGTGACCGCGCCGCTGGGCTCGGCGCGTTCTCCCAGCTTCCCCATGAGCAGGCCGGCGGCGGCGTCGATGGCGTCCTCGGTCACGGTCACCATGTCGTCCACGTACCGGTGGATGTGCTCCCATGCCAGGGCCCCCAGCACCGGGCCGCGCAGCCCGTCGGCCCGGGTGCGGTAGGTCAGCTCGACCGGCCATGCCGTCCGGATGCCGGAGCGGAAGCTGGCCGCACCGTCGGCGGCCAGCTCGGGCTCGACGCCGATCACCCGGATCGCCGGGTCGGCGGCCTTGACCGCCACGGCGACCCCGGCGAGCAGGCCGCCGTTGCAGACGGGCACCAGGACGGACCCCGCGTCCGGCAGGTCCCGGCCGATCTCGGCCCCGGCGCTGCCGTGCCCGGCGATGACGTCAAACGCGTCGGAGCTGATCACCGTCGCGCCGAACCGTTCGGCCAGCGCCAGGCAGGCCTCCTCCCGCAGGGCGGGCGGCACGATCACCACCTCGGCGCCGAGCCGGCGCGCGGCGCTCACCTTCAGCTCCGGCGCCGTGTCCGGCAGGACGACGGTCGCCCGGATGCCCTGTTCGGCAGCGGCGTAGGCGATGGCCTGGGCGTGGTTGCCCGACGACTGCGCGATCACGTGCCGTACGCCCTGCCCGGCCAGCCGGACCACGGCGTTGACCGCGCCGCGCACCTTGAACGAGCGGGTGGGCTGCCGGTTCTCCGGCTTGACCCAGAGCCGTTCGCCGGGCAGCCGCAGCAGCGGCGTGCGCCGGACGTACGGGGCGATGCGCTCGCCCGCCGTCCGGATGTCGGCCGCGGTGACGAGCCTCGTGCTCACTGCGAGTTCCATGTTCACGCGCTCAGCACCCTCTCCTGAATGGCGTCCAGGTCGGCCGCGGCCTCGGACGGCGGCGCGGCGTCGGGGACGAGGTCCTCCAGGTGGTGCAGCGGCCGGTACCGCAGCCCCAGCAGTCCCCACACCACCAGGAACACGCCGCTGGCCAGCAGCACCGCCCCCGCGCCTCCGCCGGGACCGTCGGTGAACCGCCCGGCCCACTCCGCCAGCGGATCGGCGGCGAGGAAGCCGATCGGCTGCATGGCCGTCGCGATCATGATGTTCACCGCGAGCACCCGCCCCTGCAGCTCCGGCCCCACCTTGACCTGGATGATCGACAGCCAGTGCGCGTTGCCGATGCTCATGCACGCCAGCCGGATGAACAGCCCGGCCGCGACCAGCCACACGACCGGCCACACGCCCATGAGGATCACGCCGAGCCCGGACCCGGCCACGAAGCCGATCATGCCGGTGGCCCGCCGCCGGGTGCCGCCCCACACCAGCACCACGCCGGTGCCGAGGGCCGCGCCGACACCGCCGATGGCGGTCACCGCGCCCAGGTCGGCCGAGTCGCCGATGGACAGCACGACCGGGGTGACGAGCACCCACATCAGCGCGGTGCAGAAGTTCACCACCGCGAAGTAGAGCGCCATCACCAGCAGCGGCCGCCGCCTGCGCAGGAACCGCCACCCGCCGGTGAGCGCCGCCGTGAACGTCTCCTCGCGCCGGTGGAACAGCCGGTCGGGGAAGCGCACCAGCAGCAGCGTCACGACGCCGACCGCGAATGTGGCCACGTCCACGGCCACCACCGCCGACAACCCGAACAGGCCGATCAGCGCGCCGCCCGCGAGCGGCGCGACCACGTTGCCCACGCCGAAGCCCACGTTCGCCAGCGCGTTGGCCTGCGGCAGGTACGGTTTCGGCACCAGCTGCGCGACCGCCGCCAGCCAGGCGGGCTGCTGGAACGCCGACACGACCGAGGTCACGCCCACGATGAGGCAGACGTTCCAGAACTCCAGCCCCCCGGTGGTCAGCAGCAGCACCAGCGCCACCATGGCGAGCCCGGACAGCGCGTCGCAGGCCAGCATGATCTTGCGCCGGTCCACCCGGTCGGCCAGCGCGCCGCCCAGCGGGGTGAGCAGCACGGCCGGGATCTGCGCCAGCATCGTGACCAGCGCCAGGTCCAGGATCTCGCCGCTGCGCTGGTAGGCCCACACGCCGAGCGCGAACGAGCTCAGCGCCGTGCCCAGCGCCGAGACGATCTGCCCGCTCGCGACCGTGTAGAAGGGCCACAGCCGCGTACGTTCGGGTGGTCGTACCGGTTCCGGCAGTGTTCCGGCCGCCCAGCGGGTCAGGTGCTCCAGCACCAGGGCGGCCAGCGGCTCGGCCTGGTGGCGCAGGAAGTAGTGGCCGGCCCTGGGCAGCACGGCCCGCTCCACCCGTGGCGCGAACGCCGACCACTCGGCGTAGCGCTCCTCGTGCAGCTCGGTGGCGCGGTCGCGCTCGCCGACCAGGCTGAGGATCGGGGCGCGCAGCGGCGTCCCCTCGCCGGCCAGCTCCTGGCTGAACCACTCCTGCGCCTGGTCGGCGTCGTGCCGCATGGCGCGTACGGCGGTGCGCTTGGCGGCCTCGTCCATGTCGTCGAGCAGCCCGCCCGAGGCGCGCAGCGCGTCGCGGAACATCCGGTCCGACACCCAGCGGTCGCCGCCGAACAGCCGCCTGATCGCGCCGGGCAGCCGGGCCGCGGGGAAGCTCGCGGCGGCGATCACGCCCAGCACGGGCACGCCGTCCGCCTCCAGCCGGCGCGCGAGCGCGACGGCGGGCGCGGAGCCCACGCAGTGGCCGTAGATCGCGACCGGGCCCGACGCGCTCTCCGCCACCTCGGCGGCCAGCACGTCCACCAGCTCCTCCAGCGGCAGCGGCGGCTCGTCGGGGCGGGCGGGGTCGTGGCCGGGCAGTTCGGCCGAGAGCACCTCCACCCGGTCGCCGAGCGCCTTGGCCAGCGGCTGGTACACCGCCGCGGACCCGCCGCCGTACGGCACGCACACCAGCGTGAACTCGCTGGTACGGCCGCCGCCCAGGCGGTGCAGCAGCCCACCGCCGTCCTCGCGCCCGAGGAACGCGGCCAGCTCGGCCACGGCGGGCCGGGTGAACAGGTCGATCACCCGCAGCCCGCGGCCGATCTCCTTGACCGCGCGCACCGCGGCGAACGAGTCGCCGCCGAGGGCGAAGAAGTCGTCGCCCGCCCCCACCCGCTCGACGCCGAGCACCTGGGCGAAGACCCCGGCGACCAGCTCCTCGTTCGGGGTCGAGGGCGCCGCGTACGCGGCCTGCTCCGCCACCGGCTCGGGCAGGGCGGCCCGGTCGATCTTCCCGTTGGGGTTGAGCGGAAGCCGGTCGAGCGCCACGACGTGCGCCGGCACCATGTAGTCGGGCAGCCGCTCGCGCAGCGCCGAGCGCACGGCCGCGGCCTCCACGGTCGCGGGCGTCACCCAGGCGGCGAGCTGCCTGGCCTTGCCCTCGCCGACGGGCAGCACCACGGCCTCGGCGACCTGCGGCAGCGCCCGCAGCGCGGTGGTGACCTCGCCCAGCTCCACGCGGTAGCCGCGCACCTTGACCTGGTCGTCCACCCGGCCGCGGAACTCGATCCGCCCGTCGGAGGTGACACGCAGCAGGTCGCCGCTGCGGTAGCAGCGTCCCTCCCCGGTCAGCGGGTCGGGGACGAACCGCTCGGCGGTCAGCTCGGGCCGGCCGATGTAGCCGCGGGTGACGCCGGGGCCGCCGACCACCAGCTCGCCGGGCACACCGGGCGGCACCGGCCGCAGCGCGGCGTCCACCAGGTGCCCGTACACGCCGGGCAGCGGACGGCCCAGCGGCACGATGCCGGTCCGCCGGTCGGCGGGGATCTCCTCGGTGTCGCACACCAGGCAGATCATCGTGGACTCGGTGTGGCCGTAGTGGCTCTGGATCCTGAGCCCGGGCCGGGCGGCCCTGGCCCGCTCCACCAGGTCCCACGGGCACGCCTCGCCCGCCAGGATCAGCAGCTCGCGCGGCAGCACGGCGGCCAGGTCGCCGCCCGAGGCCAGCAGCTCCAGGTGGCTCGGCACGCACTTGACGACGTCCACCTGGTGCTCGGCCAGGTAGCCGGCGAACGCGGCCGGGTCCATCGCGGTCTCGCGCGGCACCAGGTGCACCGTCCCGCCCGTGGTCAGCGCGCCGAACACGCAGGTCAGGCCGAAGTCGGCGGCGGGCGTGGAGACCACGGCGAACGACCCGCCGGGCACGCCGATGCGCGGCAGCATGCCGCCCAGGTAGTTCAGCACGCCGCCGTGCTCGGCGGCCACCGCCTTGGGCGTGCCGGTGGACCCCGACGTGAAGATCACGTGGTGCAGGTGCTCGGGACGTACGTCGACCTCGGGGCGGGTGTCCGGCAGGGACGGCGGCCGGTCGAGCGTCAGCACCCGCCTGCCGTCCCCGATCAGGTGCGCGAACTCGCCCACCGTCACCACGGCCCGCACCCCTGCGGCCTCCAGCATCGCGGCGATCCGCGCCGCCGGGTACGCCGGGTCCATCGGCAGGTAGCCGCCGCCCGACTTCTGGATGCCGAACAACGCGCACGCGAGGTCCGCGCCCGGCTCCAGCAGCACGCCGACCGGCTCGTCCGCGCCCACCCCGGCCTCCAGCAGCCAGTGCGCGATCCGGTTCGCGGCCGACTCCAGCTCCGCGTACGTCAGGGCGCGGTCGGCGCCCACCACGGCCGGGGCGCCGGGAGTCTCGTCCACCCAGCGCTCGATCAGGTGGTGCACCGCCCCGGCGGCCGGCTCGGGCGGCGGCCCGCCGGCCACGACCGGGCCGGTCACCGGCTCCAGCGGCACCGCGCCCACCGGCGCGTCCAGGTCGGCGAGCAGCCCGTCGAGCAGCGCCGTGTACCAGCGGGTCAGCTTGGCCGCGGTGCCCGGCTCGAACAGGTCGGTCCGGTAGGCGAGCCCGCCGCGCAGCGGCACGCCCGGCCCCTCGTCGACGACGTGCCAGCTCAGGTCGAACTTGGTGGTCAGCTCCGGCAGGTGGATCTCGGACGCCTCCAGGCCGGCCAGCTCCGGCCGCGCCACGCCGGAGATGTAGTTGAGCATCACCTGGAACAGCGGCGTGGCCGCAAGGTTCCGCTCCGGCCGCAGCCGGTCCACCACCCGGTCGAACGGCGTGCCCGCGTGCGCGAGCGCGCCCAGCGCGGACTCCCGCGCGCGGGCCAGCAGGTCGCGCCCGGTCGGGTCGCCGCCCACGTCGGTCCGTACGACGACGGTGTTGAGGAAGCAGCCCACGACGCCTTCGGTGTCGGGGTGGTCGCGGCCGGAGACCGGCACGCCGACCGCGATGTCCGCGCTCGCCGACAGCCTGGCCAGCAGCGCCTGCAGCCCGGCCAGCAGCACGATGAACGGCGTGGACCGGTAGGCGGCGGCCACCGCCCTGACCCGCTCGCTCAGCCCGGCCGGCAGCTCCAGGTCGAGCGCGGCCCCGCCGGGGTCGGGCACCGCAGGGCGCGGCCGGTCGGTGGGCAGGTCGAGCACCGGCGGCAGGCCGTCCAGGTGCCCGGCCCACCAGTCCAGGTCGGCCGGGTCGGGGACCGGCGACACCTCGGCGTACTGCGCGGGCGGCGGGTCGAGCGGGGGGCGCAGGCCGAGGCGGGCGGCGTACAGGCCGGACAGCTCCGACAGCAGCAGGCCGCGCGTCCACGCGTCGGTGGCGATGTGGTGGAAGGTGAGCGAGAGCACGTGCTCGTCGTCGCCCCCAGCATCGTTGATGGCGAGCAGCACCGCCCGCATCGGCGGCTCGCGGTCCAGCGCGAACGGCGTGGCCAGGTGCGCGGCCAGCACGTCCTCGACCTCCGACCGGTCCACGCGCGCGGTGGACACGGGCACCTCGCCGGCGTCGCGCACCACCATCACCGGCTCGGGGCCGGAGTCGTCGATCACGCCGCGCAGCACGTGGTGCCGCTCGGCCAGGTCGCGTACCGCGCCCAGCAGCGCCTCCGCCCGCAGCGGGCCGCGCAGCCGCAGCGCCACCGGCACGTTGTAGGCGCTGCTGTCCGGTTCGAGCTGCGCCAGGAACCACAGCCTGGCCTGCACCCCGGACAGCGGCACCGGCCCGTCCGCCGGCGCGCGCCGCACCCGCGCGGCCTCGGCCGGGCGGGGGAGCGCGGCGGCCAGGTCGGCCAGCACCGGGTGCTCGAACAGCAGCCGCACCGGCACCGCCGCGCCCAGCCGCTCCCGCAGCCGCCCGGCCACCCGGGTCGCCGCGAACGAGTGCCCGCCGAGGGCGAAGAAGTCGTCGTCCGCCCACACCTCCGCGAGGCCGAGCACGTCGGCCCAGACCTCGCCCACCAGGCGCTCCGCCGGAGTGCCCAGCGGCACCCGCACCGCGGGCCCCGCCTCGGGCACGGGCAGCGCGGCCCGGTCCACCTTGCCGTTCGGGGTGAGCGGCAGCGCCTCCAGCACGCCGATCGCGGCCGGCACCATGTAGTCGGGCAGCCGCTCGCGCAGCGCCGCCCGCACCTCGGCCGCGTCCACCGTCGCCGGGGTCACCCAGGCGGCCAGGCGCCGCTCCATGCCGGCGCCGACCGGCTGCACGTACGCCTCCGCGACCTGCGGCAGAGCCCGCAGCGCCGCGGCGACCTCACCCAGCTCGACGCGGAAACCGCGCACCTTCACCTGGTCGTCGATCCGCCCCAGGAACTCGACGATCCCGTCCCCGGTCACCCTGACCCGGTCGCCGGTGCGGTACCAGCCGCCGGTGAAGCGCTCCGCGGTGAGGTCGGGGCGGCCCAGGTAGCCGCGGGCCACGCTGGGCCCGCCGATCCACAACTCGCCGGGAACGCCGGGCGGCAGCGCCCGCCCGGACGGGTCGGCCACCCGGCACACCACGTCGGCCAGCGGCCGGCCCAGCGGCGCCCGGCCGGGTGAGCTCTCGCTCGCGTCGCAGGCCAGCACCGACACCGTGGTCTCGGTGGGGCCGTAGTGGATCTGCACCTCCAGGTCCGGCCGCGCCTCACGGACCCGCGCCACCAGGTCCGCCGGCACCGCCTCACCGGCGAGGATCAGCAGCTTCTCCGGTAACGCGGCCGTGCCGAGGAGTTCGAGCTGGCTGGGCACCATCTTGATCGCGTCCACCGGGTGCGCCGCCAGCCGGGCGGCGAACGCGGCCGGGTCGGTGGCCGTCTCGTGGTCGATCAGGTGGAGGGTGGCGCCCGTGGTCAGCGCGCACCACACGTTCGTCATGCCGAGGTCGGCGGCGGCGGTGGAGACCAGCGCGTACGAGGTCAGCCCCGAGGGGACGACCTCGGCCACCGCGCCGAGATAGTGCGTGATGTGCCGGTGCTCGACCGCGACCCCCTTCGGCCGCCCGGTCGAGCCCGAGGTGTAGATCACGTACGCCAGATGCGCCGGCCGCACGGCCACGCCGGGGCGCTCGGCGGAGGCGTCCGCGGCGGCGGCCAGCTCGGCGTCCGTGAGCACGAACCGAGCCCCGGCGTCGGCCACCACCGCCTGGTTGCGCCGCTCCGGATAGACCGGGTCGAGCGGCAGGTAGGCCGCGCCCGCCTTGAGCACGCCGAGCATGGCGACCACCAGCTCGGGCCGCCGCTCCAGCAGCACGCCGACCGGCTCCTCCGGCCGCACCCCGCTCGCCAGCAGCCACTGGGCCACCTGGTTGGCGCGGCGGTCCAGCTCCGCGTAGGTCAGCGAGTCCGTGTAGGTCAGCGAGCCGACCGCGACCGCGTCCGGGCGGGCGTCGGCCACCCGCTCGACCAGCGTGTGCAGCGGCACGTCCACGGGCAGGTCCGCGTCCCGGCCGCGCAGGTCGTCGCCGGCCGGCAGCCGCACCGGCGCGTCCGGGTCGGTGAGCATGCCGTCCAGCAGCTCCAGGTACCAGGCGGCGAGCCGCCGCACGGTGGCCTCGTCGAACAGGTCCGTACGGTAACGCAGCTCGCCCGCGAACCGGGTGCCGTCGTCGCCGAGCTCCAGGTTCAGGTCGAACTTCGCGGTCGGCGCGTCCGGCGACCCGGCCTCGACCTCCAGCCCGGCCAGCGACACCGGCGCGCCGGTGTCGTAGACGTTGAGCATCACCTGGAACAGCGGCGTGACCGCGAGGTTCCGCTCCGGCTGCAGCCGCTCCACGATCCGCTCGAACGGCGTGCCGGCGTGCGCGTACGCGTCCAGCGCCGCCGTGCGCGCCCGCGTCAGCAGCTCCGCGCCGGTCGGGTCGCCCGAGGTGTCGCCGCGCACCACCAGGGTGTTGACGAAACAGCCGACGACCCGCTCGGCGTCGGGATGGTGACGGCCCGCGTGCGGCACCCCGATGGCGACGTCCTCGACGCCGGACAGGCGGCTCAGCAACGCCTGCAACCCGGCCAGGAACACCATGAACGGCGACGTCCCCGCCACCGCGCGCACCTTCGCGGCCAGCGGCGCGGGCACCTCCAACGGGACCGCCGCGCCCTCCCATCCGGGCACGGACGGGCGCGGGCGGGCGAGCGGCAGGTCGAGCACCGGCGGCAGGCCCGCCAGGTGCCCGGCCCACCAGTCGAGGTCGGTGTCCGGCCGCCCGGCCTCCCACGCGGCCACGTCCGCGTACTGCAGGGCGGGGGGAGCGGGCGGCGGCTCCAGGCCGAGGCGGGCGGCGTACAGGCGGGCGAGATCGTCCAGCAGCACGCGTTCCGACCAGGCGTCGGTGGCGATGTGGTGCAGGGTGAGCGCGAGCACGCACTCGTCGCCCGCGAGCCGGAACACCGTGGCCCGCAGGGGCGGCTCGGCGTCCAGCCGGAACGGCCGCCAGGCGTGCGCGGTCAGCTCGCGCTCCAGCTCCGCCGGGTCCACGTCCACCACGGGCACCGGCACGGCGGCGACGGGACGCACCCGTCCGTCCTCGATGACGCCGCGCAGGACCCAGTGCCGCTCGGCCAGGTCCGCCACCGCGCCGGTGAGGGCGGCGACGTCCACCGGGCCGCGCAGCCGCAGCGTCAGCGGCACGTTGTAGGCGGGCGTGTCCGGTTCGAGCTGGGCCAGGAACCACAGCCGCTGCTGCGCCGGCGACAGCGGCATGTCCGTGGCCGACGTCGCCGGGATGCCGGGGGCGGCGGCCTTCTCGTTCTGCTTCAGCGCGGCGGCGAGCCTGGACCGGACGAGTTCGGCGATCCGGTCCTCACGTACTTCGGTCATCCCTCGTTCCCCTCCATCAGGTCGGCGGCCAGCAGCTCCTCCAGCGCGGCGGCGAAGTCGGCGAGCACCGGGCGGTCGAACAGCAACCGCACGGGCACGGCGAGCTGCAACATCTCGCGCAGGCGGGCGGCCACCCTGGTCGCGGCGAACGAGGCCCCGCCGAGGGCGAAGAAGTCGTCGCCGGCCCAGACCTCGGGCCGTTCGAGCACCTCGGCCCAGACGGCGGCCACCAGGCGCTCGGCGTCGGTGGCCGGCGCGACCCGCGCCGGGTCGGGGCCGGTGTCCGGCTCGGGCAGCGCGGCCCGGTCCACCTTGCCGCTGGGCAGCGTGGGCAGGGCCGGCAGGGCGACCCAGCGGCGCGGCACCATGTGGCCGGGCAGCCGGGACCGGGCGTGCCGCTCGATCGCGGCCAGGTCCGCCGTCTCCGGCGCGACGTAGCCGACCAGGTGGGCTTGCGCGTCGGTGCCCGCCACGGTCACCGCGGCGTCGGCGAGCTCGCGCAGCACGGCCTCGATCTCGCCCAGCTCGATCCGGTAGCCGCGGACCTTCACCTGGTGGTCGCGGCGGCCGTGGAACTCCAGCGTCCCGTCCGGCCGCCAGCGCACCAGGTCGCCCGTGCGGTAGCACCGGCCGCCCGGCGTGAACGGGTCGGCCACGAAGGCGGCCGCGGTCAGCTCGGGCCGGCCCCGGTAGCCGCGGGCCACTCCGGCGCCGCCCAGCAGCAGCTCGCCGACCGCGCCCGGCGGCACCAGCCGCAGCCGCGCGTCCACCACGTACGCCCGCTCGCCCGGCATCGGCGACCCGATCGGCACCCGGTCGGCCTCGTGCGCGCGCACCCGGTGCAGCGTCGAGGTGACGGTGGTCTCGGTGGGACCGTAGGCGTTCCACAGCTCGCCGACGCGGAGCAGGATCTGCTCGGCCAGCGCCGGGTCCAGAGCCTCGCCGCCGGCGACGGCGCGCAGCGCCGGGCCGCCCGCCCAGCCGGCCGCGACCAGCATCCGGTACGAGGTCGGCACCAGGTCGATCACCGTGGCCCCGCTCGTGGTGATCAGCTCCGCCAGCGCGTGCCCGTCGGCGGCCGTGGCCCGGTCCACCACCACCGACGTGCCGCCGGCGGTCAGGACGCTCCACAGCTCGGAGGCCGAGGCGTCGAAGCTCAGCGGCGCGACCGCGGGCTGCACGTCGGCCGGGCCGAGGCGGAGCGTCGAGATCATCCCGGCCACGAGGGCGGCCAGGCCGCCGTGGGTGACCTCCACGCCCTTGGGGGCGCCGGTGGAGCCGGAGGTGTAGGTGAGGTACGCCAGGTCGTCGGCGCGGACCTCCGGCAGGTCCGCACGCGGACCCGCCGCGAGCCGGTCCGCGTCGAGCGCCACCGGCCCTGTTTCAGTGGGCGTTTCGCCGCGCGTGAGCACCACGCGGGCGCCCGCGTCCTCGGTCAGCAGGCGCAGCCGCTCGGCCGGGTGGTCCGGGTCCAGCGGCAGGTACGCCGCCCCGGCCCGCCACACGCCCAGCAGCACCGCGGGCAGCATGTGATCGCGCGGCACGCGGACGCCGACCACGTCGCCCCGCGACACCCCGTGCGCCAGCAGCCCGGCCGCGATCCGGTCGGCGCGGTCGTTCAGCTCGGCGTGGCTCAGCGTGACGCCGTCCGGGCCGACCGCCGCCGTGCCCGCCGTGTGCGACGCGAGCGCCGACGGCACCGGCGGCAGGTCGTCGGGCAGCCGCGGCCCGGCCGCGCGGGCCAGCAGCGCGGCGCGCTCGTCGGGGGTGATCGGCTCGAACGCCGCGATCACCAGGTCCGGCTCGGCCACCGCGCGCCGCAGCAGCCACAGCAGCCGGTCCAGGTACGCCTCGGCCGCCTGCCTGCCGAGCAGCGCGACCGCGTACTCCAGGTGCAGCTCGGCGCCGGCGGCCGTCCGGTTGACGAGGACGCTGAACTCGTGCACCGCCGCGCCCGAGCCGACCTCGGTCAGCAGTTCGAGGCAGCCGGCGCGCACCGGCACCTCGGCGTGCTGCATGGCCAGCAGCGCCGGGGCGCGGGGCAGGTCGGCGGGCGGGACCTCCTGATGGACCAGCGCCCGCGTGCTGGCCTCCCCGGCCTGCCTGACCAGGTCGCGGAAGGTCGGCGCGGCATCCGTCCGCAGCCGCACCGGCACCGTGTCGATCAGCGGTCCGACGATCCGGGCCAGCTCCGGCTCGGCGCGCCGCGCCGCGACCATGCCGATCAGCGTGTCGGGCTCCCCGGCGGCCAGGGCGAGAGCGGCCAGATACACCGCGAACGGGGTCGTGCCGCACGTGCGGGCCAGCGCGGCCACGCCGTCCGTGAACTCCTCGGGCAGCGGCCTGATCACCCGGCCGGTCGTCAGGTCGCCGGGCGGCGGCCCCGCCACCGGCGCCCCCTCCAGCTCGGTGCGCCAGAACTCCCGCAGCCGCGCGAGGTCGGCCCGGCCCTCCTGCTCGCGCGCCGCCACGTCGCCGAGCTGCACCGCAGGCTCGGCGACGGGCTCACCCGCCAGCTCGGCGGCCAGCTCCTCCATCAGCACGCCGACGGAACCGCCGTCGAAGGCGAGGTGGTCCGTCACGAGCACCAGCTCGGCAACGTCGTCCCCTGCCGGGCACAGGCTCGCGCGCAGCAGCGGCACCTCGTTCGTCACGTCGAACACGTGCTCCGCGGCGGCCCTGGCCACCTTCACCGGGTCCGCGCCCGCCGGATGCTCGACCAGAGGGACGGGGACGGGCGGGTGCACGACCGCGTACGGGACGCCGTCCTCGCCGACCGAGACCGTGCTGCGCAGGGCCTCGTGCCGGCGCAGGATCGCGTCGAGTGCCGCGCGCAGCGGCGCGCTTCCGCCGAGGCCGCGTACGCGGAGCCGTACCGACACGGTGGTGACCGGACTGTGCGGGTGCAGCTGGCGTAGCGTCCAGAATTCGCGTTGCGCGGCGGTGAGCGGGTGCCGGGTCGCGCCGGTCCGCCGCACCGGCGCCGATCCCGGCTCACGCAGGCGCGCCGCGAGCCCGGCCGCGGTCGGCTCGGTCAGGAACGCCGCCAGCGGCACGGTGTGCCCGAGCCGCCGTGACAGCTCCGTCACCACCCGTGCGGCCGCCAGCGAGTGCCCGCCCAGGTCGGCGAACCGGTCGTGCACGCCCACCTCAGGCAGGTCCAGCACGTCCGCGATGACCTCGGCCACCTGGCGCTCGTCGTCCGTCCGTGGCGCGACCAGCGCCTCGCTCCCCGTACGGGCGGCGCGCAGCTTGGGCAGGGCCGCGCGGTCCACCTTGCCCATCGGGGCGATCGGCAGGTCGGCGGTCACGCCGATCCTGGCCGGGACCAGGTGGTCGGGCAGGCGGTCACGCAGCCAGTCGCGCAGCTCGGGCTCGGTCACGCCGGAAGCCGCCACGTGGGCGGCGAGGTAGGCGATGCCGTCGTCGTCGGTGTCCGCCAGCACGACCGAGCGGTGCACGGCGGGGTGGCGGTCCAGCGCCGACTCGACCTCGCCCAGCTCCACCCGGTAGCCGCGGATCTTGACCTGGTCGTCGGCGCGGCCCACGTAACGCAGCAGGCCGTCCACCCACCGGACCAGGTCGCCGCTGCGGTAGACGCGGGTGCCGTCCGGCTCGGTGCGGAACGCCTGCGACTCGTGGCCCAGGTAGCCGCGGGTCACGCCGGGCCCGCCGATCCACAGCTCGCCCACGTCTCCGTCGGCGACCGGCCTGCCGTCGGGGTCGCGCACGCTGAGCAGCGCGTTCGCCATCGGCCCGCCCAGCGGCGGGTCGTCCTGGGAGCCGCGGCTCACCTCATGGAGGGTGCAGCCGGTGGTGCACTCGGTGGGGCCGTACATGTTGAGCACGCGGCGTACGCCCGGGTTGGCGTACATGCGGGCGACCAGGGCGGCGGTCAGCCGCTCGCCGCCGGAAAGGATCATGCGCACGCCGTCCGGCAGCGGCTCGCGCAGCAGCACCGACAGCGCGGACGGGACACCGAAGACCGTGCGCACCTCGTCGCGGGCCGGCAGCGTCGGCAGCGACAGCACGTTGTCCGCCATGATCACGGTCCCGCCGGCGCAGAGCGGCGTGAAGATCTGCGTGATCGAGGCGTCGAAGCAGATGGAGGAGCCGGCCAGCATGCCGCTCAGCTCCTCGGCCGTGTAGGCGGACGCCTCCCAGCGCACGAAGTTGAGGGTGTTGCGGTGCTCCACGACCACGCCCTTGGGGCGGCCGGTGGAGCCGGAGGTGTAGATGACGTACGCGGCGTCGCCCGGCTCGCCGGGCACCTCGGGCCCGCGCGCCGCGGGCGTCGTGTCGTCGACGAGCACGGTGCCGGCGCCGGTCAGCGCCGCGGTGTCGCGCTGCGCCGCAGAGGTGACCACCACGCCCGCGCCGGAGTCCTCGGCCATGAACCGTAACCGCTCCGCGGGGTAGGCCGGGTCCAGCGGCACGTAGGCCGCCCCCGCCTTCAGCACCCCGATCAGCGCGGGCACCAGCCACTCGTCGCGGCTCAGGCAGATCCCGACCAGGTCGCCGCGTCCGACACCCCTCGCGACCAGGGCGTCGGCGACCCCGTTGGCCATGCGGTCGACCTCGGCGTAGGTCAGCCGGCTCGTGCCCGCGACGACGGCCACACGATCGGGCGTACGCCGGCACTGCGCCTCCACGGCCTCGTGGAGGCGGCCGGGCGAGTCGGTGAGAGGACGGTTCGCGCCCGTCACATCCGTGTTCATGTGTCCTCTTTCCAGCAAAGGTCGAACGTGCCCGGGCGAGGTCGTCGCTGGGCGCGCGAGGTCGCGCGGGCGGCTCACCGGCGCATGGTCGGCGCGTGCGTCCGCGGCGCGGGTCTTCTCCGTGGGGTCATCTGCTCGCTTCGCAAAGGATCATTATCCTCCGCAGATCAGCATCAATGACCCGGCTTGCTACTGACTTGGAACCTGCTTGATCTTGCTTGCAGGTCAGGTCAGGGCGAGCCCGGAGAGCTGTGCTCTGCTGGTCACATGGAGCTGGGGAAAGGCCCGGTAGAGGTGGTAGTTGACGTTCTCGGGGCTCAGGAAGAGCCGCGCTCGACGGCCTGCGCCCACGCCAGACCCGGATCAGGCGCAGACCGGGGGCACCGACACTCTGGCCGCCGCGACGGCCGCGGCGGACCCGGCGACCACGGGGAACGCCCGGCCCGTCAACGCCGGCAGGCCGACGGCGGTCAGGCGGTCCGTCGCATCACGTGGAACCGCCGGGTGACCTCGTAGCCCGCCTTGGTGTAGAGCTGGCCGGCCGGAGTGGCCTCGCCGGTCCACAGGAACCACGACGAATGCAGTCCTTCTGCGCGCATCCTGGTCATGGTGAGGTGGAGGAGGATCTTGCCGAGGCCGGTGCCGCGCCGGCCGGGGTCGACGCCGAAGGGGCCGAAGCGCTCGGGGGTGCCGCGGTAGGCCCCGTACAGGGCGAAGCCCTCTATATGGTCTTTTTTCGCGATGACGACGCGTTCGGGGTCGCGGTGCTGCCGGATGGCCTCGCCCCAGTCGGGGTTGAAGGCGCCGGCCGCGAAACGGATCAGCTCCGGCAGCTCGCCCACGGTGGGGCTGCGGAAGACGTACCCCTCGCGCTCCCGCTCGCGCAGCAGCCCGTGCACCTCGGGCGGGGCCTGGTAGCCGACGAGGGTGCGGTCCATGGCGACCGGTGAAGAGAGCGTACGGAAGCCGAGCTCGCCCAGCAGCCGGTAGGCGCCGGGATAGAGCTCGGCGTCCACGCCCGGCAGCACGTAGTTGGGGGTGTACGACGAGAAGTCCACCGTCGTGCGGCCGAGGCCCTCCAGGAACGCCACCGCCTCGCCGACCAGCCGCCGCCCCAGGCCGCCGCCCCGGTGCTCCGGGACGACGAAGAAGAACGGGATCCAGCCGGCGTCCGGCTCCAGGCCCGTGCCGGGCGCCAGGGGGACGAGGCGGCGGACGGCGTACGCGCAGCCCACCACCTCGTCCCCGTCCACGGCCACGCGCAGGCCCTCGGGGTCGAAGTTCGCATCGAGCAGCACCCGGTCACCGAACCAGCGGGACGTCGTCGGGTCGGCGGGCATGCTGCGGTTCCAGGCGGCGACGAGGGGGACCTCGTCGCAGGACCGGAAGGGGCGGACGGCGACCATGGGGGAGAGCCTATGCCCGCGTCAGGGCGTGGTGAGATCGAAGCGGCGTACGGTCACCGCCCCGCCGAGCGACTGCGTCGCGTAGTTGAAGATCCCGAACCGGTAGCCCATGAAGAACTGCCAGGCGTTGTTCAACGTGAAGGCCGGCCCGAGGCTCGTGAACGTGCTGCCGTCGGTGCTGTAGGAGAAACGGGCCTGCCTGCCGGACCCCGGCCGGATGTCGGCGGTGGCGCGCAACCAGATCCGGCCGCCCGAGACGTTCGCGCTCGCCGCCTCCGTGCCGGTGCCGGTGGTCTGCCACGAACTGTTCATGGTCAGTCCGTTGGTCATCACGACCCGGTTGACGCCATTGTCGCGTTTGACGCCGATCCAGGCCGACTGGTCGCGCAGCATGGCCAGCCCGGCGCGGTCGCCGTTGCTCATCTGCGAGTAGTCGAGCTCGATCGTCGCCGTGGACGAGGGGCCCTGGATGCGGTGGGTCAGCGTGTTCCTGGCGTTGTAGAGGTCGTTCGTGACGGTCGCGGTCTGCAGGCGCAGGCCGTTGCCGGTGGAGAAGCGGCTGGTGTCGGGGTTGTGGTTCCACTCCCAACGGTGCCCGAGGCTGCCCGAGGTGAAGGTGTCCGGCCCGATCATGGACGAGACGGTGCGGCTGGTCTGGATGTTCGGCTTCGGGTAGCTGGCTCCCCAGCCGCCGTTGACGGTCTGCACGGTCGGCCAGTCGCCGCTCCAGGTGATCGGCGCGAGCGCCGGCACCCGGCCGCCGGGGTAGGCGTCGACGAACGACATGTAGTACCAGTCGCCGTTCTGGGTCTGGACAAGGCCGCCCTGGTGGGGGACGCCGCCGCCGGAGATGGGGCTCGGCATGTTCAGCAGGACCTGGCGCATCTCGTACGGGCCCCACGGCGAGGTGGAGCGGAGCACGTACTGGCCGTTGGCGGGGCGGGTCAGCCAGATGTAGTAGTAGCCGTTCCGCTTGTAGAAGCGGGAGCCCTCCAGGGTGCCGACGCTGCTCGGGGTCTGGAACACCTGCTGGGCGCGGACCTGGCTGAGCCCGTCGGCCGAGAGCTGGGCGACGCTGATGGTGCCGTTGCCGTAGGCGACGTACATGGTGTCGTCGGTGTCGACCAGCAGGCCGGCGTCGTAGTAGCAGTTGTTGATCTGCGAGCGTTTGGTCCACGTGCCGTCCACGGCGGACGCGGTGTAGACGTAGGTCCGGTTGAACTCGATGCATCCGATCCAGTAGTAGGTGCTGTTGCTGGGCCGGTAGTTCAGGGTGGAGGCCCAGATGCCCTTCACGTACGCCCGGCCGCCGTTGAGGTCGTAGGCATTGGAGCCGAAGTCGAGCCTCGGGACCGAATGTCCCGCGTACTCCCAGTCGACCAGGTTGTAGGAGCGCAGGATCGGCGCGCCCGGCGAGTAGTGCATGGTCGAGGCCGAGTAGTAGTAGGCGTCGCCGACCCGGATGATGTCGCCGTCGGCGAAGTCCTGCCAGACGACCGGGTTGGTGTAGCTGCCGTTGCCGTTGCCGCTGCCGTTGACCGGGACGAGTTGCCATTGCTGGTTGGCGCCGCCCCAGTCGTCGTACTGGACGATGTTGCCGCCGTCGGCGGTGGAGGCGCCCTGCACTTCGAGGGCCTTGTTGCTGTGGCGGGCGATGAGCCTGACGTAGCCGTCGGGGCTGTCGGCCAGGCGCCACTGCTGGTTCGTGCCGTTGGTGTCGGTCCATTGGACGATGGCGGCGCCGTTGGCGGTGGACTGGTTGGAGACGTCGAGGACCTTGCCGGAGTGGCGGGACTTGACGCGGTAGTAGCCGCCTCCGGAGTCCACGAACTGCCACTGCTGCTGGTTCTGGTTGTTGCGGGTCCACTGGGTGATGCGGCCGCCGTCGGCGGTGGACAGGTTGTAGACGTCCAGGGCCTTGCCGCTGTTGCGGTTCACCAGGACGTACCAGGCGTTGGTGTCGACGGTGGCCGCGTTGGCGGGCTGGGTCTGCAGGGCGACGAGCAGGCCGGCCAGTAGGGCGGTCACCGTCGCCAGGATGGACAGAGGTCTGTGCTTCATCGGGCGCTCCGCTGTTAGCGCTAACACGAACGGGGCTTCGTCGCGGAGTACATCCGACAGGCGGCCCGGCGTCAACGAGAGGGGTCGCCCGCCGAGCGGGAGTTTCGCCGTCATCCGGCCTTCCCTCCTGGAGTTTCGCCTCCGGGGAGGGCGGAGCGGCAGCGCTCGTACGCATGAAAGTTTCATGGAATTCGCTGGGCGGCACTCCTTAAGTTGCGAAAACCAGGCCATTAAGTTTCCGGCCTCACATGGTTGACGGGCCGGAGTCAGGGCTTTACGTTCCTCCGGAAAAGCCACCAGGAGGAACCATGACAGAGCCCGCGCCCGGAGATCGCCGATCGCTGAGCCGGAGAGCCGTCCTGACGACGATGGGAGCACTGCCGGTCCTCGCGGCCACGACACGGCCCGCGACGGCCGCCGCGGCGGTGGTCATCGACCCGTCGGCGCGCAGGCAGACGATCCGGGGCTTCGGCGGCATGGCCCATGCGGCCTGGATCGGCGACCTGACGGCCGCCCAGCGGGAGACGGCGTTCGGCGCCGGCGAGGGGCGGCTGGGGTTCTCGGTGCTGAGGATCCCCGTTCCCGAGAACCAGGCGGACTGGAGCCGCGACCTGGCGACGGCACGGCGCGCGGCCGAGCTCGGCGCGACCGTGATCGCCTCGCCGTGGAACCCGCCCGCCGCCATGGTCGAGACCTTCGTCCGCGGCAGCCAGACCAACGCCAGGCGCCTCAAGTACGGCTCGTACGCCGCCTACGCCCAGCACCTCAACGACTTCACCACGTACATGCGGAACAACGGGGTGAACTTATACGGCATATCCGTGCAGAACGAGCCCGACTACGCGCAGGAATGGACGTGGTGGACCCCCGCCGAGATGGTGCGCTTCCTGCGGGAGAACGCCGGCTCGATCAGCACCAGGGTCATCGCGCCCGAGTCCTTCCAGTACCTGAAGAACATGTCGGACCCGATACTCAACGACCCCACGGCGCTCGCCAACGTGGACATCATCGGGGCCCACCTCTACGGCACGTCGTACGCGAACTTCCCCTACCCCCTCTTCCAGCAGAAGGGCGCGGGCAAGGAACTCTGGATGACCGAGGTCTACTACCCCAACAGCAGCGACTCGGCGGACCTCTGGCCCCAGGCGCTGGACGTGGGGGAGCACATCCACCACGCCATGGTGGACGCCGAGTTCCAGGCGTACATCTGGTGGTACATCCGGCGCAGCTACGGCCCGATGCGGGAGGACGGGCAGCTCAGCAAGCGCGGTGCCAACATGGCGCAGTTCGCCAGGTTCGTCCGCCCGGGGTACGTGCGGATCGCGGCGACGGCGAACCCGGTGTCGAACGTCTACGTCTCGGCGTACCGGGGCGGTGACGGCACGGTCGCCATCGTCGCCATCAACAAGACGACCTCCGCGGTGAGCCAGCAGTTCACCCTGGCCGGCGGCACCGCGTCCAGCGTGTCGTCGTGGGTGACCGACGCGAGCAGGAACGTCGCGCCCCAGGGCGCGGCCGGCGTGTCGAACGGCTCCTTCACCGCCACGCTGCCCGCCCGCAGCGTGACGACCTTCGTGACCGGGGTGACCCAGGCCCCCGGCGGCGTGGTGGACACCACCGCCTGGTACGTCCTGGTCAACCGCAACAGCGGCAAGGCGCTGGACGTCTACAACCTGTCCACCGCCGACGGCGGCCGCATCACGCAATGGACCCGTAACAACCAGAACCAGCAGCAGTGGCAGTTCGTGGACTCCGGCGGCGGCTACTACCGGCTCAAGTCCCGCCACTCCGGCAAGGTCCTCGACGTCTACAACTTCTCCACCGCCAACGGCGGCGCGATCGTGCAGTGGACCGACTCCAACGGCACGAACCAGCAGTGGCGCCTGGCCGACAGCCCCGACGGCTACGTGAGACTCATCTCCCGCCACAGCAACAAGGCACTCGAAGTGCAGGGCGCCTCCACCGCCGACGGCGGCAACATCGTCCAGTACGACGACTGGGGCGGCACCAACCAGCAATGGCAGCTCGCGCGCGTGGGCTGACCGAACGCCGAAAGTTTCACAGCAGGCCCGAGTCCCGCAGGACCGGAAAATCCGAGGTGAGCGCATTCACCCGCTGCCGTCTCCATTCGGCCGCAAGCTAAGGCGCTCTTGACAGTACCTTTCTGCCCCGTATTTGCTCCGTCCTGCCACCACCTCCAGCACATTGTTAGCGCTAACACAGGAAAGGCGAACCGATGAAGCGTACGAGAAGACGCGCGGGCATCGGAACCGTCCTGGCGGTCCTGATCACGGCGGCGGTCACCGCGCTGTCCGCGTTCCTCACGGCCACGCCGCAGGCGTCGGCCGCGGTCCTGACCGAGGTGACGGGCTTCGGGACCAACCCCGGCGGCCTGCGGATGTACCTCTACGTCCCCGACAGGGTGGCATCCCGGCCGGGCGTCCTGGTCGCGATGCACGGCTGCAACGGCTGGGCGCCGGGCTTCCACCAGGGGACCGAGTTCGCCTCGCTGGCCGACAGGTACGGCTTCGTCGTCATCTACCCGCAGGCCAACAAGAGCGCCAACGGCATGTCGAACTGTTTCGACGTGTGGTCGAACGAGGCCCTGCGCCACGGCGGCGGCAGTGACCCGGTGTCGATCGTCTCCATGGTGAACCACGTGCTGCAGCGCTACAACGGCGACCCGCAGCGGGTGTTCGCCACCGGGTTCTCCTCCGGCGCGATGGAGACGCTCAACCTGCTGGCCACGTACCCGGACGTGTTCAAGGCCGGCGCGCCGTACGCGGGAGTGCCCTACGGCTGCCTCGGGCCCGCCGGGTGCGGCGACAAGACGCCGCAGCAGTGGGGCGACCTGGTCAGGAACGCCTACCCCGGCTACACCGGGCCCCGGCCCCGCGTGCAGGCCTGGCACGGCACCGCCGACTCCGTGCTGCAGTACACGATGCTGCAGGAGGAGGTCGACCAGTGGACGAACGTGCACGGGCTGAGCCAGACCCCGGCCTCCACCGACAGCCCGCAGTCCGGCTGGACCCGGCGGGTGTTCGGCTCGGGCCAGGTCGAGGCGTACACCATCTCGGGAGCCGGCCACGACCTGCCGCGAGCGGGGATGGCCGCGTACGCCATCCGCTTCTTCGGCCTGGACGCCGGCGGCTCCCCGACGACGACGCCCACGTCCGGTGACGCGACCGGGCCGCTCAGGGGAGTCGGCTCCGGGCGCTGCCTGGACGTGCCCGGCGCCGCCACCACCGACGGCACGCAGGTGCAGCTGTGGGACTGCAACGGGCGGAGCAATCAGCAGTGGGCCGCCACCTCGGCCGGCGAGCTCAGGGTCTACGGCAACAAATGCCTCGACGCGGCCGGCAGCGGCAACGGCGCGGCCGTCCAGATCTACTCCTGCCACGGCGGGGCCAACCAGTCGTGGCGCCTGAACTCCGACGGCACCGTCACCGGCGCGCAGTCCGGGCTGTGCCTCGACGCCGTGGGCCAGGGCACCGCCAACGGCACCCGGATCCAGCTCTACACCTGCCACGGCGGCGCCAACCAGCGCTGGACCCGCACCTGACCCCCCCTAACAGAAGGTGATCATGAATCTTCGGTTCGGCGCTCTCTCCGGGCGCGCTGCGCTCGTGATCGCGGCGCTGCTCTGCCTCGTGGCGGTGATCCCCGGCACGGCCAGGGCGGACAACCCGATCGTCCAGACGATCTACACGGCCGACCCCGCTCCGCTGGTGCACAACGGCCGGGTCTACCTCTACACCGGACACGACGAGGACGGCTCGACGTACTTCACCATGAAGGAGTGGCGGGTCTGGTCGTCCGCCGACCTGGTGAACTGGACCGACCACGGCTCGCCGATGAACGTGGCGACCTTCAGCTGGGCGAGCGCGGACGCGTGGGCGGGCCAGACCATCCAGCGGAACGGCAAGTTCTACTGGTACGTCCCGGTCAAGGACCGGGCGAGCGGTCAGATGGCCATCGGCGTCGGGGTCTCCGACAGCCCCACCGGACCCTTCAGGGACGCCATCGGCCGCCCCCTCGTCAGGAACGGTGAGATCGACCCCACGGTCTTCATCGACGACAACGGGCAGGCGTACCTGTACTGGGGCAACCCCAACCTCTGGTACGTCCGGCTCAACGCCGACATGATTTCGTACTCCGGCAGCCCCACCCAGATCCCGCTCACCACGGCGGGCTTCGGCACCCGCACCGGCAACGCCAGCCGGCCCACGCTGTACGAGGAGGGCCCCTGGGTCTACAAGCGCAACGGCCTCTACTACAACGTCTTCGCCGCGAAATGCTGCTCGGAGTTCATCGGCTATTCGACGGCCCCCGGCCCCACCGGCCCCTGGACCTACCGCGGGACGGTCATGCCCACGCAGGGCAGCAGCTTCACCAACCACGCCGGCGTCATCGACTTCAACGGCGGTTCCTACTTCTTCTACCACAACGGCGCACTGCCGGGCGGCGGCGGCTTCACCCGTTCGGTCGCCGTCGAGAAGTTCACCTACAACGCCGACGGCACCATCCCGACGATCAACATGACCACGACCGGAGCGCCCCAGGTCGGCACCCTGAACCCCTACGTCCGCCAGGAGGCCGAGACGATCGCCTGGGAGTCCGGCGTGGAGACCGAGCCCGCCAGCGAAGGCGGCATGAACGTCGGGTGGATCGAGAACGGCGACTACGTCAAGGTCAAGGGCGTCGCCTTCGGCTCCGGCGCGAGGTCCTTCAGCGCGCGGGTCGCCTCGGCGGCCGGCGGCGGCCGCATCGAGCTGCGCCTGGACGGGCCCAACGGCACCCTCGTGGGGACGTGCACCGTGGCGGGCACCGGCGGCTGGCAGACATGGACGACGGTCACCTGCCCGGTGAACGGCGCGACGGGCACCCACGACCTGTACTTCAGGTACGCCGGCGGCAGCGGCTACCTGTTCAACGTGAACTGGTGGCAGTTCACCTCCTGAAGGGAGGAATCGGATGCGTAAATTCATGAGCTGGCTCCTGACGGTGTCACTGGCCGCCGCCTCGCTGGTCGCGGTCGGCGGCGCCATGTCGCCCGCCCTCGCGCTGGACAACGGGCTCGCCCGCACCCCGCAGATGGGCTGGAACGACTGGAACTCCTTCTTCTGCAACGTGAACGAGAGCCTCATCCGGCAGACCGCGGACATCATGGTCTCCAGCGGCATGGCCGCGGCCGGCTACCAGTACGTCAACATCGACGACTGCTGGTCCACGAAGAGCCGCGACGCCGGCGGCAACCTGGTGCCCGACCCGCAGAAGTTCCCCAGCGGCATGAAGGCCCTCGCGGACTACGTCCACGGCAAGGGGCTCAAGCTCGGCATCTACTCCTCGGCGGGCACGACCACGTGCGCGGGCTACCCGGCCAGCCTCGGCTACGAGCAGCGCGACGCCGCGCTGTGGGCGTCCTGGGGGATCGACTACCTGAAGTACGACAACTGCGGCGACCACCAGGGCAGGACCGGATTACAGCGCTACACCGCCATGCGCGACGCGCTGGCCGCCACCGGACGCCCGATCCTCTACAGCCTGTGCAACTGGGGCCAGGAGAACGTGTGGACCTGGGGGATGCCGGTGGGCAACTCCTGGCGCACGACGGGTGACATCGCCGCGAACTGGAACTCCGTCATGGGCATCCTGGACCAGCAGGTCGGGCTCGAAGCGTACTCGGGGCCCGGAGGCTGGAACGACCCCGACATGCTGGAGGTCGGCGTCGGCTCGCTCACGGCGACCGAGGGACGGGCGCACTTCAGCCTGTGGTCCCTGCTGAACGCGCCGCTCATCGCGGGCAACGACCTCCGGTCGATGAGCGCTGAGACCCGTACCATCCTGACGAACACCGAGGTCATCGCGGTCAACCAGGACTGGGGCGGCAGGCAGGGCCACAAGATCAGCGACAACGGCAACCTGGAAGTCTGGCGCAAGCCGATGTCGAACGGCTCGGTCGCGGTCGTCCTGCTCAACCGGGGCACCTCCACCTCGACCGTCTCCACCACCGCCTCGGCCCTCGGCCTGGGCTCGGCGTCCTCCTACTCGGTACGCGACCTGTGGGCGCACACGACGTCCTCCTCCACCGGGACCATCAGCGCGTCGGTGCCCGGGCACGGGGCGGCCATGTACACCGTCACCGGCGGCGGCATCGTCCCCGCGGTCGCGTTCAGAGGGGTCGGCTCGGGCCGGTGCCTGGACGTCGCGGGCGCCTCGCCGACCAACGGCGCGCAGGCGCAGATCTGGGACTGCAACGGCCAGCCCAACCAGCAGTGGACGCCGACCGCGAGCGGCGAGCTGCGAGTGTACGGCAACAAGTGCCTGGACGCCTACGACCAGGGCACCGCCAACGGCACCCAGGTGATCATCTGGGACTGCAACGGCCAGGCCAACCAGCAATGGCGGCTGAACGCCGACGGCACCATCACCGGCGTGCAGTCGGGCCGGTGCCTCGACGTGCCGAACAACGCCACCGCCAACGGCACCAAGCTGGTGCTCTGGTCCTGCAACGGCGGCGCCAACCAGCGGTGGAGCCGCGTCTGACGCGTGGCCTGGGACATGACGGCTAGGGTGGCCCCGTGCGGTACTTATTGATCTTGCTTGGGGTTCTCGCCGGGGCCCTCGCCGTCGCCCGCCGTCGCTTCGTGGTCGTCCGGGTGACCGGGCCGAGCATGGAGCCCGCGTACCGCTCCGGCGACCGGGTGCTCGTCCGCCGCGTGGCCGGTTCGAAACTCGGGCGGGGCCAGGTGGTGGTCTTCGAGGCGGCGGCGGGCGGACGGTGGCGCACCGGCCCGCTGTCCGCCCCGAAGGACGCGAAGTGGCTCATCAAGCGGGTGGCCGCGCTGCCCGGCGATCCTGTGCCGCCCGCGGTCAACGCCCCCGAGGGGGCGCTGGTCCCCGCAGGGCGGCTGGTCGTGATCGGCGACGGCCCGCTGAGCGCCGACTCGCGGCACTGGGGTCATCTACCGGCGGACCGGGTGCTGGGCGTGGTCGTACGCAGGCTCTCCCCGGCACCTGGCCCGGCGGCGGGCTCGTAGCCGCTGGCCTGCAGACCGAACAGCCGCGCGTACTCGCCGCCCAGCGCCATGAGCTCGCTGTGGGAGCCGCGTTCGCGGATCTTCCCCTCGCTCAGCACGACGATGAGGTCCGCGTCCCGCAGGGCTCCGAGCCGGTGTGAGATCAGCACGCTGGTACGTCCCGCCCGATGCCGGCGCAGCCCCAGGTGGACGGCGTGCTCGGCCTCCGCGTCCAGGCCGGAGCTCGGCTCGTCGAGGATGAGCAGGTCCCGGCGATGACGCATCAGCGCACGGGCAAGCGCCAGCCGCTGCCACTGCCCGCCCGACAACGTCACCCCCGCCTGCCGCTCGTCCCCCTCACCGAAGAAGATCCGGCTGAGCAACGTGTCATAGCCCTTGGGCAGCGTGTCGAGCGCGTCATGTATCCCGGCCCGCCGGGCCGCGGCCCGGATCGCCTCCGGATCGGCACCCGCGGCCAGGTCACCGAGCATGATGTTCTCGGCGGCGGTGAGGTCGTACGCCATGTAGTCCTGGAAGACCACGCCGAGCCGGGCGCGCAGGTCGTCCGGGTGCACCTCACGCAGGTCCACGCCGTCCCAGAGGACGGCGCCGCGGACCGGGTCGTACAGCCGGCACAGCAGTTTGACCAGGGTGCTCTTGCCCGCCCCGTTCAGCCCGACCAGGGCGACGGCTTTGCCGTACGGGATGAAGAGGTTCACCCCGCGCAGCACCCAGGGGTGCTCGTCGTCGTAGCGGAACCACACGTCGCGCAGTTCGATGCCCTCGCGCAGCGCGGGCAGCGCGGCGGGCGCCGCGGCCACCGGAAGGCCGGGCCCGGCCTGGACGACGCCGACGTAGTGCCCGAACATCAGCAGGGCGTTGTGCGCGCCGGCCCACTGGCTGACGATCGAGGTCAGGGCCGTCTGCACCCCGGCGACGGCGGCGACGAACACGGAGACGTCCCCCACGCTCAGGCTGCCCGACGCGGCGGCCAGCACGGCCCAGAACAGGCCGCCGGCCGCGACGGCGGCGCCCAGCAGGGACATCAGCCCCTGGCTGCGCAGCGTCCGCCGGTCCAGGTCCCGCTCGGCCTCGTTCACGGTCCCGAGCTCCTTGAGCATCCGGGCGCGCAGGAAGTCGCCGAGGCCGAACAGCCGTACCTCCTTGGCCGCGTCGGGGCTGGTGAGAAGGGCGCCGTAGAAGAGCTGGCGGCGCGTGTTGGAGCTGATGCCCCACATCGTGCGGGCCCTGCGGCGGCTCAAGGCGAGCTGTACCCGGGCCGACGGCAGCGCGGCCGCGATGACGATGACGACCATGACCGGGCTGAGCACGGTCAGCGTGACCATGAACCCGAGCAGCGTCAGGACGCCCTGGAAGATCGCCAGGGATGAGCCGACGATCTGCTGCGGTGCGTTCTGGCCGGCCTCATGGGCCAGCCGCAGCTCGTCGTGGAAGGAGGGGTTCTCGAACCGGCTGAGCCCGGGGTCGGCGTTGACGGCCCGGAACAGCCGATCGTAGATCAGCCGCTGCAACCCCCGGTGCAACTGCCCGTTGAGGTACTCGGCGACGTGCGGCAGGACGACCAGGGCCAGGCCCGCCACCCCGAGGGCGGCCGCGAGGAGGAGGATGCCCCCGCCGCCGCCACTACCACCGTCGCCGCTGCCGCCGCCGCTCGCCAGGCTGTCGAGCACGAGCTTGGTCAGCCACGCGGTCGCCACCGGTGCCGCACCCATGAGCAGCACCACTGCCAGCGAACCCAGCACGGCGGCCGGCTGCGCCCGCCAGGCCAGCTCGGCCGCCACCCGTCCGCGGCGGAGCAGGGAGCCCGCCCCGGCGTCCCTCACGTGAGGGCCGCCAGCGGCAGCTCGTCAGGGGTGAGCGCGGCCGCGGAGATCACCGCTCGGCCGTCGACGAGGTAGAAGGCCGGGAAGAACGACACCTGGAACGCCCTGCCCAGCGGCCCGTCCGGCGGCTCGACGACCACGGTCGCCACCGGGGCCAGGGCGGCCGCGAACGCGCCGGCGTCCTGTTTCTCGTCCACGACCACCGCGAGCGCGCGCCCGGGGCCGAGGGACTCCGCCCGGCTGGTGAACTCGGGCAGTCGCTCGTGACAGGCCGAGCAGGTGGTGGAGAACATCCCCACCAGGGTCGGCCCGGTGAAGAAGTCCCGCGACACCGTCGTGCCGTCGGCCGCGGCAGCGGTGAAATCGGGCAGCGCGGTGCCGGCCCGCACGAGGGGCGGTCGCGCCGGCCGACCGGCGGCGAGCTGGGCCGCATGCTCGCGGAGACGGCGGATGACCGCCAGGGTCAGCAGCAGGTTCACGGCGCACAGGGCCCCGACGAGGACTACGGCGACAACGAGGTACGACATCGAATTCCCTTCACAGGCCGGCCCGCCCGGAGAACGGCGCCGACCGGCACGCAGCCGGCGCCGTGCACCGCATGACGATCACTCGGTGCGGATCTCGATCAGCGCCAGGGGGTGCAGGCCGTGTAACCGGCGGCGATGCAGCACGTCCTGCGCATGGTGTAGCCGACGAACTTGATCTCGTCCCAGCAGGTGTCGGCGGCGGCGGAGGTCGTGGGGAGCAGCTTGTCGAGCAGCCGGTCGCCCAGCTTGCCAAGAGAACGGATCATGAACTCTCCTCTGTCGAGCACCTCGTCCGTACGCTGTCACCGCGTCGCGGAAGTCGGTGATCATTGCTTGTGGCGCCTGCAACCTATGCCGGACCAAGATCAGAACTTAACGATGAAGATCGCCGCAAGGCGCAACCTTGTTTCGATGACTCTTGCCGTTGACATGATCATCCGGTTTGTGTAAAGGCGCGGGGGCGTGCGGGCGCGGCAGCGTCAGGATCGACCTGACGGCAACCCCCCTTCTCCGAAAATCGGAGAAAGTCAATTACGGTGTTGACACACTTGAGTGAAGATCCGTAGCGTGTTGCGCAAAGGTCGGCAAAAGGGGCGCAATCGGGTGCCCTGCGGAAAGGAAAAGTGTGCGACGCAGATTGGCGCAAGCCGCTTCAACGCTCCTGGCAGCAGTATTCCTGACAGCGGGAGGAAGCTTCCTCGCGACCGCTTCCGCACAAGCTCAAACCGCACAGCAGGCAAAGGTCGCGGCGCCGCCTGCGGTCTGGGTGGACTACAAGAACTACGCCACTTATGAAGCCTGCCGTCAGCAGGGCCGGGAAATGCTCGGCGGCGGAGTCGTCATCGCCTACACCTGTGACTACGACAGCCCGTTCTGGCTGCTCCGCGTACGTATCGAATAGCCAGCCAACAGTCTGATGGAGGGTGACGGACCACGCTCCGTCACCCTCCATCAGCCTTTCGCGGAATTATTTGTAAACGCTCAGCAGCCAGTAGGGGCTGTCCCACGAACAGTCGTAGTTCTTGACGATGCCCGCATTCAGCAGTTCCTTCCCCTCCTGCTGGCAGGCCGCGTAGGTGGCGTAATTCTTGTACGGCGTCCAGCCGGCCGCGGCGTAGGCCTGCTGCGTCGATCCGGCCTCCGCGGAAGCGGCCGCGATGGAGGCTCCGCCGACCGTCAGGAATACCGCTGCCATGAGCGTGGAGGTTGCTTGCGCCAGTCTACGTCGCACACTTTTCCTTTCCGCAGGACGCTGCAAAGCGCCCCATATGTCGCACTTTTCACAACACGCTACGGATCTTCACCAAGATCTGTCAACGCCGACCAGCGTCCGCGACGGGCACCCCCCGCCCCAAGCAGGAGCCTTCCCTGCGGCACGAGGCGGACGGAAAGAACGCAGCCACGACCCCGCCCCGCCGCTCCAACTGGCCACCCGACCTCGGCTGGAGCAGCTTCATCCGGCCGAGCGGATGCACCGGAACCCTGCCGACTCAACGGCCTCCAAGCGGAGGACGCGCCGCGCCCAAGCACGGCCACGGCATGGTTGAGCTCGGCAACGGCGTGCCGCGCGGGCAGAGGCGTGCCGTCGCAGGCCGCGGGCAGGCGTCGCAGACCGGAGGCATCACCGCAGCAGCCCCCGCGCCATAGCCGCCGAACTCACCGATTGAAGGGCCGCGCCGCCGCCACCAAGCCGTAAGCCGACGGCCTAGGCGCCTTCGTCATCCGCTCCGCGGGGATCGTCGGCCGCTCGACGTGTCAGCCGCCGGATGACGAGTGCTCCGCCGAGCCAGCCGCCCCCGAACACGACAACCCGGGCGACGACATAAGTCGTCGTGATCCTCTCCGACCCTTCGCTGAGGAGATCTCCGGCCAGCATTCCCGCGAGGAGGATCAACAGCCAGGAGGTCCAGCCCAGCAGGGCCCTGGTCGCATCCTGCCCCCAGCGCCTTCGACGATCAGTCACCTCATGCCTCCGGAGGGCGGGGACGCTCTGGCTCCAAAGCGAGGACCACCGCATCGAAGGCCAGAGCATAGACGCCGCTACGCGTCCCATCCACGCTCGCGCAGTCATCGAAGTGCGAAACGGCGCAGCAACTCCGCCTGCTCGGGGCGCAGGAGCAGCGCCGGGTTGCTTGCGCGCGGGTAGATCTCGGCTGCCGCCCATTGCGCTGCTCGGACGCTGGAGGCGGTTCCGATCCTGAGCCCGCGCGCGCGTAGCTCCGCCTGCACCTGCTGGACGTCGAACAAGTAGACCGACTCGATGCACCAGGGGCGGACGCCCCCGCGCGACGAGGCCGCCGGCGACGCCGGCCCCGTCAGCACGAGGTAGTAGTCCAGCGCCGCCCGCTCGGTCATGTCCAGAAGGCCCTCGCGCTTCAAGTACCACTTCACGTTGACCGTCCGCCCGTGCAGCGGACCGGACGTGAACCGGCCGTCGATCGCGGCGGTCACCGCGGACCTCTCCAGCTCGATGCCGAAGACCCGCGCCGCGATCCACTCGCCCAGGTGGCCCGCCGTCATCGGTCGCTGAATGATCGCTGCGATCTTCTCGTCGACGGCGTTGCGCTCCCTCAGCAGCTCGGCGATCCGCTCGACCTCGGCATCGCTCATGTCGTCCACGGTCAGCCCGACGACAGGAGGGAGATGTAGGCGTTGGAGTGCTGCTGTCCGGACATGAAGGAGACGAACTGTCTGACGAAGGCGCCGCGGGAGTAGCTGTCGTCGTTGCCGGCCAGGTCGCGGTGGAAGGCCGTACGGAACAGGTTGAGGTATTCCTCGCTGTCGATCTTCTCGTCGTCGTCCACGTCGGTGACGTCGAACAGCACGTCGGCGATCTTCACGAGGCCGGTGCTGGGCAGGCGGGCGGCCGAGGCGGCGTATTCGGCGCGGGTGACCCGTCCGTCGCCGTCGCTGTCGAGGGCGCTCTGCAGCTCGCGCCACCAGGCGGCGTACGCCTGGAACAGCCGGTCTTCCTCCTGTTCGCCCAGGTCGAGCCGGGTGGCGATCTCCCGGGCCATCGCGGCCAGGTCGGGCCAGCGCAGGTAGCCGTCGCCGGTCTGGTCGAGGACCTCGGCGAAGAACCGGTCGGCCGATCGGGTCACCTGGCCGTCCTCGCCGCCGGAGGCGGGGGTGAGGAGGCGGGCCAGGGCCGCGGCCTTGCCGGCCCGGCGGCGTACGGTCTCCCACGGGCCCGCGCCCTTGTGGTGGGAGGGGTCGAGCAGGCCCATGAAGAACTCCACCCGCGTCCAGCTCTCCGGCAGGTGGCGGGTGGCGAGGGCGGTGCTGAGGTAGGCGGCCTGCATGAGGGTGCGGGCGCCCGGCAGGTCGGGCAGGGCGACGCGCCGGCTGAAGGACTCGGGGAGCGAGGCGATGGTGATCGCCGTGGCCAGCGGGCCCGCAACGGCCCGGCCCGCGGCCCACACCACGGGGTAGGGGCGCAGCACCGGAGGCGCGGGCACGTTGGCGAACAGCCGGTAGAGGATGGCGCCCACCGCCTCGTTGTTCTCCAGCTGGTGCTCGACGATGTCGTCGTAGTAGGGCCAGAACTCGTGCAGCGTCGCGGGAAGGTGGTCGCTGGTGCCGTCGATCAGGGCCAGGAACGTGCGGTGCTCGGCGTAGAGCCGCCGCATCTCGTCGGCGTCGAGCGCGTCGCCGCTCAGCCGGCACATCGTCACCGTCGACTCGAACAGGGTCGCCGCCACCCAGGCGCGCGCCGCGGGGTCGGTCGCGTCGTAGGGGCGGCCCTGGGCGTCGACGCCGGACATGCGGGAGTGGAGGCGGTTGAGCCGGGCCGCTTCGCGGTCGCGTACGCGCGGATCGGGGTCGAGGAGCCGCCGCGAGCTCGTCGCGGTGTTGCGCAGCCGCCGCCAGGGGTTGGTGAGGAACGTGGAGTTCTCCATCAGCGCCGCGCCGATCTGCGGGTGGGCGGCTTCCAGCAGGGTGGCGCGGGTCACCGCGAGGCCCCAGCGTGCCTCGCCGACCAGGCGGCGCAGGATGGAGTCGGGTCCGAAGACGTCGATGGTCTCCTGGGGGATCGTGTGAGTCATCGAAGGCCCTTTCCTGTCATGGTGGCGGGGCTGACGTCGCCGAACCGGCGCTGGCGCCGGAGGTAGGCGTCGAGGCATTCGCAGAAGTGGGCGGCGCGGAAGTCGGGCCAGAGCACCTTGGGGAAGACCCACTCGGCGTAGGCCACCTGCCAGAGCATGAAGTTGGAGATGCGCTGCTCGCCGGAGGTGCGGATGACCAGATCCACGTCGGGGGTGTCGGCGTAGGGCAGGTGCTCGGCGAAGCTCGCCTCGGTGACCTGGTCGGCCGGCGTCGAGGACCGGATCAGCGACCGGGCGGCCTCCACGATGTCGCGGCGGCCGCCGTGGTCGAAGGCGACGGTCAGCGTCATGCGCTTGTTGTCGCGGGTGAGCGTCATCAGGTCGGTGATGTCCTGGACCAGCGGCGCCGGGATGCGCGGGTCGGTCATGCCGAGGAACCTGCAGCGGATGCCCCGCGTGTGCAGCACCGGCGCGTGTTTGCGGATGGCGCGGCGGACGAGCCGCATGAGGATGTCGACCTCGCCGGACGGCCGCCGCCAGTTTTCCGTGGAGAAGGCGTAGAGGCTCAGCCAGGAGACCCCGGAGGAGCGCGCCGCCTCGATGACGTCCATCACGGCGGCCTCGGCGGCCTCGTGACCCGCCGTGCGCGGCAGCGACCGCTGCGCGGCCCAGCGGCCGTTTCCGTCCATCACACACGCCACGTGACGCGGCACGACCATGACCACCCCCATAGCTGTACGTGACTATACCAATACTCTAGGTGCTCCTTGGAGTCATGGCAGCCCCACGTACGGCCACCGGTCGCGTCAGGGGGTGAGTTCCCGTACGGACACCGGTGCGATCGGTCCGGGCAGGCAGAGGTGGGCCGCGCCGAGTGCGGACAGCTCCGGCTCCGCGAGAATCCGGTACGGCAGACCCGCCGCGGCGGCCTTCAGGCGCATCCACCCTGGCGCGCGGGTCCATCCGCCGGCCGCGTAGGCGGCTTCGGCGTCGGGGGCCAGGGCCCGCAGGGCTGCGGCGCCGGCCTGCGCGAGCTGCCAGGCCGCGCCGGCCGCCCGCGCCTCGGCGGACAGGTCGGCCGCGGCGGGTGTCCAGTAGGGCGGTTCGCCGCCTGCCGCGCCGGGCGCGAACACCGGCCGATCGGGCCGTTCCACGACGAGGCGGCCGGCCAGGACGGCGTCCAGGCAGGGGCCGAGGCCGTTGTCGCGGAGCCAGGTCATGTTGCGGTCCAGCTCCAGCACGGTGAGAGCGGTCAGACCGTCGCCGAGCACCGCAGGGGAGAGGTCCACCCCAGGAGGCGGGTTCCCCCCGGTCCGACGATCCCCGGTCCGGAGGTCTCCGCGATCCCCGCCGTCTTCATTCCGGAGGTCCCCGGTTCGGAGGACCCCGGTCCGGAGGTCTCCGCGATCCCCGCGGTCCCCGGTCCGGCGGTCCCCGGTGCGGGCCGGTCGGTTCGCGGGTTCGAGGGTGCGGACGAGGACCTCTGCGGTGCCCATCGAGTCGAGGGGCGCGCCGGGATCCTGCCGGTGCACGACGGAGGCGCCCACCGGGTGGTCGTGGCCGCCCGCGACCACCACCGCGTCGGACGCGAGCAGGTCCGCCAGCCGCCTGCTGCGCAGCTCGCCGACCACGGTGCCGGCCGGGACGACCGGCGGCAGCAGGTCGGCGGGGAGGAACCGGCCGGCGCGTTCGATGTCCCACTCACCCGGATCGAGCAGCCAGGCGCCGGTGCGCGGAGCGAGGCTGCTGGACATGATCGCCCGGCCGGTCCAGCGCAGCGCCGGGTAGTCGGTGCACGCCACCCACCCGTCGGCCGCCGCGAGGTCGGCGGACGGGATCAGGGCCCAGGCCGCGACGGTGCGGGCGGCGTCCAGCTCCACCCCGTAGCGGAGCCGGTCGCCCGGCCGGGCGAGCTCGGCCAGGCGGTCCAGGGCCGCACGCCGGGACGGGTCGAACCACGGCAGCGCGGTGCCGAGCGGCCGCCCGCCGGCGTGCAGCACGCCGTCCTCGCCGACCCCGGCCACGCACACCCCGCGCAGCCGGGGACGCGACGCCGCGCCCGCGGCCAGCAGGATCAGCTCCTCGAGGACGTCGACCAGCTCGTCCGGGCGGACGCGCAGCCCGGCCCTGGGGGTGGGCCTGGCGGCGCGAGCCAGTACGGTGCCCTCGGCGTCGGCGAGCAGCACCTTGACGTTGGTGCTGCCGAGGTCGGCGCCGGCCCACACGTCCGTCATGGTCAGACGGTCTGCAGCGTGCGGCCGCCGGAACGCGAGAGCGCGGCGAGCTGCCCGACGATGGTGTGCGCCTCGGGAAGGCTGCGCTGCCAGACGTTGCGGCCCACGATGATGCCGCGGGCGCCGGCCACGACGGTCTGCCTGACGGCCTCGACGGTGTCGGCCGCGTCGCCCTCCCGGGGTCCGCCGGCGATGACGACGGGCAGGCCGAGCTCCTCGACCAGGCGGCGGGTGCCGTCCTCGCCCGGGAACGCGATCTTGATGATGTGCGCGCCGAGGTCGAAGGCGATCCGGGCGGCCAGCTCCTCGGCGGCGACGACCTCGGGGGTGCGCGGCGCGCCCAGCATCACCGGCTCCAGCATGAGCGGGATCTGCCAGCGCTCGCAGTCGGAGACCACCTTGCCGACGCGGGTGACGAGCGCGGCCTGCTCCGCCTTGGTGGTGTTCCAGGGCATCAGCATCTTCACGCAGTCCACGCCGAGCCGTACGGCGTCCTCCACGCTGTGCTGCAGCGCGCCGACGCCGGCCGGGGCGTCGGTGTAGTGGTAGAACGCGTCGATCGCCATCACCCGGGACAGGTGCGGTCGCTCGGCGAAGTACCGCTCGGTGCGCACGACGAGCCCCGGGCTCATCATGAAGCCGGTGATGTCGTCACCGCCGAACTCCTCCACCACGGCGGCCGGGTTCTCCAGGCCGGGCAGGCGGTCGAAGATGAGCCCGTGGTCGACGGGCATGATGATGGCCGCCCGGTCCGCGGGCAGCGTACGGGTCATGCGGTAGGCCATGGTCATGGGTGTTGCCTTCCGATCAGGTGTTCATTGAGGGATCGATGTGGACCTTGAGCGCCTCGGGGGAGGCGGCGACCGCGAGCGCCTCGGCGTACGCGGTGAGCGGCAGCCGGTGCGTGACCAGCGGCCGGACGGCCGCGGCCAGGTCGCCGATCTGCTCGACGGCGGCCGGGTAGCAGTCGGCGAGGCTGTTGGAGCCGAGCACCGTCAGCTCCTTCTCGAAGACCTCGAACGGGCGCAGCGGCACGGCCGTCTCCGGCGCCGTGACGCCCATCTGCACGAGGGTGCCGCGGATCGCGATCCGCTCCAGCGCGTCGGCGACGGCGGACGGGTGCCCGCTCGCCTCGACGACGACCTGGGCCCCGTCGGGCAGGTCGAGTTCGGCGCCGTTCGCGGCGACGTGGTCGGCGCCGAGGCGGAGCGCGGCGTCACGGCGTACCGCGTGCGGTTCGACGACCTGGACGCGGCCTGCTCCGCGCTGCCGGGCGACGGCGCACAGGAGCAGGCCGATGGAGCCGGCGCCGTACACCAGGACGTCCAGTCCCCGCAGGTCGGGGGCGCGGTCGAGGGCGTGCAGGACGCAGGCGAGCGGCTCGATCAGCGCGCCGACCGTGGGATCGAGGCCCGCGGGCAGCCGGTGGGCGACGCGGGCGGGGACGGCGACCTTCTCGGCGCAGGCCCCGGCGCGGGTGACGCCGACCGGTTCGAGGCTGAGGCACAGGTTGGGGGCTCCCGCCCGGCACCAGCGACAGCGGCCGCAGTTGACGTTGGGGTCGACGCCGACCAGGTCGCCGGGTGACAGGCCGCGGACGTCCGCCCCGACCTCGACCACGGTGCCGGCGAACTCGTGGCCGGGCACGACCGGATGGCGTCCCGTGGCGTAGCTGCCCTCGACGAGGTGCAGGTCGGTGCCGCAGATGCCGACCGCGGCGGGGGCGATGACGACGTCCTCGGGGCCGGGCACCGGGTCGGGCACCTCGGCCGGTTCGACGCCGCCTTTTCCGTCCAGGATGATCGCGCGCATCATTTCACCGCTCCGAACAGCAGGCCGCGCACCAGGCTGCGCTGACAGATCCAGCCGAGGATCACGACAGGGACGCTCACGACGGTGGCCACGGCCGCGACCTGGGCGGTGTAGAGCTCACCGAAGGACAGGAACTTCTGCATGAACACCGGCAGGCTGGAGGTGGTCGTGGTGAGGTTGACCGCGTAGAAGTACTCGTTCCAGGAGAACACGCACGACAGCAGCGCGGTCGCCCACAGGCCGGGGCTGATCAGCGGCAGCACGATGCTGCGCATGATCCGCAGCCGGCCGGCCCCGTCCATGGACGCGGCCTCCAGCACCTCGCCCGGCACCTCCTGCAGGAAGGAGCGGATCATCCACACCGCGAGCGGCAGATTCATGCCGAGGTGCAGGACGATCAGGACGGTGACCGTGTTCAGCAGGTTCAGCTGCTGCGCGACCACGTAGATCGGGATGATGCCGGCCGCGATCGGCATCATCTTGGTGCTGATGAAGAAGAACAGCGCGTCCTGCGCCTTGCGGACCGGCCGGACCGACAGCGCGTACGCGGCCGGCAGCGCGAGCAGCAGGACCAGGACCGTCGAGACCACCGCGATGGCGATCGAGTTGCCGGCGTACGCCCAGAAACCCGCGCCGAAGGCGTTCCTGTAGTGCTCGAACGTCGGCTCGAAGATGAGCCTCGGCGCCGGCGAGGCGGCGTCCGTCTCGCTCTGGACGCTCTTGAGCAGCATGTACGCGACCGGCGAGAACAGCAGCAGCGAGCCGAGCCAGCCGAGCACGGCGACCGGCCAGCGGGCCCGGTCCTTGTCCGGAGCGGTGGTGACGGTCATCGCCGTCCCTCCTGTCGGAAGATGCCGGACAGCAGGCGCAGCGCCGGCAGCGCGAGCGCGATCGTGAGCACCAGCGTGACCAGGCCGTAGGCGGACGCCGTGCCGAAGTCGAACGAGTTGAACGCGCGCAGGTAGACGTAGTAGGTGATGTTGGTGGTGCCGTACGCGGGGCCGCCCGCCGTGAGCAGCGCGATCTCGCCGAACGTCTGGATGACGTTCATGCTGAGCAGCAGCGCGGTCAGCTCCATGAACGGCCGCAGATGCGGCAGGACCACGCCGCGGAACTGCCACCACCAGCTCGCGCCGTCCACCCGCGCGGCCTCCAGCTGCTCGTCGGGCATCGCCTGCAGCCCGGCGAGCAGGACGAGCATCGCGAACGGCGTCCAGCGCCAGGACGTGATGAGCACGATGGACGTCATCGACTGCTCGCTCAGCCAGTTCACCCGCGGCAGCCCGGCCAGGTCGGTGAGCCAGCCGAGCAGGCCGAACGAGGGGTCGAACATGGCGCTGCGCCAGAACAGCGCGGCCGCCACCGGCATGATGAAGAACGGCGTGATGGCGAGCGTGCGGGCGACGCCCCGGCCGGGGAACTTCTTCTGCAGCAGCATCGCCAGCACCAGGCCCACGAGCATGCTGAGGATCGTCGCCCCGGCGGTGAGCACCACCGTGTTGCCGATGGCCTTCCAGAAGGTGCCGTCGGCGAACGTGGCCCGATAGTTGGCGAGCCCCGCGAAGCCTCCCTCGCCGGGGGCCAGCAGGTTCCAGCTCCGCAGCGAGTACCAGATCGTCATGACGAACGGGATCTGCGTGAGCGCGAGCGTGATGACGAGGGCCGGCAGCAACGGGGCGCGTCTGCTCCACGCCCCGCGCCGGCCGCGGGCCCGCGCCGGGCCGGTCGTTGACGCGATGGCGGTCATGTCCCACCTCCTCCTGGGTTGTCGGGTGGCGTCGCGGGGTGGCCTTCGCGACGCCACCCCCGGCGGCTACTTGAGGTAGCCGGCCTTCTTGACGGCCTCCGCCGCGTACTCCTGGGACTTCCTCAGCGCGTCGGCCACGGTCTGGGTGCCGCTGATGGCGCCCGCGACCTGCTGGGAGACGTAGTCGCCGATGTCGGTGAACTCGGGGATCTGGACGTACTGGACGCCCGTGTAGGGCACCGGCCGCACGGTCGGCTGCTTCGGATCGGCCGCGTTGATCGACTTGAGGGTCAGGTCGGCGTAGGACCTGGCCGCTTCCTGGTACTCAGGCAGGTCGTAGGTAGAGGTGCGCGAGCCGGGCGGGATCGAGTCCCAGCCGGCCTTGGCGCCGGCCAGCTTGATGTACTCCTTGCTGGTCGCCCACGAGATGAACTTCCAGGCGGCGTCCTTGTTCTTGCTGGACTCCGTGATGCCGAGGGCCCAGGACCACAGCCAGCCGGAGGCGTCGGTCCGCTCGACCGGGGCCAGGGCGAAGGCCAGGTTGTCCTTGATCTCGGGGGTGGCCTGCTGCAGGGCCGAGCCGGCGAAGACGGTGTCGTCGTACCACATGGCGGTCTTGCCCTGGGTGATCTGCTGCAGGCAGCCCTCCCAGCCGTCCTTGGCGGCGTCCGGTTGGCCGTGCTCGCGCAGCAGGTCGACGTAGAACTGCACGGCCTTCGTGGTCTCGGGCGAGGTGAGCTGGGGCTGCCACTGCTCGTCGAACCAGCGGCCGCCGAAGGTGTTGATGACGGTGGTCAGCGAGGCCAGGTTCTGTCCCCAGCCCGGGAGGCCGCGCAGGCAGATGCCCGAGACGCCGCCTTTCTTGTCGTCCATCTTGGCCGCGGCGTCGGCGACCTGCTTCCAGGTCGGCTTCTCCGGGATCTTGACGCCCGCCTTCTCGGCGAGGTCCTTGCGGTAGAAGAGGAAGGAGCTGGAGCCGTAGAAGGGGGCGCCGTAGAGCTTGCCGTCCGCGGAGACGATGTCCTTGATGGGCTGGAGCACGTCGCCGGAGTCCCAGGCGGTGTCCTTGGCGACGTAGTCGTCGAGTGGAACGATCCAACCGTTCTTCGCCCAGATCGGCACCTCGTAGCTGCCGATCATCGTGACGTCGTACTGGCCGGCCTTGGTGGCGACGTCCTTGGTCACGGCGGGGCGCAGGTCGTTCTCCGGCAGGGTGGTGAACTTGACCTTGAGGCCGGGGTTCTTCTGCTCGAAGTCCGCGATGAGGCTCTCCGCGGTCTTCATCTGGGGGTTCGCGGCGAGCGCCACGGTGATCGTGGTCTCGCCCGAGGCCGAGGTCTGCTCGGCGGTGGGGTCGGAGCAGGCGGAGACGGTGGCGAGGGTGGCGACGGCCAGCACGGCCGCGCTGAGTGGTCGGGTACGGAGTCGCAAGAGATCCTCCAGGAGGGGGTGGGGGGACCGGCCCGCCGTCGGCGCGGCGGGCCGGGCAAGCGGGTTCAGGGGCTGGCGATCCGGCCGATCTCGGGGTGGCGGGCCGAGGTGGACGACGGGGTGGGGGCGCCCACCTGGATCTCGACGTGCACGACGTCGCTGCGTACCCAGACCTCGTAGTGGTCGAAGGCCACCAGGTTCGCGTCCCAGGACGTCGACTTGATCTTCAGTAGCGGAGTGCCCTCGGGCACGTGGAGCAGGCGGGCGATCTCGCCCTCCGCGGCGACCGCCTCGACCGTGCGCGAGGCGCTCGCGACGGCGTAGCCGGCCCTGCGCAGGATGCCGTTGAGCGAGCCGGTGCCGGTCGGGACCTCGCCGCGCGACACCAGCGTCCCGATCTGCGGTGGCAGATAGTTGATGGAGAACAGGGCGACCTTGCCGTCGAGCTCGCGCACCCGTTCGAGGACGTAGCCGTGGCTGCCGGGCGGCAGGTGCAGCGCCTCCAGGGCCGACTGCGGCAGCGGGGCCTGCTCGGCGCGCAGCACCTGGGTGGTGACCTGGCGCTGACGCCCCTCGACCTCGTCCTCGAAGAAGCCCTCACGCCCCTGCAGCAGCCAGCCGCGCTGGGGCGGCATCGAGGCGAACGCCCCGCGGCGGGGGATGCGGATGACCCAGCCCTGCTCCTCCAGCAGCCGGAGCGCCTCGCGAACGGTGGCTCGCGACAGGTTCCAGGTGGTGGCCAGCTCGCCCTCGCTCGGCAGGCGGTCGCCCATCGCGAGGTGGCCGTCCGAGATCTGCTTGCGGATCCGGTCGGCCAGCTGGAGGTAGTAAGGCTCGACCGAGACGCGGTCGATGGCCTTGCCGTCGGGGGGTAGGTTCATGGTGACTCCGTAATCCGAGGTCAGTGCCCTGGTACGTACAAGACGTACAGTCTGGACATGGAGGAATGTATGGGTTAGTTTTCCGGCACGTCAAGAGCTCGTTACACGGAAGTTGGGCTGCATGAGCCGACGACAGTTTGTCAACGAACCCGATCAGGTCGTCCCGGAGGCGCTGGAAGGGCTGGTCCTGGCCCACCCCGCGCTCCTGCGGCTGAACCCCGACCCCGCCTACGTGGTCCGGGCCACGCCCGCCACCGGCAAGGTCGCCCTGGTGTCCGGAGGCGGATCCGGGCACGAACCGCTCCACACCGGCTTCGTCGGCGCCGGCATGCTCGACGCCGCCGTGCCCGGCGCGGTCTTCGCCAGCCCCACGGCGCTGCAGGTGGCGGCGGCGACCACCGCCGTCGACAACGGCCGGGGCGTGCTCCAGATCGTCAAGAACTACACCGGCGACGTGCTCAACTTCACCATCGCCGCCGAGATCGCCGCCGACGAGGGCGTCTCCGTCGAGCGGGTCCTCGTGGACGACGACCTCGCCTCCGAGCGTGCCGACGGCGAGGGCCCGGGGCGGCGCGGCACCGCCGCCGTCGTCGTGGTGGAGAAGCTGTGCGGCGCCCTCGCCGAGCAGGGAGCCGACCTGACCCGCGTCGCCGGCTTCGGCCGCGAGCTGGTCCGCGACGCGCGCAGCATGGGCGTCGCCCTCGCGGCGGGCGCGCATCCCGGCGAGCGCCTGCCCGCGTGGGAGCTGGCCGACGACGAGGTCGAGCTGGGCGTCGGCATCCACGGCGAGCGCGGCATCGGCAGGCGGGCGTTCGCGAGCGCCGACGAGCTGACCGCCGACCTGCTCGACCGGCTGGTCGCCGCGCTCGGGTTGGGCCGCGGCGACGGCGTGCTCGTCGTCGTGAACTCGCTCGGCGCCACCCACGGACTCGAACTGTCCCTGGTCCACCGGGCCGTGCACCGGCAACTGGCCGGCCGCGGCATCGAGGTGGCCAGAAGCCTGGTCGGCCCCTACGTCACCTCGCTCGACATGGCCGGCCTGTCCATCACCCTGGTGCGCGCCGACGACACCCGCGTCGCCCTCTGGGACGCTCCCGTCCGCACCCCGGCCCTGACCTGGTGAAAGGCATGAGCATGAACGCATCCGACGCGCGGCGGTGGATGGAGCGGTTCTTCGCCGCCTTCGACCGCGAGCAGCAGGCGCTCACCGACCTCGACCGCCGCTCGGGCGACGGCGACTTCGGCGCGAACCTGCGCTCCGCGCTGGGCCGCGCCCGTACGGCGCTCGCGACCGCCGACACCGCCACCCCCGGCGACGTGTTCGACGTGGTCTCCACCGCGTTCCTCAACACCGGCGGGACGTCCGGCCCGCTGTTCGGGATGTGGTTCAGGCACCTGGCCAAGGCGACCCGCGCCGAGACCGTCGGCGTGGCCGAGCTGGCCCGCGGCTTCGCCGACGCGACCGCGACCGTGCAGCGGCTCGGCGGGGCGAAGCCGGGCGACAAGACCATGGTGGACGCCATGGTCCCGGCCGCCGAAGCGCTCACCGCGGCCTCCGTGGGAGCGCCAGGCGACCTGCGGGAGGCGCTGACGGCCGCGGCCGCCGCCGCCCGCTCCGGCGCCGACGCCACCGCCGACCTGCTGGCCAGGCGTGGCCGGGCCAGCTATGTGGGCGAGGTGGCACGCGGCGTCCTCGACCCTGGCGCGGTCACGGTGGCGCTCCTGACGGAGGCCGCCTGCCCGTGACCTGGTCAGCGTGCTCTCTGTGACCTGCGGGAGCGCTCGGCGGACGGGGCCCGGCGGTCGTCCTCGCGGAGGACGCCGTCGGCCAGCTGGTCGTACTCGGCCACGCGGGCCCGCCCCACCTCGCCCAGCTCCTCCACCACCGCCGCGATCAGCGTCTCCAGCAGCGCCACGGCCGGGGTGAGCGAGTCGAACGGCGACGGTGAGCGCACCTGGGCGGGCAGCACCACGTCGGCCACCGCGGCGGCCGGGGACAGCCACGGGTCCGTCAGCAGCACGATCTTGACGTTGCGGGCCGCCGCGGCGTTGGCGAAGGCGATGCTCTCCTGCTGGTAGCGGCGGTAGTCGAACAGGACGAGCACGTCCTTACGGCCCATGTCGAGCAGGTGGGCAGCGTGGTCGGCGGTCGAGCCCGCCAGGTGGGCCGTGCCCGGCCGCAGCTGCTGGAGATGGGCGATCAGGTATTGGGCGAGGATCGTGCTGAACCGCCCGCCGAGCGCCCACACGCGCCGGGCGGGGTCGGCCAGCAGCCCGGCGGCCTTGAGCAGCTCGCCCTCCGGCAGTTGCTCGAAGGTCGCGGCGGTCGCTTCGAGCAGGACCCGGCCGGACCGGCCCAGCACGCCGTCGGAGTCCTCCTGCGGGGTGCCGTACTGCGCCAGCGGTGAGGTGTAGCGCTGCTGGGTCTCGCGCTTGATCGCCTGCTGCAGCTCGGGATAGCCCTCGAAGCCGAGCCGGTAGGCCAGCCGCAGCACGGTCGCGGCGCTGGTCTGGGCGAGCCCGGCGACGATCGCGAGCGGTTCGAGGCCCGCCGTGGGGTAGCCGGCGAGGAGGGCGCGGGCCACCCGCTGCTCGGCCTTCGGAAGCTGGGGCAGCACCTCGCGGAGCTGCGCCGCGACGGTGCGGGACTCGGGCACGCCGGATGTCACCCTGCCTCCTGGGGGAAGAGACGGCACGCCGCCCGCCGATGGGCGGCGCGCCGCAAAAGCGTACGCGGTTCACGCACCGTCCGTGAGCCCGCACCAGTCGATCGCGGTGAGCGCGTACGTCTTGGCCGACTGGACGAGCTGGGCGATCTCGACGTACTCGTTCTCGGCGTGCGCCGTGAAACCGACGCCGGGGCCGTAGACCAGGCCGCCGAGGCCCTTGCGGTCCATCCACGTCAGGTCGCACACGCCCATGAACCCGGCCCGCTGCGGCGCCACGCCGCCGGCCGCGGCGGCGTGCGCGCCCGCCACCACCGCGTTGAGCGGGGCGTCGTCGGGCAGCGAGTACGGCGGCCACAGCAGCTTCCACGCGAAGACCGGCGGGTGCTCGCGCAGCCACGGGTCGGCGGCGCAGGCCGCGAGGACGCGCCCCTCGATCTCGGCGATGACCTCCTCGTTGGACCGGTCGGGGTGGTGGTAGACGCAGTACTCGACGGTCAGCTCGTCGGCCAGGAAGAACGGCACGAGAATCCCGGACGGGTTCGCCCGCAGCACGCCGGGGAGCAGGTTGAAGTAGCCGGGCGGGAAGAGCGGGTGCCGGTTGTGCCTGGCCCACTCGTCCTCCAGGGCGCGCAGCGCCTGGTAGACGACCCAGAACTTGTCGACGGTGTTCACGCCGAGCGCGTCGCCTTCGAGCGTGGGGTGCACGGTCATGCCGCGCAGCCCGGAATGGGCGGTCTTGCCCTCCAGCGAGATGCTGAACCACAGCAGGCCGGGGGTGACCGGGACCTGCGCCGGCAGGGTGCCCGCCTGCCCGGACGGCTCGCAGACGATGGCCGCGTCGGCGGTGAACCCGGCCTCCAGCACGGCCGTGGTGCCGGCCTCGTGGTCGCCGACCTCCTCGCCGACGACGCCCTGCAGGACCAGGTCGCCCGCGAGGCGCACCCCGGCCCGGCGCAGCGCCACGGCGGCGTAGGCGGCGGCGATCAGGCCGCCCTTCATGTCGGTCGCGCCGCGCCCGACCACCTTGTCGTCGGTGACGACGGCCTGGAACGGGTTGCCGCGCCACCGGTCGAGCCGGCCCTCCGGCACCACGTCCACGTGCCCGTTGAGCAGCAGCGACCGCCCGCCGCCCGCGCCCGCGACGACGCCGACCACGTTGTCGCGGCGGGGCTCGGCGGTGACCTTGGTGACGTCCGCGCCCGCCTCGGCGTAGAGGTCGGCCAGCAGCGCGCTGACGTCGCTCTCCGCGCCGACGATCTTGTCGTACTCCTGGCCGGGGTAGCGCGGGTTGACGCTGGGCACCGCGATGGCGTCGGACAGGCTGGACACCATGCGCTCGGCGAGCCGGTCCACCTCGTCGATGACCGCGTCCCGCGGGTCGCCGGTGTTCGTCATGAGAGCTCCTTCGCGTGGGTGATGGGATCGGATGCGGACGGAGAGCGGTCGGCACGGCCGCGCCGTTCGCGCAGCGCGGTGACGGCGGAGCGGGCGATGCCCGCAAGGCCCTTGGGCGCGGTCCACAGCACGACGAGGATGAGCGCGGCGATCACGACGTCCCGCCACGGCCCGGCGTCCTGGAGCGCGTCCGAGACGACCGTGACGACCACGGCCCCGGCGATCGGCCCGTAGACGCTGCCGCTGCCGCCCAGGAAGATCATGCTGAGCAGCAGGGTGAGGTAGCCGAAGCCGAAGATGTCGGTGCTGACCACGCCGTTGAGGAAGGCGTTGAAGCTGCCCGCCACGCCCGCGACGGCCGCGCCGACCATGAACACGATCAGGTGCTGCCGGACGCGGGAGATGCCCCGGCTGGTGGCCAGTGCCTCGTTGTCCCTGATCGCGAGCAGCGACCTGCCGAGCGTGGACCTGGTCAGGACCCTTACCAGCAGGGTGACCGCGAACAGCAGCGCCGCGCCGAGGAAGTAGTAGCCGATCCGCCCGTCGGCGCGCAGGTTCAGCTCGCCCAGGGACAGCCGGGGGATGCCGACGATGCCGTTGGAGCCGCCGGTCAGGCCCGCCTGCCCGAGCACCAGGTAGATGCACAGCTGCGAGAACACGTACGTGGCCAGGCCCACGTAGATGCCGCGCAGCCGCAGCACCGGCAGGAACGCCACCAGCGACGCGAGCGCCGCCGACACCCCGGAGACGGGCAGGGCCAGCCAGGGCTCGACGCCGGTGCGGGTGACGAGGATGCCGGTCGTGTAGGCGCCGATGCCGAAGAAGCCGATCTGCGCGAAGTTGAAGATGCCCGCGAAGCCGAGCGTGAGGTTCCAGCTCAGCGCGAGCACGCCGTACATGGTGATGAGGATCAGCAGCAGCCTGCCGTGCGGATCGGTGATGACCAGCGGCAGGATCGCCAGCACGATCGCGTAGGCGGGCCAGCCGGCCCGCGTCCCGAGCTTCGCCATCACGCGCTCCTCACCCGCGTGTGCAGCAGCCCTTCCGGCTTGACCAGCATGATCACGATCATCGCGAGGAACACCAGCACGGGGCTCCAGGACAGGCCGAAGTAGTACGTGGTGACCGCCTCCAGCAGGCCGATGGCGTACGCGCCGGCGATGGTCCCTGCGAGGCTGCCCGCGCCGCCGAAGGCGAGGACCACGAACGCGCGCAGCAGCGGGTCGCTCCCCATGGCCGGGGACATGAACTGCATGCTGCCGAGCAGCGCCCCGGCCACGGTGGCCAGCCCGACCGCGACCATGACCACGAACAGGTAGACCCGGCGCGGCGCGATGCCCAGCAACTGGGCGTGCTCGCGGTTCTGTTCGAGTGCGCGCACGGTCAGCCCGATGCTGCTGCGCCTCAGCACCAGCGCGAGCAGGCCGACCAGGAGCGGGGCCAGCACGATCGTGACGAGCTGGGTGCCCTGGACGACGGAGCCGGCCACGTCCACCCGCGCCCCGCCGAACGGCGGGAGCTGCTTGAGCTCCGGCCCCCAGATGAGCTGGGCGCCGGACTGCAGCAGCATCGTCGCCGCGAGCGTGGCCACCATCACCAGCATGTCCCCGTTGGGGCGCTTGATGAACGGGCTGACCAGCAGGAACTCGTACACCGCCCCCAGCGCCGCCATCGCCACGACGGCCCCGGCGAGCGAGACGACCAGGGGCAGCCCGGTCGTGTTGAGCAGCGTCCAGGTCAGGTAGGCGCCGAACATCAGCAGCGCGCCGTGCCCGAAGTTGAAGACCCGCAGCGTGGACCAGATCAGGGTCAGGCCCGCCGCCATGAGCAGGTAGAGGCCGCCCAGCACGAGCGTGCTGGTGGCGATGACGCTAATGCCGCTCATCCGCGGCTCCTCCCAGAAAGAGCGACATCATCTCGTCGCGGCTGCGCTCGTCGTCCGACGCGCCGCTGTCCACGACGTCGCCGTGCAGGACGACGTGGTAGCGGTCGGTCAGATCGAGCACCAGCTCCATATCGCCGTCGACCAGGATGATCGACGACACCTCGGCGCGGACGCGGACGATGCACTCGCTCAGCTCGTGCTTGACCTTCGGCGACAGGCCCAGGGTGGGCTCGTCGAGGATGAGCAGCGTGGGCTGGGCCATGAGGCCCATGCCGAGGCTGGCCATCTGGCGCTCCCCGCCGCTCAGCGTGCCGGTGAGCTGGCGGCGGCGCTCCTTGAGCCGGGGGAAGACCGAGTAGACCCGGTCGATGCCGTCCCGCCAGGAGCCGGCATGCCCGCTGGAGGCGGCCGACAGCCGCAGCGCCTCCTCGACGGTGAGCTGCGGGAACAGCCGCGAGCCCTGCGGCACGTGGACCAGCCCGCTCCTCACCAGGTCGCGCGGCGAGCGGCCGGCGGTGGGGCGGCCCGCGAAGGTGATCGTGCCGGACGTGGGCCGGTGCAGGTTGGACACGCAGCGCAGCAGCGTCGTCTTGCCGTGGCCGTTGGGGCCGAGCAGGCCGACGGCCTCGTTCTCGCCGACGCGCAGCGAGATGCCGCGCAGCACTCCGGCCTGGCCGTAGCCGGCGGTCAGGTTCTCGACGGTCAGCAGGTCGCTCATCGGGCGGCTCCCGGTCCCAGGTAGGCTTCCACGACCTTGGGGTCCGACAGGACCTCGGCCGGGACGCCGGTGGCGATGATCCGGCCGCTGTCCAGCACCGCCATGCGGCCGGCCAGGGCCTCCAGCACCGACAGCACGTGCTCGATGATCACCATGGTCACGCCGGAGCCCGCGATGCGGCCGAGGAGCCGGATCAGGGCGTCCTGGTCGGCCGGGTCGAGACCGGCGGCGGGCTCGTCGAGCAGCAGCAGCGACGGACGGCTCACCAACGCGCAGGCGATCATCAGCCGCTTGCGGTCGATGAGCGACAGGCCGTCCGCGGGCCGTTCCGGGTCGCCGCCGAGCTCCACGACGTCGAGGACCTCGCGGCAGCGGGCCGCGTCGGGGCGTACGGCACGGCCGGCCCCTCCGTACGCGGAGCTGACCCGCAGGTTCTCCATCACGCTCAGCGAGTCGAAGACGGCCTCGGTCTGGAAGGTGCGCTTCAGCCCCGCCTTGGCGATCAGGCGGGGCGAACGGTTCTGGACCTCCCGCCCGTCGAAGACGACCTCGCCCGAGTCGGGCCGGATGGGGATGCCGGTCAGCAGGTTGAACAGCGTGCTCTTGCCGGCGCCGTTCGGGCCCGCCAGGCCGAACACCTCGCCCCGGCGCACCTCCAGGGAGACCCGGTCCACCGCCTTGAGGCTGCCGAACGACTTGCTCACCTCCCTCGCGGCGAGCAGCACGGGAGCGTCGGCCGTCATGCCGGCCCCCCGGGCCCGCGCCAGTCGCCCTGCGCCAGGAAGCCGCCGTCCACCGGCAGCAGCGTCCCGGTGACGAACGAGGAGCGCGGGTCGGTCAGGAAGGCGACCGCGGTCGCGATCTCGTCCGGAGAGCACTGCCGCCCGATCGGCTGCCTGGCCGCCGCCGCCTCGCGCTGCCGCAGCGCCTCGGCCGCGTCGTCGGCGTCGAGCAGGTCGCGGGAGCGACCCATGTCGTTGTCGACGTAGCCGGGCAGCACGGCGTTCACCCGGATGCCGAGCGGGCCGCCCTCGACGGCGAGCTGCCTGGTCAGGTTGGCGATCGCGCCCTTCGCCGCCGAGTAGGCGGGGAAGGCGGGCAGTCCCGTGACGCCGAAGATGGACGACAGGTTGACGATCGCGCCGCCACCGGCCGCGGCCAGCAGCGGGAACGCCGCCCGGGAGCAGAGGAACGTGCCGGTGACGTTGACGTCCAGCACCCGCCGCCACTCGGCGACGGGCACGCCGATGACGCCGCCGCCGCTCTCGGCCACGCCGGCGTTGTTCACCAGCACGTCCAGGCCGCCGAACTCGTCCGTCACCCGGTCGAACAGCGCCGTCACGGAGCCTTCGTCCGACACGTCCGCCTCCTGGAAGGCGGCGGACAGGTCGCGGGCCGTACGGGCGCCGCGAACGGCGTCGACGTCGGCGATCATCACCCGCGCCCCCTCCTGGAGCAGCCTGCGGGCGATGGCCGCGCCGATGCCGCTCGCGGCGCCGGTGACCAGGGCGCGCCGCCCTGCCAAAGTGGTCGCCATCGCGTTGCCTTTCTCGAAATCGCTGATGATCATGGGGTGGGCACGCCCACGCCGTACGGCTTCATGAGGTCGACGCCCGCCGTCCACGGGCCGCCGGCCCGGCGGGCGATGCCGTTCGGGCGGGCGAAGTGCCAGGTGGTGGGTTCCTCGGTGACGATCTGGACGTCGAACCCGGCGGCGGCCAGCTCGCCTGCGGCGGCCTCTTCGCGCCGGTCCAGCCAGACCCGGCGGCCCTCCGCGTGCAGGCGCGGCGCGGAGATCGCGTCCTGGACGCCTTCGCCGTCGTGCCAGCGGGCGGTGATCTGGGCGATCGCCGAGATGATGCGCCGCCCGCCCGACGCGCCCAGCGTGGCCTCGGCGCCGCCGGGACCCTCCAGGATCAGCGGGCTGACCGCGCTGAGCCCGGCAGCGCCGGGGGCGACGCTGGTCACCTGGCCGGGGCGGGGGTCGAAGTACATCATCCCGTCGTTGAGCAGGATGCCGGTCGCGGGCTCGACGATCCGCGAGCCGAACAGGTCCAGCACCGTCTGGGTGAGCGCCACCGTCATGCCGTCGGCGTCCACGGCCGACATGTGGGAGGTGCAGCCCGCCTTGGGCGGGCCGGCGTTCTCGCGGGGGCCGGGGTCGCGGCCGGCGAGCCAGCCGTCCACGATCTCGGCGGCGTGTCCGGCGGTGGCCAGCCTGGTCCACGGCGCGGACTCGTCCGTGGTGACCTCGCGGAGGCGGTCGTCCATGGCGTGCGACAGCACGCGCGCCCACAACGCCGGTCCCGGAGGGAGACCGCGGCGGCGCGCGGCGTCGGCGAGCTGCAGCGCCTCCGCCACAGTGATCATCCCGGTCGCCACCGGCCCGAAGAGACGCAGCCCACCGGCCCCGATCCCACCGGCCCCGATCGCACCGGCCCCGATCCCGCCGGCTCCGGTCGCGCCCGCCCCGATCCCGCCGGCCACGACCGTGCCGATGTCGATCGGGGCCACCTGGCGTTCTTCCGCCTGGTAGCCGGCGAGGTCGGGCTCGCGCAGGAGGCCGCCCGCGGCGGCGAGCGTCGCGGCGATGGCCCGGGCGGCCCGGCCCCGGTAGAAGGCGTCCGGGCCGCCGGCGGCGATCTCGCGCAGCACCCGGGCCAGCCTCGGCTGGACGAGCCGGTCGCCCGGCCCCAGTGACGGGCCGCGCAGCGGCAGGCCGTCCGGCAGGAACAGCTCGGCGCTGGAGGGGAACCGGCGCAGGGTGCGGGCGTCGGAGCAGATCGCCGCCGAGGCGAACCAGTTCGTCTCGTGGCCGTCCTCGGCCAGCTCGATCGCGGGGGCCAGCACCTGGGCGAGCGGCAGCCGTCCGAAGCGGGCGTGGGCGTGGCAGAGCGCGGCGACCGCGCCGGGCACGCCCACCGACAGCGGGCCGACGATGTTGGCGTCGTCCCGGACGGCGGGCCAGCCGTACAGGCCGGTCCCGGGCCCCGACGGGACCAGCGGGAACATGTCGGGCGTGGCCAGCGCGGGCGCGCGGATCGGACCGGACACGGTGGTGGCGGTGGGCGCGCCCGGCTCGCGGATCACGAGCCACGCGCCGCCGCCGATCCCGCTCATGAACGGCTCGACCACGCCGGTGGCGAAGGCCGTGGCCACCGCGGCGTCCACGGCGCTGCCGCCGGCGCGCAGCATCGCCGCGCCGGCCTCGGCCGCCCGTGGGTCAGGCGCGGTGACGAGTCCGGCGTCAGCCCTGCCAGGCATCGGCGATCTCGCTCAGGGTCGCGAACCAGACGTCGCCCTTGTCCGCCATCCGCTCCAGCAGCCCCTCCAGCACGAGCAGGTGGTGGGCGCGGCCGATGGTCTGCGGATGCATGGTGAGCACGTACACCGCGCCGGGCACCCGCTCGTAGGCGTAGTCGAAGATGACGTTCCAGCGGTCTTCCATCGCCCGGTGCGAGCCGAGCGCGGACACGCCCGCCACGTACTCGACCGCGGGCCAGTCGTCGAGGTACCACGAGACGGGGATCTCGATGATCGGGCTCTCCGGCCCGAACTCGTTGGCCGACTCGTAGTTCACGGTGACCCGGCGCGGCCGGTAAAGCTCGAACTCGCGGCCCATCAGCGAGCTGTCCCAGTCGAAGCCGAACTCCTCCAGCAGGTCCAGCGTGGTCTCGGAGAAGTCCCACGCGGGGGAGCGGTAGCCGCGCGGACGCCGGCCGACCACCTGCTCGTGCTGGCGCAGCGCCACCTCCATGAGCCGGCGTTCCTCGTCGGCGCCGAGGCTCGGCACCACCTCGTGGTAGCAGCCGTGCGCGGCGATCTCGTGCCCCGCCTGGAGGATCTGCTCGATGCGGTGCGGGAACGTCACCAGGTCATGGCCGGGCGTCGCCCAGGTGGCGGGCACGTCGTGGCGGCCCAGCAGTTCGAGCAGCCGGGGCACGCCCTGCTCGGCGCCGAAGTCGCCGCGCGACAGGTACGAAGGCGAGGTCCGCCCGAGCGTCCCCATCCACGGCGAGTGGGCGTCGAAGTCGAACGTCAGCGCCACGGCCATGCGCTTGCCCGGCGGCAGGGTGAGGGGGTTCGTCATCGCGGGTCAGCCCTTGGCCATCCACGGCGGCAGCCGGAAGGTGCCCGACTTGTACTTCTCGGGGGCGATCAGCACCCGCTTCTGGTCCTGGAACTGGAACGACTGCAGCGGCACGTAGTCGTCGCCCTGCTTGGCGAGGTGGGTGGCCTGGTCGAAGACGATCCGGCCGGACGCCTGCTCGGTGTCGATCTTGCTGATGGCCGAGCTGATCCCGAGCACGTCGTCGGGGTCGCCGACCTGCTTGAGCGCCTCCGCGTAGATCATGATCTCGACGTAGGTCATGACGCCCTGCGGGTCCACGTTGTCGGTCCCGTACGCGGCCTTCCAGTCGGCGGTGAGCTGGGCGGCGGGCGCGTAGTTCGCGGCGGGCACCAGCCCGGCGAGGTTGTTGAACAGCACGCCCTCGGCCTTGTCCTTGGTCAGCTCGAAGAACTGCGGCTGGTTCGGCCCGTACTGCATGAACACCAGCGACTGGGTGGGGTTCTGCAGGAACTGCTGCATGAAGCTGGCCTCGTTGGAGACCTGGTAGTCGGTGTTGACGATGAAGTCGGGGTCGGCGTCACGGATCTTGCCGATGATGGTGCCCCAGTCGTTGACCGCGCCGAAGGGCACCTTCTCCTCCCCGGCGATGGTCCAGCCCTTGGAGGTGAAGGTCTTGACCAGGCCGTCGGCGATGCCCTCGCTGTAGGGGTTGTCGGAGCGGACCACGAAGACCGACTTGTTGCGCGGCTTCCACAGGCCCTCTTCCGCCCACTTCTCGGCGAGCGCGACCGGCTCGGTGCCGTAGGCGTCGTAGTTGGGGGTGATGGACCAGACGGTCGGGTACTTGGCCGGGTCCTTCTCGATGATGGCCTGGGTCTGCGCGGTGTTGCCGCCGATCAGGTAGAGCTTCTCGGCCGCCGCGAACTCGTCGATCTCGAAGTTGGAGGTCGAGGCGTAGCCGGTGACGACCGCCTTGACCGAGTCGTCGTCGGTCAGGGTCTGCACGCCCTTGGTGACCGCGTCGTTCGACTGGCCCTGCACGTCGACCGTCTTGAGCTTGAACGTGTGGCCGGCCACGCCGCCGCGCTCGTTGAGCTGCTTGATCGCCAGCTCGGCGCCCTGCTGCATGCCCTTGCCGTCCGCGGCGGACCCGCCGGTGAGCGGGGCGAGCAGACCGATCTGGATCTCCTCGCCGCCGCCCTCGGGCGCGGCGCCCTCGGAGGGGGTGGTGGACGAGGAACAGGCGGTGGCGGCGGTCAGGGCGCCGGCCAGTGCGATGGCGGCGACGGCCCGGCGGCGGGTCCGGGGTCGGCCGAAGGGGAGACGGGCCACGGTGAAGCCTCTCTGCGCGATCGGGGGGCGGCGACGGTACGTCACCAATCGAAGTGAAATGTACGTTGCATATGCCGGTAAAGAGTAGGTCTGTAAAATATTCGTTACTTAGCCGGATGGGAAGAGCGTGCCGGTGATCAGGCGAAACGCGGATCAGCTCGGCGGCAGGGCCGTTCCCGCCAGGAAACCGCCGTCCACGTCGAGAACACTCCCCGTGACGAACGACGCGTCCGGATGGGCCAGGAAGAGACAGGCGCGGGCGATCTCGGCCGGCGTGCCCATGCGGTGCACCGGCTGCCCGGCGACCAGGGTGGCCACGTACTCGGGGGCCAGGTCCGCCGTGGCGGGCACCTCGATGAGGCCGGGGGCGACCGCGTTCACCGTGACGCCGAGCGGCGCCAGTTCGAGCGCCAGCACCTTGGTGAGCATCTCCACGGCCGCCTTCGACGAGCAGTAGTGGGACGCGCCCACCCGGGCGGACCTGGCCGCCGCCGACGAGACGGTGATGATCCGGCGGCCGTCCCCGCCGGGCAGCCTGGCGAACGCCTGCGAGGTCAGCATCACGCCGCGCACGTTGATCGCGTAGACGTCGTCCCACTCGGCGAGCGGCATGTCCAGCAGGGGCGTGTTGGGGTAGCGTCCGGCGCAGTTGACCAGGATGTCGAGGCGGCCGTGCCGCTCGGCGGCACGGCGGAACGCCTCCTCCACGGAGGCCGGGTCGCGGACGTCGAGGCGGAGCGCCGACATCCGGCCGGGGCCCGCCACGACCTCGGCGGCCCGCTCGGCGTCCAGGTCGGCGACGACGACCGTCGCGCCCGCGTCGCGGAACGCCTCGGCGATGCCCCTGCCGATGCCCTGGGCGCCTCCGGTGACGAGGGCGACGGCGCCGGAAAGCCCGTCCGGGGAGGAGGTTCTGGCCATGGCTGCCCTTCCGTTCGGCGGCGGAGAACGCCTTGACCTGCGCTTTTTCTCCGGCCGCGGTGAGTAACGTGCATGATAAATTTCATCTCGCCCTCTTGACCAGAGATTTGCATCAAATGTTTCATTTGGGCAGCCGGTCGCGGGCGTGCCGACCGGACTGGGAGGAGAGTGCGATGACCACCGGGACCGTCTTCGTGGCGACCTGCGACCTCGCGGCGCAGGTCCGCGGCCGGGCCGCGCCCGTGTCGAGGCTGGAACAGACGCTTCGCGGCGGAGTCGGCTGGGTTCCGGCCAACCTGGCGCTGAACTGCTTCGGCGACCTCGCGGACGGCAACGTGTTCGGCTCGGTCGGCGACCTGCGGCTGATGCCCGACCCCGCCACCGCGATCGACCTGCCGGCCGACGAGGGGACGCCCGGCGCCCGGCTCTACCTCGCCGACCAGACCGGCCTCGACGGCTCCCCCTGGCCAGGCTGCCCGCGCGGTTTCCTCCGCGCCGCACTCGACGACCTGCGCGAACGCGCCGGGCTGGAGATCCACGCCTCCTTCGAGCACGAGTTCATGCTCGAAGGGGGCGAGCCCGGTGACGACCCGCCGTTCTCCTTCCAGCGCGCCCGCCGCGCCGAGCCCTTCGGCACCGACCTGGTCACGCTGCTGGAGGGCGCCGGGCTGGAGCCGGAGACCTGGCTGCCCGAGTACGGCCCCGGCCAGTTCGAGATCACCCTCCGGCCCGCATCCGGCCTGGTCGCCGCCGACCGCGCCGTGCTCCTCCGCGAGCTCGTCCGCGACCTCGCCCGCAGGCGCGGCCACCGGGCCACGTTCGCGCCGATCGCCGACCCGGAGTCCGTCGGCAACGGCGTCCACGTGCACTTCTCGCTGCGGCGGGCGGACGGCGGCGGCCCCGTCATGTACGACGCCGACGCCCCCGGCAGGCTGTCGGCCGTGGCCGCCGCGTTCGCCGCCGGCGTCCTGGAGCACGCCGGCGCGGTCGTGGCCGTCACCGCGCCCAGCCCTTCCTCCTCCATCCGGCTCACCCCGCACCGGTGGAGCTCCGGCGGGGTGTTCCTCGCCGAGCGCAACCGCGAGGCGCTGCTGCGCATCGCGCCCACCGTGGCGATCGGCGACGCCGACCCCGCCGCCCAGCTCCACCTGGAGTACCGGGCCGCGGACGCCACCGCCAACCCGTGGCTGGTCCTGGGCGTCCTCGTCCGCGCGGGGCTGGCCGGGCTGGCGGCGGGCGAGCCCGCCCGGGTCTGGCCCGAGTCCAGCAGCGAGGCCGACCTGGCCGGCGAGCCCCCGCTGCCCGCGTCGCTGCCGGAGGCGCTCGCCGCGCTCGAAGCCGACGAGGTGGCGCGCGGCTGGTTCCCGCCCGAGCTGCTGCACACCTTCCTCACCGTGAAGCGGACCGAGCTGGACCACGTCGCGGGCCTGCCCTCCCACGAGCTCTGCAGGAAGGTCGCCGATGTCTACTGAGACCCCGGACGCCGCGCTGGAGACCGAACTCGGCGCCCTCCCCCTGGTCGACCACCACGTGCACGGAGCCTCCGCCGACGATCTCGGCCGGGACGTGTTCGAGACGCTGGTGACCGAGTCGGACCGCCCGATCCCCGCGTTCATGACGCAGTTCGACTCCCAGATCGGCTTCGCCATCCGCCGCTGGTGCGCGCCCGTGCTCGGGCTGCCCGCGCACGCCTCCCCCGAGGAGTACATGTCCCGCCGCGCCGAGCTCGGCGCGGCCGAGGTCAACCGGCTGCTGCTCACCGCGAGCGGCATCGGCCGCTACCTGGTCGAGACCGGCTACCGGGGGGACGACGTGCTCAGCCCCGCCGGGATGACGGCCGTGTCCGGCCGGCCCGCCCACGAGGTGGTCCGGGTCGAACGGGTGATGGAGGACGTCGCGGCGTCCGGCGTCGCCGCCGCCGACCTGCCCGGCCGCTTCCGCGAGGAGCTGCGCCGCCGTACGGAGCACGCCGTCGGGCTCAAGAGCATCGTCGCCTACCGGCACGGCTTCGCCTTCGACCCCGCCCCGCCCGGCGACCGCGAGGCCGTCGCGGCGGCGGGCCGCTGGCTCGCCGACGCCGAACGGACAGGGAAGTGGCGGGTGAGCGACCCCGTCCTGCTGCGCCTCGGCCTGTGGGCGGCGGCCGAGCGCGGCCTGCCGCTGCAACTGCACGCCGGGTACGGCGACCCCGACGTCGAGCTGCACCTGTGCGACCCGCTGCTGCTCACCCGGTGGCTCAAGCTGGTCGAGCCGACCGGCATGGACGTGCTGCTGCTGCACTGCTACCCGTACCACCGCAACGCCGGCTACCTCGCGCAGGTGTTCCCGCACGTCTACTTCGACGTCGGGCTCGGCGTGAACTACACCGGCAGCCGCTCGGCCGAGCTGATCGCCGAGTCGCTGGAGCTGGCCCCGTTCGCCAAGACCCTGTTCTCGTCCGACGCCTGGGGCCCCGCCGAGCTGCACTTCCTGGGCGCCCACCTCTTCCGCCGCGGCCTCGGCCGGGCCCTGCGGCACTGGATCGACGCCGGGGAGTGGAGCGAGCGCGACGCCGTACGGGTGGCCCGCATGATCGGCGCGGACAACGCGCTGCGCGTGTACCGCCTGGAGGGCGCCGCGTGAGCACGAGCCTGGCGGCCCGCCTGCTGACCGCACTGGAGAAGGAGCTGCCCGCGGCCGGCGAGCTGCGCCGCAGACTGCACGCCGCCCCCGACCTGTCCGGTGAGGAGGGCCCCACCCGCGACCTCGTGCTCGCCGAGCTGCCCGGCGACGAGGCGCACCTGGTGGCGGGGACCGGCGCACTCGTCCGCGTCGGCGGACCGGGCCCCGCCATCGGCGTCCGCGCCGAGCTCGACGCGCTCGCCGTGACCGAGCGGACCGGCGTCGCCTGGGCGTCCGGCACCCCCGGCCGCATGCACGCGTGCGGGCACGACGTGCACCTCGCCGCGCTGGTCGCGCTCGCCCGCGCGGTCGCGGCCACCGGCGACGCGGTGCCGCTGGTGGCGGTGCTGCAACCCCGCGAGGAGACCTATCCCTCGGGGGCGCGCGACATCGCCGAATCGCCGCTGCTGGCCGGGCAGGAGCTCACCGCCGTCATCGGCGCGCATGTCCAGCCCACGCTCCCCGCGGGGACGGTCGCCGCCACCCCCGGCACGGTGAACGCCGCCGCCGACGAGTTCACCGTCGTCGTACGGGGCCGCGGCGGCCACGCCGCCTATCCGCACCTGACCAGCGACCCCGTGCTCGCCCTCGCCCACGTCATCGTCGGCCTCCAGCGGGTGGTCAGCCGCGACGTCGACCCGACCAGCTCGGCCGTGCTCGGCGTCTCCACCCTCGCCGCCGGGAGCGCGCCCAACGTCGTCCCCGACTCCGCCTCCGCCAGCGGCACGCTCAGGTCCCTGAGCGACCCGGTACGCGAGCGCGTCCACGCCCGCCTGCGCGAGGTGGCCGAGCTCGTGGCCCGCGCCCACGGCTGCGAGGCCACGGTCACCATCACCCACGGCGAGCCGATCCTGCACAACGACCCCGCGCTCGCCGCCCTGGCCGGCGCGAACCTGACCGCGCTCGGGCTCGAACCCGCCCGGCCGATGTGGTCGTTCGGGGCCGACGACTTCTCGTACCTGTCGGCGGTGCTGCCGGGGCTGATGATGTTCGTCGGCGTGGACGACGGCGGCGGCGCCCGCCTGCACGGCTCCGACTTCCTGCCGGGCGACGACGCGGTCCGCGACGTGGGCCTGGCGATGCTGGCGGGATACCTGGCGGCGGCCGGCGAGACGGCCTGACCAGGCAGATCGGGGGGGCGCGGGGGCGAGTGCCGGAACAATTGACCTGCTCCCCGCCCTGAAGGGACGGGGATTCCCGTGCCGCTATGCGGCAGCTCGTGCCGCTTGCGCGGCCCGTGCTGTGGAACGGGGTGCTTGACGTTTCACGGACCCGGGTGGGTCTCCACGCCCTGAGACGACCAGCCCGGCCGCCTGTCCTTTGCTCTTGATGTTCTTGGCCCCGACGATGTCGGCGTGCTCGGTGTGCCCGCAAGAAGTGCAGGAGAAGATCGCTTGGCTCTTGCGGCTCTTCTCGTCCACCTTCGCGCACGCGGGTTGCGGGCACGTCTGGGACGTGTACGCGGGGTTGATCTTATGGATGACGCTGCCGGTGTAGCGCGCCTTGGAGCGCAGAGCGACTTCCAGGCCGTACCAGCCCTTGTCGAGAATCGCCTTGTTGAGCCCGGACTTGGCTGCCGCGCCGTTGCGCAGGAACCTGCCCGGCCGGCCGGGGTCGGGCTTGGGCTTGGCGGCCGCGCTCATGCCCTTGGTGTTCAGGTCTTCGATCACCACATGCCCGTACATACGGGTGAGCCGGTGCGCGGCTTGGGCGTTGAAGTCGGCGCGCCGCCACCGGACTCGCCGCATGATCTCACTCATCGCGGCCGTGACCGCCTTGCGCCGCTTCGACCCCTTCTTCGTGCGGGCGAGCCGGCGTTGCAGCCGTAGATACCGTTCCGCTTCGCCGGGCGTGAGATACCCGAGGTCGTCGGTTCGGTCCTGTTCCGTCTCGGGTGGCGGCTGCCTGGAGGAGACACCGTCGCTTCCGGCGTGGCGGCGGTCGAAGAACTCCCCGTCCGAGGTCACGGCGGCCGTGACCAGCCCCCGGTCCACGCCCACCCATTGCGGGCAGGGGTGTTCCTCACGCTCGGCGATCCCATCGTCGAGCAGGAAGCTGATGAACCAGTGTCTGCCGTCCCGGGACACGGTCGCGGACTTGACGCTTCCCCCGAGCGGGCGCGACATGCGAAACCGCGTCCACCCGAACTTGGGCAGGAAGACTCGCCCCCACTTGCGGTTAATCCGCTCCACGGGAAGGTGCCTGGCGGTGGGGAACCGGAACGAGGGCCGCCACTTCGCCTTCGACTTCCAGTGCACCGTCCAGGCGCCATGCTTGCGGCACGCCTGGTCCAGGTCTTTGAGGGTCTGCTGGATCACCTGGGCGGGGGCGTCGGCGAGCCAGCCGCAGTACGGGTCCTTCTTGGCGTCGGCGAGTTGCCTGCACTGCTCGGCATAGGTGATCCACTGCCCGCGTCGCCGGTATTCCCGCCGTTGTTCGAGACCGGTGTTCCACACGGCCCGGCAGATTCCGCCCAGCCTTTCGGCGAACGCCCGCTGCCCGAAGTCGAACTCCAGGCGGTACTTCCGGCCCGCCAGCATGCGCGACACCCCCTCTTCCACGGGACGCTCACGACTCACCGACCCGAACACATTATCGCCCGGTCTATGAGCCAGGATGTGGAATACCGGCGAGGCAGACACGTGGTTTCCACGCTGCACGTCCATCTGGTCTTTGTCACCAAATATCGCGGAAACGTGTTCGACGACGCGATGCTGCGCCGCTGCGAAGACATCATGATCGAGGTGTGCGACAGTTTCGAGGCCGAACTCCGCGAGTTCAACGGCGAACACGACCACGTCCACCTGCTCATCCACTACCCGCCCAAGGTCGCGATCAGCAAACTCGTCAACTCGTTGAAAGGCGTCTCCTCGCACTACCTGCGCAAGGAGTTCACCGGCCAGGTCAACCCCGCCATCACGCACGGCCCCTTCTGGTCACCCAGCTACTTCGCCGCTTCCTGGGGCGGAGCGCCACTATCGATCATCAAGGCGTATATCGAACAGCAGCGCCGCCCCACCTGAGGTTCCAGGTCCACGCTCCGCGCTGCCCCGCCTACGGGGGGCCATCCCCTGAAGGGGGGACCGCATTCATCCCCGGCCTGAAGCTGAAGACCGAGGCTTTCTGCGGACCTCGGTAAGCACTCGGCCAAAGGCCGGCGCCCGGAGGGGACCGGGCGTGAGCATGTGATCATGCGTCACGTCCTCGCCGCCCTGGTCCTGCTCGCCGCCGCAGGCTGCTCCGTCCCCGCTCCCGTGGCCCCCGGGCCCGCCGCTCCCGAACGGGCGGCTCCCGAGAGCCCCGCGCCGGCGCAGGCGCCGCCCGCCGGGCCGGTGCCCTGGCGCATCACGAAGCGCGGCGGCGAGCACGAGATCGAGGGCTACGCCGACCGCGTCAGCGTGCTGCCGGGTGAGCGGTTCCGGCTGCTCGTCTCCACCACCGCGCCGCGCTTCACCGCGTCGGCGTTCCGGATGGGCGCCCGGCCGGTACGGGTCTGGCGCTCCGCGCCGGCCGACGGGAAGCGGCAGCCGCGGGCGCGGACCGTCGCCCGCACGGTGACCGCCGCCCACTGGACGCCCTCGCTCACCGTCGACACCACCGGCTGGGCCGAGGGCGCCTACCTGATACGGCTGGACGCCTCCACGGGCGGCCAGCGGTACGTCCCGATCACCGTGCGCTCGGCCTCGACGGAGGGCCGTGTCGTGCTCGTCAACGCGGTCACCACCTGGCAGGCGTACAACCTGTGGGGCGGCCGCAGCCTCTACATGGGCCCCGGCGGCTTCGCCGACCGCTCACGCGCGGTCACCTTCGACCGCCCCTACGACGGCTCGGGCGCCCGGCTCTTCCTCGACTTCGAGTGGAACGCCATCCGGCTGGCCGAGCAGAGCGGCCTGCCGCTGGCCTATCTGACCAGCCTCGACCTGCGGCCCGGCGCGCTGCGCGGCGCCCGGGCCGTGGTGTCGCTGGGGCACGACGAGTACTGGTCGCCGGAGATGCGGAAGGTCGTCACCCGGGCCCGCGACGAGGGCGTGAACCTGGCCTTCCTCGGGGCCAACGCGGTCTACTGGCGGATCGGGCTGTCCGGCAGGACGGTCAGGTGCGACAAGGAGACCCAGTGTCCGCTCTGGCGGCAGTCGAAGCCGGAGAGCGCGCTGGTCGGGCAGATGTACGACTGCTTCCCCGCCGAGGCGGCCTACCGGGTGACCAGGCCGGGCCACTGGATCTTCGCGGGGACCAGGGGCAGGGTCTTCCCCGGCCTGGCGGGCGTGGAGACCGACAAGGTGTCGGCCGGCTCGCCCGACGTCGAGGTGCTGGCCGAGTCGCCGGTCGACTGCGGCGGCCGGGCCACCGTGAGCAACAGCACCTACTACGTCGCCCCCAGCGGCGCCGGCGTGTTCGCCTCCGGCACGATGCGCTGGGTGTGCGGGATGAAGGGCGCGGCGTGCGGCCACGGCGTGACGCGGGCGGCCGCCGCCTTCACCCGGCGTGCCACGCTCAACCTGCTGACCAGGTTCGCCAAGGGCCCGGCCGGGGACGCCCGCGAGCCTGGCGGCCGGCGCCGGACGCGAGCCTAGAGGCCGCCGCCGGCCGCGGGCCTAGAGGCCGGCGTCGCATGCGGGCCTAGAGGCCGGCGTCGCACGCGAGCCTAGAGGTCGGCGACGCGGAGCGTGCCGGTCATGCCCAGCGTCTCGTGGCCGGTGACGCCGCACACGAGGGTCAGCAGCGCGCCGGACGGGGCGTCGAGCCGCAGCGTCGCCGTCTGCCCCGGGGCCAGCACCGGCGTGTGCGCCGACACGCCGATGCCGGTCACGATGAGGTCGTGCGCGGTGGACCCGGCGTTGGTCACCTCCAGCGTCACCGGTCCGGGCCGCAGCACGGGGTCGCCTACGGTCACGGCCCATTCGGTGAGGCCGACGCGGGTGCTCGCGACCGGCGGCCGGTACTCGTTGGAGTGCTTGACCATCAGCCGGTCCGACAGGAGCACCCCGCCGTCCATGCGGCCCTCGACGACCGCCCCCTGACCGCCCGCGAAGACCGGGGAGACCTCGCCGGTGTGCCGCACGGGCAGGTTCCGTACGCCGTCGGTGAGCGTGAAGGCGACGCCGTGGGGCATGGCGTGCACGCTGCCGGCGACGACCAGCCCGCCGACCCGCAGCCGGGCGCCCGGCTCCGGCGGGTCCTGGGCGAGCTCCTGCGGCGTGCGGTAGTAGACGGCCCCTTCGCCCAGCGCCTGGAAGACGAGCACGCCCCCGGCCACCACCGCCACGGCGGCGATCAGCAGCCTCCTCATGACGGGGTGCGCCCCGACCACACGACGTAACCCGCCCAGGTGGCCACGGTGAGCAGGTAGCCGGCGGCGACCCAGAGCCAGCCGCTCATCGCGCGGCTCCCGCGGGCACGGGCGCGGCGGGGAGCGACGGCGGGGGAGCGGCGGCGAGCGAGCGGACGCGGCGCGCGACCACCCAGGCCGCCAGCGCGGTGAACGCCGCCGTCGCCAGGATCAGCGCGGCCAGCATGGGCGCCGCGATCGGGAGCCGCCCTTCCGGGCTGAGCACGGTCGGCGGCTGGTGCAGCGCCCGCCACCACAGGACCGAGCCGTGCGCGAGCGGCACGGTCAGGAACCCGGCGCAGCCGGCGAGCGCCGCGGCCCGGCCGCCCGCGAGCCGCCCGGCCAGCAGGTACGCGACGTACGCGGCGAGCATCAGCGCCGTCGTGGTCAGCCGCGGGTCCCAGGTCCACCACACGCCCCAGACCGGCCGCCCCCACACCATGCCGAGCGCGATGGCGAGGGCGGTGACGCCGGCGCCGACCTCGGCCGCGGCCCTGCCGATCCGGTCCAGCTCCGGCCTGGGGCGCCGCAGCCGCAGCAGCCCGGCGGCGAAGACCGCGGTGAAGCACAGGTAGGCCGTCCACGCGGCGGGCACGTGCACGTACATGAGGCGCTGGACCTCGCCCTGCACGGCGTCGGGCGGCGCCACCGCCAGGCCCGTGACCAGGGCCGTCGCGGCTCCCGCCGAGACCAGCGAGCCTGTCAGGGACGGTCGCATGCCTCCTCCTCCCGTCATCACCGTGCGTGACCGTGTCAATCTATCCACCCCGTCCGTGACCACGGCGGAGGCGCACCCGCCGCAGCAGCCGGCAGGCGGCCACGGCGAGGAGGAAGCGCTCCAACCAGCGGCTCAGCAGGCGGCCGGTGCGGGAGCGCGGCTCGCCGCCGCCGGAAGGAGGCGGGTAGGCCGTGTCGGCGCTGTGCCGGGCGGCCTCCTCGCTCGTGTACTCGGAGTTGCTGAGCAGGCAGGTGTCCCCCTCGTAGTAGGCCCAGCGCCAGTAGCCGTTCGGCTGCCGCCACACCTCAACCCGCATGCCGGCCTCCCGCCTCCGCGACCCGCGGCGCGTCCTCCGCTGGCACGTCGGGCCGGTGACCGAGCCGCCCCGGTGCCGGGCGGCGGGGCGGCCGGGGGCGGGACAGGCCCAGGGCCTCACCGACCTGACGGGGCTCCAGCGTCATGAGTCGGCTCTCCGGATGCGCCCGCAGGGCCCGCGCCAGCACGTACGCCACCGCCCCGATGACCGGCGGCACGGCGAGCACCACGATCCGCAGCACCGCGACGACGTCCTCCACGGGAGCCTTCAGCCAGCGCGCGATCAGGTCGTCGGAGGCGGCGAACAGCAGCAGCCCCGTCTGCGCCACCGCCCACGCCCCCACCGCCGTCCGCCCGGGACGGTCCCTGACGCGGGCGTCCACGTGGTGCCGGCCCCGGTCGCCGGTGACCAGGCGGTCCAGCCACGGCCAGGCGTACATGACGAGGACCATGAGCAGCGGCAGCGCCACCGCGGGCAGGAACGGCGACGGCACCAGGTAGCCGAACACCCGGAACTCGGCCGCGGGGAACAGCCGGATCATGCCCTCCACCCAGCCCATGTAGAAGTCGGGCTGGCCCGGCGTGGTCGCGTTGGCCGGCTTGAACGGCCCCCATATCCACACCGGGTTGATCTGCGCCAGCCCGCCCAGGCCGAAGGTCACCGCCAGCACGCCGGACAGCAGGGCGAGGGAGCGGAAGGCGTACGTGGGCCACATCTTGGAGCCGACGACGTTGCTGTCGCGCCGCCCGGGGCCGGGGAAGTGCGTGTGCTTCTGGCGGATCAGGATCGCCATGTGCGCGGCGATCAGCGTGGCGATGAGCGCGGGCAGCAGCAGCACGTGCAGGCCGTACAGGCGCGAGATGATCAGGTCGCCGGGGAACTCGCCGCCGAACAGCAGGAACGCCGCCCACGACCCGACCACCGGCACCGACAGCGCGATCGAGTAGCCGATGCGCAGCCCGGTGCCGGACAGCAGGTCGTCCAGCAGCGAGTAGCCGACGAAGCCGTTGGCCAGCGACGTGAGCAGCAGGGTGACGCCGACCAGCCAGTTGATCTCGCGCGGCTTGCGGAACGCGCCGGTGAAGAAGATCCGGCAGGCGTGCGCCGCGATCGCCCCCAGGAAGATCAGCGCCGACCAGTGGTGGACCTGCCGGAACAGCAGCCCGCCGCGCACGTCGAAGCTGAGCTCGACCGCCGAGGCGTAGGCGGCCGACACGGACGCGCCGTGCAGCGGCGCGTACGAGCCGCCGTAGATCGTCTCGGCGGTGCTCGGCACGAAGAAGAAGGTGAGGAAAACCCCGGTCGCGACCAGCGTGACGAAGCTGTAGAGGGCGATCTCGCCCAGCATGAACGTCCAGTGGTCGGGGAAGACCTTGGCCAGCGCGGTCCTGGTGATCTCGGCGGCCCGCAGCCGCCCGTCCACCCAGCGCCACCCGGCCCGCCCCAGCAGGCGGAGGATCACATCGGCCTCCAGTAGCCCGCGCCGACCGGCTCGTGGAAGTCGCCGGCGGCCACCAGCACCCCGTCGAACCCGAGCCTGAGCGGCAGCTGCGGCAGCGAGCGGGCGGCCGGACCGAACACCGGCTCCGCGCCGCGCAGCACGTCGAACACCGACTGGTGGCACGGGCAGACCAGCCGCTCCTCGGGCCGCATGTACTGGCCGACGGGGCAGCCGGCGTGGGTGCACAGCTTGGAGTAGGCGATGATGCCGCCGACCGTCCAGCTCTCGCGGCCGCGCGGCAGGTCCAGGCGGGCCGGGTCCACGTGCAGCAGCAGCGCCATGCTGTCGCCGGTGTCGCGGTGGCCTTCGGGGAAGACCGTCAGCATCGTGCCCCGGGGGACCCGCTCGGGCCGGATGAGGTAGCCGTCCTGGTCCACCAGGCGCACGCCGTCCTGCCAGGCGGTGGTGGCCAGCGCGACCGCGGGGGAGGGGCCGTGCACCAGCAGCGACCGCAGCGGGAACAGCCCGGCCAGGCCGAGCGTGCCGAGCGCCGCCGTCAGCATGCGGCGCGGCAGCCGGCCGGCGGGCGGCTCGAACTCCGACTCCAGCGCCTCGCGCTCCTCCGGCGGGGAGCGCATCGGCTCGCGCTCCTCGACGTACGGGCCCTGCGGCAGCAGCCGGGCCGCCCACAGCGTGAACCCGGCGGCCAGCCCCGCGAAGGCCAGGCAGAAGCCGAGCCCGAGCAGCAGCCGGTCGCTTCCGGTCACGTAGCCGAACGCGGCCAGCACCGCGCCGAGCACGGTCGCCGCGAAGGCCACGGCGATGCCGCGCTCGGCCCGCCGCCCCGGATCGCTCATGGCGCCCTCTTCCCGATCAGGCGGATGAACAGCAGCAGCAGGCCGAGCCCGACCAGCAGGGCGACCGCGCCCTCGGCGACCGGGCCGATGCCGCCCAGCGGGTTGCCGCCGTGGTCGAGCTGATGGCGGGTGGTGGTCAGGTAGGAGGCGATGGAGTCCAGCTCGGCGTCCCCGAGCACCGAGGGCGGGAAGGCGGGCATCGCGCCGGGGCCGATCCGCACGGCCTCGGCGATCTGCGTGGGTGTGGAGTGGAGCAGCGGGGGAGCGGCCAGCCCGTGGGCCAGCGTGCCGCCCGACTGCGCGCCGGAGTGGCAGGAGGCGCAGGTGGCCAGGTAGAGCTCGCGGCCCAGCCGCACGTCCCCCGGCCCGACCCGGGGGATGGCCGGACCCGGGCCGAGCGCGGCGATGTAGGAGGTGAGCGCGGCGATGTCGGCCTCGGTGAACGCGGGCGGATGGCGTTCGGGGCGCACGTCGGGCCGCGGGATCGGCATGCGTCCCGTCGAGAGCTGGTAGTCGGCGTTGGCCGCGCCGACGCCCTTGAGCGACGGGCCGCGGTCGCTGCCCACGCCCCCCTGGCCGTGGCAGGTCGCGCAGTGCGCCCCGAACAGGTCCCTGCCGCGCTCCTGCGGGGACGGGGACGGCGTTCCGGCGAGCACGCGCTCGATCATCGCTCACCTCCGGACGCCGGCGAGGCGACGGACGGCCTCGGAGCGCTCATTTCCCGGGGCCCGTCCATCCACGCGAGGAAGACGGCAAAGATCGCGCCGAGATATACCAGGTCAGCCGGTATCCACATGACCAGCCCGGCCAGTTGCTGATCGGTCAGCGGGTCGGCGCCCGACGCGAGCGCGGCCGCCGCCTGACCGGGGAACAGCGGCGCCCCTGCCAGGGTGAGGACCGCGCCGAGCGCCGCGCTGGGCAGCGCCGTGGCGAACAGGTAGAGGATCGCGGCGGGCGGGTTCAGCCGCGACCGGGAGGACGACAGGACGTGCGTCCACAGCAGGTACGAGGTCCCCAGAAAGCAGGTGTGCTCCACCAGGTGCGCCACGGGGTCGCGGAGCGCCAGCTCGTACGGGCCGGGCAGGTGCCAGAGCCAGAGCACGCCCACGTGCGCGGCCCAGGCCGCGACCGGCCGCCTCGGCACCCGGCGCAGGACGTGCCTGGCCCGGGCGAGCACCCGCCGCGCCCGCCGGGGGAGCGCCAGGGTGAGCGGCAGGCCGGGGGAGCCGGCGGCCAGCAGCGGACCGGCCGCCGAGACGAGGATCATGTGCTGCAGCATGTGGGTGGAGAACCGCTCGTCGGCGACCGCGTCGAGGGGCGGCAGCAGGGCCGCCGCGACCGCCCCGAGCCCGCCCGCGAAGGCCCACGCCCTGACCCGGCCCAGCCGGCGCGCGCCCGCCCGCGGCGAGCGGCCGGGGCCGCCGAGCCGCCGCAGCCCGATGAGGTAGCCGGCGGCGGCCAGGACCAGCCAGCAGGCCACCGGCGCCACCCCGGCCAGGTCCAGCCCGCCGGCGTGATGGTGCAGCGCCGTGGGGTGTGGGGCCGTGGGGTGCGGGGCCGCATGGTGCAGCGCCCGCAGGGCCGTCACCCGCATGCGGCCAGCACCGCCACCGCGACCGCGCCGAACAGGATCATCAGGCAGGAGAACGCGTCGAGCCCGAGCCCCAGCTCGGCCAGGAACCTCGCCCGCCGCTCCCGCCGCCCCTCAGGCTCGGTCAGGTGACGCAGCCGCAGCCGCCACGCGACGGCCAGCGCCGCGACCGCGACGACGCCGGGCAGGACGGTGGCCAGCAGCGCGAAGAGGCGTACGGGGACGCCGGCCACCTCGGGGTGGCCGATCGAGCAGGCCACCTCCACCACGGCCCAGGCCACCAGCAGGTGCGCGGCCCACGCCAGCACGCCGCCCACGACGGCGAAGGCGAGCAGCCACCGCGCCGCCCGCCGGGTGCTCGGCCGCGTGCTCACAGGTGCGGGCTCAGGTAGAGGGAGAACAGGATGGCCAGCCATACCCCGTCCACGAAATGCCAGTAGAACGACACGATCCGGACCCGTTCGTGATGGGTGCGGCCGAACTTGCCGGCCAGCGCCGCCACCAGCGTGAAGCCCACCATGAGCAGGCCGGTGAAGACGTGCGTGCCGTGGAAGCCGGTGATGACGTAGAACAGCGAGCCGTAGGCGTTCGTGGTCCAGGTGAACTCCGACAGCTTGGTCGCGTACTCGGTGGCCTGGACGCCGAGGAAACCCGCGCCGAACAGCAGCGTGAGCGCCAGCATGACCCTGAGCAGCCACCGCCGGTCGTGCCTGATCGCCCAGTCGGCCCAGGCCATCCAGCCGCTGCTGATCAGCAGCAGCCCGGTCATCGCCAGCGGCTTGGCCAGCTCGGGCTTCTTGATCCCCGGCGGCGGCCACTCCGCGGAGGTCAGGAACCGCAGGTAGAAGTACGAGGCCAGCAGGCAGGCGAACAGCGTCGCCTCGGTGGCCACGAACAGCACCATCCCCCACCAGGCAGGGGTGCGGCCCTTGGGCGCGCTGCTCAGCGCCGCGGGCTCGGTGATCTCGTCGATCGCGCTCATGCCCGGGCGGCCTCCTTCGGCCAGAGCCAGCGGACGACGACCAGCGCGGTCGCGACGCCGAAGGCGGCGGCGAAGCCGGGCCGGTCGAACAGCAGGGAGGCGACGGCCAGGAACAGCGCGCCCGCCGCCGCGATCGGCGCCCATGAGTGCTCCGGCATCTCCAGCGGCCCCTCCGGCTCGCCGTCCAGCTCCGACGTGCGCAGCACCAGATGCCCGTCGGCCAGCACCCGCGCCTCGGACGTCGCGCCCTCGGCGAGGGAGGCGCGCGAACGCTCGTCCCACATCGGGTGCAGGCTGTGGACGGTGGGGATGACCGCGAAGTCGTACGGCTTCGGCGGGGACGCCGCCGCCCACTCCAGCGTCTCGCCACCCCACGGGTCGGCGGGTGCGGACGGGCCGCGCCGGTGGGCGTACCAGAGCGTGCCGAGCACGACCAGCAGCCCGACGCCCAGCAGGTACGCCCCGACGGTCGCGGCCAGGTTCCACGGCTCCCAGCCGATCCCCGACGGAAAGGTGTAGACCCGGCGCGGCATCCCCAGCAGCCCGGAGACGTGCATGGGGAGGAAGGTCAGGTTGAACCCGGCGAAGGTGAGCCAGAACGCCCAGCGCCCGGCCCGCTCGCTCGTCATCGTGCCGGTCAGCTTCGGCCACCAGTGGAACAGCCCGCCGATGACGGGGAACACCGCGCCGCCGAACAGCACGTAGTGGAAGTGCGCGACCACGAAGTAGGAGTCGGTGACCTGCTGGTCGAAGGGGACGACGGCGAACATCACCCCGGTCACCCCGCCCATCGTGAACACCACGATGAACCCGGCCGCCCACATCATCGGCACCTTCGGCACGACGCGGCCCATGAGCATGGTGGCCAGCCAGGAGAAGACCTGGATCCCGGCCGGGATCGACACCACGATGCTGGCGGCGGAGAAGAACGTGAGCGACAGCTGCGGCAGGCCCACCGCGAACATGTGGTGCACCCACACCCCGAAGCTGATCACCCCGGTCGCCACCGTGGCCAGCACGATGAGGCTGTAGGCGGCGATCGGGCGGCGGGAGAAGACCGGCACGATCGAGGAGACGATGCCGAGCGCGGGCAGCACGATGATGTACACGTCGGGATGGCCGAACAGCCAGAACAGGTGCTGCCACAGCACCGCGTCCCCGCCCGCGGCCGGGTTGAAGAAGTGCGTGCCGAACCGGCGGTCCAGGAAGAGCAGGAAGTTGGCGGTGTTCAGCGGCGGCAGCGCGAACACCACCATGAACGAGGTGACCACCAGCGCCCACACGAACACCGGCACCCGGTTCAGCGTCATGCCGGGCGCGCGCAGCTTCAGCGCGGTGGAGATGAAGTTGATCGCGCCCGCCGTCGTGGACACCCCCAGGAACAGCAGCCCCAGCGTGTAGACGTCCAGATTGGGGCCGGGGGCGAAACGAGGGCCGGTGAGCGGCACGTACGCGAACCACCCGCCGTCCGGCGCGGCCCCGAACGGCAGGCTGCCGAACATCAGCACCCCCGCCAGCAAGAACACCCAGTAGCCGAAGGCGTTCAGCCGGGGGAAGGCCATGTCCCTGGTGCCCAGCATGAGCGGGAACAGGAAGTTGCCGAACCCGAACAGCACCGGCGTCGCGAACAGGAAGATCATCGCGGTGCCGTGCAGGCTGAAGAGCTGGTTGTAGGTCTGCGGCGCGACCACGCCGGCGTCCGGGGCGATGAGCTGGGTGCGCATCACCACGGCCTCCAGCCCGGCCAGCGTGAAGTACACGGAGGCCGTCACCAGGTAGCGGCGGCCCACCCGCTTGTGGTCCACCGTGGTCAGGAAGCCGCGCAGGCCGGGCGGCTCCTGCCAGTGGCGCGCGACGCGCTCGGCGGCGCTCGCCCGCGCCCCGGTGACGGTCTCCACGTGCTACTCCAGACTGTCCAGGTAGGCGGTGACGGCGCGCAGCTGCTCCGGCGCGAGCGGCTGCGGCGGCATGCGGTTGCCCGGCTTGTACGCCTGCGCGTTCGCGATCCAGGCGGCCAGGTTGGCCGGCGTGTTGTGCAGGGTGCCCGCGCCGAGGAAGCGGCGCCCGCCGACGTGCGTCAGGTCCGGCCCCTGCCTGCCCGCCGCGGACGTCCCGGCGACGGTGTGGCAGGAGGCGCAGGACGCCGCCTCGAACACCTGCCGCCCCTCGCCCGCCGCAGTCGCCGGCCGCGCCTGCCTGGCCAGCCACGCGTTGAAGGCGGCGTCCGGCTCGGCCACGATGTGCAGGGCCATCCGGCCGTGCTGGGTGCCGCAGTACTCGGCGCACTGCCCACGGAACAGGCCGGGCCGGTTCGCGGTGAACCACATGTCGTTGACCCGCCCGGCCACCAGGTCGGTCTTCACCGTGAGCTGCGGCACCCAGAAGCTGTGGTTGACGTCGGCGGTGCGGAGCCGTACGTGGACGGTGCGCCCGACCGGCACGTGGATCTCGTTGGCCGTGGTGAAGTGCGAGGCGGGGTAGCGGACCTCCCACCACCACTGGTGGCCGGTCACCTCGATGGTCAGCGCCTTCGGGTCGCGCGGGTCCTCGAACGCCCGCATGCCGTCCAGGCCGGTCAGGTACGTGAAGGTGAGGATGACGGCCGGGACGGCGAGCCCCCACACCACGACGAACCGGCGTCCCGTCGCGGTGCGCGCGCTCGCGTCGCGGCGTCGCACGACCGCCCACAGCACCAGGACCGTGACCACGACGCACACCACCACGGCGATGCCGAACAGCAGCCACCACAGATCGGCCACCCGCGCCGCGCCGGGACCGCCCGGCGACAACGCCGACGGAGCGCCGGCGGAGCAGGACGCGGCGAGGAGCGGCACGCAGGCCGCGGCCACGCGCCCGATCTTCGTTGCCGCCACGCTCGGAGCCTCCCGTCCCCCCTGTCCGCGCAGGCTAACCCGGTGCCTCGACGCGGCCCGCTCGCCACGCCAGCGACCTGGGGAAACTTGTCCATCGCCGCGGTCGGGGCGATGCTGGCCCTGCCTCCCTCCGATCCGTACTCCGGGAGGAAGCCGTGTCCGACCGACGGGCCGCGCGGCCGTGATCGACGTCCTGGGTTCCGCCGCGCTGTGGTCCGGGCTGGCCGCGTCGCTGGCCGCCGCGCTCACCTGGCCGCGCGCCCGGAGCCGTGCCCGGAGCCGCGCCCTGGCGGTCGGCGGCACGGCGGCGGCGCTCGCCGCCGCGATCCTCGCCTTCCTGCTGCTGGAGACCGCGCTCGTCACGCACGACTTCAGCGTGGGGTTCGTGGCCCGGCACGGCGGGCGCGAGGTGCCGCTCTTCTTCACGCTCACCAGCCTGTGGTCGGCGCTGGAAGGGTCGCTGGTGCTGTGGCTGCTGATCCTCACCGGCGTCGCCGCCGTCGCCGCGCGGGCCCGCGACCCGCTCCAGCCGGTGGCGATGACCGTCGTCATGCTCGTCTGCGCCGCGTTCTTCGCGCTCACCGCGCTCGCCGCCGACCCCTTCGTCCCGGCCGACCCCGTCCCGGCCGACGGGCCGGGCCCCGACCCGCTGCTGCGCGGCCACCCGCTGATGGGGGTGCACCCGCCGCTGCTCTACCTGGGGTTCGCCGCCCTGGTGGCGCCCTTCGGGTACGGCGTCGCCTGCCTCGTCACCGGCGGCACGGCTGCCGCGCGCATCAGGGCCTGGACGCTGGCCGCGTGGGTCCCGCTGACCGCCGGGATCGTGCTCGGCGCGTGGTGGTCGTACGGGGTGCTCGGGTGGGGCGGCTACTGGGAGTGGGACCCCGTCGAGAACGCGTCCCTGATGCCCTGGCTGCTCGCCACGGCGCTGCTGCACGCCGTCCGTACGCGGGCGCTCGTCACCTGGACGACGCCGCTGGCCGTGGGGGCGTTCCTGCTGGTGCTGCTCGGCACGTTCCTGACCAGGAGCGGGGCGGTGGCGAGCGTGCACTCCTTCACCCGCTCGGAGGCCGGACCGGCGCTGCTCGGACTGCTGACGGTCGCGCTGGTCGGCGCGGGCGGGCTGCTCGCCCGGCGCTCCGCGCGGCGGCCGCGGCCGGCGGGCCGGCCGGACCCGGCGCTCCTGCTCGGCTGCGCGCTCCTGACCGTGCTGGCCGGCACCGTGCTGCTCGGCACCCTGTTCCCCGCCGTCGCCGGGCTCCTCAGCGGCGAGCAGGTGTCGGTCGGGCCGCCGTACTACGACCGCACCGTGGTGCCGGGCCTGCTGGCGCTGGTCGTCCTCATGGGAGCGGGCGTACGCCGCGCGGGCCGCGGCCTGGCCGTGCCCGTCGCCGTGGGGGCCGCCACCGTCGCCTGCCTCGGGTTCACCGGCCGCCATCCCGTCATGGCCCTGGTCACGTTCGGGGCGGCGGCGTTCGCGCTGGCGGCGCTCGCGGGACGCCTGCCCGGCCCCTCGGCTCGCGAACGGCTCGACCGGAGGCGCACGGGCGCGCTGCTCGCGCACGCCGGGGTCGCCCTGGCCGCCGTCGCCATCGCCGCCTCCACCGCGTACGCCGAGGAGGACCAGGGCCGGATCCAGCAGGGCGGCTCCCTGCCGGCCGGCGGCTACAGCGTGCGGCTCGACGGCGTCGAACGGGCGCGGACCGGTGACGCCATGACGGCGACCGCCCGCGTCAGCGTCACCCGGGAGGGGCGGTTCGTCGGGGTGCTGCGACCCGCGCTCGTCTTCTTCCCCGCCAGGGGCGGCTCGCCGGTCGCCCGACCGGCCGTCCACGGGGGGTTCGCGGGCGATCTGTACGTGTCCGTGACGGAGATCGACCAGGAGGGGGGCGCGGTGATGCTGCGGGTGGCGGTGAACCCCCTCATGGGGATGCTCTGGACAAGCGGCGGCGTGACCGCCCTGGGCGGCCTCCTCGCGCTGCTCCCGGTCGGCCGCAAGCGAACCCGCACCACCGGACGGTCGGGGCCGTCCGAGCGGGCTTCCAGCCCGGACGAGCCATCCAGCCCGGACGAGCCATCCAGTCCGGACGAGCCGTCCACTCCCTCAGCGCCCCCAGGGCCCCCAGCGGCCTCAGGGGCGGCCCGGCGGACGGCCCGGCGTGGTGGGGTGTCGTCGGCATGAGGCGGCTGTCGGTTGTCGCGGTCGTCGCTGTCGTGGTGCCGATGTTGGTGGTCGTGCTCGTCCACGCTCTCGGCGACGGCCGGGAAGGGACGTGGGTCGCGCCCGAGCGGCGCAGGCCCGATCTGGCCGGTCGCACGCTCGACGGGCGGCCGTTCGCGCTCGCCGATCTGCGCGGCAGCCCGGTCCTCGTCACGGTGTGGGCCTCCTGGTGCGACCCGTGCCGCGAGGAGTTCCCGCTGCTCGTCGCCGCCGCGCGCGACCTGCGCGGCGTCCACGTGCTAGGGGTGGACCTGCGCGACGCGGCCGGCGCGGCGCGCGCGTTCCTGGCGGAGACGGGCGCGACGTCCTTCCCGCACCTGTCCGACCCCGAGGGGCGGCTCGCGCTCGAACTCGGGGCGCGGGGCGTGCCGGAGACGTTCCTCCTCGACCGGGACGGCTTCGTCGTCGACCGCCTGATCGGCACGCTCACCCCCGGCTGGATCGAGGCGCACGTGCCGCCGCTGCTGGACCCGTGATGGCCAGGCTCGCCGCACTGATCCTGACCGTGCTCGCCGCCCTGGCGCTCTGGAACTCCGCGCAGCGGGAGCCCGGCCTGGCCGAGCGTACGCACGACCTCGCCGCGATGCTGCGCTGCCCCGACTGCGCGGGGGTGTCGGCGGCGGAGTCGTCCTCGGCGATGGCCCTGTCGGTCCGGGCCGAGATCGAGCGCCTGCTGCGCGCCGGCGTCGGCGATGACGACATCCTTCGATATTTCCGGCAGCGTTACGGGGAGTGGATCCTGCTCTCCCCGCCGATGCAGGGGCTGCCGCTGGCCCTCTGGGCGCTCCCCGCGGCAGCCCTGGCGGCGGCCCTCGTGGCGGTGGCGTCGTCGGCCGCCCTGACGATGCCACGACCGGCCGTCTTGGCGCCGCCGGCCGCACGGCGGTGGCGGCGCATGGCGCTTCGCGGCCGGGAGCCGTCGGCCGCACGGCGGCGGAGCATGGCGCTTCGCGGCCGGGAACCGTCGGCCGCCGACGCCGGGGCCGTGCCCGGCAGGGGTGGCGCCGCTGTTCCCGTGGTCGCGTTGGCCGCGCTCGGCGTCCTGGCCCTCGTCGCGGGGGCCGTCGTCGTCCGGGTGAGTCACGAACCCGCGCGACCCGTGACGGCGGACCAGCCCGACGACCCGGTGGCCAGGGGACGGCTGCTCGCGTCCGCCGGCGACCACGAGGGCGCGATACGCGCCTACCGGGAGGCACTGCGCCGGCGTCCGGACGACCGCGCCGCGCTCTCCCTGCTCGGCCTGCAGCTCATCGAGACGGGCCGGGCCGCCGAGGCGGTGTCCCTGCTTCAGCGCATGGCCAGCGGCCGGTCACGGGACGCCGACCTGCTGCTCGTCCTCGGCACCGCGCAACTGGCCATCGAGCCCGAGCGAGGCCGCCGCACGCTCGCCCGCTTCCTGGCCGTCGCCCCCGCCGGGCACCCGGCGGTGCCACGGATCCGTGACCTCCTCTTGCATCCGGTACCCAGGTACAGGCTTAACGTCGGGACATGAAGAAAAACCTCGCTCCTGATGAGGTGTGGGCTCCCGACGCGTGCACGCTGCCCACGGTCGAGCGGCCCCTGCGGGTGGCCGAGTTCGACGCGCTGTTCGCCGGGACCGTCCGGGCCGTGCGCCGTCCCGCGCGGGAGCGGCTGCTGCTGGAGCTCGCCTTCAGCCCGGACAACGCCGCGATGGCAGCCGAGCTGGCGGCGCGGGAGAGCGGCTGCTGCTCCTTCTTCACCTTTGTCCTCACCATCGCGGGCGGCGGTCTCGCGTTGGAGGTGGCGGTGCCGCCGGAGCACGTCGAGGTGCTGGACGCGCTGGCCGGGCGCGCGGGGAGACCGGCGTGAGGCAGGACGGCCCGTACCTGCGCAGCGGGCAGGTCGCCGAGCGGGCCGGGGTCAACCCGCAGACCCTGCGTTACTACGAACGCCGGGGGCTGATCGCCGAACCGGCCCGCAGCCCCGGCGGGCACCGCGCCTACCCACCGGACACGGTCACCCTGCTGACCGTGATCAAGGCGGCCCAGCGGCTCGGCTTCACCCTGGACGAGGTGGCCGAGCTGCTCGACACGGGCCGGCGTGGCCATCCCACCCCTGACCTGCGGACCCGCGCCCAGGCCAAGATCGCCGAAGTGGACGCGAAGATCGCCGACCTGACCACGATCAGGACGGCGCTGGGCCAGGTGGTCAGCGCCGGCTGCGACAGCCTGACGCACTGCACCTGCCCCGACTGCCCGCTGCCCTTCGCCGACCTGGCCCCGGGCCATGCCCCCGAGGAGAGCCGGCCGACGTGAGGACCGGCCGCCGCGCGGCGGCCGGTCGCCGGGTCAGGAGCGGGGGGCCAGCCCGCGCTCGATGGCCTCGATGATCCGGGGACGCAGCTCCGCGACGCTGACGATCGCGTCCACCGAGCCGACCTCCACGGCCCGCTGGATGCTGTGCACCCGGTCGAACTCCGCGGCGATCTCGCCCAGCTTCTCCGCCCGCACGGCCGCCTGCACCTCCACGAGCTGCGCGTTCAGCGCCGCCCGCTCGGCCCCGGTGAGCCCCGAGAGGCGTCCCTGCAGCTCGGTGACCCGCGCGTCGGTCGCCGTGCGGTGGTTCACCTCGCTGGAGAACACCACGGCGGCGGCCGGCGCCCCGCCCAGCACCGAGGCGAACGAGCCCTCCAGCGCCAGCACGGTCATGTTCGGGTTGAGCGCCTTGGAGAACACCACGAACGCCCCGCCGTGGTAGCGCGAGATCACGCAGAACACGATCGGGCCCTTGAAGTTGACGATCGCCCGGCCGATCTCCGCGCCGTACTCGAGCTGGAGCTTGCGCATCGACTCCGGCGAGCCGTCGAAGCCGGACAGGTTGGCCAGCACCACCAGCGGCCGGTTGCCCGACGCCGCGTTGATCGCCCGCGCGGTCTTCTTCGACGAGCGCGGGAAGAGCGTGCCCGCGGTGTAGGTGTCGGGGCCGTCGGTGGGAGGGAAGCCCCGCCGCGGCACCGCGCGGGACTCGATGCCGATCAGGCAGACCGGATGGCCGCCGATGTGCGCGTCCTGGACCGCGGCCGTCTCGGCGTCGGCCATGCCCGCCCAGCGCTCCAGCACCGGGTGGTCCTGGTCGGCCAGCGCGCGCATCACCGTGCGGATGTCGAACGGCTTCTTGCGGTCCGGGTTGTGCTCGGCCGAGAAGATCTCGCCCACCGTGGTGAAGTCGCTGCCCGCGACCGTGTGCGGGAAGGGCGAGATGTCCCGGTCGGCGGGGTCGGTGGTGACGGCCCGCCGGGGCCCGGTCTCGCCGGGCGCGACGTAGGTGTGGTCGTAGTGCGCCATCAGCACGTCGTGGGCGGCCCGCAGGTTGGGGGCCCAGTATTGCGCCTGGCCGTTCGGGCCCATGACGCGGTCGTAGCCGCCGATGCCGAAGTTGTCCTCGGCCGACACCCCGCCGGAGAAGTCCAGCGACTGCTTGCCGGTGAGCACCATCGCCGAGTCCGGGGTCATCACCAGGACGCCCTTGGTGTGCATGAGCATCGTCGCCTCGGCGTTCCAGTAGGGCTGGGCGCCGACGTTGATCCCGGCGACCACGACGTTGATCTCGCCGCCCGCCTGCGTGAACGTGACGATCCGCTTGAGCGCCGCCGCGACCCAGTCCATGTTCTCGGTGCCCGAGGTCATCGAGATCCGCGCGCCCGCCGACAGCGCGTACCACTCCAGCGGTACGCGCATCCGCTCGGCGAGGTCGAGCGCGGCGATCACCCGCGAGCACTCCGGCTCCGACAGCGCGCCCAGCGCCTTGGTCGGGTCGCCGAGCAGGACCACGCGGGTGACGCCCTCCGGGTGCCGCTCGGTCGGCGTCGAGACGACGCCCGCGACGATGGCCGCGCTGTTGCGGCCCTTCGGCCGGTCCACCGGCACGAGCGCGCCGTGCTCGTCGAGGTCGTGCTCGACGAAGCGGCCGAGCATGGCGCTCAGCTCGTACGGATAGACGCTGCCGCGCCGGGCGGCCCGCAGCACCTTCTGGCGGTAGTCGTCGAGCGGCCGGACCGGCTCCGTCGAGGGCTTCTCGACGTACAGGGTCGCGCCGTGGCCCGCGTCGAGCGTGATGCGCACGGCGACCTCGCTCAGCTCGCCCGCGGCGTTGCGCTGGCGGGCCACGAACAGGACCTCCTCCAGCCCCGCGCCCACCGTGGTCGGCAGGATGCGCTGGACCAGCGCGTTGAGCTCGTCGTGCGAGATCTCGGTGGCCGGCCAGACGTACATCATGATGCGGTTGGTGTCGAGGCGTTTGTTCTGCGGGCGCTGCGCCTGGAAGTTGCGGATCGCGTCGAGGCCCGCGGTGAGCGCGTCCTCCACGGCCGGCAACGCGACCAGCCTGCCGTCGGCCTCGCGCAGCGGCGTCAGGTCACGGACCTGGCCCATCGCGAGCAGCCGCTCGTCGGCGGGGTTGCTCTTCGCGACCGCCTTGAACAGGTAGATCTCCTCGTCGACCGACGGCAGCCGGGTGAGGTCGAACTCGCGCCACCGTTCGAGCTGGAGGCGCTGCGCGATCTGCGGGTGGATGCCGCGGATCAGCCGGTCCTCGGCGAAGCCCTGCCCGTCGGGCCGGAAGGTGAAGCCGTGGTGCATCACGGCGCCGCCGGTGCCGGCCACGATGACGGTGATCCGCTGGACGCCCTCGGGCCGGGCGTGCCCGGCGACGATCCCGTCCAGCCGTACGGCCATCGCGTCGTCGTCGGGCTGGTCCTCCCAGGTGACGTAGACGTCGACGGCCACCTCAGGCCCGTCGGCCTCGGCGGTGAGCGTGGCGGCGGCCGCGAGGGCGTCCGGCAGGGCGGTGATGTCGGCGGCGGTGGCGACCACGCGGGTCGCGCCGTCCGAGCCCGCCCGCGTCGCCGTGACGAACCGGCAGCCGCCGATGTCCCGCGCGACGACCTCCGACAGCCCGCGGTTGCCGTAGTAGCGCCGGGTCAGGACCTCCAGCAGCGGCGCGTGGTCGCGTCCCGGCCGGCCGATCCGCTGGCCGAGCAGCCGGACCAGCGGCTCGGCGCTGGCCACCATGGCCTGGATCCGCTCGGCGCGGTCGGGCGCGTCCGGGTCGCGGTCGAGGTGACGCAGGTGGCCGCGGACCGCCGCGTACACCTCGGCGCGGCTGCGCCGCAGCAGCGGCTGGGCGAACCAGCGGAACACCACGCCGCGGGCCAGGTCGGTCAGCGTGGGGAAGCGCACCTGCGTGGCCTCGACCAGGTGCTCAAGGGTGAGCCCCGCGGGCTCGCCCAGCGACTCCAGCGGCGGCGGGCCGGCCAGCCACCGGCGCAGCAGCTCCGACACGATCGCGACGCCCGTGCTCATCCGCTGCTGCGCCAGGAAGATCCGGAACACCGCGGACTCCAGCTCCGGCGTCCGGTCGAGACTCGTGACGCCGTAGTGGGCGAGGACCTTGGCGAGCTTGGCCTGGAAGCCCTCGGTGAGGCCGGCGCGTTCGACGTCGAGGCTCTGCAGGTAGCTGTGGAAGAACTCGCGCGGGCTGTGCACCGCGCTGTCGGACTCGGCGCCGAGGTCGCCGCTCGGCTTGTTGCGGCTCAGCTCGCACAGGTCGGCGAAGACGGTGAGCAGGTCGAGCTCGCCTTCGAGCACCTGGCCGCCCAGCTCGTCGCGGGCGGCCACGTAGTCCGCCAGCACCCGCTGGTGGCCCTGCGGATCGGCGTCGAAGCCCAGCAGCAGCCCGCGCAGGTGCCGCAGGCCGCGCTCGGCCCGCTCGGCCGCGGGCACGTGCGCCGGCTCGGCGGGCAGGTCGATCTCGGCGACGCCGGCCTCCTCCTGCGGGCTGTCGTCGGTGAGCGGCTCCAGGCGCATCAGGGCGGCCCCGGTCTCGACCTGGGTGCCCACCGGCACCGGGCATTCGCGCACCCGGGCCCGGAACGGCGCGCGCAGCACCGTCTCCATCTTCATGCTCTCCAGCACCAGGATGGGCGTGCCCGCCTCGACCTCGTCGCCCACGGCCACCGGCGCCGCCACGACCAGCGCGGGGGCGGGGGAGCGGACCACGCCGCCCTCGTCGCGGCTGATCCGGTGCGTGACGCCGTCGACCTCGACCAGGTGGGCCGGTCCGTGGGCGGCCGACACCAGGCGGAACCGGCGGCCGTTGACCACGATCTGGCCGCTGTGCGCGTCGAACCTGTCGACCTCGACGTCCGCGTGGTGCACGTCGCCGCCGCCCGAGACGCCCACCCGGAACCGCTCGGGCCCGACCCTGGCCACGCTCACGCGGTAGCCGACGCCGCGCAGCTTGAGGTCCAGCGGACGGCCCGGGTCGTGCCGCACCTGGGGACGGCCGCCGTAGGCGGTGGACAGGAGCCGGCGGAGACTGAGCTCCTCCTCGTCGCGGTAGGCCCGGATGGCGGCGGCCACGAGGGCGACGGCGGAGTGCCGGTGGCTGACCAGACGGCCCTCGGCGCGTACGCGGTCGATCCAGCCGGTGTCGGCCCGGGCGGTGATGACCTCGGGCTGGTCGAGCAGGTCGAGGATGAAGCTCTTGTTGGTGGCGCCGCCCTCGATGATCACGGTGATGTCGGTCATCGCCCGGCGCAGCCGGCCCAGCGCCTGCTCGCGGTCGCGGCCGTACGCGATGATCTTCGCGATCATCGAGTCGAACGCGGCCGGGATGACGTCGCCCTCCCTGACGCCGGTGTCCACGCGGATGCCGGGCCCGGCGGGCAGCACCAGGCGCGCGACGCGGCCGGGGGACGGCGCGAAGTCGCGGTCGGGGTCCTCGGCGTTGAGCCTGGCCTCGACGGCGTGGCCGGTCTCGACCGGGGGAGGCCCCTCCAGCCTGCCGCCCGCGGCCACGTGGAGCTGCAGCCGGACCAGGTCGGTGCCGGTGGTGACCTCGGTGATGGGGTGCTCGACCTGCAGCCGGGTGTTGACCTCCAGGAAGGCGAACAGCTCCTCGCCGGGGTGGTAGAGGAACTCCACGGTGCAGGCGCCGCGGTAGCCGACCGCCTTGGCCAGCCGCTCGGCCGACGCCTTGAGCTCGGCGGCCTGCTCCTCGCTCAGGACCGGGGAGGCCGACTCCTCGATGACCTTCTGGTTGCGCCGCTGGACCGAGCAGTCGCGTACGCCGAGCGCCCACGCGGTGCCCTGGCCGTCGGCGACCACCTGGACCTCGACGTGCCGGGCCCCGGTGACCAGCCGCTCCAGGAACACCACGCCGGAGCCGAACGCGCGCAGCGCCTCCTGGCGGGTGCGCTCGTAGGCGTCGGCCAGCTCCTCCTCGGAGGTGATCACGCGGATGCCGCGCCCGCCGCCGCCGGCGCTCGCCTTGAGCATCAGCGGGTAGCCGATCTCCTGGCCGGCGCGCAGCGCCTGCTCCAGGGTGGCCACCTCGCCGCGGCTCCACGGCGCGACCGGGACGCCGGCCTCCTCGGCGAGCAGCTTCGCGCCGATCTTGTCGCCGAGCCGGCGCATGGCCTCGGCACTCGGCCCGATGAAGGTCACCCCGATCTTCTCGCACAGCTCGGCGAAGGCCGGGTCCTCGGCGACGAAGCCCCAGCCGACCCAGGCCGCGTCGGCCCCGGTCTCGACGAGCGCCCGCTCCAGGACGGCGTGGTCGAGGTACGGCCGGGCCGAGGCGGGCCCGAGCAGATGGGCGAGATCGGCCTCCCTGACGAAGGTGGCGTCACGGTCGGCGTCGGTGTAGAGGGCGACCGTCTCGATCCGCACCCCGGTCTCCGCCGAGAGGTCCCTGACCGCGTGGATGAGCCGCATCGCGGCCTCTCCGCGGTTGACGATGGCGACACGTTTGAACACCGACTGATTCTCCCCGCTGTCACGTGCGCGAGGCGACGTTCATCGCATCGCGTCGCCTCCACCCGTTCCACGGTGCTCGAACATCATCATTCGCGGCGCCATATGGAGGCCGCCACATTGTAAAAGATCCGCCTCGCGACGGGACCTGCGCGCTGTCATTACCGGCGGGTATCAGCCCTGGTACGGCGGCGCGACGCCCCACCCCCAGTGCGGCACCGGGGCCTGCTCGACGGGGGTCGCACCGGGCTGCGAGTTGGCCAGGGCGAGCCTGGTGCCCCATTCGACGTAGCCCATGAACGCGGCGCGGAACTCCGGGTCGTCCGGCAGGCCGACCTCGTCGGCGGCGTCGGCCAGCAGGTTGACCCAGCGGCGGCGCTGCCGCTCGCTGATCGCCCTGTCGCGGTGCATGCCGAGCATGTGCGGGTAGCCCCCGCGCTCGCCCGTGTAGCGCGCGGGGCCGCCGAACACCTCCGCCAGCCACATGGCGACGAAGCGGGGATGGTCGGGGTCCATGTGGGCGAACAGCGGGCCGACGACGTCGTCGGCCTTGACCAGCTCGTAGAAGCGCTCGGTGAGCCGTTCGAGCGCCTCGGTGCCGCCGGCCCACTCGTACAGGGAGGGGACGGAGCCGCCGGGGCCGCGCACCGGGGTCTGCTCGTAGTGGCGCATCTCCTCGATCCGCTCCACGTAGGGGCGGATCTCCTCGAAGAAGGCGGGGAAGTGCTCGCCCGCCCTGAAGCCCTTCATGTGGTCCTCGGGCGAGGTCCAGGTGATGCGCAGGACGTAGCAGGCGGGTTCGTCCACGCAGCGGCTGAGCTCGTAGTCCACGCACTGCGGCGCTTCGGCGAGCGACCGGGCCGCCCTGCCGTAGGCGGCCTCGAACTCAGCCGAAGCGCCGGCGGGTAAGCGATAACGGATGTACTCCACGATCACGATGACTCCTCCCCAGGGGTTGTAATGATGTAATCACAACAGCTGCCCGGCGGCGAGCTCAGCTCTCAGCTCTGGACGAACGCGAGCGGCACGCCACAGGCGTCGCCGGCGGAGACGTAGAAGCCGTCGGGGGTGGTCCGGGTGGGGATGCCGTTGCCCTCGATCAGCTCGCGCGCGGCCGTCAGGTCGCGGACGGCGACGGTGTGCGCGGCCAGCAGGGGAACGGCGGGCAGGACGTGTCCGGGCAGGAAGTGATCGAGCGCGGACCGGGGCAGGATCTCCACCCGGCCGTGCCGCAGCGGCAGCACGCGCTTGGGGCCGTCGATCCACACGTCGGCGTCCAGGATGCGGGCGTAGCGCTCCTCGTGCTCGTCCACCTCGTCGTCGGGCACGACCATCAGCACGCCGTGCAGGCCGGTCGCGCCGTTGGGGTGGTCGAGGTAGCGGGGCTGGTGCACGTACTGAGGGGTGAAGTGCTGGGTGGCCTGCAACGCGCACCCGGGGGTGTGCGCGGCGTCGACGCGGACGCTGTCGGCCCGTACGGTCCGCGGCCCCTCGGGCGTGCCGACCTCGCGCTCCAGCCCGCGGACGCCGGTGGAGGCCAGGCCGGCGGCGTGCAGCCGTGCCGCGGTGGCCCGCACGTCGCGGGAGCCGAGCGTCATGAGCAGGCCGCGGTAGGTCCGGCGGAGCTCGTGCACGCCCCAGGGGTCGGGCGCGGTGGCGTCGACGATGCCGAGGAGCTCGATGAACGACTCCCCGAAGTAGGCGCAGCGGTTGGCCGTGCAGGCGGGCATCAGGGGACCGCCGGGCCGTTCGGCGAGCTGGTGGGGCGAGACGGGGCTGAGGGTGAAGCCGAGGTCCTGGTAGCGGGCGGACGTCGCGGCGAGGTCCGTCGTGATGAGCACCGTGTGGTCGATGTGGTCGATGTCGGAGCGGGTCATGGGTTGTGGTCCTTGGTGGTCAGACGGGGCGGATCCGTCTCCAATCTTGTCAGCGGAAAGATTGGATGATGCTCGCCATCTTGTCAATGTCAAGATAAGGTGAGGTCGTCACGCGACAGCACCGGAGGTGAGAGGGATCAGCCAGCAGGGCTACCACCACGGCAACCTGAGGCGCGCCGTCATCGACGCCGCCCTTCAGGCCATCAGCGAGTCCGGCCCGGCCGGATGGAGCCTGCGCGAGCTCGCGCGCCGCGCCGGCGTCTCGCACGCCGCCCCCGCCCACCACTTCGGCGACAAGCAGGGGCTGCTGACCGCCGTGGCCGCCGAGGGGTTCGCGATGTTCGCCGACGCCCTCGAACGGGCCGCCGGCGACGTGTGGGAGATCGGCGTCGCCTACGTCCGCTTCGCCATCGATCACCGGCCCTACTTCGAGGTGATGTTCCGGCCCGAGCTCTATCGCGGTGACGACCCCGGCGTGCGGTCCGGGCACGAGCGCGCCGCCGGCGTGCTCATCGCCGGCGCCGCGACGCTGTCGCCGGGCCCGGCGGAGGACCACCTGACCGCGGTCGCCGTCTGGTCGCTGGTCCACGGCTTCACCAGCCTGTGGCTGAGCGGCGTGCTGCCGGAGAGCGCCGACGGCGATCCGGAGGCGCTCGCCCGCTCGATGATCCGGGTCGTCTTCGGCGCGACGCGCTGAGACCCCCGGCCTTCCCCAAGGGTTGTTGGAGAACCTATGATCCGACGGTGACCTCGGAGAACGAGCTCGTGCCGCTGCGCGCCCTGGCCAACCCGCTGCGCATGCGCATCGTGTCGCTGCTCACCGGCGCGTCGATGTCGGCCACCGAGGTCGCCGACGAGCTCGGGATCGCGCACGGCTCGGCCAGCTACCACCTGCGCCGGCTCGCCGAGGCGGGCTTCCTCCAGCAGGTGGACGAACGGCCGCCGGCGGGCAAGGGCCGGCCGCGGGTGCTCTACCGCTACGACCCGTCCAGCGCCGAGCGCATCGACAGGTCCGACGGCCGGCAGCTCCTCCACCAGGCGATGAGCGCCGACCTGGCCAGACGCCTGACCGAGACCGAGCGCCAGCGCATGTCCATGGACGCCGAGGTGTGGCTGCCCAGGCCCGTGTGGGAGGAGGTCGTCGGACTGATCGGCCAGGCCGTCGCGCTCCTGCACGACAAGGCAGGAGCGCCGCGCGACGGTGTCAAGGTCAGCATGACGGCGCTCCTGCTCGAACTGCGTGACGAACGATGAGGCGTGACCGAGGTCAGCGCTGCAGGGTCAGCAGGCCCGGCCGGTAGGGCAGGAGGCCGTAGTCGCCGCCCGAGCTGGGGCTGCGTCCCTGGTAGAGCAGTTGCAGGTTGCAGGGGTCGACGGTGAAGGTCTGGTCCGCGCTGGTGCGGATCAGCTCACCGTGGCTGATGTCGTTGGTCCAGGTGGCGCCGCTGTTGGCCTTGCCGGCGAACGGGTTGCTCTCGGTGGCGGCCTGCGGGGTCCAGGTGCCGTTCAGGCTGGTGGCGGTGAAGGAACGGAAGTAGCGGCCCTGCGCGCCGATCGCCTCGACGAGCATGAGGTACTTGTTCTGGCCCTGGAGCTTGTAGACCTGGACGGCCTCGAACAGGTTGTTGGTCGAGTCGCTCATGATGACGGTCGAGGTGGTGCCGAAGCTGCCGGGGAAGTTCCCGATAGGCATGCTCGCCCGGTAGATCTTGCCGTTGTCGCCGGCGAAGAACAGGTACATGTTCGTGCCGTCACCGATGAGCGTCTGGTCGATGGGGCCGGTGCCGGAGCCGGAGATGCTTCCGGAGAAGAGCACCTGCTGCGGGCCCCAGCCATTGGGGTTGGTGGGGTCGCTGGAGGTCCGGTAGGAGAAGGCGGTGCCGCCCCACTGGTAGGCGAGCACCCAGATGTTCTTCGGGGCGAAGTAGAAGAGCGTGGGGGCGACGGTCGAGTTGGACATGGTGTTCTGGCTCGCCGAGGCCATCTCGGACCAGTTGGTGAAGGGGCTGAAGTTCATCGAGCCCCACCTCGTGCCCGTGTCGTGCGTGGTGGCGTAGACGAGGTGCTTGCCGTTGTAGGGGGCGACGGTGAAGTCCTTGAGCGAGACCCAGCCCGACTTCGGGGTGGCCAGCGGGCCGGTCGAGCTCCACCGGTAGGACGAGGGGAGGTCGCACTGGCCGGGGTTCTGGGTGCCGCCGTCCACCTTGACGAACTGCCACTGCTGGTTGGTGCCGCCCCAGTCGTCGTACTGGACGATGTTGCCGCCGTCGGCGGTGGAGGCGCCCTGCACTTCGAGTGCCTTGTTGCTGTGGCGGGAGATCAGCCGCACGTAGCCGTCGGGGCTGTCGGCCAGGCGCCACTGCTGGTTCGTGCCGTTGGAGTCGGTCCACTGCACGATCGCGCCGCCGTTGGCGGTGGAGAAGTTGTAGACGTCGAGGACCTTGCCGGAGTGGCGGGACTTGACGCGGTAGTAGCCGCCTCCGGAGTCCACGAACTGCCACTGCTGCTGGTTCTGGTTGTTACGGGTCCATTGCGTGATGCGGCCGCCGTCGGCGGTGGACAGGTTGTAGACGTCCAGGGCCTTGCCGCTGTTGCGGTTGACCAGGACGTACCAGGCGTTGGTGTCGACGGTGGCCGCGTTGGCCGGCTGGGTCTGCAGGGCGACGAACAGGCTGGCCAGTAAGGCGGTCACCGTCGCCAGGATGGACAGGGGTCTGTGCTTCATCGGGGCTCCGTTGTTAGCGCTAACATGATGTGGTGCGGAGGCTTGTCGCGGAGTACATCCGACGGGTGGCCCGGCGTCAACGGAAGGGTCTCCCGTCGAGCCGGGCCTTGCCGTCACACGGCCTTCCCTCCTGGGGTTTCGCCTCCAGGAGGGTCGTTCATCCAGTTGAAACTTTCACAGTGCGGATGTGTAACTTGCGGCCGTTCCGAGGTTAAGTTGCTGGGGTGTAGGACCACTTCTGGTTGTTGCCGCCCCAGCAGGAGTAGAGCTGCAGCCCCGTCCCGTTGCCGGTGCCGGCGCCGATCGCGTCGAGGCACAGCCCGGACTGGACGCCGGTGATGGTGCCGTCGGAGTTGACGCGCCACTTCTGGTTGTCGCCGCCCCAGCAGGAGTAGATCTGGATCCTGGCGCCGTTGCCTGTGCCCCCGGCGTCCAGGCACTTGTTGCCGTAGACCCTCAGCTCCCCTGCCGAGGTCTGCGTCCACTGCTGGTTGGACTGGCCGTTGCAGTCCCACAGCTGGACCGCGGTGCCGTCGGCGGTGCCGGCGTTCGGCACGTCCACGCAGCGGCCGGCGGCCGTGCTCCTGATCTGGCCCGCGGTGCCGCCGCCGGGGTCCTGCGTCGGGGTGGTGGTCGGGGTGCTGGTGGCGCCGCCGTTCAGCGCGTTGAGCACCGAGGTGTAGGCGGCCTTCTTGTTGCCGTTGCCGTCGAAGAGCAGCGCGGAGGCGTTGGTGCCGAGCCAGGAGTCGGTGTCACGCACCCCCCAGACCGAGATGCCGGTGCACCGCGGCACCGCCAGGCAGTCGTTGACGACGTTGGCGTACGTGGTGGCCGAGCCGCCCTGGATGTCCAGCTCGGTGATCTGCACGTCCACCCCCAGCGCCGCGAAGCTCTGGATGGTCGTGCGGTAGTTGCTGTTGTAGGGGCTGTTGCTGTTGAAGTGCGACTGCAGGCCGACGCAGTCGATCGGTACGCCGCGCGACTTGAAGTCCCGCACCATGTTGTAGACGCCCTGCGTCTTGGCCCAGGACCAGTTGTCGATGTTGTAGTCGTTGTAACAGAGCTTGGCGGCGGGGTCGGCGGCGCGCGCGGTGCGGAAGGCGACCTCGATCCAGTCGTTCCCGGTGCTCTGCAGGTTGGAGGAGCGCCGGCCGCCGGAGTTGCCGTCGGCGTAGGCCTCGTTGACCACGTCCCAGGCGTAGATCTTGCCCTTGTAGTGGCCCACGACGCCGTTGATGTGGTCGATCATCGCCTGGCGCAGCGAGCTGCCCGACAGCGACTGCATCCAGCCCGGCTGCTGGTTGTGCCAGGCCAGGGTGTGCCCGCGCACCCGCTTGCCGTTCTGCACGGCCCAGTTGTAGACCCGGTCCCCGTTCGTGAAGTTGAACTGCCCCCGGTTGGGCTCGGTGGCGTCGATCTTCATCTCGTTCTCGGCCGTCACCATGTTGAACTCGCGGTTGGCGATCGTCGTGTAGGCCGAGTCGCCGAGCTTGCCGGCGGCGATGGCGGTGCCGAAGTAACGGCCGCTCTGAGCGGCCGCCGCGCCGAGCGTGCTCGCCGCGGCGTCGGCGGGGATCGCCGTCGCGAACGCCGCGACCAGGCCGATCGCGCCGAGCGCGCCGGCGATCACCGCCCGGCGGCGCGCGCCGGGCGGGCGGTGTTCGGCAGGTGGGGACATGGCGTTGACGCGCATGACTGAGCCTCCATAGCGAATCGGAGAGAGAACGTGCGGGACGTGCCCACGTGATCGACGCCGCGCCACGGGGGCGTCGTGACGGCGGTCCCCGCCGTGCGCCACCGATGCGGCAGGGAGATCGCCTCGGGGACTCAGTGTGAGGAGGCTCACCGAAACTTGTCAAGAATGTAATGAAACTTTTCGTGGCGTTTCGGCGGGATCTGGCCGGTGTTCTGCGAGTACGCTCGATCAGGAGCTGGCGAAAGTTTCGGCTCTGTTAAGTAGTCAGATGAAAGTTTCATCGTGGTGCCGGCGCCGATCGTTCGCCGAAACGGCAGGTCGGCGCGGTCGGGCCCCGTCTTCTTCGCTCCGTTGCCGGTTCCGGCGTGGTTGACAGGACCTTTCCTGCTCGGATTTGCTCCGTGACGCCGCCACCCCCACCGGCTGCCGAGGAGGAGCTCGACGAGAAAGCTTCCTGTTAGCGGTAACAGCCTCGGGTTCTCACCTGGGCTCGGGGTCGAGGCAGCTGCCGGTCTCGTGCACCTGGTCCGCAGGCGGAGGCTCGATGGACACGGTGCTTCCCCAGTCGGTGAAGTCGATCTCGGTCACGGCGGTCCTGGGCACGCCCTCCGCCGCCTCCGGGTCGGTCGTGACGAGCCGGACCCGGCGGGGCAGGCCGTCCGGCCCGACCCACAGCCGCCACGAGACCTCCGTCGGGCGGGCCTGCTCGCGCAGCACCGCCGCCATGACCGGGTCGTCACCCGGGGAACGGACGGCGAACTCGGTCTGCAACGCGCTTCCGGCGTGCACCACGGTGTCGACCCCGTCGATGACCTCGCCGGAGGAAGGAGCGGGGGCGGCCAGCTTCCGCAGCACCTGGGGCGACAGGATCGTCCGCAGGTCCAGGTTTCCGACGAGCCGCGCCGCCGCCCCGCAGCCGGCGCCGTCGTGGTGCAGCCAGGTCTTGCCGGCGGGCATGTCCTTCCGCTCGGCTCGCTGCTCGTAGGTGCCGGAGTCGCCGATCGAGATCGCCCTGGTCGTCATGTAGGACAGATCGTCCGGGATCACGCTCTTCAGGTCTTCGGGGATGTTGGTCCGGTAGTAGGTCGTGGTCAGATCGGAGGCGGTCGTACCGAGCCGCAGGACTCCGGTGGTCCGGCTCTCGTTGTACTCGCCGATGTTGACCGGCACGACGCCGTCGTCCTCCCCGAGAGGGGTGGGCATCGCCTCGCCGTAGTCCAGACGGACGATCTTGGTGACCTTCACCCCCGTCGAGTCCTCCGCCTGCCGGGCCACCGCCTCGGCGGGCGACGAAGCCGCCGGCGCGCACCCGCCGGCCAGGGTGATCATGAGCATGGCCGGCGCGATCCTCGGTAAGCGCATCCGTTGATCATAGGGAAACTCCGGCGCGGCCCCGAACCACTGATCGGCTCGTGGCGTCCAACGAGACCACGGCACCGGAAGGGGGACACATGACGGTCGGGGCGTGCACATGGTGATCCGCGAGCGCGCCCCACGTGTCGACGTGGCCCGCCTGCCCGACGACGTCGTGGCGCTCATCGACGCGCTCGAACCCGGCGAGAGCCTGATCCTCACACGGGACGGCGCGTCGATCGCGACGATCTCCAGCACGATCGACGTCGTGGAGGGCGCCGTCGTCGAGCGCGACGAGCCGGACGAGGGCGACGAGCAGGGACCGATCGACTACGAGAGCGTGACGGTCGTGGCCACCGCCATGGAGCTGTCGGCCGCCGCCAGGGTCGCGCTGTCCACCCAGCTCGGGGCGGACTACGTGGTGCTCGACATGCACGCCGCGCCCGCGACGGCCGACGTGCTGCTGGTCCCCGCGGGCAGCCCGCAGCTCATCGCGGGGCTCCGGTCGATGTTCCCGGAGGCCCGGGTGGTCGTCACCGAGATCGAGGACGACGAGCTCGGCGTTCAGTACCACGGGCCGGTACGGCGGCTGCTCGACGCGGGCGCCGACGCGTACCTGCCTCCGGCGACCCTCAACGTCCTGGCCAGGCAGCTCGACCACACCCTGAGCCAGGGGCGCGAGCTCGCCGGCGGGGCCGCGACGCCCCTGCAGATCGCGCCGGCCGCGACACGGACGGAGGCGGCCGGCGAATGACCTTCCTGACGGCGTCCGTGAGCAGAAGCTTGGTCGTCGCTTCGTGGTCGCGCGCGACGGCCGGTCGTGTCGGCGCGGATGTCGCGGAGCTTCGTCACGGCCCTGTGCGCCCCGTCCGCCCCGTCGCCGGCGTGACGCCGGCCTCGAGGCCGACCAGCGAGTCTCCTGTCTGCTCCCGGGTGAGGAGATCCCACGTGCGCACCGTACGGTCCTCTCCGGCGGTGAGAGCGATCGGCCGGCCGTTCACCTGGGTCACCGCGAGGGCGACGACGCCTCTGTCGTGGCCCGTCAGTGGGTCGCCGAGCTGCTTCCTCGTGGCCAGATCCCACATCCGCACCGTACGGTCCACGCCGCCGGAGACGATGACGGGCCGGCCGTTCACCTGGGTGACCGCGACGGGACCCCCGGCGCGTTCGTGGCCGATCAGCGGCCCGCCGAGCTGTTCGCCGGTGGCCAGGTCCCACACGCGCAGCGTGGCGTCCCAGGCGCCCGACACGGCGACCGGCCGGCCGTCCACCTCGCCGAGCGCGACGGACACCACGAGGCTCGTGCCGCCGGTCATGGGCGCGCCGCTCTGTCTCCTCGTGACCGGATCCCACCTGCGCACCGTGCCGTCATGACCGCCGGAGACGATGACCGGCCGGCCGTCCACCTCGCCGAACACGACCGAAGCGATCACCCCGGCATGGCCGGTGAGCGGGTCGCCGATCTGCTTCCGCGTGGAGGGGTCCCACATGCGCAACGTGCCGTCCGCGCTGCCGGAGACGACGACCGGCCGGCCGTCCACCTCGCCGAGCGCGACGGCGACGACACGGCGTTCGTGGCCGGTCATCGGGCGGCCGAGCTGCTGTCCCGTGTGCGGATCCCAGATCCGTACGGCGCAGTCCCGCCCGCCCGTGACAGCGATGGGCCGTCCGGCGAGCCGGCCGAGCGCGACCGTGAGGACACGTTCGTCACCGGTCGCCGGCTCCCCGAACTCCGACAGCACGATCAGGCTCCCGATCTGCCTTCTCGTCGTCAGGTTCCACACCCGCACGGTGTCGTCCCTGCCGGCTGAGATCGCGATCGGCTGTCCGTCCACCTCGCCGGCCGTGAGCGAGATGACGCCGGCGTCGTGCGCCGCCGGCCCGGGACCCCGGCCGACGGCGCACGACACGGCAAGGGTCACGGCCGCCGCCGAGGCCACGATCAGCACGTCACGGCGGTTCAGGACATCGTCTCCAGCTGGTTGCGCGTCAGCTTGACGGTGTTCTCCGGCAGCGGCGCCGGGTTGTTGGCGCTGTCCAGCGGATACTTGCCCTGGACGGGGTTGAGCAGCGCCGCCGGGGAGTCGGGGTAGGTCTCCAGGAACAGGACGTACCCGCTGCCCTCGTTCAGCGCCGTGGTGTGCTCCTCCTCGTACGTCACGCCGTCGAAGACGCCGCCGAGCTCCTTGACCTCGACCTTCTGCCCCACCTGGGCCTCGCCCTTGTACACCTTCAGCACCTCGGCGGTGTAGACGGTGATGACCATCGGCGGGGCGTCGGGCTGGGCGGCCACCGCGGCGGGAGCTCCCGCCATGGGGTTCAGCCGCGGATCCGTCTCGGCGGGGTCGGGCTCCGACACTTCCTGCAGGTAGCGCGGCTCGCCGACGACGCGGGCCTCGACGACCAGGTTCGCCCGGTCGAAGAGCGCGTCGGCGTTCTCGTACTCCGGATAGTCGGCCCGGTAGAGCACGGGCTCCTGATGGGCGGCGCACGCGGTGACGAACAACGCGGTCAGGACGAGTGCGCCAAGACGCCGTAGCATCCTGCGGCCTCCTTCAGTAGTAGGCGTTGACGTCGGCGACATCGTGCGACGAGGGTTTCGTCATCGAGTTACGGTTGCGGCTTCTGTTCATGATGGACGTGGTCGAGTTGTGCGCGAGATTCAGCGCGTGCCCGAACTCGTGGACCAGCGTGCTGGTGACGAAATTGGAGAAGTTCGAGGCGTCCCGGTTGATTGTGCGCGAGTTCAGCCGGACGTACATGCACATCCCGCCGCACCGCTGATAGTTGCCGTACCAGGTGTTGCTGTAGGACTTCACCGTGATGGTCGAGCCGGAATTCGAGTTCTTGTAGAAATTGGCGGGGCTCGACGTCGCGTTCCAGTTGGCGAGCGCCTTGTTCATCGGCGTCTGCCACGTGCTGTTGTAGCTGTACGGGCGCATGTGGATGCTGGCGATGTCCTGGCCGGTGCCGTTCCAGTGGGCGAACGCCGGGTCGGCGCTCGTCGCCGTCAGCAGAATGACGGCGGCCGCCGCGGCGGATCCCCGTCGAAGGGCATGCCCTAACACTCCCGAAGCCATTTCGAGATGTCACTCCCTGCGTCTTTGTGATGCTGGCGGAAAATGCAGGAACCCGGGCCGGCGAAGGGTGAGGGGGAATTAGGGCCCGGAGGTCGGGAGGGTTTTTGACAACCTCTTTTGAAGCGTCTGATGGGAGTATGCAAGGTCCATGATCACCATGTCAATGGCGAAGGGCCGCCCGCGCGACGCGGACGGCCCTTCGCCTGACGCTTCAGATCAGGCCGAGTGACAGCATGGCGTCGGCGACCCGGCGGAAGCCGTCGATGTTGGCGCCGGCCACGTAGTCGCCGGGCATGCCGTACTCGTCGGCGGTCTGCAGGCACCGGGCGTGGATGTCGCGCATGATCTCCTGCAGCCGGTGCTCGGAGAACTCGAACGTCCACGAGTCGCGGCTGGCGTTCTGCTGCATCTCCAGCGCGCTGGTGGCCACGCCGCCCGCGTTGGCGGCCTTGCCCGGCCCGAACGCGACCCCCGCGTCCAGGAACACCTTGATGCCCTCGGGCATGGTCGGCATGTTGGCGCCCTCGCCGACCGCGATGCAGCCGTTCTGCACCAGGAACGCGGCGTCGCGGCCGGTGATCTCGTTCTGCGTGGCGGACGGCATCGCCACCTCGCAGGGCACCTCCCACACGCTGCGGCCCGGCACGAAGGACACGTGGTCGCCGCGGCGCGCCGCGTACGTGTCCAGCCGGCCGCGCTCGACCTGCTTGATGTGCTTGAGCAGCGCCAGGTCGATGCCCTTCTCGTCCACGACGTAGCCGGAGGAGTCGGAGCAGGCCACCACGAGCCCGCCGAGCTGCTCGATCTTCTCGATCGTGTAGATGGCGACGTTGCCGGAGCCGGAGACCACGACCCGCTTGCCGTCGAACGACGTGCCGCGCGCCTTCAGCATCTCCTCCACGAAGAACGTGCAGCCGTAGCCGGTGGCCTCGGTCCGCACCTGCGCGCCGCCGTACGCCAGGCCCTTGCCGGTGATGACGCCTGACTCGTAGCGGTTCGTGATGCGCTTGTACTGGCCGAACAGGTAGCCGATCTCCCGGCCGCCGACGCCGATGTCACCGGCGGGCACGTCGGTGTACTCGCCGATGTGCCGGTAGAGCTCGGTCATGAAGCTCTGGCAGAAGGCCATCACCTCGCGGTCGGAGCGGCCCTTGGGGTCGAAGTCGGACCCGCCCTTGCCGCCGCCGATCGGCAGGCCCGTCAGGCTGTTCTTGAAGATCTGCTCGAAGCCCAGGAACTTGACGATCCCCAGGTAGACCGAGGGATGGAAGCGCAGCCCGCCCTTGTAAGGACCCAGCGCGCTGTTGAACTCGACCCGGAAGCCACGGTTGATCTGCACCTCGCCGCTGTCGTCGAGCCACGGCACGCGGAAGATGATCTGCCGCTCGGGCTCGCAGATGCGCTCGATGATCTTCGACTCGGCGTACTCGGGGTGTTTGCCGAGAACCGGGCCGATGCTATCGAGCACTTCGCGCACCGCCTGGTGGAACTCGACCTCCCCAGGGTTGCGGCGCAGGACGTTGTCGTAGATCGACGACAGTTTCTCGTGCAACATGTGCTCCCGACCTCATTGCGGTGATCCGTGCTCACCTTACGGTTAGGCCAGAAGTGAGAAGAACCCGCCCCGGCACTCTGCCGAAATCATTACCCGGCGGCGGACGACGGGTGGGACGGCGGCGGAGCCCGGCCCCCGCCGCCGGCCGCGTCCCGGCCGACCGGGTCAGCGGACCCGGATGAAGACCGGGTTGGAGTAGAACCAGAGGTCCTGCCAGGGGCTCTCCTTGCCGTCCGCGAGCGGCTCCATCTCGTCGGTGCTGGTGCCGCGCACCCGGAGGTAGCTGTCCTGGCCCACGTCGCGCAGGGTGTGGCGGATGACCATGTCCTGGCCCTGACGGCGCCAGTCGTTCGGGCCGAAGCGGGCGACGACCTTGGTGGTGGGGTTGGCAGCCGCGTCGAGGTCGGCGCTGACCCCCGTCACCTGGCCGGCGATGAGGTCCACGCGCCGGACCTCGGGGCGGTCGCCGTTGCCGTTGACGCCGTTCAGCGGGCGGAAGCGGATCTCCACCTCGACGTCGCCCCGGCCCCGGTTGCTGAGGACCAGCGTCTCGCTCACGGTGGCGGAGCGGCCCTGGGCGCTCGCGGTGACGTCCAGGGCGGTGACCAGGTCGCCGGTAGTGACGAAGATCCGGCCGCCCCGCAGGGCGTCCATGACGTCGCCGTAGTCCTGGCGGGCCATCACGTACGTCTTGCTGTACTCGCCCGGCCAGAAGTCGGAGCCGCCACGGGTCCAGTGCACGTGGGAGTCGGAGGTGGCGGTGATCCACCAGTGCCGGCCCTCGCCGAGCAGGGAGTCCCACAGGCCGCCGACGCGGGCGGTCATCTGGTCGAAGCCGCCGTACGTGGGGTGGTTGCCGTAGCCGCCGCGCGCGCCGCCGTTCAGCGGGCCGGCCTGGTGGCCGGGGGCGCCCTCGAAGCCGACGTACACGTCGGGGGCGACGTTGTTGCCGTTGCGGAACTCGCGCGGCGTGTCCTGGCCCCACACGCCCAGCCCGGTCGCCGAGCGCGAGGCGTGGTGGGCGATGACCAGCGGCTTCTGCCGCATGTCGCGGGCGGCCTTCAGGAACTCCACCATCTTGGCCTCGGTGTCGCGGCCCGGGTCGGCCGGGAAGGCGTCGTGCTTGGCGAAGCGGCTCTCCAGCTCGAACAGCTGCTGCGCCTCCCCGTCGTGGTGCGGGATCATCAGGGTGTGGTGGTCGAGCGCCGGCGCGTCGAACTCCATGCCCCAGAACTGCAGCACCTCGGGCACCAGCACCCGCGAACGCAGCAGGTCGGGATACGCCTGCTCCAGGTTCACCTTGGAGTGGGTGGGGCCGCCGTGGTCGGTGCACATCGCCCAGGTCAGGCCGAAGTGCTTGGCCATGATCGCGTTGGTGACGATCGGGTAGACCGCGTCCGCGCCCTTGTGGAAGATGGGCGGGCTGGTCTTGGTGTCGAACTCGCCGCTGTACTCGGAGTGGATGTGGTGGTCGCCGGCCCGCCACCTGCGGCCGTTGCCGCCGCCGTTGCCGAACCTGCGCTCGTCGTCGGCCTGGGCGGGGGTGCCGCCGATCAGGGGAGCGGCCGCGGCCAGGGTGGCGCCGACGCCGGCGTACTTGACCAGCCGCCGGCGGGAGAGCCGGGCCGCCTCGGCCTGTTCGGCCTGCTCGGCCTTGTTCTTGCTCACGGTGAAGCCTCTCGTGCGTGCAATGCAGGTGCCGGGCCGCAAGCTTTGGGGAGCGGATCGAACGGCGGGTGAACGCCGTCCGGGGCGCGCGCGAACAGTCCGTGGATGCGGGCCCGCCACCCACGGAGGACGACCATGAAGAAAGGAAGGAAGAGCGTCCCCTTTTGCCGCTACTCTTCTGCGTCGGGCGGTCGGCGGACGAGGGAGACTGCGTGCTGGACCAGCGAAATCATCAGGGCAAGTTCGCCGAGGACTATGTGCGGGTGCTCGCCTCGGCGGCGGGCCTCCTCGTCTATCAGGACGACCTCGACCACGACGGCATCGACCTGGGCTTCCGATATCCGGGAAGGACCGGCCACATTTCCTCGCCCGCCATCGAGGTGCAGATCAAGTCCTGGTCGGACCCCCGGTCCAAGGGCGCGGTCCTGCATTATGGCGGGCTGAACGAGGTGCAGTACAACAAGCTCGTCGACGGCCCGTTTCTCGTCCCGCGCTACCTGTTCCTCGTCGTGGTCCCGCAGGAGAGCGACCGGTACGCCCGCGTGGAGACCGACGGGCTCACGCTGAGCCGGCTCTGCTACTACCGCGGCTTCGAGGACGACCGGCCCGTCCCCGACCCCAGCGCCGCGCGGAAGGTGCCGCTCCAGGTGCCGCTCGGGAACGTTCTCACGGTCCGCGCGTTACGCGAGCTCGTCGGCGCGCCCACGGCGCCCTCCGCCCGATGAGGAACGTGTCGGTCGCCGACGTCAGCAGCTATCTCGCCGCGACCGGCTGGGTCCGCCGGCCGGAGACCTGGAGGGGCGCGGCGATCTGGGAGCACGACGGCGACCACGAGATCCTGGTGCCCGGCACGGACCACCTGGCCGACGGGCCGCGCCGGCTCAGGGAGATCCTGTCGCTGCTCGCGCGGGTGGAGGGTCGCGCGCCCGAGGACATCGCCTCCGACATCGGCTCGCCCATGGCGGACGTCCAGTGGTACCGCGCGCCCATCGTCCCCGAGGGCGGGGAGCTCGGGCTGGTGGACGCCGTCACGGCCGTGACCAGCGCCCACGCCGCGCTGAGCGCGGCGGCGCGGGCCGCGCTGGGCGGGCCCCGGCCGGTGTTCGACGGCGCGGCTCCCAAACCGGTGCGCGACCTGATGGCGCGCGTCCGGATCGGACCGATCGTGCCGTCCTCGAACCTCCTCACCGTACGGCTCCCGCTGGACGACGGCGGCGACCCTCCGCTGGCCCGCCGCGCCCTGACCCTGCTCCAGCGCGCCGCGCTGCTTCTGCGCGAGGCCACCGCCGAGGCGCGCGGAACCGGCGACGTCAGCGTCTTCGACGACCTCGTACGGGACGGCGTGTCGGCCGACCTGTGCCTCGCGCTCGCCCGCTTCGCCGGAGCCGATCCCGGCGCCCGGTTCGAGGTCGGCTTCCGCTGGGCCCGCGCCCTGCCCGCCGAGGTCCGCGCGCGGAGCGTGGTCTTCGAGCCGGGCACCGGCACCCTGCTGCGCCGCGTCGGCCACCGGCTGCGCCGACTGCACCACGAGAGCGCCGCGGTGACGGGCCTCGTCGGCGCGCTCGTGGACGACGGCGAGGACCGGTTCCGCGTCCACGTACGCGGCCAGGTGACCATCGGGGACGGCGAGCCGCGCCGCGCCGTCATCTGGGTGCGCCTGCCCGGCGAGGCGGACTACGACGTGGCCGTCCGCGCGCACCGCGACCGGGTCCCCGTACGGGTCGCAGGGACGCTCAGGGAGGTCAACGGCCGGCGTGAGCTCATGGCGACCGGCTTCACCACCGTCGTGGACGATCGATCCGAGGAGAGCTGACCATGAAGAACACCGGCTTCGGCACCCGCGAACGCGCCGTGCTCCTGGGCCTGATGACGCTCGGTGGAACGGCGTCCAACGCGGAGCTCAAGGCCCACGTCGGCTGCACCCTCGACGGGCAGCCCCGGCACCGGCTCAACAAGGGCGGCCTCGTCACGAGCGAGAAGCCCGGCAGGTCCTACCTTCACACGCTCACCGACGACGGCTGGGCCTGGTGCGTGACGGAGCTGGACGGCTCCGCCCCGGATCGCGGCGGTTCGCTCGGCCGCACCCTCTACGGCGTGCTCCACCTGCTCAAGGACTATCTGGACGCGGCGGACCTGAGCCTCGCCGAGTTCGTACTCAAGGCCCGCGAGAACGCCGCCCCGGCCGAGCTGCCCGAGGCGATCCGCGACGCCTACTGGCGGCTGGCCCGCGAGCCGCAGGACTGGGTGCTCCTGACCCGGCTGCGCGCGGAGCTGGGGGACGTCCCCCGCGAGGCGGTCGACGAGGCGCTGCGGCGGCTCGAACTCCTCCCGGACGTCCACCTGGCGCCGGAGGCCGACCAGAAGACCCTGACCGACGCGGACAGGGACGCGGCCGTCCTCGTCGGCGGCGTGAGCAAGCACCTGCTGGCCATGGAGGCGCGATGAACGAGCACGAGGAACGGGCCCTGCGCGCCATCTCCAGGGTCCTCACCTGGACGACCATGGCCGAGCACGCCTGGAACCCGCCGCCTTTCCACGTCGGCGGCGTGCACCCGCGGGCGGAGCAGCTCATCCTCGACGGCATCGACGAGGCGTGCGAGGCCACCGGGGCCAGCCCGCTCGGCGTCGTGATCCAGGGCGAGGGCGGCGCGGGCAAGACGCATCTCCTCGGCTGGGTCAGGGGTGAGATCGCGCGGGCCGGCGGCTACTTCTTCCTGGTGGACTTCAGCGCGGGCGACGACTTCTGGCGGCGGACGGCGGGCGCGATGGTCGACGACCTCGGCCGCTCGGCGGCGGGCTCGGACACCCCGGCCCAGGCGGTGGTGGCCCTGCGCGGTCTGGCCGCGCTCGCGGGGGCCGGGGACCGGATCGCGGCCGTCGAGGACGGGAAGGACATCACCCGCGAGGACCTCGACGCCCTGGTGGCCGGCCTATTGAGGCGGGACCGGCGGTTGCAGCGGTGCCGCGACACGATCCGGGCGCTCGCCCTCTACGCCGTCGCCTCGGGCCCGGCCTTCGACGTCGCCCACGATCACCTGATGTCCACCGAGGAGGCCGAGGAAGGCGACCGCGGGGCCTGGGGGATGAGCAGAGGGATCAAGGCGCCGCACGACATCGTGGTCGAGCTGTCGACGATCCTCGCGCTGACCGGCCCCAGCGTCATCGCGGTGGACCAGATCGACGCGCTGCTCGAACACTCCCGCGCCGCCTCCGGCGCGGTCCCCGACGGCGGCCCCCGCAAGGACGTCATCGACGAGGTCGCGAGCGGTCTCATGGCCCTCGTGCACGCCACTCACCGCACGTTGTGCCTGGTGGCCTGCCTGCCCTCGTCGTGGGGCCTGATCCGCGACCGGGCCATCGGCACGGCGAAGGACAGGTTCCGGCCGTCACTGATCCTGGGCACGATCGCGCGCCCGGAACTCGCCAGGAACCTGGTCGAGCGCAGGTTCGCGGTCGCCTTCGCGCGGGCGGGCTTCACCCCGCCCGACCCGGCCTGGCCCATCGCCCCCGGCGCGTTCGCGACCGCGCCGGGCAGGACGCCGAGGACGCTGCTCCGGCTCATCGCCGCGCACGTCGCGGCCTGCCGGACGGACGGCGTCGTACGCCTCCTGGAACGTTTCGACAGAGAGGAACCGGTCGTCGCGCCGCCCTCTTCCGCCGAGGCCGTCGCCGTCGTTCCGGAGTCGAGCCTGGCGAGGCTGGACGCGCGCTTCGCCGACCTGCGCGGGCGGTCGGACGTGTCGGCCGCGTTCGATCCCGAGCACGAGGACGAGCTGGCTCCTTCCCTGCTCGCCGCGGGGCTCGACGCCTGGATCAGGGAGCAGGACAAGGCGGGCGAGTCCTTCTCCGTCGATCCGCCGCCAGGCCGCCGGCCCAGCCTGCATGCCAGGCTGCGGCAGGTGCTGAATCCGGAGTCGGAGTACCAGCGGCACTGGACGTTCCGGATGATCGGCGCGGCGCACCACATCTCTGCGCTGAAGCGGCTGAAGGACGGCATCGTGGCGTCCGGGCTGGGCCCGGAGACGCCCGACCGGTGTTTCGTGGTGCTGCGCAACCAGGCGTGGTCGGACGGCGCGGTCACGCGGGCCCGCCTGGCGGAGCTCAAGGAGTGGGGCGGGCTCTCGCTTCCCGTACGGGGCGACGACCTGCGGGTCTTCGCGGCGCTGCGGCAGATGGCGGCCGACGGGGACCCGGAGTTCGAGACCTGGCTACGGGCCCGCCGCCCGGCCGGCGGCACGGAGCTGTTCAGCGTTCTGTTCGGCACACTCACCCAGGAGCCGACTTCACCGCCGCAGCCGCCGGCCCCGGAGACCGGACGGCCGGCGGGAAGCGGCCCGGAGTCGGCGCGGCCGGCGGGGAGCGAGTTGGGGCTCGCTCGCCCAGCAGGGAGCGCGCCGGAACCTGCCCGGCAGCCAGGGAGCGGTCCAGAGTCTGCCCGGCAGCCAGGGAGCGGGCTGGAGCCTGCGCGGCCGGCGGGGAGCGAACCGGAGCCCAGAAGTGGGCCTGTGCCGGTCGTTCCGGCTGGCAGGCGTATGGACACCGGTGCTGAGCTCGAACTGAAACTCGCCGCCCTCGCCCGCCACACCGCCGTGTTCGCCGGTTCAGGCTCGGGCAAGACCGTGTTCCTGCGGCGGCTCATCGAGGAGTGCGCGCTGCTCGGGGTGTCGTCGATCGTGCTCGACTCCAACAACGACCTCGCCCGCCTGGGCGACCCCTGGCCCGCCCCGCCGCCCGGCTGGGGCGACGGGGACGCGGACAAGGCGGCCCGCTACTTCGCCGAGACCGAGGTCGTGATCTGGACGCCGGGCCGCTCGCGCGGACGCCCGCTGACGTTCCAGCCGCTTCCCGACTTCGCGGCCGTGCTCGACGACCGCGACGAGCTGGAGACGGCGCTCGCTTTGGCCGTCGAGGCGCTCGCCCACCGGGCGAACGTGGACGGGGCGAGCGCCAAGGCCCGCAAGGGCAAGGCCATACTCCGCCAGGCGCTGGCCCACTTCGCCCGCTCGGGCGGCGGGAGCTTCGCCGCGTTCCTCGGCCTGCTCGGCGCGCTGCCGCTGGAGGTCAGCCAGATCGACCGGGCGGACCAGCTCGCCGCCGAGCTGGGCCAGCTCCTCACCGCCGCGACGATCACCGATCCGCTCTTCGCGGGCCACGGCGAGCCCGCGGACCCGGCGCAGTTGCTCACCCCGTCCCCGGGCAAGCGGGCCCGCGTCTCCGTCATCAGCTTCGTCGGGCTCGGCGACCAGGCGCGGCCGGCGTTCGTCAACCAGCTTCAGATGGCCCTGTTCTCCTGGATCAGGCGGAACCCGGCGCGCGGCCGCCCGCTCAGCGGCCTGTACGTGATGGATGAGGCGCAGGCCCTCGTACCGGCGACGCCGAAGACCGAGGCGCTGGCGAGCACTCTGACCCTGGCCTCCCAGGCCCGCAAGTACGGTCTCGGCCTGGTCTTCGCCACCCAGACCCCGCGCGGCCTGCACAACCACATCGCGGGCAACGCGACGACGCAGTTCATCGGCAGGATCAACAGCCCCACACAGATCGAGGTGGTCAAAGGGCTGGCGCGGGCCCGGGGCGGCCGGGCCGACCGGGTGGGGCGGCTGGAGGCCGGGCAGTTCTACGCCGCGAGCGACGGCGTGCCCGAGGCGCTCGTACGGGCGCGGCAGTGCCTGAGCCACCATCCCCCCGACCCGCTCACCGAGCAGGAGATCATCGAGCGCGCGGCGCGGCGTCCTGGCAGGTTACGGCTCGGAGCGGATGGGCAGCCGCAACGGCGAGAGCACTCGGGGGAGGCGTCATGACCGAACAGCCGCAGAAGGACCGTACGGACGAGGACGAGGACGTCGAGGACGTGGAGATGGAGGACGAGGAAGTCGCCGAGTTCAAGCGCCTCAAGGAGCTCAACCCCGACGACTTCGAGTGAAGTGACGGGGATCAGCGCACGCGCGCCGCGGCCATCGCCCTGATCCTGGCGAGGGCGGGAGCGGGGTCGCGGAGCGACAGGGTGCTGTGGACGGCGCCCGCGGCGAAGCGGAGCGTGCCGGCCAGGTCGAGGAGCAGGCCGCGCCGGCGTTCCACGGCCGCCCGCCGCAGGTCGCCCTCCAGCCACTGGTAGCGCACCCCGGGCCGGGCCCGCGTCGGCGGCACGTCGTGGCCGACGGCGAGGGCGGCCCAGGCCGCGGGCAGGTTGGCGCCGGCGGCGGTGGCGAGCGCCATCGAGCCGTAGAAGCGGCCGTTGAGGTCGATGAGCCGGGGCCGGCCGTCCTCGGGCACCACGAACTGCAGTTGCGCGAGCCCGAACCAGCCGAGTGCGGCCAGCAGCCGGGCGGCGCGGCCGCTGATCGCGGGGTCCACCCGTACGGTCTCGGCGCGGCAGCTCGCGCCGGCACCCGGCGGCCAGATGCGCGAGGCCACCTGCATGCAGTCGCACACCACCCGCCCGCCGACGGCGGTGACGGCCGCGTAGGCCATCAGGCGTCCCTCGTGGAACTCCTCGACGCGCGGCTCGCCGCCGAGCCTGCGCACCTCGTCCACCCGGCGGCGGGCGGCCTCCGGGCCGGGCACGACGAGCGTGTCGATCCTGGGCGGCGCTCCCGGCCGTTCCGGGTGGGCGTGCAGCCGGGACTTGACGACCAGGGGCGGGCGCTCACCGGCGAGCGCGGACGGGTCGGGCGCGGACGGGCCGAGGGTGGACGGGTCGGGCGCGGACGGGCCGGGCGCGGACGGGTCGGGCGTGGACGGGTCGAGCGTGGACGGGTCGGGCGCGGACGGGTCGGGCGCGGACGGGTCGGGCGTGGACGGGTCGAGCGTGGACGGGTCGGGCGCAGACGGGGCGAGCGTGGACGGGTCGAGGGCGCGGGCCGTCAGGATGCCCACGGACTCGGCCGCCTCGGACAGCTCCTGCTTGTCGATCGCGCGGACGACCTGCCGGTGCCCCGCGTGCGGCACGATCGCCCCGACCTGGTCCCTGAGCAGGGACAGCGCGAGCACCTCGGCCTCGCCGGCGCCGAAGACCACGTCGTAGCCGTGGTCGCGGACCGCGCGCCGCACGGCGGTGAGGAAGGCGTCGCGGTCCTCGTGCGCCGCCGGCACCAGGTGGCGCCGGCGGCGGTAACGGGACGAGGACGCGAGGCCCGCGCCGGCGGGAGCGCCGACGCCGACCTCCCAGCCCGCCGCGGCGAGCGCGCGTACGGCGGCGAGCGCTCCCCGGCTGAAGCCCGTCTCCACGATCAGTGCGCGCACGGCGGTCCACGTCCCCCTACTCACGGCCGTCCGACGACGCCCAGGTACCCGCGCGGACCGCCAGCATGCGTCCCGCTGTTAGCGGACCGTCACCTCCAGCGTGCCGGTCACCGGCGCCTCGCCGGGCGAGCGCACGGTGAGCGTGCCGGTGTAGGCGCCCTCCTTGTCGAAGGACCTGGTGGAGGTGACGGTGAAGGCGGCGTTGACGCGCATCCCGGGGATGCTCGCCTCCCGCTCCGTCACCGGCGTCGCGGGCTCCTTGACGCCGTCGCTCCAGGTGATGACCGCGCCGAGGTCGGCCGCGGCCTTGCCGGGGGCGGTGACGGTCCAGGTCGCGCCCGAGGGCCGGCCCGTGCCGGCGGTCACCGCCGGAGCCAGGATCTCCGTGCGCCACGCCACGTCGGCCGTGGGGAAGAAGTTGGTGCCCTGCACGGTCAGCCGGCCGCCCATCTTCGCCAGGCGGGTCTTGAAGTCGCCGTAGTCGCGCTGTGCCTGCGGCGTCCAGCCGGCCTCGGCCGTGGCGATGAGCCTCGGGTAGGCGTAGTACTGCGCCTGCGGCACGCGGCGGATGAACTCGCCCCACACGGCCGACTCCACGCCCAGCACGCTGCTCTCCTGGATGCCGGGGATGTACGTGCCCGGGTCCCAGTTGTAGTGCCGGTCGAGGCCGCACGGCCCGCCGCACGCCCAGGTGCCGCCGTCCGGCTGCCGGGAGTCCTGCTTCTGCGGCGAGTACGCGTTCGCCGCCGGCGACAGCACGACCTTGGCGCCCCGGTTCCTCACGGCGTTCGCGACGGCGTTGCGGTCGCCGCTCCAGAACTGCACGACGGCGTCGTCCTGGGGCAGGGCGGTGCCGGCGTACTCGTTCCAGCCGACGACGGTCTTGCCGAGCGCCTTCACGCGGGCGGTGAAGGCGTCGACCATCTTCACGTAGTCGGTGTGGCTGGTGACGTGCGCCTCGTCCCCGCCGATGTGCAGGTACGGGCCGGGCGTCATGGCGGCGATCTCGGCCAGCACGTGCCCGACGAACTCGTACGTGACCGCGCTGCTCGCGTCGAAGGAGGAGTAGCCGACGGCGCCGGTGCCGTTGTGCGGGACGGTGGCCTGGCCGGCGGCGGGCCGCGGCTGGGAGCCGGCGGTGTTGAGCTGCGGGACGGAGTGCAGCGCCGAGTTGACGTGGCCGGGCATGTCGATCTCGGGGATCACGGTCATGCCGTTCTCGCCGGCGTAGCGGACGATCTCGGCGTAGTCGGCCTTGGTGTAGAAGCCGGTGATGCCGGGCTCGGTGCCCCGCTCGGTCATCGCGGTGCCGCCGCCGACCCGGGTGAGCAGGCCGTAGTCGATGCCGGACGGGTTGCTCGCCGGGTCGTCGATCACGATGCGCCAGCCCTGGTCGTCGGTCAGGTGCAGGTGCAGCCGGTTGACCTTGAACAGCGCGGCCGCGTCGATGTAGGTCTTGACCTCCTCGACCGGGTAGAAGCTGCGCGCGACGTCGAGCATCATGCCGCGGTGCGCGAAGCGCGGGTAGTCGGTGATCTCCACGGCGGGCACGGTCCACGCGGTGTCGACGACCTCCTTGGACTCGACCCACTGCGGGAGGAGCTGGCGGAGCGTCTGGACGCCGTTGAGCGCGCCGTTCGGGGTGGCGGCGCGCAGGCGGATCTCGCCGGCGGCGACGGACAGGGTGTAGCCCTCGTCCTCGTGGCCTTCGGGGCCCTTGCCGGCGCCGACCTCGATGATGATCGGGGCGGGGCCGCGGCCGTTCGCGGCGACCTTGAGCGTCTGGCCGGTGGCGCGGCGCAGCAGCCGGGCCAGGTAGTCGGCGGGCGCCCGCGCGCCGTCGCCTTGGGCGAGGACGCGGGTGTTCTTGTGCAGCGTGAACGGGGCGGCGCCGGTCTCGGTGACGGACACCGGCTTCGGGACCAGGCCGAGCGTGGGCGCGGGGGCGGCGGGCGGCCCGTCCCAGATCTCGAACTCGGAGATCGAGTAGCCGTAGGCGGCCCAGCGCTTGCGGCCCTGCATGCGGACGTACCCGACGGGCTCATCGGAGAGCACGTCGATGACGTCGGTGCGCGGGCAGGTGTCGCGCTGGAGCGCGGCCACGTCGGTCCAGGTCCGGCCGTCGGGCGAGGTCTGCAGGACGAAGTCGCGGGCGCAGGCGTTCGGCCAGGTGAGCTTCACGTGGTCGACCCTGGCCGGCTGGGCGAGCTGGATCTGCACCCAGTTGTCGTCCTGGTACTTGGACGACCAGCGGGTGGCGCTGTCGCCGTCGTTGACGTGGGCGGCCACGAAGTCGGAGCGGTCCAGCTCGACGCTGGAGGCGGTGGCCGTGCCGGTCAGCGCCAGGTTGGCCGGGGTGTCGGCGGCCCGGGCGGCGGGCGCCGGGGCCAGCAGCGTGGCCGCGAGCGCGGCTGCCGCGAGGGTCGCGAGGGGACGACGCATGGGTCTCCTTGTCTCGGGGGGAGTCAGCGCTCAGTGTGGCGACGATCACCGATTTAGGTCAAGAGACAGGAATAAAAAGGCGGACAATCCACCCCGCTCCCTCTTGTGATCTCTCTGATCGCCCCTTTAACGTAAAGGCTCGGTACTAAATCGCGATCGGAGCATGAGTGACCAGTCCACGCAACGTCCTGTTCCTGATGACCGACCAGCATCGGGTGGACACCCTCGGCTGCTACGGCAACCCGGTGATACGCACGCCCGCACTGGACGGCCTCGCTGCGGAGGGCACGCGCTTCGACCGGTTCTACACGCCGACCGCCATCTGCACCCCGGCCCGCGCCTCGCTGTTCACCGGGCTCCACCCGTTCCGGCACGGCCTGCTGGTCAACCCGGAGCGCAACGGCGGCGGCCGCGACGAGGTCGCCGAGCAGGACCCGGTCATGTCCGCGCCGCTGCTGGCCGCCGGCTACAACATGGGCCACGTCGGCAAGTGGCACATCGGCCGCGAGCACGGGCCCGAGCACTACGGCATGGACGGCGAGCACCTGCCCGGCGCGCTCAACCCCTTCCACCACCCGTCGTACGAGCGGTGGCTCAAGGAGAAGGGACACCCGCCGTTCGCCGTGGAGCGGCCGGTCTTCGGCAAGGCCGCCAACGGCACCGGCCGCGGCCACCTCATCGCCGGCCGGTTGCGGCAGCCGGCGGAGGCCACGATGGAGGCATTCCTCGCCGACCAGACGCTGGAGCTGCTCGACCGCTACGCCCGCGACTTCCGCGAGTCCGGCCGGCCGTTCATGCTGTCGTGCCACTGGTACGGCCCGCACCTGCCGTACCTGATCCCCGACGAGTACTACGACATGTACGACCCCCGGAGCGTGCCGCTGCCGGCGTCCATGGCCGAGACCTTCGACGGCAAGCCGGAGGTGCAGCGCCGCTACTCGGAGTACTGGTCGGCCGACCACTTCGACGCCGACGCCTGGCGCGAGCTGATCGCCGCCTACTGGGGATACGTCTCGCTGATCGACGCCCAGATCGGCCGGCTGCTGTCCGCGCTGCGCGAGCTGGGCCTCTGGGACGACACGGCGGTGATCTTCACGGCCGACCACGGCGAGTTCACCGGCGCCCACCGGCTCAACGACAAGGGCCCGGCCATGTACGAGGACATCTACCGCATCCCCGGCATCATCCGGGTGCCGGGCGCGCCGGCCCGCACCGTGGACGCCTTCGCGACGCTGATCGACCTCAACCCCACGATCCTCGACCTGGCCGGGCTGCCGCCGCAGGAGCCGTGCGACGGCGAGAGCCTGCTGCCGCTGCTGTCCGGCGCGCCCGCCGAAGGCCGGGACTCGGTGACCACCGAGTTCCACGGCCACCACTTCCCCTACTCGCAGCGCATGTTCCGGGACCGCCGCCACAAGCTGGTGTTCAACCCCGAAGGCGTGCACGAGCTGTACGACCTGGACAGCGACCCGCACGAACTGCGCAACGTCTACGCCGTGCCCGCCTACGCGGCGGTCCGCAGGGACCTGACCGTGCGGCTCTACCGCGAGCTGCTGCGCCGCGGCGACCCCGCGTACACCTGGATGAGCTACATGGCCGACATCGGCGAGGGCCGCGCCCCTGACGTGGACGGCGTCGCCGACGAACTGGGCTGAGGCCGTCCACGTCACCCCCCGAACAAGAACGAGAAAGGATCCGCCGATGAGGCGTCCCCGCATCCTGGCCACCGTCCTCGCGGCGCTGGCCGTCCTCCTGCCCGCCGCCGGGTGCGGCTCCTCCGACTCAGGGGGCGGAGGAGCCGAGCCCAAGAAGGTGCGCATCGGCTACATCGCCGACTTCTCCGGCGCGGCCGTGCTCGCCGCCGCCGACAAGCAGGGCCTGTGGGCCAAGAACGGCCTGGAGCCGGAGCTGAAGGTGTTCACCAACGGCCCGCTGCAGATCCAGGCGCTGGGCGCGGGCGACCTCGACTTCGGCTACATCGGCTCCGGCGCGACCTGGCTGGCGGCCAGCGGCAAGGCCAAGATCATCGCGCCGAACATGCTCGGCCAGGCCGACCGCGTCATCACCTACCCGGGCTCCGGCATCTCCTCGATCGCCGACCTGAAGGGCAAGAAGATCGGCGTCCCCGAGGGCACCTCCGGCGACATGATCCTGGAGCTGGCGCTCAAGGAGGCCGGGCTGTCCGGCAAGGACGTGCAGAAGGTCAACATGGACGCCAGCACGGTCGTCACGGCCTTCAGCGGCAAGCAGGTCGACGCGGCCGCCATCTGGTACCCGCTGATCGACACCATCAAGAAGAACGTGCCCGACCTGGTCGAGCTGACCAAGAGCGAGGACTTCTACCCGAGGCTCAGCTTCCCCAGCTCCTTCGTGGCCCGCAACGAGATCGTCACCGAGGACGCCGGCACCGTCACCAAGGTGCTCAAGGTGCTCCAGCAGGGCAACGACTGGGTCGCGGCCAACACGACCGAGGCCGAGACGCTGACCGCCACGTTCCTCAAGGCGCCCGCCGAGCAGTTCAAGGGCTCCTCGGCCGTGACGAAGATCCTGCCGACCAGCGAGCTGAAGGGGCTCATGGCGGACGGCTCGGTGTCCGGCTGGTACAAGGGCCTGGCCGACCTCTTCGTCACGATGGGCAAGCTGACCGACTCGCCCGACCCGGCCACGTACATCACGACCGACCTCTACACCGCTGCGGCGGGCGGCTGACCGGCCGGCCCGCCCGGAAAATGGACCCATGTCGACCCCCACTGACGCCCTGCAACGGCTGCGGCGGGTGCACGAGGACGCCGTACTGTCCGCGCTGCGCTCGGCCGGCGGGCTGAGCCGCGCCCAGCTCACCGAGCGCACCGGGCTGTCCCGCACCACGATGTTCGCGATCGTCTCCGGGCTGCTCGAACGCGGCGTGGTCATCGAGACCGAGGGCTCGGCGGCGGAGCCGCGCGGACGCGGCCGGCCGGCCGCGCTGGTCTCGCTCAACCCCGACGCGGGCCTGCTCCTCGGCCTCGACCTGGGACGCAACCGGGTACGCCTGGCCGTCGCCAACGCCGCACACCAGGTGGTCGCGACGGCCTCGGCCGACCTGCCCGAGGAGGCCGCCCCCGAGGAGGAGGCGGAGAGCGCGGTGCGGCTGGTCCGCGCCGTCGCCGCCGAGCGCGGCCTGAGCCTGGGCGCCCTGGAGGCGATCGGGCTCGGCCTCGTCGGCGTGGTCGACGACCACCTGCCGCCCGTCCCCGTGGGCGGCGAGCAGACCGCGGTCGTCCCCGTCCGCTACCTGCCGCTGGCCCGGCGGCTCGGCGAGGAGTTCGGGGTGCGGCTCGCCGTGGACAACAACGCCCGGCTGGCCGCGCTCGCCGAGGCGACGTGGGGGGTCGCCAGGCCGGTCCGCGACATGGTCTACGTGCGCTGGTCGGTCGGCGTCGGCGGCGGCTTCCTCGCCGGCGGCCGGCTGATGCGCGGCGCGCACGGCGCCGGCGGCGAGCTCGGCCACGTCTGCCTCGACCCCGAGGGCCCGCCCTGCCACTGCGGCTCGCGCGGCTGCCTGGAAGGGCACATCGGCGGCCGGGGCCTGCTGGAGCGGTGCGCCGCCCACGGCGTCCGGCTGCCCGCGCTGGACGCCCTGGTCGCCGCGGCGCAGGACCGCGTGCCCGCCGTGTGCGAGGTCGTCGCCTCGGCCGCGGCCGACCTCGGGCGGGTGCTGGCGGGCACCGTCACCCAGCTCGACCCGGCGCTCGTCGTGGTCGGGGGCGAGCTGGCCGGGCTCGGCAGCCTGGTCCTCGACCCGATCCGCGCGGCCATCGCCGAGCGGTCGCTGCCGCGATCGTCGCGCGAGATCGCCGTCGTCCCCGCGGACCTCGGCGTGAACGCCTCCGCGATGGGCGCGATCGCCCTCCTCCTGCACGAGGAGCCCTCGATCCCCGCCCATCTCCGCCCCGACGTCCCCTGAACCGTACCGAGAAGGAACCACCACACCATGCAGAGCTCTGAGCCATGACCGCCGCCACCGTGACCGAACCGTCCGCCTCGCCGCGCCGCCGCCGCTCGCGCCCCGGCCGCACGGTCGTGCTCAACGTGACGGCCGTGGTCGCCGGACTCGCCGTCTGGACCGGCCTGTCCGTGTCCGGCATCACCGGCCTGACCGGGCCGATCGAGGTGGTGCGGCGGGGCGCCGAGCTCATCGCCGACGGCACCCTCGTCAACGACGTCCTCGCGAGCCTGCGCCGCGTCTTCACCGGCTTCGTGCTGGGCACGGCGCTGGCCGTCCCGGTCGGCTTCCTCATGGGCTGGTACGCCACCGCCCGCGCGCTGATCGAGCCGTACGTGCAGTTCTTCCGCACGATCCCGCCGCTGGCGATCATCCCGCTGGCCATCCTGCTGATGGGCATCGGCGAGACGCCCAAGGTGTTCGTCATCTTCCTGGCCGCGTTCCTGTCCAGCGTGGTCTCCACCTTCCAGGGCGTCCTCGACGTGGACAAGACGCTCATCAACGCCGCCCGCGTGCTGGGCGCGTCCGACCGGACGATCTTCGTGAAGGTGGTGGTGCCGGCCTCGACGCCGTTCATCATCGTCGGCATGCGCGTCGGGCTCGGCGCGGCCTGGGGGACCCTCGTGGCGGCCGAGCTGATCGCCGCCCAGGAAGGGCTGGGCTACCGGATGCAGCAGGCCCAGCTCTACTACGACCTTCCCACGATTTTCGTCGGCCTGATCAGCATCGGCGTGCTCGGCCTGGTCATGGACCGGCTCCTGCTGCTGGCCGAGCGCAGGCTGACCGGATGGCAGGAGCGCCGATGACCCCCAAGATCTCCTTCAGGAACGTGTCGAAGTCGTTCCCGCTGAAGGGCGGCGACTTCCTCGCCCTCGACCGGGTGGACCTCGACATCGCCGACCGTGAGTTCGTCACCGTCGTCGGCCCGTCGGGCTGCGGCAAGAGCACGCTCATGAGCATGGCCGCCGGGCTGACCGAGCCGGGGACGGGCGACATCCTGCTCGACGGCGCGCCCGTCGCCGGCCCCGGCCCCGACCGCGGGGTGATCTTCCAGCAGTACGCGCTGTTCCCGTGGCTGAGCGTGCGCAAGAACGTCGAGTTCGGGCTCAGGCTCATGAACCTGCCGCCGGACGAGCGGGCGAAGCGGGCCGAGCACGCGATCGAGCTGGTCGGGCTGTCGGACTTCGCCGACGCGCTGCCGAAGACCCTGTCGGGCGGCATGAAGCAGCGCTGCGCCATCGCCCGCGCGTACGCGGTCAACCCGCAGGTGCTGCTCATGGACGAGCCGTTCGGCGCGCTCGACGCGCTCACCCGCGTCCAGCTCCAGGACCAGCTCCTCGACACCTGGAGCAGGGAGCGGCGCACGGTCATGTTCATCACCCACGACGTGGACGAGGCCGTCTACCTGGCCAACCGGGTCGTGGTCATGGCGGCGCGACCGGGCCGCATCCACCGGGTCATCGACGTGGACCTGCCGTACCCGAGGACCGAGGAGCTGCGGCTGTCGCCGGAGTTCTCCCGCATCCGCAACGAGGTCTGGCACTCGGTCTACCACCAGGCGCCCGCCGCCTGACCCCGGCTCAGTCGCCCGGTTCCGTGGTGAACGGCAGGACGAGCCGCGACGGGTGGGCGGCGTCGCGGTAGATCTTGTGCGTGACCGGGCGGCCCACCGGCAGGTGGAAGGCGTCCGGCGGCAGCAGCGCGTTGTGCGCGTCGGCCGGCGGCTCGTCGTTCGACAGCTCCGCCACCAGCCGATGGCCGGGGCGCAAGGTGGCCGCGAACGGGTAGAGGCGCAGCACGTACTCCTCGATGACGCCCGGCTCGACGGGGACCGCGCGGGTGTGCGGGTGGTACGGGTCGCCCTCGGTGGTGCGCTCGTCCAGCTCGCGGTGCGACGCCTTGAGATAGCCGGTGGTGATGAGCTGCCGCCCGCCGTCGGGCGCGGCGTCCCACAGGCGCAGGATGAAGTTGGTGTCGTCCTGGTCGATCTCGGCGAACAGGTGGGCCGCGCCGGTGCCGATCAGCTCGGTGGGCTGCTCGAACGGCTCGGTGCTCCAGCTCACCGTCGCGACCTTGTCGGTGACGGTGAGCGGGGCCTGGTAGAAGCCGTCGGGGGCGGCGTGCTCGGCGCCCATCAGCTCCGGCTCGGGCGACAGCTTGTGGCGCGGGCGCAGGTAGAGCGAGCGGTGCTCGACCGGCTTGGGCGGCCACGTGCCGGCGGTGACGACCTCCCGGGAGCCCTCCACGAAGACGCTGACGGCCGGCTCGTCCATGACGCCGTTGTCGACGCCCTTGAGCCAGTGGTCGTACCAGCGGAACATCTTGTCGTGCTCCTCGACCCAGGGGCGGGACTGCATCGGCGGGTAGGAGCCGATGTCCAGCTTCTTGGGGCCCTTGAGGGCGTGGAACAGCTCGATGTGGCCGTCCACGGTCCAGCCGCGGCCCTGGTCGATCTGCAGGTAGACCGGGATGTCGATGTTGCGGGCCAGGTTGATGGGGTTGCGTTCCTCGTACCAGGGGCCGTCGAGGGGGTTCATCACGATGTCGAACCAGAACTCGCGGTTTTTCGGATATTTCAGGACGTGTACGAGATTGGGCCAGGCGGCCACGTCCGGGTCCCGCAACCGCTCCTCGACCAGGCGGTCCAGCTCCTCCGGCGCGTGCACGTGCGCCATGCGGGAGATCACGTCGGTGTGGGCGATGCCGGAGTCGCCGCCGCGGCCCTCGCGGGCGGCCCGCGGCATGAACCACATGATGCCGCCGTGATAGGTGGTCTCGTAGAAGTCGAAGTGGCCGCCGCTCACGAAGATCGCCTTCAGGTGCGGGGGCCGTTCGGCGGCGGCGAGCACCTGCATGGAGCCGAAGTAGGAGATGCCGATCATGCCGACGTTGCCGTCGCACCAGGGCTGGGCGGCGACCCATTCGATGAGGTCGTACAGGTCCTGGCCCTGCGGCACGCCGCCGGCGTTGTAGTTGCCGATCATCTGGCCGCCGGAGTCGCCGGTGCCGCGCATGTCGCCGATGACGTGGACGTAGTCCTCCTTGACCACGCGGGCGATGTCGCCGGCCTCGATGCAGCCGTCCCACATGGGGGAGGGGCGGCGCTGGGGCGGCGTGGTGAGGGCGAGGGCCTGCAGCTCCTTGCCGTACGCGCTCATCGCGACCAGCGCGGGCCGCGGCCTGTCCTCGGCGCCGTGGTAGGCGTCCACGGCGAGGGTGACCCCGTCGCGCATCGGGACCCGCAGGTCCTTGCGCACGGCGATCCGCTGCGAGCCGGCCTGGATCGTCCGGATGTCAGCCATGGTGGATGGTTCCTTGTCTTATGAGTTGTGCGTGCGGTAGGCGTGCATCGAGGTGAAGAACGGCGACGGTTCGAGCGTGGGATCGCCGGTGTAGCCGAGGGCTTCGGCGACCGGGGAGAACGGCGAGTAAGGCGAGCCCGTCTCGCGCAGGCCCTCCCGCAGGCAGCGGCGGGCCGCCTCGCCGACCCCGGCCTCGATGTCCAGGCTCCCCTGGATCGCCTCGCGGGCCTGACCTGCGTCCAGCTCGACGCCGTACGGGACGCCGTCCGCACGCCGGTACGGATGCCCGAGGTGAAGCCGCCGCGGGCGCACCTCGTCGCGCAGCCGCTCCAGGCTCGCCCGGTAGGCGACCGGATCGGTGTAGCCGGGGAAGCCGTTGGCGGCCCCGTGCACCTGCACCGCGTCGCCCACGAACACGTCGTCCTGGCCGTCGAGCACGTAGGCCACCGATCCCGGCGTGTGCCCGGGGATCGCGTGCACCGACACGGTGACGCCACCGCCGAGCGGGATGGTCTCACCGCCCATGACCAGCACGTCCGGCTCCAGCTCGCCGGAGATGACCGTCTCGGTGGCCGCCGCGACCCTGGCCGCGCCGTCCGGGTCGTTCAGGTAGCGGCCCCGACCGGACAGGTACTCCTCGACGTGGGCCTGCCGCGAGCGCAGCATCGGCGCGTCGGCCTCATGGATGACGACCCGCGCCCGCCGGCCGGTCAGCTCCCGCAGCGCGTACGCGCCGCCGACGTGGTCGATGTGGCCGTGCGTGAGCAGGATCCAGCGCACGTCCTCGATCCGCCGCCCGAGCGCCTCCAGGGCGGGGACCATGCCCTCGGCGGGCGAGGACGCGATGCCCGTGTCCACGATCGCCGGCTCGGGCGCGTCGAGGAAGAAGCTGTAGAGGCCGAACCGGCCCCACGGCGAGACCAGCGGGTGCACGCGCGTCACGACGCGCCCCGCAGGAAACCGGCCGTCTCCTCGAAGGCCCGGTGGTAGTCGGGGATCCAGGAGAAGTGCTGGACGAATCCGTGGCCCGCGCCCTGGTAGCGGCTCACCCGGGCGGCCACGCCGGCCTCCGCCAGCCGCCGGCCGTAGAGCTCGCCCTCGTCGCGCATGGGGTCGTACTCGCCGGTGACGATCAGCGCGGGCGGCAGCCCGGTGAGGTCGGCGCGCTTGATCGGCGAGACCAGCGAATCGCCGGGATCGGCGCCGCTGCCGAGGTAGAAGGCGTTGAACGGCTTGAGCCCCGCCGTCTCCAGGCCGTAGCCGACGGCGTTCTCACGCAGCGACGGGTGACGGTCGACGTCGAAGTCCAGGTCGAGCGACGGGTAGTACATGACCTGGTGGGTGATCCGGTCGAAGCCGTCGTCGTGCGCCATGGCGGCGACCGCCGCGACGAACGTGCCGCCCGAGCTGTCGCCGGCGACGGCGAGCGTGCCGCCGTCCCAGGCGAGGCTTTCGCCCTGCTCGGCGGCCCAGCGGACCACGCCGTAGCAGTCCTGGAGGCCGGCGGGGAACGCGTGCTCCGGCGCCCGGCGGTAGCCGACGGAGATCACCTTGAGCCCGGTCTCCTTCGCGAGGGACCGCGCGACGTGGTCGTGCGTCTCCAGGCTGCCGAGGAAGAACGCCCCGCCGTGGAAGTAGACGAGCAGGCCGTACGCGGCCGCGTCGGCCGGGGTGTAGATCCGCACGGGCACCTCGCCCGGCGCGGTGCGCGCGGTGACGTCCTCCACCGCGTGCAGCGGCAGGCGCTCGGCCGGCGGCGGGACGGCCGCCTCCTCGGCCGCGCGCATGGCGGCCGGGTCGAGCGGTCCTGGAGGCGGGGCCGGCATGGCGGCCAGGGCTTTGGCGATGTCGGGATGCAGAGGCATGGCGTCAGTCCTGCGGTCGCTGAGAGGTCGGCTTCTGGCCGGGGAAGACGTCGTTGATCTCGTCCTCCGTCCAGCCCTGGCGGGAGATCCGTTGCAGCTCGTCGGTCACCGGCTTGCGGACGGCCTGGTAGGAGGCCAGCGCCTCCTTGACCGAGCCGGCCTCCCTGAGCGCGTCGGCGAGGGCGCCGGCGTCGAGGATCGCCGAGTTCGCGCCCTGGCCCTGGTGGTGCAGCATCGAGTGGGCCGCGTCGCCCACGAGGACGACGGAGTCCGAGTGCCAGGTGTCCACCGGGTCGATGTCGTAGACCGCGCGGCAGTTGACGGTGGCCAGGTCCAGGTTGCGGGTGATGTCGACGATCCGCGGGTCGAAGCCCTCGACGGTCCTCAGCAGGTCGTCCCTGGTGACCTTCGGCGCCCAGGTGGGGTCGGGGCAGAGGGCGGTGATGTCGAAGGAGACCTGGTCGCGGTGGCGCAGCGGCAGGAAGTAGACCTTGGTGCCGCGGCCGATGTACATCCGCAGGTTGTCGTCCACGGCCAGGCCGCGCGCGTCCGCCACGGAGATCACGGCGCGGTAGGCGTGCTCGCCGGAGAAGACCGGCTGGTTGTCGCCGAACAACCGCGCGCGCACGACCGACTTGATGCCGTCGGCGCCGACCACCAGGTCCGCGGTGACCGACGTGCCGCCCGCGAAGGTCAGCCTGGCCCGGTCGCCCTCGTCCTCGATCGACTCCAGCTTGTGGCCGAGATGCACCATGCCCTCGGGGAGCACGCCCATCAGGGCCTCGATGAAGTCGCAGCGGTGGATCAGGTGGGTCTTCTCGCCGTAGGTCGCGATCTCCGGCCACTCCTCCTTGGCGATCGGGTCGGAGGTGGCGGTGAGGATCTCGAAGTAGTCGCTCGGCGAGCTGACCGCGGCGATCGCGTCGAAGACGCCCCACTGGCGGAACCGGTCCATCGTGGAGGGCCGCAGGCCGATGCCGGCCCCGACCTCGCGGACGGCGCTCGCCTGCTCGTAGACGTTGACCGTGGCGCCGAGGAGGCTCAGGGCCTTGGCGGCGGCGGCGCCGGCGTAGCCCGCGCCGACGATCGCGATGTCGAGGTTTCTCAGGTCGGAAGGCTGCATGGTCGCGGTTCTCTTCTTCAGTGCTGGATGGTCAGGAAGTCGGCGGGGTTGTCGATGAAGACGGTCGCGATCGTGCGCTCGTCGAGACCGGCGGCCCGGAGGTCGGGGATGAGGTCCTCGAAGATGTAGTTGACGGTGTGGCCCTTCACGCCCGGCCAGCCCAGCGGGCTGCAGTTGGCGTCGGCGGAGGCGAGGACCCTGCGCAGGTGGCCCTGGCCGATGAAGCGGAGGAAGTGGTCGAGCCGCTCCCGGCGCGGGCGGGCCCAGAACGGCGGGTCAGGCAGCTCGGTCTCGTAGCCGAAGGTGTCGAAGCCGACCCGGCCGCCCTGCTCGGCGATCCAGATGTCGCGGGTCTTCTCGGCGTTCACGCCGTCGTCGGCGTGCCCGAACAGCACCCGGTCGAGGGGCAGGCCCTCCTCGTTGAAGATCGCGATGGCGGTCTCGGCGTCGATCGCGAGGTGGGTGAGGATCGGCACGCCGGTCTCCAGCGCGGCGCGGGCAGCGGCCCGGTAGATGCGCTTGTCCAGGTCGGTCATGCGCCCGCCGCGGCTCACCCCGACCTTGATGACGCCCGCGCGGGCGCCGGTGCCGCCGATGCCGACGATGATCTCGTGGGTGAACTGCCGGGTCAGGTAGTCGACGCTCGCCCGCTCGAAGAACGGCAGGGCGGTGTCGCCGCCGACGAAGCCGGTGCAGGCCACGATGTGCACGCCGGTCTTCGCCGACAGGGTCCTGTAGTAGTCGACGTCGCGGCCGTTGCAGATGCCGGTGGCGTCGACGAAGGTGCCGCCGCCGTACTCGCGGCTGTGGTCGTGGAAGGCGCGCAGCTTCGGCACGGTCTCCGCGTAACGCTGCTCGGGGGACTTCCACCACGTGCTGTCCAGCTCGGAGCCGGGCATGCCGTACCCGATGTGCTCGTGGACGGCCACGATCCCCAGCTCCTCGGCTGGGATCGGCCCGAGCACGGTGTTCACTCTCGTCACAGAACTCACCTCTTGAAAGATCGGAAGGCTCTCGCCGGGTCAGCGCACCGAGAGCAGGTCGCGGGGGTTGCCGGCGAGGATGCGCCGGACGTCCTCGTCGCCGAGGCCCCGCGCGGTGAGCAGGGGGACGAACTCCGACAGGACGTGGCTGAACGGCAGGTCGTTGCCGGGGTGGCCCTTGGCCACGCCGATCGCGTTGGCCGACAGCAGGACGCGCTCGCCGTGCCCGGCCTGGACGAGGTCGAGCACCAGTGCCGCGCGGTCCTCGTCGGTGACGCCCCCGTCGGAGCCGACGCCCGAGCCCACGTGGTCGAGCGCGACGTACGCGCCGCGGCGGGCCACCTCCAGCGGGGCGCCGGCGGCGAGGGCGTCCGCGCGGTCGAGCCCGCCGATCACGACGCGGTCCGCCGGCAGCTTCTCGTCGAGGACGATCTCCAGGTCGTGCACGGCGTCGGCGCCGTAGCGGACGGAGAGCGGCACGCCGGTGGCGAGGGCGGTGCGGGCCGCGCCGCGCAGCAGGCTCTCGTCGGTGGCGGTCATGCCCTCGCGGGTGGCGGCGGTGGCCACGAGGCCCGCGGCGGCCCGCCGCTCGACGCGCGGGACGACCATGCCCTCGGTGACCTCCTGGGTGAAGAGGCGGGCGAACTTGTCGGCCGGCCACGGCGTCGGCGGGTTGGTCTGCGGGGTGAGGAAGTAGCCGCCGAGCAGCTTCTCCGGGCCCATGCCCGTGGACGCCACGATGTGCACGCCGGTCGAGCGGGACAGCGCCTCGTACAGCCGGAGGTCGCGGCCGTGGAACATGCCCGTGCTGTCGACGATCGTCCCGCCGCCGTGCGCCCGGAAGTCCGCCAGCTTGCGCGCCAGGATCTCGAAGATCTCGGCGCGGTCGACGGTGATGTCGAAGGCGTGCTCGGCGCCCGGGAGCACCGACAGCAGGGCCTCGTGGACCGCGACGACCCCGAGGTCGTCCGCGGGGACGGGGCCGAGGACGGTGTTGACGGCGCTGCTCATGGCGGTTCGCGCACCTTTCACCGGTGTTTCCTTTCGCTGGCGATCGTGTCATGTGATTTTACAGGGCGTCAAGCAAATGTCCTCCCTGTAAATTCTATTGTGCGTCTGCAAGATCCGCTGGACGGGAGCCGAAGAGCCCGGCCAGGGTGAGGACGGCGGCGACGGCCGCGCAAAGCCCGGCGACCAGGAAGGCGAGGTTGTAGGCGCTGCCCAGGGACTCGAAGGCCAGCACCCGGAGGCTGTCCGGCATCGGCACCGGCGGCAGGTCGGGGCCCGCCCCGGGCACCACCGGCATCGAGTTGACCGCCATCGCGCCGCCCTGCTGCGCCAGGCCGCCCGCGACCTCCGTGTACGGCGGCTTGAGCCCCGACGCCGCGATGGCGGGGCCGAGCCCCTGCGTCAGGTCCCCGTTCGCGCGGCTCACCGCGAACGCGGCGATGAGCACGGGACCGAGCGCGAAGCCGAAGTCGCGCAGCAGGTTGGTGGTGGCGCTGGCCATGCCCGCCAGCCGCAGCGGCACCGCGTTGATCGCCACGGCCGTGATCGAGCCGACGGTGAGCGCGAAGCCGACGCCGAGGGCCAGCATCGGGGCGATGAAACGGATCCAGTCCAGGTCATGGACGTCGAACGTCGAGCACCAGATGCCGCTGACCGCGATGAGCGCGAAGCCGCCGGTGAGCACCCAGCGCGGCGAGAAGTTCCGGATCAGGTGCGAGACGACCGGCACCAGCAGGAAGGCGGGCCCCTGGATGAACAGGAACAGCACCCCGATGTTGAGCGCGCTCTGGTGCTGGATCGCGCCGAGCCAGATGCTCATCGAGTAGCAGGTGGCGAGGAAGGCGAACATGCCGATGACCGTGGCGACGGCGACGACCGCGTAGGCGCGGTTGGCGAAGATGGTGAGGCGCAGCAGCGGGACCTCGGTCCGCAGCTCGATGACGACGAACGCGCCGAGCAGCACCACGCTCGCGACGAAGGCCCCGATGATCTCGGGACGGGCGAAGCCCGCCTCGGAGCCCTGGGTGGCCGCGAAGAGCAGCGCGATCAGGCCGAGAGCCAGGGTGACCTGACCGGGAACGTCCAGCTTGCGGCCCTCGGGAGCCGCGGAGTCTGCGGCGAACTGGGTGATGGCTATCGAGACGACCGAGGCGGCGATCACCACCAGGTACGACGTCCGCCAGCCGCCGTCCTCGGCCAGCCAGCCGCCCATGAGCGGCGAGATCGCCGCGCCGGCCGAGAGGAAGCCGGCCCACATCGCGATGGCCCTGGACCTGGCCTCCTGCGACGTGCTCACGGCGGCCAGCATGGCGAGCGAGATCGGGTAGAGGATGGCCGCGCCGACGCCGGCGACGACCTGGCCGATCCACAGGACTTGGACCGTTCCCGCCGCGTAGCAGATGACCGAACCGGCGATGGTGAGGGCCGCGCCGGCCTGCAGCAGGCGCTTGCGGCCGAACAGGTCGCCGATCACGCCGGTGGTCAGTTCGAGCACGACCATGGGGATCGCGAAGGCGGCCGTGATCCAGGTCAGCTCGGCGCCGCTGGTCTGGAACTCCTGCTGGAAGGTGCCGTTGAGCGCGCCGGGCAGCGAGTACGCCACCTGCGCGAGGAGCACGGCGAAGCAGCCGGCGAGCACCGTGACGGTGTGCCCCTGCCTGCGCGCGGCGGTCTGTGTCATGGCGGTCGTCTTCCTCGTCAAAGGGGGCTGGGGGGTGGGGGTGTGAGCGGCATCACCGCGTTGATTGTGCAAAGTGGCACAAGATTTAACACGGCGTCAAGAGTTTGAGCAGCGCGTATCCGAAATGGGCGTCGAGGACGGAACGCGGCCGGCGTGCTCTACGCTGGCCGTATGGCGAGGCTTCGTGAGGCGCAGAAGGAGATGACACGCAAGCTCCTGCTGGACGCCGGCGTGGAGCTGTTCGTGTCGAAGGGCTACGCGGCCACCACGGTCGACGACATCGCCTCGGCGGCGGGCACGACGCGGGTGACGTTCTACGCCTACTTCCCGTCGAAGGTCGAGCTGATGAAGGCCCTCGTCACCGAGCGGCTCAACGCCGCGCTCGACCGCGTCCCCTCACCGGAGCACGGCTCGACCGCGCGCGACCTGGTCAGTGTGGTCGAGGACGGCACGCGCGAGCGGATCCGCGACTGGCTCGCGGAGATCTCGCTGCGCTGGCCCGTCATCCGCCCCTACACCACGGCCGCCTTCGAGGCCGCCGCCGTCGATCCCGAGATCCGCGAGCTGCTCGGCGCCTGGCTCAACGAGGCCATCGGCGACGTCGAGGAGGGGCTCAACCGCGCCGACCGGTTCCCCGCCGCCACCCGGCACTTCCGCAGCGTCATCGCCATCACCGAGCTCGACCACGTGGCGCGCCACTGGGTCGCGGGACACTGGGGCGTGCAGCGCGAGGAGATGCTGGACGTGCTCACCGAGAGCTGGCTCGGCACGATCGGCCGCCGCTGACGGCCCGGCTCAGGGCCTGGCGGCGTCGAACAGGAGCTGCCGCAGCCACGCCATGAAGTGATGGTCGCCGAGCCGCGGGTTCCACACCATGTCGATCCCCAGCCCCGGGATGGGGAACGGGAACTCCTCGATCCGCAGCGGCACCAGCGTGCTCATCTCGCGGGCCACCCGGTATCTCAGGAGCGCGACCCCGCCGGCCCGCCCCACCAGGTACGGCACGAGCAGGAAGTCCGAGATCAGCAGCCCCACGCGGTAGGGCACGCCGTGCTCGTCGAGCACCGAGTACGGGAAGACCCGCCGCTCGGTGTCCACCACCACGTGCGGCTGCGCCGACAGCAGGTCGAGCGCGCTCGACTCGGGCGGCGTGTCCACGGAGGTCACCACCACGCCGCGGTCGTCGTACAGCCGCTCGCGTGGATGGGGCGCGGCGATCGCCTCGGAGACCAGGACGACGTCCACGCCGTGCTCGGTGTAGGTGGACTCGGTCGGCACGGTGATCGTCCGCAGGCGCAGCGTCGCGTTCGGGGCCCGCTCGGCCACCAGGCGCGCCAGCCGCGCCCCGAGGACGAACGCCGCGCTGGTGGTCATCGCGATCGTGATCACCCGGCGGTCCGTGGCCGGATCGAAGACGGGGAACCTGACCACGTCCGCGACCTGTTCGAGCGTGGCCCGCAGCGGCGCGATGAGCTGCACGGCGCGTGGCGTCAGCGTGACGCCGTTGCCCTGCCGGACGAGCAGGTCGTCGCCGAGCAGCCGCCGCAGGCGGCCGAGCGCGTGGCTCATCGCCGACTGGGAGAGGCCGACCCGCTGGGCGGCCCTGGTGACCGAGCGCTCCTCCAGCACCGCGAGCAGGGGCACCAGCAGGTTGAGGTTGACCGACGCCAGCCGGTCCAGCCCGGAGGCCGCGGTGCCCCTGTCGTCGTCGCTCATCGCGACGCATCCTATGCGCTGCTCCTTATACGACGGCCTGGCTCACCCTGCGCAGCTTCGGGATGGGGACGCGCAGGTTCAGCGCCGCGGCCGTGCCGTGGGGCCAGCGCATCAGCGCGGGCCCGCCGGGCCCGCCCTCGACGAACACCGGCTCGCCCGCGACCGGTAGCTCGCCCGCCGCCTTGAGGCTCAGCCCGAACTGCTCGGTCCAGAAGTACGGCTGGAACCGCAGCGGCGGCGCCTGCTCGCCGCGCACGAGGGCGGCCCCGGCCACCTTCGCCTGCTCGATCGCGCTGCTCCACAGGGGGACGCGGCGCCGGCCGTACGGGGTGGGGAACGCCGCCAGGTCGCCCGCCGCCGCGACGTCGGGGCGCACCAGCCCGCGCTCGTCCACCGGGAGGACGCCGCCGTCGGCCAGGCCGGTGCCGGCCAGCCACGCGGTGTCGGGGACGTCGCCGACGGCCGACACCAGCAGCTCCGCCTCGACGACCGCCCCGTCGCCGAGCTGGACGAGGGCGTGCCCGGGGGACGCCTCGACGTGCGTGGCGCCGTTCGTGAGCAGGGTCAGCCCGCGCTCCAGCGCGGCCCTGACGAACACGCCCGCCAGGTACGGCCCCAGCTGCGCGCTCAGCGGCACCCCGTCGGAGACGAGCGTGACCCGGCAGCCCGCCGCCAGGCAGCCGGAGGCGATCTCCATGCCGAGCGGCCCGCCGCCGACCACGACGACCGACGGCCGCCCGGCGAGGCGCGCCCGCAGCGCCAGCGCGTCGTCCAGCCCGCGCAGGGTGAGCTCGTCCGGCAGCCCGGTCAGCCGCCGGGCGCGGGAGCCGGTGGCGATCACCAGCCGGTCGTACGGCAGCGCGTCGCCGCCGTCGAGCAGGACGAGCCGGCGCTCCAGGTCGAGCCCCGACGCCCGGACCCCGAGCAGTTCGCGTGCCCCGTGCGTGGCCGGCGGCAGCTCGTGGGACGACAGGTCGTCGCCGTCGAGCAGGAGCGCCTTCGACAGCGCCGGGCGGCTGTAGGGCGGGTGCCGCTCGTCGCCGACGACGGTCAGCTCCCCGTCGTACCCGCTGTCGCGCAGGGCGTCCGCCGCGGTGAGCCCGGCGACGCCGTTGCCGACGACGACGACCCGCCTGACCGGCCCGATGGACCCGTTCACGTGAGATGGAGGGCCGCGACCGGGCAGACCCGGACGGCGGCCTGGGCCTGCGGGACGTCGGCGTCGCCGACCTCCTCCTGGTGCAGGACCAGCTCGCCGTCGTCGTCGAGGTGCATGAGCGCGGGCGCGGCCTCCTCGCAGAGGCCGTGCCCCTCGCAGCGGGGACGGTTCAGGACGATCTTCATGCGGGGGACACTTCCAGGACGGGGAGCTCTTCGATGCTCCGGGTGATGTTGCTCGGCACCCGCACCTCGGGGCCGACGACGAGCCGTTCGACGCGGCGGGACAGGGACGTGATGACCGCGTGCGCCTCCAGCCGGGCGAGCCCCTGGCCGGCGCAGCCGTGCGGACCGTAGCCGAACGCCAGGTGGTCGATCGGGTTGCGCTCGACCAGGAACGCGTCCGGGTCCGGGTAGTGGTGCGGGTCCCGGTTGCCGGCGCCGAGCAGGACCGCGACCTTCGCGCCCGCCGGGATCAGGACGCCGTCGATCTCCACGTCCCGCGTGGCGCGGCGTCCCCAGGCGTTGACCGGCGGCCAGAACCGGAGCGTCTCGTTGAACGCGGCCGGGACCAGCGCCGGGTTCTCCCGCACCAGCGCGAGCTGGCCGGGGTGCCGGGCGAAGAGGGCGACGATGTTGCCGATGGAGGCGACCGTGGTGTCGACGCCGGCGCCCAGGTACTGGTGGATGATGTGGCCGGCGGTGCCCGGCGGGATCTCGCCGCGGGCCTCGGCCTCGAAGATCCCGCGCCCGACGGAGCCGGGCGTCAGGTCGCCGGCGGTGACCGCCGAGCACCAGGCGTACAGCTCGCCCGCGATCGGGAAGCTCTCCGCGGTGCGCTGGTTCATCGGCCCGATGACCTGCATGGCCGCCTGCCCCCAGCGCAGCATGTTGTCGCGTACATGGCCGGTGAACCCGATGAGGTCGGCGACGATCTCCAGCGGCAGGGCGCGGGCCAGCGCGTCGATGGCCTCGAACGAGCCCTTGGCGACCAGCTCCTCGACGAGCGCGTCCGCCTTGGCCTCGATGGTGGCCTTCAGGCCGCGCAGCGCCCGCGGCGACAGGTTGGCGGTCAGCGCCGCCCGCAGCCGCGTGTGCGCGGGCGGGTCCGAGGAGAGGGACGTGCCGGTCAGCGCCTCGTTGACCATCGGGTTGAAGCCGATGGCCCCGGCCGAGGAGAAGGTCTCCCAGTCGGCGAGGGCGTCGCGGATCACGTCGTAGCGGGTGAGCGCGTAGACGTCGTTCGCCGGGAGGCGGACGACGGCGCCGAGCTCGCGCAGCGCCGCGTACGACGGGTAGGGGTCGATCAGCACCTCGTCGGCGAAGAGGTCCAGGTCGGAGACGGGGGCAGCGGGGTCGGTCATCGGTCTCACCTCGGGGTCGGTCACTGGTAGTCCAGTGAAACGACCGGGCTCCCATCAGGCAAACACATGTTCTGCATGGGTGGACATGAATCCCGTGCATGCCTGGTTCGGCCCGTACGCCGGGCGGCTGCCGCGCAACGAGTTCGCCGGGGTCCGCACCGCGACGACGATGCGCAGTGACGCCACGTTCCTGGTCGCGAACCGGGCCGCGGGCGTGCCCACGATGGCGGGCGGCGGCGTCGGCGTGGTGGGAGCGGTGGTGGCCTGGCTCGTGCCGGACGAGATCGGCGTGGTCGTCGCGGTCCTCGTGGCGGTCGCCGTGATGACGGGGCTGACGGTCCTGGGGGCCGTCCAGGGCATCCGCGCCGCGAAGGCGGTCGCCGACTCGCGCTGACGTGTCCCCCGTGCGAGCTACCCGCGAGTGTCCACCGTACGGTGACGATTCCCGAGGGCCGGATCTCTAGCGTTCTGTGCGTGGCCGCGGCGCACGGACCGGCGGCTTCCTGAACCCTCTCCAAGGAGTCGTCATGCGACTGGTGAAACAGCTCGTGGCCGTAGCGGTGGTCGCGTTCGCCGGCAACGCGGGGGTGAGCGCGGTACAGGGGAACGCGCTCCTCACCCTGGTGATCGGCCTCGCGACGGCCGCGCTCGCGCTGTTCGTCTACGCCCGCATGGTGCGCTGGTCCGAGCGCCGCGACCCGGTGGAGGTGGCCACGGCGGGCGCCGCCGCGACGACCGGGCGCGGTGCGCTGATCGGGATGGGGCTGTTCGCCGCCGTGATCGTGAACATCGCCTTCATGGGCGGCTACCGGATCGACGGCATGGGCTCGGTGACGGGCGCGCTGGGGCTGGTCGGCTTCATGGCGGCGGCCGCCGTGACGGAGGAGCTGCTCTTCCGCGGCATCCTGTTCAGGATCGTCGAGGAACGTCTCGGCTCCTGGCTCGCGCTGACGCTCACCGCGGTGCTGTTCGGGCTGGTGCACCTGGTCAACCCGCACGCCGACCTGTGGGGCGCGACCGCCATCGCGATCGAGGCGGGCGGCATGCTCGCCGCCTGCTACGCCGCCACCCGCACCCTCTGGCTGCCGATCGGCCTGCACTTCGGCTGGAACTACGCAGCCGCCGGCATCTTCGGCGCGGAGGTCTCCGGCAACGGCGCCTCGAACGGGCTGCTGCACGGCGTGACGTCGGGCCCCACCGCCCTCACCGGCGGCGCGTTCGGGCCGGAGGGCAGCGTGTACGCGGTGGTGTTCTGCACGCTGCTGACGATCGTGTTCGTGTGGCTGGCCCGCCGGCGCGGCACCTGGATCCCGCTCCGGCGCGGCGCGGCGGCCGGTGAGGACGCTAGGCTCTCCCGATGATCAGCTTCCGCCGGGTCACGGAGCTGTGGCAGCGGCTCCACGTCACGGTCCGGGACGCGCCGCTCGGGGTGGCGCTCATGGTTGCGTCGTTCCTGCCCGCGCTCCAGAACAACGGGACGCAGCTCGGCGACCTGCCGCCCCGCCCCTTCGACGAGCTGGCCGTCGTCGCGATCGCCCTCCAGTGCCTTCCGCTCGCCGTGCGCCGCCAGTGGCCGGCCGTCTCCATCGGCCTGGTCTCGCTCGGGTTCGCCCTCGACCAGGTCCGCGTCTACCACACGGTGGCCGGCACCGCGCTGGGCATCGCGCTCGTCAGCGCGGGCATCCACCTCGAACGCGGCCGGCGGGTCGTCGTGGTCCTGCTGACGGCGGCGTACGTGGCGCTCGCGGTGGTGCTCGACCGGCTCGGCTCGCCCGAGGGGCTGGACGGGTTCACGGTCTTCTACCTGACGCTGGTGCTCGCCTGGTGCATCGGGGCCTGGCTGCGCTCCACCAGGATCGCCGAAGCGGAACGCCGCCGCGCCGTCGCCGAGGCCACCCGCACCGCCGAGCGCACCCGCATCGCCCGCGAGCTGCACGACGTCGTCACCCACCACGTCACGGCGATGGTCGTGCAGGCCGAGGCGGCCCGCTACCTGACCGCGGCCCCCGAACGCCTCGACGCCACCCTGACCGCCGTCACCGACACCGGCCGCCGGGCCATCTCCGACCTGCGGCACCTGCTCAACCTGCTCAACCCCGACCACGACGGCCCCGCCCAGGTCAGGGCGCCCTCGATCGGCGACCTCGGCGAGCTCGTCGAGCAGACCCGCCAGGCGGGGCAGCCGGTGGAGCTCACGGAGGCGGGCGAACCCGCGGGAACCGCGGGCAGCGCCGAGTTCGTGGCCTATAGGGTCGTGCAGGAATCCCTGACGAACGCCCTCAAATACGCCCACGGCAGCCGCACCGCGGTCAGCGTCCGCTACGGCGAGAAGGAGATCACCGTGGAGGTCACCACCGACGGCTCCGGCTCCGCGGCCGGCTCCCCAGGAGGGAGCGGGCGCGGCCTCGCCGGGCTGCGCGAGCGGGTCGACGCCCTCGGCGGCGAGTTCAGCGCCGACCGGCGGGCGGGCGGCGGCTTCGTCGTACGGGCCCGCATCCCCGCGGGGAGCCCGGCGTGACCGCGCCGGTACGCGTCCTCGTCTGCGACGACCAGGCGCTCATCCGCACCGGGTTCGCCACGATCATCGACGCGCAGCCCGACCTGGAGGTGGTGGGCGAGTGCGGCGACGGCCGCGCCGCCGTCGAGCTGGCCCGCGAGCTGGACCCGGACATCGTGGTGATGGACGTCCGGATGCCGGTGCTCGACGGCATCGAGGCGACCCGCCTGCTGGCCGGCGCGGGCGTGGCGCGTCCGGTGAAAGTGCTCGTGGTGACGACGTTCAACCTGGACGAGTACGTCTACGAGGCGCTGCGCGCCGGCGCGAGCGGCTTCCTGCTCAAGGACGCCCCGCCCGCGCAGCTCCTCCAGGGCATCCGCACCGTCGCCTCGGGCGCCGCGCTGCTGGCCCCCGAGGTGACCAGGCAGCTCGTCGGCCGGTACGCCTCCCGCATCCGCCCCGCCGAGCAGGACCAGGACGGCGGCGCGCTCACCCCGCGCGAGCTGGAGGTGCTGCGCCTCATCGCCGACGGCCTGTCCAACAGCGAGATCGCCGCGACGCTGGTCATCAGCCAGGAGACGGTGAAGACGTACGTGTCGCGCATCCTCACCAAGCTCGACCTGCGCGACCGCGTGCAGGCCGTCGTCTACGCCTACCGCAGGGGACTCGTGACCTGACCGGTGCCCTAGGGTGTGGGGCCGTGCGGATCACTTCACTGAACACCTGGGGCGGGGCGATGTTCGACGAGCTCGCCCCCTGGCTCGCCGGCTGCGACGCCGACGTCCTGTGCCTGCAGGAGATCACCCACACCCCGACCGCGGACGGCTGGACCCGGTTCGACGACGACGAGCGTTCGCTGCCGCAGCGGGCCGACCTCCTGGGCGACGTACGCGCCCGCCTGCCCCGCCACCACGCCCTGTTCAGCGCGTGCGACTCCGGCCCGGTCCAGGACCAGGAGCACCGCGTCCACCGGCAGGACTTCGGGCTCGCGACCTTCGTCGCCCCGGCCTTCCCCGTCGTCGGCGTGCGCTCCGGCTTCGCGCACGGCGAGTACGCCGACCACGGCGACCGGTGGCCCAGCGACGGCCGGCCGCGGGTCGCGCTGGCGGTGCGCGTGTTCGACCGGCGGGCCGGGCGCTTCGTCACCGTCGTGAACTTCCACGGCCTGCGGGACGCGAGCGGCAAGGCCGACACCCCCGCCCGCCGCGCCCAGGCCGAACGCCTCGCGGACCTCGTCGCCGGGGCGCGCGAGAAGGGCGACCTGACCGTGGTGTGCGGCGACTTCAACGTCCTGCCCGGCAGCGAGACGTTCCGCGTGCTCGGCGGGCTGGACCTGGTGGACCTGGTGCGGGACGCCGACACCAGGACCTCCCGCTACCCCAAGCCGGTACGGCACGCGAGCTACCTGCTGGTGTCCGAGCCCGACGCGGTGACACGGTTCGAGATCGCAGCCGCGCCCGAGGTGTCCGACCACCGGGCGCTGACGCTCGACCTCTGGGGGTAGCGCGGGCCCGCCTCGTCTCAGCTTTCACGCATGGTGGCCCAGGTCGTCGATACGACTGAGCACCTCGTCCACGTGCGGGCGTACCTGGGCCTTCAACCCGTCGTCCCAGACCTCGTCCTGGTAGTGGCAGGTGAGGTACAGGTTTCTGGCGTGTTCCAGGACGGGACGGTGTCGCGGGGGCAGGAGGGCGAGGGCCCAGTCGGCGGCGGCGTCCTTGGATCTGATCTCACCTGTGGCGAGGGTGGTCCAGATGCGGGCAAGGGTCAGCAGGACGTTGCGGGTGTCGTCGTTCAGCTCGGCCAGGAGTTCGGGGATGCCCGCGACGCTCGCCCGGATGAGGTCGGCGTGCGGCACCGGGTCCAGGAGTCCGGCGAGAGGTGGCCCCGTCAGGGGGCGGGCGCCCGCCAGCGCCACCGTGAGAAGCAGCGCCAGGTCGGGCATCGGGCCGGGCCGGGGAGGCCCGCCCGTCTGTAGTTCGTCGCGCAGCCACTCCCCGAAGAGGAAGTCCCCTGTCGGCGGGAACCGCCAGGGGCGGACCTCGGACTGTACGACGATGGTGAGTTCGACCGGCCGGACGGTGGGCGTGCAGCCGGAGATCTTCAGCAAGCCCTCGACGAGCGCACACCGCCGGCGGTGGTCGAGACTGCGCCGGGTGACGGCCAGGACGTCCAGGTCGCTGGCCGGGGCGAGCTGCCCGAGTGCGGCGGAACCATGGAGATACGTCCCGAGGAGTTCTCCCGCTATGACGTCACGAATGAGTCCGACGGTCTGCTCGAGCTGATTCATCGCACCAGTGTGCCCATGCCGGGCGCCGCGACGCGTTGCCGCACTCCGCGTCCAAAGCGGGGCAGTCGCTCGGATCGGCCGTCAAGGTAGCGGAGGCGCTCCGGCCACCGCAGGCGGCGAACCTGCTCGACGCCGCTGGGGAGGCCTTCCAGTCGGGCCTGATCGTGACTCTGACCGGCGCCGCGGTGCTGCTCGGGCTCACCGCCGCCCTGGCCTTGGTGCTGCTGCGGGAGGCACGGCGAACGTCTCCCGTTCATCTGGACGTCAGGCCCGGTTCACACACTTCTCCCAGCTTCGTGCTGTCGGATGTGTGCGGACGAAAGGAGGGCCATGCTGCACGCGTTCAACCGGTACGAGATCAAGTATCTCGTGGACGCGGTGGAGGCGGCCGAGATCCGCGAGGAGATCGAGCGGCGGCTCGACCGCGACCGCCACAGCGGCGATCGGGGCTACGGCGTCTGGAGCGTCTACTACGACACCCGGCAGCTCCGCTTCTACTGGGAGAAGATCGAGGGGCTGAAGTTCCGCAGGAAGCTGCGGGTGCGCCACTACGGCGACCGGTTCTCGGTGGGCGAGGACACGCCGGTGTACGTCGAGATCAAGCAGCGGGTCAACCGGGTCACCCAGAAGCGGCGGGCGCGCCTGCCGTACCGGGACGCGCTGCTCCTCTGCGACGGGCGCACGCTCGTCGAGCACGAGCCCGCCCAGCGGCCCTTCCTGGAGGAGGTGCTGGACCTGGTCCTGCGCCTCGATCTGCGAGCCGTCGCGACGACCGGCTACACCAGGCACGCCTACCTGGGCCGCGACGCCGACGTGGGCCTGCGGGTGACGTTCGACCAGCGGATCCGCGGCCGGGACAGGGACTTCCACCTCGGCGCGGACGCGGGCGACCGGCTCATCGTGCCCGCCCGCAAGGTGATCATGGAGGTCAAGGCCGACGAGCGGGTGCCGTACTGGCTGACCGACCTCACCGCGAAGCGGAACCTACAGGTCGTGCGGGTCTCCAAGTACTGCCAGAGCGTCGAGGCGCACGGGCTCGCGCCGCGCTCGGTGTTCCACGTTCCTGATCATGACCACGACCTCGACGCCGGCCGCTCCCGGCCGGGCGTCCCCTTGGAGGCATGACCCCCCATGGACTTCTCCTTCCAGGACCTGTCCGGCACGTTCAGCGTGGCCGACATCGCGATCGCGATGGCGCTGTCGTTCGTGCTCAGCGCCATGATCGGCTGGGTCTACCGGGCCACGCACCGCAACGTGTCCTACAGCCAGTCCTACGTCCAGACGCTGGTCGTCCTGGGCATGCTCATCTCGCTGATCATGCTGGTCGTCGGCTCGAACATCGCCCGCGCCTTCGCCCTGGTCGGCGCCCTGTCGGTGGTGCGCTTCCGCAACGCCATCAAGGAGACCCGCGACGTCGGGTTCATCTTCCTGGTGATGGGCGTCGGCATGGCCGTAGGCACCCGCTTCTACCTGCTCGCCGTGGTCGCCGCCGTCGCGATCTCGCTGATCGTCGTGGTCATGCACCGGTTCAACTGGTTCGCGCTCAACGTGCGTCGTCAGGTCGTCAAGGTGCAGGTGCCGTCGGACGACGACTACACCGCGGCGGTCCAGGACGTGCTCGTCCGGCACACCGACGAGTTCGAGCTGGTGAGCATGGAGTCGATCAGAGGCGGCGCGCTGCTCGAACTGATGTACACGGTCAAGATCAAGAAGGGCAGTGAACCCGCGGACGTCATCTCCGGCCTGCGCGCCCGCAACCACGGCCAGGCGGTCACGGTCCTGACCGGGTACGACCAGACCGATCTGTAGGGCCGGGGCCATGGCACAGCTCAAGCACCGCGTCCCGGTCAGGCTGCGGCAGAACTGGAAACTGGTCGCGCTGTGCGCGGCGTTCCTGGCCGTGTGCTGGGGCGTGTTCGGCAGCGGGACGATCCGCCCGTACGTCACCACCGCCCGGACCGCCGAGGCCGGCGCCGTCACCACGAACCTGACCGGCGCCAAGGACCTGTTCGACGCCTCGGTGCCGCACGACGTGCGGATCACGTTCACGGACGAGGCGTACGAGGACATGCTGACCGCCTACTTCAAGGACGGGGAGAAGAAGTACGTCGAGGCCGACCTGGTCATCGACGGCACCCGGATCCCCAGCGTCGGCGTCCGGCTCAAGGGCAACTCCACGTTGCAGGGGCTGACCTGGAAGGGGCAGAGCAAGCGGCGGGTCATGCCGGGCGGCGGCGGGCCCCGCCAGGCCGGCGACGGCCCGCCGGACGGCTTCCAGCCCCCCGAAGGTTTCCAGCCTCCCGAAGGCTTCCAGCCTCCCGAGGGCTTCCAGCCGCCGGGCAACGGGAACGGGCAGCAGCGGGGCAACGGGCGGCCGCCCGGCGGTGGCGGCATGATGCGGGCCTCGCTCAAGGCCGAGGAGCCGGAGAGCCTGCCGTGGCTGATCAGCTTCGACGAGTTCGTGGAAGGCCGCCGCTACCAGGGCCACAGCCAGCTCGCCGTGCGCCCGGCCCTGTCGGGCTCGTCGGCGATGCTGAACGAGGCCCTGGGCATCGCGGTCGTCGGCGCGGCCGGCGAGCCCACCCAGCGCTCCGCCTACGGCTCGTTCACCGTCAACGGCCGCGCCTCGACGCCTCGCCTGCTGGTCGAGTACCTGGACGAGGGCTACGCCGAGGGCCTGGGCGACGGCGTCCTGTACAAGTCGCTGGCCTCCGGCTCCTTCACCTACAAGGGCGAGGACCAGACCGCGTACGGCACCGACTTCAAGCAGGTCAACAAGGTCGGCGGCAGGGACCTGCAGCCGGTCATCGACTTCGTGAAGTGGGTGAACGACTCCTCCGCCGAGGAGTTCGCGGCGGGCCTGGCCGAGCGTCTGGACGTGGAGTCGTTCGCCCGCTACGTGGCCCTGCAGAACCTCATGGTCAACTTCGACGACATGGCCGGCCCCGGCCGCAACTACTACCTGTGGTACGACCTCGCCGCCAAGAAGTTCACGGTCGTCACCTGGGACCTCAACCTCGCCTTCAACGGTGACGCCACGAGCGGCGTGCACGACACGATCGGCATGGGACGCATGGGCGGGCACCCGCTGAAGGAGAAGTTCCTGGCCGACGCCGGCTTCAAGAAGCTCTACGAGGAGCAGTACCGCGCCCTGTACGCCAAGCTGCTGGCCGGCGACGCCGCCTCCGGGCTGCTGGACAAGCTGGTCGCGGCCTACGACCTCAACGAAGGGGCCGACAGCGCCAAGGTCAAGGAGGAGGCGGCGACGTTGCGTACGTTCCTGGAGACCAGGAAGAAGACGCTCGGCGCCGACCAGGCGATCACCGGGCCGTCGTGAGCCGCGCCGCCGCGCCGCCCGTACGCGAGAGGAGGACCCCGGCGACCACGAGGACGCCGCCCGCGACGGTGTTCCAGCCCAGCGGCTCGGCCAGCAGCAGCGTGCCGAGCAACGTCGACCACACGGGCGTCACGTACGTCACGGTGGAGGCGATCGTGGACCCCGCCGAGCGGATCACCCGCAGGTTGAGTATGTACGCCAGCCCGGTGCCGACCGCGCCGAGCAGCACGAGCGCCGCCGCGGCGGGCAGGCCGGGCCAGGACGGCCCGCCGCCGGCGAACGGGGTGACGACGGCCAGCTCGGCGGTCGCGCAGACGATCTGCACGGCCGACAGCGCGGCGGCGGAGCCCTCGCGCCCCGAGTAGAACCTGCGGGTGTAGGCGAACCCGGCCCCGTAGCAGGCCGTGGCCGCCAGGCAGGCGAGGCTCCCGATCGCCGGGCCGCCGCCCGCGCCAGGCCCGCCGGCGAGCACCACGAGCGCCCCGGCGAAGCCGACGAGCAGCCCGAGCAGGCGGCGGGCGGTCGGCCGCTCCTGCGGCACCATGAGCAGGACGAACACCAGCGTGGTCAGCGGCGTCGTCGCGTTCCACACCCCGGCGAGCACCGAGCTGACCAGCGTCTCGCCGTACGCGAGGAGGGCGAACGGCACCGCGTTGAGCAGCGCGGCCACGACCAGCGCGTGCCCCCAGACGGCCCGGTCGCGCGGCAGCGGCTCCCGTCGCAGCGCGCACACCGCGAGCAGGGCGAGCGCGCCGAAGAAGCAGCGCCAGAACGCCACCCACAGCGGCCCGACCCCCGCCTCGACCGCGATCTTGATCAACGCGAAGCTCGCCCCCCAGATGGCGGACAACGTCACGAACGCCGGCATCCACCGCATTGCGTCCCCCTTTTCCACAGCGATGGACGGCATCCTGCTCAGGAGGGGAGCATGAGTCCAACAAGCCGGCCCGCCGACCCTATGAAGGAAGCTCATGACGGTGCACCTGGCCCAGCTGCGGGCCTTCGTGGCGGTGCTCGACGAAGGCGGCTTCAGCGCCGCGGCCGACGCCCTCGGGGTGAGCCAGTCGGCCGTCTCGCACGCCGTCACCGCGCTGGAACGCGCGCTCAAGGCCCCGGTGCTGCTCCGCCAGGGCCCGCCGCGGCCCACGGCGTTCGGTGAGCGGATCCTCGGGCACGCGCGGGCCGCGGTCGCGGCGGCCGTCGCCATCGACGACCTCGTGGCCCTGCGCGACGGCGTGCCGCGCGGGGCCATCAGGCTGGGCGCCCCGCCGTCCGTGTGCCAGGGGCTGCTTCCCGGGCTGCTCAACCGGTGGAAGGCCGACTTCCCCGAGGTCGAGATCACCGTGTTCGAGGGCGAGGACGACGAGGTCGCCGGCTGGCTCGCGGGCTCCGCCGTCGAGCTCGCCGTGCTCGTCGACCCGCCGCCGGGCAGCGGGGTGGTCGTCGGCGTGGACGCCTTCCACGCCCTGCTCCGCCGCGACCACCCGCTCGCGGGGGAGGCGTCGATCAGCGTCGCGGACCTGGAGGACGACCCCTTCCTGCTGTCCCGTGGCGGCTGCGAGTCGCACGTCAGGGAGGTCTTCCGTCAGGGGCGTACGCCGTTCGCGCCCGCGCACCGGATCAGGGAGCTGGGCACACTGCTCGCCATGGTCCGCAGCGGCGTCGGGGTGACCCTGGTGCCCGGTCTCACCGCGGCGATGCTGGACGCGCGGCTCGTCCTGGTGCCGCTCGACCAGCGGGTCACCAGGAGGCTCGTGCTCAGCGGCCCGCCCGGCCGTCCCTGGCACCCCGCCGCCGAGGCCCTCGTCGCCGCCGCTCACCCGCCCGTTTGACGCTCAGCCGCCTGCTTGACGCTCAGCCGCCTGCTTGACGCTCAGCCGCCTGCTTGACGCTCGGCCGCCCGCTTGACGCTCAGCCGGCCTCCGCGGCGAGCAGGCGGGCGAGCTCGCGCGGCCGGGTCAGCATGGGCCAGTGCCCGGAGTCGAGGTCGGCGAACGTGACGTTCCTGGCCCGCGCCAGCTCGGGCACGTCCCCGGCGTCGATCCACGCCTTCGCCTCGGCCGGCCTGAACTCGGGGCACACGACGACCACGGGCACGTCGTGACGGCGCTCGTCGGTCAGCCGGACGACGCCCCTGGCGACCCCCTCGGGCACGGGGATCGCGGCGGCGGCGAAGGCCCGCCTGGCGTCCTCGTCGAGATCGGCAGAGTCGGCCCCCTCGAACGGCCCCCACCCGGGGAAGGGCATGACGCCGTCCGTCACCTCGAAGAAGTCCGCGTACGCGGCCCCGTCGGCGGCCGGGAAGCCGCCGACCAGGGCCACCTTGGCGATCCGCGCGGGCCGCGCGTCGGCGGCCAGCCACGCCAGGCTGCACGCGGCCGAGTGTCCCACCACCATGACCTCGCCGGAGGCCGCGTCCAGGGCGGCGAGCACGGCCGCCACCTGGTCGCCGAGTGTGGCCGAGGCCGAGCCGTCGCCCTGGCCGGGCAGGGCGACCGGCACCGGGCGGTGGCCGAGCGCGGCCAGCTCGGGCACGACGTCGTCCCAGGCGGAGGCGTCGAGCCAGAGGCCGCCGATGAGCAAGATGTCCACGGTCAGTCTTCCTTCTCCAGTGCGTTCTTCAGGGCGTTCAGATCGCGTTCGGCGTAGAGCCGGTGCTCCCACTCCTCGCGGAGGATGATGTGGAGGCATTCCTTGACGGGGAAACGTTCGAGTCGCGGCCAGCCGGGCTCGGTGCGGGTCACCTCGGCGGCCAGCCGCTCGTCGGTGAGCGCGTCCAGGACGCCGCGCACCATGGCCTGCCGCTCGCGGCGGACGGCGAGCACCTCGTCGAGCGAGGGGCGCAGGTCGCGCTCCCACGGGATGTCGTCCCACCGGGGCGCCTCGTCCCAGGGCAGGTCGAGCGGATGCCAGGGCGAGGGGTCGCCGAGGACCATCCGGCCCGCCCAGGCGGCGGAGGCGAAGTTCAGGTGCCGCAGGGTCTGGATGAACGACCACTCGTCATCGACGCCGCGGTGCAGCGCGGCCTCCGGGAACGTACGGGCCCGCGCGAGCGTGCCCTCCCACAGCCGCTCCAGGATCGCCCACGCCTCGCGGAAGCCGGCGGGGTCCTCGGGGCGCATCTTCGCCCGGTCCGGCATGCGCCGGTCGAGCTCGGCCTCGACCAGCGGGGCGATGTCGACGCCGTTCACGACGACGTTGCTCAGCTCGCCGGCGATCTCGACGTCGATCAGCTCGACGCCGCGCAGGCGGGTCCGCCGGAACAGCACGCCGCGGAGGTCGGCCCCGGTGAGATCGATCCTGTGCATCCGGGCGTCGACCAGGTCCACCCGGTGGAAGGTGGCGTCCTGGAGGTTCACGCGCTCGAAGCGCGCCGCGGAGAGGTCCCGCTCGCGAAACTCGTCCATGAGCCCCGACCCTAGGCCCCATTCCGGACGTTGTGCTTCCGGTTCCGCATCGAGGGCGGGCTGCCAGGATGTTCCGATACGTTGGAGTTCATGGTCGCCGCCCCCGCTTCCACCGCCGCCCGCACGGAGACGACCCGGCTCGACTGGCTGGACGCGCTGCGCGGCCTCGGCGCCCTGGCGGTGGTGGGGGAGCACCTGACGACGTGGGCCATCCCCTGGCTGCGGCCCACCGCGATCAATCTCGGCATCTACGGCGTGCTGGTGTTCTTCCTGGTCAGCGGCTACATCATCCCGCACTCGCTGGAGCGGCACGGCGACGTGCGGGTGTTCTGGATCGGCCGCGTCTTCCGGCTCTACCCGCTCTACCTGGCGGCGATCGTGCTGACGCTGGCGCTCTCGCCGTGGGTCGCGGTCCGCGCCGAGGTGCCGCGCGACGGCTCGGCGGTGGCCGCGCACGCGACGATGCTGCTCGACGCCGTCGGGTCGGCCGGGGTGCTCAACACCATGTGGACGCTCTCGTACGAGATGGTGTTCTACCTGCTCGCGGCGGCGCTGTTCGTGCTCGGCGTACGCGACGGGCGGGGCGTGCTGCCGGTGCTGCCGGCCGTGGTGGCGGCGGTGACCGGCCTGGTGTGGGCCGCGCCGCCGCTGTCGGGGGCGTGGCTGTCGTGGGTGTCGCTGGCCGTGTTCGCCGCCGGGCTGGCCTGCGTGCTGGCCGGGCGGGCGGTGCGCGGCGCGAGCGTGGCGCTGGGGGTCATGGCGCTGGCGCTGCTGCTTTTCAGCAGCCGGGTGCCGTGGTTCGGGGCGGCGATCGTGGCGGTGATGTTCGCCGGCACCGCCATCCACCGATGGGAACGCGGCCAGGGCCGGCTGTGGCCGGTCGGCGTCGCGGCGGCGCTGGTGGCCGCGACGCCCGTGTGGGCGCTCAGCGCCGGCTGGTGGTGGGTGCGTCCGCCTGTGTGGATCCTGACCGTCGTGCTGGCCGCCGCCACCTTCGGCGCGGCCATGGCGCTGCGCGGCCGGCGGCTGCCCGCCGCGCTGACCGGGCTCGGCGTCGTCAGCTACTCGCTCTACCTGGTGCACCTGCCGCTGCTGCTGGTCCTCATGGCCGTGCTAGGGGAGATGCGGTGGGCCCCGGCGGGCGCGCAGCTCGGCGTCGGCGCGCTCGTGCTCGCCCTGCTGCTGCCGCTGAGCTGGCTCAGCCACCGCTTCCTGGAACTGCCCGGCCAGCGGCTGGGCCGGAGGCTGGCCCGCCGCCTTCGATGAGGGTGTCGATGGCGGCGAGCAGGCAGGCGAAGTCCTCGTCGCGTACGTGCCGGTCGTGGTGGTCGAAGCGGCCGGCGGCCTCGCCGGCGGCGTAGCCGAGGACGGCGGTGCTGATCAGCCGCTCGGCGCGGGCGGCCCGGTCGGGCGCGAGCCCGGCCTGCCGCAGCGCCGCCACGACGCCGTCGCGGATCTCGCGGGACCGCTCGGTCGCCGCCGGGCGCTGGAGCAGCAGCGGGAAGACCGCCGGATGGCGGGCCGCGATGTCGCGGATCGCGGCGGCCATCGCGCCCAGCCGCTCCCGCCAGGACGCCTGCTCCGGGGGCAGCGGGGGGAGCAGCGCCTCCACGAGCGCGTCGAGCAGGTCGTCCTTGCTCGCCACGTGCCGGTAGAGCGCCATGGTCGTGACGCCGAGACGGGCGGCGACGGCCGGCATGGTGAGCCCGGCGAGGCCGTGCTCGTCGGCGACCGCCATCGCGGCGGCCACGACGGCGGAGCGACTGATCTGCGCGGGACGTCCCATTCCATAAGTGTATGACGTACGCTTACGCCATACGCAAACGGGAGGCGTCATGCGGATCCTGTTGTCGGACGGGTCGGGGCTGACCTCGCGGCAGTGCGCCACCGTGCTGTCGCGCGCCGGCCACCGGGTGGAGGCGCTGTCGCCCGACCCCCTGTGCGTGTGCGCCTTCACCCGGCACGTCCGGCGCGTGCACCGGGTGCCCGCCTTCGGCGACGACCCGTTCGCCTGGCTGGAGTCCGCCCTCACGATCTACGACGAGGGCGGCTTCGACGTGCTGCTGCCCACGCAGGAGCAGGTGAGCGTGCTGTCCGCGGCGGCCGGGCGCCTGCGCGCGCGGGGCGTGGCCACGGCGGCGCCGCCGTTCCCGGCGCTCGCCGCCGTGCAGGACAAGGTGACGGCGTACGCCACGCTGGAGGCGGCGGGGGTGCCGCAGCCGCCGTCGGCCGTGGTGTCCGGCCCGGCGCGGGCCGCCGCGTGGGAGGCGTACCCCGCCTATCTCAAGCGGCCGGTCGGCACGGCCTCCAGCGGGGTGATCCGCCTGGCCGGGCCCGCGAGCCTCGCGGACCTGACCTGGCCGGAAGGGGAGCGCCGGCTGATCCAGCAGGAGGCGCGCGGGCCGCTGGTGATGACGCAGGCGGTCTTCGCCGCAGGGGAGCTGGTCGCCTTCCACGCCTGCCGCCGCACCGGCGAGGGCTCGCGCGGCGGCGCGAGCCGCAAGCTCGGCCTGCGCCTGCCCGAGGCGGAAGCGCAGCTACGGCGGCTCGGCGGCGGCCTCCGCTGGCACGGCGCCCTGTCGGCCGACGTCATCCTGACCGCCGACGGCCCCGTCGTCATCGACGTGAACCCACGGCTGGTCGAGCCGGTCAACGCGCTGCTGTCCGGGGTCGACCTGGTGACGCCGCTGCTGGAGCTCGCCCGCGGCCGGACCCCGTCCCCGCAGCCGGCGGGCAGGGCAGGGGTGGCCACCCATCAGCTGCTGCTCGCGGTGCTGGGCGCGGCCGAGCACACCGGGCGGCGGCGGGCCGTGCTCGGCGAGCTCGCCGCCGCGCTGCTGCGCCGCGGCGGCTACGCGGGCAGCGCGGAGGAGCTGACGCCCGGCCCCGACGCGCGGGCCGCGCTGCTGCTGGCCGCCGTGTCCGGGCTGGTGCTCGCCCGCCCGCGCGCCTGGCGGCGCTTCGCGACGGGCAGCGTCACCGCGTACGCGCTCAGCCCGGAGGGATGGGACCGCATCCGGGACGACCGCATTCCCCTCGGCGGGCGCCCACGCGATGAAGGAGGACATGAATCCTCGCGCACGACGCCGCCCGCCTGCTCGGCCTGACTCCCGGCCCGTCTTGGCGATCTCTGGCGTGCGGCGGGGTGCGAACTGGCAGAATTCCCCCAACGCTGGGTGATCCCGGCGTGTCTTACCGCAATGCTGCAATACGGAGAAGAAGGCACAGTGTCGATCGAGACGGGACCGGCCGAACCCGCCGCGCTGACGGACCCCGCCGACCCCCGCCGTCGTGGCGCCATCCGGGCGACCGCCCAGGCCATCGGGGCGGCCCGGCGTACCGTCGTCATCGGCTGCGGCGGCGGCTCCGGGCCGGCGCGCGTCCTCGGCCGCCGCGGGCTCACCCTGGGGCACGACGTCCGGCTCGCCCTCGGCTCGACCACCGCCCAGGCCGTCCAGGTGTCCCAGCTGCAGGCGGGCGACTGCCTGGTCGTGCTCCACCTCTGGCGCCCGGCCCGCGGGCTGCGCGGCCTGACCCGGCTGGGCAGGGAGCGCGGCGCCACCGTCTGCGTCCTGACCGACCTGCGCTCCTCGCCGCTCGCCGAGGAGGCCCACCACCTGATCGTCACGCCCGTCGAGGGCTTCCGCGACGGCCCCTCCCGCGCCGCGATGGTCGCGGACGTGCACGCCGTCCTGGCCGAGCTCACCGCCCCCGGAGCCGCCGGGGATGGGCAACCGCACCGGTACGTGCCATCCTGACGAGAGAGCCCGGCACGTACGGGAGGAGGGGCCGGCGTGCGAGTCGTCGTCATCGGCGCGGGGGTCGTGGGATCGGCGGTCGCTGCGGGGCTGACCCGGCGCGGCGCGCGGGTCACCGTCCTGGAGGCGCGCACCCCGGGATCGGGCACCTCCGCCACCTCCATGGCCTGGGTCAACGCCAACAACAAGCGGCTTGAGGAGTACTTCCGCCTCAACCACGCCGGGGTCCTGGCGCACCACGAGCTGCCGGGCCCGTGGCTCTTCCCCACCGGCCACCTCGAACGCGCGACGACCGACGAGCACAAGGAGCTGCTGGAGGCGCGGGTGGCGCGACTGGCGTCCCTCGGCTACCCGGTGGAACGGGTGACCGCGGCGCGGGCCGGCGACCTGGAGCCCGACCTGGTCCGGCCCCCCGGCGCCGAGTACGCGTTCTTCCCCGGCGAGGCGCACGTCCACCCGATGCGGCTGATCGGACGGCTGCTGGGCGAGGCCCGCGACGGCGGGGCGGCGGTCGAGTACGGCGCCGAGGTCACGGCGATCGAGGCGTCGGCGTCCGGGGTGAAGGTGACCGTGACCGGCGGCCGCTCGTTCGACGGCGACGCCGTGGTGACCTGCGCCGGGCGCTGGACGCAGGGAGTGGCGGCGCTGGCCGGCGCGTACGTGCCCATGCTGGACCCGGCCACTTCCGGCCGCCTCACCAACGGCTTCCTGGTCACCACGGCCCCGGTGCCGGCCCGCCTGTCCCGGATGGTCACCACCTCCGGGCTCAACATGCGCCCCGACGGAGCCGGGCGGCTCCTGCTCCAGGCCCTGGGGCTGGACGACCGGGCCGATCCGGCCGCGCCGGTGCCGGCCGACGTCCGGGACACGATGCTGGCCAGGCTGCCGGCCGCGCTGCACGCCACCGAGGGGGTCACGGCCGAGCGGGCGGTCGTGGGGCAGCGCGCTCTTCCTGGCGACGGGCTGACGGTGGCGGGCTTCGCCGACCCGGCGGGGCGCGTGTACACCGTGGCCACCCACAGTGGCGTCACCCTCGCCCCGCTGCTCGGGCGGGAGGTCGCCGGCGAGCTGTACGGCGCGGAGTCGGCGCTGCTCGCCCCCTTCCGCCCCGGCCGCTTCACGGACGGCACCGCCGGTCCGCCGCCCGTTCCGGCCCGCCGCGCAGGCGAGCAGTAACCCTGACCCACCGGAGGCAGGAAAGCAGCTGAAGCATGCCTTCATGACGAATGACGTCACCTTGTGCCACCAGGACGGGTTGTGGTGACGCCATCATGGTGTCATAGTGACGTCATGGATCTGGCTCCGTATGTCGATCGACTTCGCCGCGAGCTGGCCGGCGCCGCAGGGGCGGGCGGTGAGGAGACGCGCGCGCTGGCCGAACGCCTCTCCGCCGCGCTCGAACCGGCCGCCAGGCTCGCGCTGCTCGAAGCGTTGTCCGCCGCCGCGGACGAGATCACCCGCGACCTCGCGCCCGGCGCGGTCGAGGTGCGCCTGCGCGGGCGCGACCCCGACTTCGTCGTGACGCCACCGCCCGGCAGCGGCGGCGAACCGTACGAGGAGGACGGCGTTCCCGCCCGCCCGCCCGTGACGCCGGCGCCGCCCGAAGCCGACGAGGGCGGCACCTCCCGGATCTCGCTCCGGGTGCCCGAGCACCTCAAGCCGCGCATCGAGGAGGCCGCCGGTCGCGAAGGGCTGTCGGTCAACGCCTGGCTGGTCCGGGCCGTGGCCGGCGCGCTCGACGCCGGCGAGCCTGGCCGCCGGCCTGGCCGCCCGCCGCAGCCGCAGTCCGGCAGGCGCTTCAGCGGCTGGGTGCGCTGATGTCCACCCCGACCCACCACGGAGGAGCCGTGATGCCGACCTTCGACACCCCCGACCCCATCCACGTTCTCGTCGACGTGCCGACCGCGGTCGTCCGGATCAGCGCGAGCGAGCGCGCGGACACGGTCGTCGAGGTCCGTCCGGCCGACGAGACCGACGACACCGACGTCCAGGCCGCGCGGGACGTCCAGATCGACCACGCCGGCGGCCGGCTCCTCGTCCGCGCCGACCCGGCCGCGCCCAGCTCGGCGCCCGGCTGGGGGCTGTCGCTCGGCAGGCTCATCGAGTCGCCGGCGGACTGGGCGCGTTCGCTGCTGCGCGGGCAGGGCGCGGTGCAGGTGGCGATCCACCTGCCCGCGGGCTCCCGCGTGGACGCCAAGGCGGCGGCGGGCCTGCACTGCCGCGGGCCGCTCGGCCAGGTGACCTTCGCCACTTCCTACGGCGACATCCGCGTCGAGCGGGCCGGCCGCCTGCGGCTCCAGTCCACCCACGGCGACATCTCGGTCGACCACGCCACCGGGCACGCCGAGGTCACCACGACCAACGGCTACATCCGCCTCGGCCGGATCGACGGCACGGCGGTCGTCAAGAGCGCCCACGGCGACGTACGCATCGGCGAGGTGACCGGCGAGCTGCGCCTGAACACCGCCTACGGCGAGGTGACCGTGGACCGCGCGCTGGCCGGCGTCACCGCCAGGACCGCGCACGGCGGCGTGAACATCGGCGAGGTGGTCTCCGGCGCGGTCGTCATGGAGACCACCGGCGGCGGGCTCGACCTCGGCATCCGCGAGGGCAGCGCCGCCTGGCTCGACGTCAGCTCCAAGTACGGCCTCGTGGACGTCCGCCTGGACTCCGCGGACGGCCCCGGCTCGGCCGGCGACGTCGTCGAGGTGCGCGCCCACACCGCCTACGGCGACATCGTCATCCAGCGTTCCTGAGGAGGAGAGCTTCCATGACCGACGCGATCACGGCCACGGGCCTGGTCAAGAGATACGGCGACGTGACCGCCCTCGACGGCCTGGACCTGGCCGTGCCCGAGGGGACGGTGTTCGGGCTGCTCGGGCCCAACGGCGCGGGCAAGACCACGACCGTGCGGGTCCTGACGACCTTATTGAGACCGGACGCCGGGCACGCCACGGTGGCCGGGCTCGACGTCGTACGCGACGCCGCCCGGCTGCGCGCCCGCATCGGCGCCTCCGGCCAGTACGCCGCCGTGGACGACCACCTCACCGGCGCCGAGAACCTGGAGATGGTCGGCCGCCTCTACCACCTGGGCGCGCGGCGCAGCAGGGAGCGCGCCCGCGAGCTGCTGGAGCGCTTCGACCTGACCGACGCCGCCGACCGCCCGGTGCGGGGCTGGTCGGGCGGCATGCGGCGGCGGCTCGACCTGGCCGGGGCGCTGGTGGCCGGCCCGCCCGTGCTGTTCCTCGACGAGCCCACGACCGGCCTCGACCCCCGGGCCCGCGCGGGACTGTGGGACGTCATCGCCGAGCTCGTCGCGGAGGGCGCGACGGTGCTGCTCACCACCCAGTACATGGAGGAGGCCGACCGGCTCGCCGACCGGATCGCGGTCGTCGACCGGGGCCGGGTGATCGCCCGCGGCACCGCCGACGAGCTGAAGGACCAGATCGGCGGCGACCGCGTCGAGCTGTCGGTGACCGGCACGGCCGACCTGGAGGCCGCCGCGCGGGCGCTGGCGCCGCTGGCCGTCGAGGACATCCAGGTCGACGCCGCCGCCCTCCGGATGACCGTCCCGGTCACCGGCGGCGCGGCGGCGCTGACCGAGGCGCTCGCCCGGCTGGCCGCCGAACGGATCGCCGTCCGCGACGCGGGCCTGCGCCGCCCGACCCTGGACGACGTGTTCCTGACCCTCACCGGCAAGATCGAGGAGACCGTACGATGAACGCCCTCCGGCTCGCCGCCGCCGACGGCCTCACGATCGCCAGGCGGGACGCGCTGAAGATCCGGCGCGCCCCCGACCTGCTGGGCGGCGTGATCACGCTGCCCATCGTGTTCGTGCTGCTGTTCGCCTACGTCTTCGGCAGCATGATCAGCCTGCCCGGCATGTCCTACGGCGAATACCTGCTCCCCGGCATCTTCGTCATGACGATCGTCATGAGCTCCCAGATCACCGGCTACACGCTGACCCAGGACCTGCAGAAGGGCATCTTCGACCGGTTCCGCACGCTGCCGATGTCGCCCTCGGCGGTGCTGGTCGGCCAGACCGTCAGCGACGTGATCATGAACCTGGCCAGCGTCATCACGATGGCGCTGGTCGGGCTGCTGGTCGGCTGGCGGATCCACAGCTCGCCGGGGGAGGCCGCGCTCGGCTTCCTCATGCTGCTGCTGTTCTCGTACGCCTTCTCGTGGGTGACCGCGACGGTCGCGCTGGCGCTGCGCACGCCCGAGACGTTCAACAACGTGGCCACCATCGTCTCGTTCCCGATCGTCTTCCTGTCCAACGCCTTCGTCGACAGCGCCCGCCTGCCGGGGCCGCTCAAGCCGATCGCCGAGTGGAACCCGGTCTCCACGCTGATCCAGGGCACGCGCGAGCTGTTCGGCAACACCAGCGCGGCCATGCCCGTGCCCGACGTCTGGCCGCTGCGGAACGCGGTGGCGGCCTCGCTGCTCTGGTCGGTGGTGCTGCTGGCGGTGTTCGTGCCGCTCGCCACGCGGCTCTACCAGCGGGCGATCAGCCGCTGACCCGCCCGCCGGGCGGCGCGGCCCCCTCGCTCAGCCGCGGTCGGGGGCCGCGCCGTCGAGGACGTGGTCGATGCGGGCGGCCAACTCGACGTCCCGGGCCGTCACCCCGCCCGCGCTGTGGGTGGACAGCCGGAACCGGATGCCGTCGGAGGTGTGCTCGATCTCCGGATGGTGGTCGAGCACGGCGGCCTCGTTCATCACCGCCTCGGTCAGCCAGCCGTGGCTGTCCGGCGTCACCGGCACGTCCTTGAGCAGGGCGTCGCCTTCGCGGCGCCAGCCCTCCAGCGCCGCGAGCGCGGTGTCGATGTCCTCGTCGGTCAAGAGCCCCTTGGCCATGTCGCCTCCCGTGTCGAGATCCGCTTCTCGCCTACCACGGGCCGGGGCGTTCACACCTCGATCAGTCGGCGAGGTAGCTGATCGAGCTCACCTCGTAGCCGCTGGCCCGGGTGCCGCGCACGTGCATCAGCATCGCGCCGCCCTCGTACGAGTAGGCGCACGCGGACCCCTTGGGCTCGGCCGTGCACCCCTGGAAGTGGTAGGCGACGCCGTGCGGGTCGTACTTGACCTTGAACAGCGTCTTCACCGCGCCCGTGGAGGCGATCTCAAGGGCGCTGTAGCGGTCGCCGCGCCGCCAGGCGGCGAAGAGCCGCGTCGCCGCCGTGGACGGCTTGGTGACGTGCCGCGACTGGTAGACCTTCGTGACCTTGGAGCCGGTCACCACCATCGCGATGCCGTCCAGCCCGCCGGGCACGCGCACGCTCGTGTGCGTGAACCGGCACACCGCGCCGGAGCAGCCGGCGAAGCGGTCGGGCGCGCGGTAGGGGTAGCCGAAGATCGTGGCGACCGCGGCCGGGGTGGCCACCTTCGCGGCGGCCGCGCGGTCGGCGGCCAGCCAGGCGCGGAACAGCTTGTTCGCCACTCCGGCGGGCGCGGCGGCGGCGGTGGCAGGGGCGGCGGAGGCGGGGCCGGCGGTGGTGAGCGTCGTCGTCGCGGCCACCGCGAGCGCGGCGCCGCCGAGAACCAGTCGTCTGTACACGGCCCGACCTTACGGCCGGCGTCTTGCGTCCCGATTGCCCGCGGCTTGCAGCCGCTTGGATGATCTAATCGACGTATGGGATTACCCCGCTTGATGAGCGCCTTGATGCTCCTGGGAGGCAGTCTGATCGGCTGCGCCCCCGGCCACGGGGCCATGCACGGCGGCGGCCAGGTGTGCATTGACCGGGCGAACCGGGAGAACGCCCTCTATCTGAAGGCGGTCAGCGCTGTTCTGCCGTCGGGCAAGCGCGTGAGCGTCGACGAGTGGAACGGATGCGACTCCGCCGACAACGGCGCCTCACTGTCCGTCCTGGTCGACCCGGAACTCCGACGCGATCAGTTGTGGCAGGCGTTCGTCAAGGCGGGGTGGTCGCCGGCCTCGCAGACCTGCAGCACTCCACGCTGCGGATTCCAACTCGTCCACCACGTGGACGAACGGCTCGTCGGGATCGCGTTCGAAGAGACCGGACGAGAGGGCCTGTGGGTCGTCGCGGCTGCGGCCGACTCCTGCTGGGACGACCGCGGCTATCGGTGCGAATAGGCACAGAGACGGCCCCATGACCACGGGGCCGTCTCTGTTCGATCAGCCGCCTCAGCGGTGGTCGGTGACCTGGCGGGCCTGCTCGCGGGCGTGCTGCGCGGTGTCGCCGGCCGCCTCGGCGGCGGTCTCCCGCACCTGCTGCGCGGCCTGGCCGGCCACCTCCTTGGCCTCCTGGCCGAGCTGCCGCACGCTCTCCATCCCGGCCTCCCTGACCGGCTCCAGCACGTCGCCGACCTGCTCGCGGAGCTGGCCGACGGCCTGCTCCTCGGCCTGCGTACGCGGGATGAGCGCGGCGGCCAGCAGCCCCGCGCCGAACGCGATCAGCCCGGCGGCCAGCGGGTTGCCCTGCGTGCCGCGCATCGCCTGCTCCGGCGCGGCCCGTACCGCCTCGGCGGCCTGATGGGCGCCGTGCCGTACGGTGTCGGCCGCCTGCTGCGAGCCCTCCCTGACCGTCTGCGCGGCCTGGTGCGCGCCGTGGGCCACGCTGCCCGCGCCCTGGTGCGCGCTCTCGCGTACCCGGTCGGCGGCGTGGGCCGGCGTGCCCATGACCCGCTCGCGGAACGTGCGCGCGGCCCGCCGTACGCCCTCGGTCCGCCGCCGCGCGATGCGGGACGGGCTCGTCCGGTCGGCCAGCCGGTCGACGTCGGCGGCCAGCTCGGCGCGCGTGGCCGCGATCTCGCTTCTCATTTCCTCAGGTCGCGTGCCCACTGCACGTCCTCCTTGAGCGTCTCGATGGTCTGCTCGGGCTTGGGTTCGACCTCACGCATCCGGTTGCGTCCGGTCGTGTACATCACGCCGCCGGCGATCGCCCAGATCACCGCGACGATGAACGCCGCCCAGCCCAGGTCCATGACGTTGCCCAGGCCGAACATGACGGCCAGGGTCAGCAGCAGCGCCGTCATGGAGGCGGCGAACCCGGCGCCGCCGAGCAGCCCGGCGGCCTTGCCCGCCTTGGTGGCCTCCTCGCGGATCTCCGCCTTGGCCAGCGCCACCTCCTGGCGGAACAGTTTGGAGATGTCCTCGCCGATCTCGCCGACCAACTGGCCGATCGTCGGTTCCTCCGGTTGCACGGTCATGGCAGGTCACTCCCGGTGCCGTAGGTGGGGGGAGTGGAGCGCGGCGGAACCTGCCGCGGCTCTTCCGGGCCGGGCACCGCCGGTCCCGGCTCCTCGTACGCGGGCGGGACCACGGGCATGGTCTCCTCGCGGGCGGAGAACGCGTCGCCGACCGGCGCGGGCGGGGCGACGGGCGCGGGCGGGGCGACCGGGGCGGGGCCGCTCGGCACGGTGTCGGCGGAGGACAGCGGGGACCGCTGCCCGGGACCGGACGTCGTCTCCGGGCTCTCGTTCGCGGCCTTCATGATCCGGCCCACCAGGAAGCCCGCGGCCAGCGCCCCCGCGAGGAACGCGCCGGGGCGGCGGCGGGCGAAGCTCTGCACGTCGTTGACCATCCCGGTCAGGCCGTTGCGGTCCAGGTAGTCGGCGGCGCGGTGGCCCTGGCCGGCGATCTGGCGTACGACGCCGGTGACCGGGGAGTCGGGCTTGGCGTGCTCCTGCAGGGACGACAGGTCCTCGGACCACTGCCGCAGGCTCTGGGCGGCGCGCTGGCTCTGGTGATCGGACTGCTCGCGCACCCGGTTGCGCAGCTCGTTCACGGCGCGGCGGGCCTGGTGCCTGGCCTCGTCCGCGACCTGCGCCGTGCGTTCCACGGCGGTGCCTGCCACCTCGCGGGCGGCGTCCTTGCCCTGTTGGAGCGTTCCTTCCTGCGGAGAGGCCGGTCGCCCGGTCCCCGTCGGATACTCGCTCATGGGATGCCTCCTCGTGCGACTGATGTCGCTTGCGGCTACCCAGAGTGTCAACAACAAACCAAAACAGCCCCAACGCAGGGCAAAGCGGGCTCCTTACCAGAGCACCCAGGGGCTCGCCCATCGCTCCAGAGGAGCCGGGGGAGTGGGGCAGGCCGGGAGGGCCCGGGACGCCGGAGGCGCTGGGGCCGCTCGAAGGGGCGAGGAGCGGGGGCAGGGGCTCGGGGGTGGGGGATTCGACGTCGCCGGTGTCGCGCTCGCGCGCCATACGGTGCCCATGCCCCCGGCGCCGATCTCGTCGAGCAGCGTGTAGCGGCTGCCCAGGGATGACTCCGGCCTGTCCTGCCCCATCAGTTTGATCCCCCTGTGCCGTGCGCTGAAGATCAAACTATAAGGATTTCACCTTGGCGAAACCTTAAGCGAACAGCGAACGGGTACATTGCCGCCATCCTCACGAACATGGACCCCTTCATCGGCACAGCGGCCACCGACCTGCCTCCCGCACGCGGTCTCGCCGCCACTTGGTGGTGGCCGAAGCCGCAGGTCGGCAACACGCACCCGGGTGCGACCTCGCCGCTCGGCATGGTTTCCGCCTGCGCCTACTCGGGCGCCTACCCCACGGGCTACGGCCGCTACGCCAAGAACACCGAGGGCGTGCCCGAGGAGATGTTCGAGCGGCTGCAGGCGTCCGGATTCACCCACTTCCAGCAGTCCGGCACCGGCGCGATCCGCAAGTACTACAACTACGTCCGGGTCACCCCGATGGTGCAGCCGCTCGACGACCTCAACGAGTCCTGGCCGCTGCACGACGAGGTGGCCGAGGCGGGCTACTACGCCGCCACCCTCGACACGGGCATCCGCTGCGAGCTGACCGTGGGCACCAAGGTCGCCGTGCACCGCTACACCTTCCCCGAGCACTCCAGCGCCCGCGTGGTGATCGACCTGTCCTGCGGCGGCCTCGGCATCGACCTCGGCCGTACGGTGCCGGTCCGGGCGCAGGCCGAGAGCATGGGGCTCGGCCGGGCGCAGGGCACGGTGGTGATGGAGGGCGTCCCGCTGTCGGTCTACCTGGAGGTGGACAGCCCCGGCTGGCGGCAGATGCTCTGGTACGACCGCCGCCTCATCCACGGCGGCACCCGCCTCGACTTCGACAGCATCCGGCAGACCACGCTGCGCCCGTTCGGCATGCTCTTCATGGGCCCGGCGCGGGCGGGGCAGACGGTCGAGGTGCGGCTCGGGTTCTCGCTGCGCGGCTGCGAGCAGGCCCGCGCCAACCTCGAACGCGAGTGCGGCCAGTCGAGCTCCGCCTTCGACACCGTGCGCCTGCGCACCCGCGCCCGCTGGGGCGACCATCTCGGCCGCGTCCAGGTCGAGGGCGGCACGCCCGCCCGCCGTACGGTCTTCGGCACCGCGCTCTACCACGCGCTGATCAAGCCGTGCTTCGGCGACGACGAGAGCCCGTTCTGGCCGACCCCCGGGCCGTTCGCGTTCGACGTGTGCACCATGTGGGACATCTACAAGACCCAGCTCCCGCTGCTGTCCGCCATCGTCCCCGAGCGGGCGAACGACCTGCTGGAGTCGCTGATCCGGGTCTGCGAGGAGGAGGGCAACTTCCCGATCGGCTACCGCATGGCCCGCGGCGCCGACCGGTTCTTCCGCCAGGCGAGCGCGCTCGTCCACACGGCGCTGGCCGACGCCCACGCGCTCGGCCGCACCGCGCTCGACTGGAACTGGGCGCTCGTGCACATGGTCGGCGACCTGCGCCGCATGTACGGCGAGGACTTCTTCGAGCACGGCGTGGTGCACCCCATCACCCACACCCTCGACCTGGCCTACGCCCACCACTGCACCGCCAAGGTCGCCCGCGCGCTCAACGACCGCCGGCTGGCCGACGACCTGGAGCGGTGCGGCAGCCAGTGGACCAACGCCTTCGACCCCGGCACGGGCCTGCTGCGCGACTCGGAGTTCTACGAGGGCGGCAAGTGGAACTACTCCTTCCGCCTGCTGCACGACATGGCCGCCAGGATCGACCTGGCCGGCGGCGACAAGGAGTTCATCGACAAGCTCGACCGCTTCTTCGGCTACGGGGCGCGGCCGGTGCGGCAGCCAGGCCGGCGCCCGGACCCCGCGGAGATGGCGGCGGGATACGCGCTCAACCGGTTCGAGGGCCTGAACAACGAGCCCGACATGGAGGCGCCCTGGGCCTACCACTACGCGGGCCGCCCCGACCGCACCGCCGAGGTGGTGCACGCGGCGCTCACCTGGCAGTTCGGCACCGGGCCCGGCGGCCTGCCGGGCAACGACGACTCGGGCGGCCTGAGCTCCTGGTACGTGTGGGCGTCGCTGGGCCTGTTCCCGGTCGCCGGGCAGAGCCTGTTCCTGGTCAACGCGCCCGCCTTCGAACGTGCCGTGCTCCGCACCGGCGACGGCGAGTTCGTCGTCGAGACCAGCGGCCACCGCGAGACCCCGATCGGCGTGGACGGCCCGGAGGGCCACCCGCCCCCGCAGTACGTGCAGTCGGCGACGCTCGACGGCAAGCCTCTGCACGCGACGCACCTGGACGCCGTCACCGTGCACCGCGGCGGCGTCCTCCACCTCCGGCTCGGACCGGAGCCGTCGGCGTGGGGCCGGGAGCTCCGGCCCCCGTCTCTTTCCGATCCACCCGCGACATAGGAGGTAGCGCGATGCTCCCCCCACATCGCCGTCTCGTCATCGTGGTCAGGGCCGACCCGGTCATCTGCGGTCACTCGGGCGAAGCACGCAATCTCGCCGAGGTGGCGCTGACCCGCGGGTTCACCGACGTACGGTTGCTGACGTGGCCGATCCCCGCGCTGCAGGCGGCAGGGCTGCCGCTCAAGCCGCTGGACCGGCTGCTGCCGTACAGTCCCGGCATCACCGTGGAGCGGCCGGGACCGGTCGGCGACTACCGGGTGCCGGACGGGCGCCATCAGGCCGGGCTCACCGGGCGGCTGGTCGAGCTGCTGGCCGAGCCGGTGCCGACCGTCTGCCTGTCGATGTACCTCGCGCCGCACACCTCGGTCGTCGTGGACGCGGTCGCGGCGGCCCGCGCGGCCGGTTACGCGCCCGACGTCCACACGGTCGCCAAGGCGGTCGGCTCCGATGTCACCAACGTGATCCGCTCGTGCCTGCGCGAGGGCCGGTTCGGCGCGGCGACCGTGCTGTTCACCACGTTCCTGGCCAACGACGAGGTCGTCGCGGTCTCCGACTACACCAGGGACGAGATCATCGCCTCGGCCGAGCAGGTGGACGCGCAATGCGGCACCGACTTCGCCGAGCAGTGCCGGCGGCGGGTGACCGTCAGCTACCCGCCGATCGACTCCACGGCCTTCCTCGGCCTCGACCGGGCGGAGGTGGACGCCGCGCTCGCCCGCCGCGGGCTGGACCGCGACGGTTACGTGCTGTTCCTCTCGCGGGTGACCCGCGCCAAGGGCATCTACGAGCTGGTGACGGCCTTCGCGCGGACCCGCTGCCGCTCGCGGGTGAAGCTGGTCGTCGCGGGCACGGGCCCGGCGCTGGCCGAGGTCAGGGCGCTGGCCGCGGCGGACGAGCGGGTGGTCTTCCTCGACGACGTGGACGACCGGGAGAAGGCGCTGCTCATGAACGGGTGCGCGGCCTACGCGCTGCCCACCAAGCCCGAGCCCGACTTCGTGGAGACCTTCGGCATCGCCCTGGCCGAGAAGATGCTGGCCGGCGGCGGGCCGATCATCACCACCACGACGGGCGGCGCGCCGGAGGCGGTCGGCGACACCGCCGTCATCGTCCGGCCCGGCGACGTCCCGAGTCTGGTGGCGGCCCTCGACCGGGTGGTGCTGGACCTGTCGGCCGCCGAGCGGCACGACATGGAGATGCGGGCCCGCGCCCGCGCGCTGCGCTTCGACCGGGCGGCGGTGTTCGACGACCTCTTCCCGCCGACGCCGGCGATCGAGGTCGCCTGACGCTCCTGCGACGGGCGGGCCTCGCGTCCGTGCGAGGCCCGCTTGCCGTCGGCGGGCGGGTGAGCGCCTACAGCGGCGGCCGGCGGTCGCCCGGCTTGGTGCCGTGGGTCGTGTCGTCCTCGTCGATCTCCACGTGCTCCTTGCGGACCTGTCCGCCCACCGTCTTCTCCTGCTCGACGGACTGCTTGTGCGCGTGGATGTGCTCCACGGGCCGGGTCTCCTTGCCGATGACCGCGCGCTCCTCGTGCAGGGTCATGGTCTGCTCGTCCTCGCCGATGTCGTACGAGCCCGTGACCGCCTCGCCCTCGCGGATCGGCTCGCGCTCGATCACCACCTCCTCGTGGCTGAGCGGTACGGTCTCCTGCACGTTCTCGGTCTCGACGTACTTGCGGAGCCGCACCCGGCCGCTCTCCACGGTCTCCTTGCCGATGCGGAGACGCTCCTCGGACATGGTCATGTCGATGTCGGAGTCGGCCGTGTCCCCCGTGCGGCCCATCTCCGTCTTCGCTTCCATGCCGCTGGTCCCGGTCCCGGTCGTCTCGTGTTCGCGGCGTACGCGCTCCATGTCGCCCATGTCCTCGCGGGCGCCCGTCGTGCCGGCGGTGGGCTTGGTCGGCATGGTGGGCGTGGCGGTGGGCCCGGCGGTGGGTGTGGCCGGGCCGGGGACGGGTCCGGGGCGGGCCTCGCCGGTGGGCGAGGTGCTGCGCTGCTGCGGGACGGCCGGCGGCTGGAGGCCGTAGTGCCGGTAGAGCCGCGCCTCCTCCTCGATGGTCAGATGGCCGTCCACGTCGATGTTGGGTGCGTCCTTGATCTTCTCCTTGTCGAAGGGGACGCGGATCTCGTCCCCGCTGCGGTGGCAGCCGGCGAGGGGCACGAAGGTCTCCTTCATGCCGAACATCCCCGTCCGTACGGTGACCCACTCCGGGTCGCCGGTGCGGTCGTTGAGGTACACCTGGCCTACCTGGCCGATGGACTGCCCGTCCGACCCCACGAGGTGGCAGTCGAACAGGTGCCGGATCTCTGTTTGCAGTGCCACGACGATTTCCCCCGTTTGCTCGTGTGATTCAGGAGGGACGTACCCGCAATCCTCACAAAACACCGCAATTCGGACATATGGCACAGTCAAGGTTGGACCGGTCGCATGGAGAGGGGCCCGTCGCGTACGGCGGGCCCCGGGGCGAGAACGTCGGCGTGCTACCGGCGCATGTTGCGATTGCCGACGTGCTCGGCGGTGCCGACGTCGTGGTGTTCACGGCGTCGCATGCCGGCGAAGCCCAGAAGTCCGAGCAGGCCCAGCAGGCCCCACAGACCGGCATTGCCGCCGCCGTCGTTGCTCTGCCTGTTGTTGTCCTGCGGCGCAGGAGTGACCTGACTGTGCGCCACGGGCGCGACCGGCGTCTCGGCCGTGGCCGCGGCGGCCGGGGCGAGCGTCAGGAAGAACGCCAGTCCCAGTCCGGTGAGTGTCTTGCGCATTGGGTTCCCCCGATCTGGCGGCCCCGCGATTGCCGAGACCGCCTGTTCTGCCTCCCTTGAAGGAAGGCCCCAAGCGGGGCGATCTCTGTCTCCCCCTGCTCATCAGGTCCCATACCGTCATGAATCTGTCCCAAACGCCTTCTACTCTCGGGCGGAGGGACCCGGCGAGAGGGCTCCGACCGGCTTACTCGCCGGAGTGACCTGCGTCTCTTCCCAGCACGTAAGGTTTCAGATCTCTTCCTTCGGGCAGTAGCACGAAGTCAACACATCCGACTGAGCCCCCCGGCTCCGACCCCTTCTGCCTGGAGACGATCATGCCTTCGACCGCAACTCCCGCCGATCCTGCCGGATCCCGCATGTTCTGCTCTGGTGACCCGTCCAACCTGGCCGGCAACGCCCACTGGTGGAACGAGTTCGGTGAGGACGGCAGGGGCACGCTCTACCGGTGCGAAGTGTGCGGGGTGACCGACCTGGGGTGAGGTGCCCGATGTGAGTAGCCTGCCGGATTGATGGCAGGCTGTCCCGCATGGAAAACTCCCAGCCCCTCCCGGAGGAGGCCGTCCTCAAGGAGCTCCAGCGGCTCCGCTCCAGCATCGACAACCTCGACGCCGCCCTTGTGCACCTGCTGGCGGAGCGGTTCAAGTGCACGCAGGAGGTCGGCCGGCTCAAGGCGGAGCACCGGCTGCCGCCGGCGGATCCCGAACGCGAGGCGCGGCAGATCCGCCGGCTGCGCGGCCTGGCCGAGGAGTCGAAGCTCGATCCGGTCTTCGCCGAGCGGTTTCTGAACTTCATCATCGCCGAGGTCGTACGCCACCACGAGCTGATCGCCAGCAGCATGTCGGAGAGCCGCGCGCGGAACTGACGAACGCCCAGGCGGTGGCCGGTGGGCACGGAACCCCGCTCGAGTCAAGACTTTCTTGACGAAGATCGGCGAGGTATGTTCGGCCCACCGGCGAAAGAAACTTTCATCCGAAGAGGTGAAATGGGCAAGAAGTTACACCCGCTGCTGACTCTGCCGATCGTGGCGCTCGCGCTGCCCCTCATGTCCGCCCCGGCGCAGGCCGCCACCGGCTACGACCGTTGCCATGAGGGCTATTACTGCCTGTTCAGCGGCCTCGACGGCACGGGCGACATCGTCGAGCTGAACACCAACGTCCCCGACCTGGCGGTCTACGGCATGGCCGACCGCGCCAAGTCCGACTGGAACCGCACCGACTCCGTCATCCACCTCTACTCCGAGGCCAACTGGGGCGGCTGCACCGCGGCGACCGGGCCACGCGGGAAGGGCAACTTCTACAGCACCTACCGCGACTTCTTCAACGGGGTCCGCATCGGCGGCCCGAACGGCCCCTCCTGCGGGATCTCGGACGAGTTCCGCGTCAAGTCGCACCTCTGACCTCACCGCTCCGCGCTCTCAGGCGGCGTCCGGCACTGCCGGGCGCCGCCCTTTTGCGTCACCGATCCGTATGGTGTACGGTACGGCGTACGGCAAGCACGAGCACAAGGGAGTCGCGCATGTATCAGCCGAGCGCCAAAGAGCTGAAGAGCATCGAGGAATGGTTCGCCGAGTACGACGCCCTGGCCGAGCAGGGCGAGCTCGACAAGCTGGCCGACCTGGGCGTCTTCCCTATGAACGTGGCCACCGACGTGCCCGGCGGCCACGCCGCGGTCCGGCAGTGGACGCGCGAGGAGTACCTGGAGACGATGAAGGAGGCGATGGGCGGCGGCACGGCCGGGCTGGACCTCCGCTCGCGGCGGACCCCGCACTTCCTGAGCCCGAACCTCGTGGTCGTCGAGACGCGGGCCACCATGACCGTCGAGGGCCAGGAGCAGGAGATGCACTACGCCGACCTGCTGGTGCGCACCGAGGACGGCTGGGCCTTCCAGACGATGATCCAGGGCGGCTGGGGCTACGGCTGGCCCGCCGCGAGGCGCGGCTGAGCCCGTCCTGTGAGCCCGGGCCTCACAGGTACGGGCCCGTGCCGCGCGGCCGGTCCGGCAGTGCGTGGCCCTGACCCTCGGGCCGCGCCGGCCGGGCGCCGGCCTGCTGGAGCGCCAGCCCGGCCTTGATGCCCTGGAAGACGCCGTCCAGCCAGCCCACGAGCTGGCCCTGCATGATGCGCAGCTCCGCCTGGCTCGGCAGGCCGGGCGGCTCCTCGGGCATCAGGCGTTCGAGCTCCTCACGCAGCTCGGGCGCCACCGAGTCGCCGATCTCCTCGATGGCCCGCAGGTGGATGTGCCTGAGCTGGTCGCGGGCGCGCTCGTCCAGGGTCGTGTCCTGGGCCTCGTCCAGCAGCATGCGCACCATGTCGCTCATGCGCAGCAGCCGGGCCGGCTCGGTGACGCGGGCGATCTCCCGTTCCGCCGCGGTGGCCTGCGGCGACACCGCCGGGGGGCCGTGCTCTCCAGGGCGGGGCGGGCCGGGTGTCGATGTCATGAGCCGTCCTCCGGGGTGCTGTTCGCGCGTGCGATCTCGGTTCCTCACCCCCTGCCCACGAACGGCGGCCTGATTACCCGCCCTCCGTGGGCTGCGGGCGGCAGCACTCGCAGGTCGGGACCCGGCCGAGCTTCGCGGCCACCCAGTCCGTCCCCATCTGCACGCCCTCCACCGCGCGGCCGACGTGGTAGTAGAGCCTCGGCGGCACCCGCCCGAGCAGCGTGCCGTGCCGCTGGCCGAGCAGCGCGACGAACTGGCGCGGCGGAAGGGCGGCGTAGCGGGGCAGGTTCTCGTACCAGCGGGCGCTGTTGCGGGCCGAGCGCTGGGTGGGCCGGATGGAGGGGATGCGCTTGCGCGAGTAGAGGGCGAGCGCGGCCTGCGGGTCGGGCTCCTGGTGCAGCGCGTCGGCCAGGAAGGCGGCGTCACCCAGCGCGAGCGCGGTGCCCGCGCCGATGGAGTAGTGGGTGGTGTGCGCCGCGTCGCCCAGCAGGGCCAGGTTGCCGCGGTGCCAGCGGCGGTTGGTGAGAGTGCGGAACCTGAGCCAGTGGGCGCTGCCGTCGGGCTGCTCGCGGCCGATCAGCGGATGCCCGTCCAGGACGCCGGCGAACAGCTTCTCCAGCACCGCCAGGCTGTCGGCCTCGCTCGCCCCGTCGAGGCCGAGGCCCGTCCAGGTCGCGGGCGCGCACTCGATCACGCAGGTGCTGTGCTCGTCGCCGTACGGGTAGCCGTAGCACCAGATCCAGCCGTGCGCGGTCTCCACGAACGAGAAGACGAACGAGTCGAAGATCCTCGTCGTGCCGAGCCACATGTAGACGTTGCGGCCGACGGCGAACTCCGAGCCGAAGTGCTCGGCGTGCGGCTCGCGCATTCTGCTGTTGATCCCGTCGCCCGCCACGACCACGTCCATGCCGGCCAGCTCGGGCGCGTCGGGGCCGGTGATCTCGTGCTCGTACGCGATGTGCACGCCGAGCTCGCCCGCGCGCCGGCCGAGAATGTCCAGCAGGGTGCGGCGGCCGATGCCGAAGCCGTCGTCGCTGTGCTCCATCGTGAGCGTCGCGCGCTCCTGGAGCTCGACCACCCAGCTGTCCCAGTGGACGGAGTTCTCCCTGATGGCCTGGGCGGACTGCGGGTCGAGGGCGTACAGGTTCTGCAGGAGCTGCACCCAGTACGTCACGCCCCAGCCGTAGGTGGAGCCGGCCGGGTTCCGCTCGTAGACCGTGATCTCGTGGGACGCGTTCATCCGCTTCATGAGGATCGAGAAGTACAGGCTGGCGGGCCCACCGCCGACGCAGGCGACCTTCATCATCGAGCTCCCATTACGCATATTGTGGCCGGTATGTAGCAGAAAGTAGCAGGTCGGTTACAGGGAGAGGTCTGCTCTCATAGAGCCCCAGGTCATGAGCTCGCCACGGGGTCGTAGAGGGCCCGCGCAGACGTTCGAAGCCCGCCAGAAGTTCACGAGGCCCGTGCCAAAAAATCTTTGGCGCGGCACTCCGGGGTGGCTCGCGCCGCAGGCAGGCCGGTGAAATTACGTTCTGTCGTGGCTCCTATCCGTGAGTTACCCAAAGGGGGAAACCGAATGCTTCGTCGTGCTCTGGCGGGCTGCCTCGCCCTTGCGGCCGCCGGTCTCGTCACCGCCGCCGGCTCCGCAGCACACGCCGACATCAAGGCGCCGAACGCCCGCGCCGGGGCGATCGTGGACTCGTACGGCGCCGTGATCGACGGCAAGAACGTCATCCGCTCGTGGCGCCCGAGCGAAGGCAGCTACTGCGTGCAGATCGCGCCCCCCATCGACACGAGGGACGCGCTGATCCTGCTCACGTCGCGGACCGAGGGACGGGTGCCGTCCATCGCCTACCGCTTCCCGTCGCAGCAGTGCGACAACCACCCCAACACCGTCGCGGTGCGTGTCCTCTCCACCGCGGGCAAGTCCGCGAACGGCGGCTTCGACCTGCTCATCCCCTGACGTCGGTCAGGCCGTGACGGCCGCGCGCCCCACCCGGGGCGCGCGGCCGCGCCGTTTCCGCCGGGGCTCGTCAGGGGATGTGGGCCACGGCTCCGTAGTTGCCCGAGGCGGCGGGCTGGTCGGCGCAGGCGGCGTCGTCCCCCGGGGCCGGGTCGCCCGCGTGCCACTCGGGCACCCAGACCAGGCCCGGGTCCACCAGGTCCAGGCCGTCCAGCAGGGCCTCGACCTCCTCCTTCGTACGGATGGCGAGACGCGGGAGCGTCATGGCGAGCATGTCGCGGACGGCGGGAAGCAGCTCCTGGGGGACGGCGTCGAACGTGGTGTGCGCCAGGGCGAGGAAGCTGCCCGCCGGAGCCGTGTGGCGCAGGCGCTTGATGACGTAGTGGGCGTACTCCTCGTCGTCGAGGCTCTGCGCGGACAGCAGCAGGACCGCTATGGGCCGGTCCCAGTCGAGGAAGGTCTGGACGACCCGGTCGCCGAGCATCTCGTCGATCTCGTGGGCGTCGCCGTCCACGACCCGTACGAGGTCGGAGAAGGGCTCGATGGTGGCCTGGGCCATGGTGACGACCATCGGGTTGTTCTCGACGTACACGGTCCGGACGGCGGAGCTGGGGGAGGCCTGGCGGGCGAGGTCGTGCAGGCGGCGGCCGGGCGGGAGGCCGCTGGGCACGCCACTTCCGATGATCATGAATTGGTCGACGCCCTCGTGGGCGGCCAGATGGCGGATGACGCGGGAGAGGAATTCCAGGACGGCACGGGCGGCGGTGGTGACGACGGGAGCGGCCTGCTCGAAATGGCGCACCATGTCCTTGTCCGACTGGAAGTTGTTCTTCCCGCCGGCCGCGGCGTCGAAAAGACGCGTCATGCGCGCCTGCGTCGTTTCGAGCTTGGCCAGGTTTCGGACAGCCCTTTGGTGCATGAGCGTTGCCCCTTTCCCTCGCCGCCACCCGTCCGGGGTAGGCGATCTCCGGACCTCACTCGATGACTCTGACCATATGTTCCAACAATTCCAGTCAATCGCAATGCGGTAGACCGGTTATTTCGGGAAATGTTTGTGACCAGAATCGCGGCGACAGGGGTTGGCGGGGGTTGTTCGATCAAGAAATGGTGTCGCATTTCTGCATGTAGGTGGCGGTTTGCCGGAACGGGAAGAAGGGGGTCGCCGGGCCGCTGAATGATCGAATTCGGGGGCTGCTCCGGGGTTGTGATATTTCGGGCTTATGGGCTGAGTGAGGTTTGTGGGGTTGAGTGGCCCGCGTGTGGTTTCACGTCGGCGGCCTCGGCGGTCAACCCGCCGTGTCCGGAACGGACGGCCGCGGGCCGCCGGCCGCCGCCGCGACAGCAGGGGCGAGCGGGAGCCGGTCCGGACGTCGCGCGGCGCGGGACGAGGGGATGGCGAACCCTTACAGATCGCGGAAAACAGGGTGATCGTGGAGACGTCCCCCTATAACCGCCTATAACCTTCCCGTCGGCAATCGATCCGGGAAGGAAATGGGGTGGCCGGCCATGGCCGAGCAGGGGGACCCGCGGCGCGGGCCGAGGTTATCGAGCGTGACCGGCCAGGCGGGGGAAAGCCACCGGACGACGGCCTTCGAGCTCTTCTTCGACCTGGTCTTCGTGTTCGCGGCGACCCGGGTCACCGTCCTCATGGCGGGCGAGCACAGTGTGCACGGGCTGTTCCAAGGGCTGCTGCTGCTCGCGCTGCTGTGGTGGACGTGGGAGGGCTACACCTGGCTCGGCAACCAGGCACGCGCCGACGACGGCGTGGTACGCGGCGGCATGGCGGTGGCGAGCGCCGCGGTGATCGTCATGGCGCTGACGGTCCCCGAGGCGTGGCGCGACGCGCCCGGCGGGCTGGACGGGCCGCTCGTGCTCGTGGGCGCGTACGTGCTGGTGCGGGCCACGCACCTCACCGTGCAGTTCGCCGTGGACGGCGCCGTCGTGGGGACGGCGGCGGGAGCCGGGACGGTGGCCGGGGGCGGCGAAGGGGCGCGCCGCCGACTCGGGTTCTCCTGGGCGACGTTGCTGGCGGTCGTGCCGCTGCTGGTGGCGGGGGCGCTGCTCGGCGGGTGGGCGCAGACGGCGCTGTTCGCCGGGGCGCTCGCCGTCGACCGGGCAGGGACGCACCTGGCCGCGCGCCGCGGCGGCCTGTGGATCGGCGACGCGGCGCGGTGGAGCGAACGGCACGGGCTGTTCGTGCTGCTCGCCATCGGCGAGTCGGCCGCGATCGCCGGCGTGGGGGTCGCGGAACGGGCGGTGAGCGTCCCGCTGCTGGCCGGGGGCGTGCTCGGGATCGCGGTGGCCGTGTGCCTGTGGTGGCTGTACTTCGACGTGGTCGCGCCGGCGGCCGAGCACCGGCTGGTGCGCGCGCTCGGCGTGATCCGCGTCAAGATGGTCGTGGAGGGCTACACCTACGGGCACTTCCCCATCGTGGCCGGCGTCATCGTGACCGGGCTCGGCGTCCAGGGCGTGCTGGCCCACGCGGGCGAGGGCGTGGCGCTCGGCGGCTTCAACGCCTCCGTCCTGTACGGCGGCGCCGCACTCTACCTCGGCGGGCACGTGCTGTTCGGCGGGCTGATGCACGGCGTGCTCAGCCTGCCGCGGCTGCTCGCCATCGGCGCGCTGCTGGCCGGGCTGCCGGTGGCGATCGCGCTGCCGCCGCTGGCCGCGCTGGCGGGGCTGACGCTCGTCCTGGTCGTGCTGGTCGCCGTGGAGACCACCCGCTTCGCCGAGCAGCGCCGCGACCTCCGGGAAGCCTGAGCGGACCAGGCCGCGCGGTCAGGAACGCCGTCAGGAACGCGGCGCGACGATCCGCCAGGCGGCCGGGCGGAGGGTCCAGGAGCGGCGCGGAGCGGGCGGGCACAGCTCGCCGTCGGCGTTGGCGGGCACCGGCTCGCCCTCGACCACGACCGCGCGTCCCCGGAACGTCGCCACGTCGTCCCGCTCGGGGTGCCGGCCGAGCCGCAGCAGCACCCCGTACGCCAGCCGCCCCCACGGCGAGACCGCGTAGGAGACGATCACGTCGGCGAGGCCGTCGTCGGGGCGCGCCTCGGGGGCCAGGGGAGTGCCGCCGCCGATCGAGGCGCCGTTGCCGACGCCCACCATGAGGACCCGCCGCCGCCCGTCGGCGACCAGCTCGCCGTCCACGCGCACCCGGAGCCGCCAGCCCTTGCTGCGCACACCCGCGAGCAGCGCGCCGGCGGCGTACGCGGCCCGGCGCAGGACCGGCTTGAGCGGCGTCGCCCGCCGGCTGGCCTCCGCACCGACGCCGACGTGCACGGCATTGATCACGATCCCCCCGCTCCCGCCGGCCGCGTCCTCGCCGGCCGCGTCCTCGCTGGGCCCGCTCCCGTCGGCCGCGTCCTCGCCGGGCCCGCTCCCGCTGGGCACGTCCTCGCCGGGAACGCCGCGGGCGGACGCGTCCCCGACGCGCCCGTTCTCGCCGCGCCCGTTCTCGCCGCGTCCGTTCTCGCCGGGCGGGTCCTCGACGAGCAGGTCCAGTGGGCGGGGCGTGCCGTCCAGGACGACGCGCGCGGCTTCCTCCGGGTCCAGGGGGATGCCGAGCGTGCGGGCCAGGTCGTTGCCGGTGCCCATCGGGATCAGGCCCACCGGGCGGCGCTCCAGCTCGCCGCGGGCCAGCAGCGCCGCCACCACCCGGTGCAGGGTGCCGTCGCCGCCGAGCACCACGGGCTCGCGGTCGGGGTGTTCGGCGAGCGCCCGGTCCAGGTCGTCCGGCCGTTCCAGGGCGTGGAAGACCACGTCCGCCCCGCCGCCGAGCACGCCGAGCACCGCCCGGCGGGTCGCCTCGTCGTCCCCGCCCGCGGCCGGGTTGCCCATCGCCAGCAGCCTGCGCGCCATCCCACTCCTCCCAGGGACCGCCCCGGTGCCCCGCCACGGGCGGGCCAAACGCGGTCAGGCCGGCAGGATGCGTACCTCGGCCGCCGGCAGGGCGCCCCACCAGCGGGCGTAACTCAGGTACACGCGCGAGTCGCGGCCGGCCAGCAGCGCCAGCAGTTCCCTGGCCTCGGCGGCGAGCCCGTCCCACGTCGTCTCGGGCAGCGGGTGGAAGGCGGACGCCTCGATGCCGCCCTCCGCCGGCCGCCACACCCCGGCCACGTGGCCGTCCACCAGCAGCGTGGGCAGGACGTCGCCGTTGGCGCGGATGACGAGCTTGCGGTACGCGGGCGGGATGACGCGGGCCCGGTCGGCGTGGGCGAGCAGCAGGTTGTCCCACATGGCCATGAGCCGGGGCGGGGCGGGCGTGTCCCCGCCGGGCCGCGGCGCTCCCGGCACGTCGAACAGCTCGGTGCCGTCCGGCCCCTCCAGGCGCTCCAGCCGGTCGGACAGCGCCTGGAGGGCCGCGCGCGCCCGTGGCCGGTGGACCAGCGCGAACTGGGCCACGTCCAGCACCGAAGCGGGCCCGAACGCCTCCAGATAGCGCAGGGTGAGCTCCCGCAGGCAGTCGTCCTCGTCCCCGGGGACGGAGCCCGGCCGGGCGGCCAGGTACGCGGGCCGCGGCCCGAACGACCACGCCCCTCCGGTCGGCGCGTGCCGCAGCGGCGCGATCGAGCGCATCACCCGCAGCACGCCCTTCGGCGACAGGGGCGCGCGCTCGGCGATCCACGCCTCGATCTCGGCGCCCGTACGCGGCCGGTCGGCGGCGAAGGCCAGCAGGTCAGGCACAAGAGCGTCGGCCTCGGCGGGGGTGAGGCCGGTCTCGGCGAAGCGCCGGTCGCCGAGCCGCGAGCCCCGCAATGTCCGCCGCAGGGCGAGGTGCATGGCCGGATGGTCGTCGGCGTGCACCACGTGCAGGGTGATCCGCATGAGCGTGGCCTTCACCAGCGAGCCGTCGGCGAACGCCGCGTCCAGCGCGGCCGGGTCGAACCCGGCGAGCCGGTTCCAGAGCGCGAGGTAGGGCGAGGCGGGCTGCTGCGCCTGCAGTCCCACCATGCGGCGGACGGCGGGGGCGACGTCCAGCGCCTCCCGGCGCAGCAGGAACTGCCGGGCCAGGGTGGCGCGGTTGAGATCGCGGAGGGTCAGGGGCATGGGGACAATCTAGGCGTTCTGCGGCCGGCGCAGCCGCCGTCCCAGCCGCTGCGCCGGCGCCTCAATCAGGCGGTACGTCACCCCGCTCAACGGGACGAGCACGAGGTAGTACACCCAGATATTGGGCGCGAGGTGCAGCAGGAGCGGATGCAGCAGGTAGAGCGAGAAGCTGACCACGCCGAGCCAGGTCAGCCAGCGCGGGAAGGCCCGCCCGCGCAGCGCGAACGCCAGCCCGAACACGGCGAAGGCCAGCACGAGCGCGGGCGCCCAGCCGGGGTCGTCCTTGGCCGGGATCCCGCAGCCGAGCACGGCCGCCACGGCGACGGCCGCCGCGCGCCACGGGATCTCCCCGCGTTCGGCCCGGTACACGGCGGTGCCCGCGAACATGGCGGCCAGGATGATCACGCCCTGCCAGGTGCCGCCCCGGCTGCCGGCGACCACCAGCGCGAGGCCGAGCAGGCCGCCCGTGACGGCGGCCGCCGTACGGGCCCGGCCGCCCGCCAGCGCGGTCACCACGACGGCGGCCACCACGGCGAGGCAGAGCAGCGCGGCGAGCAGGTCGCCACGGCCGATCACGGCGCGCGGCATGAGCAGTCCTAACGGCACGGCGGCGACCGCCAGGGCCACGGAGATCCCCGCTGACATGCGGGCCCGGCCGGTCACGTAGAGGGCCACGCTGATGAGGTAGAACGCCATCTCGTACGACAGCGTCCAGGTCACGGACACGACGGCGGGCAGGTTGAGCAGCTCCTGGAGCATCGCCACGTTGCCGAGCGCGACGAGGGGGAGCGGGCGGGAGCCGAGCCCGGAGGAGAGCGGGACCAGCCCGGCGGCGGCCAGCAGGAGCGCCGCGCAGCAGGCGGTGAGCAGGAGCGGGAGGAGGCGGAAGGCGCGGCCGGTCCAGAAGCCGCGTACGTCGCCGCGCCGCTCCAGCGAGGCGGGGATGATGTAGCCGCTCACCAGGAAGAACACGAACACCCCCCACGTGCCCAGATCGACGCGCGCGTCGACGACGGCGTAGAGGGCGGGGACGAAGGTCCAGCCGCCGTGGTGCGCGGTGACGGCCAGCGCCGCCGGCCCCCGGAGGGCGTCCAGCCAGGCCAGCCGGGCAGGGGGCAAGGACATTCGTCGGAGTCTAGGCCTTGACATCCTCCCCCTCGTTAACGAGGGGGTTCCGATCGTCGCCGCTCGGTCTTCCTGCTTCACCGCCGATCGCCCGCCCGAGAGGAGTCTCGTTGAGGTCTTACACCAGCTCCACAGGCGTTTCAGCTCTCCGCCAGCCCGGCGGCGAGCAGCATGTTCCCGGCTGCGTTCACCTCCCGGTCATGGACCGCGCCACACGCACAGACCCACACCCGGACGCTCAACGGCATCTCTTCCCGCAGGGTCCCGCAGACCGAGCACAACTTGGAGGAGGGAAAGAAGCGGTCCACGACCGCCAGCGTGCGGCGGTACCAGTCCGTCTTGTATTCCAGCATGGACCGCAGTTCCCGCCAGCCGGCATCGGAGATGGCACGGGCCAGGGCATGGTTCTTGAGCAGGTTGCGGACGGCCAGGTCCTCCACGGCGATCACTTGATTTTCGCGTACCAGCCGTGTGGTGACCTTGTGCAGGTAGTCCCGGCGCCGGTCGGCGACCCGGGCGTAGATCTTCGCCACGCGCAGCCGGGCCTTGGCCCGGTTGTTCGACCCCTTCTGTTTGCGGGCCAGCGCCCGCTGTGCCTTGGCCAGCCTGCGCCGCTCGCGACGCTCGTGACGCGGGTTGGCGATCTTCTCGCCGCACGACATCGTGAGCAGCGCGACAAGGCCGGCGTCCAGGCCCGTCGACCGCTCGACGGGCGGCAAGGGTGTGATCTTCTCCTCGACCAGGAGGGAGACGAACCAGCGCCCGGCCGGGTCCCGGCTCACGGTGACCGTGGACGGCTCGGCGCCCTCGGGCAGCGGGCGCGACCACACGATGTCCAGCGGCGCGCTCATCTTGGCCAGGGTGAGCCGGCCGTCGCGCCAGCGGAACGCCGAGCGGGTGTATTCGGCCGACGCCCGCGACCGCTTCTTGCTCTTGAACGTCGGGTACTTCGCGCGGCGGGCGAAGAAGTTCGCGAACGCCGCCTGCAGATGCCGCAGCGCCTGCTGCAACGGCACCGACGACACCTCACACAAGAACGCCAGCTCGGGTGTCTTCTTCCACGCGGTCAACGCGGCCGACGACTCGGTGTAGGAGACGCCGCGGCCTTCCAGCGTGTAGGCGCGGGTCCGCTCTTGCAGGGCCTTGTTGTAGACCAGGCGCACGCAGCCGAACGTCCGGACAAGCTCTTCGGCCTGTTCGGGGGTCGGATAGAAGCGGTACTTGTAGGCCCGCTTCACGAGCTGCGCCACCTTTCGATGGTATGTGCGAGATCACTCGCGCACCGGCCGATTCCAGAAGACGACGGCGGTTCGCCTGACGGCGCACCGCCTGCTCCTGCCCTGCTGCGCAGGAGTCCGATTCCTCCCTCGCCTGAAGGCGGGGGTCTCCTCGGAGGCATCTGATTAAGGACGATGCTAAACCTGCGATTTATGGGGGAGTGTCACCCTTTAGGGCGCGATGTCGGGGGTGATGGCCGTGCCGAAGCCAGGAGAGCCCGTCAAAGTGGGGGTGGAGGAGGAGTTTCACGTCGTGGACCTGCGGACCCGCCACCTGGCGGCCCGGTCGGGACTGCTGCTGGAAGCGCTGCCCCCTGCCCGGTTCACGCACGAGTTGCAGCGCTCGATGGTGGAGTCCAACAGCCTGCCCTTCCGTGGTCTGACCGACCTGGCCGGCGACCTGTGCGGCATGCGCGCCGCGCTGGTCCGCGAGGCGGAGGCGCTCGGCCTCGGCGTCGTGGCCGCGGGCAGCCCGCAGCTCGTGGACGAGGACCAGCTCAAGATCTTCCCCGACCCGCGCTACGAGCGGATGCTCATCGACTTCCAGGTGCTCACCCGTGAGCAGCTCATCTGCGGCATGCACGTGCATGCCGAGGTACGTGACCGGGAGCTGGCCGTGGCCGTCGCGCACCGGCTCGCGCCGTGGCTGCCGCCGCTGCTGGCGCTCAGCGCCAGCTCCCCGTTCTGGGACGCCGCCGACACCGGCTACGCCAGCTACCGCACCCTCGTGTGGCAGCGCTGGCCCACGACCGGCCCGATGGCGTCCTACGGCTCGGCGGCCGAGTACCAGCAGATGATCGACACGCTGATCCGCTCCGGGGTCATCGCCGACCCCGGGATGATCTACTTCGACATCCGGCCCTCCTGCCACCTGCCCACGGTCGAGCTGCGCATCTGCGACTCCTGCCCGCGGCTGTCGGACGTCGTGCTGATCGCCGGGCTGTTCCGCGCGCTGGTCGCCACCGAGCTGGAGGCGGCCCGCCGAGGGGACGGGCGCGAGGTGCGCCTGGAGGCGGTACGCGCGGCGACCTGGCAGGCGGCGCGCTCGGGGCTGGAGGGCGAGCTGGTCGATCCGGTGGAAGGGGTGCCGCGCCCGGCGGCCGAGGTGATCGCGCGCCTGCTCGACCGGGCACGCCCGCACCTCGTGGAAGCGGGCGACTGGGAGCTGGTCTCGGCCCTGGCCCGGCAGGCGTCGGCGCGCGGCAGCTCGGCGGCGCGGCAGCGGGCGGCCCACGCCCGGCGCGGCCGCCTTGAGGACGTCGTGGACCTCCTGCTCGCCGAAACCCGCTCCTGCGACTGGTCCCCAACCCCATCCGACCCCCGCCCCGACCATCGGCCCGACGCCCGGCCCGGCCCCGATCCCGAGCCTGAGCCTGATCACCGGCTCGACCCCGGCCCCGATCCCGAGCCTGAGCCTGATCACCGGCTCGACCCCGGACCCGAGCCCACCCCTGGGCCTGACCACCAGACCGTCCACCGGACCGACCCCCAGCCCGGCCACCAGACCGACCACCGAACCGACCCTCGGCCGGACCACCAGACCGGCCACCAGACCGGCCACCAGACCGGCCACCAGACCGGCCACCAGGCCGAGCTGTGGACCGACTCCCACGCCGGCCCCCGGCCCGGCTCCCATTCCGATCTCCGGACCGACCCCCATACCGACCCCCACACCGACCCCCACACCGACCCCAGGCCCGATCACCGGCCGGCGGTCTGACGACAAGGAGGACTTTCGTAATGTGCGGCCTGTGCGGTGAGATCCGCTTCGACGACGAGGAGGCGGACATCGCCGCGGTGGACCGGATGACGGAGGCGATGCACGACCGAGGGCCCGACGGCTCGGGGTTGTGGTCGCAGGGCCCGGTCGCGCTGGGCCACCGCCGCCTGAAGATCATCGACCTGTCGGACAAGGCGGCCCAGCCGATGGTGGACGGCGAGCTGGGGCTGACGGTGGTGTTCAACGGCTGCCTCTACAACTACGCCGAGCTCCGCGACGAGCTGCGCCGCGACGGCTACGACTTCTACTCCACCTCCGACACCGAGGTGCTGCTGAAGGCCTACCACCGGTGGGGCACCGCCTGCGTCGAGCGCTTCAAGGGCATGTTCGCCTTCGCCGTCGCCGAGCGCGACACCGGCCGCGTGGTGCTGGGCCGCGACCGGCTCGGCATCAAGCCGATGTACCTGGCCGAGGACGGCCGCCGGCTGCGCTTCGCCTCCTCGCTGCCCGCCCTGCTGGCCGCCGGCGACGTGGACACCCGCGTCGACCCGGTGGCCCTGCACCACTACATGACCTTCCACGCGCTGGTGCCGGGCGAGCGTACGATCCTCGCCGGGGTGCGCAAGCTGCCCGCCGCGACCGTCCGCGTGGTCGAGCCGGACGGCACGAGCCGCGAGCACCGCTACTGGGACCCGCCCTACACCCGAGGCGCGCTGCCCGAGCACGCCGGCCTCGACGCCGACGAGTGGCGAGAGGCCGTCCTGGACGCGCTGCGCGCGGCGGTGCGCCGCCGCATGGTGGCCGACGTGCCGGTGGGCGTGCTGCTGTCCGGCGGCCTGGACTCCAGCCTCATCGTGGCGCTGCTGGCCGAGCAGGGGCAGGAGGGGCTGGCCACGTTCAGCATCGGCTTCGAGGCGGCGGGCGGCGAGAAGGGCGACGAGTTCGCCTACTCTGACCTGGTGGCCGAGCGCTTCGGCACCGCACACCACCGCATCCGCATACCGGACGGCCGCCTCGTCGACGGCCTGGAGCGGGCGGTGCTGGCCATGAGCGAGCCGATGGTCAGCCACGACTGCGTCGCCTTCTACCTGCTGTCGGAGGAGGTCGCCCAGCACGTCAAGGTGGTGCAGTCGGGCCAGGGCGCCGACGAGGTGTTCGCCGGCTACCGCTGGTTCCCGCCGCTGGCGGACGTGCCGCGCGAGCGGGCCGCCGAGGTCTACGCCCGCGAGTTCTTCGACCGCCCGCACGGCGAGCTGGCCCGCGTCCTCGCGCCCGGCTATCTGCTGGACCACGACGCGAGCGGCGCGTTCGTCCGCGAGCACCTGGCCAGGCCGGGCGCCGACACCGCGCTCGACGCCGTGCTGCGCCTGGAGACCACCGCCATGCTGGTGGACGACCCGGTCAAACGGGTGGACAACATGACGATGGCGCACGGGCTGGAGGCCCGCACCCCGTTCCTGGACCACGAGCTGGTCGAGCTGGCCGCGGCCTGCCCCGCCGAGCTGAAGCTGGCGCACGGCGGCAAGGGCGTGCTCAAGGACGCCGCCCGCCGCCTGCTGCCCGCCGACGTCATCGACCGGCCCAAGGGCTACTTCCCGGTGCCGGCCATCCGGCACGTGGACGGACGTGTCCTGGACCTGGTACGCGACGCGCTGACCAGCCGGGCGGCCCGCGAGCGCGGCCTGTTCCGCCCCGACTACGTCGCCCGCCTGCTCGCCGACCCCGACGCCGACGGCACACCGACCGGCGTGAACCCGCTCTGGCAGCTCGGCCTGCTCGAAATGTGGCTGCAGGCCCACGGGGTATGAGGGGGCGCATGACGCCGGATCTGGGCGGGCTCGCCCACGTTCCCTCGCCTGCCAGTCTGACCGCGGAGAGCTGCCTCGCGCCGGCGCTGGCCCCCGACGACAGCGCCGTGGCCTATGTCAGCGACCGCGACGGCCATCCCAAGGTCTGGGTGCAGCCGTTGCGGGACGGGGCCGAGGCGTGGCCGGTGGACACCGGGCCGCAGCCGGTCGTGGACGTGAGCTGGGCGCCCACGGGCGGGCACCTGGCCGTACTGGTCGCGCCGGGTGGTGGGGAGCACACGCAGGTGGAGGCCGTGCAGACGCACGGCGGCGACCTGCGCACGCTGGCGGCGCCGCCCGGCGGGTCGGCGTCGATGGTGCGCTGGACCGGGCGCGGTGAGACGCTGCTCGTCGCCGAGACCGCCGCCGACGGCGTGACCAGCGCCGTCCTGGTGGACGCCGTCACCGGCGGGCGCAGGCCGATCGCCGCCGGCCACCTGCTGTGGCCGGCCGCGGTGAGCCGCGACCATTCCAGGATGCTGCTGCGGCGCGGCCCGCGCGGCGCGCGCCGGATGTACGTGGCCGACCTCGCGAACGGCGTGGAGCAGCCGCTGCTGCCCGGCCTGACCGGCACCACCGACCTCGGCGTGCTGTCGCCGGACGGCCGCACCGCCTATCTGGTCACCGACGCCGGCCGTGACCGTGCCGCGCTGCTGGCCGCCCGGCGCGGCGCGCTGGCTCCGGCGGAGGTGCTGGCCGAGCGCGAGGACGCGGAGCTGGACCGGTTCGCGCTGAGCGCGGACGGCCGCCGGGCGCTGCTGGTCTGGAACCGGTACGGCCGCTCCGAGCTGGACCTCCTGGACCTGGGCCGGGGGGAGCTGCGGCCGTTGCCGCCGCCGCCCGCCGCCGTGGTCACCTCGGCCCGCCTCTCCTGGCACGGCACCCTGGCCGCGCTCGCCGCCGAGAGCCCGGAGGAGCCGTCCCATGTGCTGGTGTGCGACCTCGGCACGGGCCGCTACCGGCGGGTGGCGGGGGCCGGTCCGTTGCCGGCGGCGGCCGGGGCCGAGCCGGTACGCCTGCGCGCCCGCGACGGGCTGGAGCTGACCGCCTGGCTGTACCGGCCGCCGCACGTGACCGGGCCCGCTCCGTACGCGCTCTACCTGCACGGCGGCCCGGAGGACGAGGAGCGGCCGACGTTCAACCCGCTGTTCCAGAACCTGCTGGCCGCCGGGATCGGGGTGTTCGCCCCGAACGTGCGCGGCTCCGGCGGGCACGGCCGCGCCTTCCGCCGCGCGGACGACGGGGCGCTGCGCTTCCGGGCCATCGAGGACGTGGCCGACTGCGCGGCCGAGCTGGTCCGCCTGGGGCTGGCCGATCCCGGCCGGCTGGCCTGCATGGGCTGGTCGTACGGCGGCTATCTGACGCTGGCCGCGCTGGTCGCCCATCCCGGCCTCTTCCGTGCGGGCGTGGACGTGGCCGGCATCGCCGACTTCGAGACCTTCTACGCCCGCACCGAGCCGTGGATCGCCGAGGCCGCCTACAGCGAGTACGGCCACCCGGAGGCCGACCGCGACCTGCTGCGCGCCCTGTCGCCGCTGCGCGCGCTCGACCGGCTGGCCGCGCCGCTCCTGCTCGTGCACGGCGCCGCGGACACGAACGTGCCGCTGTACGAGGCCGAGCAGGTCCTCGCCGCGGCCCGCGCGCTGGGCCTGCCCTGCGAGGCGCTGTTCTTCGACGACGAGGGTCACGAGATCCGGCAGGTCGCCAATCGGATCAGTTTCGTGGCCAAAGTGGTGGACTGGCTCTCACATCAGCTCAGAACGGTCGAGTACCGCCCAACCGGTCGCAAGGACTTCGGTCGCGCTCGGTAATCAGGCGATTTCCGTCAGAAGCCACGGGTACCGGATGTTCGACCCGTGGCGCCCGCATGACGGAGAGTGGCGATGACGACGTACCGGCCTGGCGAGGAGCCGCTGACCTCACCGCTGGCGCCCGTGCGCCACCACCGCAAGGGCGCGGTGATCGTGTCGTGGCTGACGAGCACCGACCACAAGGTGATCGGCTACCTCTACCTCATCACGTCGTTCGCCTTCTTCACCCTGGCCGGGATCATGGCGCTGATCATCCGCGCCGAGCTGGCCCGGCCGGGCCTGCAGGTGGTGAGCCAGCAGGCGTACAACCAGCTCTTCACCCTGCACGGCACGGCGATGCTGCTGCTGTTCGCCACGCCGCTGTTCGCGGGCTTCGCGAACGTGATCATGCCGCTCCAGGTCGGCTCGCCGGACGTGGCCTTCCCCCGGCTGAACGCGGTCAGCTATTGGCTGTTCCTGTTCGGCGGACTGATCGTGTTCAGCGCCATCTTCACCAACTTCGGCTCGCCCGACTTCGGGTGGACCGGGTACACGCCGCTGTCGCGCGCCACCTACAGCCACGGCCAGGGCGGCGACCTGTGGGTGATGGGCCTGGCGTTGTCCGGTCTCGGCACGATCCTCGGCTCGGTGAACTTCTTCACCACCATCATCTGCATGCGCGCGCCGGGCCTGAGCATGTTCCGGATGCCGATCTTCACCTGGAACGTGCTGCTGACCAGCATGCTCGTGCTCATGGCGTTCCCGGTGCTGACGGCGGCGCTGCTCGCGCTGGAGGCCGACCGCAAGCTCGGCACGCACGTCTACGAGCCGGCCTACGGTGGGCCGATGCTCTGGCAGCACCTGTTCTGGTTCTTCGGCCATCCCGAGGTCTACATCATCGCGCTGCCGTTCTTCGGCATCATCACCGAGGTCATCCCGGTCTTCAGCCGCAAGCCGATCTTCGGCTACGTGGGGCTGGTGGGCGCGACCGTGGCCATCGCGGGGCTGTCGATGACGGTGTGGGCGCACCACATGTTCGCCACCGGGCAGGTGCTGCTGCCGTTCTTCTCGTTCATGACGTTCCTCATCGCGGTGCCGACGGGTGTGAAGTTCTTCAACTGGGTCGGCACGATGTGGCGCGGGCATCTGTCGTTCGAGACGCCGATGATGTTCGCGATCGGGTTCCTCATCACCTTCCTGCTCGGCGGGCTGACCGGGGTCATCCTCGGCTCGCCGCCGCTGGACTTCCACCTGACTGACTCCTACTTCGTCGTCGCGCACTTCCACTACGTGGTGTTCGGGACCGTGGTGTTCGCCATGTTCGCCGGGTTCTACTTCTGGTGGCCGAAGATGACCGGCAGGATGCTCAACGACCGCATCGGCAAGTGGCACTTCTGGCTGCTGTTCATCGGCTTCCACACCACGTTCCTGGTGCAGCACTGGATCGGTGTCCTGGGCATGCCGCGCCGCTACGCCGACTACAGCGCCGCCGACGGGTTCACCACGCTCAACGAGATCTCCTCCGTCGGCGCGTTCATCCTGGGCCTGTCGACGCTGCCGTTCCTCTACAACGTCTGGTGGACGGCCCGGCGCTCACCGCGCGTCACGGTGGACGACCCGTGGGGGTACGGCAACTCGCTGGAGTGGGCCACCTCCTGCCCGCCGCCCCGGCACAACTTCGTGAGCATGCCGATGATCCGCTCGGAGCGGCCGGCGTTCGACATGCACCACCCGCACACCTCCTACCGCCGCCACGAGGAGGACGAGCTGCCGGGCCCGGAGAGCGGCGCCGGCATCGAGCGGTGAGCCTGTCCGACCGCGAGCGGCGGCTGCTGGCGGAGATCGAGCGGGACCTGCGCTGCGGCGACCCCGGCTTCACGCGCCGGATCGACGCGCTGAACCGCCAGGGGCCGCAGCGCTACGCCTGCCACGTGAGCAACCGCCAGATGGTGGGCGTGCTGCTCGTCGTGGTCGTCCTGAGCCTGCTGTCGGCGGCGATCCTCGTGCTGACCGCTCCCACGAGCACCCCGCGCGGCGGCTCGGGGAGCGGCCGGGCTCACACGAAGGCGCTCAGCCCCGTCACCGCGCGGCCCACGATGAGGGTGTTGATCTCGCGGGTGCCCTCGTAGGAGTAGAGCGCCTCGGCGTCGGCCACGAAGCGGCCGATGTCGTAGTCGAGCACGATGCCGTTGCCCGCGAGCAGCTCACGCGCCCAGCCGACGACCTCCCGCATCCGCGTCGTGCAGTACGCCTTGGCCAGCGCCGAGTGCTCGTCGCGGTAGGTGCCGGCGTCCTGGAGCTGGGCCAGCCGCACCACCATGCCGAGCGAGGCCGTGGCGTTGCCGAGCATCCGCACCAGCAGGTCCTGCACGAGCTGGAACTTGCCGATCGGCCGGCCGAACTGCTCGCGCTCCTTCGCGTAGGCGAGGGCGATCTCGTACGCGGCCAGCATCACGCCGACCGCCTGCCAGGCCACCCCGCTGCGGGTACGGCGCAGGATGCCGGCCGTGTCGCGGAAGGAGTTGGCGCCCTCCAGCCGGTTCGCCTCGGGCACCCGGCAGCCGTCGAGCGTGATGTCGGCGTTCTGGACCGACCGCAGCGCCATCTTGTTCTCGATCTTGGTGGCGGTGAAGCCGGGCGTGCCCTTCTCCACCACGAAGCCCTTGACGTGCCCGTCGTCCGCGTCGCGGGCCCAGACCACGACGAGGTCGGCGAAGGTGGCGTTGCCGATCCACCGCTTGGCCCCGTCCAGCACCCACGTGTCGCCCTCCCGCCGGGCCGTGGTGCGCATGCCGCCGGACACGTCCGAGCCTCCGTCCGGCTCGGTCAGCGCGAACGCGCCGATCTGCTCCATCGCGCTCATCGCGGGCAGCCAGCGCGCCCGCTGCTCGGCCGAGCCGCAGGCGGCGATGCTGCCCATGGCGAGCCCCGTGTGCACGCCGTAGAAGGTGGCCATCGACGGGTCGGCGTGCGCCATCTCCATCGCGAGGAAGCCGCTGAGCAGGCTGCTCGGCTTCGGCCCCGGCAGCTCCTCGAAGGCGAGGCCGGCGATCCCGAGCGAGGCGTACTCCTTCACCAGGTGGGTGGGGAACTCCGCGCGGGCCCAGTAGTCGTTGGCGATGGGGACGACCTTCTCGCGCAGGAACTCCCGCACCCGCAGCAGCGTCTCGCGCTCCTCGCCGGCCAGCAGCTCCTCGAACGCGTAGAAGTCCCCCGTCAGCAGCTCCGCCATCTCCGCCCTTCCTCCTGTCGTCCGTCAGTAGGGGCGGCCGGTGCCCTCGCCGGGCAGGTAGCCGCCGTCGTCGTCGGCCGTGCGGCCGGAGCCGCCGTCCGGGTCGTCCTCGTCGGAGGCCACCCAGTCCACGCCCGCGCCGATGTGCTCGCCGCCGGGCAGGCCGGGCTCCGGCTCCGAGGGCGGCTCGCCCTCGTCGTCGATCACCATGCCGTGCTCGGCCTCGTTCACCGGGCCGGTGACGCGGAAGCCGGGGTCGCCGCCCTCGCCCTGCGGCTCCAGCCGGTCGGGCGGCATGGGGTGCGGGCTCGGGCCGTAGGTGGCGACGTGGTCCTCGATCTCGTCGGTACGCGCCGCGACCGCCTTCTCGTCGGAGCCCGCGGTCACCGGCCATTCGTCGTCGCGGCCGGTGGTGTACCCCATCGGCGTCGCGTAGCCGCTCGTCGGCTCGGCGTCGTCGCGGGGCTTGGACCCGGGGCTCGGGTTCGAGCCGCGGATCGAGGCGGGGCCGACGTCGCCGCCCATGTTGTGCAGCTCGGCGTCGAACGTCGTGCCCCGGTCCTGCTCGCGTCGTTTGTCGCGTTGCTCGCGTTCCGCAGGTGTCTCCGTGGTGTGCTTCTCGTCAGACATGCCCCCTCCTCACTCGGGCTCGACCCGCATGGCGGCCTCTTCGGCGCTGTAGCCGCCCGAGTCCGGGCCCACCTCCGTGGCGATCTCGTCGGCCTCGGCGTCGGCGCGCGTCCCCTCGTCGGGCGCGACCAGCCGGCCGGCCCGGCGCGGCTCGTCCCAGACCTGGCCGGAGGGCTCCTCGGGCTGCGCCTCCCAACCGGGGTCCACGTCGTCGTCGCGCTCGTAGCCCGTGTCCAGGTCCGCGCCCACGCCGAGGCCGCCCTCCTCGGTCACCCGCTCGACCTCGGGTGCGTCGTCCTGGTCGGTGGGCAGCCGGTCGGCCGTGGCGGACTCGGCCACGCCGAACACCGGCTGGTCCTCGGGAACCTCGCGGTCCAGCCGGCCGCTCAGCGACTCGCCCTGGATCTGCTCGTCGATGGTGGTGCCGAAGTCCTCCACGGCCACCGGGTGGTCGGCCGGCAGCGGGGCCTCCTGCGGGTCCACCGCCCACTGCTGCTGGGGCGTGCCGTCCTGCAGGTCGGGGATGCCCTCGTCCTCGAAACGGGAACGAGGGTCATGCTCGGGTGTGTTGTGACTCATGTTTTCGCCCCTACCCATACGTCGCAAAAGGCCACTTAACGGGCGTGATCCTCTTCGGCCACGACCCGGAACGTGTCGAGGGAGGAGTCGGCCGCGTCCGGGACGACCATGCCGCCCGCCAGCCCGCTCCGCAGGTAGCGCAGGATCTCGCCGTTCAGGCGCTCGCCCGGCACCACGGCGGGGACGCCCGGCGGGTACGGCGTGATGAGCTCGGCCGAGACCCGCCCGGCGGCCTGCCGCCAGGGCACGTGCTCCACCGGCGCGAAGAAGGCGTCGCGGGGCCGCATGGCCTGCTCCAGCCGCAGCCCGCCCGGCGGCGGGATCTCCACCCGCGGCGCGGGCGGCAGCTCGCCGGCCCGCGCGCTCAGGTCCCGCAGCGCGGCCAGCAGCCGTTCCACCGTCTCCTCGTCGTCGGCGTGCGTGAGCTGGACGCCGACCCGGCGGTGGTCGGAGTGGCCCAGGTTGATCCGGTGATGCTCGCGCATCCAGTCGGTGACCTGGTAGCCGCCCGTGCCGAGACCGGTGACGTCCACCAGGAGCTGCATCGGGTCGGCGTCGAAGGCCCGGCCCTCGCCGCAGAGCTCCTCACGGGAGTGCACGTGCAGGCCGTCGATGGCCTCGATCTCGATGCGCAGCGCCTCGGCCAGCTTCAGCGCGCGGTCGTACAGCTCGCGCCCGTGCTCGACCATCTGCCGCCGCCAGCCGTCGAGCGTGGCGTAGATCAGCGCGGAGGGGCTGGTGGTGCTGAACAGGTCCGCGCGCTCCTTCAGCAGCTCCGGCGCGACGAGGTCGCCCTGCAGATGGAACACCGAGCTCTGCTCCAGGGCCGAGCCCATCTTGTGGATGCTGGTGACGCACACGTCCGCGCCCGCGTCCATGGCCCAGGTGGGCAGGTCGGGGTGGAAGGGCAGGTGCGCGCCCCACGCCTCGTCCACGAGGAGCGGTTTGCCGCGCTCGTGGCACAGGCGGGCCAGCGCGGCGAGGTCGGTGCAGGTCCCGTACGGGGTGGGCGTCACGACCAGCGCGCCCTTGGCGTCGGGATGCCGGTCGAAGGCCGCCGCGAACGCCTCGGGGCCGGGCGCGTGGGCCAGGTGCAGCTCCGTGTCCCATCGGGGCTCCACCCACACGGGGACGCTGCCCGACAGCACCAGCTCGGCCACCACCGACTTGTGCGCGTCCCTGCCGAGCAGCAGCTTCTCCCCGGGCCCCGCCACCGCGAGCATCGCGGCCTTGACCGACAGGGAGCTGCCGCAGGTGGAGAAGAACGTCGCCGACGCGCCCACGGCGTCGGCCATGAGCTCCTCGGCCCGCTGCAGCACGCCGCCCGACGACGAGCGGTCGTCCAGGCCGCCGGTGACCAGCACGTCGTCGCGGAAGACCGCCTCGCCCATCACCTCGGCGACCCTCGGATCGATCCCCCGCGCCTGCTTGTGACCCGGCGGGGTGAAGGGGAGCTGCCCGCTGTCGTGATAGGCCTGCAATGCCTGGAGGACAGGCGCCTGTGACTGATCCATGGGCCCGCTCTTGCCCTGACGTGCGGAGCGGAAACGCCGGAGGGGGCCGGGTGCGCACCCGGCCCCCTCCGTACCGTACGGTCAGGCGGCCGGCGGGAACCGCTCCCACACCCGGTGCGCCGCGAGCAGCCCGATCGTCTCGCGCAGGACCTGCTCGCCGTCCTCGCCGACGATCACGCCGGGCGCCTGCTCGGGCACGCCCGCCTGGGTGAGCGCCCGCGCCGCCGTGCCCCAGCCGCCGATCGCCTTGGCGTGCCGGTAGACCTCCATGACCATGAGCACGACGCGCGGGTCCACGCCCCCGTCCGGCAGGAGGTTGCCCGCCTTGGCGTCGCGCGCCCCGAAGGCGTCCTTGCCCGGCGCCGGCGCGCCCGCCAGCAGCAGGGCGTCGAACTCGACCGAGCGCGCGGTCAGGAACGTCCGCTGCACCGGCATCGTCCCCAGCATGCCGCCCTTCGGCGCGACGATCAGCGGCACCATGCCGGCGGCCAGCACGGCCGTCCGCACCGCGCCGACGACGCCGAGGTCGCAGGACTCGTCGGCGACGATGCCGATGATCCGCCCGTCGGTCGGCCACTCGCGGCCGACCTGCGACAGCGCGGGGCTCGGCGCGATCTCGGCCGGCGGCTCGGTCGGCTCGGGCACGGGCAGGCCCAGCCCCTGGGCGACCTCGCGGCACAGCACCGGGTCGATGTTGGCCAGCACCCTGAGCTGCCGCTCCTTCACCGCCTGCTCATAGCACTTGCCCAGCTCGAAGGTGTAGGCGTCGATGATGTGCTCCTTCTCGACAGGAGACATGCTGCGCCAGAACAGCCGCGGCTGGCTGAAGTGGTCGGCGTACGAGGCGGGCGCCTCGCGCACCTTCCGCCCCGCCACCTCCACCGGCACCTCGACGTAGCCGCCCTCGGCCGCGCCCGCCTGGAAGGGACAGCCGCCGTCCAGCGAGTTCGGCCGGTACGGCGCCACCCCCCGGTGCACCGCGTCCTGGTGGAAGCCGTCCCGCAGCATGTCGTTGACCGGGGCGTGCGGCCGGTTGATCGGGATCTGCGGGAAGTTGGGCCCGCCGAGCCGGGTGAGCTGCGTGTCCAGGTAGGAGAACAGCCGGGCGGCCAGCAGCGGGTCGTCGGTGACGTCGATGCCGGGCACCAGGTGGCCGGCGTGGAAGGCGACCTGCTCGGTCTCGGCGAAGAAGTTGGAGGGGTTGCGGTTGAGCTCCATCAGGCCGATCGGCTGGACCGGCGCCAGCTCCTCCGGCACGATCTTCGTCGGGTCGAGCAGGTCGATGCCCTCGAACATCTGGTCAGGGGTGTCGGGGAAGGTCTGGATGCCCAGCTCCCACCGCGGGTACGCGCCCGCCTCGATCGCGTCGGCGAGGTCGCGCCGGTGGTAGTCGGGGTCCACGCCGTTGATGAGCTGGGCCTCCTCCCACGTCAGGGAGTGCACGCCGAGCTTCGGCTTCCAGTGGAACTTCACCAGCGTCGTCGCGCCCTCGGCGTTGACCAGCCGGAAGGTGTGGACGCCGAAGCCCTCCATCATCCGGAAGGAGCGGGGGATGCCGCGGTCCGACATGTTCCACATCGTGTGGTGGGTGGCCTCGGTGTGCAGGGAGACGAAGTCCCAGAACGTGTCGTGGGCGCTCTGCGCCTGCGGGATCTCCCGGTCGGGGTGCGGCTTGCCCGCGTGGATGACGTCGGGGAACTTGATGCCGTCCTGGATGAAGAAGACCGGGATGTTGTTGCCGACCAGGTCGTACACGCCTTCGGTGGTGTAGAACTTGGTCGCGAAGCCGCGGGTGTCGCGTACGGTGTCGGCCGAGCCGCGCGAGCCGAGCACGGTGGAGAATCGCACGAAGACCGGCGTCTCGACCCCTTCGGCGAGGAAGGCGGCCTTGGTGATGTTCGCGGCGGTGCCGTACGAACGGAAGACGCCGTGGGCGGCCGAGCCGCGCGCGTGCACCACCCGCTCGGGGATCCGCTCGTGGTCGAAGTGCATGATCTTCTCGCGCAGGTGGAAGTCCTGCAGCAGCACCGGGCCGCGCGGACCGGCCTTGAGCGAGTGGTCGGTGTCGGGCAGCCGCACCCCCTGGGCGCTGGTCAGGAACGCGCCGCCCTGCGCCATCGCGTCCTGCGACGCGCCCGTCGGCTGCCCCGTGGGGGAGAAGGTGTCCGGGCCCGTCTGGTCGGGCTTCGGCGCCAGCGGCTCGCGCGGCTCGACCGGCTCCTCCACCGAGGGCGGCTCACTGTTCGGCACGCCGGGGATCTCGGCCTTCTCCGGGTGACCGTGGTGGGCGACGGTGTCCACGACCTTCTCGACCGCCGACTTGATCGGGTTTGACTCGCTCATGGATAGCACTCCTCGGCACGCGCCGTGACATGGATGTCTTTGCTGTCAGGCGTCGTTCGCTACCCAGGCCGGTCGCGGCCATTCCGAGAAGTCCAGGTCAAGCCCGTGACACCGGTCACCGCGCAGGTGGCAGGCAGATCGTGAGCGCGCCGGGCGCGGCCTCGGCCTCGATCTCCGTGACGCTGTCCCGGTCGCCGCCGTCCAGCTCGTACGTCAGCGGCGAGCCGAACTTCGCCGACACCTTGCGCGCCCGCGTGATCCGCACGAACGGCGACTCGTCGGAACGCCCGGCCGCCATCCTGCCGAGCACCCGCGCCCACTGCACCGGGCCCTTGGCCGTCGAGACGCCCACGTCCAGCCAGCCGTCGTCCGGCCGGGCGTCGTCGAACGCCTCGATGCCGCCCGCGATCGTGCTCACGTTGCCCAGCAGCAGGCAGCTCGCCATGCCGTCGAACCAGGTGGAGCCGTCGATCTCGATCGTCATCGGCACCAGCGGGCCGCCGACGCCCTGGACGGCCGCCTTGACGTAGCTCAGTTTGCCGAGCTTCCGCTTGGCCGCCCCGTCGGTCGCGGCGATCATCTCCGCGTCGAACCCGGCCCCGGCCATCACGGCGAAGTGCTCGCCGTTGACCACGCCCAGGTCCAGCCGCTCGCGCCGCCCGTGGAAGCCGATCCGCACGGCCTCCTCCAGGTCGATGGGGATGCCGAGGTTGCCGGCGAACAGGTTCGCGGTGCCGGCGGGCAGGATGGCCATCGGCACCTTGGAGTCGGCGAGCGCGTCGGCGCAACGCTGCACCATGCCGTCGCCGCCCCAGACGAACACCAGATCGGCGCCCTTCTTCAGCGCCTTGCGCACCTTCTTGGGCGCCTTCTTGCTCTTCGGCACCTCGTACCAGAGCAGGTCGCCGACGCCTTCCTCGGTGATGAGCACCCGGAGCCGGTCCAGGCCGGCTCCTAACGTCTTCTTGCGGTGGGCGATCACCGCCACAGTGGGGGACATGTGGGTGCGACTACCCCGGCCGCGGCTTCTCAGACAGGAGCATTAATCGCGCGCCCGCTGGGTAGCCGTGGCGGACGCGCAACCGAGGGAAAGGGCGGGAGACGTGAGACTTCCACAGCTCAAAGATCCTGATCGCGGTCTCGGGCTGCGGCTGGCGCTGGCGAGTCTCGCCGTGGCGCTGATCATGATTCCGTTCACCCTTCTCCTCGTCGTGGCCAAGATGCCGCTGAACGACCTGGACCACCAGGTGGCGGTGGACCTGCACGCGTACGCGCTCGCCCACCCCGGCGTGACCACGGTGCTGATCGTCTGGACGGACCTGTTCGGGCCGTGGCCGTGGCGCATCGCGGTCGGCCTGTACGCCGCCTGGCTGTTCTACCGGGGCGCGCCGCGCCTGGCCGCGTGGGCGGTCACCACGATGGTCGTGGGCGGGCTGCTCGGGCTCGCGCTGAAGATCGTCGTGGCCCGGGCCAGGCCGCACCTCCCCGACCCGGTCGCGCTCGCGCCGGGCGACTCGTTCCCGTCGGGCCACGCGGTCAACGTGACGCTCGGCGTGGGCGTGATCGTCCTGCTCCTGCTGCCCTCGCTGCCCCGGTGGGGGCGGCGGCTCGCGTGGGCGGCCGGGTGGTTCGTGGTGCTGTCGGTGGCGTACACGCGGGTGGCGCTCGGCGTGCACTGGGTGAGCGACGTCGTGGGCGGCATCGTGCTCGGCGTGGCGGTGATCGCCGCCACGGCGGCGGCGTTCGAGATGTGGCGGCGCGAGCAGGGGCGCAGACCGGCCTCGCCGGTGAGCGAAGGAGTGGAACCGGAATCGGTGAAGGTGACCCATGAGTGAGCACGTGAAGTACTACGCCGCGACGATCTTCTTACCGCTGGTGCTGCTGGCCGCCGTGACGTACGGGGTCGGCCGGGCGATCCTCGCCTGGCCGACCGGGGAGGCCGGACTGAGCCGGGCGCTGGCCGCCGACCGCACCTCCGAGTGGAACACCCTCACCGACTTCGGCAGCAGCCTGTCCGACACGCCCTACATCGTGGCGCTCACCGCGATCGCCGCGATCGCCTTCCGGCTGGTGTGGAAACGCTGGCTGGAGTCGGTCTTCCTGATCGTCGCGGTGTGGAGCCAGTCACTGGTGTTCCTCGGGACCACCGAGGTCGTCGGCCGCCACCGGCCGCCGGTGGAGCACCTGGACCCGGCCCCGCCCACCTCCAGCTTCCCGTCCGGGCACGTCAGCGCGGCGGTCGCGTTCTACTGCGGCCTCGCCCTCGTGCTCGCCACGCACACCCGCAACCGGGCGCTGCAGGTGGTGATCTGGGTGCTCGGCGTCGCCGCGCCGCTGAGCGTGGCGTTCTCCCGCCTGTACCGGGGCATGCACTTCCTCACCGACGTGACCTGGGGCCTGCTGCTCGGCCTGGTCTGCGTGGTCGTGGCGGCGCGGGCCATCCTGTTCCGGCGGGTCGGGGCGGAGGGCCGACCGGCGGTCGCCCTGAAGGCGCAGGCGCAGGCGTCCTGACGCCAGGGCGGCGGCCAGGCACGCGGGCGGGATGGCGGGCAGCACGTACCGGTGGTCGAAGTCGAGCGCGGCCACCGGCGCCACCAGCAGGAACATCGCGAACGCCCACGGCAGCAGCACGGCCCGCCGCTCCCGCCCCGCGGCCACGCCGAGCCCGCCCACGACGAGCATCACGCCCAGCAGCGGGCCGTGCAGCGCCCACGGGTACCGGTAGGCGGCCAGGATCGACGCGTACGGCTCGACGGACGACATCCCGCTGATGTCCTGGTCGTACTCGGCGCGGACCTTCCCGATGAGCGCGTGCTCCTCGGGCAGCGACCACGACCCGACGGGGAACGTCGACATGGGCGTGACCCGCTTCGGATGCGCGACCGGCTCCCAGGTGAAGGCCAGCGAGGTGTCCTTGACCACCTCACGCAGGTAGTCGAGCGGCTGGGCGGCGATCGCGGCGAGGGCGAACGACCTCGCCGCGTCGTTGTGCGTGAAACGGTCGCCGGGCAGGCGGTTGAGCGCGGCGCCCGGCGCCCAGACGTACTCGGAGGCGGCGTCCACGACGGTGCCGTTCGGGCAGAGCGGGGCCAGGTCGGGCGGCGGTTTGATCACCGAGCAGTCGGCGAACGTCATCGTGCGCGACCACAGCGCCACCCCGTCGGAGCCGCTCAGGCCGAACCTGCCGTGGTGCTGGGCGTACCAGCCGGCGTAGGCCAGCAGCGGCAGGCCGCCCGCGAGCGCCAGCGCGACCAGTGGCCGCCAGTGCCGCCAGGGCGTGCGGCGCAGCAGCAGCCAGAGCGCGGCCAGGCCGAGCAGCGGCACGGCGGCGGTGCGGGTCAGCCCGGCCAGCGCGAGCAGCAGGCCCGCCGCGGCCGCGGCCCGGACGGAGATCTTCCCGGGCCGCCACATGAGCACCAGCAGCGCGGCCGTGACCAGGAAGATCACCTGGAGGTCGGACAGCACCGCGTGCTCCAGGCGGACGAACGGCGGGGCGAACAGGACCGGCAGGGTCGCCAGCGCCGCCCCCCAGCCGGGCAGCGAGCGCCGGCGCAGCAGGGCGTACATCATCACCGCGACCCCCAGGCCCATCACGTGCTGGACCGCGACCACGAGCCGGACACTGTGGAAGGGAAGCAGCGCCCACAGGAACCACGAGTACCCGGCGGGGTGGAACGCTCCCTGCGGCCGCATGTGCACGGCCGTGTCCAGGTAGGTGAAGGAGTCGTACCAGTAGACCTGCGCCGTGTCGTAGCCGAGCATGACCAGCACGCGCAGCGCGGCGGCCAGGGCGAGCACGCAGCAGAACAGCCGGTGCGTCCGGAGCAGTCGGGCGGTCACGGACGTCCTCCCCGTACGTCGGGCCGGTCGGTTCCGGCCGTAGGCAGGGCAGTCCAGCGGATGACCGATAACCTGATCGTCACGAGATTTGGTTATGCGGGCGTTATGTGGGTTCGGCGAGGATCTTCGCCGTTCATGGATCTCGCGAGGGGGCGCGCGTGCGGGTGCTGGTGGCTGAGGACGAGAAGATGCTCGCCGACTCGATCGCCGAGGGGCTGCGGGGCGAGGCGCTGGCGGTGGACGTCGCCTACGACGGCGAGGCGGCGCTGGAACGCCTCGCCGTGCACGACTACGACGTGCTCGTCCTCGACCGCGACCTGCCCCAGGTGCACGGCGACGAGGTGTGCAGGACCGTGGTGGAGAAGGAGTGGCTGGTCAGGGTGCTGATGCTGACCGCCGCCAGGGACGTGCGCGACCGCGTGCGCGGGCTGTCGCTGGGAGCCGACGACTACCTGCCCAAGCCGTTCGCGTTCGAGGAGCTGGTGGCCCGCGTGCACGCGCTCGGCCGGCGCGCGAGGAAGGCCGACCCGCCCCTGCTGGAGCGGGCCGGGGTGCGACTGGACTGGGCGCACCGGCAGGTGTTCCGCGACGGCGTGTACGTGCCGCTGGCGCGCAAGGAGTTCGGCGTGCTGGCCGAGCTGCTGCGCGCCAGGGGCGCGGTCGTCTCGGCCGAGGACCTGCTGGAGAAGGTGTGGGACGAGCACATCGACCCGTTCACCAACACCGTGCGCACCACGGTCATGAAGCTGCGCAAGAAGCTCGGCGAGCCCCAGGTCATCGAGACCGTCCCCGGATCGGGCTACCGCATCCCGTGAGCGCGCGTCTGCGATTCGCCGTGTCCTGCGCCGTGGTGTTCCTCGTCCTCGGCGCCTCAGTGCTCGCCGGTGTGTGGCTCGTCGTGCGCTCCAGCCTCGAATACCGCGCCGACCTGCTCACGCCCGCCTGCACGCAGGACGGGGTCTGCAGGAACGACCCGCTGTACGAGGTGGGGCGCCGGCAGGCGATGCGGGTGCGCGCCGCCTACCAGCGCGACACCCTCACGGCCGTGCGCGACCTCGGCGCGCTCGCCGTGGTGGCGGGGGCGGCCGGGGCGTTCGGGGTCGGCTGGCGGACGGCCGGCTGGGTGCTGCGGCCGCTGCGGCGGATGACCGAGACCGCCCGCCAGGTCGCCCAGAGCCACGACCTCACCGAGCGCATCTCCTACGAGGGCCCGCGCGAGGAGGTCAAGGAGCTGGCCGACGTCTTCGACACCATGCTCGGCCGGCTGGCCCGCGCGTTCGACGCGCAGCGCAAGTTCGTCGCGAACGCCTCCCACGAGCTGCGCACCCCGCTGACCATCAACAGGACTCTCGTGGACGTGGCCGTGCGCCGGCCCGACGCCACCGAAGACGTCAAACGGCTCGGCGAGTCGTTGCTGCTGGTCAACGCCCGGCACGAACGCCTCATCGACGGCCTGCTGGCGCTGGCGGAGGGCGAGCAGGCGGTGCTGGACCGGCGGCCGTTCGACCTGACGGACGTGGCCGAGCACGTGCTCGACCAGGCCGCCGCCGAGGCCGCCGAGCGGGAGGTGACCATCCACCGGCTGCTCGACCCCGCGCCGACCACCGGCGAGGCGGTGCTGGTGGAGCGGCTGGTGCAGAACCTGCTGGAGAACGCGATCCGGCACAACCACCCGAAGGGCGAGGTCTGGCTCTCGACGCGGCGCAGGGCCGAGCGGGTCGAGCTGGTCGTGGCCAACACCGGGCTGCCCGTGCCGGCCTACGAGATCGAGACGATCTTCGAGCCGTTCCGGCGGCTGCACGGCGACCGGCTGCGCTCGGACCGGGGGAGCGGGCTCGGTCTGTCGATCGTCAAGGTCATCGCCGAGGCCCACGGCGGCACGGTCACGGGCTGGCCGCGCGAGGAGGGCGGCCTGACCATCACCGTCGAGCTGCCGGTGGACCCGGCCGCGTGACGGCCTGGTCGTCGAGGGTGCCGTAGGCCGTGGCGCGGAACAGGAAGGACGCCCACGAGCGGTAGGGCCGCCACGCGTCGGCCAGTTCGCGGTAGGCGGCCGGCGGGGCGTCCTCGGGCAGCCCGTACGCCTCCCGCAGGATCGCGAACAGCCGCGGCTCGTCGCCGGGGAAGGCGTCGGGCGCGCCCGCGCCGCGGATCAGGATGAGCCCGGCGGAGAACGGCCCCACCCCGGGCAGGGCCCGCAGCTCGGCCAGCGCCTCCTCGGGGGCGAGCGAGCGCAGGTGCTCGGTGGTGAGCACGCCGTCGAGCGCCGCCCGCGCCAGCCCGCGCACCCACTCCTCCTTCTGCGCGGGCAGCCCGAGCCCGCCCGCCTCCAGCAGCGACACCGGCGGCGGGAACGCCTGGAACGCCTGCCCGTCCACGACGACCTCGGCGCCGAAGCGGGCGGCGATGCGCTGCTTGACGCGCGAGGCGACGAGCATCGACGAGCGCTGCACGATGACCGCCCAGCACGCCGCCTCCCACGGGCTCCAGAAGCACAGCGGGCGCAGGCCGGGACGCCGCCGCTGCACGTCGCCGAGCACGGGATCGGCCTCGCCGGCCTTGGCGAAGCCCGTGCCGTCGACGTCGAGCGAGAAGATCCGCGCCACCTCGCCGCGGATCGACGGGCCCGCGGGCCGGGTGGTGGCCACCTCGACCCCGCCCGGCGCCGCCGTCACCCGCACCCCGATCGGCTTCCAGTCGTGCTCCGCGCAGTAGGCGAAGCGCAGCGCCCGCCCGTCGGAGGGCAGCGCGCTGGTGGCCGGCCAGTCCTCGGCGAAGCGCAGGCAGCCGCCGAAGTCGAACGGGCCGTCGGCGGTGATCGTGAATCCGTGCGGGGTCATACCCGTAGGGTAGAAGCCGCCCCCGACAGACCCGGTTCGCTCCACCGGAACGCCCCGGATTCCCGCTAAAGTCCATAGGCAATGAGGAGAATCCTAAAGAAGGGGCAAGCGGCGATGTCCGGCACCCAGTCCAGCCCTACCCTCGGTCCCATGCCGATCGACGAGAACGCCCTTCTGCCCGACCCCGACCGCGCCCGCGTGGCGATCGGGCCGCCGTCGCCGGGGGAGGGGCACTGGGCGGGCGCGCCCAGCGCCGTCGCCGCCGGCGGGCTCATCCACCTGGCCTACCGGCTGCGCCGCCCCGTCGGGCAGGGCCGCGGCTACGCGGTGGCGATCGCCCGCTCCGTGGACGGCGAGCGCTTCGAGACGCTCGCCACGATCACGCGGGAGGAGATGGACGCCGAGTCGCTGGAGCGGCCCACCCTCGTCCACCTGCCCGACGGGCGCTGGCGGCTCTACCTGAGCTGCGCCACGACCGGCACCAAGCACTGGCGGGTGGAGGTGCTGGAGGCCGACGAGCCCGGCGCGTTCGACCCGCGCACCCGCGTGACGGTCCTGCCCGGCGACCCGAAGACCGGGGTGAAGGACACGGTGATCGTCCGGCGCGACGGCGTGTGGCACCTGTGGGCCTCCTGCCACCCGCTCGCCGACCCCGACGAGGCCGACCAGATGGTCACCGACTACGCCACCAGCGCCGACGGCATGGAGTGGACCTGGCAGGGCACGGCGCTGACCGGCCGGCCGGGGATGTGGGACGCGCGCGGCGTGCGCGTGAGCGCGGTGCGCTTCGACGGCGACCGGGTGGTGGCCTTCTACGACGGCCGGGCCGGCGCGGAGGAGAACTACGAGGAGCGCACCGGCATCGCGGTCGGGACCGACCCGGCCGCGCTGACCCCCGTGGGCGAGCGGCCCGCCGCGCGCTCGCCGTACGGCGGGGGCGGCCTGCGCTACCTGGAGCTCGTGGACCTGCCCGGCGGCGGGACCCGCCTCTACTACGAGTACACCCGCGAGGACGGCGCCCACGAGCTGCGCACCGAGTTGCGGTGACTCACCCCCGGCCGCGGCCGTTGCGTGACTGCCGCTGTCCCGGCGGCCGGACGCCGACCAGGCCGCCGGAGCGTTCCCTCGGCCGCAGCCAGTCGCCGAAGTCCTCGCCGGTGACCCGCTGGAGCAGCGCCACGTCCTCGGCGAAGTACGGGATGAGCCGCTGCCGCTGCTCCCACGACAGCGGGCGGCGGGCCTCGCCCCGGTGCTGGAGCAGGCCCTCGATCGGCCGGGCCAGGGCGGGCAGGCGGCGGGCCAGCGTGGACAGCACGGCGTGCCGGGCGCCGGGGGCGGGGTGCGCGGTGACGTTCCGCCGGGGCACCTCGGTGAGCAGCCCCTGCCGCACGCCGAGGAAGGCGCAGATGCGGTCGAGGGTTTCGGCCGGGCGGTCCACGACGTCCCGGTAGCGGAAGATCAGCACCTGCTCGCGCGGGAACAGCTCGAACAGATCGGCCAGCTGCTCGCCGTAGCGGCCGAGGCCGACGTAGTGCCAGAAGTGCGACCAGCCGGCGGCGACGCGCTCCGGCTCGGCCTCGCAGGCGCGTACGAGGTCGCCGATCGGCTCCAGCCCGGCCGACCAGAGGTGCGTCCAGTTGGAGTGGGCGCGCTCGACCGGGTCCCGGAGCGTCACGATGATCCGGACATTCGGGACGAGGGCCCGGATCCGGCGGCGCGCTCCGGCGTCGTAGAGGTAGAACGGGGTGGACTCGCCGGTCAGCGCGCCCGGAGGGGCGCCCGCGAACAGCGCCTCGTACTCCTCGCGCCGCCAGACGTGCTCCTGGTAGGTCTCCACGTCGCCGGGGCCGCCGTGCTCGGGCGGCGGGCCGTCGGTGAGGAAGAACTTCGGTTCCTTGATCGTGGGCAGGTAGAGTTCGGGATGCTGTCGCAGCGCTGTGTGCAGGGCGGTCGTGCCGGCTTTGGGCACGCCCGCGATCAGGAAATCGGGCAGGGCCACCGTCTTCCCTCCAGACGACTCGGACAACACCCTAATTTTCCTACCAGAAGTGTGGGATAATCAAACGTATGGGTTTGGACAAGACCCGCTCGCCGCGCGAGCGTGCCGAGACGCCCTTGACCGCCGCCATCCTGGCGGGCCGGTGGATCCGCACCGCCGCCCGCGACGACGCCGCCGGTCGCACCTGGGCCGCCAACCCGGACGCCCGCGGGCGCTCCGCGCTGGCCGCCCCCGAGCCCGCCTCCCTCTACGCAGGGTCGGCCGGCATCGTCCTGTTCTTCCTGGAGCTCGCCGCGGCGACCGGGCACGAGGCGTACCTGGAGGACGCCGCGGCCGGGGCCCGGCGGCTCGCGGCCACCTGGCGCGAGCAGCAGGACCTGACCCTCTACCACGGGCTCACCGGCACCGTCGTCGCGCTCGCCGAGGCCGGCTGGGCGCTCGGCGACGAGCGGCTGGAGTCGGCGGCCCGGGCCGCGGCCGAGCACGTCGTACGGTCCGCCCGGCCGCTCCCCGGCGGCCCCGGCTGGACCGGCGACCCCGCCCAGCGCGGCGACGGCGGCATCGTGCTCGGGCTGCTGCGCGCCGCCGCCGCGCTCGGCGTGCAGGGCCACGAGGAGATCGCGGTCGAGGCGGGGGAGCGCATCGCCGGGCTCGCCGTCCCCGGCCACCGCTTCGGCGACTGCCCCGACCTGCCCACGGACGCCGTCACCCCCGGCTTCCTGGCCGGCACCGCGGGGACCGCGTTCCTCCTCGCCCGCCTGTACGGCCTCACCGGCGAGCCGCGCTTCCTGGACGCGGCCAACCGGGGGGCGGGCTTCGTCCGCGAGATCAGCGTGCTCTCCGAGCGGTGCGCGCTGGTGCCCCACCACGTGCCGCAGGGGCGCGGCCTGCACTACCTCGGGTTCTGCTCCGGCTCGGCGGGCGTGGCGCGGATGTTCCAGGAGCTGCACCGGGTCACCGGCGAGCGGGGCCACCTCGAATGGGTGGAGCGGCTGGCCGGCGGCATCGTCCGCAGCGGCGTGCCGGAGCGGCGCACCCCCGGCTTCTGGAACACGGCCTGCCAGTGCTGCGGCTCGGCCGGGCTGCTGGAGCTGTTCACCGGCCTCTGGGCGGAGACCGGCGACGAGACCTACCTCGGCTACGCCCGCAGGCTCGCCCGCCACCTCATCGGCGCGGCCACCGACCACGACGGCCGCGGGTTCCGCTGGTACCAGGCGTACCGGCGGTTACGGCCGGGCGAGGTGAGCGCGGACACCGGCTACATGGTGGGTGCGGCCGGCATCGGCTCGGCGCTGCTCCACCTCGACGCCGCCCTGCGGCCCCGTGACGCCCGCCGCGTCATCCTCCTGCCCGACAACCCGTTCCCCTCGATCCCCGTGCCGGCGGCGCACCTGACCGACCCCGGCCCGAGGTGACGGTCCGGTTCCGTCGGGTAGGGGCCGGGTAACCGACACGAGGGGGAGGCATCATGAGCCGCATCGCGGAATGGCTGAAGAAGGCCGAGAACCTGGCCCGCGGGCACTCGAAGCAGGCCGACCAGATGCTCGACAAGGCCGAGCGGTTCGCCAAGGAACGCACCGGTCACAAGTACGACGAGCACATCGAGAAGGGCGCGGACGCCGTACAGCGCCGTTACGGCGGCGGCACCACGAGCGGCACCACGGGTGGCACCACGGGCACCGGCCGGACCACCGAGGGCGCCGGCCCGACGCCGGCCGAGCGCGAGCAGATGTCCGCCGAGCGCGACCCGACCGGCGAGCCCTACCGGCGCGGCACCCAGGGCTGACCGGCGCACGATCACCGGCGCCACCGGGGCTCCGGTACGGTGATCGCATGGTCACCGGAGGACTGCTCGTCGCGGGCACCACGTCCGACGCGGGCAAGAGCGTCGTCACCGCGGGCATCTGCCGCTGGCTCGCTCGCCAGGGCGTGCGCGTGGCGCCGTTCAAGGCGCAGAACATGTCGCTCAACTCCTACGTGACCCCCGGTGGCGCCGAGATCGGCCGGGCCCAGGCCGCGCAGGCGCAGGCCGCCGGCCTGGAGCCGGTCGCCGACATGAACCCGATCCTGCTCAAGCCGGGCGGCGAGCGCCGCAGCCAGGTCGTCCTCATGGGCCGGCCGGTCGCCGACGTGGACGCGATGGAGTACGGCGAGCTCAAGGACCTCCTCCGCGCCACCGCCCTGGAGTCCCTGGCCCGGTTACGGGCCCAGTACGACGTGGTGGTGTGCGAGGGCGCGGGCAGCCCCGCCGAGATCAACCTGCGCCGCACCGACCTCGCCAACATGGGCCTGGCCAGGGCCGCCGGCCTGCCGGTCGTCGTGGTCGGCGACATCGACAGAGGAGGCGTGTTCGCCGCCTTCCACGGCACCGTCGCCCTGCTGGAGCCCGCCGATCAGGCGCTCGTCGCCGGATTCGTGATCAACAAGTTCCGCGGCGCGCGAGAGCTGCTGGAGCCCGGACTCGACATGCTGCGCGAGCTGACCGGCCGGCACGTCTACGGCGTGCTGCCCTGGCTCGACGGCCTCTGGCTGGACGTCGAGGACTCCCTGGCGCTCGACGCCCGCCACGTCGCCGCCCGCCCGCCGCACGGCCGGCAGACCCTGCGCGTCGCGGTCGTCCGGCTGCCGCGCATCTCCAACTTCACCGACCTCGACGCGCTGGCCGCCGAACCGGGCGTCGTCGTCCGCTTCGTCACCGGCCCCGCCGAGCTGGACGACGCCGACCTCGTCGTGCTGCCCGGCTCGCGCGCCACGGTCGACGACCTGCGCTGGCTGCGCAGGACGGGCCTCGCCGCGGCCGTCGCCGAGCGGAAGGGGCCGGTGCTCGGCGTCTGCGGCGGGTTCCAGATGCTCGGGCGCGAGATCGTGGACGCGGTCGAGTCGGGCGCGGGCCGGGTCGAGGGGCTCGGTCTGCTGCCGGCGCGGGTCGAGTTCGCCCCGGAGAAATGCCTCGGCCGGCCCGAGGGGACGGCGTACGGGCAGCCGGTGCGCGCCTACGAGATCCACCACGGGCGGGTCACCGTGGAGGGCGGGGAGCCGTTCCTCGACGGCTGCCGGGTCGGCGACGTGTGGGGCACCACCTGGCACGGCGCGCTGGAGAACGACGGCTTCCGCCGCGCGTTCCTCGCCGACGTGGCCGCGCGGGCCGGGCGCGAGTTCGTCCCGGCGCCCGGCACCGACTTCGCGGCGCTCAGGGAGGCCAGGCTGGACGCGCTCGGCGACCTCGTGGAGCGCCACCTCGACACCGGCGCGCTGCTCCGGCTGATCAGCGACGGCCCGCCGGAGGTCCCGTTCCTTCCACCGGGAGCTCCCGCCGCGCGGTGATCCAGGCGTCGGCGCGCTCCCAGTTGTCGTACAGCCAGCGCACGGCCTCCTCGCGCCCCCGCGGCACCTCGCCGGCCGGGACCCGCCACCACGTCGCCGAGATGCGCACGGTGTAGGGCAGCCTGCGCCACACGTCCCCGAGCGTGACCAGGTCGTCGAGGCCGGTGTGCGCCACGAACACCACGTCGGCCCCCGGGCAGGAAGCGATCGCGGCGAGCGCGCCGTTCGGCCGCGGCGGCAGCACGTGCTCCATGCGGCGGGCCCGCGCGGCCTCCTCCGTCAGCCCCTTCGCCTCCAGCCGGCGGATCGCCACCCGGCGGCGGCGCGGGCTGAAGTTCGCGCCCTCCGGGAAGATCACCAGGGCGTCCCGGTCGCCCATCGTGCCGGCCAGGCGGCGGATCTCCTCGACGATGCGCCGGCGGCCGGAGCGGCGGGGGACGAACGCGTTCGGCAGCCGGTTGACCATCACGTCGAGCGTGGGATCGTACTGGAGCGCGGCCTTCATCACGATCCTCGGCCGCCGGTCGTGGGCGACGAGCAGGCGGTGGATCAGCAGGAACGAGTCGCCGGGGCCGGCGTGCCTGGACAGCACGATCAGCGGCCGGGGCGGCGCGTCGTCGGCGCAGGGCGGGCCCTCGACGTCCACGGTCAGGCGGAAGATCCGTTCGGCGGCGCCGTACAGGCGCGACAGGAACCACCCGACGAGCGCGTAGTGCCGCTCCCGGCGGCGGGCCCCGCCCGCCACCCACAGCCACAGGCAGGCGATCAGCACCAGCGACTCCAGCGTCAGCCAGGCGACCGCGAACCACACGAACCGCGGCGCCCGCCGCTGCGGCGGCGGCAGCCCCATCGAGGCGACGGCCGCGACGACGAGCCACAGCGGCAGCGTGACCAGCATGGCCACCGTCACCAGGACGATCAGCGGCGCCAGCACGACCCGGCGCAGAATGCGTGGGGGGAGCAACACGGCCTCCCTGGACTAGGTTGTCCTCCCTCCTCTGCCCTCATCCGCCATGGTCGCTCAAATACCGGGCGGACGCGTGGTACGCCCGCTCGATGCAGGCCGACACCTGCGCCCCGTCGCGGTAGCGGAGCGGCGACATCGCCTCGGTCGCCCCGGCGGGCAGCACGTGCACCTCCACGCCCGGCGGCAGGCTCGCCATGTCCTCGGCGAAGCGGTGCCGGCGGGCGATCTCGAACGCCACCATCCCCACCTCCCAGAACCGCCGCGGCGCCGTCAGCGGGCGCTCGATCCTGCCGACGTGCAGCACGTACACGCGCTTGGCCCCGAGCCGCACCGCCCGGCCCACCGGGATGCTGTGGACCAGGCCGCCGTCGTAGAAATGCTCCCCGCCGATCACCATCGGCGGCAGCAGGCCAGGCACCGCGCACGACGCCAGCACCGCCGGCACCAGCGGCCCCGCCGTGAACCAGTGCGCCGCCGCCCGCTCCACCGACGCCGCCACGCACTGGAACGGCACCGCCAGCTCCTCGATCCGCTCCACCCGTACGGTCTCGGCGAGCACGTCGCGCAGCGGCCCGATCGGATGCAGGTGGGTGCCGGTCCTCGCCAGCGTCGACAGCCGGGCCACCCACGAGCCGGCGAACGCGGTGCGGACGATGTCGGAGCGCCACAACCCGGTCAGCCGCTCCACCGCCTCGCCAGGCCCGGCGGCGATGACGGCCCCGTTCAGCGCGCCCACGGACGTGCCCACCACCAGGTCGGGACGGATGCCCGCGGCGTCCAGCGCCCGCAGCATGCCCACCTCGTGCGCGCCGAGCACGCCACCGCCACCGAGCACGAACGCCGTCTCCACGCCCTCACCCTCCCCTTGCCGCGCCTCGGAAACGAACGGCCCGCGAACCTTGCCGGATCCGCCCGCTGACGCCCTACCCACAACGGCGGGACGATGCCGCCATGACAGCAGTGGTGCAGGCCGAAGGGCTGACCAAGTACTACGGCAGCCGCCGGGGCCTCGCGGACCTCACGATGGAGATCCAGCCGGGCGAGGTCTTCGGCTACCTCGGACCCAACGGCGCCGGCAAGACCACGACCATCAGGCTCCTGCTCGACGTGATCAGGCCGACCAGCGGCCTCGTCCGCGTCCTCGGGGGCTCACCGCGCGAGCCCGCCGTCCGCGCCCGCATCGGCTACCTGCCGGGTGACCTGGTGCTGGAGAGCCGCGACCGCGCGCTCGACTACCTGCGCTTCCTCGGCCGGGTACGCGGCGGCGTCCCCGAGTCGCGCATCGCGGCACTCGCCGAGCGCTTCGACGCCGACCTGTCGGTGCCGATGCGCAAGCTCTCCAAGGGCAACCGGCAGAAGATCGGGCTCATCCAGGCGTTCATGCACGAGCCCGAGTTCGTCATCCTCGACGAGCCGACCATGGGGCTCGACCCGCTCGTGCAGCACGAGTTCCTGGCGCTGGTGCGCGAGGTGCGCGCCTCCGGGCGTACCGTCCTCATGTCCTCGCACGTCCTCGCCGAGGTGGAGAGCGTCTCCGACCGGGTCGGCATCGTACGCGGCGGGCGGCTCGTCGCCGTCGAGAACGTCGCGGCGCTGCGCGAGAAGGCGGTGCGCCGGGTCGAGCTGCACTTCGCGGCGCCCGTGCCGCGCGCCGACTTCGAGGGGCTGCCCGGCGTACGCGACCTGCGCCTGGAGGGGGCCGCCCTGTCCTGCACCATCGACGGCCGCCCGGACGCGCTCGTCAAGGCCGCCGCCCGCCACACCGTGGTCCACCTGGTGAGCGCCGAACCCGACCTCGAAGAGATCTTCCTGACCTACTACAGCGACGAGGAGCGGCCCCGATGAACGGCCCGCTGATCAGCAAGAGCCTGCGCGACCACCGCGGCGTAACGTTCTGGTGGACCGCCGGCATCAGCGCCTTCGTGGCGCTCTACCTCGCGGTCTACGGGAGCATCAAGGAGAGCCCGGACGTGTACGGGCCGGCGATGATCGCCAAGTTCCCCGGCCCGCTGCGCGACCTCATGGGCGGCCTCGCCGACATGACCAGCGGCGCCGGGTACCTCCAGACCGCCGTCTACCAGCTCTTCGTCCCCATGCTGTTCATCGCGTGCGCGACGCTGCTCGCCAACCGGGCGCTCGCCGGGCCCGAGGAGAACGGGACCCTGGAGCTCGTCCTCACCCTGCCGGTGGACCGCAGGCGGCTCGTGCTCGCCAGGCTCGCCGCGCTGACGCTCGGCCTGCTCGCGGTCGCCGCCGTGACGCTGCTGGTCGCCTGGGGGATGAGCGCCCTGGTCGAGAACGGGGTGCCGTTCGGCCGCATCCTCGCCGGTCACCTCGGCGTGCTGCTCCTCGGCCTGTTCCACGGCACCGTGGCCCTGGCCGTCGGCGCGGCCACGGGGCGGCGGCTCGTCGCCTCGGCCGTGGTCGGGGTGTGGGTCGTGGCCGGCTACATGGTGGTCACCGTCGGGCGCTCCTGGGACGCGATCTCCTGGCTCAAGTGGGTCTCACCGTTCCACTACTACGCCGAAGGGCGGCCCCTCTTTGAGGGGGTGCCGGTGGGGGACTACCTTGTGCTGGCGGGAGCGACGGTCGTGCTCGCGCTCACCGCGGTGCTCGCCTTCGACCGGCGCGACGTAGGAGTGTGATGACCCTGCCACCCCTACCTGCGGCCCCCCGCGACGACCCCCCACCCCCCGGCACCCCCTCCGCCAGAGGCGCCTCCTCGGACGCGGGACCCTCAGGCCCGTCCACCTCCGGTCCGGGAGCCTCCGGCATGGGGACGTCCGGCGCGGGGTCCTCTGCCTCCGAGGTGCGGGGTGGCTTGCTCGACGCATGCCGCAGGATTCTGTCCGAGGCGGCGGGGACGGGGCGGGCGCCCGACCGGCACGCGCTCGACTCGTGCCGCGCCGCCGGCGTACGGGCCGCCGAACTGGGGGTGCCGCTGCGCTCGCTCGTGGACGACGCCCTGGCCGCCGCCGACGGCCTCCCACCCGTCCTGCCCGCGCTCCGCCGCGCCGTCTCCGCCCTCATGGAGGGGTACGAACAGGCCCAGCTCGCCGCGATCCGGGACGAGGAGGAGGCCCGCAGGGAGTTCGTGGACGACCTGCTCCAGGGCCGGGCCGAACGCCTGGCCGAACGTGCCGAGCACTTCGGCCTGCGCCTCGCCGAGTCGTACGTCGTCGCCGTGGCCGGCAACCTCCCCTCCACGAGCCTCACCCAGGACAGGAACGCCGTCGAACGCGCCCTCGTCACCCGCTTCGGCTCGCACAACGTCCTGGTCGCCGTCCACGACGACCTCCTGGTGTGCGTGGCCCCGGCCACGCTGCCGGCCGCCGTCGGCGAGTTCACACACCACGTACGCGCCCGCTTCGCCACCGGCTGGCGTGTCGGCCTGGGCCGGGCGCACCGCGGCCCGGGCGGCGTCGTCACCTCCTACCGCGAGGCCGCCCAGGCCCTGGCGCTGGCCGACGCCTTATCGCTCAAGATCGACGTCGTACGCGCCGCCGACCTGCTGGTCTTCCCTGTCCTGCTCCGCGACCGCAGCGCCATCGAAGACCTGGTGACCAGCGTCCTCAGCCCGCTCCTGGAGGCGCGCGGCGGCCACGAACCGCTGCTGGAGACCCTGGAGGCCATCTTCGCCTCCCACGGCAACCAGACGGCCGCCGCCCGCAAGCTGCGGCTGAGCCCGCGCGCGGTGACGTACCGTCTGGAGCGCATCCGCCGCCTGACCGGCTTCTCCCCGGACGACCCCACCCAGCGCTTCACCCTGGAGACCGCCGTCCTGGGCGCCCGCCTCCTCGGCTGGCCGAACGCCTGACCAAGCCCTTCGGGCAGCCGTCGGCCGCCGTGCCGGACACATGCTCGAGATCATGCCCCTGCTCTCCTCCTGAGAAGATCTGCACATGTTCGATGCCCTGCCGGCACCACTGCGCGCCATCATGGCGAGGTACAACAGTTTCCTCGGTGGACACCAGGAGATGTTCTGCTATACGGTCACCACCCCATTGAGGCTGGACGAGGCGTTGCAGCGAATGGGATTACAAGCCGGGGATCTTCAGCCCAGGGCGGAACATGACCTCCTCGATCATGACGGATGCGTTTTCATCGATCAAGTGGAAGACGCTGTAGTGACGTGGGACTGGCAATCCGTCGCGGGTCTGTATCTACGCACCGACGATGCGCTTCGACGTGGCGTCACACGCGCGATCGCCCAATGGGACTTCTACAATCTCGATTTCTCATTCAGCTCACCGGCCGGCCCGGGTTTCGGCTGGAGTGAGGCATACCTCTTCGAATCGGATGACGCCGCCGAATCCATACGGGAAGCAGCGACGCCCTTCGAAGGCCCGTATGCCCGCTACCGGCCGCTCTTCGACCCGTATCTGCGCGAAGTTGATGATCATCTTGATGACGATGACGGCGAAGCGGATCCCGCCTACCTGATGGCCGCGATTCTCACCGCCTTCGAGCTGGAGACCCGAATTCGGTTGGACGAGGAACTGCTCCGCAGCCTCCGCTATTCCATCCACATGCCTCCACATCTCCGGTATTGAGTCACGCGCAGGATCGGCGTCCGCATCAGCAAAAGTTCTCTGTCACCAGTTCTGTTCAACGCTGTCGAGCCGCTCGCTCGACAGCATGACGCCGCTCGCCATGGACATCGCGGCGAACGCTGCCGAACTCGTATACTTGCCGGGCTGCGCTCGCCAGGCGATGCGAACTTCTTCGATGTCATCTGCCAACGGCTCTCCTGCGTCCAATGCACCGTCACAAAGAGCATCAGTTGTGCTCGGCTGCGTCTGCCCGTTGACTAGATGATCGAACGTATCTCGCCCCGGTTGCATGAGATGCGCGCTCCAGGTTGGCGAGCCGCCTCCTGAAAAGTCGTTGCAGCCGGTCCTGTCGATCGGTGATGTCTCAGCTGTCGAACAGGAAGAAGCTGTCTTCCTGGAAATCGTTCGACGAGGATCATCTGGAGGGTTTCCGTGTGGAAGTCATGCACCCCCGCTCGCTCTACGCGGACGGCGTCGGCGACCACACCCCGGCCGCGGTCCCCTCCTCGACGTGCCGGCGGTAGGCGGTGACCTTGCCGTGGATGATCTCCAGGCTCGCCGTCAAATCGGCGATCCGGTCGCGTACGGCCCGCTCGTGCTCCTCCAGCAGTGCGAGCCGCTCCGGCTCGTTGCCCGGCCCCGACCGCACGAGGTGGGCGAACCTCCTCAGGGTGGCGATGGGCATGCCGGACTCGCGCAGCCGGTTGCACAGCAGCAGCCACTCCACGTCGGCCCGGTCGTAGGCCCGCTGCCCGCCTGCCGTGCGCGGGATCGGGCGCAGGAACAGCTCCTCGCGTTCGAAGAAGCGCAGCGCGTGTACACCGAGCCCGGTGGCCTGCGCGACGTCACCGATGGACAGGCGGTCGGTGTCCCTGCTCATGGCACCTCGCCATAGTTTGACCTAGATCGCAGTCTAGATTCTACGGTCAGGGGCATGGCATCAGCACAACAGAAACTAGGTTCGGGATTCGGCGCGCACAGTACGGCGGACGATGTCCTCGCCGGTCTCGACCTGTCCGGCCGTAACGTTCTGATCACCGGCGGCTACTCGGGCCTCGGCCTGGAGGCGACCCGCGCGCTGTCGCGGGCCGGAGCGCACGTCGTCGTACCGGCCCGCCGTCCCGGCGTCGCAGCGGACGCGCTGCGCGATCTCCCCCGCACGGAGGTCCGGGAGTTGGACCTGGCCGACCTCGGCAGCGTGCGGGCCTTCTGCGACCTGTTCCTGGAGACCCGCCGTACGCTCGACATCGTCATCGGCAACGCGGGCGTCATGGCCTACCCTCAGCGGCCCGTCGGCCCCGGTTGGGAGGCGCACTTCGCCATCAACCACCTCGGTCACTTCGCCCTGGTCAACCGGCTGCGCCCGGCGCTCGCCGGGGCCCGGGTGATCTCGGTCTCCTCCTCGGGCCACTTCCTGTCCGACATCCGCTGGGACGACCCGCACTTCCGCCACGGCTACGACCACTGGGTGGCCTACGGGCAGTCCAAGACGGCCAACGCCCTGTTCGCCGTCCATCTCGACGCACTCGGCGCGGCCGACGGCCTGCGCGCCTTCTCCGTGCACCCGGGCAGCATCCTCACCCCGCTGCAACGCCGGATCCCCCACGAGGAGCAAGTCGCCCAGGGCTGGATCACCGGCGACCGCCCGGCCGACGGCTTCAAAACCCCGGCCCAGGGCGCAGCGACGGCGGTGTGGGCGGCCACTTCGCCCCTGCTGGAGGCGTACGGCGGCGCCTACTGCCAGGACTGCGACCTCGCCGAGCCCGCGGCTTGCGACGACATGCTGGTCGGCGGCGTCAAGCCGTGGGCGGTGGATCCCGACGCCGCCGCCCGCCTCTGGCGCCTCTCCGCCGACCTCACCGGTCACACCGCCTTCGGCTGACCGTCCGGCTCACCCGCGAGCGGACGCCCGGGGCCGCAGCGGCAGCGCGGCCACCGCCGCGAGGTCTGCGCGGCAGGAGGTAAAGGCGCGGGCGGTGGCGGGAGAGCCACCGCCCGCGCGAGCGGTCGTTCCGGTGGCGCGGCAACAACATCCTGACGATGGCGGCGGGAGCTCGTGATGATCAACTCCCTGTCAGGAGCTTCTTTTGTCGCCGAGGAAGGCGCACGGAGCGGAAGGGTGATCGAGTCGTCGTGACCGAGACGGCTCGTGGATGTCGGTGCGACGCTGAAGCCGTGTGGCTTCAGTTCTTTCATGACTCCCCGTAGCCGTCCGCCGTCGGCCCGGACGGCTACCCTCACCGAGGTATGGTCACCGGCCGATCGTCACGGGATGAGGAGCAGTTTGCCGGTCGTGCGCCGGCCGGCCAGGTCCTCGTGAGCCTTCCGTGCGTCCGCCAGCGGGTAGCGGTGCGAGATGTTGACGCGCAGCTCGCCCGCCGCGATCCAGCCGAACAGGTCGGACGCGCGCTGCAGCAGCTCCGCCCGCTCGGCGATGTAGTGCACGAGTGTCGGCCGGGTCAGGAAGAGCGAGCCCTTCTTGTTGAGGGTCTGCGGGTCGAGGGGCGGGACCGGGCCGCTCGCCGCGCCGTACAGGGCCATGAGGCCGCGCGGGCGCAGGGCGTCCAGGCTGCCGTCGAAGGTGGCCTTGCCGACGCCGTCGTACACGACGTCGATCGTGCCGCGCAGGGCCTCGGCGAAGTCGTCGTAGCGCAGCACCTCGTCGGCCCCGGCCTCGCGGGCCAGCTTCTCCTTCTCGTCGGTGGACACCGTGGCGTACACCTTGGCGCCCCGCAGTTTGGCGAGCTGGATCAGCAGCTGGCCCATGCCGCCCGCGCCCGCGTGCACGAGGACGCGGTCGCCCTCCTTCACCTCGTGCGTGGAGTGGGTCAGGTAGTGGGCGGTCATGCCCTGCAGCATCGTCGCGGCGGCCAGCTCGGCCGACACGCCGTCCGGCACCGGCACCAGCCGCGCGGCCGGCACGACGGCCTTCTCGGCGTAGCTGCCGAGCACGTTCGCCCAGGCCACGGTGTCGCCGACGGCCACGTCCCGCACCCCGGCCCCGACCGCCGCGACCGTGCCCGCCCCTTCGGAGCCGATGGTGATGGGCAGGTCGAGCGGGTACGCGCCGGAGCGGTGGTAGATGTCGATGAAGTTGACGCCGCTGGCGGCGACGTCGACCACGACCTCGCCGTCACCGGGCGTGGGGTCGGGACGCTCGACGTATTCGAGAACTTCTGGACCGCCCTGGGCGGAGACGAAGATGGCATGCATGCCCATAGTCAACTCCGCGCGAGAGTCCGGTCGCCACCCGGACCCCCGCAACACCCCCTTGACGGACTCGACGGGTGGCGGCTCAGATCGAGCCGTGATGAGCCCGTAGGTGGTGGGGAGTGGGGCGAGGCCGGGTGGTCAGGGCGTCGTGGTGAGGCGGGCCAGGGCGCCGGCTTCGAGGGCGGTCCAGATTGCTCCGTCCGGGCCCACCGTCAGGCCGTGTGGCTCTGCCTTCCATGGTTCGCCGCCTCCATGACCGGGTGGTGGCTCCGGGAGGGGGAATTCCTGGATGGCGCCATCCGGGGTGATGCGGCCGATGCGGTCGGTGCCCCAGAGGGTGAACCACAGGGCGTCGTCGGGGCCTGCGATGATCGCGTGTGGGCGGGAGGCGGGGTCGGCGAGTGGGTACTCGTCGATCTTGCCGGTCGGGTCGATGCGGCCGATCTGCCCGGTGCCGATCTCCACGAACCACAGCGCCGCGTCGGGGCCGAGCGTGATGCCGACCGGGGCGGCGGCCTCCGTGGGCAGCGGGTGGAGGGTCACCTCGCCGGTCAGTGAGACGCGGCCGATCGCGTTGCCCTGGTTGAGGGTGAACCACAGGGCCTCGTCGGGACCGGGGGTGATGAAGGCGGGCATGCCGCCGGGCGACGGGATCTCGAAGTCGGCGCGGTCGCCGTCCGGGGTGATGCGGCCGATGCGGCCCGGCTGCATCTGGGTGAACCACATGGCGCCGTCTGGGCCCGCCGTGATGCCGAACGGGGAGTCGGCGGGGTAGGCGGTCACCTCGCCGTCGGCGGTGATCCTGGACACCCGGCCGCCCTGGCCCTCGGTGAACCACATCGCGCCGTCCGGGCCAGGCGTGATCACGGTGGGCTGGCCGTCGGCCGGGTCGAGCTGGTGGATCACCGGGGCGTCGTGACCGGGGCGCAGGCGTCCGATGCGGCCTTGGTGGACGAGGGTGAACCAGAGCTCGCCGTCCGGACCGGTCGTGATGCCGTACGGTGTGCCGGCGTCGATCATGGTCAACATATACGTCCCCCTACGAGGTGCAGGTGTTCGCCGCGGAAGCGCTGGGTCAGCGCGCGGTCGTGCGACACCACGACGAGCGTGCCGCGGTAGTGGTCGAGTGCCTGCTCCAGCTCCTCGGCCAGGAGTGGCGAGAGGTGGTTGGTGGGCTCGTCGAGCAGGAGCAGGTCGTGCTCGGAGGCCAGCAGGCGGGCGAGGGCCAGGCGGCGTCGTTGCCCCACTGACAGCTCGCCGACCTTCTGCCGGAGCGTGTGCGGGGCGAAGAGGCCGGTGCCGAGGAGGGCGGCCTCGCGTTCGTCCGGGTAGCCGTGACCGTAGGCGGCGAGGACGGTGAGGTCGGGGTCGAACGTCACCTCCTGGGGGAGGTGGCCGACTCTGACCGAGGCGCGGGCGGCCTCGTCGGCGAGCGCTTGCAGGAGCGTGGACTTGCCGGCGCCGTTGGGGCCGCGTACGAGCAGGCGGTCTCCTGGGGCGAGGGCCAGATGCGGGACGTGCAGGCGGCCGTCGCCGATCCGGACGTCGCGGAGCTCGACCAGCACCGCTTGCTCCGATGGCGAGGAGGCGCTCCCGGTGGTTCCGGTGGTTACGGGGACGGCGGTGGGTGGGCCGTCGGGGGTGAGGGGTGGGGTGAAGGGGGAGTGGAAGTGGAGGGGGGATGGGGGGCGGGGGATCGGGTTGTCGAGGAGGCGGCAGAGGCGTTCGTGGGCGTTGCGGACGCGGCTGGAGATCGAGCTCTGCACGCGCCCCGCGTTACGGTCGTAGGCCATCTTGTTGTTGTCGCGCATGAGGCCGCCGGCGGCGACGCGATGGGCGGTGGTGGCGGCGTGCTCGCGCACCTGGCGCACCTCCGCGCACCAGGCCGCGTACGCCTGCTCCCAGCGGGCCCGCGCCGTCGCCTTGGCGGCGAGGAAGCCGTCGTAGCCGCCGCCGAAGCGGGTGACGGCACCGCCCTCGACCTCCAGGACGGCGGTCGCGACGCGGCCGAGGAAGACGCGGTCGTGGGAGACCACGACGACCGTGCCGCGATGCTCGCGCAGGCGGTCTTCGAGCCAGGTCAACGCCGGCTCGTCGAGGTGGTTGGTGGGCTCGTCGAGGAGCAGGACGCGGGGCGCGGCGGCGAGGACGCAGGCCAGCCCGAGCCGGGCCAGCTCGCCTCCCGACAGGCTGCCGAGGGTCCGGTCGCGGCCGACGTGGGCCAGGCCGAGGCCGTGGAACGCCTTGTCGACGCGGGCGTCCGCCTCGTAACCGCCGCGCGCCTCGTAGAGCGTCTGCAGCTCGCCGTACTCGGCGAGGGCGGCGGTGCCGTCGGCGGTGTCGTCTGCGGTGTCGGCGGCGGCCGTCGCGAGGGTCGTCTCCAGGTCGCGCAGGCGGCGCTCGATGGCCCGGAGCCCGGCCAGGGCGGTGTCCACGGCCTGCTGGACGGTGTGCGTGGGCGGCAGGTCCAGGGTCTGGCCGAGATAACCCACCTCGTCGGCGGCGGTGGGCACGGTGATCTCGCCGTCGTCGGGGCGCTCGACCCCGGCCAGGAGCCGGAGCAGGGTGGACTTGCCCGAGCCGTTCTCGCCGACGACGCCCGCGCGCTCGCCCGCCTTGACGGACACGGTGACGTCGTCGAGCACGACGTGCTCGCCGTAGGACTTGGAAACGCTACGAAGGTGGATCAGGATGGAACTCCAATCGCAACTGCGGTAGCGTTAGCTAACCACAAGCGGGCAGACAAACGCAACTGGAGTAGTTTTTGGAAGCGGGTGGCAGCAAACGGCCGGGAGGGCGCAGCGCGCGCGTACGCGACGCCGTACGCCAGGCGACCCTCGCCGAGCTGGCCGAGCACGGCTACACCGGGCTGACGGTCGAGCGGGTGGCCGAGCGGTCCGGCGTGCACAAGACGACCGTCTACCGGCGCTGGGGCAACGTGGAAGGGCTCATCTCCGACGCGCTTGAGCTGGCGCGCGACGAGCCGTGGCCCATCCCCGACACCGGGACGATCGAGGGCGACCTACGGGGCGTCGTGCAGCTTGTCCGGTCGGGGTTCGACGATCCCGAGCTGGGGCCGGTGTCGTCGGCGTTCGTGGCGGCCGCCGTGCAGAACGAGGCGGCGGCGCGGGCGCTGCACGACTTCTTCGTGGCCAGGCACGACCAGTCGGCCGAGGTCGTACGGCGGGCGGTCGCCCGGGGCGAGCTGCCCGACGTGGTGGACGTCCGCGAGGTGATCAGGGTGGCGGTCGCGCCCGTCTACTACCGGTTGTTCGTGGCGCACGAGCCGGTCAGTGAGCGGGACGCCGACCGTGCCGCCGACGCCGCCCTGGCCGCCGCCCGCGCCGGAGTCCTCTGAGCCAAGTCTTGCGAGCAGAGGTTCTCTGAGCAGAGGTCGGCTGCGCCGTGATCAGAGGCCGGCTGCGCCGTGATCAGGGGCCGGCCTTCTTGCCGCGCAGTTCGAAGTCGTCGAACGTGGTCCGCAGCAGCGACCCCTCGGCCTTCGTCGTACGCGCGAACAGCCCGAGCGTCCCGTTGCCGATCCCGTCCGGGTCCTCCACCTGGTGCACCCGGTCGTCGTTGACCCACATGGTCAGCCGCGTCGCCGTGTCCACCTGCTCGCACGCCACCACGATCCTGACCGGCCCGCCGGACAGCCCGTCCACCTGGACGGGAGGGGCGAGGGTGCCGCCCGCGCCGTCCACCACCCGCCGGATCCTGGCCTTGCCCGCCGTGTCCAGCCCGAACTCGTAGTAGGACTTGTCGTCGGCGGCGTGGCAGTAGACGCCGTACTCGCCGGTGCCCGACGCCTTCTTGACCTCGGCGGTGACGCCGATGACCACCGACGTCGGCAGCATCGGCGTGGGCTTGGCCGTGGGGTCGGGCGTGGTCGTCGGCGTGGCGACGAGGAAGGGGACGGGGGCCTCCGCCCACCGCTCCTCCCAGCCGCTGCCCTGCTTGACGTCCAGTCCGTACGTCCCGTCCGTCCGGTATCCGTAGGAGGCGTCGGCACTGGCGTCGTAGGTGCCGTTCCAGCCGCCGGAGGTCTGGGTGAAGTCCTCGGCGTACAGGACGCCGAGGTCGGGCGGGCCGCCGGGCGACAGCAGCGCCCACGCCCCGACGGACGCGGCCACGAGCAGCGCGGCCCCGGCGGCGACGGCCGCGTACAGCTTGCCGCGCCGCGCCCCGCCGACAGGCTGCGGCGCGTAAGGGACGCCGGCGTGCTGCCAGGTCGCCTGGACCGTCCGCGTGGCCTGCTCCGGCTCGGCGGCCCGCCCGACGAGGTGGTCGAGGAGCTGCTGGGCGGTCGGCCGGGCGGCCGGGTCCTTGCGCAGCGCGGCCCTGACCAGCTCGCGCATCCCCGGCTCGACGCCGTCGAGCGCGGGCTCGGTGTTGAGCACCTGGTAGACGATGGTGGGCAGCGTGTCACCGGGGAACGGAGCCCGCCCGCTCGCCGCGAACGCCACCAGGCACCCCCACGAGAACACGTCGCAGGCCGGCGAGACCGGCTCGCCCCGCAGCACCTCGGGCGCCATGTAGCGGGGCGTGCCGACCAGCTCGCCGGTGCCGGTGACGCCGCCGAGCGTGTCGAGCGCCCGCGCGATGCCGAAGTCGATCACGCGCGGGCCGACCGGCGACAGCAGCACGTTGGACGGCTTGAGGTCGCGGTGGACGACCCCGGCCGCGTGGATGGCGGTCAGCGCCGTCGCCACGCTCACGGCCAGCGCGTCGAGGCTGGAGCCGCGCAGCGGGCCCGACTCGCGTACGGCCTGCTCCAGGCTGGGGCCCGGCACGTACTCGGTGACGACGTAGAGCTGGTCGCCGTCGAGCGCCGCCTCCAGGACCGCCGCCGTGCAGAACCTGCGCACCCGGCGCGCGGCGTCGGCCTCCCTGCGGAAGCGCAGGCGGAACTGCTCGTGCTGGCTCAGCTCGGGGTTGATGACCTTGACGGCGACCCGCTGGCCGGCGGGGTCCTCGGCGAGGTGAACCGTGCCCATGCCGCCCCGCCCCAGCACGCTCAGCACCCTGTAGCGCCCGATGTGGGAGGTTTCACCGTTCTTCACGCCGCGCAAGCTTACCGACACCGCCATGATCGCGGGAGTTGGTCACAAGGCCCCTCGGATCCTCGCCAGCGACGGCGGTCCCGCCGCCCCCGCCACCAGCACCCGGCATCCCGCGGCGGTGGCCGCCGCGACGCCCGCCGGACTGTCCTCGACTGCCACGCAGCGCCGGGGGTCCGCGCCGAGCCGCCGGGCCGCCTCCAGGTACGGGTCCGGATGCGGCTTGCCGCGCGCCGCCTCCCCGTCGGCGACGACCACGTGGAACGAGTGGCGCAGGCACGGCAGCACCAGCTCGACCACGCGCCGCGGGGACGCGCTGACCAGGGCCGTGGGGATGGACGCGGCCGCGAGGTCGGACAGGAGCTCAAGGGCCCCGGGCATCACCGGCACGCCGTCGCGGCCGAGCCGCTCGGCGAAGGCGTCCACCAGCCGCTCCGCCAGCGCGCCCACAGCTCCGCCCACATCCTCGGACACGGCTCCGGGCTCAGCGGCGGACGGGAGGAGGTGGGCGGCGGCGTCGGCGGCGGTGCGGCCGCGTACGTGCGGCACGTCGTCCGCCCCCAGCCGCCGCCCGAGCGTCGCGGCGACCCCGGCCACCGCCCGCCACCACGCCCCCTCGGTGTCCACGAGCGTCCCGTCCAGGTCGAGCAGGACCGCCTGAGGATCAGACGGCATCAGCGGCGGCCACGACGGGAGCGGGCGCCGTGACCGTACGGGCCGCCACCAGCACGGGCCGCTCCACCAGCCGCACCGCGACCCGCGTCCCTGGCCCGAGCCGCGCGGCCTCGTGGCCGGGCACGTCGGCCAGCACCTCGCCGCCGTCCACGGCGAGCCGGAGCCGTACGGACGCGCCACGGAAGGAGGCCGCCAGCACCTCGGCCGTCGCGTCCTCGGCGGACCCGTCCTCGGCGGGCTCCACCCGGACCGCCTCCGGCCGGACCAGCACGTCCACGTCCGCGCCGGCCGGTACGGGGCCGTCCACGGGCAGGCTCTGGCCGAGCACGCTCACCCGGTCGCCGCCGAGCGTCCCTGCGAGGTGGTTCATGGTGCCGACGAACTCCGCGACGAACGGCGTCGCGGGCCGGTCGTAGACCTCGGCAGGCGCGCCCACCTGCTCCAGCCGCCCCTCCCGCAGCACCGCGACCCGGTCGGCGACCGACAGGGCCTCCTCCTGGTCGTGGGTGACGAAGACGGTGGTGATGCCCAGGTCGAGCTGGAGCCGCCGGATCTCCTCGCGCAGGGTGACCCGTACCTTGGCGTCCAGCGCCGACAGCGGCTCGTCGAGCAGCAGCACGCGCGGCTCCAGGGCGAGCGCGCGGGCCAGCGCGACCCGCTGCTGCTGGCCGCCGGAGAGCTGGTGGGGGTAGCGGTCGGCGTGCTGGGGCAGGCCGACCAGCTCCAGCAGTTCGTCCGCGCGCGCCCGCCGGGTGGCGGCGGGCACCTTGCGCACGCGCAGCCCGAAGGCGACGTTGTCGCGGGCGTTCAGGTTGGGGAACAGCGAGTACGACTGGAAGACCATCCCGGCGTCGCGCTTGTTGGCGGGCACGCGGGTGACGTCCTTGCCGTCCACGAGCACCGCGCCGGAGTCGGGCCGCTCGAACCCGGCCACGCACCGCAGCGCCGTCGTCTTGCCGCACCCGGAAGGGCCGAGCAGGGCGACGAACTCGCCGGGCTCGATGAGCAGGTCGAGCCCGTCCAGCGCGACCGTCCTCCCGAACTCCCGCCGCAGCGCCCGGAATTCGACGGACGCCGGAGCCGATGCGGTCATTTCCTTTTCTCCCTACCGAAGACGGTCGACACGGCCAGCAGGAGCAGCCAGATGATGAGCAGGCTCAGGATGGAGACGGCCACCGAGAGCTGGCCCCTCGACCCCGACACGGTCACGATCCACACCGCGAACGGCTGGTAGCCCAGGAGGCTGGCGACGGTGTACTCGCCGAGGACGAGCGCGAGCGTCAGGAACGACGCGCTGGCGAGGGCCGAGCGCAGGTTGGGCACCACGACCCGGAACAGCACGTACGGCCACGAGGCCCCCAGGTTGCGCGCCGCCTCCACCAGCGTCCGCACGTCCATCGTGCGCAGCCCGGCGTCCAGCGACCGGTACACGAACGGCAGCACCAGCACCACGTACGCGAGCACCAGCACGATCGGGAACCCCGGGTCCTGCACCGCGATGATCGTGGCCCAGAACGGCGTCGGCGCCAGCATCTCGGTGCCGTTCCGCAGCGCCGTGGACAGCCCCGCCACGAACGTGATCGGCGGCACCACCAGCGGCAGCGTGCACAGCACCTCCATGACAGGACGCAGCCGCGGCGCGAACAGCCGTACGGCCAGCATGGCGGGCAGCGCCAGCAGCAGCACCACGGCGATCGTGGCCGCGGCGAGCCCCAGCGACAGCGTCAGGGAGCTCGCGAAGCCCTCGGCCGTCAGCAGCTCGGCGTAGGGCGCGAACGACACCCCGGACCTGGGCGAGTAGAGGGTGTACCAGAGCGAGGCGCCGAGCGGCACCAGGAAGTAGAGCCCGGCCACCAGGAACACCAGCCCGCGCCACACCCTCGGCCGGGCGGGCGCCTTGGCGGGGGCGGCGGTGGCGACGGGCTCCAGCCCGGTCAGTGCAGCCATCGCGAGGTCCTCCTCTGCAGCGGCAGGTAGATCGCCATGACCAGGCCGGCCACCACGATCATGTCGAGGCTGAGCGCCAGCGCGATGTTCTCGTAGCCGATCAGCACGTCGCCGGTGAGCGCGGCGGCGATCTTCAGGGTGACGAGCGGCACGACGGTGCCGACCATGGCGTTGGCGGTGGCGTAGGCGGAGAAGGCCGAGCCGAACAGCAGCACCACGCCGCCCAGCATGGCCGGGGCGAGCACCGGCAGCGCCACGTAGCGCCAGTAGTGCCAGGCGGTGGCGCCGCTGTTGGCCGCCGCCTCCCGCCACTGCGGGCGCAGGCCGTCCAGCGCCGGCGCCATGGCGAGCACCATCAGCGGCACCGAGAAGTACAGGTAGACGACGGCGAGGCCCCAGAACGTGTAGAGCGACCCCGACGGCAGCCCGACCAGCCCGCTGACCACGCCGGAGTTGCCGAGCGTGGCGATCCAGAAGAACGCCAGCGGCACCCCGCCGAAGTTGGCCAGCACGCCGGAGGCGGTCAGCACCGCCTCCCGCAGCAGCCGCGAGCGCGAGGTCACGACGGCGTAGGCGAGGAACGTGCCGAGCACGGCCCCCGCCAGCGCCACCACGGCCGACAGCTTCACGCTGCCGAGCAGGGCGGTCAGGTAGCCGCCCTGCAGGCTCAGCGCCAGGTTGGCCGTGCTGGGCCGCCCCTCCGCGGTGAACGCCCCCGCCACCAGCACGACGGCGGGCACGCCGAAGACGAGCGCGAAGAACGTCAGCAGGGGCAGCGCGCCCAGCCAGCCGCTCGACCGGGGACGGCTCATCCGGAGATCGCGGCGTCCCAGCCGCTGGCCAGCTTGGCCTTGGCCGCGTCGACCTGCTCGGTGGTGGGGAAGGTCGGCTCGCCCTCCACCTTGGGCAGCTTGTCGGCGAGCGCCTGGTCGGCGGTGCCGTCGGCGGTCATGGCGGGCAGCAGCACGGGACGGGCGAAGCCCTTGAGGAAGAGGTTCTGGCCCTCGGCGCTGTAGAGGTACTCCTGCCACAGCCGGGCGGCGGCCGGGTGCGGGGCGTCCTTGTTGATCGCCTGGGCGTACATCTGGAAGTACTTGCCGTCGGAGGGGATGTTGACCTGCCAGTCGATGCCCTTGTCGGCCATCTGGGGGGCGTAGGCGGCGTTGTTGTAGTCCCAGTCGATGCTGATCTGGGTCTCGCCCTTCTCGATGGTGGCCGGCGTGGTCTCGACCGGGTTGTAGTTGCCGGCGTCCTTGAGCTTCTTGAAGAAGTCGATGCCGGGCTGGATGTCGTCGAACGAGCCGCCGTTCGCGAGCGCGGCGGCGTACACGCCGGCGAAGGCGGAGCCCGCCTTGGTCGGGTTGCCGTTCATCGCGACCTTGCCCTTGTACTCGGGCTTCAGCAGGTCCTGGAAGCTGGCAGGGCAGGTGGCGATCTTCTTGGCGTCGCAGCCGATGGACACGTAGCCGCCGTAGTCGTTGACCCAGAGGCCGCTCTGCTCCTTCTGGCCCTCGGGGATCTTGTCGAACGTCTGCACCTTGTACGGCGCGAACAGCCCCTCGGCCGCGCCGCTGAGCGCGAACGACTGGCCGAGGTCGAGCACGTCGGGGGCGCGGTCCTGGCCCTTGCGGGTCTTGACGGCGTTGATCTCGTCGGCGCTGGACGCGTCGGGGGTCTCGCTCTCGATCTTGATGCCGTACTTGGCCTGGAACTTCTCGATGATCTCGCCGTAGTTCGCCCAGTCGGGAGGCAGGGCGATGACGTGCAGCGCGCCCTCCTTCTTGGCGGCCTCGACGAGCTTGTCCAGCCCGCCGAAGTCGGCGGCGGAGGTGGCGGTGGCGGCGTTCGCCCCGCCCTGTGACGCTTCGGTGGTCTGCTGGGTGCCGGGGGCGGCGCCGCAGGCCGCGGTGGCCAGTGCGAGTATTGCGGCGATTCCGGCCGCTCGGGCGCGAGAGGTGAGCACGACGCCTCCATGTGCAGGGGGGTATGGCACGAAAGTAAGGGAACTTGTACAAACAAGCGAGCACCAGTAAGTCGCATGAACGTTGCTCTTTCATGAACGGGGAGGGGCGGGCGTGGCTGCTCGCTATGAACTGATCGCTGATGACCTGCGGGAAGGCATCCTCTCCGGCGCGTACCCGGTGGGCTCGCAGCTCCCCAGCGAGGCCGAGCTGGCCCGGCGGCACGGCGCGGCGCGCGGCACGGTGCGCCAGGCGGTGGCGGTGCTCGCCGCCGAGGGGCTGGTGGGCTCCCGGCAGGGCGCCCGGCGCATCGTGCTCGGCGCGGCGCCCAGCCAGAGCTTCGCCGAGCTGCACAGCTTCGCGCAGTGGGCGCGCGCGGGCGGCCACCGCTTCGGCGGCCAGGTGATCGAGCAGCGCCGCCGCCCCGCGAGCGCCGCCGAGACGGCCAGGCTCGGCGGCGGCGAGGTGCTGGAGGTGCTGCGGCTGCGCACGCTGGAGGGCGAGCCGGTGCTGGTCGAGCGGACGGTGTACGCCGCCTGGGTGGCCCCCGCCGTCGAGGCGCTGCCCGCCGACTGCGAGTCGGTCACCCAGGCGCTGTACGACACCGCCGGCCTCGTGTGCGCCTACGGCGAGCACCTCATCGACGCGGTCGCCGCCGGCGCCCAGGACGCCCGCCTGCTGGGGGTGCGCCGCGGCAGCCCGCTGTTGCGCCAGCGCCGCACCACGACGACCCACGAGGGCCGCCCCGTGGAGTCCTCCGACGACCGTTACCGCGCGGGCAGCGTGGCCTTCAGCATCCGCAACTCGATCGGCGCGAACCCGCTCGTACGGCAGGCGATCGACTTGCGTTCCGCGCCCGGAGAACATATGTTCGAGTCATAAGCGCCCGCCTTCCCCCGGGTGGCTCACGAACACGACCAGAGCCGCGTGGGAGAAGCGTCTTGAGCAGACTCTATGGCGATCCGATAGAGGTGTGGACGAGGGACGGGGAGCCGATCCAGTTCGTCTGGCGCGACCGGCTCTACCTGGTCCGCCGCGTCCTCGACCACTGGGTGGTCGCGCGCGAATGGTGGAAGACCAGCGAGGGAGATCCGGGCGAGCGCCGGTTCTGGCGCGTGGACGCCGGTCCCGGCCGCGAGGTGGGCTCCTACGAGCTGCGCTACGACACCGCCGCCAACGGCTGGCTGCTGCTGAGGGCGTGGGACTGATGGCGCCGCCGTTCCCGCACCTCAACGTGTGCTCGGCCTACTCCATGCGCTACGGCACCGCCTTCCCGCAGGCGCTCGCCGGCCGCGCCGCCGAGCACGGCATGGACATCCTGGCCCTGACCGACCGCGACGGGCTCTACGGCGCCGTCAAGCACGTTCAGGCGTGCGCCGACGCCGGGATCGCGCCGGTCGTCGGGGTCAACCTGGCGCTCGACGCCCCGCCGGCCGGTCCGGCGCCCGGCATGCGCGCCGAGCGGCCCCGCACCGGCCCCGAGGCCGAGGACCGCGTCACCGTGCTGGCCCGCGGCGAGGGCTGGTCGCGCCTGGCGCGCCTGGTGACGGCCGCCCACCGGGCCGGCGAGCGCGGCAGCCCGAAGGTGACCCGCGAGCTGATCGGCGCGTGGGCGGGCGGGCCGGGCGGCGAGCACGGGTTCGGGGCGGACGACGGGCTCGTGGTGCTGCTCGGCCCCCGTTCCGACGTGGGCCGCGCGGTGGCCGCGCGGCGCGACGAGCACGCGCGGACGCTGCTCGGCCTGTGGCGGGCGGCGGTGCCCGCCGTGGTGATCGAGCTGGTCGACCAGTACGGCTTCCGCGACGCGACCACCGCCGTGCGCATGCTCGGCCTGGCCGAGTCCATGGGCGTGCCCGCCGTGCTCACCAACGCGGTGCGCTACCTCGACCCGGCCGACCACCAGGTGGGCGACGTGCTCGACGCGGCCCGCCAGCTCGTCCCCCTGCACCCGCGCCACCTCGACCGGACGACCTCGCACGCCTATCTCAAGAGCACCAAGGAGATGTGGCAGGTGGCGGCCAAGGTCTGCGGCGCCGACCGGACGCGGGTGGGGCGGCTGCTGCTCACCACCCGGCGGCTGGCCGAGGCGTGCGCGATGGACCCGCTGCGGCTGCTCGCGCTCCGCAACGACCCGCCCGACCTGCACCTGCCCGAGATCGGCAGGGACCCGGTGCCGCTGCTGCGCCACCGCGTCGAGGACGGCCTGCTCCGGCGCGGCCTCGGCCGCGACGCGGGCGCCCGGCGGCGGCTCGGCGAGGAGATGACGATCATCGAGCGCAAGCGCCTGTCCGGCTACTTCATCGCGGTGGCCGGCATCACCGACATGATCCGCGGCATGGGCGTGCGCTGCGCCATCCGCGGCTCGGGCGCCGGCAGCCTGGTCAACTACCTCATCGGCATCGGCGAGGTCAATCCGCTCGACCACGGCCTGCTCATGGAGCGGTTCCTGTCCGAGGGGCGCGTCGGGCTGCCCGACATCGACGTGGACGTCGAGTCCGCCCGCCGCCTCGACTGCTACAAGGCGATCTTCGAACGGTACGGCGAGGACCGCGTGGCCTGCGTGTCCATGATGGAGACCTACCGGGCGCGCAGCGCCATCCGCGACGTCGCCGGGGCGATGGGCCTGCCGCCGCACGAGATCGACACGATCGCCAAGGCGTTCCCGCACATCAGGGCCAGGCAGATCACCGCCTCGCTCGCCGACCTGCCCGAGCTGCGCGGCAGCCGGCTCGGCGACGCCGGGCTGGACCGGGTGTTCCGCCTCGCCGAACGGCTCGACGGGCTGCCCCGGCACATCGCGCTGCACCCGTGCGGGGTGCTCGTCGGCAACTCCGGCCTCCTCGACCGGACGCCGGTCGAACGCAGCCTGCTGGAGTTCCCGATGTCGCAGTTCGACAAGGACGACGTGGAGGAGGCCGGGCTGCTCAAGCTGGACGTGCTGGGCGTGCGGATGCAGTCGGCGCTGGCGTACGCGCTGGGCGAGATCAAGCGCGTCGACGGCGTCACCGTCGAGCTGGACACCCAGCGCGGCGACGACCCGGACGTCCAGTACGTCCCGCACGACGACCAGGAGACCTACGACATGGTCTGCGCGGCGCGGACGATCGGGTGCTTCCAAATCGAGTCGCCCGGTCAGCGGGAGCTGGTCGCCAAGCTGGAGCCGCGCAAGATGCACGACCTGATCGTGGACATCTCGCTGTTCCGGCCGGGGCCGGTCAACTCCGACATGATCACCCCGTACCTGGAGGCCAGGCAGGGGTGGCGGCAGCCGCACTACCCGCACGAGCGGCTGCGCGAGGCGCTGCGCGAGACGCACAGCGTCGTGGTGTTCCACGAACAGGTCCTGAAGATCATCTCGGTGATGACCGGGCGCGACCTGTCCTTCGCCGAGCTGCTGCGGCGCACCCTCGGCACGCCGGAGGGACGCGAACGGGTGCGCAAGACGTTCGTGCCCCTGGCGCGGGCCAACGGCTTCGACGACGCGGCCGTGGACCGGGCCTGGCGGGTGCTGGACGCGTTCGGCGGGTTCGGGTTCTGCAAGGCGCACGCGGCGGCGTTCGCGCTGCCCACCTACCAGTCGGCGTGGCTGAAGCGGCACCACGCGGCGGCGTTCTTCGCGGGGGTGCTCACGCACGACCCCGGCATGTACCCCTCGCGGGTGATCATCGACGAGGCCAGGCAGTGCGGGGTCAAGATCCTGCCGCTCGACGTCAACAAGTCCGGCAAGGACTGGCGGGTGGAGCGGCTCGGGCCGCGCGTGCCGGTGCGGGTGCGCCCCGACCGCCTGGCCGGCGCACGGCGGCGGGAGTTCCGGGCCGCGGACATCGGCAAGGGGTACGCGCTGCGGGTGCCGTTCTCGGCGGTCAAAGGGGTGAGCGAGGCCGAGGTCGAGCGGATGGTGGCCGGGCAGCCGTACACCTCGCTGGCCGACTTCTGGGACCGCGCCCGGCCCTCGCGGCCCGTCATCGAGCGGATCGTCCAGGTCGGCGGCCTCGACGCGCTGCACGACCTGCGTCCCGGCGGGCCGCGCTGGAAGCCCGGCGAGCTGACCCGGCGCGACCTGATCGCGCGGATCGGCGCGCTCGAACGGTCGTCGGCGAGCGGCGTACGGGCCGGGCCGCGCGCCTCCAAGCGCTACACCCGCACCGCCACCCGGGCGGTGGAGCCCCAGCCGTCGGCGCAGCTCCCGCTGGGCTTCACCGAGCACCTGCCGCCCGGCGAGCTGCCCGAGATGACCGAGGCCGAGATGGTCGAGGCCGAGCTGGAGATCCTCGGCATGGACGTCAGCCGGCACGTCATCAGCTTCCACGACGAGCTGCTCGACCTGCTCGGCGTGGTGCGCGCCCGCGACCTGCTGCGCATGCGCAACGGGTCCGAGGTGCTGGTGGCCGGGGTCAAGGTGGCCACGCAGACGCCCGCCGTGCGCTCGGGGCAGCGGGTCGTCTTCACCACCCTGGAGGACTCCACCGGGCCGATCGACCTGACCTTCTTCGAGTCGGTCCAGGGGCACTGCGCCGCGACCGTGTTCGGGGCGTGGCTCATGCTGGCCAAGGGGGTGGTGCGGCGCACCGGGGTGCGGGCGGTGTCGCTGCGGGCCCTCGACTGCTGGGACCTCGCCGACCTGGACGGGCTGTGGCGTTCGCAGGGCATCGACGCGGTCCGCGACCTGCTCCGCCGTACGCCGGGGGAGCAGGCGGGCGTGGGCGGGCGGAGCATCGAGTATCCCAACGGCTTCCGGTTGTCGCCGTACGCCGACATCGCCCCGGCCGTCGTCAACCCGGCCCGCCGTCTCTGGCACGCCAGCCCCGGCAGCTCCGGCCCCACGGCCGCCTGACGGGTCACATGGGGTGGCTGAGAGAGGTGGAGTCGGGGGCGGGTTTGGCGGACAGAGGGCGGAGGGAGGCGAGGGGGGAGCGGGCGGCGCGCTGGAGCCGGGTCAGCTCGCGGACGGTGCCCGCGCAGAGGGCGGCGGCGACCGCCGCGCACAGCAGCTCCGGCGCCCCCACCCCGGTGAGGCCGCCGGACGCGGAGTCGAGCGGCAGCCGGATCGTGACCAGCGCGAGCGTGGCCAGCCAGCTCAGCCACCACCCGGCCAGCAGCGCCAGCCACCGGCCGCGCCGCCCCGCGGGCGGCCGGGCGCCGCGCCAGACCTCGTCGAGGAGCACCGCGGGCGCCACCAGGTTGACGCCGGGGATCAGCCAGGCCGCCGCCACCGGCGCGGTCGCCGCCGAGCGGTCGTTGGCCTGCCTGGCCCGGACGAGCCACGTCACGTACGCGGCCCCGGCCGCGACCGAGGTGCCCGCGACCAGCATGATCAGCACCGCGAACACGGTCACCGCGCCCACGACCGCCTCCGCCTCGGCCCCCTGGGGACGTCCGCCGAACGCGGCGAGCTGGGCGGCGAGCTGCCGCCCGCGCACCTGCTCGAAGATCACCAGAGCGGCGAGGGAGAGGACCTGCGCGGCGAGCGTGACGTAGACGGCGGAGGCGGCTCTGGTGGGCGGTGCCTGGGTGTGGCGCATGTTCTCTCCCCGGGCCTTGCGCTGCGGTTCTGATTCACTTTTTATCCCGCGGGCCCCACCGTTAATCAGCTCACCACGCCGGATTCCCACGCCCAAGCAGCGATTTCGACCCGATTGCGCACGCCGAGCTTGGCGAAGATGCTGCCGAGGTGCGTCTTGACGGTCGACAGCGACACGAACAGCTCGGCCGCCACCTCCTGGTTGGTGCGCCCCCGCGCGATCAGCCGCACCACGTCCAGCTCGCGCTCGGTCAGCGGGTCGTTCATGGGCGGCGGCGCGGCCCGCCTCGGCTGGGCGAGGTGCTGCAGCAGCCGTACGGTGACCGACGGCGACACCAGCGCGTCCCCGGCCGCGGCCGCGCGCACCGCCTCGATGAGCAGCGTGGGCCCGCTGTCCTTGAGCAGGAACCCGGTCGCGCCGGAGCGCAGCGCGCCGTAGACGTACTCGTCGAGGTCGAACGTGGTGACGATGACCACCCGCAGCGGGTTCTCCACGCCGGGCCCGGCCAGGATCCTGGTCACCTCGATGCCGTCGAGCCTCGGCATCCTGATGTCCAGGAGGCACACGTCGGGCCGCAGCCGCCGCGCCTCCGCCACCGCCTCGGCGCCGTCGGCCACCGCGGCGACGACCTCCATGTCCGGTTGCGCGTCCAAAATCATCTGGAAGCCGGTACGTACCAGCTGCTGGTCGTCGGCGACGAGAACCCGAATAGTCACGACCCCAACTCTAAGGAGATCGGCCGTTCGGCCGAGACGGGATGGCCGCACGGCCGATCCGGTGGGTACGCGCCCGCCGCGAGGCTGGGACCCATGAACGACGTGCTTGTTGGACGGGCCCTGGTCAAGAGGTTCGGGCAGACGGTCGCCCTCGGCGGCGTGGACATCGCGGTGCGGGCCGGCGAGGCCGTGGCGATCATGGGGCCGAGCGGGTCGGGCAAGTCCACCCTGCTCCACTGCCTCGCGGGCATCATGCGGCCGGACGAGGGTGAGGTGCACCTGCTGGGGCAGCGCATCGACGCGATGGGGGAGCGCAAGCGCAGCGCGCTGCGGCGTACCCGGTTCGGCTTCGTCTTCCAGTTCGGGCAGCTCCTGCCCGAACTGCCGGCCGAGGAGAACGTGGCCCTGCCGCTCATGCTGGGCGGCGTGTCCCGGCAGCAGGCGGTCAGGCAGGCGCGCGAGTGGTTCGCGCCGCTCGGGCTGCCGGGCATGGAGGCGCGGCGGCCGGGTGAGCTGTCCGGCGGGCAGGCGCAGCGGGTGGCCATCGCGCGGGCGCTGGTGACCAGGCCGGCGGTGGTGTTCGCGGACGAGCCGACCGGGGCGCTCGACCAGCGGACCGGGCAGGACACGATGCGGCTGCTGGTGGAGGCGACCCGGCACAACGACGCCTCGCTGATCGTCGTCACCCACGACCCGAACGTGGCCGCCTGGTGCGACCGCACCGTCGAGGTCCGCGACGGCCACCTCGTGACGATGAGCGGAGCGACGGCGTGAACCTGGATCTGACGTGGCGGCTGCTCAAGGGCGGCGGCCGCAAGGGGCTGCTGGGCGTCTGGCTGACGCTGGGGGCCGTCGCCGTGTCCACGGCGCTGCTGCTGTTCGCCGTGGCCGCGAACCTGGCCTTCGACGCCCGCGCCGAGCGCGGCGCCTGGCGCAACCCGGTGCCGGTCGCCAAGGACGCGGCCAAGGACGCGGTCGCCGTCGAGGCGTCCCGGTTCGACTACGTACGCGACCGGGTGATCACCGTCGTGGACCTCGCCGCGCTCCGGCCCGACGCCGCGCCGCCGCCCGGCCTGCCGCGCTTCCCGAAGCCGGGGGAGACGTGGCTGTCGCCCGCGCTCGCGGAGCTGGCCCGTGAGCTGCCCCCCGCCGAGCTGGGCGACCGTTACCCGAACCGGGCGGGCGTCCTGGGGGACGAGGCCCTGGTGTACCCGGGGGAGCTGGTCGCGGTCGTCGGCCACGCGCCGGACGCGCCGGCGATGACCGCGGAGCGCAGTGACGACTGGATCATGGGCAAGCCGCCGGTCAGGGTCGCGAGCCTGGCGGGGACGCCGAGCGAGGACGCGGAGGCGTACAAGGTGCTCGCGGTCATCGCGAGCGTGCTCATGGTGGTGCCGCTGCTGGTGTTCGGGGGCGCGGCGGCCCGGCTCACGGTGGCCAGGCGGGACACGCGGCTGGCCGCGCTCCGGCTGGTCGGCGCGACGCCCGGCCAGGTCGTGCGGATGACGGTGGCCGAGGCGGTGCTCGTGGCGCTGGCCGGGGCGTTGGCGGGCGCGGTGGCGTTCGCGCTGTCCGTGCCGCTGCTGACCCGGATCGAGATCCAGGGCGGCGCCTGGTTCGCGGGGGACCTGTTCCCCGGCCTCGCGGTGCTGGCCGGGGTGCTGGTGGCGGTGCCGCTGCTGGTGGGGCTGTCGGCGGTGGCGGGGCTGCGGCGGGTCGTGGTGAGCCCGCTCGGCGTGGCCAAGCGGGAGACGCCGCCCGGCATGCGCTTCGTCCGGGTGCTCGCGCTGGTCGTGGTGCTGGCCGCGTTCCCGATGCTGACCCAGGGGACCAGCGTGGCGATCGTGGCCGTGGCGCTGGGGCTCGCGTTCCTGTGCCTGAACCTGGCCGGGCCGTGGGTGGTGGGACTCATCGGCCGGATCACGGCCGGTACGGCGCGTACCCCCGCGCGGCTGCTGGCCGGGCGCAGGCTGGTGGACGATCCGCGTTCGGCCTGGCGGACGGTGAGCGGGGTGGCGCTGACCGGGTTCGTGGCGGGCTTCCTCGGCCTGCTCAGCCCGGGCGCGTTCGCGGGGGACGACGGGCCGCTCCAGCTGCGTGTCCTCGCGCCCGCCGGGCAGGCGGAGCAGGTGGCCGGGCAGGCCCGCGAGCGGCTGGCGGCGGCGAAGGTGCCCGCCGCGGTCACGGTCGTCAAGCGGACCGTCGTCGCCGCGCCGTCGGGCTCGCCCGACGCCGCGGACGTGGACCGGGCGCGTACGGCGCTCGCCGGGCTCGTCCCCGGGCGCACCCCGACGACCGAGGCCGACGAGCGGAACTTCGGCGACCAGCTGCTGGCCGACGTGCGGGTGGGCACGATCGTGGTGCTGTCGGTGTCGTTCCTGGTGGCCATCGCCAGCGCGGGCATCACGGCCGCCTCGTCGATCCTCGACCGGCGGCAGACGTACGGGCTGCTACGCCTGGCCGGGACGCCGCTGGAGGTGCTGGACCGGGCCAGGCGGGCCGAGACGCTGATCCCGCTGGGCGTGATGGGCGGCGGCGCGATCCTGGTGGGGGCGTTCTGCGCGACGCCGTTCATGATCGGCGGGGTCAGCGTGGCCGGGGTCGTCACGCTGACGGTGTGCGTGGTGCTCGGGTTCGCCGGGGTGATCGGGGCGGGGGCGCTGAGCCGGCCGCTGCTGAGGTCGGTCACGGCCGACCCCGCGCCCCGACCGGACTGAACCGGCTAGCCGAGGACCAGGTCGCGGACCAGTTTCAGCGTGGGCTCGTCGCGCGGGCCCATGACGAGCAGGCTCGTCACCGGGCTCTTGCGCCACAGCTCCAAGCGCTCCCTGATGCGGCCGGGCGGGCCGACGAGCGAGATGCCGTCGGCCAGCTCGTCGGGGATCGCCCGGAACGCCTCGTCCTTCCGCCCGGCCAGGTAGAGCGCCTGGATGTGCTCGGCGGCCTCGGCGTAGCCCATGCGGCCGATGATGTCGGCGTGGAAGTTGCGGTGCCGGGCGCCCATGCCGCCGATGTAGAGGGTGAGCATGAGCTTCACGCCGTCGAGTGCGGCCCGTACGTCGTCGGAGACCACGACGGTCACCATGGCCGCCACCTCGAAGCCCGCGGGGGCGCCGGCGAGCGCGCCGCCGTACATCTCCTCGATCTTCTCGGGGAAGGCGAACAGCGGCAGCCAGCCCTGGCCGATCTCGGCGGCCAGCGCGACGTTCTTCGGGCCCTCCGCGCCCAGGTAGACGGGGATGTCGGGGCGCAGCGGGTGGGTGATGAGCTTGAGCGGCTTGCCGAGGCCGTCCGGCAGCGGCAGCGGGTAGTGGGGGCCGTCGGCGGTGACCGGCTCCTCGCGGCGCCAGACCTTGCGCATGATCTCGACGTACTCGCGGGTCCTGGCGAGGGGCCTGGCGAACGGCTGGCCGTACCAGCCCTCGACCACCTGCGGGCCCGAGGCGCCCACGCCGAGCAGCAGCCGGCCGCCGGTCAGGTGGTCGAGGGTCATGGCCGTCATGGCGGTCGTCACCGGCGGCCTGGCCGACAACTGCGCGACCGACGTGCCGAGTTTGATGCGGCTGGTGCGCGCGCCGTACCAGGCGAGCGGGGTGAACGCGTCGCTGCCGTACGCCTCGGCCGTCCACACCGAGTCGTAGCCGAGGCGCTCGGCCGCCAGCACGGATGCGGTCGCGTCGTCGGCGTTGCGCTGCCAGTAGCCCAACTGGAGCCCGAGCTTCATGTGACACCTCCGGAATTAAGTTCTATTACCCCCGTGCGGGGGCCGGGTGTCAATGGAGGATCCTCCGGGCAGTCACAGTCCGTGGTCAAAGGTCTCTGTCGCGTAGCCTGCGTCCTGCTCCTGCTGTTGCCCGCGGCCGAGCCCCTGGTGGCGGCGAGCGCGTCGCGGCCGAACATCGTCCTCATCGTCACCGACGACCTGGAGACGGGCACGCTGGCGTACTTCCCCCAGATCACCCGGCACCTGGTGCGCAAGGGGGCGACGTTCGACCGGTTCTTCGTGACGAACTCCTGGTGCTGCCCGTCGCGCGCGTCGATCCTGCGCTCCCAGTACGTCCACAGCCACGGCGTCCTCACCAACACCGCACCCGAGGGCGGCTTCGACCGGTTCCACACCCTCGGCCTGGAAAGCTCCACGGTCGGCACGTGGATGCAGGCGGCCGGCTACCGCACCGCGCTGATGGGCAAGTTCCTCAACCACTATCCGGGGCGCACCGCCACCGAGACGTACGTGCCGCCCGGCTGGGACGAGTGGGCCGTCCCGGTGACGAACCTCTACGAGGAGTACGGCTACCGGCTCAACGAGAACGGCGCGCTGACCGAGCACGGCTGGGGCCAGGAGGACTACCTGTCGGACGTGCTCGCCGAGAAGAGCCGGCAGTTCATCAAGAGCTCGGGCCGGCCGTTCTTCCTCTACCTGGCGCCCATCGCGCCGCACAACCCGGCCAATCCGGCTTGGCGGCACGAGGGCGCGTTCCCCCACGTGACCGCGCCCCGGACGCCGTCGTTCAACCAGGCCGACGTCAGCGCCGAGCCGCTGTGGCTGCGCGGCAGGCTCCCGCTGTCGCAGGAGCAGATCGACGCCGTGGACCGCCGCCACCGCGCCAGGCTGCGCGCCATGCTCGGCGTGGACGACCTGGTCGGCGCCGTCGTCGACGCGCTGCGCGACAGCGGGCACCTCGACGACACCTACATCATGTTCACCTCGGACAACGGCTTCCACCTAGGCACCCACCGGCTGCCGCAGGGCAAGACCACGCCGTACGAGGAGGCGATCAGGATCCCGCTGGTGGTGCGCGGGCCCGGCATCCGGCCCGGGTCGAGGATCGGCCACATGGGCGCCACGGTCGACCTCGCGGCGACCGTCGCCGACCTGGGCGGGGCCATGCTGCCTCCGTTCGCCGAAGGGCGGTCGCTGAAGCCGCTGCTCAAAGGGTGTAAACCGCCGATATGGCGGCACAACGCGCTCATCGAGTTCCACCGGCCCGCCAACCGGTCGTCCGCGCGGCAGACGCCGGTGCCCGCCTACACCGCGCTGCGCACCGAGCACTACACCTACGTCCGCTACGTCACCGGCGAGAAGCAGCTCTACGACCTGCGGACGGATCCGTACGAGCTGCAGAACCTCGCGGCCACGGCCGACCCCAAGCTGCTGGCGAACCTGGACGTCCGGCTGGACACCATGGCGCGCTGCTCGGGCGCGGGCTGCCGCCAGGCCGACGTGCTTCATTGACATCCTCCCCCGCCTGAAGTGAAGGCGGGGGATTCCAACGGCGACTACCTCACGAGGAGGAGGTCACGTTGAGGTTCGCGGTTCGCAGGCCCGCCCAGCGGCGAGCCTCCCCGCGCAGCGACGGCATGCCCTGCCGCCGTGTCTCTGAGGTTCCCGGCCGCGTTGACGTCGGCGTGCGCCTGGTGCCCGCAGGCGACGCAGCGGAATCGAGATTGGCTCTCTCTCGACTCGGCCGCGCGGTGCCGGCAGGCGTTGCAGGTCTGCGACGTGTAACGCGGGTTGATCTTGTGGACGCGGCCGGGAGCCTTGTGCTCCAGCCGTTGCACGAGCCGGCCCCACCCGGCGGCGAGGATGCCCCGGTTCAGCCCGGCCTTCTGACGGACGCCACGGCCCGGCGCTTCGCCCGTCCCCCTGGCCGAGCGGGTCATGTGGGAGATCTTCAGGTCTTCGACGGCGATCACGTCGAACCGGCGGGCCAGGTCTGTGCTGGTCTTCTCCACCCAGTCCTTGCGCCGGTCGGCCTCACGCGCCCGCACCCTGGCGATGGCGGCCTTCACCCTGCCGCGCCGGTTCGACCCCAGCTCGGCGCGGGCCAGCCTGCGCAGCAACCGCAGCAGGCGGGCCTTCTCCCCGGCGCGCAGGCCGGGGACGTTCAGCAGCTCGCCCGTGGACAGGGCGGCGCTCACCGCGACACCCCGGTCCACGCCTACCGCCTCGCCCGTGCCGGGCGCGGGCACCGGCTCGGGGATCACGGCGAAGGCGACATGCCAGCGGCCCGCCGCATCGCGGGTGACCCGGTACGACTTCACGCCCGCAGGGACAGCGCGCGACCAGCGAAACCGCACCCAGCCCACCTTCGGGATCCTCACCTCGCCGACGTTGCGCGACAGCCGGCGCACGTCACCGGCCTTGACGGCGACGATCCGGAACCCTTCGCCCCGCCCCCGCCTGCGCCACGCCGGACGCTGGTGGGTCTTGCCGAAGAAGTTCGCCATGGCCTGCGCGAAGTCCTTCAACGCCTGCTGCTGGACGACAACCGACCCGGCGCGCAGCCACGCGTTCTCCGCCCGCGCCTCGGTCAACTGGCGGCACTGCTCGGCGAAACCGGGAGCGCTCCCGCGGCCCGGCTTCCAGTGCAAGTGCTGCTCGACGGCGAGGTTCCACACGTACCGGGCGTGCCCGCAATGCTCCAGCAACACCCGCTCCTGAGCGGGCGAGGGCTGGAGCCGGTAGCGGGACACGCCGATCAACCTACCGACCACCACCGACAAAACCGGGAGACAGACGTGCCCGACCGTTCCGCGATTCCTCCCCGCCCTGAAGGGCCGGGCTCCCACGCTAAAGATGCGTGGTGAACAGCTCGGGGTAGGCGTCGGCGAGGTGCTCCGACACGGCCGCGGCGGCCTCGGCGGGGTCGCCCGCCTCGATCGCGGCCAGGATGCGGACGTGCCCGGCGCGCAGGATCGCGGTGTCGCCGAGGCGTTCGACCGCCTCGACCGAGAACTTGCGCATCGTGCCCCGGAGCGAGCGCATGACGGCGGAGACGAGCCGATTGCCGGAAGCGTCCGCGAGCGCGCAGTGGAAGGCGGTGTCGTGCTCGACGAACTCCTCGGCGGTGCGCGCCGCGTCCATGCCGGCGAGGGCGGCGGCCAGCGCCTCGGTGCCGGCGTGGCCGCCGCTCGGCTGCCCAGTGCCGGCACGGCCGGCGGCGGCGCGGGTGGCGGCCCACTGCTCGATCATGTGCCGGGTGTCGATGACCTCGCGCAGCTCCAGGGTGGCCAGGCCGAGGTGCAGCCGCAGCAGCCCGGTCATGGCCGAGTCGGGACGGGCGATGAGCACCGCGCCCGCGTCGGGGCCCCGTCCGACCTGGGAGGAGACCACGCCCAGCGTCTCCAGCACGCGCATCGCCTCGCGCACGGACGAGCGGCTGACGCCGAGCTGTTCGGCGAGCCGGCGCTCGGCGGGCAGGCGGTCACCGGCCGTGAGGCCGTCCTCGGCGATGCGCCGCTCGATCTGCGCGAGAACGTCCTCGAACGTGCGCGTGCGCTTCACCGGACCCCACCCGCTGCCGTCCACCCGGGCCTCCCTGCTATGGTCTGACCATATTGTGGTCAGACCATACTCTTCGAGAGGAGAGCGGTGCGAGTCGCCCTGTTCATCACGTGCGTGAACGACACGCTCTTCCCCGGCACGGGCAAGGCCGTGGTGTCCCTGCTGCGCAGGCTCGGCTGCGAGGTCGACTTCCCCGCCGCCCAGACGTGCTGCGGCCAGATGCACGTCAACACCGGCTACCGCGCGGAGGGGGTGCGCCTGGCCCGGCACTTCACCGAGGTCTTCGCCGGGTACGACGCCGTGGTGGCCCCGTCGGGGTCGTGCGCGGCCATGGTCCGCGAGCAGTACCCCAAGCTGGCCCGGCCGGGCAGCAAGGGGGCCGCGGCGATCGCGGAGGTCGCGCCCAGGGTGTACGAGCTGTCGGAGTTCCTGATCGACGTGCTCAAGGTCGAGGACGTGGGCGCGTACTTCCCGCACCGCGTCACCTACCACCCGACCTGCCACTCGTTGCGCGGCCTGCGCCTCGGCGACCGGCCCGCCCGGCTGCTGCGCAACGTACGCGGCCTGGAGCTGGTGCCGCTGCCCGGCGCGGAGGAGTGCTGCGGCTTCGGCGGCACGTTCGCGGTGAAGAACCCGGCGGTCTCGGCGGCGATGGGCGCCGACAAGACCCGCAACATCATGGACACCGGCGCCGAGGTGCTGTGCGCGGCCGACAACTCGTGCCTCATGCACATCGGCGGCACGCTGAGCCGCCAGAAGACCGGCGTGCGGACGATGCACCTGGCCGAGATCCTGGCGTCCACGGAGGAGAGCCAATGAGCGCGACATTCCTCGGCATGCCCGGAAATTTCCCGAAAAACTCGCAGAAGGCTGTCCAGGACTCTCAGCTCCGCTACAACCTCCGCAAAGCCACCCACACCATCCGCGGCAAGCGGGCCGGCGTCGTCGGCGAGCTGCCCGACTGGACGGAGCTGCGCGCCGCCGGCAAGGCCATCAAGGACCACACGCTGCGCAACCTCGACCGCTACCTGGTCCAGCTCGAACGGGCCGTCCAGGACGCGGGCGGCACCGTCCACTGGGCGCGCGACGCCGCCGAGGCCAACCGCATCGTCACCGGCCTGGTCAAGGCCACCGGCGAGCGCGAGGTCGTCAAGGTCAAGTCGATGGCCACCCAGGAGATCGAGCTCAACCAGGCGCTGGCCGCCGAGGGCATCACCGCGTACGAGACCGACCTCGCCGAGCTGATCGTGCAGCTCGGCGACGACTTCCCCAGCCACATCCTGGTGCCCGCGATCCACCGCAACCGGTCGGAGATCCGCGAGATCTTCCTGGAGAAGATGCCGAAGACCCCGGAAGGGCTCACCGACGACCCGCCCGCGCTGGCCGAGGCCGCCCGGCTCCACCTGCGCGAACGGTTCCTGCGCAGCAAGGTCGCGATCTCCGGGGCCAACTTCATGGTGGCCGAGACCGGCACGCTGGTCGTGCTGGAGTCCGAGGGCAACGGCCGCATGTGCCTGACCCTGCCCGAGACGCTGATCAGCGTGGTGGGGATCGAGAAGCTCCTGCCCAGCTGGCGGGATCTGGAGGTGTTCCTCCAGCTGCTGCCCAGAAGCTCCACGGGTGAGCGGATGAACCCGTACACCAGCATGTGGACCGGCGCGGTCGAGGGCCAGGACTTCCACCTCGTGCTGCTCGACAACGGCCGCACCGGCGTGCTCGCCGACGAGGTCGGCCGCCAGGCGCTGCGCTGCATCCGCTGCTCGGCCTGCCTCAACGTGTGCCCGGTCTACGAGCGGGCGGGCGGCCACGCCTACGGCTCCGTCTACCCGGGCCCCATCGGCGCCATCCTCACGCCGCAGCTGCGCGGCATGGGCTCCGAGCTGGACGCCTCGCTGCCGTACGCCTCCAGCCTGTGCGGCGCCTGCTACGACGTCTGCCCGGTCGCCATCGACATCCCCGAGGTCCTGGTGGACCTGCGCGCCAAGGCCCCGCACGCGGCGGCGGAGAAGGCCGGCATGAAGGTCGCCGGCTGGATACTCGACGACCATCGGCGGCTGGCGGCGGCCCAGCGGCTCGCGTCCAAGGCGCGCGGGCTGGTGCCCAAGAAGCGGCTGCCCGGCCCGTTGTCGGCCTGGACCGACACGCGGGACGTGCCGGAAATCCCGGAAGAATCGTTCAGAGACTGGTGGGAGCGGAATGAGCGCGCGTGAGGAGATCCTCGCCCGGATCGCCAAGGCCGTGGCGGGCGCCGAGGACGTCGAGATCCCCCGCGACTACCGCACCGAGGCCGCGACCGGCGACCTGGTCGAGCTGTTCGCCGAGCGGGTGGACGACTACCGCGCCGTCGTCCACGTCCTGCCGGCCGCCGAGGTGCCCGGCTGGATCGAGAAGCGCCTGGCCGGCCGCCGCATGATCGTCCCCGACGGCTTCGGCCTGGCGGGGCACGAGAGCTGGCCGGACCTGCACACCGCCGACGGGGTCGTCACCGGCTGCGCCGTGGGCATCGCGGTGACCGGCACGATCGTCCTCGACCACGGCCCCGGCCAGGGCACCCGGGCCCAGACGCTGGTGCCCGACTACCACCTGTGCGTGGTGCGGGCCGACCAGATCGTCTCCTCGGTGCCCGAGGCCGTCGCCAGGCTCGACCCGGCCCGGCCGCTGACCTGGATCAGCGGCCCGTCGGCCACCAGCGACATCGAGCTCAACCGGGTCGAGGGCGTGCACGGCCCCCGCACCCTCGAAGTGGTCATCAGTACCTGAGCACCGCCGCCACGTCCTTGACGCCGTCCGTGAACCACAGCTCGGCGTCCGTCATCGCGGCGGCCCGCACCAGGGCGGCGTCCGCGCGCTCGCGTACGGGCTCGGCCACGCCCCAGTGCCGCAGCTCGCCCTGGTCGGTGTTGAGCTGGACGCCGCCCTCGCCGATCCAGATCGGCTCCGGCCGCTCGCCGGGCAGCAGCAGCGCCTGCACCCGCCCGTCGCGCAGCGCCCGCGCCACCTGCGACAGGCCGACGGGACCGCCGCTCTCCTGGTGTCGCTCCAGCAGCTCGCCGCGGCGGCGGTCGAGCCAGTCGTCGAGCGCCTGCTCGACGTCCTCCTCGAACTGGCCGTGGTCGGAGCGGCTGCCGTGCTCGACCATCACCACCCGGTCGCTCGCCTTGGTGCCGAGGTGGTGCATCAGGAACGAACGGGACTTCGGCTCGCCGGCGATGATGATCAGCTCGGTGCCGAGGCGGCGTACCTGCTCGTCGATCTCGTGCGCGACCGCCTGCGCGTTCTGCTCCCAGGCGTTCTCGACGGACATCTCGTAGCGGCGCTGCGACCAGCCGCCCTGCGCGGTCTTCTGCAGCGGCCAGACCGCGGCCTGCACCGTGCGGCGGCGCGGCGCCCCGCTGCCGTACACGGTGAGCTCCGCCCCCGCGTGGTCCACGATGACCCGCAGGTGCGGCACGTTCTCGCCGCGCTCCAGCAGCATCGGCGCGATGTTCGGCAGCGGGGACCAGGTCGCCCGCTCGTAGGGCGGCCGCGACAGCGGCTCGGCCAGCACCACCTCGCCGTGCGTGGCGAACAGCGCCTGCCCCGCGGCCGCCGCCTCGGCCCGCTCCGCCAGCGCCGCGACGGTCGCCGGGTCCGCCCCGTCGAGCGCGTCCCGCACGCTGTGCCAGTGCGTCTCACGCTCCGGGCCGGTCAGCGCCCCCAGGTAGACGGAGGCGTACGGGCCCCGCCGCTCGTACAGCGGCCGGATGAAGTCGAGGCGCACCCGTCACCACCTCCGCTTCTCCACGCCGAGCCCGAGCGCCTCGCCCACGTCGGCCATGTTCGTGTACTCCCGCTCGGGGAGGGAGCGCACCATGTCCGTCACCCGGTCGGGGGCGTCCGCCTCCTCCGCCTGCCGGACCAGGTCCGCCTTCGACTTGGGCCAGTGGGTGTCGCTCAGCCACTTGGCCAGGTCGGCTCGGGCGTCCACGCTCTGCCCCGTCATGCCTTCCGGCACGCCGGGCTCGTGGCCGGGCGGGTACGACCGCATGGACTCCTCGCCTGGCGCCGGCATGGACTCGGGCTCCTTCCACTCCTCGGCGTGCGTGGTGCCGCCGCCGCGCATCATGCCCTCGGTCTCGTGCTTCTGCTGGTGGTCCAGACGGGGGCCGTGCTTGTCGCTCCCACGTTCCATATTCGCCTCACCTCTCTCTTCAGCGCCCCTACCCCCGCTTTCGTGGGCAAACATCGCCGCTGTGTACCCTGCCGTCCGTGTTCGATGCCGACATCACCATCGCGACGGCCCGCCTGACCCTGCGGCCGTTCGCCCCCCAGGACACCGCGCGGATCCGGTCGATCGTGGAGTCCGGCGCCGTCTTCCTGCCTCCCGGCGCGCCCGCCACGGCGTCCGGCGTCGAGCAGTGGCTCGACCGGGGCGTGCACGAGCTGCACAGGTCGGGCCAGGGCGTGCACCTCGCGATGATCGACGTGGACGGCCGCGTCGTGGGCGCCATCAGCCTCTTCAAGACCTCGTGGGAGTCCGGTACGACCGAGGTCGGCTACGGCGTGCACCCGCTGTACCGGGGCCGCGGCCTGGCCACCGAGGCCCTGCGCGGCCTCGCCGAGTGGGTCTTCGACAAAACCCGGCTGCGCCGGATCGACCTGACCGCCAACCTCGACAACCTGCCGTCGCTGCGCGTCGCCCAGAAAGCGGGCTTCACCTGGGAGGGCGTGCTGCGCGGCGCGGTGCTGGAGGACGACGGGCCGCACGACCTGGTCGTGTTCGGCCTGCTGCGGGGCGACGGCCGCGCCCCTGCCACCGTCCTGCCGCGCGCCGAGCTGCGCACGCCGCGCCTGCTCCTGCGCGCGCCCGAGCCCGCCGACGCGACCGACCTGGCCGCCACCGGGGCCGACCCGCTCACCCAGGCCAGGACCGGCGTCCCGCGCGGCTACACCGTCGAGCACGCGTTCGCCTTCATCGACCACGCCGAGCGGGTACGCGTCCGCGGCGCCGGCATCGCCTGGTCGGCCGTCGAGCAGGCGACCGGCCGCTTCGCCGTCAACGTGGACCTGCGCGACGTCGACTGGAGCCACCGCACCGCCGAGATCGGCTACATGACCGCCCCCTGGGCGCGCGGCAACGGCTACGCCGGCGAGGCGGTGCTCGCGGTCGCCCGCTGGCTGTTCGAGCGGCAGGGCTTCACCCGGCTCCAGCTCCGCGCCGCCGTGGACAACCCGCAGTCGCAGCGCGTCGCCGAGAAGGCCGGCTTCGTCCGCGAGGGCGTGGCCCGCTGCGCGCTCGCGGGGGAGGACCTGGTCGTCTTCAGCCTCGTGCCGTCCGACCTGGAGTCCGGCGCGTAGCCCCGAAGGCACGCCGTACTGGCTTTCGCAGTCCTTTGTGAAACCCGCCGGCAACCGTCACCCTTGAAGGGGAGGTGGAGGCACGATGATCACGGTTGTCGGCTGGGACGGGACGGAGCTGCCGCCCGCCGCGCTCGACCGGCTGCGCGAGGCCGCCCTTGTCGTGGGCCCCGACGCCCTGCTCGGCCGGCTCAGGCTCAACGCCGCGACCGTGGCCGACGGCGCGCTGCTCCAGGCGCTGGACGACCATCTCGAGAACGGCGACGGTCCCGCGGTCGTGATCGCGGAGGGCGATCCCGGCTTCTTCGGCGTCGTACGCACGCTCCGGGCGCACGGCCTCAAACCGGACGTCCTGCCCGCGACCTCGCTGGTCACCCGGGCCTTCGCCTGCGCCGGGCTCAACTGGGAGGACGCGCTGGTCGTCGCCCCCACCGGCCCCCACCAGCTCGCCAGGGCGGTCAACGCCTGCCGCGCCCACCCCAAGGTCGCGCTGCTGGTCGCGCCCGGCGTCGGCCCCGCCGAGATCGCCCGCGAGCTGGCCCCCACCACGCCCCGCGCGCTCATCGTCTGCGAGGACCTCGGCGGGCCCGACCAGCGGGTCACGCACAGCCGCATGGGCGAGGCCACCACCCGGCCGTGGAAGGACCCCGACGTCGTCCTCGTCGTCGACCCGCTCCACCAGGCCAAGGAGCCGGGCTGGGTGGCGGGGGCGCAGCCGGGGCCGGCCGAGTGGGCGCTGCCGTTCGAGGGGGGCGGGCTGCCGCCCGAGGTGCGGGCGTACGTGCTGGCCAAGCTCGGCCCCCGGCTCGGCGACCTCGTCTGGGACGTCGGCGCGGGCGTCGGCGAGATCGCCGTCGAGTGCGCCAGGCACGGCGCGGCCGTCGTCGCCGTCGAGCGCGAGGAGGCCAACTGCGCCCGGCTGCGCGCCAACGTGCTCGCCCACGGCGTCAAGGTCGCGCTCACCCGGGGCCAGGCCCCGCCCGCGCTGGAGCCCCTGCCCGACCCCGACGCGGTGTTCGTCGGCGGCGGCGGGGCCGACGTGGTGTCGGCCTGCGCCGCGCGCCGCCCGCGCTCGCTGGTGTGCGCGCTGCGCACCGTCGAGCAGGTCTCGGCCGTGCTCGACCGGCTGCGCGAGCACGGCTACCGGGGCACGGGCACCCAGATCATCGCCTCGGCGCTGACCGTCAACCCCGACGGGACGCACCGCCTGGCCGCCGCCGACCCCGTTTTCGTCGTCCACGCGACGCCCGCGTACGGAACGTGACCTGTTCCCTACTGCCGCGCATCGGTTATCCTCGCGTGTCCTTGTCCAACGCCTCGGAGATTCCCTCACGATGAAGCCGCCGCTCCTGCTGATCGGGCAGGGCTCGCACGATGACGCCTACGCCGCGGAGTTCGGCAGGTTCGTACACCGGCTGCGCTGCCGCCTCGACCTGACGGCCGTCGACGTCTCCGGCGGCTACCTGGAGCGCGCCACGCCGCGGCTGAGCGACTCCGTCGCCTCCCTGGTCGCGAGGGGCCACCACCGTCTCGTCGCCCTGCCGCTCAGCCTCAGCAGGACGAGCGACGACCTCGGCGCCGCCATGGAGCGCGAGCAGCGGCGCCACCCCACCCTCATGTACGACTACGGCCGCCCGCTCGGCCCCGACCCCCGCGTGCTGTCGCTGCTGGCCGAGCGGCTCACCGAGGCCGCCGCCGACCTGTCCAGGCCGCGCGCGCTGGAGCCCGCGGGCGCCCGTCCCCGGCTGCGCGCCGTGGACGCCCCCGTCGACGAGGACCTGCACGTCGAGCCGGGCGAGACCGGCATCGTGCTGGTCGGCGAGGGCTCGACCGACCCGGCGGCCAACGCCGAGATCCACCGCGTGTCCCGGCTGTTCTGGGAGACGCACGCCTACGACTTCATGACCGTCGAGACCGCGTTCGTCTCGGTCACGCCCCCCGGCGTGCCCGGCGGGCTCGAACGCTGCCGCCGCCTGGGGGCCAAGCGCGTGATCGTGGTGCCTTACCTGCTGTTCGCGGGCGGCATGCTGGAGCGTGTGTGGGCGCAGGCGCTGGCGTACGGCGCCGGCCACCCCGATCTCGACATCCGCTGCGCCGAGGTGATCGGCGACTGCGAGCCCCTGGCCGACGTCGTCATCGAGCGTTACGAGGAAGCACTCCAGCTCGTCCACTGAGCCCCCCAAGCCCTTTCTTCCCGGAGGTACGCCGTGCTGGCCGACACCCTCGCCGCGATCCGCGCCGCCGACCCGGTGGCGATCGCCGAGGCCCGAGCGTTCCAGGACCGTCTCACCAAGCCGCGCGGCTCGCTCGGCGTGCTGGAGGACGTCGCGGTCCGCCTGGCGGGCGCGGCCGGCGTCTGCCCGCCGCCCCTGCCCGCCCCGGCCGCACTGGCCATCTTCGCGGCCGACCACGGCGTGCACGCCGCGGGCGTCACGCCCTGGCCGCAGGAGGTCACCGTGCAGATGGTGGCCAACTTCCTGGCCGGCGGCGCGGTCGCCAACGCCTTCGCCGCCCAGGCAGGCGTCACGGTCACCGTCGTGGACGTCGGCGTCGCCGCCGACCTGCCCGACGCGCCCGCCCTGGTCAAGCGGAAGGTCGGCTACGGCACCGCCGACCTGTCGCGCGGGCCCGCCATGACCGTCGACCAGGCCGTCAGGGCCATGGAGGCGGGCATCGCGGTGGCCCGCGACCTGGTGGCGGGCGGGGCCCGCTGCCTGATCACCGGCGACATGGGCATCGCCAACACCACGGCCTCGGCCGCCCTGATCTCCGTCTTCACCGGCGCCGACCCTGCCGAGGTCACCGGCAGGGGCACCGGCATCGACGACGAGACGTACGAGCGGAAGGTCGGCATCGTCCGCGAGGCGCTGCGCGTGAACGGCCTCGACGGCGGCCCGCTCGGCTCCTCGGCGAGCGAGGCGCTGCGGGCGCTGGCCGCCGTCGGCGGGTTCGAGCACGCCGCGCTCGCCGGCTTCATACTCGGCGGCGCGGCGGCCCGCGTGCCGGTGCTGCTCGACGGCGTGATCGCCGGGGCCGCGGCCCTGGTCGCCGCCGCTCTCGACCCGTCCGCGCTCGACCACTGCGTGGCCGGGCACCGCTCGGCCGAGCCCGGCCACGCCGCCGCGCTCGCCCGCCTCGGGCTGCGTCCCCTCGTGGACCTGGAGCTGCGGCTCGGCGAGGGGACCGGCGCGCTGCTGGCCCACCCCGTGCTGTGCGCGGCCGTACGGGTGATGCACGAGGTCGCGACGTTCGACTCGGCGGGGGTCACCGAGAAGCCCGTGTAAGGATGGTGCTCACTGGAGGTGAGCTCGTTGTCCCGATACGGCGCCATGTACGGCCCGGATTACACGTTCCTGGGGGTCGACCGCTGCGACCTGGGGGATCCCGCGTCCTACGAGGGCGCGGACGTCGTGATCCTGGGCGCCCCCTTCGACGGCGGCACCTCCCACCGGCCGGGCGCCAGGTTCGGGCCGCAGGCGCTGCGGCAGGCGTGCTACCTGCCGCACGACGGCTCACGTCCGAGCCTCGCGCTGCGCGTGGACGGGCTGAAGGACCTGCGGGTGCTCGACGCCGGTGACGTCGAGTGCTACTCGGGCGACGTCGAGGGCTCCTTGCAGGCCATCGAGGACGCCGTGCACCGCATCGCGGCCTCCGGCGCGGTGCCCCTGGTGCTGGGCGGCGACCACACGATCGCGCTGCCCGACGCGCGCGGCACGGCCAGGGCGCACCTGCCCGGCCGCACCTCGATGATCCATTTCGACGCGCACGCCGACACCGGCGACATCACCTTCGGCCACCTGTACGGCCACGGGCAGCCCATGCGGCGGCTCATCGAGTCCGGCGCCATCCGCGGCGACCGGTTCCTGCAGATCGGCCTGCGCGGCTACTGGCCCGAGCCGGAGACGCTGTCGTGGATGGCCGGGCAGCGGATGCGCTCGTACGAGATGACCGAGATCGTCGCCCGCGGGCTGGACGAGGTGCTGACGGAGGCGTCCGCGATCGCGCTGGACGAGTGCGACCAGATCTTCCTGTCGGTCGACATCGACGTCTGCGACCCCGGCCACGCGCCCGGCACCGGCACGCCCGAGCCCGGCGGCCTGACCGCCCGCCAGCTCCTCGACGCCGTACGCCGCCTCTGCTACGAGCTGCCCGTCGCCGGCATGGAGCTGGTCGAGGTGGCTCCGCCGTACGACCACGCGGACATCACCGCCTTCCTCGGCAACCGGGTCATCCTGGAGGCTCTGTCGGCGATGGCCAGACGCCGCAAGGACGACGAGGGCGGGCCGCGCTGGGATCCGCGTCAGCCGCTTCTCGACGGCCGTTGACCCGTGCCCGTTAACCTGTGCGCAGCAAATGACGGATGCGAAGCCGGTAGGTTTACCTCTTAACACAACCTGCGCGAACGGGAGATTTCCCTCATGGGCCCCTACCTCCTCGGCCTGCGGCTTTCCGGCCGCCGGGTGCTCGTCGTAGGCGGCGGCCGCGTCGCCCAGCGGCGGGTGCCCGCGCTCCTGGAGGCCGGTGCGGAGGTCACGGTCGTCTCGCCGAGCGTGACCCCGGCACTCGACGACCTCATCGCCGCCGGACGGATCACCTGGCACGCCCGGCCCTACGAGGTCGGCGACTGCGACGGCGCCTGGCTCGTCCAGGCGTGCACCGACGACAGGTCCGTCAACACCGCGGTCGCCGCCGAGGCGGAGGCCAAGCGCGTGTGGTGCGTACGCGCCGACGACAAGGACGCCGCCGCCGCCTGGACCCCCGCCAGCGGGCGCGTCGGCGAGATCAGCGTGGCCGTCACCGCGGGCGGCGACCCCAGACGGGCCGCCGGCATCCGCGACGCCGTGGTCGAGGCCCTGCGCGACGGCACCGTCGACGCCCGCCGCAACCGCACCAAACCCGTCGGCGTCGCCCTCGTCGGCGGCGGTCCCGGCGATCCGGGGCTCATCACCGTACGCGGGCGGCAGCTCCTCGCGCAGGCCGACGTGGTCGTCGCCGACCGCCTCGCGCCGCGCGCCCTGCTCGACGAGCTCGCCCCCGACGTCGAGCTGATCGACGCCGCCAAGGTGCCCTACGGCCGCTCGCTGTCCCAGGAGACGATCAACGACATCCTCGTGGACCGCGCCAGACAGGGGAAGTTCGTGGTGCGGCTCAAGGGCGGCGACCCGTTCGTCTTCGGGCGGGGCGGCGAGGAGATGATCGCCTGCGCGGAGGCCGGCATCCCGGTGCTCGTCGTCCCCGGCATCACCAGCGCCGTCGCCGTCCCCGCGTCGGCCGGCGTGCCGGTGACGCACCGGGGGGTCAGCCAGGAGTTCCACGTCATATCGGTGCACGTGGCGCCCGATGACGAGCGCTCCACCGTCGACTGGCCCGGCCTGGCCCGTTCCCAGGGCACGCTGGTGCTCATGATGGCCGTCGAGCGGCTGGCGAAGGTCGCCGAGACGCTCGTTCGAGACGGACGTTCGCCGGATACTCCCGTAATGGTGGTGCAGGACGGTACCCTTCCGACGCAGCGGGCGGTCGTCGCTTCGCTTTCCACCGTGGCCGACCGCGTGTCGGCGGCTGGAATACGACCGCCGGCGATCGTCGTCGTCGGGGACGTCGTCAGGGTCGGCCAGGAGGTCGAGATGGTTCGAGCGGAGCGCCTGCCGTGAACACGGCCATGGATGACGGGCGGCCGGAGTCGCTGGGGGAGCAGACGCTGTCCTTCCCCTCGATCAGCGACGACGACACCTTCGACGCCTTCACCCCCTCCGGGGACACCAAGAAGAACCCCAAGGACACTCCGCGCGACCCGCGCCGCCCCCGCGACACCCAGGACCCCCGCGAGCGTCGCGCCGGCGACGCTCAGGATCCCCGCGAACAGCGACCGGGCCACGCTCAGGACCCCCGCGAGCGTCGCGCCGGCGACGCCCAGGACCCCCGCGAACGACGGCCCGGTGACGCCCAGGACCCCCGCGAACGACGGCCCGGCGACGCCCAGGACCCCCGCGAGCGGCGGCTCGGCGAGGCTGAGCACGTCCGCGAACTGCGCCGCGCCGGCGAACCGCCACAGGCCCGCGAGCCTCAGCCGGGCAGGGAGCCACGGCCCGCCAGCCAGCCTCAGCCGGGCCGGGAGCCGCTGCCTGCTCGCGAGCCTCAGGCGGGTCGGGAGCCGCAGCCCGCTCGGGAGCCGCAGGCGGGCCGGGAGCCGCTGCCCACGCGCGAGCCGCAGCGGAGCCGCGAGCCGCTGCCCGTTCGCGAGCCGCGGCAGGGCCGCGAGCCACAGCAGGGCCGCGAGCGGCGGCAGGTGGGAGAGCCCCAGCAGGGCCGCGAGCCGCAGCAGGCGCACGAGCCACTTCCGAGGCGTCGCCCCACGTCCCCCAACCGCCCTGCCTTCCCCGGCCACCCTGCCACGGGCGCCCCTGAGGGCCACGGCGCGCCGGGCGAGGTCAACCTGTTCGGCGTCCCCGCCAAGCCCGCTGACCGCGTTGACTTCTTCACCCCCCGCAAGCCCGCCGCCGGCACCTCCCCCGCCCCGGAGGACACCCCCTCAGCGGACCGACCCGCCCCCGGCCCTCAGGACCCCGCCCAGCCTGCCCCCGGCGCCCAGAGCCTTTTCCGGTCCGCCCCCAGCAGACCCGCTCGCCCCGCCGCCGACGCCACCCCGGGCCGTCCCGCCGCTGCACCCTCCGGCGAACCCTCCCTCTTCACCAGGCCCGCCGCACTGAACGTCCCACCCACCGGCGAGCCCTCCACCGCAACCCCCTCACCCACCGACGACCACCTCGCCCCCGAGCACCCGTACGCCCCCGAGCAGCCGACCGACGCCGAGCAGGGGACCGACGCCGAGCAACGGACCGACGCCGAGCAGCCAACTGACGCTGACCGGCAGACTGACGCTGATCAGCTCAGCGACGTTGACCAGGTAGGCGACGCCGAGCAGACGCTCGCCGCCAAGCCCTCCGCCGACGAGCCGCCCGCCGTCGAAGCGCTTCCGCCCGCCACTGACCCCTCCGCCGACCACGACGCGAGCTCTCCAGAGGACCTGAACCCCTCAGAGGCCCCGGACACCTCCACAGACCTCGCCCCCTCCGCGGAGCCCGACCTCTCCACCGAGCCCGCCCCCTCCGGCGAGGACTCCTCCGCAGACGCCGCCTCCACCGGGGACGTTGACGTCTCCGCCGGCCCGGATCTGGACCCAACGGCAGAACCGGACGACTCCGCGCCGGATCTCGCTCCGTCCACGGAGTCCCGCACCGCCGACGAGCCGGCCGACGACGAAGAGTCCACCTCCGTCCCCTCCACAGAAGCCGCACCCGCGGACGACACCTTGGCGGAGACCGCCTTCCTCCAGTCCGAGGCCACCACCCTCGACGAGGGCGAGGACGACGGCGAGGACGAAGACGAAGACGCGGAGAAGGCCGCGGAAGAGGAAGAGGACGCCGCCGCCGACGAGCGGCCCTCCGCCGACGGCACCCGTACCGAAGCCCTCCCCCCGGAGACCGTAGAAGCGCTCACCACCGCGCTCGACCAGCTCCGCGAGAGTATCACCGACATCCGCCTCGGCCTGGACCTCCCCGGCGTCAAAGACGCCAGGCAGGCCCGCACCGACCTCCTGGCCCAGCTCGACAACTACGTCCTGCCCAGGGTCCGCACCAGCACGGCCCCCGCCCTGATCGTGGTGGCCGGTTCCACCGGCGCGGGCAAGTCCACGCTGGTCAACAGCCTCGCCGAACGCAACGTCTCCCGCACCGGCATCCGCCGCCCGACCACCGGCACCCCCGTCCTGGTGTGCCATCCGGACGACCGCCAGTGGTTCGCCGAGGGCGAGCTGCTCGGCACCGTACAGCGTCTCGACCAGCCCGAGCCCACCGCCACCCGGGGCGGCGGCGCGGGCACGGGCACCAACGACGGCCTGGTCCTGGTCGCGACCGAGAAGCTGCCGCAGGGCGTGGCGCTGCTCGACACCCCCGACATCGACTCGGTCGTCGAGGAGCACCGCGAGATCGCGCACCGCATGCTCGACGCCGCCGACCTGTGGATCTTCGTGACCACGGCGGCCCGCTACGCCGACGCCCCCGCATGGAGCCTGCTCAAGCTGGCCAAGGAGCGCGGCGCCCGGCTGGCGATCGTGCTGTCGCGGGTGCAGCCGAAGGCGATGGACGTCGTGCTGAAGCACTTCGTCCGCATGCTCACCGAATACGGTCTGGGCGACATCGACCGGTTCGTCATCCACGAGTCGGAGGTCACCGACGGCAGGCTGCCCGACAGCGAGGTCACCGACCTGCGCCTGTGGCTGGCCGAGCTGTCAGTTGACGAGGAGCGGCGCGCCCAGGCCGTCCGCGAGACGCTGAACGGCGTGCTCGACAGCTTCCGCACCCGCGTACCCGCGCTGGCCAAGCACCTGGAGGCGCAGGTCGCGTTCCGCGCGGAGCTGCGCAAGGACGTGGAGGCCGCGTTCTTCGGCGCGCTGAGCGACATCGACAAGGCGGCGAGGAGCGGTTCGCTGCTGCACGGCGAGGTGCTGGCCCGCTGGCAGGACTTCGCGGGCTCGGGCGACCTCATGCGCTCGCTGCAGCTCCGCCGGCGCGGCCGGGCGGCCAGGCAGGCGCCGGAGCGGGTGATCGCGTTCAGGGCGGCGATCCGCACCGGCCTGGAGTCGGTGATCGTCGCCGCCGCCAACCGCGCCACCGCCGAGGTCGTCGCGCGCTGGCGGCACCGCGCCGAGCTGGGCGGCAAGCTCGGCGAGGGGCTTGACGTCCCCTCCGACACGCTCGTACGCAACGCCGGCCGGGCCATCGCGTCCTGGCAGGATCACCTGGGCGAGCTCGTACGCACCGAAGGCGTGGCCAAGCGCTCGGTGTCGAAGATCGTGTCGTTCGACCCCGACGCGCTGGCCCTGATCTTCACGGTCGCCATGTTCAGCGGCGCGAACGGCGAGGGCGTGCCGCACCGCCTGGTCAACGCCCTGCTCGGCGCCGAGTCGCTGCGCGGCATCGGCGCGAAGGCGCTGAGCGACCTGCGGGCCAGGATCGGTATGTTGTTCGACGAGGAAGCCATGCGTTACGTGCAAGCGCTCGACTCCGCGGGCGTGCCCGACGAGTCCGCCGCGACCCGCCTCTACCAGGCGACGTACAACCTTGAGGTCGCCCGATGACCACCACGACCACTCCCAGGCCGGGGCTCGCCGCGCGGCTGACCGCGCTCACCAAGGTGGTCGAGGTGGGCGCGGGCCGGCTCGACAAGAAGCTGCTCGACGAGGCCACGGCGCTGCTGCAGCGGGCCGGCGAACGCCTCAAGCTCTCCTCCGAGCACACCGTCGTCGCCCTCGCGGGCGGCACGGGCAGCGGCAAGTCGTCATTGTTCAACGCGATCTCGGGGCTGGAGCTGTCGCCGACGGGCGTACGCCGGCCGACGACCGGCCGCACGCACGCCTGCGTGTGGGGGCTGGAGGGCTCGGCGCCGCTGCTCGACTGGCTGCAGATCCAGTGGCGGCACCGCTTCTCCCGGGCCAGCGCGCTCGACAAGGGCGACACCCAGCTCAACGGGCTCGTCCTGCTCGACCTGCCCGACCACGACTCGATCAGGGCGCTCACCGACACCGAGGCCGACCGGCTCATCGGCCTGGCCGACCTGGTCGTGTGGGTGCTCGACCCGCAGAAGTACGCCGACGCCTCGACGCACCGGCGCTACGTCACAGAGCTGGCGGGGCACGACGCGGTCACCGTGTTCGCGCTCAACCAGGCCGACAAGCTCGACACCGAGGAGCTGGCCGAGCTGCTCATCGACCTCAACGACCTGCTGCGCCGCGAGGGCGTCGAGCACCCGAGCGTGGTGCCGACCTCGGCGGTCACCGGGCGGGGCGTCGAGAGCCTGAAGAGCGTCATCGCCACCGCCGTCTCCCGCCGCCGCGCCGCGATCCAGAAGCTGGAGGCCGACCTGCAGCGGCTGGAGCAGCGCATCGCCGAGACCATGCCGCTCGGGGAGGCGCTGTCCGCGCCCGCCTCCGTGGACGAGGCCCGCCGCATGGGCCTGACGGACGCGCTGTGCGACGCTGTCGGCGTCCCGGCCGTGGGCGAGGCCATGGAGAACGTCTACGCCGAACGTTCCAGCAAGTGGGTGGGCTGGCCGTACCCGCGCTGGGCCGACAGGTTCCGCGCCGACCCGCTGAAGAGCCTGCGGCTCGAGGACGTCAGCGAGGAGATCCGCGGGATCACGACCGGCTCGGTGAGCGCCCAGTCGGCCGAGGTCGCCAACGCCGTGCACGCCCTGGCCGACGGCCTGTCCATGAACATGCATCCCGTGTGGCGCACGGCCGTACAGCAGGCGGCGAAGTCGCGTTCCAAGCAGTTGCCCAAGGCGCTGACCGAGGACCTGGCGGAGGTGGCGCCCCGCCTCGACCACGTGCCCGGCTGGTGGTGGGCGCTTAAGATCTGGCAGTACGCGTTGGTGGCGGCGTTCCTGGCGGGCGTGGTCTGGCTGGCGGCCGGGCTGCTCATGCCTGGCTCGCTGCCGCCGTCGCTGGAGCTGCTGGGCGACAGTGCGACGCTGCCGTGGGTGGGCCTCATGATGGCTTCGGTGCTGGGGCTGGGCGCTTTGTCCGGCATCGCGGCCCGCAACTTTGTGGAGCTGGGGGCCTCGCGGGAGCGCGAACGCCTCGAACGCGAGATGCGCCGTCGGGTCGCCGCCGTGTCGGCCACGATGGTCGTCGAGCCCGTGGAGCGCGAGCTGGCCCGCCACCACACGTTCTACACGGCCCTGCGCGACCTGTCCGCCTGACCTTCCGGCCGCGGGTGGGGGCGTGAACGGGGGGCGTGAGCCCTCCGCCCGTACGCCTCCATCCACAGAATCCCGTTCGCCCGCCCGCGGCCGTAGCCGTCTACGGCACCTTGTCACCAGGCCGCGGGCACCCCGCCCGCCGCCCGCAGCAGGGGAAGGCACAGGATGAACGACATCTACGTCACGCTCACCGGCAACGTCGCAGCAGAGCCCAGGCAATACACCTTCGAGGACGGCCTCAGGGTCACCTCGCTGAGGGTCCTCACCTCACATCGCTACTTCGACAAGAAGACCGGCCAGTGGACGGACGGCGACCGCGTCTGCTTCACGGTGCGCTGCTGGCGCGCCCTCGGCGACAACGTCGCCACGTCCGTACGGGCCGGGCAGCCCGTCGTGGTCTCCGGCAGGCTGCGCATCCGCGAGTTCGGCCCGGAGGGCGACCGCCGCTTCATGCCCGAGATCGAGGCCAGCGCTGTGGGCCACGACCTGCGCTGGGGCACCGGCGCCTTCACCAAGCCCGAGCGGGGCGGCGGCACGACCTCGATGAGCAAGGAGATGCGCGACCGCCTCGACGAGGAAACCCAGGACTGGGCCATGGCCACCCGCCCCGGCCGCGCCTCCTCGCCGACCGTACGCATCCTCGGCGCCCCCGACCAGGAGCAGCCCGAACCCTTGGACGACGACACTGAGACCCACCTGACGGAGGACCGAGCGGCGGCATAACCCCCGACACCGCTGCGCCACCCGGGGCTGCCGCCCAGGCGAACCGCCACACCCCGACACACGAACAGCCCGGCAAACAACAGAACACCAACGCAACCCCGCCCCGTCCCGCCTCCCCGCCCTACGGACCGGGTCGGGCGGGCCGGGTGACTCTGCTGGGTTGGGCGGGCTAGGTTGGGCGGCCGGCTTGGGCCGGATGCGTTGGGTCGGCTGGGTGGGCGGGCCAGGTCGCGCAGGCCGGACGAAGTCGTTCGCGTGACCGGTGGGCGTGAACCGGCCCGCGCGAGAGCAGCGGGCTGCGGCGGCAGAAGGCGGCGGGTCTGTGATCGTCGCCCTCACCCCGGACCAGGCGAGCGCCCGACCAGGCGAGCAGTCCTGGCTCGGATCAGGCGAGCAGCTTTGGCTCGGATCAGGCGAGCAGTCCTGGCTCGGATCAGGCGCGCAGTCCTGGCCCGGACCAGGTGAGTAACCCTGGCCCGGATCAGGTGAGTGACCCTGATCCGGGCAGGCGGGCAACCGACCATCCAGGCAGGGACCGCCGCCGGAGGAGCGGGGGAGATGGGCGGGGAAAGCTGGGGGAGGGGGGCACCGGCCAGGCCCGTTACTTCACCCCGAGGGCGGCCGATGGCATGTTCACCAGCATTAGATCCCGAGAGAGCATCTATCAGGTCCAGATGACGCCCCGCACCATGGCTGCTCCTTTCCGGCACGGCCCGCTCGCGGAGTGAGCAGGCACGGTCCATGCCAACGTATAGGTTCCCATCGCACAACGCACACTCCGCAATTATTGTGTTACACATCGTTAGTTAGGGAGGAGACGAGATGGCGGCGACCAGTCACGCCTCGATCCAGCCTCGCGACGGTGTGTCAACACTGGTCGGCCGCTGGCCGTTGCTCGGGCAACGCCGCGCGCTCGTGATCTACCTGGCCGCGATGGTCGCTCTCGACCTCGTCGCGATCATGGTGTTCGCGGTAACACTGGAGTTCCGGTGGCCGGACGTGTACACCTTCGCCGCACTCATGGGCTGCGGCGCGGTCTGCATCGAGGCGACCCGGCGGCTCGGGGTGCCGGCCGGAGTCTCACGCGACCTGCTGTCGGCCTGGTGGTTGCCGGTGGCGCTGCTCCTGCCGCCGCTCTACGCGTTGTTCGCGCCGATCGTCCTGCACGCGCTCCTGCAGGTACGGGTCCGGGCGACCGTCCTCTACCGGCGGGTCACCAGCGCGGCCGCCATCGGCCTGGCGGGATGTACGGCTTCGGTGCTGTTCCATCGTTTCGTCGCGGAGCCGGGGCTGCTGTCGCAGGGCAGCGGGCCGCCGATCATCTTCGCGGTCGTGGCCGCCGTCCTCTTCGCGCTGCTCAACATCGCCCTCATCGCCATCGCAGCCCTGACCGCCGACCCTGACATGAGCTGGCGCGAGGTGCTCTGGGACAAAGAGAGCCTCCTGCTCGACATCGTCGAGCTGTGTCTGGGCATCTCCGTCGCGATCGTCTGCGGGCTCAACCTGGCCCTGCTCCTGCTCGCCCTGCCGCCTGTCGTCCTGCTGCAACGCAGTCTGCTGCACGCCCAGCTCCAGGCGGCGGCCCGTACGGACGCCAAGACCGGTCTGCTCAACGCCGCCGCCTGGCATCGCGAGGCCGACATGGAGATCGTCCGGGCGCGGCGCACCGGCGCGAGCCTGGCCCTTCTGATCATCGACATCGACCACTTCAAACGCGTCAACGACGCCCACGGTCACCTGGCCGGCGACCAGGTGCTCGTTGGCGTGGCGTCCACGTTGCGCGGTCAGCTCCGCGAGTACGACGTGGTGGGCCGCTTCGGCGGCGAGGAGTTCGTGGTGCTGCTGCCGGGCGCCGACTCCCATGAGGCCCGTCGCGTCGCCGAGCGCCTGCGCACCCGCATCCGCCACCTGGCCGTCCCCGCCGATGACACCCTGATCAGGGTCACCGTCTCGACCGGCGTGGCTCTGATGAACGTACACGGCGACGATCTCATCGAGCTGCTGGCCGCCGCCGACCTGGCCCTCTACCGAGCCAAGGAGCTGGGCCGCGACCGCGTCTGCGTGTCCGTCATCCAACCGCAGCCCGGCTCCCTACCCGCCACCGAGCCCCCTCCGGAGCACCACCTCCTCCCCGAGTCGCATCCGGAGTCCCATCTCCTCCCCGAGCCCCAGCTGGCGCCCTGCCCTCTCCCCGAGTCGCATCCGGAGTCTCATCTCCTCCCCGAGTCGCATCCGGAGCCCCACCTCCTCCCCGAGCCCTATCCGGAGCCCCGCCCTCTTCCCGAGCCCTATCCGGAGCCCCGCCCTCTTCCCGAGCCCTATCCGGAGCTCCACCATCTTCCCGAGCCTCCTCCTCCGCACCCCGATAGCCCATCTCAGCCTCAGTCCTTGTCTCCGTCTCCGTCGTTGGATGCGTCTCCTTCCCAGGCTCTGTCTCGGTCGCAGTGCCAGCCCCAGCCCCAGCCCAGATCCGATCCCGAGCTCGCCCCTGGCCCCCGCCCCGACCTCGACGCCGGGCCCGACCTCGCCCCTCAGCTCGGTCTCGGGTCCCATCCTCGGCTCGGGCTCCATCCCGAGTCGCAAGCCGGGCCTCAGCCTCAGCCCTGGGCCCAGTCTCAGATCCAGGGTGAGTATGCGATTCCGGTTCAGCCTCAGGCCCACCAGGTTCAACCTCTTCCTGAGCCGGAGGTCTGAGAGGAGCGTTGGAGGAGGACACTCGGAACCCGGCGGCCCAGAAGGCGGTCGCGTGGGTGCGGTGGGGAGGAGCGGCGGAAGCCTGGGTCAGGAGCCCCTAAGCTAGGGGGCATGCCGGAGTACATCTACACGCTGCAGCGCGTGCGTAAGGCGCACGGCGACAAGGTGGTCCTTGACGACGTCACGCTGTCGTTCCTGCCCGGAGCCAAGATCGGTGTTCTGGGGCCGAACGGCACCGGGAAGTCCACGCTGCTCCGGATGATGGCCGGCCTGGAGCAGCCGTCCAACGGTGACGCGCGGCTCATGCCGGGCTTCACGGTGGGCATGCTCCAGCAGGAGCCCCCGCTCAACGAGGAGAAGACGGTCCTCGGCAACGTGCAGGAGGGCGTCGCCGAGACGATGGCGATGCTCCAGCGCTTCAACGAGATCGCCGAGCAGATGGCCACCGACTACAGCGACGAGCTGATGGACGAGATGGGCAAGCTGCAGGACCAGTTGGAGCACCGCAACGCCTGGGATCTCGACAGCCAGCTCGAACAGGCGATGGACGCCCTGCGCTGCCCGCCGCCCGACGCCGACGTCACCACGCTGTCCGGTGGTGAGCGCCGCCGGGTCGCGCTGTGCAAGCTGCTGCTGGAGGCCCCCGACCTGCTGCTGCTCGACGAGCCCACCAACCACCTCGACGCCGAGAGCGTGCAGTGGCTGGAGCAGCACCTGGAGAAGTACGCCGGCACCGTGCTGGCCGTCACCCACGACCGCTACTTCCTGGACAACGTGGCGAACTGGATCCTGGAGCTCGACCGCGGCCGGGCCTACGCCTACGAGGGCAACTACTCGACCTACCTGGAGGCGAAGGCGCAGCGCCTCAAGGTCGAGGGGCAGAAGGACGTCAAGCGCAAGAAGCGCCTGGAGGACGAGCTGGAGTGGGTCCGCTCCAACCCGAAGGCCCGCCAGACCAAGAGCAAGGCCCGTCTCCAGCGGTACGAGGAGATGGCGGCCGAGGCTGACAAATACCGCAAGCTGGACTTCGACGAGATCCAGATCCCGCCGGGCCCGCGTCTCGGCACCACCGTCATCAGGGCCGAGGAGCTCACCAAGGGCTTCGACGACCGGCTGCTGATGGAGGGCCTGACGTTCGACCTGCCGCGCAACGGCATCGTCGGCATCATCGGCCCCAACGGCGTCGGCAAGACCACGCTGTTCCGGATGATCACCGGCGGTGAGACGCCCGACAAGGGCTCGATCACGATCGGCGACACGGTCAAGATCTCCTACGCGGACCAGAGCCGTGGCGGCATCGACCCGAACAAGAACGTCTGGGAGGTCGTCTCCGACGGGCTCGACCACATCAAGGTCGGCAACGTCGAGATGCCGTCGCGGGCCTACATCGCGGCGTTCGGGTTCAAGGGCCCCGACCAGCAGAAGAAGGCGGGGGTGCTGTCGGGCGGCGAGCGCAACCGGCTCAACCTGGCGCTCACCCTCAAGCAGGGCGGCAACGTGCTGCTGCTGGACGAGCCGACCAACGACCTCGACACCGAGACCCTGTCGTCGCTGGAGAACGCGCTGCTCGACTTCCCGGGCTGCGCGGTCATCACCTCGCACGACCGCTGGTTCCTCGACCGCATCGCCACGCACATCCTGGCGTGGGAGGAAGGGTCGAACTGGTTCTGGTTCGAGGGCAACTACGCCGACTACGAGAAGAACAAGATCGAGCGGCTGGGCGCGGACGCGGCACGCCCGCACCGGGTGACGTACCGCAAGCTGCACCGCGACTAAAAGCGGGTCGTACGTAAGGCGGCAGGCGCCGGCCCCCTCGGGACCGGCGCCTGCCGTCATGAGGAGGCAGGTCAGCCTTCCGCCTTCACCGCCACCTTGACGGGGGTCCGGTCGGTACGCCGCCAGGGGCCGTTGAACATCAGGATCGCGGGGACGAACAGCACGAGGCAGCCGAGTGCCACGTACAGCCAGGTCTGCCAGCCGGTGGCCTCGACCACCCGCGGGATGACGAGCAGCCCGACCACCGCGATGCCCTTGGACAGGAAGCCGAACAGGCCCCACGCGGTGCCCTGCAGGCGCGGGTCGGCGTCCTCGGCGTCCTCGGAGTAGTTCGCCATCCACGGCGCGTACGCGACACCGAGCGAGCCGCCGAGCAGTGCGCCGACGACCATGAGCGTCCCGGAGGAGACGCCGGGCGAGCCGAGGAGCACGGCGAGGAAGGCGGTGACGAGCACGGCGGCGATCGTCCCGCCGAGGGTGAACGGCTTGCGGAGCTGGAGCCGGTCCGACAGGCGGCCGGTGATGATGAGCGTGATGAGGTTGAGGCTCCAGAACGCCGCCATGATCGTGGACGCCTCCGCGCTGCTCACGCCGAGGGCGCCGACCAGCATGGTCTGCCCGAACAGCGACAGCGTGATGTAGAGGACCAGCCACAGCGAGATGCCGACGACGTGCGCCCAGATGTTGGGCCGGGCGAACAGCGCCGAGATCCGGACCGGCCGCGTCACGTCCACGGCCTCGGTGGCGGCGCGTTCGGTGTGCTGGATCCTGGCCCGCAGCTCGGGGGAGAGGTCGGCGATGTTGAGCGCGATGACGATGGAGATGACCAGCGAGAAGCAGCCCATGATGACGAACTGCGAGCGCCAGGAGTCGTTGAAGATCGGCAGGGTCCAGCCGGCGACGGCGGCGGCCAGGAAGTTCGCGCCGACCGGCCCCCACGTCCAGAACCCGAACGCCTGCGCCCGGCCGAGCCGCGGGGAGAAGTCGCGGATCAGCGGAGCCGTGCTGGCCATCGCCACCCCGTCCACGAACGCCAGCACGATCCTGGCGATCAGCAGGTCGCGCGGGCTGTGCACGAGCGTCATGGCGAAGCAGCACACGGCGGTCAACGCCATGAGCGGGATGAGCAGCCGCACCCGCCCCACCCGGTCGGTGAGCCGGCCGCCGAGGATGGAGGCGATCGCGCCGGCCACGGCCGCCGCGCCGGACACGGCGCCGTACGTGGCCAGCGTCATGTCCAGGTCTTTCAGCAGCAGCGGGACGACGGGCGCGATCTGCCCTTCGTAGGAGCCGATGAGGATGGCCAGGACGGCCATGGTGAGGATCTTCATGCGCCGGGCGCCGGTCGGGTACTCGTCGAGCTCGCGGACGTAGGACAGCCTCATGGACGGCCTTTCTGATCGGGCTGGACCCCCGCCTAGTTCTAGAAGCTAGCTCTAGAATCGGTTTCTGCGATGCTGCTCCTCACACCGGGCCTCCGTCAAGGGTGAGTCGCGGTCCGCGCGCTAGAATGAAATTCTAGGATTCGACGGAGTAAGGGAGTCTCGCCTTGGACCTGGAACTCGACGGCCTTGAGGTGATCTTCGACCACACGGCCGTGGCCGCGCCGCGCATCAGGGACCTGCTGCCGATCTACGGCGACCTGCTCGGCGGCCGGCATCTGGGCGGCGGGGGCGACAACCGGGTCAGCGGCTACCGCACCCTGCAGCTCACGTACGCGAACGGCGGCAAGGTCGAGCTGATGGAGCCGCTGGCGGGCTCGTCCTTCTTCGACAGCTTCTTCGAGCTCACCCGGGGCCGGGGCGGCGTCCACCACCTGAACTTCCACGTCAACGACCTGGACGCGGCCGTCGCCCGGCTCACCGCCCGCGGCTTCCGCCTGCACGGGCTCAACCGGGCCGACGCGCGCTGGCAGGAGGTGTTCCTGCACCCCAAGGAGGCGCAGGGGGTGCTGATCCAGCTCGCCCAGCCGGGCTTCCGCGACGCGAACGAGCCGCGGCCGAGCCTGGAGGAGGTGCTCGCCGGGCGCGGCCGCAACGGCAACGGCGTCCCCAGTCCCTGATCCGGCTTCGCGGGTCTTCCCTCTCTGGTCTCGCCAGATTTAGAGTGAGATTCTAGAACCAGATTGGGGAGGCCGATGAAGCCGGCACCTAAGCCCACACCCGACACCCAGCCGTTCTGGGACGGCACGGCCGCGGGAGAGCTCAGGATCCAGCGTTGCCAGACGTGCGCGCGCCACTACTTCTACCCGCGGCCGAGCTGCCCCCATTGCGGCAGTGACCAGGTCGAATGGGTCCGGGCCAGCGGCCGCGCGACCCTCTACTCGTACGTGATCAACCACCGCCCCGCCCCCGGCTTCGAGGACGAAGGACCGTACGCCATCGCGGTCGTCGAGCTGGAGGAGGGCGTACGCATGATGACCAACATCGTGGGCGTCGAGAACGTCCCCGAGAACCTGCCGCTGGACATGGAGCTGCGGGTGGTGTTCGAGCGGCGCGGCGAGGTGTCGGTGCCCCTCTTCGAGCCCGCCGCCACGGACGCTGGAGGCGCCCGATGAACGTCGTGATCGCCGGCGCCGCCGAGACCGACGAGGTCGGCCGCCTCCCGAACCACTCGACCCTCCAGCTCCACCTGGAGGCCGCCCGCAACGCGCTCGCCGACGCGGGGCTGACCAAGGACGACATCGACGGCGTCGCCACGGTCGGCACGCCCGGTCCGATCCAGGTGGCCCACGCCCTCGGCATCACCCCCGCCTGGCTGGACGGCACGGGCGTGGGCGGCTCGTCGTTCCTGTTCCACGTACGGCACGCGGCGGCGGCCATCCGCGCCGGGCTGTGCCACACCGTGCTCATCACGCACGGCGAGTCGGGCCGCTCGCGGGTCGGGGCCGGCCGGTACGGCATGGGGCCGGACTCGCTGCTGGGCCAGTTCGAGGTGCCGTACGGCGTGGTGGGGCCGCCCACGTCGTTCACGATCACCGCGTTGCGCTACATGAAGGAGACCGGCCTCACCCACGAGCAGCTGGCCGAGGTGGCGGTGGCGCAGCGGCGCTGGTCGCACCTCAACCCGCGGGCGATGTTCCGCGATCTCATCACGGTCGAGGACGTGTTCGCCTCGCGCATGGTCGCCTACCCGTTCCACCTGCTGGAATGCTGCCTGGTCACGGACGGCGGCGGCGCCCTGGTCGTCACCTCCGCCGAGCGCGCCCGGCGCTCCCCGGTCCACCTGCTGGGCTCGGGCGAGTCGGCGGAGTCGCCGATCATCTCGCAGATGGAGGACTTCACCACCTCGAAGGCGTTCCGGCGGTCGGGGGAGGCGGCGTTCGCCGAGGCCAAGATCACGCACGAGGACGTCGACCACCTCATGGTGTACGACGCCTTCGCCCATGTGCCGATCTACGGCCTGGAGGATCTCGGGTTCGTGGGCCGGGGCGAGGCGGGGGCGTTCATCGCCGAGGGCCACACCTCGCCCGGCGGCCGGCTGCCCATGAACACCAACGGCGGCGGCCTGTCCTACACGCACACCGGCATGTACGGCATGTTCGCCATCCAGGAAGCGGTGCGCCAGCTCCGCGGCGAGGCGGCGGCCCAGGTGCCCGGGGTGGAGGTGAGCGTGGTGCTGGGCAACGGCGGCATGTTCGCCTCGGCCGCGACCCTCGTCCTCGCCAACCGCCTGCCCTGACGCGCCGAGCCGGCCGGGGGAGCTCAAGCCCCCGGCCGGCAGGCGTCGGCGTGGGATCAGTCGCGCCAGGTGACCAGCGCGTCCAGGGCCTCGACGCGGGAGCCGGTGACGAGGAGCGGGTTGATCTCCAGGGACTCCAGCCGTTCGCCGAGGCTCTCGGCGAACGCCGCGATCCGCGCCACCACCTCGGCCACCGCGCCGAGATCGGCGGGCTCGGCGCCCCGAGCCCCCTGCAGCAGCGCCGCGCCGCGCAGCTCCGACAGCGCCCGGCGGACCTCCGCGGCGTCCACCGGCAGCACGCGCAGCGCCGCGTCCCGCAGCACCTCGACCCACACCCCGCCGAGCCCGACGGCGAGCGTCAGCCCCCAGGTGGGATCGCGGACGATCCCGACCAGCAGCTCGATCCCGCCGCCGCGCTGCGGCTGCACGAGCACCCCGTCCGCGTCCGGCACCGCGGCCATGAGCTCGCCGTGGATCCGCCCGACCGCGGCGGCGTCCCGTACGTCCAGCCGGACCCCGCCGATGTCGCTCTTGTGGCCGAGCCCTTCGGCGGCCACCTTGAGCACGACGGGATAGCCGAAGCTCTCGGCCGCCGCGACCGCCTCGTCCGCGGTCCGGGCGAGCGCCGACGGCACGACGGGCAGCCCGGCCGAGGCCAGCAGGGCGGCGGCCCGGTGCTCGGCCCACACCCCGGCCGCCCCTTCAGGAACGGCCACGGTGGCGGGCGGAGCCGCGGCGGGCCGGGACAGGGCGTGCTCCCGGGTCTCGGACCAGCGGACCGCGGCCGCGATGGCCTGGAGGCCGTGCTCGATCCCGCCCGCCACATACGGATAGCCGGTCTCCCGCTGCACCTGCCGCCCGAACTCCGTGACGTCCGTCAGCACGTTGCTCACCACGACGACCGGCACCGGCGACTCGGCGATGCGCCGCGCGCTGGCCGCGTACAACGCGAAGACCGGCGCCGGGTCGGGCGGCGCGACCTTGGGCGGCTCGGACAGCAGCAGCACCACGTCGATGCCGGGATCGGCGGTGACCACCTCCAGCGCCCGCCCGAGCAGCGTCCGGTCGATGAGGACGTAGCCGGTGACGTCGAGCGGGTTCTGCACGGTGCCGAACGACGGCACGATCTCGGCCAGCTTGGCCACGGTGTCCGGCGCGAACGCCGGCAGCTCCAGCCCTTCGTCCTCGGCCCGGTCGGCGATGATCTCCGACGCGCCGCCGGAGGGCGTCACGACGCCGACCCGCCGGCCGGGCAGCGGCCCGGTCGCGGCCAGCAGCCCGGCCGTGATGATCAGGTCCTCCAGCGAGCGCACCCGGATCACGCCGAGCTGCCGCAGGGCGGCGTCGATGACGTCGTCGTCGCCGACGAGCGCGCCCGTGTGGGCCTGCGCGGTACGCGAGGCCAGCGTGCTGCGCCCGATCTTCAGCGCCACGATCGGCTTGCCGGCCTCCAGAGCCCGCCGCGCCACCCGGGAGAACTCGGCCGGGTTCCTGATCGTCTCCAGGAACAGTGCGATCACCTTGGTCGCCGGATCGTCCACGAGGTAGTCGACCACGTCGGTGACCGTGACGACGGACTCGTTGCCCATCGAGGTGAGCAGGCTGACGCCGACGTTGCGGGCCAGCGCGAAGCCCAGCACCGAGCTGGCCAGCGCGCCGCTCTGCAGCACCACGCCGACCGAGCCGCGCAGCAGCGGCTCGGGGATGGGCAACCCGTACGGGGTGATCCCGGCGGCGGCGTTGATGTAGCCGTTGCCGTTGGGCCCGAGGACGGTCAGGCCGTGCTCGCGAGCGAAGCCGGCGATCTCGGCCTCCATCCGCGCGCCCTCCTCGCCCGACTCGCCGAAGCCCGCCGTCAGCACCACGTAGTCGCGGATGCCGAGCTTGGCGCCCTCCTTGAGCACGCCGAGCACCGCCGGGGTCGGCACCATGACGTACGCGAGGTCGACGGGCCCGGGGATCTCGGTGAGGCTGCGGTGGGCGGGCTGCCCGTGCACCACGCCGCCGCGCGGGTTCACCAGGTGCACCGGCCCGGGGAACCCGTGCGTACGCAGGTTGAGCAGGGTGCTGACCGACCAGCCCGACTTGTCGGTGGCGCCGACCAGGGCGATCGAGCGCGGGTTGAACAGTGCGTGGACCGACATGCGATCACTCCCCGATGAGACCCAGCCGCGCGTGTCCCTTGATGAGGTTGCGGGCGATGGTACGGCGCTGGATCTCGTCGGTGCCCTCGAAGATGCGCAGCAGCCGCAGCTCGCGGTACCACCGCTCGATCGGCAGCTCCTTCGTGTACCCCATACCCCCGTGGATCTGGAGCACCCGGTCGACGACCTGGTTGGCCATGACCGCGCCGTTGAGCTTGGCGATGGAGGAGGCGTGCCGGGCGTCCATGCCCTCCTGGACCCGCCAGGCCGCGTACAGCGTGAGCCACTTGGCGGCCTCGATCTCCACCTGGGAGTCGGCGATCATCCACTGGATGGCCTGGTACTCCGCGATCGCCTGCCCCATCGACTTGCGGATCTTGGCGTAGTCGACGGCCATCTGGAGCATGCGCTCGGCCGAGCCGATGGCGCGGGCGGGGATCATGTAGCGGCCCTGGCCGATCCACTGCATGGCCAGCTCGAAGCCCTTGCCCAGCTCGCCGAGGATGTTCTCCTCCGGCACCCGGACGTCCTGGAACACCAGCGACGCCGGGCCCCACTCGCCCATGGTCGGGATCGGCTCGGAGGTCCAGCCCATCTCCCTGTCCACCAGGAAGCAGGTGACGCCGTGCTCCTCGGCCACGGCGAACACCATGACGAAGTCGGCCTCGCTGCCGTTGGTGATGAAGGTCTTCTCGCCGTTGATGATCCACTCGCTGCCGTCGCGTACGGCCTTGGTGCGGATGTTGCGGGCGTCGGAGCCCGCGCCCGGCTCGGTGATCGCGAAGCAGGAGCGGCGCTCGCCCTCGATGGTGGGGATGAGGTAGCGGCGCTTCTGCTCCTCGGTGCCGGCGTAGAGGATGTTGTCGGCGGTGCCGCCGAAGGTGAACGGCACGAACGTACGGCCCAGCTCCATCGCGATGATCGCGGACATGACGGGGCCGAGGGCGGCGCCGCCGTACTCCTCGGGGGTGTTGATGCCCCAGAACCCGGACTTCCTGGCCTTGGCGCGCAGCTCGACCAGGGTGTCGCGGTCGATCGCCGGCCGGCCTTCGCGCTCGTTGCGCAGGACCTCGGGCTCCAGCGGCATGACCTCTCTCTCGATGAAGGACCGTACGGTGTCGCGGATCTGCCGTTCCTCGGGGGTGAGTGAGAAGTCCACGGCCGCCTCCTGCCTGCGGAAATTTCTAGAATCTTTCTCTAGGAATACATTCGGGGCAAGGAGGTCCGGTGTCAAGAATCAGATTCTAGAATTTGGAGGCGCTAGCATGGCACGCATGGCACGCAAGTCGTCGTGGGAGTGGAGCCGCACCGCGCAGACCCGCAAGAGCATGCTGCAGGCGGCCCGTGAGGTCTTCAGCGAGCACGGCTTCGCCGAGGCCAACGTCTCCGAGGTGGTGGCCCGCGCCGGATCCAGCGTCGGCAGCCTCTATCACCACTTCGGCGGCAAGACCGAGCTGTTCCTCGCCCTCTACGAGGACCACCAGGCGGCGCACGAGCAGGCGTCGGCCGCCAGCGTGTCCAAGGCCAAGAAGGAGGGCGTGAGCGACCCGGTCGAGCTGCTGATCGCCGGGGCGCGCGCCTACCTCGCCGGGGCGTGGGAGCGCCGCGACCTGGTCCGGCTGTTCATCGACGGCGACGGGCCGCCCGGCTTCGAGCTGATCAGGCGCACCCGGGGCCGCGAGTGGGTCCGCCAGAACGCCGTGCTGCTCGGCGCCGGCGGCGACCCGCTCGACCGGTTCACCGTGGCCGTGCTGACCAGCATCATCGGCGAGGCCGCGCGCGAGGTCGCCACCTCCGACACCGAGGAGGAGGCGCAGGAGGTCATCGAGGCGGCGATGACGCTGATCCGCCGCCTCGACCCCCTGCGGGTCCTCGACGAGAGCTGAGCCCGGGGCTCAGGCGACGGTGGCCCGGCCGCGGTCGATGACCACCGTGCCGTCGTCCTTCGCCGTACGGAACAGCACGTCGGTCCCGTCCACCCAGATCGACACCGTCAGCGACTCGCCAGGGAAGACGGGGCTGCTGAACCGGCCCGACATCGCCTTGAACCTGGCCGGGTCCGAGCCCGCGACCGCGTGCAGCAGCGCCCGCCCGGTCACCCCGTACGTGCACAGCCCGTGCAGGATCGGCCGGTCGAAGCCCGCCCGCGCGGCGAACTCCGGATCGCTGTGCAGCGGGTTGTAGTCGCCCGACAGCCGGTAGACCAGCGCCTGCTCGGGCCGCGTCGCGTAGGTGATCTTGTGGTCGGGAGCCCGGTCCGGCGCCCGCCAGTCGTCGCGCGGTCCGCGCTCGCCGCCGAAGCCGCCCTCGCCCCTGATGAACACCGAGCTCCGGCTGACGACGACCGGCTCGCCGGTCTCCAGGTCCACCGCCCGCGCCTCGGTCGTCACCAGCGCGCCGGAGCCCTTGTCGTAGATGCCGGTGACCGTGCTGGACGTGCGCACCCCGCCGGCCGGCGGCAGCTCGCGAAACAGCTCGAACGCCTGCTCGGCGTGGACCAGCATGGCCCGGTCGAAGTCGCCGAGCCGCCGCCCCGGCGACTGCGCGGCCAGCACCGCGAACGTCGGCAGCACCCGCTGGCCCTTCTCGGTCGCGAACTCCAGCTCCGACAGGCCCGCGCCGACGCCGAGCGCGTACAGCATGGTGTCCCTGGCCGTCCAGGTGCGCTCGTGCGCCGGCCCCTCCTGGCCGACCACGCCGTGGTCGAGCGGCATGTCAGTCCTCCCGTCCCGGGATGCGGCCGTTGGTGAGCGCGTTGGGCGCGGCCTTCTCGACCAGGCCGGGGATGACCGCGCCCAGCTCGGCCGGGTCCCACCGCGAGCCCTTGTCGACGCCGGGCCCCGCGTGCCAGCCCTCGGCCACGCTGATCGCGCCGCCGCGCACGTTGAACACCCGGCCGGTGATGCCGCGCGCCTCCGCGCTGGCCAGCCAGACCACCAGCGGCGCGATGTCCTCGGGGTCGGCGCCCTTGGCCCCGGAGGAAATGAGGTTCTCGGTCATGCGGGTGAGCGCGGCGGGGGCGACGGCGTTGACGGTGACGCCGTAACGCTCCAGCTCCCGCGCCGCGATGACGGTCAGGCCCGCGATGCCCGCCTTGGCCGCGCCGTAGTTGCCCTGCCCCGGGTTACCGTAGATGCCGGAGGACGAGGTCGTGTTGATGATCCGGGCATCCACCGGTTCGCCCGCCTTCGCCTTGCCCCGCCAGTAGGCGGCGGCGTGGCGCAGTGGCGCGAACGTCCCCCGCAGATGCACCTTGATGACGGCGTCCCACTCGTCGGCGGTCATGTTGACGAGCATCCGGTCCCGCAGGATGCCCGCGTTGTTGACCAGCACGTGCAGGTCGCCGAACCGCTCGATCGCGGCGCGCACCAGGCGTTCCGCGCCGTCGAAGTCGGAGACGTCCTCGCCGTTGACGATCGCCTCCCCGCCCATGGCCTCGATCTCGGCCACCACGTCCGCCGCGGCCCCGGACGAGCCGGTGCCGTCCACCTCCGCGCCCAGGTCGTTGACCACCACCTTGGCGCCCTGCCGGGCGAACTCCAGCGCGTGCCCGCGCCCGATGCCCCGCGCTCCGCCCGTGACGATGACCACGCGGCCCTCGACTATCCCGCTCATCCGACACCTCGATCCTTGACCGGCTGACGATGCGAATTGGATTCTAGTATTAAAATCTAGAAAGGACAGGGTCTCTCTTGACGCTCACGACCACCACTCCCATGGGCCAGGCCTGGCGAACGTTGTCGGTCGTGAGCCTCGCCAGCGTGCTGACCGGTCTCGGCGGCAGCTCGATGAACGTCGCGCTGCCCGAGATCGCCCGGCACACCGGGGCCGACGCCACCGCGGCCGGCTGGATCCTCCTGGGCTTCCAGTTGACCACGACCGTGCTCATGGTGGTATTAGGCAGGCTGGCCGACCTGTTCGGCCGCCGCCGGATGTACCTGCTCGGGCTGGGGATCTACACCTTCGCCGCCCTCCTCGCCGGCTTCTCGCCCAACGCCTGGGTGATCGTCGCGCTGCGCGTGGTGCAGGCCGCCGGGGCCGCCATGCTCCTCACCAACAGCGCCGCCCTCGTCAGCGACGCCTTCCCCCGCGAGCGGCTGGGCGAGGGCATGGGCGTGTACGTGGCCTCGTTCTCGATCGCCGGGCTCATCGGGCCGACGCTCGGCGGGTTCCTTGCCGAGAGCCTGGGCTGGCGGTGGGTGTTCTGGTTCAACGTGCCGATGGGCGTCGTGTGCCTGGTCTGGGGCGCGCTCGTGCTGCGCGGCCCCGCGCCCGGCGACCGGGACCGCGGCCTCGACCTGCCCGGCAGCCTGCTCGTGCTGGTCACACTGGGCGGGCTGCTGCTGGCGCTGTCGGAGTTCACCCGGCTCGGCTGGAGCCACCCGGTCGTGGTGTCCGGGCTGGTGGCGGCCGTCGCCGGGCTGCCGCTCTTCCTGATCAGAGAGCGGCGGGCCGCGCACCCCGTGGTGGACCTGGGGCTCTTCCGCGACCGGGCGTTCGCCTTCGGGACGCTCGCCTCGTTCCTCAACGCCGTCGCCCGCATGGGCATGGTGTTCCTCGTCGCCCTCTACTTCCAGGCCGTACGCGGCGAGGACCCGGTGCAGGCCGGGCTCAAGGTGCTGCCGCTCGCGGTGGCCGCGATGACCGCCTCCGTGGTCTCCGGGTTCCTCCAGCGCCTGCTCACCGCCCGTACGCTGGCCGTCGGCGGCGCCGCCGCCACCACCTGCGGCCTGCTCGTCATGCTGGCCGTGATGTCCACCGACGTCCCCTATCCGGCCGTGGCGCTCGGGCTGGTGCTCATCGGGCTCGGCTCGGGGGTGTTCCTGCCCTCCAACACCACCGCCATCCTCGACGGCCTGCCTTCCGACCGGCTCGGCATCGTCAACGCCATGCGCCTCATGCTCCAGAACACCGGCAACGTCGTCGGCACCGCCCTGGTCCTGTCGATCCTCACCGCCCCGCTCCCGGCCGCCCTGCACCAGCAGGTCTTCGCCGGCACGCTCGGCCGGCTGTCGGGCGGCGCGGTCGAGCAGCTCGTCACCGGCTACCGCTACGCGCTCGCCGCCATGGCCGCGATCTCGGTGCTGACCGTGCTGGCCTGCCTGGCCCGGCGCAGGGCCACCTGACCGGGACCGGTACGGTGGCCAGGTGGTTGAACGCAACGGTCCCCGGCGACACGTCTACCTCCGCGCGGTGCGCTTCGGCGACGTCGACTCCCAAGGTCACGTCAACAACGTGCGCTTCCTCGACTACCTGGAGGACGCCCGCTTCGGCATGTTCGCCATCGACCCGCACAACGCGGGGGAGGAGCCGTTCGGCGGCCTGGTCGTCACCCGGCACGAGATCGACTACCGCCGCCCGCTCGGCTTCCGCCCCCAGCCGGTGCGCGTGGAGACCTGGGTGGAGGAGGTCCGCGCGGTGCGCTTCCGGCTGCGGTACGAGATCCGCGACGACGACGAGCTCTACGTCACGGCCACCTCCGTGATCGCCGCCTACGACGTCGAGCGGGCCGCCCCGCGCAGGCTCAGCGAGGCCGAACTGGCCTACCTCAAGCGCTTCGCGTAATGAAGCGCTGGTGGATGCTGGCGCTGGGCGTCAACGCCCACGCCGGCGTCACCCTCGGGCTGTTCGGCTTACCGCTGGTCATGCCGGAGATCCAGCGCCACTTCGGGGTGTCGCTGCCGGTGGCCGGCATCATCGCCAACGCCTCCGCCGTCGGCATCCTCGCCGCCCTCGTCGCCTGGGGCGCGCTGGCCGACCGGCACGGCGAGCGGCTCGTGCTCGGCGCCGGCGTGGGCCTGGCGGCCGTGCTGTTCGCCGCCGCCTCCCGCGTCGAGAGCGTCTGGGGGGTGGCCGTGCTGCTCGCCCTGGCCGGCGCGGCGGGCTCGGCCGCGATGGTCGGCGGCGGGCGGATCGTGCTGCGCTGGTTCCGGCCGCCCGAGCGCGGCGTCGCCATGGGCGTGCGCCAGGTGTCCTTCACGCTGGGCATGGCGGTGAGCGCGTTCACGCTGCCGCCGGTCGCGGCGGCGTACGGGCTGCCCGGCGTGCTGCTCGTCTGCGCGGGCGTGAGCCTGCTGGCCGCGGTGCTGGCCGCGATCTTCCTGACCGAGCCGCCGCACGAGGCCGCCGGGCAGGGCGCGGCGCCGGCCGGCTCGCCGTACCGGCAGCCGGCGCTCTGGCGGGTGCACGCCACCAGCGCCCTGCACGTGGTGCCCCAGATCGTGGTCACCACGTACGGGGTGACCTGCCTGGTCGAGCTCTACGGCTGGGACGCCGTGTCGGCCGGCCGGCTGTTCGGCGTGGCGGCGATCGGCGGGGCCGCGGTGCGCGTCGCGGCCGGCCGCTGGTCGGACCGGGTCGGGCTGCGCATGCGGCCCCTGTTGCTGATCACGTTCGCCAACGTCGTCGTGCTGCTCCTGCTGGTCGCCGGGACGCTCACCCGCACCTGGCCGGGCCCCGTCATGCTGGCGCTGGCCGCCGTGATGACGGTGGCCGGCAACGGGCTCGCCTACCTCGCGGCGGGCGAGCTCGCCGGGCCCGCCTGGGCGGGGCGGGTGCTCGGCACCCACAACACCGTCCAGAACACCGTCTCCTTGGCCGCCATCCCGCTCACCGGCGTGCTCATGGAGAGCGCCGGGTTCTGGGCGGGCTTCGCCGCGGGGCTGGCGTGCACGCTGCTGTCGGTGCCGGTCGTGCCGTGGAGAAATGAGCGGGCCCGGCGGGGGTGAGGGCTACGCGGCCCGGCGCAGCCACACGGCCGTGTCGGCGGGCAGCAGGCCGCCCTTGACCGGGCCGCTCGCCAGGATCACCTCGTCGTGGGCGGGGAGGCGTACGGGGTGGGTGCCGCAGTTGACGGCGCAGATCAGCGGGCCGCGGGTGAAGAAAAGCGCACCTTCGGGAGAATCCAGCCACTCCAAGGTATAAGGAATTTCCTCCACCAGTTCGCGGCGCCGGGCCAGCGCCCGCCGGTAGAACTCCAGCGTCGAGTCGGCGTCGCCCTCCTGCTTCTCCACGCTCAGCTCCGCGAACTCCGGCGGCTGCGGCAGCCACGGCTCCACCGAGTCGGGGGAGAACCCGTGGGAGGGGGCGTCCACCGTCCACGGGATCGGCACCCGGCACCCGTCGCGCCCCGGCAGCTTGCCCTCCGACTGGAAGAACACCGGATCCTGACGGGCCTCGGCCGGCAGATCGGTGACCTCGGGCAGGCCCAGCTCCTCGCCCTGGTAGAGGTAGGCCGAGCCGGGCAGGGCCAGCATGGTCAGCAGCGCGGCCCGTGCCCGCGCCAGCCCCGTGCCGGGGTCGGCCGTGCCGTAGCGGGTGCGGTGGCGTACCACGTCGTGGTTGGACAGCACCCACGTCGCGTAGGGGACCGCGCCGAGCGTGTCGTCGATCACCTGCTTGAACGCCGTCGGCGACCAGGGCGCCTGCAGCCAGGCGAAGTTGAAGCTCTGCTGCAGCTCGTCGGGGCGCACGTAGAGCGCGAGGTCGTCGAGGCTGTCGGTCCAGACCTCGCCCACCGCCATGCGCTCGCCCGGATAGCTGTCGAGCAGCCGCCGCCAGTCGCGGTAGACGCCGTGCACCTCGGGCTGGCCCCACACCGGCGAGGCCGCCATGAACGACTGGTCGCCCACGTCGGGCAGGCCCTCCGCCTTGTAGAGGCCCATCGCCACGTCGATGCGGAACCCGTCGACGCCGCGGTCCAGCCAGAACCGCAGCACGTCGAGGAACTCCTCGTGCACCTCGGGGTTGCGCCAGTTGAAGTCGGGCTGGCCCGGGGCGAACAGGTGCAGGTAGTACTGGCCGTCGGGCACCTGCGTCCAGGCCGGGCCGCTGAAGGTGGACTGCCAGTTGTTGGTGGTGTCGCGGAAGATGTAGCGGTCGCGGCCCTCGCCCCGCAGCGCCGCCTGGAACCACGGATGCTGGTCGGAGCTGTGGTTGGGCACGATGTCGACCAGCACCCGCAGCCCCAGCTCGTGCGCCTCGGCCACCAGCGCGTCGAAGTCGGCCAGCGAGCCGAACAGCGGGTCCACGCCTCGGTAGTCGGCCACGTCGTAGCCGCCGTCGGCCATGGGGGAGGGGTAGAACGGGGTCAGCCAGATGGCGTCGATCCCCAGCCGCTTCAGGTAGGGCAGCCGCTGCCGCACCCCGGCCAGGTCGCCGACGCCGTCTCCCGAGGCGTCGGCGAAGCTGCGTACATAGATCTCGTAAACGACGGCGTCACGCCACCAGGGGATGTCCATGACGGCTCTCTGCCCCGTCAGGCGGGGGAGTTCACCAAGCTGTGGGCGGCGTAGACCAGATAGTCCCAGAGCCGGGTCTCCTGCTCCTCCGGCAGGTCGAGCGAGTCGACCGCGTCCCGCATGTGCCGCAGCCAGGCGTCCCGCTCGGGCTCGCCGATCACGAACGGCATGTGCCGCATCCGCAGCCGGGGATGCCCGCGCTGCTCGCTGTAGGTCTTGGGGCCGCCCCAGTACTGGACGAGGAAGCCCCGCAGCCGCTCCTCGGCGCCCGTCAGGTCGGGCTCGGGGTAGAGCGGCCGCAGGATCGGGTCGTCGGCGACCCCCTCGTAGAAACGGTGGACGAGGCGCCGGAAGGTCTCCTCGCCGCCTACGGCATCGTAGAAGGAGGTCTCAGTCACAGCATTAGCTTAGGCAATCGCGACCATGGGAATGCCCGCGGTGTCCATGGCCGTCTTGACCCGGAGCCGGAGCTCCCGCGCCACCTCGGCCTGCGCGGACGGCAGGGTCTTGACCGTGACGCGGAACACCATCGCGCTGTTGGACATCTGCTCCACGCCGAAGACCTGGGGCTGCTCGACCATCTTGCTCTCGCGCAGCTCGGAGTCGGCCCACATCTCCTCGGCGGTGTGCTCAAGCAGCACCTTCACGGTGACCACGTCGGCGTCATAGGCGACCGGGACGTCCACGAAGGCGCGCGACCAGCCCTGCGACTCGTTGCCGACTCGGGTGATCGTGCCGTTGCGCACGTACCAGACGCGGCCGTCGGAGTCGCGCAGGCGGGTCACCCGCAGGGTCACGGCCTCGACGGTGCCGACGGCGGCGCCCGCGTCGATCACGTCGCCGACGCCGTACTGGTCCTCCATCAGCATGAACAGGCCCGCGATGAAGTCCTTCACCAGCTCCTGGGCGCCGAAGCCGATGGCCACGCCGAGGATGCCGACGCTGGTCAGCACGGGCGCGATGGGGATGGTCAGCCGGTCGAGCACGGTCAGCGCCGCGGTGCCCAGGATGACGATCGAGGCGATGTACCTCAGCACCGAGCCCATGGTCTCGGCCCGCTGCTTGCGCCGCTCGTGCAGCAGCACGTCGATGCTGTCGGGGGGCGCGCCCTTGCGGAACCTGCTGGTGATCGAGCCGCCCGCGGCCGCCCGGTTGACCACCCGGGTGATCACCCGGTGGGCGATGTTGCGGATCACGAACGCGAACACCACGATCAGGACGATCGTGATGGCGGTCGCCACCAGCGGCGCCCAGGGCGCGTTGTCGAACACCCCCGCGAGCGTGGAGCAGAGCACCGTGTCGTTCTGGCAGACCGTGCTCACTCCGTTCGTGAGCGTGTCCAGGTCGGGCAGGACCGTGGACGTCGACGAGGGCTGTGGCGACGGTGTCACCAGCAGTAGCACTGGGTGGATCCCCCTCCGGAAGCGGTTCGATCGGCTTTGGACCGAGTTGATCTAGTTGATCTAGTTCGGATCCAAAATACCGCCGACCGAACCGCCCGCCGTCACATCACGCCGGGGAAGACGGGGACGCGGGCTCTCTGGGCCGCGGAGGGAGAGAGCCCACGCTCCGATGACGGACGGCTCGGAACGGGACACGCACCCGGAAGCATGTCCCGCGCCGGTTCCGGGAGGGATCCCCCGAACACCCGCCCCGGTGGGACGGGTGGCTTGGCCACGCGCACGGGTGCGAGCCGTGCGCGCGAGATCTGCCGCCCCCGAAAGGGCGGGAACCGGCGGAGTGACACAGGGCGCCTTCGGTCGGAGCCCTCCGCACCGGTCACCCCGCCGGCTCCGAGGAGCCGCCGTGGTCGCGGTGAGCCGTGATGGCCGCGTTCCATCCGGATCACCGCCGTCGTCACTCGCCCACGGCGGCGAGCACTCGGGCGACCTTCGTCGCCGCACCGGCCGGGTCGTCCGCCGTGTGCATCCGCTCGCCCCAGGACCAGCAGTACCACCAGTCCGGCATGTCGGAGATGGTGGCCGAGCGGCAGGTCACGTTCTCCGTCAGGCTGGTCGCCTTCGGGTTGATCACCCGTACGAACTGCCGGCCGCCCTGGGTCCGGACCACTCGGGCGAGCAACCCGCGGGCGCCGAGCTCCTTGACCAGACGCTCCAGCCGCTCGTAGTCGTCGTCCCCCACCGTGTCCTCCTAGGAATCGCTGCTGGTGGGCCAAAGATGGCTCAAGACGGCGGCGGGCGCAACGAGCGGAATCCGGCTACGGGGAGTTGCTTCTCCCTCATGGGATGTAAGAAACAGCCCCTGGGAGGACGATCCTTAACCGTAGGCTTGTCGCGGAGCGTTTCCTTCCAGTCTTCGTTGCTTCATAGTCATGGGTAGGCGCGCTGCGACTTGATGACTACGATCAGTCATCAGTTGCGGACCGGTCGAGACTTGCGGGAGAGGGGCCGGGATGTCCGGCAGGCAGCACAGGGAGACGGAGATCGCGCGGCGGATCCGGGCCAAGGGCCTCGCCGCGGGGCGCACTTCCGCCCAGATAGCCGACGAGATCCACGAAGCATGCGCGTCGCAGTTCAGCACGAGCCGGATCAAGGCGCATCGCCTGGCGCACGGCATCGCGCTGGCCGACGTGATCGAGCAGGTCAGGGCCCTGTTCGATCGAGATCAGAAACCAGCGCCGGGCATCGGCGAGACGCTGCTGTCCGCGTACGAGAGCGGGCTCAAACGCCCGGGGCCCGAATACCTCCACTACCTCTGCACGGTCTACCGGGTCGAGCCCTCCTCGCTCGGCTTCGACGCGCCGTGCATCTGCGGGCACGGTCACCGCATGCCCGGCACCGTCAGCGGCGAGAACATCCCCCGCCCCCTGACGCTGGCCGAGCGCGACCTGGTGCTCCACCCGATGGTGATCGACCCGGAGACGGAGGAGGACGAGAACATCCTCCGCCGCACGCTGTTAAACCTGCTCAACACCGACACGAACCTCTCGGAGCAGCTCGACGGCCCCGTGCTCGGCGCGTGCGAGGGCATCAGGCGTCGCATGGACGAGACGCTCGTGGCGGCCACCGTCTCCGCCCAGATGCTCGACCAGTGGGAGGAGGCGACGGCCAGCTTCGGCCGCCAATACACCACGACGGCCCCGCTGCGGCTGCTGTGCGACGTGCTGCTGGAGCTGAGCGCGGTCCGTACGGCGATGTCCAGGCGCCAGCCCATCGACCTGACGGATCGGCTGTGCCGGATGGCCGCCCAGCTCTCCGGGCTGAGCGGCATGATCCTCATCAACCTCGGCGACCACCGCCTGGCCCGCTCGTTCTTCCGCACCGGGCGGGTGGCGGCCGACGAGACCGGCGACCGCGCGCTGCGGGCCTGGATCTGCGCCCGTGAGTCCCTCGTCCCTCTCTACTTCGGCGACGCCCGCGAGGCGCTGCACCTCGCGAAGAAGAGCCGCGACCTGGCCGGCAACACCCCGTGCGTCGCCCAGGCCATGGCTCCGGTCGTCGAGGCCAGGGCGCTGGCCATGATGTCGGGCATCGACAGCAAGAAGGAGGTCGTCGACCAGGCCAAGCGGGCGCTCGCCCGGGCCAGGAACGCCTTCAGCCACATGCAGGACGAGGACAAGGAAGACCTCGCCTTCGGCTACACCGAGAAGCAGCTCTACTTCTACCAGGGCGACGTGCTCACCAAGCTCGGCCAGACGCTGGAGGCCGAGGTGGTGCTAGACCAGGCGCTCAGCGCCTATGAGGACCACATCCTCGACCAGACGCTGATCCGGCTGGACCAGGCGCAGTGCCGGCTGATCGACGGCGACGTCGCCGAGGCGGTGTCCGTCGCGACCAAGGCGCTCCACCTGGTGGGCAACGAATACCTGACCGACTTCATCGTGCGCCCGGCCACGGCGCTGGAGCAGCTGATCGTGGCGCAGGACCCGCACGCGCCCGGTCTTGAGGAGTTCCGCGCCGCGCTGCGGCGCCCGAGGGCACAGATGAAAGGGGGCGGTGCGTGAAGCTGACCATCAGGCGCTATCGCTGGTCCGATCTCGACACCATTCTCACGCTGCACCAGATCTGCCTCGCCCAGGTGGGCCTGTTCCCCGGCGACGGCGTCTACTACGACGACGACTTCCCCCGCATCCAGGACCTCTACCTGGCCTGCGGCGGTGACTTCCTCGTCGGGGAGACCGGCGGGCGGGTCATCGCGATGGGCGGGCTGAGACCCGTCGACACCGTGACGGCCGAGGTCTGCCGGTTGCGCGTCCATCCCGAGTTCCAGCGGCGCGGCTTCGGCGCGGCCATGCTGCGCGCGCTCGAACAGCGCGCGGCGGAGCTCGGGTTCCGCAGCGTCAGAGGCGACACCACGCTCAACCAGGGTGCGGCGCTGTCGCTCTACCGGCGCCAGGGCTGGCGCGAGCTGTCCAGGGAGCGCGTGGGCGACCTGACCGTCGTCTACGGCGAGAAGCGCCTGGCTCCTCCCGCGGTCCTCGACGCGGCGTCCGGCGCGCTCTAGCCCGGCCCCCTCGCGTTTCCCCCTCCCGAGGCCATCCCCCTCCGGCCTCGTTCGGCGTGACCGTTCCGCCGATCCTCCCTGTTGTGGACAGGACGCGCCATTCCCGTGAAGCGGGATAAGTGAGGAGATGGGGCGACCCCCGGTGCGTGCGAGGTAGGGATGTACGAACCCGCGGGTGAGTGTCTTCACTCCAAGTGGTAGAGGAACCTGCCCGGCTCGCTGGCTGTACATCCACGGCTGCGAATAGTAGTGAGATGCTTCAGCCATGGCAGGTGTGCCCGCTCCCCGACCCCTCCTGGGAGCCGTGCTTCTGTTGTTCGTCAGCGCCGCTTGGGGGTCGGCGTTCCCGCTGATGAAAGACCTCATCCACCGGTTACCGGTCGAGGACCTCCTCGCCGAGCGCTATCTGCTCGCGGCGCTGACGCTCCTGCTGATCCGGCCGCGCTGCCTTCGGGGGCTGCCGCGCGAGACGTGGATCAACGGGGTCATCCTGGGGATCATGTTCGGCATCGGGCAGACCGCGCAGGCCGTGGCGCTGCACGGGCTGCCGTCGGCGGTGTCGGGGTTCGCCGTGGGATGCAGCGTGGTGATCACGCCCATCCTGGCGCTCCTCATCCACAAGGCCCGGGTGCAGACCCGCATCTGGTACGGCGTCGTCTTCGCGCTCGCCGGGATGACCGCGTTCACGCTGATGCGCGGCGTCGAGGAGCACGAGATCTCGCTGATCGCGCTCGCGGCCACCCTCGCCGCGGCGGCGCTCTACTCCGGTCACACGCTCATGCTCGGGCACATCTCCAAGCAGCGGGCCTTCCAGCCGTACGCGCTGACCGCGATCCAGCTCGCCACCATCGGGCTGACCACGGGCCTCGCCGGCGCCAGGGACGGCATCACGCTCCCTTCGAGCGCGCCCGACTGGCTGCTGCTCGCGCACCTGTCGGTGGTGTCGTGCGCGCTGGGGTTCCTCGCCCGCTCCTACGGCCAGGCGCACGTGCCGGCCATCCCGAGCGCCGTCCTCATGTCGTCGCAGCCCGTCTTCGTGGCCCTCATCGCGGTGATCTGGTTCCACGAGCAGCTCGGCTGGAGCATGGTGGTGGGCGGCGGGCTCATGGCGGCCGCGATGCTGCTCGCCGTCCCCGCGCGGGCCACGCCGGACAAGCGGGCCGTCGCGCCGGACGAACGGGCCGCTCCGCCGGACAAGGAGCGCGTGCCGGACCGACGCGAGCTTCTCGACCTGTCCCGCAGGGCCGCGAAGGTGCTGAAGGACCTCCGCGTCAAGCGCGAGGAGCCGGCGGCTCCCTGCGCCGGGCCGACCCCGATCATCGCCAAGAGCGCCTGCGTGGACACCGCCTCCTGCCCCTGGCACACCCGCTCGCTTAAGGGCGGCGGCGAGCCCAGCCTCGAACGCCTCATCGAGCGCGCCACCATCATCGTGCGCGCCAGGAACCTGCCCGGCCCCGGCTGCTGCCGATCGGTCACGCTCCTGGGCCGCTGCCTGTGTGAGTTGATGGAGGAGACCGAGCGCAATCGCATGGAGTCGATGCCTCGGTGGTTCGGCACCAAATAGGTTAGGGAAACCAGTCAAAAGGCAACTACTTCTTATCCCCGGCCCTCCGGCTTATCCACCGCGAACCTTGATATGCGTAGGGATGCCCTCCTGATAGGGCATCACCCCCGCGCGAGTGGAGAGGCACGTCATGAAACGCATCGTCGTCCGCAAGCCTGGCCCCAAGAGGCTCGCCGGGACCTCCAGCGTCATCCACAAGGGGTGACCGGGCCCCACCTCAAGGTCGAGGGCGCACCGCCCGAGAGCTGGCAGGCCGCGCGGCTGCTGATGCCGATGATCGACGCGCACCGGCGGCCACGCGGCCCCTACACCGTCGCGGCGGCGCTGCTGCGCAGGCTGGTGCCCGAGACCCTCGAACGCTCGGCGGAGCTGGTGGCGGCCCACGACATCGAGATCCGGGCAGCGGCGCCCGAGCTGGCCGAGCTGGTCCCGGCCCGGCGGGTGACGATCGACGCCGCGCTGAGCGACGACGAACGCATCCTCGTGCCCGCGCCGCGCCGCACGCTGCGGCTGGCCAACGGCCTCGCCGAGTTCGTCCGCGCCGCCGTGCCGCCGGGACGGGCGCTGGCCGTGTGCAACCTCGCCGAGGCCGACCCCACCGACCTCGAACTGCTCGACGTGCTGGCCCGCCGCGTACCGCCCGGCACGCTCACCCTGCTGCTCTGCACCGGCGGCCCCGAGCCGCCGCCCGACACGCGGGACGCCGCCGCGCTCTGGGCCGTCGTGGACCGCTCCATGCGCGAGGGCTTCCTGCACGCCGTCGCCGAGCTGGGGGAGCGCGGTCTCGCCAGGACCGAGCCCGGCGGGGCCGCGTGGTGGGGCTTCGCGCAGCGCACCGCGACCGCGCTCGGCGGGCTCGGCCGCACCGCCGAGGCCCGGGCGCTCTGGGACCGGGTGCGCGAGGTCAGCCAGGACCCGAAGATGCACGCGGCGGCGGCGTACGGCACCGCCATGCTGGACGCCCGCCACCCCGACCCGGCCCGTCGCGACCTCGGCCGCGCCCGGCGCTGGATCAACCTGGCCATCGCCGTCTCCTCCCTCCTGCCCGACCCCGCCGAACGGGCCTTCAAGCTCGGCTTCGACCGCAACGGCCTGGCCCTGGTCGAGCTGCGCGGGCAGCGGCCCGAGGCCGCGCTGGCGCTGGTGGAGTCGGCCATCGAGCTGGCCCGCGAGCTGGGGGAGCGGCATCCGCTGCACCGCATGGTGCTGCTGGCCAACCGGGCCCAGCTGCTCGCCGGGCTCGGCCGCGACAAGGAGGCCCTGGACGACTACGGGGCCGCCATCGCCCTCGACCCCGCCTTCCCCGACCACTACCTGGAGCGCGGCAACCTGCTGCTCAGGCTCGGCCGGCACGAGGAGGCGCTGGCCGACTACGAGCAGGCCATGCGGGCGGGGCCGCCGCTGCCGGAGGCGTACTACAACCGGGCCGAGCTGCGTGTGACGCGCGGCGACACCGAGGGCGCGCTCGCCGACCTCGCCCGGGTCGTCGAGCTCGACCCGGCTCACCTGGACGCCTCCATCAACCGGGCCGGGCTGCTGGCCGCCCTGGGACGCGACGAGGAGGCCGCGGCCGAGGTGGCCGCCGGGCTCGCCCGCGCGCCCGGCAACCCGCACCTGCTGACCGTGCTGGGGCAGCTGGAGACGTCGGCGGGCCGGTTCGACGCGGCCGCGGCGGCGCTGGACGAGGCCGTGTCGGCCGCGCCCGACCTGGCCGCGGCGTGGGGGAACCGGGGGGTGCTGCGGTACGCGACCGGCGACGTCGAAGGCGCGATCGAGGACCTGAGCCGGGCCATCGACCTCCAGCCCCAGCCCGACCTGTACGGCAACCGCGCCGTCGCGCTGCGCGCCCTGGGCCGCACGGAGGAGGCCGAGGCCGACGAGCGGCGCGCGAGCGCCTTCTCCTGAATCGGGCGGCCTTGCGACGGATCTCCCCGGCCTTGGTTGCCCGCGCTCACCTGACGGGATTGGATAGAAGGATGATCACGGGCAGGCCGGACGCGCGACCGCGGGTGGCGGTGTCGAGCTGCCTGCTGGGCGAGCTGGTCAGATACAACGGCGGCCACAGCCGCGACCGCTTCCTCACCGACGCCCTCGACCCGTACGTCGACTGGATCCGCATCTGCCCCGAGATGGAGGCGGGCCTCGGCACGCCCCGCGAGACCCTCCGACTGGAGGCCGCCGACGACGGCCCCCGGCTGAGGACCCGCGCCACCCACGTCGACCTGACCGACCGGATGCGCGCGCTCGCCGCCGAGCGGGCCGCCGCGCTCGACGTCGACGGGTACGTCTTCAAGGCCAAGAGCCCCACCTGCGGCATCCACGGCGTGCCCGTCTACCGCGCCGACGGGACGCCCGCCGACCGGCGCAACAGGGGCCTGTTCGCCGAGACGGTCATCGCGGCCCATCCGCTGCTGCCGGTCGAGGACGAAGGCCGCCTGCACGACGCGCTGCTGCGCGAGAGCTTCGTGGAGCGCGTGTTCGCGCACGCCCGGCTGCGGGCGCTGCTCGCCGGCGACTGGCGGCCCCGCGACCTGGTCGCCTTCCACGCCCGGCACAAGATGCAGCTCCTCGCCCACGACCCGCTCCGCTACCGGCAGGCCGGGCGGGTGGTCGCCGAGGCGGGCGTCCGGCCCCATGAGGAGGTGGCCGCCGCCTACGCCGCGCTCTTCCGCGAGGCGCTGGCGAGCAAGGCCACGCTGGGCAGGAACGTCAACGTGCTGCAGCACGCCATGGGCATGCTCGCCCTCGACCCGACCCGGCGCGCCGACCTGGCCGAGGTGATCGAGTCCTACCGGGCCGGCGTGGTGCCGCTGAGCGTCCCGACGACGCTGCTGCGCCACCACGCGCGGGGCGAGGCGGCCGATTACGTCCGCGACCAGACCTACTTCTCGCCCTACCCGGACGACCTGCGGCTCCGCAACCACGTGCCGGCTCTCGGATAGCTAGCCTCGGGGGATGGAGCACGTGAGCGCCCGTCCCGCCGCCCGCGTCGTCTGCCTCGACCGCGACGGCCGGGTGTTGCTGCTGCACTGGTACGACCGCGTCGCCCGGGCCGACCTGTGGGAACCGCCCGGGGGCGGCATCGACCCGGGGGAGACGGCGCTCGACGCCGCCCGCCGCGAGCTCACCGAGGAGACCGGGCTGCCCGGCTCGGCGGTGCTCGACCGGCACGTCGTGGTGGCCCGCGACTACGCCTGGCTGGGCGTCCGCTACGTCAAGGACGAGTCGTTCTACCTCGCCAGGTTCGCCGGGGCCCGGCCGGTCGTCAGGCCGGACGGGCTGACGGAGGAGGAGCGGGAGGCGTACCTCGGGTACGTGTGGGCCGAGGAGCTGCCCGCGGCGGGGCTGGAGCCGCCGGGCCTGGCAGAGGTCGTCCGCCGGCTCACGGACCAGTAGGCCGCCGGAGCTTCGCGCCGCCCAGCTCGGTCAGCGTCGTCGCCATCAGCCCGCGCAGCAGCGTGCCGGACAGCTGGTCGTGCACCTGCTCCACCGGCAGGCCCTTGCCCACCCGCTGCCGGTAGTCCTCGCGGGCGGCGGCGTCGGGGAAGGGCAGCGCGGTCATGCCGACGACGACGCTCACCCGGGTGCCGCCGCGCGGCAGCAGGGCGACCGCGTGGGTGCGCAGGCAGGTCTCGTCGGGGGCGCCGTACCAGCCGCACTTGACGGCCGCCTCGGCCGAGCCGAGCGCCTCCCGGACCCCGAACGTCTGCTCGCCCTCCACCTGCCGCATCCACTCCAGCACGTCGGCGGCCACCGGGTCGCCGGCCGCCGCGGACTGGGCGAGCACCGCGTACGCGGTCGCGACCTCCTCGGCGGCGACCTCGACCGAGCCGAAGCGCGAGGGGTCGCCGTTGGGCGGGGTCCAGGACACGCCCGTGCGCTCGCGGAGGTCGTCGAGGATGACGCCGGGCCCGACGCCGAGCCACAGGTTGAGCGTGTCGGCGTTGGAGGAGACCACGACCGCGGGCTCGGCGTGCCGGCGCCAGCGCTCCCGGTCGGGGATGCGGTCCGCGGCCACCCACGCGTAGAGGGGTTTCAGCAGCGACGCGCAGCGCAGCCGGGTCAAGCCGGCGCACGCGGACACCGTGCGGGGCGGCGGCCCGCCGTAGCCGCGCCGGATCCCGGCGGCCTGGGCCGCGGCGCTTTGGTCAAGGTCGTCGAGCAGGTCGTTGAACGCCACGCACCCCACCGTAGACCCTACGGGCGCTCTCCCCAGCGGCCTTCGTACCACTCCGCGCCCGGCGGCTCGCCGGGCAGCGGGGTGCGGCCGGGGGCGCGCAGGCCGTCGAGCGCGATGGCGAGCAGCCGCCGCTTGACGTGCTCCTGCGCGGGGTCGGGCGGGCCGGGCGCGGGGCGGCTGAACTGCTCGATGAGCAGGGAGAGGTCGAGGGCGGTCACGTCCCGCCTGAGCACGCCGGCCGCGTGCGCCCGCCCGACGAGCCGCCCGGCCAGCTCGGTGGCCCGGCGCGAGACGCGCCACATCTCGGGGGTGACCTCGATGGTGCCCGCGACGGGGGCGAGCGCGCCGGAGCGCAGGCCCACGCATTGCCGTACGTACCCCTCCAGGCCGGACCACGGGTCGTCGTCGGCGAGGGCCGTCTCGGCGGCCTCGGCGACGCGCTCCATGGCGATGAGGCACAGCCGCTGGAGCAGCTCCTCCTTGGTGCGGTAGCGGCGGTAGAGGCTGCCCATGCCCACGCCCGCCTGCCGCGCGATGGCCGAGACCGGCGCGTCGAACCCCTGCGTCGTGAACACCTCGTGCGCCGCCCGCAGCAGCCGCAGATCGTTGCGCGCCGCCTCGGCCTGCCTGCCGCGTCCGGACATGGTGACCACGATAGTCGCGGAGCGGTACGCTCCGATAAAGATTGCGGAGCGAATCGCTCCGATAACCGGAAGGGCTGGACATGCGCGCGGTGGTCCTGAGGCGGTACGGCGGACCGGAGGAACTGGTCGCCGAGGAGGTGCCGGACCCGGTCGCCGGGCCGGGGCAGGTGCTGGTGCGGGTCGCGGTGGCGGGCGTGACGTTCGTGGAGACGCAGGTGCGCGCCGACCGGGGCCCGCGGCGGGCCGAGCTGCCCGCCGTCCTCGGCAACGGGGTGGCGGGCACCGTGCTGGCGGTGGGGGAGGACGTGGACCCGGCGCTGACCGGCACGCTCGTCGTCACCACGCTCGGCGGCCAGGGCGGCTACGCGGAGCTGGCGGTGGCCGGCGCCGCGGACGTCATCCCCGTTCCTGAGGGGCTGTCGCCCGAGCACGCCGTCGCGCTGCTGGCCGACGGGCGCACCGCGCTCGGCCTGGCACGCGCCGCCGCCCCTGAGCCGGGGGAGTGGGTGCTGGTGGAGGCGGCGGGCGGCGGCGTGGGCAGCCTGCTCGTGCAGCTCGCGAGCGCCGCCGGGGCGCGCGTGGTCGCGGCGGCCGGCTCCGCCGCCAAGCGCGAGCTGGCCGCCGGTTTGGGGGCCGAGCTGACCGTCGACTACACGCGGCCGGGCTGGGCCGGCGAGGTGCGCGCCGCGACGGGCGGGCTCGACCTCGTCTTCGACGGCGTCGGCGGCGACATCGGCGCGGCGGCGCAGGGGCTGCTGAAGGACGGCGGGAGGATCAGCGTGTACGGCATGGCGGGCGGCCCCATGACCACCCCCGACCCGCGCGTCAAGGCCGTCGCCTGGCCGGACACGGACCTGCGCGAGCTGTCACGGGCGGCGCTGGCCGAGGCCGCGGCCGGCCGCCTCCGCCCGGTGATCGGCGCGGTCGTTCCCCTGGAGTCCGCCGCGTCCGCCCACGCGGCCATCGAGGCCAGGACGGTCGTCGGCAAGACCCTGCTGGTCCCCTGAAGGCCGCCTTAGAGGCGGTCTCTGGACAGGGCCTTCAAAGGACCGCGGAGGAGCCATCGGCGGGCTGCGGGCGCGGGCCGTCAGAGGGGTGACCTGGCCAGGGTCAGGGCCAGGGCGAGTGGCGGCAGCGCGACCAGCGTCAGCGCCGCCGCCACCCGCCACCCCCGGTGGACCCGCGACTCGGTCACGAACGCCGCCACGACCCCCGCCCCCGCGAACGCCGCCCCCGCCGCCGCCAAGTCCGCCCACTGCGACGTCCACGACGGCAGCGCCTCCCCGGCCAGCCGGAACACCACCAGCGCCCCGGCGGCCACCAGCGCCACCCGCCGCGCGGGCCGTACGTCCACCCGCTCCAGCACCCTTACGGCCCCGGCCAGCAGCACCAGGCTGATCACCACGAGCAGCCCGACCGACGGCGCGAGGCACCCCCAGTCCGCGCAGCCCACGCCGAGCCAGGCGACGCGGACGGTGGCCCACCACAGCACCCCGAGGACGGCGCACACCGCGGCCGCCCGCCCCATTCGCCCCGCCATGACCTCCATGTTCTCATCCAGGGCCGGTGGGGGAGCCGCTCAGCGCTTCATGGCGCCGTCCGCGATGGCGTCCGCCGCCTCGCCGATCGCCACCCCGACGATCTCCAGCCGCCGCACCAGCTCCCGCTCCTTCATCTTCTCCGGGGTCAGCTCGTCGCCCGAGAAGATGCGCGAGATCTCGTACTGGTACATCCGCCGGATCGCCCCGCCCGCCTTCTTCGCCTCCAGCGCGTCCACCTCGACCGCCGACGGGCTCGCGGCCAGGTCGCGTACGGCCTGCTCCAGGGCGTCGATGCCGACGATCACCTGGTCCAGCATGGGCGTGAAGCGGATCTGCTCCGGCACCCGGTACAGATGGGACTCGCGCACGAAGTCCCGCAGCGAGTCCAGCACGTCGTCGATCGAGCGCGACAGCCGGAACAGGTCCTCCCTGTCGATCGGCGTGACGAGGGCGGACTGGAGCTCGTCCACGAGGCGGGCCCGCTCCTCGTCGCCCAGGTGCTCGATGGAGCGCATCCGCTCGTGCGCCCCCGTGCGCCCGACCTCGCCGCCGATCATGGCCATGGCCAGCCAGGCCCCCTCCTTGGTGGCTTCAAGCTGGCCGAGCAGCGCTTCGGTCACCCCGGCGTCCATGCGCCCGGAGATGAGATCCCTGATCCACCGCAGCCGCTTCACAACGCTCTCAGTCCTTTCACCGCCAGGGCCAGGACCCAGCCCGCCAGCGCGCTGGCCGGCAGGGTCAGCAGCCAGGCCGTCGCGATCTTCAACGCCGCGTACCAGCGCACGCGGCCGCTGCCCTGCGCGACGCCCGCGCCGATCAGGCCGCCCGCGATGGCCTGGGTCATGCTCACCGGCATCCCGGCCGCCGCGCAGCCGATGACCGCCAGCCCCGACGCCAGCTCGGCGGCGACACCGTGCGGGGGCCTGGAGACGATGATCTCCCGGCTCAGCGTGCGGCCTGCCCTCGGCAACCCGTAGAGGACGCCGATCCCGAAGAGCACGGCCACCAGCGCCGTGTACGGGACCGGCGCGTCACGGAAGCCGATGGCGATCATGAAGAGCGCGAGCATCTTCTGGGCGTCGTTGGCGGCGTACGCGACGGTCTGCAGCAGGAAGCCCAGCCGGTGCCACCGCCCGAGCCCCCGCGAGCCCGTCACCAGCGCCAGCAGCCGGATCAGCACCCATGCCAGCAGCCCGCCGACGATCGGGGCGGCGACGCCGAAGGCGAGCACCTGCGCCACCGTCGCCCCCGACACCGGCAGCCCCCAGCCGAGGCCCGCCCCGGTGAGCCCGCCCACGACGGCGAGGGTGAGGCTGGTCGGGCGGCCCTTGACGCTGAGCGCGACGACCACGCCGAGCGCCGCGAGCACGGCCGCCGACGTCGCGATCCGCCCGCCGGGCGCGTCGAAGTGCGCCAGCCGGTCCACGAACGTCAACGCCACCTGGTAGGACAGCAGCGGCACGACCGCCACCATGAGGATCAGCCCGAGGATGCCCACCGCCGGCCGCACCGTGGGCAGCTTGAGCCCGGTGGCGAGCAGCGCGCCGCCGTCGTTGATCCCGGACACGATCGCGAACAGGGCGGCGACCACGACCAGGACGACGGCGTCCAAAGGCACGCGCTCCACCCCCGTCGGCTCAGGACGATGAGGCGGGACCCGGCCGAGTTACCCAAATCGTCCGCAATGCCGGATAACTACCCCATATTTGATCGCCCAGCGTGTCCCCGGCGACACTCCTCACGCCGGTACGCTCGACGTGACGCCCGATCCACGTCCCCACGACACTAAGCGCGAGAGTGACCGCATGACCAGCCCAGCCGAATACATCCTGACGCTCTCCTGCCCCGACCGCCCCGGCGTCGTGGCCGCCGTCTCCGGCCTGCTCGCCCGCCACGGGTGCAACATCATCGAGAGCCAGCAGTTCGGCGACCGGAAGGCGGAGCGCTTCTTCATGCGCGTGCAGTTCGCCGGAGGGCCGGCCGAGGACGACATCAGGGCGGCCTTCGCCGCGCTCGCCCCCGACTTCGCCATGGAGTTCACGGTCCGGGACGTCGCGCGCAAGCCGCGCGTGCTCATCATGGTCAGCAAGTTCGACCACTGCCTCAACGACCTGCTCTACCGGGTCAAGGCGCGGACGCTCGACATCGACGTGGTCGCCGTCGTCTCCAACCACCCCGACCTGCGCCCGCTCACCCAGTCGCACGGCATCGACTACCACCACCTGCCGGTCACTCCGGAGACCAAGCCCCGGCAGGAGGCCGAGGTGCTGGCGCTGGTCGAGCACTACCAGGTCGACCTCGTGGTGCTGGCCCGCTACATGCAGGTGCTCTCCCAGGACCTCTGCGAGAAGCTGGCCGGGCGGGCGATCAACATCCACCACTCGTTCCTGCCGTCGTTCAAGGGCGCCAAGCCCTACCACCAGGCGCACGACCGCGGCGTCAAGCTGATCGGCGCCACCGCCCACTACGTGACCTCCGACCTCGACGAAGGGCCGATCATCGAGCAGGAGGTGGCCAGGGTCAACCACAGCCACTCGCCCGAGGACCTCGCGGCCATCGGGCGCGACGTCGAGTGCGTGACGCTGGCGCGGGCCGTCAAGTGGCACGCCGAGCAGCGGGTGCTGCTCGACGGCCACAAGACGGTGGTCTTCCCGCGCTGAGCCCGCGGGGGATCAGGGCCGGTAGGTCCCGAACCACCAGGTGTTGCCCTCGGGGTCGGCGCAGCCGTACTCCCTGGACCCGTACGGCTGGTCCACCAGCGCCATGGTGACCCGGGCCCCCGCCGCCACCGCGCGGTCGTGGTGGGCGTCCACGTCGTCCACCGCGACGTAGATCCCCGGCCCGCCCGGCCGGCCCTGGCCGAGCATGATGATGTCGTCGCCTGCCAGCACTTCGACGTGGTAGACCACGCCCTCGTCGTTCTTGGACACCTCGTGCGCCCGGAAGCCGAACGCCTCCGTCAGGAAGTCGAGCGCCGCCCCGCAGTCCTGGTAGCGGGCGAGCGCGTACACGGTTCGCATGCGCTCAGGATGCCGCGCGGCCGCCCCGGGGTCTTGGAGAAATCTGACCGGGCGTGACGCCGCCGAGCGCCCGGAACTCCCTGTTCAGGTGCGCCTGGTCGGAGAAGCCGCACTCGGCGGCCACCAGCGCGGGAGCCGCGCCCGAGCGCAGCAGCCGCGCCGCCCTCCCGAACCTGATCACCCGGGCCGCCCTCTTCGGCGGCAGCCCCACCTGGTCCTGGAACCGCGCCACCAGATGCCGGTGGCTCCAGCCGAGCGCGGCGGCGAGCTCGGGCGCGCGGACCCGCCCACCCGACTCCAGCAGCCGCGCCCACGCCCACGGCACCTCCGGCCCCACCTCGGGCCCCTGCCGGAGGCGGGCCAGCAGCAGCCGGTCGGCCAGCGCCAGCCGCTCCCGCCAGGACGGCGTGGCGGCCAGCCGCTCCACGACCGTCTCCGCCCACGACCCCAGCAGCTCACCGGCCGGCAGGACGCGGTTGGTCAGGTGACGCATCGGCAGCCCGTGCAGCCGCCGGGCGCCGAACGGCGTGAGGAAAACCTGTACGCCCTCCGTCGGCCCCGCCGTGCGGGTGACGGTGAACCGGTCGCCGAGACCGCCCGCGAACGCCGTGAGCCGCTGCCCGTCCACCTCCATCGGCGTGCCGAAGGCGAGGATGAGCACGGCCCCGGGCATCGCCGGCTCCGCCCGCGTCACCGGCGCTCCGTGGCGCTCGCGGTAGGCGGTCAGGCGGGTGACATAGGGACGCAGGGCAGCGCTGGGGACGGCCTCGACCATGGCCAGCCCCAGCGCGCTCACCTCTCCGACTCTAGAGCCCGGTGTGGGCGGCGAGGAAGCTCAGCGTGTCGGCCGACAGGTCGACCGAGCGGCTGACCGAGCGGGCGCCGTGGCCCACCTCGGTCTCATTGCGCAGCAGCACCGGCCGGTCGGAGGTCGTCGCGTGCTGCAGCGCCGCGCACATCTTCCAGGCGTGCAGCGGGTGCACCCGGGTGTCGGACTGGAAGACGGTGAACAGCGTCGCCGGGTATTCCACGCCCTCCTTGACGTGGTGGTACGGCGAGTAGCCCCAGAGCCAGCCGAACTGCTCGGGGTCGTCGGCGGAGCCGTACTCGACGTTCCAGGTCGCGCCCAGGCCGAACAGCTCGTACCTGACCATGTCGAGCAGCGGGGCCGAGCACACCACGGCGGCGTACAGGTCGGGCCGCTGGGTGAGCGCCGCGCCCACGAGCAGGCCGCCGTTGGAGCCGCCGGAGATGCCGAGCTGCCCGGCCGTGGTCACCCCGGTGGCGATCAGGTGCTCGGCCGCGGCGTGGAAGTCGTCGAAGACGTTCTGCTTGTTGCCCAGCATGCCGTCGCGGTGCCACTGCTCGCCCTCCTCGCCGCCGCCGCGCAGGTTGGCGATGGCGTAGACGCCGCCGGCCTCCACCCACGCGAGGATCGAGGCGGAGTAGCCGGGGGTCATGGAGATGCCGAAGCCGCCGTAGCCGTAGAGGATCGTCGGGCGGGGGCCGCTCGCCTCGCCGGGCGGCGAGATGACCAGCATCCGGACGTCGGTGCCGTCCGCGGAGCGGTAGACGACCTGCTCGGTGCGGACGTCCGGCACCTCCACGGCGCCCGGCGAGGCCGCCCACAGCGTGGTCTCGCCGGTGCGGGCGTCGTAGCGCTGGATGGTGGGCGGGGTGGTGTTGTCGGTGTAGCCGAACCAGGCCTCGTGGCCGCCCTCGGGGCGCTCGGCGATGCCGCCGATCGAGCCGAGGCCGGGCGTGGGCACCTCGCCGAGGCGCTCGCCGGTCTCCAGGTCGTGCAGGGTGAGCTCGCTGATCGCGTGGCGGGTCCAGCCCACCAGCAGCACCGGGCGCTCCAGGTCGTCGAGGATGGCGAAGTCGTTGAGCACCGCCTCGGGGTCCTCGGGGATCAGCTCGCGCCAGGTGTCGTAGCCGGGCTCGGCCGGGTCGGTGACGCACACCCGGCCGCGGGAGGCGTCGCGGTCGGTGTGGACGTACAGCCGGCCGTCGCGGCCGAAGACCAGCCCCGCCTGCGCGTCCACGCCCTCCTGGACGACCCTGAGGTCGGGCCGGTCGACCGGGGACGCCGTCAGGTCGGCCACCCAGAGGTCGTTGCGCGGCGCGGTGCCCTCGTGCGCCGAGACCTGCAGCCAGCGGCCGTCGCGGGAGACCCCGACGCCGTAGTAGTTGGTCATCTTCAGCCCCTGGCCGAAGATCATGACGTCGTCCTCCGTGGAGGTGCCGACGCGGTGCAGGTAGACGCGGCGGTGGAACTGGCTCTCGTTCTCCGGCACCTCGGTGCTCGGCAGCCGGCGCACGTAGTAGAACGCCTCGCCGCCGGGCAGCCAGGCCACGGGGGAGTAGCGGCAGCGGTCGATCGGCCCCTCGACCCGGGCGCCCGTCGCCACGTCCATGATGTAGAGGACGGACTCCTCGTTGCCGCCCACCGAGATCTGGTAGGCCAGCAGGCGCCCCTCCTTGTCGGGCTGGACGGCGTCGAGCGTGGTCAGCCCGGACGGGTCGATGGCCATCGGGTCGATGAGCGCCCGCTCGGTGCCGTCGGCCTCGACGACGTAGTAGACCGCGTGCTCCTGGTCGGGCGTGCGCCGGCTGAAGAAGTAGCGCTCGCCTCGCCAGGCGGGCACGCCGACAGAACCGGACCGCAGCAGCTCGGCGATGCGGCTCTTGAACCGTTGCGGCCCCCTGCTCCGGCTGAACAGCTCGCTCTGCGCGAGCAGCCACCCCTTCGTCTCTGGACTGTCGGGATCCTCCAGCCATCGATAAGGGTCCGGTACGGGCGTTCCGTGCAGTTCGTCGATGATGTCTTCGCGACGCGCGGTCGGGTACGGCTCTCGGGTCATGCAGGGAACCCTACTGCCACGGAGCAGGCGTAAAACGCAGGTGAAGCGGGCATAAAACGTACCGTGCGTCCCTTTGGTCAGTCCGGTGAGTGGTTATGGGGTGGCGGGGACAGCGCTGCTAACGCCAGACTTGCTGACAGGACGGTGCCGTGGTGACCATCCGCTGGGCCGTCCGGCGGAGGTCCACGTGACGGAAGCACGAGTGCCCCAGGAGGGGCCGATAGCCGGGACATGCCACGGCATGTCCCCTCTCATACGCAAGCAGCGGGGAGAGGCCCGATGACGCGCCAGGTCCTGCTGCTGAACGCCACTTACGAGCCGCTCACCACGCTCTCCCTGCACCGCGCCGTCGTGCTGGTGCTCCGGGGCAAGGCCGACGTCGTGCACCGCGACGGCAGGGGCGCCGTGCTGCGCTCCGCCAGCTGCACGCTCGACGTGCCCTCGGTGATCAGGCTCCGCAGATATGTCCGCATCCCTTACCGGTCACGCATCCCCCTGACCAGGGCGGCGCTCATGCGCCGTGACAACTACCGCTGCGCCTACTGCGGGCAGCGGGCCGAGACCATCGACCACGTCATCCCGCGCTCGCGGGGCGGCACGCACACGTGGGAGAACTGCGTGGCGTCCTGCACCACCTGCAACCACAGCAAGGCCGACAAATACCTGGAAGAGCTGGGGTGGACGCTCCGCGTCCTCCCCGCGGTGCCGCGCGGGGCACACTGGCGGCTGATCGGCGCCTCCCTCGTCGGCGACCCCCAGTGGGCGCCCTACCTGGAGGCGGCGGCCTGACCGCCTGCTTTGTCCGGGCAGGCCGGTGCCTGGCACCATGCCAGGCATGTGGACCTTCACCTCGGACCCCGAGGAGTACGCCGCGGTCGCCGAGCCCTTCCTGCTCGGCGACCCGGTGGGCAACACCGTCCCACTGACCGTGCTGGCCGACCTGCGCGCCGGCACGCCGGCGAAGGACCCGCGATTCGGCTGGTGGACGGTGGGCGGGCAGGTGCGCGGGGCGGCCTTCCGCACGCCTCCTTACCCGATCGGGCTCGCCGTGATGCCGGTCGAGGCGGTCGCGCCCCTGGTCGAGGCGCTCGGCAGGGCCATCCCCGCGCTGGTCGGCCGGGTCGAGCTGACCGACGAGGTCGTCCGCCTGATGGGCCCGCCCGCGCGGACCGTCGCCGAGCGGCTCTACCGGCTCGGCACGCTGAGCGTCCCCGAGGTGCCGGGGCGGGGCAGGCTCGCCACGCCCGCCGACTTCCCGCTGCTGGTGAGCTGGTACCACGCCTTCGGCGAGGAGGCCGGGCTCGGCGAGGGCGACCCGGCCGAACGGGTGGCCCAGCGGCTCACCCGGCGCGAGCTGTTCGTGTGGGAGGACGGCGGCGCGCCGGTCGCCCTCGCGGCGCTGTCGCAGCCGGCGGGCGGGGTCTGCCGGATCGGGCCGGTCTACACGCCGCCCTCGCGCCGCCGGCGCGGCTACGGCTCCGCGGTCACCGCCCACGTCAGCCAGGTCGGGCTCGCGGAGCGGGGCGAGGAGGTCGTGCTCTTCACCGACCTGGCCAACCCCACCAGCAACGCCATCTACCAGGCCATCGGGTACGAGCCCGTGTCCGACTACGCGCACATCACCTACGCTTAGGCCATGCCGCGTTACGACTTCCGCTGCCGCGCGTGCGGCTCCACGTTCGAGGTGTCCCGCCCCATGTCGGCTTCCGACGCGCCGGCGTCCTGCCCCGAAGGCCACGACGACACGGTGAAGCTGCTCTCCACGGTCGCCATGACCGGCGGCGCCGCCGCACCCCGCCCGAGCGGTGGCGGCGGCGGTTGCTGCGGCGGGGGCTGCTGCTCCTCCTGACCCCGAAAGGCCGGGGTTGCTGTTCCCCCTGACCCCTGATACCGGGGCGGCGGTGCGCCGGCCGCCCCGGGCGTCCTGGCGCTAGGCCGCTCCGGCCCTGACCCGCTTGCGGCGCTGGAACGGCAGGAACCGGTCGGCCAGGTGCGGCCGCGCCGGCGTGAGCGTGGGCTCGACCGCGAGGATGCGGTCGAACCGGAAGGCCCTGATCCCGCGGCGCATCCGGCACACGCCGACGAGATACCAGTATTCGCGGTGCACCAGGCAGGTCACCGGCTCGACGTCGCGGACGGTGACGTTACCCCCGGCGTCGCGGTAGTGCAGGCGGATCATGAGCCGGCTGGTGATGGCGTCGGCCATCAGCCTGGCCCGGGAGGCGATCTCCAGGGGCAGCGGCTCGGTCAGGGTGGTGAGCGTGGCGGCGATGACGTCGTCGTCGAGCTCCAGGTGCTGGAGCGCGTGCTGCAGGCCGCGCCGTGCGGTGACGGCCTGGGGTCCCGCGCCGAGGTGGGCGAGGGAGAGTGCGAGGGCGGCGATCTCGGCGGTCGTCAGCGGGCGAGTATCGTGCTTCACGACTGTCGTCATACCCAAAGAATACGGACCGCGACCGACATTTTTCGAAAACCTGTCCGGAAGGACAGGTGCCCGGACACGCGGAAGCGGCGGGTGGGAAACCCGCCGCTTCGGACGCCGGACTACTTCGACAGTTGTGACAGGTCCCGCGAGGCCCCCGTCGAGGCGGAGGTCGTCATCGCGGCGTAGGCCTGCAACGCCACGCTCACCGGCCGGTTGCGCTCGCGCGGCCGGTAGCCGCCCAGGTCGGCCAGCAGCCGCTCACGCCGCGCCGCCAGCTCCGCCTCGGGGACGCGCAGCTCCATCGACCGGCCGGGGATGTCGATCTCGATGAGGTCGCCGTCCTCGACCAGCGCGATCGTGCCGCCCTCGGCCGCCTCGGGGGAGGCGTGGCCGATGGACAGGCCCGAGGTGCCGCCGGAGAAGCGGCCGTCGGTGACCAGCGCGCACGCCTTGCCGAGGCCCTTGCCCTTGAGGAACGAGGTCGGGTAGAGCATCTCCTGCATGCCGGGGCCGCCCTTGGGGCCCTCGTAGCGGATGACGACGACGTCGCCCTCCTTGACCCGCCCGCCGAGGATGCCCTCGACGGCCTCCTCCTGCGACTCGAACACCACGGCGGGGCCGCTGAAGCGCCAGATCGACTCGTCCACGCCGGCGGTCTTCACCACCGCGCCGTCGCGCGAGATGTTGCCGTAGAGCACCGCGAGGCCGCCGTCGGCGGTGTAGGCGTGCTCCAGGTCGCGGACGCAGCCCTCGGCCCGGTCGAGGTCGAGGTCGTCCCAGCGGTTGTCCTGCGAGTACGCCTTGACCGTGCGCACGTTGCCGGGCGCGGCGTGCCAGAGCTCGACGGCCTCCGGCCGGACGGCGGGCGACTTGACGTCCCAGCCGGCCAGCAGGTCGGCCAGCGTGCCGCCGTTGACCGTGGGCACGTCGCGGTGCAGCAGCCCGGCCCGGTCGAGCTCGCCCAGGATGGCGGGGATGCCGCCGGCCCGGTGGACGTCCTCGACGTGGTATTTGCTGGTCGCCGGGGCGACCTTGCACAGGCACGGCACCCGCAGCGAGATCTCGTTGATCTCCTTGAGGCCGAAGTCGACCTCGGCCTCGCGGGCCGCGGCCAGGATGTGCAGGATCGTGTTGGTGGAGCCGCCCATGGCGACGTCGAGCGCCATGGCGTTCTCGAACGCCTCGCGGGTGGCGATCGAGCGCGGCAGCACCGACTCGTCGCCCTCCTCGTAGTAGCGGCGGGTGATCTCGACCAGGGTGCGGCCGGCGTCCTCGAAGAGCTGCTTGCGCGCCTTGTGCGTGGCCAGCGTGGTGCCGTTGCCGGGCAGCGCCAGGCCCATCGCCTCGGTCAGGCAGTTCATGGAGTTGGCGGTGAACATGCCGGAGCACGAGCCGCAGGTCGGGCAGGCGCTCTCCTCCATCGCCAGCAGCTCCTCATCGCTGACCGACTCGTCGGCGGAGGCGATCATCGGGTCGATGAGGTCGAGCTTGCGGCCGGGGGTCTTGCCTGCCTCCATCGGGCCGCCGGAGACGAAGACCGTCGGGATGTTGAGCCGGAAGGCGGCGAGCAGCATGCCCGGCGTGATCTTGTCGCAGTTGGAGACGCAGATGAGCGCGTCCGCGCAGTGCGCGTTGACCATGTACTCGACCGCGTCGGCGATCAGCTCGCGGGACGGCAGCGAGTAGAGCATGCCGCCGTGACCCATCGCGATGCCGTCGTCGACCGCGATCGTGTTGAACTCGCGGGGGATGGCGCCCGCCTCGCGCACCGCGCCGGCGACCACGTCGCCGACCTCGCGCAGGTGCACGTGACCGGGGACGAACTGCGTGAAGCTGTTGGCGATGGCCACGATCGGTTTGCCGAAATCGCTCCCGGCTACGCCGGTCGCCCGGAGCAGGGCCCGGGCACCGACCATGTTCCTGCCGTGAGTGACCGTACGTGACCTGAGGGCGGGCATCGCGCTTCTCCCATCGCTGTCGAGTCTTCACATGGTACGACCACCGCCCGGTGACTGAGACAAACCGTCCACGCTTCGGACGAGGCGACGACCCGGCGGGAGAGCGCGCGAAAGCGCCGCACGCCCGCCCGGGGAGGCGGCGTGCGGCGCTGCCGGTCGTCCGTCAGCCTTCGCCGTAGCGGGGAGGCAGCACCTTGCCGGCGATCTCGAAGATCTTCTCGATCTCGGCGTCGGTCAGCGCCCGCTCCCGCTTGGTGATCCACTTGCGGGCCCGGTCGCCCTGGTAGACGTCCACGCCCCGGATCGTCATGATCTTCCACGGCACGGGCGGCCCGTAGATCGCGAGCGAGGGCACGACGGGCACCTCGCGCCCGAACGACGCGCTGATCAGCTCGCTCGCCCTCGACGCCTCGAACTTGGCGTGGGTCAGCCGCTCCTTCTGGTCGAACGGCCCGTGGAAGAGCTTCTTGGCCATCTGCACGCGGACCGGGAGGCGCTTGTCCCACTTCTCGGAGTCGACGGCGTAGACGCCGGTCGGGCCGACCACGAGGTGGTCGATCTGCTGCTCCGTGTCGGGGATCGCGCGGGCGTGCAACGTGCGGTAGCCCAGGCGTTCCAGCTTGCGCAGTTGTGCCTCGGTGCGCCGCTCGGCCACGGAGGCGCGCCGCCAGGCGGGTACGGACGAATTGGAGCGTGCCCGGTAGGCCGCCTCCAGGATCGCCGCGACCACGCCCGCGGTCACGCCGATCCGCCAATCCTGCGCCAGGAAGCCCACCACGATCGCCGCGGCGACGCCCACCAGCAGGCGCGTGCGCCACCGGCGGAAACGCGGTTGTGCCAGCAGCTCGCGCACGGACGCGCGTGGCACGGGCGCGTACGTGGAGGTGGGCGCCGATGGCGTCGAGGCGGCGGTCCGCTCGCTCTCCGGCCGGTCGCTCACCCAGATCGGTGACGCGTTGTGACCGTCTTCTCGCTGGTTGTCGGTGTCCACGTGACTCACCGTAGCCCGGAAATCTTGCCGAATCCTAGTGTTGCCCTGTCCATAGTTTTATGGCCCAGCTCATCGTGTTCCACGCCCGTTTTCGGGGTATTAACTACGTTCTTCTCTAGAGAAGTGCCCCCTCACCCATGATCATAACTCCCGCCCCCGCCGGGGTCTGGCCGGACTCGCACACGAGGTTTACGTTCGTGGTGTGAACAGCGCGGCAGAGATCCTGCTCTATCTCTTCGGGGTGTCCTCAGGGCTGTTCGTGCTGATCAGCCTGCTGGTCATGCTGCCGGGACGCGGCGCGCAGCGGCGCGCGGAGGCGGGGCCGGTCTGGCTCGGCGGGCCGTTCCGCAGCGAGCGCGGCGTGAGCACGTCGGGGCTCGTCCTCGCCGACCGGGTGGCGCACTGGGCGGAGGTCCCCGAGAACGACTGGGTGTCAGCGGCCGAGACGGCGGAGCCGAGCCGGCACGTCGGCGGCGCCTCGGCCGGATGGTGAGGTGACGATGGGAGCACCGAGATGCGCGGACTGACCAGCGCCCAGGCCGACGACCTCCGCCAGGCCCTGCACACCGCCGAACGGCGGAGCGGGCTGCGCTTCGGGCTCTTCCTCGGCGCGCCCGCCGCCGGCGGCCGGCGGCACTTCGCCGAACGCCTGCACGCCGCGCTCGGCACGGAGTCCGCCGACGCCGTGGTGGTGCTGGTGGACCTGCACGGGCGCGGCATCGAGATCGTCACCGGCGAGCGCGCCCGCGCCCGCCTCGGCGACGCCGCCTGCCGGCTGACCGCGATGTCCATGGCCACGGCCTTCAGCGCCGGCGACCTGATCGGCGGCCTGCTGCACGGCATCAACGCCCTCGGCGAGCAGGCGACCGCCCGCCGCTGACGCGGGCGCGCGCGGAGGTCAGGCGGCCTCGTGCCGTTCGAGCAGCCGCACGACGTGCTCGCTGACGCCGTGCAGGAGCGTGGAGGGCTCGATGGCGGCGTCGGCGATGGCGGCGAACAGCGCGGGCAGCCCCGGCAGCGGGAACCCGTCGTCCTTGGAGGCGGCGGCGCCGATGGGGTTCTTGTCCAGCGCCAGGCGGCTGCGCTCCCAGGCGTCGAGCACCTCCTCCGGCGACGGCACCCCGAACCCGTGCCCCACGGGCGCGGCGTGCCGCAGCCGCACCAGCGGGGTCTCGGCGAAGGCCAGCGCCGTGCGGGCGCGCAGTTGCAGGTCGGCCCGGGGCTCGGGATCGATCCAGTCCATCGACGTGCAGGGGTTGCGGCAGGTGGCCACGCACACCGCCAGGGCGCCCGCGACCTGGCTGTGCTGCCGGTCGAAGTAGGCCCGCCAGCCCTCCGCCGGCTCCACCGACACCCGCAGAGTGCGGTTGGTGGCCGACTGCTCGGACTTGGTGTGGTCGCACTCCCGGTCGCCGATCACCCCGAACCTGCTCCCCGGCGCGCTCAGCCCGGCCGGCCAGCGGGCCGGATCGCCGGCGTGGCCGAGATGCGGCTCGAACGCCAGCAGCGGCAGGTATTCGCTGGCGATGTGCACGGCGGCGATCATCGGGCTCAGCTCCCGCCGGTGCCACCGCACCGCGATGGCCTCCAGCAGCAGCCCGTACGCCGGCCGCAGCGACTCCAGCGCCCCCCGAGGCTGCTCGCGCGGCGTCTGCGGCATGTGGCAGGCCCGGGCCCGGCGCCTCAGCTCGGCGGGCACCACCCTGGCCTCGGCCGCGAAGTCCTCCGCGTCGAGGGAGAGCAGCCGCTGCCCGAACTCGCACACCTCCGCGATCTCCGCCGCCGGCGCGAGCGCGCCGAGGTCGGCGAAGGCGTAGCGGCGGGCCAGGGCGATGAGCAGGTCACGAGTCGTCTCCACGGGACGACCTTCTCACGATCGCCGAGTGTTCGCGTACACCGGCAAAGCGCGCGGGCAGCCGATTCCGGGCACCCTGCTACGGGCACACGCTTACGGGCACGGCTCGCGGACGCACTGGATGTCGCCCGGTGGGTCGCTCGGCGGCTCCGTCGCCGGCTCCTCCGGGCCGGAGGACTGCGTGGGCTCGGAGGTGGGCTCCTTCGTCGGCTCCTTGCTCGGCTCGGGCGTGGTCGGGGCCGCCGTGGGCGTCTGCGTGGCCGACGCGGTCGGCGTGACCGTCACCGACGGGGTGGGCAGCGGGTCGACGCCCTTCGTCGGCACGGCGGTCGGACTCTGCCGGACCGGAGGCACACTCTGCTGCCGGGAGGGGGCCGGGGTCTTGGGGCCGGTGGTGGCCGTGGTGTCGGTCACGCTGGTCGGCGTCACCGTGGCCTCGCTCGACGAGCGGTCCGGGCGCAGCCACACCGCTCCCGCGACGCCGGCCGACACCAGCACCGCGGCGGCGACGGTGAGCGCCACCCGCGCCGTCCGCCGCACACGCCGCTCGGGACGGGCGGGCAGGGTGCCTGCGGAGGCCCCGCCCGCGATGCCGCCTGCTGGTCCGCCTGCCGTGCCGCCTGCCGTCCCGGCCGTCGCGCCGGGATCGGTCCCGTGAACGCCGCCGCCCGGGAAAGCTCCCAGCCCTCCGGCCGCGACCGCACCCGCGACGCCGGTGCCCGGCGCCGCCGTGGGCCCCGTGTCGCCGGCCCCGTACGGCACGACGTCGGGGGCGGCCAGGGCCTGCCGGGCGGCCGCGGCCATGGCGGCGGCCGACTCCCAGCGCTGCTCGGGCGTCTTCTGCAGCGCCCGCGTCACCACGGCCCGCGGCCCTGCGGGCACCTCGCCGGGCAGCTCCGGCACCGGCGAGTTGAGGTGCTTGAAGATGATCTGCACGGGCGTTTCGCCCTGGAACGGCGGCCGCCCGGTCAGGCACTCGTACGCCACCACGCCGAGCGCGTAGACGTCGACCGCCGGCGTGACCTCGCTGGAGGTCGCCATCTCCGGCGCGCAGTAGCCCGCCGAGCACAACATCTGCCCGGTCGCCGTCAGGTGCCCGGCCGAGACCGAGTGCGCGATGCCGAAGTCGGTGAGCGCCACCCCGCCGCCCTCGCGGACCATGAGGTTGGCCGGCTTGACGTCGCGGTGCACGATGCCCTGGGCGTGCGCGGCGGCCAGCGCGTCGCCGACCTCGGCGACCAGCCGCATGGCGGCGGCCGGGTCGAGCGGGCCGCGGCGCAGCACCCGGTCGAGCGACTCGCCCCGCACGTGCTCCATGACGAGGAAGGTGACCTGGCGGCCGGAGATCTCGCAGGTGCCGTAGTCGTAGACGTCGACCACGCCGGGATGGGTGAGCGTGGCCATGGCCCTGGCTTCGTTCTGGAACCGCTGGGCGAAGGTGGCGTTCTCGGTCAGCGCGGGCGTCATCACCTTCACCGCGACCGAGCGGCCGAGCACCTTGTCCTCGGCACGCCAGACCTCGCCCATGCCGCCGCCGCCGAGGCGACCGGCCAGCACGTAGCGGTCGTTGAGCGTGGTCCCGGCGCCTAGCACGTAGTCGAATCTAACACCGGCTCTGAGGTGGCAGGACCAAGTCGGAGCGGGTGTCGGACGTCCCGCCCGTCCCCGCCCTCGCAGGTAGGGAACACTCACCTCACGGGTATGGTGCGCCGGGCGGAGCGGCACTCCGCCCGGCGCGCGGGATCAGGACGCCGCCGCGTCCTTCTCCTGGTTGCGCAGGGCGCGGCGGACGCCGTCGGCGCCCTCCAGGATCAGCCGGCGCAGCGCCTGCGGCGGCTGCTCGGCGGCGAGGTAGTCCTCGGCGGCCCGTACGGTCGCCTCCTCGATGAGCAGCGCGGGGAAGCAGCCCACCGCGAACGACGACGCCTGGTCGAACGTCCACTCCTTGTAGATGCGCCCGACCTCGGCGAAGTACTTCTCCCGGTACGGCGCGAGCAGCTCGGGGTGATGCGGGTCCTGGAACCCGCCGATCGTGGCGCGCGCGATGTGGTTGGCGAGCTCGCCGCCCACGACGCGCTCCCACGCCGCCGCCTTGGCCTCGGCGGTCGGCAGCGCGGCCCGGCACTGGGCGGCCGAGCGCTCACCGGTCGCCGTGGGGTCGCGCTCCAGCTCGGCCGCGATGCCCGCCTCGTCGATCCGGCCGCCGACGACCAGCGCGTGCACCAGGCTCCAGCGCAGGTCGGCGTCCACGGTCAGCCCGTCGGGCACGGAGGTGCCGTCGAGGATGCCGGCCAGCAGGTCGAGGTCCTCGCCCGAGGTGGCCGCCGGCGCGAACGCGTGCAGGTAGGCGAGCTGGTGGTCCGAGCCGGGCGCGGCGGCGGCGAGCAGCGAGCGCAGCTCGTCGGCCAGCAGCCGCAGGCCCTCGGCCCGCCAGGCCGGGTCGGCGTACTGCTGGACGGCCTGGCGGGCCTGCCGCAGGATCGCCTGGAGCACGGTGAGGTCGGTGACCACGCTCGCGCCCGAGATGACCAGCCGGACGTAGTCGCGGGCCGGCATCTCGCCGTCGCGGGTCATGTCCCAGGCCGCCGACCAGCACAGCGCGCGCGGCAGCGAGTCGGTGAACGCGGCGATGCCGCCGTTCACCAGCGTCCGCAGCGAGTCGTCGTCGAGGCGGATCTTGGCGTAGGTGAGGTCGTCGTCGTTGATCAGCACCAGGTCGGGCCGCTCCGCGCCGACCAGCTCGGCCACGGGCGTCCGGGCGCCGACGACGTCCAGCTCGACCCGCTTGGTACGGGTCAGCGCGCCGTCCACCAGCGAGTACAGGCCGACGGCGATGCGGTGCGAGCGCAGCGTCGGGTAGTCGGCGGGAGCCTCCTGCAGCACCTCGAAGCGGGTGAAACGGCCGTCCTCGACGTCGAACGACGGGCGCAGCGTGTTGACCCAGGCGGTCTCCAGCCAGTCCTTCGACCAGGCCGACAGGTCCCGGCCCGAGGTGCGCTCCAGCGCGTCGAGCAGGTCCTTCAGCTCGGTGTTGCCCCAGGCGTGGTCGGCGAAGTAGTCGCGCACGCCGGCGAGGAAGTTCTCCAGCCCCACGTACGCGACGAGCTGCTTGAGCACCGAGGCGCCCTTGGCGTACGTGATGCCGTCGAAGTTGACCTCGACCGCCTGCATGTCGGGGATGTCGGCGGCGATCGGGTGGGTGGAGGGGAGCTGGTCCTGACGGTAGGCCCAGGCCTTCTCCACGTTCGCGAACGTCGTCCAGGCGCCCCTGCCCCACCGCGTGGCCTCGGCCTGGCAGAGCACCGACATGTAGGTGGCGAACGACTCGTTGAGCCACAGGTCGTCCCACCAGCGCATGGTGACGAGGTCGCCGAACCACATGTGCGCCATCTCGTGCAGGATCGTCTCGGCGCGCCGCTCGACCAGGGCGTCGGTGACGCGGGAGCGGAAGACGTAGTCCTCCAGGAACGTCACGCAGCCCGCGTTCTCCATCGCGCCGGCGTTGAACTCGGGCACGAAGAGCTGGTCGTACTTGCCGAAGGGGTAGCGCACCCCGAACACCTTGTGGAAGAAGTCGAAGCCCTGCCGGGTGACCTCGAAGATGTTGTCGGCGTCGAGGTGCTCGGCGAGCGAGGCGCGGCAGTAGATGCCGAGCGGGATGCCGTCGTGCTCGGAGGTCGCCTTGTGGTACGGCCCGGCCACCAGCGCGGTGATGTAGGTGGACATGACCGGAGTGGTGTCGAACGTCCACCGCTTGGCCGCCTGCACGGTGCCGTGCCGCCCGGCCTGCTCGGGCAGGTTCTCGACGTTGGTCGCGGCGGCGTTGGAGACGACCTCCCAGTCGGCCGGGGCCAGCACGGTGAGCTGGAAGGTGGCCTTGAGGTCGGGCTGGTCGAAGCAGGCGTACATCCGGTGGGCGTCGGCCGTCTCGAACTGCGTGTGCAGGTAGACGCCCTGGTCGACCGGGTCGACGAAACGGTGCAGGCCCTCGCCGGTGCGCATGTAGGAGCAGTCGGCGTCCACGCGCAACTCGTTCGACTCGGCGATCGAGGGGAGCGGGAAGCGGCCCTTCTCCGCGTCGTAGGCGGACACGTCGAGGTCCTCGCCGTTCAGGGTCACCTGGCGGACGTGCGCGCCGTGCAGGTCGATGAAGGTGGACGAACCGGGGACCAGGCCGGAGAAGCGGACCGTGGTGACGCTTTCGAAGCGCTCCTCACCTTCCGTCAGATCGAGGGCGACCTCATACGACTCGACCTTCAACAGCTTGGCGCGTTCGCGCGCTTCGTCCCTGGTCAGGTTGCCTGCCAAGTTCCGCTCCTTTTCAACCGCTTCGTCGGGGTTGTCGGTATCCTGTCACGGCGGGAATAGGATCCGAGCCACCCCAGGTTATGGCCCCACATGGCTGAGAAGATTCCCGTAGACCTCTGGTTCGATCCTTCCTGTCCCTTCGCATGGGTAACGTCACGGTGGCTGCTCGAAGTCGAGAAGGTTCGGCCCATCGAGCCCCGCTTCCGCTTCATGTCGCTCCACTACCTCAATGAGGGCAAGGACGTGCCCGCCGAATACAAGGAGCGGGCGCTCAAGGCGCACGGATCGGTCCGCGTCGTGGCGGCCGCCGCCAAGCACGGCGAGGAGTACATCGGCCGGCTCTACACCGAGCTCGGCACCCGCCTGCACAACGAGGGCCTCGGCAAGGACCCGGAGAAGCTGCGCGAGATCAACGAGGCCGCCCTGGAGGCCGTGGGCCTCGACCCGCAGCTCGCCGACGCCATGGAGTCGGACGAGTGGGACGCCGGCATCCGCGCCTCGCACGACGAGGGCATCACGCTCGTCGGCCAGGAGGTCGGCACGCCGATCATCCGCGTCGGCGCCAACGCCTTCTTCGGGCCGGTCATCACCAGGATCATCAGGGGCGAGGACGCCGGTCGCCTGTGGGACGGCGTCGTCGCCGTGACGGAGTTCGACGACTTCTTCGAGCTGAAGCGCACGCGCACCCGCCGCCCGCAATTCGACTGAAAACCCGCTGTCAGCGCATTACGGATACCCCGCGGGGAGGAAAGACCCTGATCGCGGTGGAGAATCCTCATCCCCGGCTCAGTGAACCTCCCTCGCGAACGCCGGGACGCGCTGTCAGGATGGGGACATGCGTCAGCTGTACATCGGCGGCTCCTGGACCGCCTCAGCGTCCGACGAGTCCATAGAGGTCGTCAACCCGGCCACAGAAGAGGTCATCGACCACGTGCCCGCCGGCTCTCCCGACGATGTGGAGTCGGCCGTGGCCGCGGCGCGAAGAGCGTTCCCGTCCTGGTCGCGCAGCGCGCCGGCCGAACGCGGCAAGCTGCTCGCCGCCGCGGCCGAGCTGCTGAAGCAGCGCGCCGACGACGTCGCCGCGGCGATCGCCACCGACATGGGATCGCCGCTGGGCTTCGCGCTCAAGGTGCAGACCCTGATGCCCGCGGGGGTCCTCGCCTCCTTCGCCCACCTGGCCGAGAGCCATCCGCGCGAGCAGCGCGTCGGCTCCTCCCTGGTCGTCAAGGAGCCCATTGGGGTGGTCGCGGCCATCACGCCGTGGAACTACCCGCTGCACCAGATCGTCTGCAAGGTGGGCGCGGCGCTGGCCGCCGGGTGCACCGTCGTGCTCAAGCCGAGCGAGGTGGCGCCGCTGGCGGCGTACGAGCTGGCCGGCATCCTCGACGAGGTGGGCCTGCCGCCGGGCGTGTTCAACCTCGTCAGCGGGCGCGGGCCGGTCGTCGGCGAGGCCATGGCCGCCCACCCCGAGGTCGACATGGTCTCCTTCACCGGCTCCACCGCCGCGGGCCGCCGGGTGGCCGCGCTCGCCGCCGAGACCGTCAAGCGGGTGGCGCTCGAACTCGGCGGCAAGTCCGCCAACATCATCCTCCCCGACGCCGACCTCAAGCTCGCCGTCAAGGTCGGCGTGGCCAACTGCTTCGTCAACGCCGGGCAGACCTGCTCGGCCTGGACCCGCATGCTCGTCCACCGCGACCAGTACGACGAGGCCGTCCGCCTGGCCGTCGAGGCCGCCCGCGGCTACACCGTCGGCGACCCCTTCGACGAGTCCACCCGGATCGGCCCGCTGGTCTCGCAGGTCCAGCGCGACCGGGTGGTCCGCTACATCAACCGCGGCCAGGAGGAGGGCGCCCGGCTGGTGGCCGGCGGCACCGAACGGCCGCACGAGCGCGGCTTCTACGTCGAGCCCACGGTGTTCGCGGGCGTCGAGCCCGGCATGGCGATCGAGCAGGAGGAGATCTTCGGGCCGGTGCTGTCGGTGATCCCCTACACCACCGAGGACCAGGCCGTCTCCATCGCCAACGGCACCCGCTACGGCCTGGCCGGCGCGGTCTGGGCGGGCACCGAGGAACGCGCCCTGGGGGTGGCCCGCCGCCTGCGGACCGGGCAGGTCGCCGTCAACGGCGGCCGGTTCAACCCGCTGGCCCCGTTCGGCGGCTACAAGCAGTCGGGCGTCGGCCGCGAGCTCGGCGAGTACGGCCTGGAGGAATACCTGGAGATCAAGTCGCTCCAGCTCTGACGCCCGCCGGCGGGCGGCTCAGACCAGCAGGCCCCCGCTGGCGATCAGGTTCTGGCCGGTGATCCACCGCCCGTCGGGCCCGGCCAGGAACGCCACCACCGAGGCGATGTCGTCCGGCCGCCCCAGCCGTCCGAGCGCCGTGAGCGCCTGTGTCCGCTCCAGCGCCTCGGGCGGGTTGGCGCCGCGCAGCATGTCGGTGTCCGTCGCGCCCGAGGAGACGACGTTGACGGTGATGCCGCGCCCGCCCAGCTCCCGCGCCGCCACCTTGGCGAACTGCTCGACCGCGCCCTTGCCGCCGCAGTAGAGCGCGAGCGTCGGGGCGGGCACCTGCGTGTTGAGCGAGGAGATCGTGACGATGCGCCCGCCGTCGCGCATCACCCCGGCGGCCCACCGCAGGGCGAGGAGGACGGCGCGCACGTTCACCGCGAACGAGCGCTCGAAGTCGTCGTCCGTGAGGTCCGCGAGCAGCTTCTGCCCGGTGGTGGTGGCCGCGTTGTTGACGAGGATGTCCACCCCGGGCAGCCGGGCCTCCGCCTCGGCGAACAGCCGCTCCAGATCCTCCTTGACGCCGAGGTCCGCCCGCACCGCCGTCGCGCCCGTCTCCTTCGCGACCCGCAGCGCGGCCTCCTCCGACCGCTCGTAGCAGAAGACGACCTCGGCGCCGTCCTGCCGCAACCGCTCCACGACGGCTCTGCCGATGCCACGGGAGCCACCCGTGACCAACGCGCCCTTGCCGGAAAGCCCTTTGCCGGAAAGCCCCTTGACGGAAAGCACAGTCATGCGGCCACGCTACGCCTCGGGGTCAGGCGCGCGACATGATCCCGCGGGCCTCGTCGCGCGGCAGGCGGTCGACGTACAGGCGGCCGTCGAGATGCTCGACCTCGTGCTGGAAGCAGCGCGCCAGCGAGCCGCGGGCGCGTACGCGCACCGGCCGCCTGAGCCGGTCCACGCCCTCCACGGTCACGCCCGCCGCGCGCGCGACGGGGGCGTAGATCGGCCGTCCGGTGCGCCGGTCGGGCACCGACAGGCAGCCCTCCTCGTCGGCGATCTCCTCCGGGTCGTCCACCGTCAGCACCGGGTTGATCACGTGGCCCTTGCGCCGGTTGATGTCGTAGACGAACAATCGCCGCGACACGCCGATCTGCGGGGCCGCCAGGCCCACCCCGTCGACCGCGTACATCGCCTCGAACATCTCCTCGATCAGGCGGCGCAGCTCGCGGTCGAAGTCCGTGACCGGCTCGGCGGGCGTGCGCAGCACGGGGTCGCCGATGACGCGGATCTCTCGCATGATCCCTGCCTTCGTAAGGGGCGGCGGACGGAAGTGATCCTTACTCTAGTGCGCGAGCCGCCACCCCGGGGCTGTGGAAGACTGGGCGGGTGCGTGTCTACATCGGTGCCGACCATGCCGGCTATGAGCTCAAGAACCACCTCGTGTCCTGGCTGAAGGACCACGGGCACGAGGTGACCGACTGCGGTCCCTTCGTCTACGACGCCGAGGACGACTATCCGGCGTTCGTGCTGCGCGCCGCCGAGGGCGTCGCGGGCGACCCGGCGAGCCTCGGCATCGTCATCGGCGGCTCGGGCAACGGCGAGCAGATCGCCGCCAACAAGGTGCGCGGCATCCGCGCGGCCCTGGCCTGGAGCGAGGACACCGCGCGCCTGGCCCGCGAGCACAACAACGCCAACGTCGTCAGCATCGGGGCGCGCATGCACTCCCTCGACGAGGCCACCCGCTTCGCCGAGGTGTTCCTGGGCACGCCCTTCTCCGGCAGCGAGCGCCACAGCCGGCGCATCGCGCAGCTGGCCTCGTACGAGACGATCGGCCAGCTCCCGCCGCTGCCCTGACTAGCTGTTCTGCCCTTTACGCCGGGTCTCGCGCTTCGGCATCTCGTCACGCAGGGGCCGCCGGTCGGCGGCCTCCTGCTGCTCCTTCGCCGGGCGCGACACGTCGCGGGCGCGCATGGCGATCGTCGCGGTGATCTGCAAGCTCTGCAAGGCCATGCCCCGAGCGTACGTCCGAAGCCCCGGCTCTCGGGAGAGGCGGCTCAGAAGACCCGGCCCGCCCACGGCCTGGGGCTCCAGGACATCGCGGTGGCGAGGTCGCGCACCGCGCCCGGGGTGTGCTCGCGCAGCAGCCCCGCGCCGAGCATCGGGCCGAGCTGCCCGTCGCCCAGATACGCCGAGCCCAGGGCCGCCACCGGCACCGTGAGGTCCGGCTCGTCCTCGACCTGCTTGCACTCCGCGCCCGACGGGTCCGCGGTGAGCCGCCAGCGGCCGGCGTTCCACGGGCACACGTCGTCGTCCACCTCGATCACCAGGTCCACGGGGGCGGCGTAGGCGCGCGCGGTCAGCGCGCGGTCCACCTCGACCAGGCGTACCCACAGCTCGTCGCCGTAGGTCGCGCGGAGCTGGCGCGGGTCGGCCAGGAGCGTCTGCAGGGGGTCGTCCACCGGACGTCTGCCCGCCCGCAGCGTGGTCACGAGGTCCCGGTCCAGCAGGTGGCGCCACAGCAGCGCGTACGCCGCCGGATCGCTCGCCTCCAGCTCATGGAGCCGCACCTCGCCCTCGGGCACCCCGTTGTCGTCCCAGGACGACTTGATTCGGAACAACGCGTACCCGCGCACGCCCCCGTCGTCCTCCGCCAGTACGCAGCGCAGCGCGCCCATCCCGCCCCGGTCGGACTCGTCGTCGGCGAGGCTGCTGTTCCAGAAGGCGGCGTGCCGCTCGTAGCGGCCGGGCCGGGCGGTCACCACGGAGGCGAACAGGGCCTCCAATTCGTCCCGCACCTCGGCCGGCGGCGTCACCCTGATCCGCAACGACGGGTCCGCGGGCGCGTCCGGCACGAACGCCGCGGCACGCTTGGTGATACGGAAGGACAGCTCGCTCGCGGCCCGGCCGTAGCCGAAGCGGCCGTAGATGCCCGACTCGGAGGCGTACAGCGCGGCCACAGCCTCCCCCCGCTCGCGGATGTCGGCGAGCTGACGGCGCATCATCTGCGACAACACGCCGCGGCGCCGGTGCGAGGGCAGCACGCTCACGGACGTCACCCCGCCCACGGGCAACTGCCGCCCGCCGGGAAGCGTCATCCTGAGGCTGAGGGTGTCGGTGGTGCCCACCATGACCTCGCCGTCGAAGACGGCCAGCGTCCGGTCGAACTCGGTCTCGGCCTTGAACCGCTCGATCATCCCGGGCGGCGCGGTCCAGCCGAACCCTTCGTTCATGACGTTGACGTACGCCGTCCACTCGGATTCGGCGATCGGACGGATGGGGAAGCTCATCCGTCCACGGTAGGAGCGGGCAAAGGGGGAGAGCCACCGAATATCCGCACGTAATGATCAAGGCCTTGGTCAAGTGGACTGCCCAAACGGGATGCGGACCGATACAGTCAGGCCCATCATGAGTTCCCGTCCGGCGCCGCTGATCCCGCCACGGGTCCGCGCCGCGCTGGCGCGGGTGCCCTTCCTCGTGTCCATCGTCCGCTTCGTCCGCAGAGGGCCGCTCGCCCGCGACCGCAATCTGCTCATCACGCTCGCCGTGCTCGCGCTGCTCATCGGGGTGCTGGCCGGCCAGGTCTCCACCGAGTGGTTCTCGCCGTCCCTGCTCATCCTCGTCACCCTGGTCGGCGGGCTGCAGCTGCGCCTGCGCAGCCTGGTCGTGCTGCTCGTGGCCGTGGGCGCGGCGCTCGGCTACGTCGCGGTCACGCTCGGCGCGGGCAGCGTCGGGGTGGGGCTCATGGTGACGATCGGGTTCACCACCGTGCTCGCCGTGCTCATGGCGCGCACCCGAGGCAAGCTCGGCGTGCAGGGGCTGCGCGGTGACGCGATGCTGCTGGAGCTGCGCGACCGGCTCAAGAGACAGGGCGAGCTGCCGCCGCTGCCCAAGGACTGGGGCGCCAAGGTGGTGCTCAAGCAGGCCGGCGGGTCCTCCTTCGGCGGGGACTTCCTCGTGTCCATGCGTGACGGCGACAGCGTCGAGATCGCCCTGGTCGACGTCTCCGGCAAGGGCGTGGACGCGGGCACCAGGGCGCTGCTGCTGTCGGGGACGTTCGGCGGCCTGCTCGGCTCGGTCGACGACTTCCTGCCCGCCTGCAACGCCTACCTGCACCGCCAGCGGGGCGACGAGGGCTTCGTGACCGCCGTGCACCTGCGCCTCGACCTCGCGACGGGCGACTACACGATCACCTCGGCCGGACATCCGCCGGTGGTGAAGTTCGACGCCGGCACCGGGAGCTGGCAGGTCGCCGCGGCCAAGGGCGTCGTGCTCGGCGTGGTGCCCGACCTGCACTGCGAGCCCGACAGCGGCACCCTGCGCAAGGGCGACGCGCTGCTGCTGTTCACCGACGGGCTCATCGAGCAGCCCGGCCGCGACATCGACGCCGGGCTCGACCGGCTGCTCGGCGAGGCCGAGCGGCTGCTGCCCTCGGGGTTCCGCGACGGCGCCCGCGCGCTGGTCAACGCCATGGCCTCGGGGCACAACGACGACTGCGCGCTGGTGCTCATCTGGCGGCCGTGACCCTGACGTTCGACACGGGCCAGGTCGTGAGAAGGGCGTACTGTCAACGCCTGCCCAAAATGTCTGAGGCCCTTGAGGACCGGGGAAGTCGACTACCCTGAAGCTGTCTGGACCGTCCGCCTTGCCCTGGAGCGCGCATAGATGAACTGGCTCTATCTGGTGGGGATCATCCTCTTCCTGCTCGGGTTGATGTTCTCCATCGCGCTGCACGAGATCGGCCACCTCATCCCCGCCAAGCTCTTCGGGGTCAAGGTCACCCAGTACATGGTGGGCTTCGGCTCGACCGCCTGGTCCAGGCGCAGGGGCGAGACCGAGTACGGCATCAAGTGGATCCCGTTCGGCGGCTACATCCGCATGATCGGCATGCTGCCGCCGCGCCCCGGTGACGACCCGAACAAACTGCGCAACACCGCCACCGGCCCCTGGCAGGGCCTCATCGAGTCGGCCAGGGACGCAGCCCAGGAGGAGGTGCGGCCCGGCGACGAGGACCGCGTCTTCTACCGCAAGAAGTGGTGGCAGAAGATCATCATCATGTCCGGCGGGCCGCTGATGAACTTCGTGCTCGCGTTCGTCTTCTTCAGCATCCTGCTGGTCGGCATCGGCCTGCCCGCCTGGGCCCCGGTCGTCTCGCCCGAGACCTCCACCTGCGTGATCCCGGTCAGCGAGCAGCGCAAGACCTGCCAGGCCGGCGACCAGCCCACTCCCGCGGCGCAGGCCGGACTCAAGCCCGGCGACCGGATGGTCACCTTCGACGGCCAGAAGATCACCACGTGGGAGGACGCCACCCGGCTCATCCGCTCCCACGGCCCCGGCCCGGTCGAGCTCGGCGTCGTACGCGACGGCAAGCCGCTGACGCTCGACGTCACCCTCATCGCCCAGGACCGCCCCAACCTCCAGGACCCGAGCAAGATCGACAAGAACGTCGGCTTCCTCGGCGTCCTGCCCACCGAGGTCATGCAGCGCCAGAGCATGGGCGCGGTCGTCGGCTACATGGGCGAGCTGACCGGCCGTGTGGCGGGCTCCCTGCTCAACCTGCCGGACAAGATGGTCGGCGTCTGGCACGCGGCCTTCTCTGGCGAGAAGCGCGACCCCGAGGGTCCGGTCGGCGTCGTGGGCGCGGGCCGCATGGGCGGCGAGATCCTGGCCAGCGACCTGACCAACGAGAAGAAGATCGCCATCTTCGTCAACCTGCTGGCCGGCTTCAACCTGGCGATCGGCATGTTCAACCTCATCCCGCTGCTGCCCCTGGACGGCGGGCACATCGCCGGCGGGATCTGGGAGGGCATCAAGCGGGCGTACGCGAAGATCATGCGACGGCCGGAGCCGAAGTACGTGGACATCGCGAAGGTGCTGCCGCTGACGTACGCGATCGCGCTCGTCATGATGGTGATGGCCGGGCTCCTGGTCTACGCCGACCTGGTCAACCCGCTTACCCTGACCGGCTGACCGGCGGCCGTACTTCCCAGGCCGGCTGTTGGAGCAATGTGGCGGTCGCGCCAGGACCGTGAGTTCTGGACGCAGGAGGAAGACCCCGTCGAAGAGCAGTACGGCGTCTGGGGAAGCGGGCGCGGCCGCGGGGGACCACGGTGTGTCGGAACCTCCGATCTGCGACCGGGCCCAGCGAATCGAGCAGGACCCGGCACGATCGCGGGGGTCGAAGTAACAGCCTTCGGCCGACTACCGGCCGCGTCGATAGCGCTGCGCACGGGCGAAGAGGAAGTCGTCGACGGTCACGCGGATGGTGTCGCGGTCCTGCGCGCGCAGGACGACGGCGAGCTCATCGGCCGGCGTGGTCCTGCCGGCGGCGGGCGGCCCGCCGACGACGACCCGCAGCGGGTGCGCGGCCGCGACGGACCCGATCACCTCGACCAGCCGGCTGATGAGCTCGCCGCGGCCCGCTCAGCCCTCGTCCCCTACGAGTAGGGGGCGACCGACACCCCTTCGACGATCGACCGTTCGTCCTCCTCGTCCGCGTCAGGGTCCAGATCGAGAGCCCACAGAGATCCCATCGACCACACGGAGAAGCCGGCGTGGAAGGTGAACCCGATGTCCGAAGACGTGCCCGTGTGGCCCTTCGCAACCAGTCCGGAAACCACCTCGTCCATGAACCGGTAGGTCAGCTGCACGCCGTCGAAGAACACCTCTTCCCCACCGTGGCCCGAGTAGGCGATCTCCACCAGCTCGACCCGGTCGTCCGGGCCGTAGTGGACGATCAACATGGGAGCGGTGTCGTAGACGTTCTTACTGCCGTGGCCATGCACCGGGCCCCCGATCCGGCCCTCAACCTCGGCTCGCTGGTCCCCGACCTTCACCAGGGCCACACCCGCGCCCGGAAGTATCTCCATGCGCCCATAGTCTGCCGACTGATGACCCGCGCCCGGACGCACAAGGCCCCTTCCGCATCGGAAGGGGCCTTCGAGCTGGTCGGGGCGACAGGATTTGAACCTGCGACTTCTTGCTCCCAAAGCAAGCGCGCTGCCAAGCTGCGCCACGCCCCGCTTCGCCGAGTGCGCATGCGCCCCGGGACTCCGGTACGCTTACGCTCTGACGACCGGATGAAGTCTAGACCAGAGTTCGACCGGTTCGCGCGGACGTAGCTCAATGGTAGAGCCCTAGTCTTCCAAACTAGCTACGCGGGTTCGATTCCCGTCGTCCGCTCCAAGCACGAAGGCCCAGGTCCGGGAGTTGATCCCGAGTCTGGGCCTTGCTGTTATCCGACCTTGTCTCTCTGACCGTGCCACTCACGCGCCGCTCGTCTCGTCGGCCTGACCGCCCCTTGCCACCCGCCGGGCTTCCCCGAGCGCCTGAGTGGACGGCCCCACCATGGCGAGCCGATCCTTGCGCCACCGTCGTACGTCTGCCTCTCGGATGCCGGTCAGACTGCGATTGCCGACAGCCGGGGCGAAGTGGTTCTTGAGCAATCTCCGGTAGAGATCTTCCATCGTGGGCTTGATCACGCTGCCGGTGATCCACTGCTCGGCGTATGCGCCGAACGAGATCTTCACCAGCCAAAGATCAGCGTCATGGTACCTGCCGGAGGGAAGCGCTCGGATGGTGCCGAAAGTCGTCGGGCACCGGCCATCATGCAGCCCTCCCTAGCCCTGCGGTGACTGGCTCAACCACGTTGCCGGCGAGGAAGGCTCCAAGGCGGCGGCCCTCCGCGCTGCGCGTGCGGCCTTGGGCCGTTCTCGCGCGGGAGCCGCGCGGGCTGAGGAATCAGGGGTCACCTATGACCAGCATGACGACAGGAGGCTCAGTGATCTTCCATCCGTTCGCGCTCTTCGTGCTCGTGATTCTGCTCGGCGGAGTTGCCCTGTTCGTTGTGATGAGCATCCAGCTCTGGAAGCTGTTCTGTGCAGGCGACGCCTCCGGCGGGGGCACTCGGCTCCAGGGTGATCGCGAAAGCGGTCCAGCCTTCGAGTAGTCAGTGGCTGAGGGCCCGATCTTCCCGTCCGCCACGTCCCGGGCAGAGCCCAGCAGTCAGTCGCACGCGGCTGCCTGGCCTTTCCCTTCTCGTGATCGACACGTCCGCGCGGCGGGAGTAGCGTCGCCTCGTGACCTGGGTCGAGATCGTGCAGACGCTTGCCCTCGTGTCCGTGGCCATCACGCTGGTCATGAGAGCGCGGCGGCGCGGCAGGAATGCTCAGGACCACCGGCAGCTCCGTACGGGGATCATCCTGATGTTCGCCTGCTGGTTCGGCGCGATGCTGCTCGTGCGGATCACGGCCTGGACAGCCTGATCCGAGGTCGGCGGGCGGGCGATCGTAAGCTGAGAAGGATGATGCGCGCGCGACCGATCTCCCGTGACGTCCTGGTCGAGGAGCTGGCCGAGTTGATCGCCGGTCGGCCGCGGGAGGCGTGGGTGCGGGTGGCCGTGGACGGCGCCCCCGCGGCGCGGCCGGAGGCGCTGGCCGACGAGCTGGTCGCCCCGCTGCGGTTGCGCGGGAGGCCGGTGCTGCGGGTGTCCGCCGGCGACTTCCTGCGTCCGGCGTCGCTGCGGCTGGAGCACGGCAGGACCGATCCCGACGCCTTCTACGAGGACTGGCTGGACGTCAAGGCGTTGCGGCGGGAGGTGCTGGAGCCGCTGGACGCGGGCGGGTCGGGGCGGGTCCTGCCGGCGCTGTGGAACAGCAGCGTGGACCGCGCCTACCGGGCGCCGTACGAGGAGCTGCCGCCCGGCGGGGTGGCGCTGGTCGACGGGACGTTGCTGCTGGGGCACGGGCTGCCGTTCGACGTGAGCGTGCACGTGTGGCTGTCGCCGGGCGCGCTGAGCCGCGGCACGCCGGAGGAGGAGCGGTGGCGGCTGCCCGCGTACGAGCGCTACGAGCGCGAGGCCCGCCCCCAACGCTCGGCCGACGTCGTCGTCCGGGCCGACCACCCCGATCGGCCGGCGGTGTTGACCGGTAGCTGAGAGTTACTGGATTGCCGTGCGTAACGGGCGCAGACTGAAACAGTGATCCCGAGCAACTGGTACAACATCGTTCCCGACCTGCCCGCTCCTCCTCCGCCGCCGCTGCACCCGGCCACCCGCGAGCCCGTCGGGCCGGACGACCTGGCCCCGCTGTTCCCGATGGAGCTGATCGCGCAGGAGGTCAGCACCGAGCGGTTCGTCCCGATCCCGCAGGAGGTCATGGAGGTCTACCGGCTCTGGCGGCCGACGCCGCTGATCCGGGCCCGCCGTCTGGAGCGGGCCCTCGGCACGCCGGCCAGGATCTACTACAAGTACGAGGGCGTCTCGCCGGCCGGCTCCCACAAGCCGAACACCGCCGTCCCGCAGGCGTACTACAACGCCAAGGAAGGCGTCCGGCTGCTCACGAGCGAGACCGGCGCGGGGCAGTGGGGATCGTCGCTGGCCTTCGCCTGCGCCCAGTTCGATGTGGAATGCCAGATCTGGATGGTGCGCGCCTCCTACGACCAGAAGCCCTACCGCCGCTCGCTCATGCAGGTGTACGGGGCGACGGTGCACGCCAGCCCGTCCCCGGTGACCGGCGCGGGCAGCAAGGTCCTGGCCGGCGATCCGGACTCGCCCGGCAGCCTCGGCATCGCGATCAGCGAGGCCGTCGAGGTGGCGGCCGCGACCCCCGACGCCCGTTACGCGCTCGGCTCGGTGCTCAACCACGTGCTCATGCATCAGACGCTCATCGGCGAGGAGGCACTGGAGCAGCTCCCCGAGCTGCCCGACCTGGTCATCGGCTGCACGGGCGGCGGCTCCAACTTCGCCGGGCTGATGTTCCCGTTCCTGCGCGAGAAGCTGGCGGGCCGCCTGGACACGGTGTTCCGCGCGGTCGAGCCGGCCGCGTGCCCGTCGTTCACCCGCGGCGTGTACGCCTACGACTTCGGCGACACCGCCGGCCTGACACCGCTGCTCAAGATGCACACGCTGGGCCACTCGTTCGTGCCGGACCCGATCCACGCGGGCGGCCTGCGCTATCACGGCATGTCGCCGCTGCTGTCGCACATGTACGACCTGGGCCTGTTCGAGGCCGTCACCCGAGCCCAGAGCGAGTGCTTCGAGGCCGGCGTCCGCTTCGCCCGTACCGAGGGCATCGTGCCGGCCCCCGAGCCCACGCACGCGCTGGCCGAGACGATCGCGGAGGCGTTGCGCTGCAAGGAGAGCGGCGAGGAGAAGGTCATCCTGACCGCGCTGTGCGGCCACGGGCACTTCGACCTCGCGGCCTACGACCGGCACCTGGGCGGCGAGCTGGAGGACTACACGCTGCCGCAGGAGCGCATCGACCAGGCGCTCACGGAGCTGCCGACCTGACCTTGATCGCCGGGTGGCCGCAGGAGGCGGCCACCCGGTGGTTCCTAACGTGCGGTGGGGCGCTTGCCGTGGTTCGCCTTCTTCTTCTTGCGCGCCTTGCCTTTGCGTGCTCGCCTGGCCATGAAGCTCGCCTCCCGCGTTCGGGGTCCGGCATGGATCCCCACCGTCCTCCCACCGCGCCGACCAGGCAAGTGATCCACGCGAACTAACATTTCCCACCATCGTCATGTCATAATTTGGTGGAATCTGTTGGAAGGGGCAAGGGTGCTCGCACAGCAGCGTCAGCAGGCGATCCTCGAACGCGTACGCAGCAACGGCGGCGTACGCGTGGCCGACCTCGTACGCGAGCTCGGCGTCTCCGACATGACCATCCGCCGCGACCTCGAGGTGCTGGCCGAGCGCGGCCTGCTGGAGAAGGTGCACGGCGGCGCGACCGCACTCGGCCCCGGTTCGACCGAGGAGCCGGGCTTCACCGCCAAGTCCGCCCGCCAGCAGCCGGAGAAGCAGGCGATCGCGCGCCGCGCCGCGCAGCTCGTCCGGCCGGGCACCGCAGTCGCGCTGTCGGCGGGCACCACCACGTGGGCCCTCGCCCATCACCTGATCGCCGTGCCCGAGCTGACCGTGATCACCAACTCGGTCCCCGTCGCCGACGTCTTCCACCGCAACCCGCGTGCCGACCGCACGGTGGTGCTGACCGGCGGCGTCCGTACGCCATCGGACGCGCTGGTGGGCCCGGTCGCCGTGGCCGCGATCCGCCGCCTGCACGTGGACACGCTCTTCCTCGGCGTCCACGGCATGAGCGTCCGTGCCGGCTTCACCACGCCCAACCTGCTGGAGTCCGAGACCGACAGGGAGCTGGTGAGCGCCGCCGGCCGCCTGGTGGTGCCCGCCGACCACACCAAGTGGAACACGGTCGGCATCAGCACCATCGCCGAGCTGAGCGAGGCCGACGTGGTCATCAGCGACGCGGCGCTGCCGGAGGAAGCACGCACGGAGCTGGCCGACCGGGCCGGCGAACTCATCATCGCGGAAGAGGGCACGCTGTGAAGCGCACCATCACCCATCTGGCCGACGGCCGGGAGCTCATCTACTTCGACCGGAGGGACGACGCCGACCGGAGCGCGGTGGACCGGCGCGAGCTCGGCCCCCGGCCGGTGGCCTCCGAGCTGCGTTACGACCCGCTGACCGAGGAGTGGATCGCGATGGCGGGGCACCGCCAGACCCGTACGTTCCAGCCGAAGGGCACGGCGGCCGAGTGCCCGCTGTGCCCGTCGGCGCCCGGCCGCGACACGGAGATCCCGGCGTACGACTACGACGTCGTGGTGTTCGAGAACCGCTTCCCGTCCTTCTCCCGAAATTTCGGCACCTATGAGGATGTGGGCGGCCTGAGCGAGGTCCGTCCCGGCGCCGGCCGCTGCGAGGTCGTCTGCTTCACCTCCGACCACGACTCCAGCTTCTCCCGCCTCTCCGACGACCAGGTCGAGCTGGTCATGGAGGCATGGGCCGACCGCACCGCCGAGCTGTCCGCCGTCGAGGGCGTGGAGCAGGTGTTCTGCTTCGAGAACCGCGGCTCGGAGATCGGCATCACGCTCGCGCATCCGCACGGTCAGATCTACGCCTACCCGTACGTCACCCCGCGCACCAAGCTCAACCTCGGCGCGGCCTCCCGGCACAAGGGCCCCGGCAACCTGTTCGCCGACGTCCTCGCCGCCGAGCGCGCGGCGGGCACGCGGGTCGTGACCTCCAACGAGCACTGGACGGCGTTCGTGCCGGCCGCCGCGCGCTGGCCGTTCGAGGTGCACGTCTACCCGCACCGGCAGGTGCCGGACCTGCCGGCGCTGACGGAGGCGGAGCGGGCCGCGTTCGCGCCGCTCTACACCTCGGTGCTGCGGGCCTTCGACGGGCTGTTCGGGGTCGTGATGCCGTACATCGCGGCCTGGCACCAGGCGCCCGTGCGCGAGGGGCGGGACCTCGCCTACCTGCGGCTTGAGCTGTTCAGCATCAGGCGGGCGCCCGAGAAGCTGAAATATCTGGCGGGGTCGGAGTCGGCGATGGGCGCCTTCGTCAACGACGTGCTGCCGGAGGAGGCGGCACGCATGCTCCGATCACAACTCGATCACTAATAGATTTCTACTTAAGGTCGCATTACTTGTGATCTACCACTAATATCCCCATAAGCAACGGCCTCACCAGCCGTCGCACGCCTAATCCCGGGCGCGTCGCCCGGGAGCCGGGGACCCACCGCACCTGGGGTGAATCCACTTCGGTGGTAGGGACGCTCTCACGCCCGAACCCGTCAGCTAACCCGGCCGGCAGAGGGAGAGGAACCCTGTACGTGGCGGCTTCGTCCCCCGTGCCCTTCGCCATCGGTCTCGTCACCGCCGCCGCCGTCCTCCTGTCGACGCCTTACCCTGCGCAGGCGGCCGCTGTGCAGGCGGCCGCGCCCAAGCCGTCGGAGTCACAGCTCCGCGCCCAGCTCAAGCGGCTCAACACCAAGGTCGACAAGCTGATCGAGCAGTACAACCTCAAGCGCGTCGAGCTGGCCAAGGCACAGGAGACCGCCGAGACCGCCAAGGAACGCCTGGCCACGGCCGAGCGCACGCTCGCCGCCTCCGAGCAGCGCGTCGCCGAGCTCGCCCGCCTCCGCTACCAGAACGGCAACCCCCCGGTGCCTGGCTTCATGCTCGACGGGGCCAGCGCGGCCGTGCTCGACCAGCTCACCACCGAGCAGCAGGCGCTGGTGCAGGGCGTGGCAACGGCCCGCGACGAGAAGAAGAAGGCCGCCGCCGAGGCCGAGGCGCTGGCGGTCAAGATCCGCGCGGACGCGGCCGAGGTCGCCGAGCAGCGCGACGAGGCCGAGGACGTCATCGACGACATCAAGGACAAGCTGGCCGATCTGGTCCCGTACGGCACCGGCCGCAACTCCGACGGCAGCTGGGCCCCCGAGCTGCCGGCCGGCTCGGACAACATCACCGCGCGCACCCGGCTCATGCGCGAGCAGGTGACGAAGAACTTCGCGCTGCCGTTCTCGGTGGGCTGCTTCCGCTCCGGCTCCAGCGGCGAGCACCCGCTCGGCCGCGCCTGCGACTTCATGATGAGCTCGGGCGGCACCATGCCCAGCGCGGCCAACAACGCCCTGGGCGACCGCATCGCCGCCTGGGCCCTGCAGAACCAGAGCAAACTAGGCGTCAAGTACGTGATCTGGAAGCAGCGCATCAACTCGGGCTCCGGCTGGCGCGCGATGTCCGACCGCGGCAGCATCACCGAGAACCACTACGACCACGTCCACATCTCGATGAACTGAACGGAATATGGAAGACCCTCGCACCCCTCCGCCGCTGACCGGCGACGAGCGCACCGTGCTGAACAACTGGCTCGAATGGCACCGCGGCACCCTCGCGGTCAAGTGCGCCGGCCTGACCGACGAGCAGTTGCGCCTGCGCAGCGCCGAGCCCTCCGGGATGTCCCTGCTCGGCCTGGTACGGCACATGGCGAACGTCGAGCGCGCCTGGTTCCGCCGGGTGCTCGCCGGCGAGGACGTGCCGAAGCTGTGGGACAAGGACCGCGACAACGACGCCGACTTCAAGGAAGTGGACACCGCGTCGGTGGAGGAGGCGTTCGAGACCTGGCGGGACGAGATCGAGCGAGCCCGCGCCATCTCGGCCGCGCGGCCGCTCGACGCCGTGGGGGAGCGCAACGGCGGCGACTGCTCGCACCGCTGGATCCTCGTCCACATGATCGAGGAGTACGCCCGGCACAACGGCCACGCCGATCTCCTGCGCGAACGCATCGACGGCGCCACGGGGGAGTGATCAGAAGAAGGCGGTCACGGCTCGGTGCGGAAGAGCGCCCAGACGGCCTTGCCGCCGCGGGCCAGCCGGTCCCAGCCCCAGCTCTGGCTGTAGGTCTCGACGATGTAGAGGCCGCGGCCGTTCTCGGAGATGAAGTCGGGCTCCTTGCGCCGCGGCACCTCGTCGCTGGGGTCGGCCACGGCCAGCAGCACGTGGGGGCTGACCCGCATGAGCAGCAGCTCGATCTCGCGCCGGCCCGAGGAGCGCATCGCGTACCTGACCGCGTTCGTCACCAGCTCGGAGACCACGAGCGCGGCGTCGTCGCTCAGGTCGTGCAGCCCCCAGCCCCGGAGGGTGTTGCGGGTGACGTCCCTGGCGGTCTTCACCGAGTCGGCCTGGAAGGGCAACGGGCACGAGGTGGTGTACGGCTTGCCGCCACGACCAGTGAGCAACTGGTCGAAACCGACCTCGCGGGTTATCTCGAGGCAGTCGGCAGTGGCCAGAGGGTCCTCTACCATCCTGCCAATACCTCCCCGTAAAGCCTTGGTTAGTGCATGTTTGGCCCAATATGCACTAAGCCATCATGGGTCACGAGCGGCTGCGGCTGCAAGACCCAAATGCACGTGCAGCTGCAATGTGCAGCCGCAAGCGGCGTTTTCCCCGGTGGACAAGGCGAATCGGACACCTGGTTGGGACCTTGTCATAGCAGGCAATGTGGTGTCACTGTGTGGTGCGGACCTTGATAGGAGGCAAAGTGACGCAGAACCAGCCGGGTTCCGGGCCGACGGCGCTGCGCATCCTCCTGGGCTCCCAACTGCGCAAGCTCAGGGAAGCGAAGAACGTCACCCGCGAGGAGGCGGGCCACCTCATCCGTGGCTCAGAATCCAAGATCAGCCGCATGGAGCTGGGCCGGGTGGGGTTCAAAGAGCGTGACGTGGCCGACCTGCTGACCCTGTACGGGGTCGTCGACCAGCAGGCCCGCTCCGCCGTGCTCGACCTGGTCGCCACCGCCAACGAGCCGGGCTGGTGGCACCGGTTCAACGATGTCCTGCCCACGTGGTTCCAGGCGTACGTCGGCCTTGAGGAGGCCGCCACCAGGATCAGGACCTACGAGGTCCAGTTCGTGCCAGGACTGCTGCAGACCAAGGAGTACGCGAGGGCTGTGGTGACCGCCGGGACGGCGGGCATCGGAGCGGAGGAGATCGCCAGGAGGGTCGATCTCCGACTGGAGCGCCAGAGGATCTTCGAAAGGCCGGACGGGCCCGTCTTCTGGGCGGTGATCGACGAGGCGGCGCTACGCCGCCCGATCGGCGGCGCCGAGGTGATGAAGGCGCAACTGGAGCACCTCATCGACCTCATGCGCCAGCCGAGCATCACGATCCAGATCATGCCCTTCAGCTTCGGCGGGCACAGCGCGGAGGGCGGGGCGTTCAGCGTCCTGCGCTTCCCCGACCCCGACCTGCCCGACGTCGTGTACGTCGAGCAACTCGCCAGCGCCCTCTACCTGGACAAGCGCGAGGACGTCGACCGCTACACCGAGGTCATGGAGCGGCTCTGCGCCGTCAGCACCACTCCGGACGAGACGATCGAGCTGCTGAGGAAGATCGCGGACGAGTTCTGACGGCATGCGGACGTCGTTGTGACCGCCGGGACGTCGTTGTTGGGTATGCATCTGCCCTAGACTGGACCACCGGCGTTGGATGCCGCCGAGGCGGAGCATGCCCAACACCGCTCATGTGGGCGCGGCGCGTGAGCCGACCGAATGGACGCGCCCGCGATCACTCGTAGCTTGATCAAGGAGACCATTCCGTGAAGACCGCTGTCGAGGAGCTCAGCCCGACCCGGGTCAAGCTCACTGTCGAGGTGCCGTTCGACGAGCTGCGCCCGAGCATGGATGCGGCGTACAAGAAGGTCGCGCAGCAGGTGCGCGTCCCCGGGTTCCGGCCTGGCAAGGTTCCGGCCCGCATCATCGAGCAGCGCTTCGGCCGGGCGGTCGTCCTGGAGGAGACCCTCAACGACGCCGTGCCCAAGCTGTACGGCCAGGCCGTCGACGAGGCCGACGTATTCCCGGTCAGCCAGCCTGACATCGAGGTCACGAAGATCGACGACGGTGAGCAGATCGAGTTCACCGCCGAGGTCGACGTCCGGCCCAACTTCGACGTGCCCGACTACCAGGGCATCGAGGTCACCGTCGACTCCGCCGAGGTCACCGACGAGGACGTCGACCGCCAGCTCGACGCGCTGCGCCAGCGCTTCGCGACGCTGACCGGCGTCGAGCGCGCCGCCACCGCGGGCGACTACGTCGTGATGGACCTGCGCGCCGAGATCGACGGCAAGAACATCGAGGAGCAGGCCGCCAGCGAGGTGTCCTACGAGGTCGGCGCGGGCTCCGTGCTCCAGGGCCTCGACGACGCCCTGGAGGGCATGTCCGCCGGCGACGAGAAGAGCTTCCAGACCGAGCTGGTCGGCGGCGAGAACGCCGGCGAGCAGGCCGACGTCATCATCAACGTCAAGTCGGTCAAGGAGAAGGTGCTGCCCGAGCTCGACGACGAGTTCGCCCAGCTCGCCAGCGAGTTCGACACGCTCGACGAGCTCAAGGCCAGCATCCGCGAGCAGGCCCGCCGCAACAAGCTGATCGACCAGGTCGTCCAGTCCCGCGAGAAGGCCCTCGACGCGGTGCTCGACCAGCTCGACCTCCCGCTGCCCGAAAGCGCGCTCAAGGCCGAGATCGACGCCCGCAAGCACAACCTCGACCACCAGGTGGCCGAGAGCGGGCTGAGCCGCGACGCCTTCTTCCGCCTCTACCAGACGACGGAGGAGGAGCGCTTCGCCGAGTTCGAGAAGAACTCCGCCCGCGCGCTCAAGGTCGGCTTCGTGCTCGACAAGGTCGCCAAGTCCGAGGAGCTGGGCGTCTCCGAGCAGGAGCTGACCAACTTCGTCGTGCGCCGCGCCATGGAGATGGGCGTCCAGCCCAACGAGCTGGCCAAGCACCTGGCCGACAACGACCAGCTCACGCTGGCCATGGTCGAGATCGTCCGCGACAAGGCCAAGTCCGTGATCGGTGACGCCGCCAAGGTCGTCGACACCGACGGCAACGAGGTCGACCTCAAGGCCATCTACACCGAGATCAACGGCGAGGCCCCCGTCGAGGAGGAGGCCGCCGCCGAGGACGGCACCACCGAGGACAAGGGCGAGGCGTAACCCTCACCCGCGCCCTCACCGGCGCTTCGCAGGAGCCCCCGGACCTCCCGTCCGGGGGCTCCGCCGTTTCCGTGAGGCGCGGCCGCGACCGCTTCGGAGGGGCTGAGACGCCCGCCACAGGACGCAGCGCGCCCCGGCCCTCGTGACCCGCCGTCACGGCCCCTGGCGCGCGTCCCGCCGTCTCAGGGCGCTCCAGGGACATCCGCCCGCACTCCGCCGCAGCACGCTTCTCCCGCGCGGGCGGCGGGACATGCGCCGTCAGCGAACAGTCCGGCAGAGCGGGCATGACCTGTGGGCGGCGCGCGTTAAGGTCACAAGCAAAGCCAATCGATTACGACGCATCGGAAGGTGACGCTGTGACCAGCCCGCCGACCTTCTATCAGCCTGAGTCTCGAGGCCGTGAGAACGGCTCCGCCTTCCGGCTTGAGGACCAGCTTTACCAGCGCCTGCTCCGGGAGCGGATCATCGTGCTCGGGCAGGAGGTCAACGACGAGATCGCCAACCGCATCTGCGCTGAGCTGCTGCTGCTCGCGGCCGACGACCCCAACCGCGACATCACGCTCTACATCAACTCGCCGGGTGGCTCGGTGAGTGCCGGCATGGCCATCTACGACATGATGGAATACGTGCCGAACGACGTCTCCACCGTGGTCATGGGCATGGCGGCCTCCATGGGCCAGTTCCTGCTCACCGCGGGCGCCAGGGGCAAGCGCTACGCCCTGCCGCACGCGCGGGTCATGATGCACCAGCCGTCGGGCGGCATCGGCGGCACCGCCGCCGACATCGCCATCCAGGCCGAGCAGATGCTCTACGTGAAGAAGACGCTGGCCGAGCGGATCGCCTTCCACACGGGGCAGTCGCTGGACCAGATCGAGTCCGACTCCGACCGCGACCGTTGGTTCACCGCCGAGGAGGCCAAGGACTACGGCTTCATCGACCACGTGGTCCGCAGCGCGCGACAGGTGCCCTCGGCCGGGCCCGTCTCCTAGGGGGAGCTGACATGAACATCGAAAGCCGTTACGTTCTCCCCTCCTTCGTCGAGCGCACGTCGTACGGCGTGAAGGAGATGAACCCTTACAACAAGCTCTTCGAGGACCGCATCATCTTCCTCGGAGTGCAGATCGACGACGCGTCGGCCAACGACGTGATGGCCCAGCTGCTCACGCTGGAGTCGCTCGACCCCGACCGTGACATCAGCATCTACATCAACTCGCCGGGCGGTTCGTTCACCGCCATGACGGCGATCTACGACACGATGCAGTTCGTCCGGCCGGAGATCCAGACCGTCTGCCTCGGCCAGGCCGCCTCCGCCGCGGCCGTGCTGCTGGCGGGCGGCACCCCGGGCAAGCGCTTCGCGCTGCCCAACGCCCGGGTGCTGATCCACCAGCCGTCCACCGAGGGCGGCGGCCAGGGCAGCGACATCGAGATCCAGGCCCGCGAGATCCTCCGCATGCGCACGCTGCTGGAGGACATCGTGGCCAGGCACACCGGTAAGGCCTCCGCCGAAGTCCGTAAGGACATCGAACGCGACAAAATTCTCAACGCGGACGAGGCAAAGGCGTATGGTCTGATCGACGACATCATCCCGTCCAGGAAGAAGCGAGCTCAGGCCGTGGCTTCCTAGACGAGACGTGACGCACCGGAGCGCTGCCCAATAGGGCACGTTCCGGTGCGACTCGCCGCTAGGGGGCTCACTGAGGGCCCAGAAGACGGTAACGTCGAAACCTGAGCGGTTCGGCCAAGTCCGGAGGATGTCCGGAGACACTGCTCTCGCGAGAGCAGGGCGGTCCCACGCAAAGGAGTATCTGGGGTGGCACGCATCGGCGACGGGGGAGACCTGCTGAAGTGCTCTTTCTGCGGAAAGAGCCAGAAGCAAGTCAAGAAGCTCATTGCCGGTCCAGGCGTCTACATCTGCGATGAGTGCATCGATCTCTGCAACGAGATCATCGAGGAGGAGCTCTCGGAGTCCTCCGAGCTCAAGTGGGACAACCTGCCCAAGCCGAGGGAGATCTACGAGTTCCTCGACGCCTACGTCATCGGTCAGGACAAGGCGAAGAAGGCGCTCTCGGTGGCGGTCTACAACCACTACAAGCGGGTGCAGTCGGGCGACCGGGGCAGAGACGACGGCCTGGAGCTGGCCAAGAGCAACATCTTGTTGCTCGGGCCCACCGGCTCCGGCAAGACGCTGCTGGCGCAGACCCTGGCGAAGATGCTCAACGTGCCCTTCGCCATCGCCGACGCCACGGCCCTCACCGAGGCCGGCTACGTCGGCGAGGACGTCGAGAACATCCTGCTCAAGCTGATCCAGGCCGCCGACTACGACGTCAAGAAGGCCGAGACCGGCATCATCTACATCGACGAGGTCGACAAGATCGCCCGCAAGAGCGAAAACCCGTCGATCACGCGCGACGTCTCCGGCGAGGGTGTGCAGCAGGCGCTGCTCAAGATACTGGAGGGCACCACGGCATCGGTGCCTCCGCAGGGCGGCCGCAAGCACCCGCACCAGGAGTTCATCCAGATCGACACCACCAACGTGCTGTTCATCTGCGGCGGCGCGTTCGCGGGCCTCGAGAAGATCATCGAGTCGCGCATCGGCAAGAAGGGCATCGGCTTCAACGCGATCATCCGGTCCAAGGAAGAGATCGACACCGCCGACATCTTCTCCGACGTCATGCCGGAGGACCTGCTGAAGTTCGGCATGATCCCCGAGTTCGTCGGCCGGCTGCCGGTCATCACCTCGGTCCACAACCTCGACCGCGAGGCGCTCATCCAGATCCTCACCGAGCCGCGCAACGCGCTGGTGAAGCAATACCGCAAGCTCCTGGAGCTCGACGGCGTGGAGCTGGAGTTCACCGACGGCGCCCTGGAGGCCATCGCCGACCAGGCGATCCTGCGCGGCACCGGCGCCCGCGGCCTGCGCGCCATCCTGGAGGAGGTGCTCCAGTCCGTCATGTACGAAGTGCCCTCCCGCCAGGACGTCGCCCGCGTCGTCATCACCCGCGAGTCGGTGCTGGAGCACGCGATCCCGACGCTCGTCCCGCGCGACCAGCTCGCCGTCAAGCAGCAGCGCACGCCGCGCGAGAAGTCTGCCTGACCCGGCCCGCACCGTTCACGCCCGAGCGCCCCGTGGCAGCACGCCACGCGGGCGCTTTCGGCGCTTCGGACCCATTTCCAGCCCGCATTCGAGCAAGCGGGGCGTTTTCCGCTTGCCGCCCTCCCTAGAATTGGTCACTGTGACAACGCCAGAGCTGCCTACTCAATACACACCGGCCGACGTCGAGACCCGCAGCTACGAGCGCTGGGTATCCCGAGGCTACTTCGGCGCCGACCCGGGCAGCTCGCGCGAGCCGTACAGCATCGTCCTGCCCCCGCCCAACGTGACCGGCGTCCTGCACATCGGGCACGCGCTCGACCACTCCATCCAGGACGCGCTCACCCGCCGCGCCCGCATGCAGGGCCGCGAGACGCTGTGGGTGCCCGGCATGGACCACGCCGGCATCGCCACCCAGAACGTCGTGGAGCGCGAGCTGGCCAAGGAGGGCCTGTCCCGGCACGACCTCGGGCGCGAGGCGTTCGTCGAGCGGGTCTGGCAGTGGAAGGAGGAGTCCGGCGGCCGGATCCTCGGCCAGATGCGCAAGCTGGGCGACGGCGTCGACTGGTCGCGCGAGCGCTTCACCATGGACCCGGGCCTGTCGCGGGCCGTGCAGACCATCTTCAAGCGCCTGTTCGACGACGGCCTCATCTACCGCGCCGAGCGCATCATCAACTGGTGTCCGCGCTGCCACACCGCGCTGTCCGACATCGAGGTCGAGCACAGCGAGGACGAGGGCGAGCTCGTCTCGATCCGCTACTCCGACGACCTCGTGGTCGCCACCACCCGCGCCGAGACCATGCTCGGCGACACCGCCGTGGCCGTCCATCCCAGCGACGAGCGCTACACCCACCTGGTCGGCACCATGGTCGAGCTGCCGCTCACCGGCCGCATGATCCCGGTGGTCGCCGACGAGCACGTCGACCCGGCCTTCGGCACCGGCGCGGTCAAGGTCACCCCGGCCCACGACCCCAACGACTTCGAGATCGGGCGGCGCCACTCGCTGCCGTCCATCACGGTCATGGACGAGCGCGGCGTCATCACCGCGCACGGCCCGTTCGAAGGGCTCGACCGCTTCGAGGCCAGGCCCGCCGTCGTGGCCGCCTTGCGCGCCGAGGGCCGCATCGTCGCCGAGAAGCGCCCCTACCTGCACGCGGTCGGCCACTGCTCGCGCTGCAAGACCGTCGTCGAGCCGCGGCTGTCGCTGCAGTGGTTCGTCAACGTCTCGCCGCTGGCCAAGGCCGCCGGCGACGCCGTCCGTGACGGCCGCACCCGCATCCACCCGCCGGAGATGGCCAAGCGCTACTTCGACTGGGTGGACGACATGCACGACTGGTGCATCTCCCGCCAGCTCTGGTGGGGCCACCGCATCCCGGTCTGGTACGGCCCCGACGGCGAGGTCGTCTGCGTCGGCCCCGACGAGGACCCGCCCGCCGGCTACACCCAGGACTCCGACGTCCTCGACACCTGGTTCTCCTCCGGGCTGTGGCCGTTCTCCACGCTGGGCTGGCCCGACCACACGCCGGAGCTGGAGCGCTTCTACCCGACGTCCGTGCTCGTCACCGGATACGACATCCTGTTCTTCTGGGTGGCCCGGATGATGATGTTCGGGCTCTACGCCATGGACGGCGAGCCGCCGTTCCGGGTCGTGGCGCTGCACGGCATGGTCCGCGACCAGTACGGCAAGAAGATGTCCAAGTCGTTCGGCAACGTCGTCGACCCGCTCGACTGGGTCGAGCGCTTCGGCGCCGACGCCACCCGCTTCACGCTCCTGCGCGGCGCCAACCCCGGCGCGGACGTCGCGGTGAGCGAGGAGTGGGCGGCCGGCTCCCGCAACTTCTGCAACAAGATCTGGAACGCCACCCGCTTCGCGCTCATGAACGGCGCTGCCGTCGGCTCGCTCGACGGCGCCGACCTGACCGCGGCCGACCGGTGGATCCTGTCACGGCTGCAGACCGTCATCGGCGCGGCCGACGCCGCACTGGAGGACTTCGAGTTCGCCAAGGCGGCCGACCTGCTCTACCACTTCGCGTGGGACGAGGTCTGCGACTGGTACCTCGAGCTGGCCAAGATCCAGCTCGGTGAGGGGCTCGACCACACGCGGCTGGTGCTCGGCAACGTCTTCGACGCGCTGCTGCGGATGCTGCACCCGCTGGTGCCGTTCGTCACGGAGGAGCTGTGGCGGGCGGTGACGGGCGGCGAGTCGATCGTCGTGGCCCCGTGGCCGGTGCCCGACCCTCGCTACGCCGACCCCGAGGCCGAGGCTGAGATCGTCGCGCTGCAGGACCTCGTGACGGAGGTCCGCCGGTTCCGCTCCGACCAGGGGCTCAAGCCGGGTCAGAAGGTCGCGGCCCGCCTGGGGCTGGCCGGCACGCCGCTTGCGGCGCAGGAGACGGCCGCGCGGGTGCTGCTGCGGCTGACCGAGCCCGGCGAGTCCTTCAACCCCACGGCGCGCCTGGAAGTGGGCGGGGTGAGCGTCGAGCTCGACACCGCCGGCGCCATCGACGTGGCGGCCGAGCGCAAGCGGCTGGAGAAGGATCTCGCCGCCGCGCGCAAGGAGGCGGCGCAGGTGGCCGCCAAGCTGGGCAACGAGCAGTTCATGGCCAAGGCGCCCGACAACGTGGTCGCCAAGGTCAGGGGCCGCGCCGAGCAGGCCGCGGCCGACATCGCGCGGCTTGAGGCACAGCTGGCCGCGCTGGGGGTTTGAACCTTCCGGACGCAGGGAAGGTCTATTCGTTACCGAAGAACGACCTTCCCTGCCCGTGAGGGCTGCTAGAGTTTTCTGTGTAGGGCGAGTACGCCCTGCCACTCCTCACAACGAACCCCGACATTCGGGCTGGGTCCGACCAGGCGGTTGGACAAGCGGCGAAAGTTGGAGTAAGTTACGAGGGTTGCCTCGACGAGGGGCAAGTCCGGAAGCTCCCGGAACGGGCGGTTTGACAAGAATCGTCCGGATCTGGTAAGCTGAAGGGGAAGCGAAGTGCGCCTCCGGCGCCGGGACTTGAAAGAGTGTCTGGCGAGGAAGTTCGCGTCCGTTTCTTGAGAACTCAACAGTGTGTTAAAAGCCAGTGCATGTGCATCACACATGTATGACCCCGTCATTTTGACGGATTCTTGCTTGGATGATTCATCCGGACAAGCTGTATTACGCAGACATTGTTTGGAGAGTTTGATCCTGGCTCAGGACGAACGCTGGCGGCGTGCTTAACACATGCAAGTCGAGCGGAAAGGCCCTTCGGGGTACTCGAGCGGCGAACGGGTGAGTAACACGTGAGCAACCT